>CANQKM010000005.1 GCA_947624485.1 uncultured Clostridia bacterium
AATGACCGACCTCGTAAGTGCCTCGGCTGGAAATCCCCTAAAGAAATTTATGTTGCACTTGCTTGACTTTCTGCCGCTCACGATGTGGTTCACCTACTTCACAAACTGTCTTCCCGTATTATCGACGGTATAATCGCTGCTGTACACAAGCTCGGAAACGGTCACGAGGTCATAGTCGCATTCGAGCGCCTCGATGATTTTCGGCAGGATATTGGCGGTGTTTTTCGTGCCGGTGTGCAGCAGAATAATATCGCCCGCCTTCGTCTTTTTGACGCACCTGTTATATATCGACTCCGCCTCCGCGTCGCCGTAGTCGATACCGTCCACCGACCACTGTATGTACTGTCTGCCGCTGTCCTCTATCGCTTTAACGACTGTGTTGTTGTAGCCGCCGGACGGAGCGCGTGCAAGGCGCGGCTTCACGCCCGAAGCCTTCTCGATTGCCGCGTCGGCTTTGTCAAGGTCGGCTGTTATCTCCTTCGCACCCATTTTCGTGTAATCGGCATGGTTGTAGGAATGGTTGCCTATCTCGTGACCGGCGTCGGCAATTTTTTTAAGCGACGCGCCGCACCTCGACGCCCACTCTCCCGTTACAAAGAACGTCGCCTTGCAGCCGTACTCGCCGAGCGTTTTAAGCACCGCGTCAATGTCCTCGTCGCCCCACGCGCAGTCAAATGTGAGCGCGATTTTGTTATCGTCACGCTCCACGCTGTATATCGGTATTTCTCTGCCGTTCACATTAAAGACGCTCACGGCGCGCGGCACGGAAAACCCTATGACAAACGCTGCCGCGAGCGCGAGAGCGGCGATTATGACGTGTTTTAATCTGAATACAAAGAATTTCACAGCCGTCGCCTCCCGAAATAGTTGTTTGTACTATTTTATTCGGCGCGGCGCGCATATATTACGTCAAATCACAAAAGCCACGACGGCAGGTTCTTCTTCGGTTCGGGCTTTTTCTCCGTTTCCGGCTTCTTTTCGGGAGCGTTCTTTTTTACCGTTTCTGTTTTCTTTACCGTTTTTTTCGGCGCGGGTTTCGGCTTTTCGGTTTTCTTCGGTTCGGGCGCGGACGTTTTGAGGTTCTTAACGCACTCGTCCACTTCCTTTTTTGTTTCGAGCGGCGTGCTGCGGAAACGTCCCTCGAACACCTTTCCCTCTCTGCCGTTTACGTTGTTGAAATAGCGCGCGTAAACGGTTGTGAGCGACTTTACAGCCATTGATATGCCCTTTGGCGGCTCTTTTACAGCCATGCGTATCTCGGTTTTCGTTATTTCCAGTCCGTACACCATGCCGCCCCCGAACTTTTCAGCCGCGATTTCGGCAAACCTTTTCCTGTCCGCGTCGGTAACGTAAAGCTCGTTTCCGCGAAGCGATACATAATAATTGCCGCTCTTGCTCACTTCTCTTGCCTGTCTTGCCATTTTAGTGTCCCCTTTCATTTGCTTTTAGTGTCCCCGGTTTACTTTTATGTCCCCATTGTACCACATTTTAGGCGGGGACACTAAAACATTTTTGTTACAATTCAAAGACACGCTTGTAATAAAGCGGCGCGGCGCGGAATAATTATTATTCATGAAATAACGGAGGGGCGGACTATGGAAGCATATCACAACAAAACGGCGCGCGAGGCAGCCGCGCTTTTGCATACCGATATAAAGGACGGACTGACGGTAAAAGAAGCCGCGCGAAGGCTTAAAGAAAACGGCAAAAACAAGCTGCGCGGCAAAAAGAAAAAGAACATATTTGTGAAATTTATTGAGCAGTTCAACGATTTTATGATAATAATACTGCTCGCGGCGGCGGCTGTGTCGTTTTTTACGTCGTTTCTTCAGGGTGACGCGGACATTTCCGAGCCGCTTATAATACTCGCGATAGTCGTCGCGAACGCGATACTCGGCGTGACGCAGGAGGAACGCGCGGAAAAGAGCCTCGAGGCGTTAAAAAAGCTGTCGTCGCCGCACGCACAGGTCGTAAGGAGCGGCAACATTATAACGGTTGACGCGGAGGACGTTGTGACGGGCGACGTTATCGCCGTTTCGGCGGGCGACCTGATACCTGCCGACTGCCTTTTAATATCGTCAAGCTCGCTCACGACAGACGAGTCGTCGCTTACGGGCGAAAGCCTGAATGTGACAAAGTCGGCTGACGCGGTGTCCGATCTGCACGCGCCGCTCGGGGACAGAAAAAATATGCTGTTCGCGTCCACGTCCGTAACGGGCGGCAAGGGACGCGCCGTCGTCACCGCCGCGGGCATGGATACCGAGGTCGGAAAGATAGCCGATATGCTGCTCACCGAGGAACGGGAGCAGACGCCGCTGCAGAAAAAGCTCGCGGACACGGGCAAAACGCTCGGAATAGCCGCGCTCGCGATTTGTCTCGCGGTGTTTGTGACGGGACTTTTCAAGCACCTGCCGCCGCTCGAAATGTTTATGACCGCCGTATCGCTCGCGGTCGCGGCGATACCCGAGGGACTTCCTGCGATCGTGACGATCATGCTCGCGCTGGGCGTTATGCGCATGTCGGGCAAAAACGCGATCGTGCGCAATCTGCCGTCGGTTGAGACGCTCGGCGGCGCGTCGGTGATCTGCTCCGACAA
The DNA here is from genome assembly GCA_947624485.1 of uncultured Clostridia bacterium. Lineage (GTDB taxonomy): Bacteria > Bacillota > Clostridia > UBA1381 > UBA1381 > Hominilimicola. The sequence goes on from CANQKM010000005.1 coordinate 2,597, forward strand.
AACCGGCACGCTCACCGAAAACAAAATGACCGTGACAAAAACCGTCACGCGTGACGAGCCGCTTTTAATGCAGTGCTGCGCGCTTTGCTGCGACAGCGCGGAGGGTAACAAGAATCCCACCGAAATCGCGCTTTTGCAGTACGCGAAGGAGCGCGGCATAGATAAAGCATCGCTCGACAGGCGTTACCGACGCGTCGCGGAGATACCGTTCGACTCGACGCGCAAGCGCATGACAACGCAGCACCGCGACATAAAGGGCAGCCGCACAATTGTAAAGGGCGCGCCGGAGTACGTGCTGCCGCTTTGCTCGTTCGAGCTTACGGAAAACGGCACGTCGGCGCTGTCGTCGCACGGCAGGAATAAAATACTCGCCGACAACAAAAGCATGGCGTCCGAAGGTCTGCGCGTGATCGCGGTGTGCTGCCGCAGCGATACGTCGGTCGCGCCGATAAACGAGAGAAATATGACGTTTATCGGACTTATCGGTATCGAGGATCCGCCGAGGAAGGAAGCGGCGGCGGCTGTGCGCGTGTGCAGAAACGCCGGTATTCGTCCCGTAATGATAACGGGCGACCACGCCGACACGGCTCTCGCGGCGGCGAAAAAAATCGGTATAGCGCGCGGCACGAGCGAGGTTATAACGGGCGGCGAGCTTGACAAAATGTCCGACGAGGAGCTTTCGGAGAGAGTTAAAACGTGTTCCGTTTTCGCGCGCGTAACGCCGTCGCACAAGGTACGGCTCGTCAAGGCGTTCAAGGCAAACGGCGAAATTACGGCTATGACCGGCGACGGAGTGAACGACGCGCCGGCGCTTAAAGCCGCCGACATAGGCTGCAGCATGGGCATAGCAGGCACTGACGTGGCGAAGTCCGCGTCGGATATGGTGCTTACCGACGACAATTTCGCGACTATCGTGTACGCCGTCAGGGAGGGGCGGTGCATATTCGCGAACATAAAAAAGGCGGTCAAATTCCTGCTGTCGAGCAATATCGGCGAGATACTGACGGTGTTCGCAGGAATACTTTTCGGCTGGTCGTCGCCGCTGACGGCGATACAGCTTTTGTGGGTGAACCTCGTCACCGACTCCTTCCCGGCCATCGCGCTGGGACTTGACGCGCCGTCGGAGGACATTATGCAAAAACCGCCGCGCAACCCGAAAAAGGGGCTGTTCGCGGACGGACTGTGGGCGTCGATAATATTCGAGGGACTTATGATAGGCGCGCTCGCGCTTCTGGCGTTCGTGACGGGCGCGAGGGTGTTCGGCTCGCTTGTCACGGGCAGGACGATGGCGTTCGCGGTGCTGTCGATCTCGCAGCTCGTACACGCGTTCAACATGCGCAGCGACACGTCGGTTATAAAGGCGGGAATATTCAAAAACCCGTTCCTTGTGCTGTCGCTCGTCGTCGGGCTTGCACTTGAGGCGGTCGTTATCTCCGTTCCGTCGCTCGCGCCCGTGTTCGGGGCTGTGCCGCTAAACGCACTGCAGTGGGTAATCGTCGGTGTGCTGTCGGTTATGCCGCTCGTTATCGTTGAGGCGCAGAAATTCGTGTCGGCCGCGTTTTCAAAAGAAAATTTTTAATTTACCTCTTGCATGTTCGGGAAAAATGGTTTATAATAGAAGTGTGTCAAAGAGGACGCGATGTTTTCGCGCCCTCTTTTTGTTTTTTCAAGGCGCTTCGCGCGGCACAGAAAGGGCGGTTATATAAATGAATACGGTTTACGGTGCGGATATTTCAAATTCCATGAAGGAATATCTGGAGGCTATTTACGAGCTTTCAAAATCTAATAAGAGCGTCAGGACTACCGATATTGCGCAAAGGCTCGGTATATCAAAGCCGAGCGTCAACAAGGCTGTCGGCGCGCTCAAGGCTAAGGGCTACGTCACGCACGTTCCCTACGGCGACGTCGTTCTCACCGACGAGGGCAGAGAGATCGCCGAGATGGGCGGTATGAAGAACAGCATGATCAAGCGGTTTTTGGTGTGCGTCCTGAACCTCACCGACGACGAGGCTGAAAGAGAGGTCTGCTCGATCGGACATACCATGAGCTACGGCACGGTGGAAAAGATGAGAAGTTTTATGGGGGCGTGATGTGTGTGTTGCGGTTCTGTTAGCCTCTCCTTGAGGAGAGGTGGCATTGCGGAGCAATGACGGAGAGGTGGCAGGCAGCAATTCTCTAAATACCACCTCTCAGTCGCCTACGGCGACAGCTCCCCTCAAGGGGAGCCTCACGGAATGGCTCCGATAATATCGTAGGGGCGACCCTTGCGGTCGCCCGACATATATACATAAAAACGGGCGACCGCAAGGGTCGCCCCTACTTTTGCGATTTTTTCTGTATAAAATAATCCCATATTGATAGAAAATCACAATTTACAACGAATAAATAAATGAGAAACGTTTCTTATACCGTTTGCGAGGGAGGTGGCACAATGACCGACGAGGAGATTACGGCGGGGATAATACGCCGTGACGAGCGCGCGCTCGACGCGCTGATCGACAAATACGGCGGACTTATAAAATCGATCGTGTCGTACCATTTACACGAAAATTACCGCGGCGAGTGCATGAACGACATTCTTCTCGCACTGTGGAAAAACATGAAAAGCTTTGCTCCCGAAAGGAACACGCTCAAAAACTGGATAGGCGCGGTGTGCAGATATAAGTGCATAGATTACAAACGCAAATATTACAATGAAAGCCTATTGTGTCTCGACGAGCGTATTCCGTCGGACAAGACAGCCGACAGCGGCATAATGCGCGAGGAACTGGAAAACGAGATAAACGACCTTCTCTCTTCCCTTCCCGAGCGCGATCGCGAAATTTTCCGCAGACGGTACATCGACGGCGACACGGTGGCTGTCATATCGGGCGAGCTTCGCGTTAAGCCGTCGGCGGTGTACAACAGACTTTCGCGCGGAAGACGGAAACTGAAACGAGAGCTTTCAAAGGAGTGATCACGATGAAAAACGAGTACGATTATCTGAACGATGTTCGGACGGATTTCTCGAAGTATGAAGCTATGGAACTGACGGATAAGGAGCGTAGAGAAATGAAAAAGGAATTTAAGAAAAATAAGGCGCGTTTCTCGTGGAGGAAGTGCGCGGCGCTGGCGGCGTGCGCGGCGGCGATTGCGATAGCGGCGCAGACCGGCTTTGCGCAGAATATGATGGAGCGTATCATAAATGTCGTGCAGACAGGTCATAACGACGTGGTACAGACGGATTACAGCGAGGCGGAGGAAACGCTTACGCAGACGCTTAAAGGCTGCATTTTCGACAAGGACGGAAATGAGATAACGTCGCTTGACGGCATAACGTCATACACCGACTTATACGACGCAAGCGGCGCGCGGTATGACGAGGAAAGCATTATAAAGCTGTTCAAGGACAAAGGGTTGGTGGGCGATGATGTAGATGCGATAATCCGTGTCAGCGGTACGACGAAAGAAAAAGGAGTTATTCCCGAAAGCGGCGACGGTGAGGAGGTGTTTACCTCGATTGAGGAATTAGGCTCGAAGCTTAATTTCACGCTCAAAACGCCGGAGTATATGCCGGAGGGCTGGGACTTCCTCTACTGCTACGGCTTCATCGGCGATGACGGCGTTATGTCGGGCAATTACGCAGTGCTTGTGTACTATGACGGCAACGAGGAATTTTACATTCACGAGCGCGTGATCAACGATGATACGCGTTATACCGCGTCAACCGCCGAGACCGTCACCGAAGGCACGGTAAACGGCTGTACGGCGGCGGTTTCGGAGCATGACGTAATGTGGGAGCAGGACGGCGTTTCCGTTGACCTTGTAAGCGGCGAGAGCGATATAACCGGCGATGTACTTCTCAAGGTCGCAAATTCGGTAAAATAAAATTTTTCGGTGCGTATGCCACACGGCATACGCGTTTTTTTATGCCGCGCTGTTGACACACGAGCGCGTTTATCGTATAATACAGCCGAAAGGAACAGGGTGTGTTATATGAAGAAGAAATTAAGTCTTTCCGACCATTTTACATATTATAAGCTCATACGGTTCGTGATGCCGTCAATCATAATGATGATTTTCACATCGGTATACGGTATCGTGGACGGACTTTTTGTGTCGAATTTCGTGGGTAAAACATCGTTCGCGGCGATCAATCTCATATTCCCCGCGCTCAACATTATAGGCGCAGTCGGTTTTATGCTCGGCAGCGGCGGTACGGCGTTTGTCGGTAAAACGCTCGGCGAGGGTAAGCGCGATATGGCGAACCGCTATTTTTCAATGCTCATTTTTGCGGGCGCGGCAGTAGGCGCGGTGCTGGCGGCTGTCGGATTTGTGCTGCTTCCGTCTGTCGCGTCGGCTCTCGGTGCGGGCGAAAGTATGAAGGGTGACTGCGTTGTGTACGGCAGGATAATCCTCTCCGCGATGCCGTTCTTTATTTTGCAGAATATGTTCCAGAGCTTTTTTATCGCCGCTGAAAAGCCGAAATTGGGGCTGCTCGTAACGGTCGCGGCGGGCGTTACCAATATGGCGCTCGACGCGCTGTTTGTCGCGGTATTTAAGTGGGGCGTGTCGGGTGCGGCGCTTGCGACCGGTATAAGTCAGTTCGTCGGCGCGGCAATTCCGCTCGTATACTTCCTCGGCAAAAACAGCAGCCTTTTGCATATCACGAAAACAAAGCTCTACACAAGGGTGCTTTTGAAATCGTGCGCGAACGGTTCTTCGGAAATGGTGACGAACCTCGCCGCGTCGTTTATGAATATGCTGATAAACTGGCAGCTTATGCGGCTTGCCGGTGAAAACGGCGTCGCGTCCTACGGCGTTATCATGTACGCGAGCTTTATATTCTCCGCGATTTTCTACGGCTACGCGATAGGCAGCGCGCCCGTGATAAGCTACCATTTCGGCGCGGGCAATAAGGACGAACTGAAAAACCTTTTGAAGAAAAGCATGGTGATAACGACCGTTGTCGGGATTTTGATAACGGCGGCGGTGCTGCTGTTTTCCGCGCCGCTCTCGCGCGTTTTCGTCGGCTACGACAGGGAGCTTTGCGATATGACCGTTCACGCGTTCAGGGTGTTCCTTATCGGCTACTTCTGCTCCGGCTTTACGATTTTCGGCTCGGCGTTCTTTACCGCGCTCAACAACGGCATTGTGTCAGCCGTCATATCGTTTACGCGGACGCTGCTGTTTGAGGGCGGCACGATACTAATCTTCCCCTTTATATGGGGACTTGACGGCGTGTGGTGGGCGTTTGTCGCGTCCGACTCGGCGGCTATGATTATGACGCTGGCGTTTATATTCGCGAAAAGGAAAAAGTATGGGTATATGTAATACGCAAAAACGGGGACACTAAAGTTTTAGTGTCCCCGTTTTTTATATTTCGGTGTTTTCTTCTATTTTAGTGTCCCCGTCGGGTTCGGTCTCTTCGTCTGTTTTAGTGTCCCCGTCGGTCGTGTCGTCCGTTACTTCGGGCGGGTTTGCGGCGACGTCGTACAGGCGCATTATTGTGGCAATCGACTGTTCGTTTGTGTAGGTTGTTTTCGGTGAGAACATGTTTGCTCCCACGCCCTGCATAATTCCCGTGTCGTGCATGAGCGTCACAAACGGTTTTGACCAATCGCCTATTTCCTCATCATCGGCGTACTCGTATTCCCCGTCTGTTTCAGCCTCTCCGAACAGATACCCATACGTTTTACCGAGCAGCACCGCCGCCTCCTGACGCGTTATCTTGTTATCGGGACGGAATGTTCCGTCGTCGTAGCCCGATATGATTCCCGCGGCCGCGAGCTTTCGTATTGTTTTGCTTTCGGTGTCGGTAAATTTAATATCATCGTCAATGTCCTCCGGCATACTGTCGCACCGTTCAAGCATACTCGAAAGCACGTAACAGAAGATTGTGCGCGTCATGCCCTCGTCATACGTGAGCTTATCCTTCAAATCGTACGGCGCGACGTCGATCTCGTACGCGCGGCTCACCTCGTCAACCGCCCATTTCGACGGCTCATCCTCGTTATACGTTATTTCGGGGAGTGGCAGGCGGTAACTGTACTCCTCCCAGTTCGTGCCGTCCTGCGTGCGGAAGCGTCTGCCGTCCGCGTCCTCGCGGTAGTACCAGCCGTCGTAGGTTAAGGCAAGTCGCGTTATAAAATCGGGGGTGCAGCGTCCCGTGATGTTGTAGTCCTCGTCAAGCATATACATATCCTTAAGCTTTGCCCAGTGGTCATAGTAGTAATACGGTATGCCGTCCCAGTCGATGTAGCGGAGCATATATCCCCACGGTGCGGGCGTTATCTCGAAATTTTCCGCGCCGCCGTCAACTATCGCCTTAACGTCGTCGGGAAGCTCGTCGTACACTGTATCGGCTGTTACGCCGTACGTTATAACGCCTTCCTCTATGCCGTTGTCCTCGTTTATATAGTCCTCGTACGTTTTATCGGTGTGCGGCTCATAGCTTACCATGAACGAGCTTTTAAGTCCGCCGACGTAGTTTATCGGCAGCACGACGTTGATTGAAAATTCCTTTTCGCTCCTTGCCGGTATGCGGACACTCGCGAGAACGTCCTTGACGTCGCCGCCCCATTCGCCCTTTACGTAGCCGCTGTGCTTGCCGTCCTCGTCCTCGACGTACACGACAATATTCGAGACGGTCTGCGACACGTACTCAAAATACCTGTCCTCGGGCATTGTGTTCTTTACCTTTAAATTGTAGCTCTCCGTTACGCAGTAATTGCCCATCGAGCAGGCGTAGCCCTGATTCGAGCGGTACGGCGAAAGCTCGTAGTTGGGGTAATAGTCCTCCTCCCTTTCAAACCACGTCACCGCGCCCTCGTAGTACGTCGTGTCGCTGTGGAACGGATCCCATATCCACACGTTGTCGCGCTTATCCTTCTTGACCTTAGAGCCGTAGTAGTCGAGCTTCGAGTCGTCCTCGTAGCGGAACGTCAGAAGGTCGGACTCTGTCGCAATCTTCTTCGACCATATATCGTCCTGCGGATTTAAGTGCGTACACCACGCGTCCGTCACAAAGCCGTCCTTCTCGTACTGGTTAAAGACCTTGTTTTCGATAAGGTCGCCGTCTTGGTACGTGTTGTCTATCGTGTATTCGAGGTTCGCGTTCACCTTCGGGAGTGTGTCGGCTATGCCCTTCTGCGTGCGCGTATAGGAATATTTGCCGTACGCCGCGTCGGGGTTAAAATCCGTCCTGTCGCCGAGCGTGCCGTTCGACTTAAACGCGGCGACGTTAAAGGAAATGTCGCCCTCCCCGACCTCGATTTCGCCCATAATCTCAACGGGCTTGCGGTACGGCACAACGCTGTAATTTTTAATGTAATCGCTCAGCCACACCGTTTCGCCTTTTTTTATCTCGACCGTCACAGGCTCGTATTCTTCGGCAGTATACAGCCACGAGCCGTTGCGCTCGCAGAGGTTCACGCCGAGGAACGAGGCGAGCGCGTTAAGGCAGCCGACCTTGTGCATCTCCTTTGCCCACGTGCCGTCGCCGTAGATGTAGCTTCTCGTTTGCGGCGTTTCAAAAAACACCTTGTTTACCGTTATAACGCTGTCCTCCGATGCGGTCATTTCCACGTCAAGCTCTATGTCGTAGCCCGCGCCGTAGCCGTCGTCGGTGTCGGTGCAGTTTATGTGGCACATCAGAAAGTCGTACACGTCGGGCGTGAGGTGCGCGTTGTTCATTATATACGTCGGCTCATAATCGGGGTGGTTCATAAGGTCTTTGTTCGCGAGTCCTTCGGGGTTGTTGCAGTAAATCCACTTGCCGCCGCCCTCCGGCTCGAATTTTATGTCAGCCGCGAACGCCGTTACGCCGAAAACCGCTATTATTGCCGAAATTAAAATTATGCCTAGCCTTTTCACAGCGTCACTCCCCGTCTCCGTACATTTCGCCTGCCATCATCATTTCTATCATATCCCATACCGTTACCTTGCCTTCGTCGTCCTTCGTCGAGAACGGCACAAGTATGTCGTCCTCGCCCATTTCGAGCGTTTCCCATATAAGCTCGAAATTCGGCTCTATCTCGCTCTTTTTGAGCTTATCGACCTTCGTCGCGACGACGATTAGGCGCTCGTGGTAATGGCGTATCCATTCAGCCATCTGCATATCGTCCTTCGTGGGCTTGTGGCGGCTGTCAACGAGCAGTATCGTCTGCACAAGCTCCCTGCGGTTCGCGAGGTAGCTCTCCATCATCTCGCCCCACTTTTCGGTTTCAGCCTTGCTGCGCTGCGCGTAGCCGTAGCCGGGGAGGTCTACGAGGTAGATCGTGTCGTCCACGTTGTAGAAATTTATCGTTATCGTTTTGCCCGGCGTACCGGATACGCGGGCAAGTGATTTGCGGTTAAGTATTTTGTTTATAAGCGACGATTTTCCGACGTTTGAGCGTCCGGCGAACGCGAACTCCATGCGTCCGTCCTTCGGGTACTGCTCCGGCTTTACCGCCGACGTTGCGAAATCTGCGTTTTGTATGTTCATATTTTCTCTCCTTACTTTACGTCTACCTTTTCGCCCGCCATGATTTTGTTCATGGTACGCGCCGCGCACATCTTGCCGCACATTGAGCAGGTGTGCTGTTCCTCCGGCGGCAGCTCGTTATAATAGCGCATAGGCTTTTCGGGATCTATCGCGTATTTGAACATTTCGTCCCAGCAGACGCGTCTGCGCGCGTCGCTCATTTTGTCGTCTATCTCTCGCGCGCCCGGTATGCCCTTGGCTATGTCGCCCGCGTGAGCGGCTATTTTCGACGCGATTATTCCCTCGCGCACGTCGTCCGCGTTCGGTAAGCGCAGATGCTCGGCAGGTGTTACATAGCAGAGGAAATCCGCTCCGCTCGCCGCCGCTATCGCTCCGCCTATCGCGGACGTGATGTGGTCGTATCCGGGCGCGATGTCCGTTACGAGCGGACCGAGTACATAAAACGGCGCGTTGTGGCAGAGCCGCTTTTCGAGCTTCATATTCGCCGCTATTTCGTCGATAGCCATATGTCCGGGGCCTTCGACCATTACCTGCACGTTCTTTTCCCATGCGCGCTTTGTGAGTATCCCAAGCTCCACAAGCTCCGTGACCTGCGACGCGTCGGTCGAGTCGTGCGTAGAGCCGGGACGGCACGCGTCGCCGAGGCTTATCGTTACGTCATATTTCGCCAAAATATCAAGAACCTTGTCGTAATATTCATAAAACGGGTTTTCGTTTCCCGTCATTTCCATCCATGCGTATATGAGCGAGCCGCCGCGCGAAACGATATTTGTTACGCGGTTTGTCTCCTTAAAAATCGAAGCGGTGCGGCGGTTTATGCCGGCGTGGATAGTCATGAAGTCAACGCCGTCCTTCGCGTGAGCCTCGATTACGTCGAGGAATTCGTCGGCGGTGATCTCCGCAAGTTCCTTGTCGAGGTAGCCGACCGCGTCGTACATAGGCACAGTGCCTATCATCGCCGGACACGTTTCAACCAATTTACGGCGGAACTCGTGCGTTTTGCCGAAGCAGCTTAAGTCCATGATCGCCTCGGCTTTCATATCGACAGCCATCTGTACCTTTTCCATTTCGACGCTGTAATCCGTGCAGTCCTTGGAAATTCCGAGATTTACGTTGATTTTTGTTTTCATTCCCTCACCGACAGCCTCGGGGCTTAACGCCTTGTGGTTTATGTTAGCCGGAATGACGACCGTTCCGCGCGCTATTCTTTCGCGCAAAATTTCTGCGTCAATGTCCTCCTTCGCGCATACGATTTCCATTTCCGGCGTTATTATGCCCTTTTTCGCCGCGTCCATTTGTGTTGTGTAATCCATAATTTCAATCCTTTCCGAAAAGTAAAACGCGTCTCCGTCGGGGAAACGCGTCATAGCCTTATTTATCCCGTGACGGCATTGTCCGTCGGACGGTTCAGCGGGTCGAAGCGTACCTTCCTCTCAGCCGTAAAGCTCCCCTAAATTTTTATATTATAAGTATACAGTAATTTCGCCGCCGTGTCAAGCGTTAAAACCACTTCATATTTCCGAACACGCCGCGCGCGACCTTGCGTCCAACCTCGCGTCCGATTTGTCCGAGCGCCGTTGACGCGACCTTGTTTACCATAGAGAATTTCTTTTTGAGTTCACGCTCCATACGGTCATGCTCGCGCTCTTCCTCGCGTTTTTTGCGCGCTTCCTCTTTCTCCTGCGCGATACGCTCCTTTTCGGCTTCCTTTTCCTGCTTGATGCGTTTCTCCTCAGCTTTGGCTTCTTCAGCAGCCTTTTCCTTTTCCTCGCGCGCTTCCTCAAGCTCCTCGTAAGCGGAGCGGTTGTCAACCGCGTCCTTGTATTTGAGGTAAAATTCCGAGCCGTTTACTATGTTGTTGCGTATATCGTCGCCGCACGGCCCCATAAAGCTCTGCGGCGGAAGTATGAATGCGCGCTGAACGATTGACGGCGCGCCGTCGTCGTCGAGAAACGATACGAGCGCCTCGCCCGTGCCGAGTACGGAAATTGCTTCCTCTGTGTCGAACGCGGGATTTGGTCTGAACGTCTGCGCCGCGACCTTTACAGCCTTCTGCTCCGCCGGTGTGAACGCGCGGAGTGCGTGCTGTATTCTGTTTCCAAGCTGCGCAAGAATTGTTTCGGGTATGTCGGCAGGGCTTTGAGTTATGAAGTATATGCCCACGCCCTTCGAGCGGATAAGACGTATAACCTGTTCGATTTTTTCAACAAGAGCCTTCGGCGCGTCGTTAAACAGCATATGCGCCTCATCGAAGAAAAATACCATTCTCGGCTTGTCGAGGTCACCGACCTCCGGCAGCATTTCGTAAAGGTCGGTAAGCAGCCACAAAAGGAACGTTGAGTACAAAAGCGGCTCGTTCGCGAGCTTTACGCAGTCAAGCACGTTTATAATGCCCGCGCTTTGGGCGTTGGTGCGTATCCAGTCGCGTATGTCAAGCTCCGGCTCGCCGAAGAAAATGTCGCCGCCGGCGTTTTCGAGCGACAAAAGCGAGCGCAGTATCGCGCCGACGCTCTGCGCCGAGACGTTGCCGTACTTTGCCTGTATCTCCTTCGCGTTATCCGAAACGTACATGAGCATGGAGCGAAGGTCTTTAATGTCTATGAGCAGAAGCTGTTCCTCGTCGGCTACGCGGAACGCTATTTCAAGAACGCCCTCCTGCGTCGGGTTAAGTCCCAGAAGGCGCGAGATAAGCGTCGGCCCCATATGTGAAACGGTCGTTCTTACAGGTATGCCCTTTTCTCCGTAAACGTCCCAGAATACGGTCGGGTAGTCCCTGTACGGAAATTCCTCCGTTACCTTGCATTTTTCAAGCTGATCCGTTACGTGGTGGTTTTCCTCGCCCGCTTTCGCGATTCCGCACACGTCGCCCTTTATGTCGACCATGAAAATCGGCACTCCGGCGGTGCTTAACGTTTCAGCCATAACCTTCAGGCTTATCGTTTTACCCGTACCGGTTGCTCCGGCGATAAGTCCGTGCCTGTTCGCCATGGCGGGGTTGAGTAAAATGGGCGTTTCACCCGTCGCTATCCATAGTTTACCGTCCTTTGTATACATTGAATATCACTCCGTTCGCATCCGTGTATGCCATATATGGTAATTATATAATAAATCCGCGGATTTTGCAATACAGGGCGGGAAAATAATTGGAAATTTTGGGAATAAAAGTAGGGGCGACCCTTGCGGTCGCCCGACGTGTATACATAAAAACGGGCGACCGCAAGGGTCGCCCCTACGGCGTATACCGTGAGGCCCCCTTGTCAAAGGGGGCTGTCACGCGTAGCGTGACTGGGGGATTCATTTTCCATTTTTATAATGAATCCCTCCACCGCCTTCGGCGGTCCCCCTCCCTTTAACAAGGGAGGCTGACGTTAAACATATGATTCATAGGTCCTTTGCCGCTGCCGAGGTCGAGACCGTCGGCAAGCGCGGCGGAGATGTAGTCCTTCGCGCGCTTTACCGCTTCCGTGAGTGCGCAGCCCTTCGCCAGATTCGACGCTATCGCCGATGAGAGCGTGCAGCCCGTGCCGTGGGTGTTGGGGTTGTCTGTCCGTTCGCCGTGAAACCACGTGAAAACGCCGTTTTCGCACAAAAGATCGCTCGCGTCGTGTACGCTGTGACCGCCCTTTACGAGTACGGCACAGCCGCATTGCGAGCTTATTTTTGCTCCGGCCTTTTCCATATCGGCGGCGGACGTTATTTTCATGCAGCTGAGCGCTTCGGCTTCGGGTATGTTCGGCGTTATGAGCGCCGCGCGCGGAAACAGTTTTTCGCGCAGTACCGAAATCGCGTCGGTATCGGTAAGGCTTGAGCCGCTCGTCGCGACCATTACGGGATCTATGACTATATTTTTCGCGCCGTAAAATATAAGCCGCTCGGCGATTATCTCCGCGAGCAGCGCGGTCGATACCATGCCGATTTTTACCGCGTCGGGGTAGATGTCCTCGAATACCGCGTCAAGCTGCATTTTGAGAAATTCGGGCGTTACCTCGTATATGCCGCGCACACCCGTTGTGTTCTGGGCGGTGAGAGCCGTTATTGCGCTCATCGCGTACACGCCGTGCGCGCTCATCGTTTTTATGTCAGCCTGTATGCCCGCACCGCCGCTGCTGTCGCTTCCGGCGATCGTAAGCGCTGTTTTCATCTTAAACCCTCCGTTTTGCCGTTTATAAGCGCGTTTGCGGCATGTAAAAGCTCTCGTGCCGCGTTTTGCGGATCGTCCGCCTTCATCACAGCCGACACGACGCACACGCCCTTTATCCCCACGCCTTCGAGAACGCCGAGATTGTCCTTCGTAAGTCCACCTATCGCGTTTACGGGGATAGGTACGGCGCGGCATATCGCGTCGATCGTTTCGACCGGTGTTATGCGCGTCACGACATGCGTTGTCGTCGGGTACACCGCGCCCGAACCGAGGTAGTCCGCGCCCATGCGGTACGCCGTTTCGGCCTGTTCGACAGTTTTCGCGGTCGCGCCGATTATAAAATTGCCGCCGGCGATTTTGCGCGCGGCGTCCACCGGCAGGTCGCTCTGTCCGAGATGTACGCCCTCGCAGCCGGCGGCGAGCGCGACGTCAAGCCGGTCGTCTATTATGAGCGGCACGCCGTATTTTGCCGTTATTTCGTGAACCTTTTTCGCGAGACGGTAATATTCGAGTCCGCTGCGGTTCTTTTCGCGAAGCTGCATAAGCGTTGCGCCGCCAATGAGCGCTTCCTCGACGCGGCGAAGAAACTCGTCCTCGGTGAAGCTTTCGCTGTCGGTTATGACGTACAATAGCGGATTAAATTTTTCCATACGCAGCAGCCTCCTCTATATTCAGACGCTCTGTTATCTGCTCCGCGCCGAGCGTCGTGAGATTGTCAATCAGATTTACCATGAACGTGCCGCCGCCTTTATCGGTTTCGGACATTTCGCCGCTTATTCCGAGCAGCGCGCACGCCGACGCGGCGGCTTCAAATCCGTCCGTCACAGATGTGCAGCACGCGGCAAGCGCGCCCAAAATACAGCCTGTACCGGTCACGCGTGAAAGCTGCGGCGTGCCGTTATGCGCGTACAATACGCGTCCGAAGCCGCATATTATATCGGTTTTACCGCTCGCGAGTACGACGGTGTTAAATTTTTCGGCTAATTCCGCGGCGGTTTCGGTGACGCTCTCCACGGTCAGAGAGCCGTCCGCGTCAACGCCCGCGCTTGTGTAGCCGGTTTGCGACATGGCTGTTATTTCGGAATAGTTGCCCTTTATAACCGCCGGAATGTTCGCACCTATAAGCTCCGACGCGTAATCACGTCTCAGCTTCGAGCAGGCTACGCCCACAAGGTCGAGCGTTACGGGAATATTTTTTTCCTTCGCGGTTTTTACCGAAATCATCATTGATTCCATGCGCGCGTCGGTGATGTTGCCGAGATTGAGGTACAGCGCGTCGGCTGTTTCGGTTATTTCCCCTACCTCGCGCGGATGCTCCGCCATTATCGGTCTCGCGCCGACCGCGAGCAGCGCGTTGGCGCATTGATTTATGGATATTGGGTTTGTTATGGAGTGGATAAGGGGTGATTTTTCCCTTATCCGCTCCGTTATGCCGTATATTTCGTCAGCCTTCATTCGTTTTTCTCCCGAGTACCTTTACCGCCGTGTACACGAGCGCCGCAAGCACGAACGCGCCGAGTATGCCGTATGTTATGTAAGGCATGGCGGCTGAATTTATTTTGAACAAATCCTTTGCCAAATTTATAACAACAAATAATATAACTCCTATCGCGGCTATGGAAACGGCGTTGCCGATTATGCTGCCCTTATACTCGTAAACGGGTGAGCCGAGCGCGTTCTGGAAACGCGTGAGCGCGCCTGCCGACGACAGCTTTTTCAAAAACGCGAACGCTATGCTTCCGCCTATGAGCGTTCCGCATATGAACGACGGCACGTAGAAGAACATCGTAAGTCCTTCCTTGCCCCACAAAAGCGACATTACGGGGTACGACACGATCGCTCCGATAATGCCCGTTCCTATTACCTCGCCGAGTACCGCCATCAAGAGGTTGCCCTTAGACGTTCGGTAGAAAATTCCCGACAAAAACGCTCCGAATACCGCGCCCGTAAGCGCCAGCGGCGGTATGCCCATGAACGCCATACGCAGAATGCCTATCATTGTCGCGCATGCGAGCGAATAGTAAGGCCCCAAAAGCACAGAACAGACGATGTTTATAAAGTGCGCCATAGGACACATTCCCTCAACGCGCAGTATCGGCGATATTACAACGCCGAGCGCGACGAGCATCGCGAGTACCGTCATTTTCAAAAGTTTCTTATTTGTTTTCATTTTTAATTCCTCATTTCGTAAATAAAATTACGAAAGAAGTCAATCTTTCGCACGGTCGGAGTTCAATTACTCCCTCTCACCTCGAAACACGAGTTCCCATCGCAAAAAATACGAGCGTCGGGCGCTCCCCCGCCGTCCGGTATAACCTCCCTTCACGAATTGATTTATAATGTAAGCGCGGATAACGCGGTAAGAAAGTTATCTCAGCGCGTTATCTAGCACCGCATCCATGTTTGTTACGGGTATGAAATGCAGCTTGTCGCGCACCTCGTCGGGTACGTCGTCAATGTCGGGCTTGTTTTCCTCGGGTATGATTATGTCCTTTATGCCCGCCCTGTACGCCGCGAGCGATTTTTCTTTAAGTCCGCCTATCGGCAGAACGCGTCCGCGAAGCGTTATTTCGCCCGTCATCGCTATGTCGTTCCTTACGGGATTTTTCGTGAGCGCGCTCACAACGGCTGTCGCCATGGTTATACCCGCCGACGGCCCGTCCTTAGGCACAGCACCCTCGGGGACGTGGATATGTATGTCGTACTCCTTGTGGAAGTCGGACGGCACTTTAAGTTCCTTCGCGTTCGCACGTATGTAGCTTATCGCCGCAACGGCGCTTTCCTTCATCACGTCGCCGAGCTTACCCGTAAGCTCCACCTTGCCGCTGCCGGGCATTACGTTTACCTCTATCGACAGCGTATCGCCGCCCACCGACGTCCACGCAAGTCCCCTTGCAACGCCCACCTCGTCATGCTCGTTCATCATGTCGAAGCGGTAGTGGGGCTTGCCGAGGAAGTCCTCCAAATTCTTTACGTTTACCTTTATTACGCGCTTGCGCGTACTCAAAAGCTCCTTAGCCGCCTTGCGGCATATTTCGCCTATTTTCTGCTCCAGTTTTCTGACGCCCGCCTCGCGCGTGTAATGCTCGATTATTTCGCGCAGCGCGCTGTCGGCGATCGTGAGCTGCTTGTCGGTGAGACCGTTAGCTTTGAGCGTTTTCGGGATAAGATAGTCCTTCGCGATATGGAATTTCTCCGCGCTCGTGTAACCTGTAAGCTCGATTATCTCCATTCTGTCCAGAAGCGGACGCGACACCGTTTCGAGCGTGTTCGCGGTAGTTATGAACAGCACCTTTGACAGGTCGAACGGCACTTCTATGTAGTGGTCGCGGAACGAGCCGTTTTGCTCGTAGTCAAGCACTTCCAGAAGCGCGGCTGACGGATCGCCCTTGTAATCGACGCCCATTTTGTCGATCTCGTCGAGCAGTATAAGCGGATTAAGCGTTTTCGCTTCCTTCATGGCAGCCATTATCCTGCCCTCCATAGCGCCTATGTACGTCTTTCTGTGACCGCGTATGTCGCTTTCGTCGTGTATGCCGCCGAGCGATATGCGGACGTATTTCCTGCCGAGCGCTCGCGCGACCGATTTCGCGACCGACGTTTTACCGACGCCCGGAGGCCCGACAAGACAGAGTATCGCGCTGCTTTTGCCGTTCGTCATCTGCCTTACGGCGAGGTACTCGACTATTCTCTCCTTCACCTTGTCAAGACCGTAGTGATCCTCGTCAAGCACGGCGCGCGCGTTCTGTATATCGTTGTTTTCCTTCGTCGTCTTGTTCCACGGCATTTCGAGAACGGTGTCGAGGTAGCTCCTTACAACGGCGCTCTCCGACGATGAGGGCGGCATTTTAAGGAAGCGGTCAACCTCCTTTAACAGCTTATCCTTCGTATCCTTTGTCGTTTTGAGCTTCTTTATCTGTTTTTCGTACTCCTCCGCTTCGCTTATCGTTCCGCCGCCGTCAAGCTCCTCCTGTATCACGTGAAGCTGTTCACGCAGGTAGTATTCGCGCTGATTTTTGTCGAGCCGCTCTTTTACGCGCTCGGCTATCTGGCGCTCGAGCTTTAAAACCTCCATGCGGTTCTGCAGCGCGGCGGTGAGCATTTCCGCCCGCTTGCACACGTCGATTTCCTCAAGTATCTCTTGATTTGCCTCCACCTCAAGCTCCGCGCCTGCGGCTGTTATATCGCACAGTTCGCCGAGTGTATGTGCCGACATTACCTGCATGAAATTGTCGGCGGTAAGGCGCGGGTTCTGTGAAAAGTATTCCTCGTACATCTTGCGCAGACGGTTCTTATGCGCTTTTGCAAGAGTACCGCTGTCGTAGTCGGAGTCCTCGTACTCGAGTATGCCCGCCTTCAAATATCCGTCGCACGGTATTTCGCAGTCGATAAAGCCGCGCCGCACGCCCTGCACTATCACGCGCACCACGCCGCCCGGCATACGCATTACCTGGCGTATCTGCGCGACCGTTCCGACGTCGTACACGTCGGCGAACGACGGTTCCTCGATGCTTATGTCCCTCTGCGCCGCAAGGAATACGATTGAATTTGCCGCGCTCGCGGCTTCAATGGCTTTTACCGAAGCCGTCCTCGCCGCGTCAAAGTTGAGCGTCATGTGCGGAAAAAGCACCATTCCGCGCATCGGCACAACCGGCATATAATTTATTTTATTTTCCATTTTTACCACCTCAAAATCACATTGTAAAGCGATACAAATATTATAGCTGTTATCAGCGCCGTTTTCAACTGTTTTTTTATGGTCGCGCGCACCGTCCCGATATTACCCTGTCATTGCCGCACAAATCCTTTATTATCTTTATGTCTTTGAAATTTTTTCCCATAAGCGTTTTGACGCTTTCGCCCTGATCAAAACCTATTTCAAACGCGAGAAGTCCGCCCTTTTTCAGCATTTTCGGGGCGATTTCGGTTATGCGTCTGTAAAACTTAAGTCCGTCCTCTCCGCCGTCAAGCGCGGAAAGCGGCTCGTAATCCTTTACCTCGGTCTGCAGGGTGCCGATAACCGACGTTTCGATATACGGCGGATTTGACACGATAATATCGTACGTGCCGTCGGGGATCTCGCTTAATATGTCGGCTCGGACAAATTTCACTCTGTCCGAAACGCCGTTTATTTCGGCGTTTTCTTTTGCCGTATTTAGCGCGTCGGCGCTTATGTCAAGCTCCGTCACGCGCGCGTTTTTATTGTAATGCGCGAGGCTTATACCGACACAGCCCGTACCCGCGCCGATGTCGAGAATGCTGCACGTTTCGCCGTTCATGTATTCCAAAACGTGTTCGACGAGCGTTTCGGTGTCGCTGCGCGGTATGAGCGTTGCGCGGCTTAGCTTAAACGGCAGCGACATAAATTCCGTTTCGCCGAGAATATATTGAAGCGGCTCACCGCCTGCGCGCCGAGCCGCCGTTTCGTTTACTGTTTGTATTTCGCCGTCCGTCACGGCGCGGCGCGGATTTGTGATAAGCTCCGTCCGGCTTATGCCGAGCGCGTGCATTACAAGCATTTCCGCCTCGAACCGCGCGTTGTCGGTAAGCATTGAGGCGGCGTGTCTTACAAGAGCGTCGATTACCATTTGTCGTCCTCTTTATCCTCGGGTATGCACGGCTTCATCGCTTCGATCGCGACCTCTATCATACTTTCGTCGGGTTCGCGCGTCGTGAGCTTCTGCAGCCACAGTCCCGGCTTTGACAAAAGACCGACGCATTTGTTTTTGCTTCTGCCCGCCCACTTTATAAGCTCGTAGGATATTCCCGCGACAACGGGGAGCAGCAAAAGGCGCGTACCCATTCTTAATAGTGTGCTGACTGCGGCGTTAAAGCCGTCAAAGCGCGGCAGCAGAGCGAAAAGCAGTATGCTCACTATCATTACGAAAAGCAGGAAGCTCGTTCCGCATCTGGGGTGGAAACGCGTGTACTTCTTCACGTTCTCCGGCGTAAGCTCCTCGCCCGCCTCGTAGCACGCTATCGTTTTATGCTCCGCGCCGTGGTACATGAACACGCGCTTTATATCCTTCATCTGCGACACAAGCGCAAGGTACGAGATGAATATTACCATACGTATTACGCCCTCGAATATGCTCGTGAACGCGCCCGTAGACGTTACCGTGTTCACCGCCGGCGACAGCGCGCCGAGCGATTCAACGCCCTTTGTGATAAACGTCGGCAAAAGCATGAACACCGCTATGCTGAACACGAGCGAAACCGCGATTGCAAAGTAGATTACAACGTCTTTTATTTTGTCGCCGAGCTTATCCTCGAGCCACTTGTCGAATTTGCTCTCCTCTTCCTCCTCGTCACCCTCGAGGTCGACAAATTCCGCGCTGTACATAAGCGCCTTCATGCCTATCACAAGGCTGTCAACAAAATTCACGCAGCCGCGTATTATCGGCAGCCGCCAGAATTTTGCGCGCGTTTTAACGCCGTTGTCGTCGATTTTACAGGCTATGCCGCCGTCGGGCTTACGCACCGCGACGGCTGTTTTGTACGGCCCGCGCATCATTACGCCTTCCATGACTGCCTGACCGCCTATTGAAGTTATATGCTGTTCGTTATTGTTCATATTGCTTTGTCCTTTCCGAAAAAATCAGCACGGATCGCACCACGGCGTGCAGCACTGCAGACACATGCACATCGTGCATGGATCGCACGGCATGCACATTCCGCCGCCCTGTGTGGAGTTCGTGTAATCCTGACGGCGCGACCTGAGGTTTTGGAGCGCCTCGACATATTCCGCGTTGTTCGGCTCCATATTTACAGCCGTCTGGAAGAAGCTCAGCGCCTGGTCGTACCAGCCCATCTGCATACGCACGCGTCCCGAAAGGTAGTACCATTCAGCCGTGCGCGGCAGTGAGTTAAGCATCGCCGCCGCTTCGTTTACGCGTCCCTGCGTAATGAGCGAGCGCACAGCCTCAAACGACGCCGAGCCGCCCGTGTAGCCGCCCGACGATGCGCCCGTGTAGCCGCCGGACGATGTGTTTCCCGAGTAGCTGCCGCCCGAGCTTTGTTTATTCATAATCATGTCGTACGCCTTGTTGATTTCCTTGATTTTTTCCGCAGCCAAATCGGCGAGCGGATTGTTGACGTACTTGTCGGGATGATATTTTTTCACAAGCTCGCGGTAAGCCTTTTTGATTGTTTCCTCGTCCGCGTTTCTGTCAACGCCCAAAACCTTATACGGATCCATTTATTCCTCTCCCAATACAGATTTTTGCTTCCCCTTAAGTCCCTGATAGACTATGTTTTCTATAAGTTTTCGGTTCCTGTGGAGCCTTAAAAGCTCCAGAGCCGAAGCCGTATTTTCAAGCGTGAGCGTAAGGGTAAACTCCGTGCGCCCGCGTATCTGCTTTTTTATTTCCTCCGCGTTTCCACGTCTGTTAGCAAGAAACGGATTGTACGAGCCGGATTTGTAATCCTTTTCGATGTCGTCGTACGCGTCGATAATGTAGAGCCACCGCCCGAGGTTGTACCCGAACCACGACAGAATCCGACGCGTGTCGCCGTCCGTGACGAAATCGGGCGTGAACACGTATTCGAGTATTTTCGCGAATCTGTCGGCGGCCTCATCGATTTCGGAGCAGTTTTGTTTTTCGAGCAGTGACAGCTCCGAAAGTCTGTCGGATATGAAGTCATACGCCTCTTTGTTTTTCGCGAGAGCCTTGTTTTTGCCGCTTCGCAGCGCCGCCATAGCGATACGCGCCTTCACGCCGCCCTCGTCGCTGCAGTCGTCCTTGAGCTTTAAGTACGTCAGTATCTCCCCCACCCGCGCGGCATAGTCAACCGCCTTGTCGTTCACGACGCACGGGTGTTTCTTAAACGGGTGTACGGCGCAGCGTTCCTCTGTTATGTCCGCGTTTTCAAAAAGCACGGATGACAGCACAAGCGCGAGAAATGTTATGTCGTAGCTCAGTCCCAGCCGCGAAAGCTGCGAGCATTCGCGTCCCACAGCTTTGCAAAGACCGCAGTAGTACGCGCGGAACGTGTTTGCATCCTCTTCGCCGATACCCTCCCGACAGATTGATATATATCCGAACATATCGTTTCTCCGTAATCTTAAAGTTGCCTATACCAATTTTGTATTATATCGCAAATGCCGTCAAAATTCAACCTTCGGCGCGTATATTTTATAAAATTTATATTTTGTTCATATTTCCGACCGCCGATATAAAAAATACACCGTCTCAATATCCGTATATCGAGACGGCGCACCGACTTGCGTCAGCATTTATAAATTCTTGTATACCTGACCGCGGTTGTCAATATTTATCACATTTATTTTGTAAACTCCGTTGTCAATCTCGTACAATATGCGGAAATCACCCACCCGAAGCCTATACATTTTTGTTCCCGCAAGACGGCGTATATCCGTTCCGTGCGGCAGCATGTAGATTGCCTTGTAGAGCCGCAGTCTCTGCTGCTTGTCCTGCTTCTCTATGAATTTTCTCGCCGCCTTTTGCAGTTCAATTCTGTAAGTCCGCATAGGTAAACCCGTCCTTTGCCATCATTTCTTCAAGAGACACCGTTGTTCCGTCGTTGATACGCTCGGCATCACGAATCATCGCCATGTCCCACTCGTCGGGTTCTGCCGCTTCAGCCGTCGGCTCGTTCGCGTAAGCCTTTAACGATTCGAGTATGTCAACTATATATACAAGCCTGTTGTCGGGTACGTTATCTATAAGCTGAATAATTCGTTCCTTATTTGACATTGCTATCACCTCGCATATATTATATATGATTTTGCCGCAAATATCAATAGTTTTACGCCGCCCGTCTGCAAAAACACAAAAATTTATATTTTGTTCATATTTTTGCTGAAACGGTGAAATGATATATAAAACGGTTTAAGCTTGGGAAAGGACGGATTTACGTATATGAAGCATGAAATGACAAACAAGGAATACGGCGAGTATGTGAAAAAGAAAACGCCCAATTCCACTATACTCAAAAACTGCGTCAAGGCGTTTTTGATAGGCGGACTAATCTGCGCCATAGGCGAGGGATTTATAACGCTGTACAAGGCGATAGGGCTTGACGAGGAAAGCGCGGCGACGTTCGAGTCGATTACGATGATATTCCTCGGCGCGCTGCTCACGGGACTTGACATATACCCGAAAATCGCAAAGCACGCCGGCGCCGGTACGGTCGTGCCGATAACAGGCTTCGCAAACTCCGTGGTATCGCCCGCGCTCGAGGCGAAAACGGAGGGCATGGTACTCGGAACGGGCGCGAAAATATTTACCATAGCAGGTCCCGTCATACTGTACGGCGCGCTCGCGTCATGGATAGCGGGGCTTATCTACTGGGTTACGAGCATGATTTAATATTCGGGAAAGGAAATTTATATGAGCAGAATAGGCAGACAGACAATTAAAATTGAAAGACCTGTGTATATAAGGGAGTCGGCGGCAATCGTCGGCGTTAAGGAGGGCGAAGGTCCGCTCCGCGACAGCTTCGACGTTGTGCTTACCGACGATACGCTCGGCGAAAGCACGTGGGAAAAGTCGGAGAGCAAATTGCAGAAAAAGGCGGTGTTTACCGCACTCGACAAAGCCGGTCTTGCGCAGAAGGATATCGATTACGTACTCGCCGGAGATTTATTAAACCAGTGCATAGGCGCGCACTACTGTATGCGCGACATGGATATTCCGTTCCTCGGACTGTACGGCGCTTGCTCGACCATGACGGAGAGTCTTTCGATAGGCGCTATGCTCATAGGCGGCGGTTTTGCCGACAATGTGCTGTGCGCGACTTCAAGCCACTTCTGCACAGCCGAAAAGCAGTTCCGCACGCCGCTCGAATACGGCGGTCAGCGTCCTCCGGCGGCGCAGTGGACAGTCACGGGTTCGGGGTGTGCGGCGCTCTCGTCCGAAAAGGGTATAGCGATGATTACGCACGTAACGAGCGGAAAGGTTATAGACAAGGGTATTTCCGATCTTACCAACATGGGCGCGGCAATGGCTCCGGCGGCTATCGACACGCTTATCGCACACTTTAAAGAAACGGGACGAAAACCGTCCGACTACGACCTCATTCTGACCGGTGACCTCGGACATATAGGCTCGGACATTCTTATAGACCTCATGGGCAGAGAGGGGTACAATCTCCGAAACATTCACAACGACTGCGGCAAGATGATTTTCGACGGTGAAAAGCAGGACACGCACGCCGGAGGAAGCGGCTGCGGCTGCTGTGCGAGCGTGCTGTGCGGTCATATCATGAGCGAATTTAAGAAGGGAAATCTGAACAAAATACTCGTCATGGCAACGGGCGCGCTGATGAACCCGATGATCGTTCAGCAGGGCGAGAGTATACCGTGCATAGCGCACGCGGTCACGATTGAAAGGGAGGCTAAGTGATGGATACGGTTATTGAATTTGTAAAGGCGTTCGTTGTGGGCGGACTTATCTGCGTTATCGGTCAAATCCTTATAGACAAAACGCAGCTTACGCCGGCAAGAATACTCGTCACATTCGTGGTAAGCGGCGTTGTGCTGCAGTTTTTCGGCATATACGAGCCGCTCGTAAGCTTTGCCGGAGCCGGCGCGACGGTACCTCTCACGGGTTTCGGCTACAACCTGTGCAAAGGCGCGTACCGCGCGGTCGCGGAAAAGGGGCTTCTGGGCGCGTTCACGGGCGGTCTTACCGCCGCGGCGGGCGGTGTGTGCGCCGCGATCGTGTTCGGATTTCTCGTCGCGGTTGTGTTCCGTTCAAAATCAAAAACATGATTTTTTTTATAAAAAAGCAGTTTAATTTATTAAAAAATCTGTTCAACCGAAAAAAATTATGGTAGAATAAACCCATTCTTACGAACGGAGAAAAAGACATGATTGAAATAAACGGACACACGCAGCATCTCGGTATAATCGGGTATCCCGTTGAGCATACGTTTTCACCGGCTATGCACAACTTCATATCCGAGACCGTACATAACAACTGCGTATACGGCGCGTACCTCGTAAAGCCCGAAAATCTCAAAGAGGCAATCGAGGGTATGCGTGCGCTCAATATTAAAGGAATAAACGTAACCGCGCCGCACAAGACCGAGGTCATGAAGTATCTCGACGTCGTTACGGATACGGCGAAAGAGCTTGGCAGCGTCAACACGGTTGTCAATAACAACGGCGTTCTCACCGGTTACAACACCGACGCGGACGGATTTTGTATGGCGCTGAAGACCGAAGGCGTTAAAATCGAGGGCAGCAAAATTCTGATAATCGGCGCGGGCGGCGTTACGCGTCCGACGATTATACGGCTCATAGACAGCGGCGCGAAGGAGATAACCGTATTAAACCGTACAAAGGCGAAGGCGGTTTCTCTCGCGGAGGATATTCTGAAAACAAAGGGCTTTGAGATAAAAACGAGCGTTGACGAGCTTAAATTCGATATAGTCATAAACACCACCTCCGCCGGTATGGAGCCGCAGGAAAATGTGCTGCCGACCGACAGCATCGACGAAATTACGAGCCTTGACTTTATCGACAGCAGCACTGCCGTTGCCGATATGATTTACAACCCCGATGAAACGCTGTTCCTCGCGGAAGCAAGAAAGCGCGGCGCGAAAACGCTTAACGGTCTGGGTATGCTGATATACCAGGGGATAATCGCGTACGAGCTGTTTACGGAAATCAAGCTCCCCGACGGTATGGGCGACGAAATCCGAAAAGAGGTGTTCGGCAGATGAACATTGTTCTGACGGGATTTATGGCGACCGGTAAGACCGCGATAGGCAGAGCGATCGCCGACAAGTCGCGCTACCGCTTCGAGGACACCGATTCCATGATCGTGACCGAGAGCGGTATGGAGATAAGCGAGATATTCGAGCGTTACGGCGAAAAGTATTTCAGGGAGCTTGAAAAGAAAGCGGTCGAAAAAGCCGCGCTTTCAGACGGCACGGTTATTGCAACGGGCGGCGGTGTTGTGCTTGACAAGCGCAATGTGGAAGCATTGAGGAAGAACGGCATAATATTCAATCTCGATCCCGATTTCGCGGTTATAGAGGAGCGCGTAAGCGAGGCGAGAGCGACGCGTCCGCTCATGAAGGGTGAAAGCATGGACGAAATACGGGAGCGGTTTTTGAAGCGCAAGCCGTTTTACGACGACTGCGACGTTAAAATCCGCGTTATACAGGGACGCACGCCGGCGTCGTACGCGGAGGAAATTCTTAGTATTACGGAGGAAAAGCTGAAATGAAAATAACACGCGAAGCCGATTACGCATTACGGATCGTCGCCATGCTCGCGGCTGACAGCGCGCGTTTGGACGCGAAGGCGATTGCGGAAAAGAACAATATACCGTACCGTTTCGCGCTGAAAATATTAAACAAGCTCGTCGGTTCGGGCATACTCAAATCGTTCCGCGGCAGCAGCGGCGGTTACATGCTGGCGGTAAGTCCCGAGGATATAACGCTTCGGGACATTGTGGAGCTTATCGATGGGAAAATCGCGATAAACAAGTGCCTCGAGGATCCGACGGCGTGCGAGAACAGCGGCGTGTGCAAGGTGCAGCGCAAGCTTTACGCCGTACAGTGCGCGCTCACGAGCGAGCTTCAAAAAATAACGTTCGACGACGTTCTCAAAGAAAAATTGTAGTACATAAAAACGGTTCGGCAAATCGCCGAACCGTTGTTTTTTATACGGGATTTATCACCGAAAGCGCGCTGCGCTCCGGTACAAAATGATTTTCAAATCTGCGTTTTACGCCGTCAAACGTGACTTTCTCGTACGCGTCGTGGTAGTTGAAGTAGTCCGCGCCCATAAACAGGAACTGCATAAACGTACCCGCGTAGTCCTCGACGTCGTTGTGCGAGCGGATATACCGTCCCCACATGACCTTTTTAATTCTGTTAAAATCGTCCTCGTTAAGTCCCTCGCGCCTTACGCGCTCTATCTCATTCTTTACCGCCTCGTACACCGCCTTGCTGTCGCGGCTCTCGCCCTCTATCGTGCTGTACGCGTACGACGGCTGAACGGTGTAGTCCGTTTGGAAGGTGTTGTTTATGAGACCGCTTTCGTAAAGATCCTTGTAAAGACGCGAGCTTTTGCCGAACAGCATTTTAAGCAGTATGCTTACCTCAATGTACTTTTGAAGCAGTTTTTCGCCGCCGTAACCTGTGTCGGTGTCCTTGAAGCCTATCATAAACAGCGGCGACGCGACGCTCAGGCTCTGCTCTGCGTACGGCTTCGCGATCTCGTCAGGCTCGTCCTCGTATATCTTTTTTATTTCCTCCGTGAACGGCTCGTTTTTCTTTACGCCCTTTTCTATTACGTCAAGCACTCTCTTAACGTCAAAGCCGCCGACAACGACGACCGACATGTTCGAGAGGTTGTAAAATGTGTTATAGCACTTGTAAAGGTACTCGGGCGTTATGCGGCTTATGCTCTCGACCGTACCCGCTATCTCCTTTTTGACGGGGTGGTTCTTGTACAGGCAGTTTAAGAGGTTAAAGAACAGCTTCCAGTTTCCGCTGTCGTCGTACATCTTTATCTCCTGACCGATTATGCCCTGCTCCTTTTGTACCGTTTCGTCGGTGTAGTACGGGGACTGCACGTAATCCATAAGCGCGGCGAGGTTTTCCTCGATATGCTCCGTCGCGGTAAAGAGGTACGCGGTCATGTTAAACGACGTGAACGCGTTGGCGTTGCCGCCGTATTTCGCGAATTTGTCGAACACGTTGCTGCCGTCGGGCTGATCGAACATTTTATGCTCAAGGTAGTGCGCTATACCGTCCGGCACTTCCGTTACCTCCGTTTCGCCCGGGACTATGAATTTCGAGTCGACCGAACCGTAACGCGTGCCGAATATCGCGTAGGTTTCACTGTAGCCTTTTTTCGGTATAAGGTATATGCCAAGTCCCGACGGGTGCGTGCCGCAGTACATTTCCTCACCCGTTATTTCGCTTGTGATATGCTTTAATTCCATGACCTTATTCCCCCTTTCCCGTCAGGAAATACACGGTGTTAAGCTCGATTTTTTCGGCGGCGCGCTTTATGTCGTCAACCGTTACGGCTTTGATTTTCTCCTTCACCGCGTCAATGTCGTCGGTAAGTCCCGCAAGACGCTGATTTATATGAAACGTCTGCATCGCGAATTGGTTGTCCTTAAAGCCCTCGAAGCCGTTCACGAGCGCCTTAACGCTCGACACGTATTCCCAGTCGGATATGTCGCCGTTCTTCACCGCGTCGAGCTGCGCCATAATCTCGTTGTACGCCTTGTCGAAATTTTCAAACTCTATGCCCGCGTTTACGAGCATCGCGCCGTTTAAGCTCAGCAGGCTTGACGACGCGTAGTAGCACAAGCTCAGCTTTTCGCGCACGTTCGAGAATAATTTACTGTGCGCCCCGCCGCCGCACACGCAGCACATTACCTGCAGCGCGTAATAGTCGCTGTCGGTCGGCGCGGTACCCGTCTTAAAGCCGATACAGAGCTTGCCCTGCGTGACCTCCATGCGGTCGGTGACGCGCTTTACATTCCCGCCGCCCGTAAGCATTTCAGATTTCGGCAGAACCGCTTTTGTAAATTCCATACCCTGAACGTACGGCTTTACCGCGGCGGCTATGCTCTTAATGTCCGCGCCGCCGCACACGTATATGTCTATCGGCGTTGAGGTTATTATTTTCTCGTAGTGAGCTTTAAGGCTCTGCGCCGTAATTTTCATTACGCCGTCCTTCGTGCCGTACGCGCTCAAGGCGTAGCCGGACGGCGCGAACATTTCCTCGACGCAGCGGTTGCGCGCGTAAACGCGCTTGTCGTTAAGCTCCGACATTATCCTGTCGACCGCATTTTTCTTTTCGATTTCCACAACCTCGTCCGTGAACGAGACAGGCTCGAACAGTACCGACATCGCGAGACGCGTAAGCTCCGCCGTGAGCTTTTCGCCGCCCGCGGCGTACCTGTCGGATATTGTTTCAAAGCCGAGGTGTATAAACTGGTCGTTACCCGATTTTGAAACGCCCGCGCCGAAGGACGCGCCGTACAGTTCCTCGAGGTACTTCGCGACCGCCTCGCTGTCCTTTGCCGCCTTGCAGCCGCGCTTTAATACGTACGGCAGCACGGCGTTCTCCGACACCTCGTTTTCGCAAAGCGGTCTGTGCAGGTACACGCCGATTGAAGTCGTTTTAAGCTTCTCCATCGGAATGTAATACAAGGTGATATTGTCGTTTATCCTTATCGTTTCCATTTCCATTCTCCTTTGCGTGTTTGGATATATTTTACATTATTAAAGCCGATATGTCAATCGTCTAACCCACAAAGCTCTCAACGTCCCTGAGCGACATATCGCGGTGAAGCGCGAGGTTTATCCCGTTCGCGACAGTTTTCGCGCTGCGCTCTATCACAAGGTCGATGTCCTTTGTCGTGACCATCAGCGGAGCCATTTCCTTCGGTATCTCCGTCTTTGAAATGGTGGACGCGTCGATAACAGTCGGCACGCCTATTGCGATAACCTTCACGCCGGTCGTGTACTCGTTCAGGCCATCGCGGTTGTTCCCCACTCCCGCGCCGGGCTGTATGCCGGTGTCGGATATTTGTATCGTGTTGCTTATCCGCTCTATGTCGGCGGCGGCGAGCGCGTCAACGGCTATTATTAAATCGGGACTTACGCGGCTTATCACCGACTTTATTATATCCGCCGTCTCTATGCCCGTCGTACCCGAAACGCCCGGGGCAATCGCGCACACGCTGCCTATACCGCTGCCGAAAATATTGCTCATGCTCTCTTTAAGGTGGCGCGTTATGAGCAGCTTCGACACAACGCTTGTTCCAAGCGCGTCGGGCGTAATGTCGCGGTTGCCCAGTCCCACGACGAGCGTCAGGGTATCGTTGTCTATATCAGCCATTTTATGGATCTCGTCAGATATTATCCTGCACACCTTCTCGTACGTTTCAAGGCTGTATTTAAGGTCGGGAGCGTCGATCGTGACGTAGCTGCCGCGCGCTTTGCCGAGCGCTCGCTCGCCGTTTTCGTTCGTTATATCGACGCGCGTTATCGTTATCCTGCCCGTTTCCTCGACGCGCGATATAACGCCGTCAATCTCCGTTACGTCGGCGGCTTCCCTTTTGCTCAGCTCGTGCGCTTCGACCGCGAGGTCGGTTCTTACATTTATCATGCTTTTTATCTCCTTATTTTTATCTATTGTATATTTTAAGGAGATTTTGTTTTATTATACGCGTTAAAAAACTCCCACGGAGCTTGTGCCCCATGAGAGTTTTATTACTGTGTTTTACGCACCCAGAGCCGCGTCGATTATTCCCTTCAACGCGTCCTTTTCGTATGTCATAGGACTCATCGCCGATATGTTGTTCGATGTGTCGAGCATAATTACCATCGGCGTCTGACCCTGTACGGGGAAATTGTTCGCCGCCTCGGTGTTCTCGTCGATGTTGATAACGTCGAAGTTTACGCTGTCGCCGTATTCCTGCTGCAGCTCCTCGACGTTCTTCTGCTCTTCCTCAAATGTCGCGTCGCCGTTTGAAATGAAGTACATAAGTGTCGGCGTAACCTTCTCAGGCTCCGCTGTGTTCTGATCCGTTACGTTCACATCTGTGGGCGCGTCGCCCTCGCCTATTTTGTCGTTTCCGCAGCCTGCGAGCATAACCGCTCCCATAAGCGCTGCCAGAATAACAGCCGTAATTCTCTTTTTCATAATTTACATCTCCTTGGTTTGTTGTTTTATTATATCTAAAGCACGGAGCGCAATTTTGTTGTAACGCTCGGCTTTATTTCGTATTTTTTCGCCCAGCCCTTCTATTATGCCGAAATTCGCGTTCATAGGCTGGAACGCGGTATTTTGCGGATTTGAAATGTACAGCGGCAGCGCGCCTATGCATGTCCCCGCGTCAGGCTCAAACATTTTCTTGCCCGACAGCAGCCTTGCCATATTGTACCCTGCCAAAATGCCGCTCGACGCGCTCTCGACGTAGCCCTCCACGCCCGTGATCTGCCCGGCAAAAAATATTTTCGGATATTCGCGCATACGGTAGTACCTGTCCAAAAGGCGCGGCGAGTTTATATACGTGTTGCGGTGCATTACGCCGTAACGCACGAACTCCGCGTTTTCAAGCCCCGGTATCATAGAGAACACGCGCTTCTGCTCGCCCCATTTGAGGTTCGTCTGGAAGCCGACCATGTTGTAAAGCGTACCCTCGGCGTTTTCGCTGCGAAGCTGCACAACGGCATATGCGTCGTCCTTCCCCGTTTTCGGATTCACAAGCCCTACGGGTTTTAACGGCCCAAATGTCAGCGTCTGTTCGCCGCGCTTCGCCATTACCTCCACGGGCATACAGCCCTCGAACACCTTTTCGTTTTCAAATTCCTTGAGCAGCGCTGTTTCGGCGTTCACAAGCTCACGGTAAAACGCGCCGTACTCGTCCTTTGTCATCGGGCAGTTTACGTAGTCCGCGCTGCCCCTGCCGTAGCGCGCAGCCATGAACGCCTTGCTCATGTCTATGCTCTCGGCTGTCACGATAGGCGCTGCCGCGTCGTAAAAGTAAAGCTCGTCACCGCCCGTGAGACGCGATATTTCCTTTGCCATAGCGTCGGACGTAAGGGGCCCTGTGGCGATTATCGTGTATTCGTCGGTGTCTATCTCGCTCACTTCGCCGTATCGTACGGTTATAAGCGGGTGCGACTTTATTTTATCGGTGATGTACGATGAAAACACGTCTCTGTCAACCGCGAGCGCGCCGCCGGCAGGTACGCGGCTCACATCGGCAGCCTCCATCATCAGCGAACCGAAAAGCCGCATTTCCTCCTTCAAGAGTCCGCACGCGTTTTCTATGCGTTCCGCCTTTAAGGAGTTCGAGCATACAAGCTCGGCAAAATTTTCGCTTTTGTGCGCAGGCGAATACTTTTCGGGCTTCATTTCGCAAAGCTCCGTTTCAATGCCGCGTTTCGCAAGCTGCCACGCCGCCTCGCAGCCCGCAAGCCCCGCGCCTATTACTTTAACCTTCATTCTTTTTGCTTACCCTGCGCTCGTATTTGCAGTCCTCGTTTATGCAGAAGATTTTACCGTTCCTGCCCTGCTTTTTGAGCAGCAGTCCTCCGCACTGCGGACACTTTTCCTTAAGCGGCATATCCCACGCCATAAAGTCGCACTTCGGGAGCTTTTCGCACGCGTAGTACGTCTTGCCCTTGCGCGAATGTCTGACGAGTATCTCGCCGCCGCACTTCGGACACTCAACGCCCGTACCCTCGCGTATAGCCTTTGTGTTGCGGCATTCGGGGTAGCCGGGACACGCGAGAAATTTACCGAATTTCGACAGCTTGTAAACCATGTTTCTGCCGCACTTGTCGCATATCACATCGCTTACCTCGTCCTTTATCTTTATCTTCTCGATGCTTGACTGCGCCTTGTCGAGATTGTCCTTAAACGGCGGGTAGAAGTCCTCTATGACGCGCTTCCACTTTTCCTTGCCTTCCTCGACCTCGTCGAGCTTTTCCTCCATACCGGCGGTGAACTCAACGTCCACTATATCCTTGAAGTTGTTTTTCATTATTTCAGCCGTCACAAATCCAAGCTCCGTCGGCACAAGCTGACGCTTGCTGCGCGTCACGTAGCCGCGCGAAACGATCGTCGCTATCGTCGGCGCGTACGTTGACGGTCTGCCTATGCCGTTTTCCTCAAGCTCGCGCACGAGCGTAGCGTCGGTGTAACGCGGGGGCGGCTGTGTGAAATGCTGCTTTTCGTCAAGATTTTTCAGGGTAAGCTTTTGACCTTTTTCGAGCGGCGGCAGCATTTTATCCTTTTTACCGCTGTCCGTCGCTTCAACGTACACCTTCGTGTATCCCTCGAACGCTATCTTCGAGCCGCTCGCCTTAAACGTGTGACCTTCCGCGTCGATCGTCACCTGCGCGGTGTCATATACCGCGTCAGCCATCTGACTTGCCGCGAACCGTTCCCATATGAGCTTATACAGGCGGTACTGGTCGTTTGTGAGCTTATCCTTTATGTCTATCGGTTTTATGTTTATCGAGGTCGGTCTTATCGCCTCGTGCGCATCCTGCGCGCTTTTTTTCGTCTTATATTGGCGCGGCTGCACGTATTCCTTTCCGTACGCTTCGGTAAGGTACGCCGCGGCTTCTCTCTGCGCGTCGTCGGCGATACGCAGGGAGTCGGTTCTCATGTACGTTATAAGACCGAGCGTGCCTATAGTGCCGCCCAAATTTACGCCCTCGTACAGCGTCTGTGCCACCTGCATCGTTTTTACCGACTGGAAATTAAATTTATTTGACGCCTCCTGCTGGAGCGTACTTGTCGTGAACGGCGGCTGCGGCTTGCGCTTTTGCTTGCCGTTCTTTACGCTTTCGACCGTGAACACGGCGTTTTTAATCTTTGCCGCGACGGCTGCCGACTGCTCCGCGTTTTCAAGCTTTGTCTCCTTGCCGTTTTCACCGTAATACTTCGCGGTAAAGCTCTTTTTCGACTTCGGATCCGTAAGCTCCGCCTCAATAGTCCAGCACTCCTGCGGCACGAAATTCTCTATTTCCTCCTCGCGGTCGCATATGAGCCGTGTCGCCACCGACTGCACGCGTCCGGCGCTAAGTCCGCGCTTTACCTTTTCCCACAGTATCGGGCTTATGGTGTAGCCTACTATTCTGTCAAGCACGCGCCGCGCCTGCTGCGCGTCAACCAAATCCATATCAATGGGCCGCGGCTCTTTTATCGCCGACTTTACAGCAGTTTTCGTAATCTCGTTGAACGTCACGCGGCACGGCGACGACGGATCTATGCCGAGCGCGCCCGCCAGATGCCAGCTTATCGCCTCACCCTCGCGGTCGGGATCCGTTGCGAGATACACAATGTCGGACTTCTTCGCTTCCTTTTTAAGCTGCGCCAGAAGCGTTCCCTTACCGCGTATCGTTATATATTTCGGCTCGAAATCATGTTCGAGATCAACGCCCATATTACTCTTCGGGAGGTCTATGATATGTCCCATAGACGCGAGAACGGTGTAGTCCTTTCCGAGATATTTTTTTATCGTCCCGGCCTTAGCCGGCGACTCCACTATCAGAAGCTTTTTCTTTGCAGCCATTTTCATTCCTTCTTCCTAATCGGTTTTGAGCTTGTACGCGCTTCCCGGCAGCTTTTTTACAACGCCTTCCATTTCGAGCATTATAAGCTGCGTGTTAAGCTCGCTTATCGGCATACCCGTCACGCGCGATATTTCGTCCGTCTGCATACTGCGCTCTAAGAGCAGCTCGGCTATCGTTCTTTCCGTGCCGGTGAGCGCCTTTATCTTTTCATTAATCTTGTCATCGGTGTCTTTCTTTGCCTTCGTCGGCTTGATCTCCGCAATCGGATTATGTTCGGAGCGATTCTTTTTCACATCATCACCGAGCGGTTTTTTAACCTCTATCTTCTTCGCGTAAGGATATTCGCAAAGTATGTCGTTCGGGTGGTTAACGAGCTTCGCGCCCTGCTGTATGAGCTTGTTTGTGCCGAGATATTTCACGTCGGAAATATTGCGAGGCACGGCGAACACGTCGCGTCCTTCCTCCATTGCGTAACGCGCCGTTATGAGCGCTCCGCTTTTGGGCGGCGCTTCCGTTACGAGCACGCCGCGTGACAGTCCGGCTATGATGCGGTTTCGTATCGGAAAATTTTTCGATATGGGCGGCGTACCGGGCGGAAACTCCGTCATAATGCAGCCTCTTTCCGCTACCGCCTTGTAAAGCTCCGCGTTTTCCGTTGGGTAAACCATGTCTATACCGCAGCCGATTACGCCGACCGCGACACCGCCTTCCTCAATCGTCGCCCACGCCCCGACCGCGTCGATACCGGCAGCCATGCCGCTTATCGTCACCGCTCCGGCTCTCGCGAGATTTGCGCACAGCCGCTCCGTAACAATTCTGCCGTACACGCTCATGTTTCGCGTGCCGACAACGCCTATCGTGAGCACGTCGTCGAGCGACGGAACCATGCCTTTTATATACAGCACCGTCGGCGGCGTGTGAGTTTGTTTGAGAAGCTTGGGGTAATTCTCATCGTCAACGGCGATTATCTTGCCGCCGATACGCGCGACTTCCCCGCATATCTTCTCGGCTTTTGACAAATCCTTGTCGCACAAAAGCCGCTTTTCCTCGTCGGTGAGGTTTAAATTGTGAAACGTGCGCGACGCGTACACCTCGTCCACGCCGCCGAAAAATTCCGTCAGCTTCGCGATTTTACGGTTCGCGCCGTTAAATTTTGAGGTAAGCCACAGCCAATGCAGCACATGCTCCATTTCCACAAACAATCACCTCACCCAAAATCATATGTTACAATACTACAAAATTTCCGACTTGTCAAGACCTTTGCCGAAGAGCCTCGTACATAAGCACCGCGGCGGCGACTCCCGCGTTTAATGATTCGGCTTTGCCCATTATCGGTATTTTAACGCATCGGCAAAGCCTTAAAATCTCGCCGCTTATGCCGTTCGCCTCGTTTCCTACAACTATTATTGACGGCTTCGTAAAATCGGCCTCAGTGTACGGTATGCTGTCACCGTGCAGCGCGCCGCCGTAAAGCGTAAATCCCGCGCCGGCGTATTTTCCGAGCGTTTTTGCGTCAATATCCGTCATGACGTTCATATTAAAAAACGAACCCATACTCGCGCGGACAGTTTTCGGACTGTACAAATCCGCGCAACCCTCCGACAGCAGCACGCCGCCCGCACCAGCCGCGTCGGCTGTGCGTATGACCGTGCCGAGGTTGCCGGGATCCTGCAGACGGTCGCAGTAAATGTAAAATTTTTCCTTATCCAATTCAAAAGCCATGCCGCTCATTTTTATTACGGCAAGTATACCCTGCGGCGTTTTCGTGTCGCAGAGCTTGTCAAATACGGCGTCGTCAACGCTGTATACGGGAATACCGTCGGGATAGTCGAATTTTTCGTTTTCCGTAAAGGATTTTGACGCGCAGACCGCCGTCACTTCCCTGTCCGACGACAGCGCGTCACGCACCGATTTCACGCCCTCGACGGTGTACTCCCTATGCTCCGCGCGCGATTTTTTCTGCGCGAGAGAGCGGATATATTTTATTTTCGCGTTCGATTGTGAGGTTATGTCCTGCATGTCGTCACCTTTATCATATTATTTTCTACCTATTATATACCTGTTTTTTCGATTTGGCAAGTCAAATATTCCGTAACGTAAAATATGCGGCGGCATATTCTAAACATGAGAACTTAAAAGGAGATGATACGTTTTGAATACGGATGTTATTTTCGCGCTGTCGCTGACGGTCATGGCCGGGCTTGCGACGGGCGTGGGAAGCATTATCGCGCTGTTCGCGAAAACAACCAACACAAAATTTCTCGCCGCGTCGCTCGGCTTTTCGGCGGGAGTTATGATATACGTTTCGATGGTGGAAATATTCCAGAAGTCACGCACGTACCTTGCGGACGGGTTCGGCGGCAAGTGGGGCTACTGGCTCGCGGTAGCGGCGTTTTTCGGGGGTATACTGTTTATCGGGCTTATCGACTACTTTGTGCCGTCGGCGGAGGGCGACATCGGCAACCTCACCGAAAAGGACAGCCGCAGCGTCGCCCTGAAGCGCATGGGCTTTATGACCGCGCTCGCAATCGGAATACATAATTTCCCCGAAGGTCTCGCCACCTTCACGTCAGCCCTAAAGGATCCGCACCTCGGAATAGCAATTTCGGTCGCCATAGCAATACACAATATACCCGAAGGCATTGCTACCTCCGTGCCGATTTACTATTCATCGGGCAGCCGGCGCAAGGCGTTTTGGGTGTCGTTTTTCTCGGGAGTTACCGAGCCGCTCGGCGCGATTATCGGGTATCTGCTGCTGCGACCGTTCTTTAACGACACGATTTTCGGCGTGCTGTTCGGCGCGATTGCGGGAATTATGATGTTTATATCGCTCGAGGAACTGCTCCCTATGGCGCGCGAGTACGAGAAAAGCAAAATCACTATCATAAGCGTCGTAATCGGTATGGCGGTTATCGCGCTCAGTTTGCTGCTGTTTCTGTAAAACGAAACGGAGAGGGGTATCCCTCTCCGTTTTTTTTGTATTTTTCTCCGTAGTCCCCCCCTACTTTCTCTTGCATACACAAAAGCATTTTTATTTGGCACTCATATTAACTCCCCCATTAGGGGCTGTAATAAACACGGCATAATTTCTCACTGACTTCGTCTTTACCATTCAGCAATATACCTCCTTTTAGTGCCATACCGAAAATTAAGGTTATTAAAATTATAATTTCCGATTGAGAAAATAATGCATTACCACATTTTATCTGTAAAAATATGGACATCTTAATTAAACAAAGTGTCCTCGCGCACCCGGTCCTTGGCTCACTCACCTAGTGTATTATAAATAATACGCTGTTACAGAAAGACGAATCGGAAGTTTTAGTGTCCCCATTTGACTGTTGGATTTTAGTGTCCCCAAAATCACAATGAGGCGCGAAAGCGGCAACACGTCTCTTATGTAATCTTTCATGCCCGGGAGAGATGAAACTCTATTATCAATATACCGCTTTATGATAATTCCATTTTTGTTCGAGTGTGCAGTTCTGTAACGGCACACTGCCCGCAAAACAAAATAATAGAACATACAATCATTATTAGCCAGCCACATCATTGCACGACAATAAGACGACACGTGCGTATCCGACATAACAGCAATTCTCATATTTACAAGCCTTTCTTGAATTTCCACACAAAATTCGTCTCCAAGTATTTATCTATTCTATATATCCTGCGGATGTTTTTCGAGCCAATCTATAATATCAAGGCTTTCATACATCGGTTTGCCGTCTATGAACAGGCACGGTACTTGATCCATACCGCCGACCTCTAAAAGACGCTTGTAATCTGCTTCATCCTTCATTATGTCGCGCATTTCAATATCCGTCCTGCCGCTTTTCTTGATGTAATCAAATACTCTCACACAATACGGGCAGGTGTCAAATTTATATAATTCAAGTTTCATCCTTATTCACCAACTTTAAATCTCTTTCAATAATTTCCATTATTTCGTTCAGACGCGCTTCACCTATACCCTTGACGCGCCTATGTCTTGTCTTAGCCGGTCGGCATCGACCTCAAGTTCAACACTCGCAGCGCCCATATTGTAAAACTCCTGAATGAGCGACTCCATTGCATTTCTGTCCATACGCTTGGTTTTACGGTATAAATCCCTATCAAGTAACTCTGCCATCGTTATATCCCCCCACCTTAATAATTACATTAAATATATAATATCATAAATGACAGATATAATCAAGAAAAATACCCTGTAACCATTAAGGTTACAAGGTATTGTTTCTTTTACGCCGCCTTTGCGTATGCGGTGCGTCTCAGTCTTCTCAGCTTGTTGCCTGCTTCTATGTCAAGCATAGCATCGTCTATAACATATTCCAGCACATCGTGATAGTTATAGTCGCTGTCAAGCCACCTCTGATATACTGCCTTTAAGACATTGCCCTTATAGCGGGTGATATTTCTTATCTCATTTTCGCTAAACTCATGAGCGTTCATAAGAATGTTATATATTTCCTCTACCGTGCATATCTCATAAGCTGCCGCATACACGCCTTCTGCGCCGGCGGTAAGCATATTTTCCTTAAATTCTTTACGGTCTTTTTTGATTTTCCCATATACTCTGTTTAATTTTTTCATATAGGCTCCTTTCCGCAGCGTCAAGCCGCCATTTTCATACGCTTTCCCATATTTACGCGAACCTTGTAATCGTCGCACAGCGAATGGAGATAATCAAATTCAGAGTCAACCTCGTCCAGCTTACGCTTTAAGATAACCTCGTACTCGTATCTCTTACGCTCCAGCGTTTCGACCTTATTAAGCCAGCGCGTCAGAATTACCTCGCTCTGATTGCCGTTCTTAATCAGCTTATTGCAGAATATTATCACGCACAAAATTCAGGAGCATTTGTGTCATGCGCTTATCCGCGTCGGCGGTGAAACCATGTCCCTCGCCGCAAAACAGCACGAACCGCGAATTTTGATACAGCTTGTCGGCTTTACTGCCGTATTCAAAAGGCACCACCTCGTCCTTGTCCCCGTGCATAATAAGCACACCGCCGCGATATTTACCGATATTTTCAAAAACGTCAAAGCTGTGCAGCGTCTTAAAGAACTCCTTTCCGAGCGGCACGCCCCACACATCGAATATTTCAGGAACAGAGTCCGCATCTGGAAAACGTCTGTTCCAGTCGTCAGCCACACACAGAGCCGGATAGAGCAGTATAAGTCCCCGTATATCCCGCGTCCGTTCATCAGCGGTAAGCGCGCTCACAAGTCCGCCCATGCTCGCGCCGAACAGAAAAATATTATCCGCGTCAGTGTGCTTTAACGATTTAACGAAATCAATAACCGCGCACAAATCCTCTTTTTCCGTAAAAACCGTCATTTCCTCGGTCTTTAAGCTGCTCCTTGAACGGAGTGAGCCGCCGCAAAAATCAAGCGTGACTGCGCCGACGCCGTTGTCCGCAAGATACTTCGCGTGACGCGTAAAATCATCACCGCAGCCGTTAAAGCCGTGGCTGAAAATAACAATAGGATACAATTCCTTATCCGGCGCGTATAGCCTTGCCGATATATTTCTTTTGTGATGTGAAACAGTAAAATCCTTCGTAATCATCGGTTATCCTCCTCAAATATCCGCACAATCAAATCCCCGTTTTCCAAAACGACGCTGCCGTAAAGCGGCGCGGTTTCGAGGTGTTTTAACGCGGGACTGTCGGTTATGACGGTCGGGGTGGTGCGGAGTTCACCGCCGTTGTCCGTGCCGTTGTTTTCTATGAAGATTTTGCAGGTGTTTCATTCATCGGCGTTCTCTCCTTTCACTACCTCGCTCGGCGTACTGCCTGTGAATTTTCTGAAATTTCGGTTGAAGCTGCAAAGGCTGTCATAGCCGCATTTTTCGGCTATTTCCTGTATCTGCATATGCTTTTCGCTCGTCAGCATATAGACCGCGCGGTTTATTCTGTAACGGTTGAGATATTCCGCGTACACTCTGTTAGTTGTATTTATTTTTGATTTTAAGAATAGATAATCATAGAAGTTTTAACACATCTCAGCAATCGCCAATCAATCGTTCACCTCTGCCCATAACAGCGCCATATACTCGCGTGACGGCAAATCTATTTTCACCTTTTCCGTATACACGCCCTTATCCTCCGTTGTCATATTCCACGTGTCGATAACTTTGATTTTGTATTTTTTGCTTCCGAAATCGAACACTCTATAGCAAGGTCTGTGTTCGCCGAAATACTGCAGATTTACAGAACCGTTTTCATTTGCCGCGGTTGTATAGACGGTCGGGTGGAGCGCGGTGCATTCCGTCATTATTTTATGCAAAAAATGCAGCCGCTTGTGGCTTTCGCCGTATAACCTGCCACCGTGCGACCACCATATATCATCGTTCAGATAACATTCACTGTGCCCCGGATATGCGCCGAGTACAACCGTTTTCCACATACGCCGCGTCATTTCCTCGCCGGATATATTGCCCCAGCTCTGCTCTATATTTCCAACTTCAATTTCATTCCCTCGTGACTGTTTTCAAATCCAAGCCTTTTATAAAACCTGTGTGCATCTTTTCTTACCTTATTGCTTGTCAACTGAACAATATTGCAACCCTTTTCCTTAGCGAGATCAATAGCATAATCCATAAGCCGCGTTCCGATACCCGCGTTACGTCTGTCTTCGGCTACACGGACGTTTTCTATCGTTGCGCGCATACTGCCCATATATGATAAATACTGCGTAAAAGTTATTTGAAGATTGCCTATTACATTTTCACCGTCACATACAACAAGCAAAATACTGTTTTTATCGTTGCATATGTTATTGAACGCATCAATATAGCATCGCGGAAGCGGATCCTTGTATAATTCCCGCCCGCTGCCGAGGGTGTCGTCAGCCATTAGCTTTACTATTTGAGGTAAATCCTTTAATTCGGCTTCACGTATAATAATACTCATTTAAAATCCTCCAATTTATAGATTCCAATTTGCTTCTTGGATTTAGTTTTCAATTACAAATTTATCCGTCTGCTGCTCATCGACTTGATTAATTTTTTTAATATAGTTTTTTATATCTATTTTCGTATTGCAAGGCGCGGACGCCGTTATCGTGCCGTTTTCATATTTAACTTTTATCTCGCCGCGCACGCTGTTATATACACATTCAAATCCCGTTATAAACTCGCCGCACGAGGGAGAAACGGTTATCGTTTTAAACCCGTCATCGCTTTTTATTCCCGCGACTTCGGTAAAGAACCACTCCATAATATGCCCCATCATATCGTGGTTGCGGCTGCGCGCGTCGTCACGCCAGAACTCCGGCAGCGTTGTTTCGCCCATGTTCACGAAACGCAGATACGACGGGTGTTTATCCTTTAAAATCATATCGTAAATTATATCGTTCCTGCCCGCTTCCGCAAGCGCGCGGAGGATATACACAAGCCCGATCTCGCCGCATTCGAGGTGCTTTCCCTCGCTCGCGCGTACAAGCGCGTTCCGAACGTCCGCTATGTTTTCCTTCGGCACAAGTCCGAAGCAAAGCGGTATCGCCTGATTTGCCTGCGTGATTTCGCCAGTTTCGTAATCGCGGTAGCCGTCCTTTGTCAAAAGCGATTTATTGTAAAGCTCCTTGACATTTTCCACTTGCTCGGTAAATTCGTCCTCTTTTCCGAGAATATCCGCAATTTTCGCCATTGTCATAAGGTCGTGATAATAGAACGCCGTTTCGATATTTTCGCGGCTCCTGCCCTTATTCTGCGCTATACCCCAGTCTCCCAGACCCGCGCGGATAAATTTTTCATCGCCCGTTTTGCCGTACATCCTGTTGTAGTCGTTATACTGCTCCGTCAGATATTCAATGTATTTTTTCGCGCACCCGTAATTTTCCGCCAGAACGCGCTTATTCCCGTAAAAGCGGTACTGCTCATACGCCGCGAGTATGACCGAGCTGCCCCACGGGATTATGTCCCAAAAGCTGCCCTCGCCGCCGTCGTAGAGAAATTTCGCGTAGCGTGGTGCGATCGACGGAATAAGTCCGCTTTTGTATTCGTGATAAAACCTGCTCTCGTCAGTGTCAAATTCATCCTCCGCATACTGCGAATCGCGCATATCGGCAGCGATTTTCGACCACAGCGTGTCAACGTCCTTGTTATACATAACAGAGCGCGCCATTAAATGATTCGGCTCAAGCCAGCCGAGCTTTTCAATCGTCGGGCAGTCGGTATGTGAGTGGTTGAGGTTGCTCTCGATTGCCTTTAATATCAGCGTGTAAATTTTATTGAGCCGCTCGTCCGAGCAGTGAAAATATCCGACGTCCTCAGCTGACGAGGTAGTAAAATACGCCTTAAACTCGATTATCTGCTCATACTCCGCGCCTTCAATTTTATACCACCGTGCGCCGTTTACCGAGAATTTCTGCTCAAATACATCTGTGCCGCCGCTCAATGTAAGCACCGAATACGCGTCGACCGTCTGCGATATATCTCCGTCCGCCGCGAGCTTTTCAACCGGAACAACCTTTATTTTCTGTCCGCGCACGCCCTTGATTTTCAGATAAAACTGCGCCGACATATTCTGTCCGAAGTCAAAAATCATGCGCTTGCGGTCAATGCTTCGCGGCTCATAGCTGTATTTATGTATCACCGGCGGATAATTCATCGGAACGACTTTCCCCTTCGGCGCACTTACGATTTTTGCGGCTGCCCAATCGTATTCAATAGTATTATCAATATCCTCGCTGCCGTAAATATTCGCAAGCGTCGTTTTTGAGCGGCTTACCTCCCAAGATGTATCGGTTACGATATACTCGTCCCCGATTTTAAGCTGCGCCATAACCGCGAGACACTCGCCGAACGGCACATAGCCCTTGTCCATAGTGTAAAAATACCGCGTTCCCCCCTCGTCGTCGCCGATATACCAGCCGTTCGCGGCTTCAATCGTGATTTCATTTTTGCCGCTCGCAATAAAATCGGTCACGTCGTAGGTCGAGTAATGGACGCGCTTGTTAAAATCGGTCTGACTGCCCTCGTAAGCATAGGGACTGATGTTTTTGCCGTTTATTTTAACCTCGAACTGCCCCGAAACGCACACGGACAGAACCGCCTTTTCGCCGCCGCGGGTGTTAAACGCTTTCCGCGCGATAAACGGCTTTTTTGTACCTTTTCCGATCCACTCGCCGCGCCACTCGCGGACGCCCGTAATAAAATACGCCTTTTCCGACATTTCCGCTTTGCCGTTTTCATCCCATGCGGTAACGGTGAAGCCGTATTCGGTCTGCTCGTTTAGCGAAAGCCTTATTTCAATATTGTTCTGCTCGCCCGACATCACTTTGCCCGTTGAATATACAGGCGTGCCGTTTTCGTAAATATCGATTCGGTACGCGGTTTGCGTGTGATTTCCAGCGCCGTATTTCCACATCACGTTAAAGCTGTCCTCTACTCCCGTTTGAGTGTAGAAGTCCTGAATTTTGCAATTTATCGGTTTCATAATTGCCGCCTTTCTTTTTTGCCTAAAAAGCACAGTCTCAAAATTCCTCTATATATTCCTTGCCCTCATACCAGTAAATCATATTAAGCACAAGCATATTCCAGTTTTGAAAGCCGGGGTTAATAACCGGCTCGCCGTCGTCGGGAGAGTAGTATTCATGCATAACGCCAAAACGCATAATATCGCGTCCGAGTAGCTTTATCGTCTTTTCGCAAAGCTCCCTCGCCTCGGCTTCGTAACCGTATTTGAGCAGTCCGCGGAACGTCAGATAATTCGCTATGATCCATACCGGTCCGAGCCAGCACGACGGATTGTTTGACGCAACGACGCGGTACATCTTTTCCTGCGCCGACAGAGTTCTTATGCCGCTCTTGCAGTTAAAGGATTTCTTGTCGCGGTAACGATTTACAACTCTTTCCGCCTGCTCCGGCGTCGCTATCCCCGCCCACAGAGCCATAAATCCGCTCCATACGTCGATACGCTGTATGAGGCAGTCCCAGTGGCGCGGCATACCTGTATGATAAGTGCTTCCGTCCGAAAAATCCACCTTTCGTAAATTCAAATCCACATTGTAAAAAAATCCGTCGCGCTCGTCATAGCAATGCTCCTTAACCGCTTCAATGAGCTTTTCCCGCTCCTTTCTGTAAAGCGCGGCGGCATCGTTCTTGCTAAGGCAATCGCTCAGATATTCCATCGCCTCAAGCTCCTTTACCATCAGGCAATTCAGATAAATCGAGCCTGATGAACCGTCCGGGCGGTAGAAGGTACACGG
This sequence comes from uncultured Clostridia bacterium, assembly GCA_947624485.1. GTDB lineage: Bacteria > Bacillota > Clostridia > UBA1381 > UBA1381 > Hominilimicola. The sequence continues at coordinate 45,459 of CANQKM010000005.1, forward strand.
ATCGTTGTCAACGCCTATCATTTTATCCGTCTGCCAGTAGAACAGCCCCGTTTCCTTGTGTCTGTGATGATTGAAATAATTGTTGATGTGATACTGCATTTTGTCAAAATAACGTCTGAGCCATTCCGCGTCGCCGTTATCGTATTTCACAAGAAACGCTGCGTGCTGCGCCAGTATGGGCTTGTGCATATTTTCCTTGTAAATGTTTTCGGGACAGATAGATTTAAGAGTAGCGCGCCGCGTAACCGAAATCGGCATAAAACCGTCGGACGATGTAAACGAAAGAAAATTCAGGATACAGCCGCGCTCGTAATCTCTCGCTTCGTCCTTGTCCGAGCCGGCGTCAATCAAAATTTGCTTTAGCGCCACATTCGCAAAATATGAATCCCAATCCCATAATACATCGCCGTATGAAGGCGAGCCGGGCGTTAAAAATCCGTATCCGAAAATTTCACCCTTTTCACGGTACATTTCTCTGTAATCCTTGCTCATATATGAGCGCAGAGCGTCAATATATTCCCGCATAGCCGCATTCCTCCGATATTGATATTTTATTTTGTCTCATTCCGAAACAATATCAATATATATTTTATATTCTTCTTTATAAATAATCAATGTTCGGTCTTGTCGTAAATGCCGAAAATATTGACATTTTGTGTCCGGCGGAGTATAATACACACGAGGAGATGAAAATATGGATCAGACATTTTTAATCGATGATTTCTTAAATAACGACGAAATCAGCGTAGGATTTTATGTTGAGAGCAGAGATATAAATATGCACTCTCATGAGTTTTATGAAATATCCTATGTTTACGAAGGCAGGGGGACTCATTATCAAAAGGACGGTCACGAGCCTATAAGGGCAGGCGAATTTATATTTTTAAGCCCCGGAGTATCACATTGTATCAAATCTCCCGCGCCAAATACGGGCAGTTGGGTACGCGTATGCAATATGCTGATAACACCGAGTTATTTGAATGAATTGAGAAAACGTATTTCATCGATACGCGAGCTTGACGAGTATTCCCTAAAGAATAAGATTTTTGGCGGCGAGCCGTTTTGTATTCATTTGAAAGACGATTCACAAAGCATATACAGGCTTTTAATGACAGCCGCCCATGAATATAATCATTATTCCGATTGCAGCGGAGAGATAATCACAAACTCCGCCGCCAGTCTTTTGATGTATATTATACGGCTGTATGAAAAAGAGATAAAACACGAAACCGTTACATCGACAAAAAATGAAGTGATAGACGATTTACTGAAATTCATATCCACAAATTTCGGCAGCAGACTGACGCTTGATTACTTGGCTGCGTATGCACATTTGTCGCCGGAATATCTTTCAAGATATTTTAAGCGGCGCACAGGTATGAATATATCCGATTATATTACGCGGGTAAGAATTGATAAAGCTAAGTACAGACTCCGAACAAATAACTGGGCAATAAACGATATATGCGAATATTGCGGGTATCAGTCAATAAGCGCGTTTCAAAAAGCGTTTAAGAAGGCGGTCGGTATGAGCGCCGGGGAATACAGAAAAAAGAGCGGGCTGTCGGAAGGTTGAACGGCGGTTCCGCAGTTGAGCATCCGCCGATAAACAGCATGGTTGACAATAGTAAATTTAATATTTTAAGCATATTCCCATCTCCCTGATAAAAACTTATAGTGATATATCACTAATTATATCATATTTTTGCCGTTAGTGATATATCACTAACAAAATTTATTTTAGTGATATATCATTATATAAATACAGTTTGGGAGTTTTATCATGGGAATATACGATATTTTAGTTAAAAGAATACGGGAATTATGTGAAAAGCAAGGAATTACGCCGAATGGATTGAGCTATATGTCCGGTGTGTCGCAGTCCACAATAAAGAGCATTTTGAACGGCGAAAGTAAAAATCCCGGAATTGTGACAATCAAAAAGCTGTGCGACGGCTTTAATATGAACATAATAGAATTTTTTGATACGGATGATTTTAAGAATTTGGAGCAGGAAATAAAATAAATGCAGAAGAAACAAGAATCGCTTGATGTAAAAAAGCAAACTATGTTGTAAGAATGTATCAAAAAAGCCGGATTGGAATTTGTAAATGAAAACTTTGAAAACAATTTGTAAATAAAAGATCATGGTACTTGACCGAAATTTAGATATATGATAACATATCTGTAATCGAGCAGCGTAAGCGTAAGTCCGGATTGGATTTGCGCTTATTTTTGATTAGGTTATGGCAGCTTCCTTAATAGTTCCAAATATCAAGCAGGAGGAATTTATTATGTTGTTTAAAAAAAGAATTTTATGTGCCGTGGCTGCGATTATGATAACAGCAATTCCGGCGGCGCAGGCAAACGGCGGTGAAATCTCGTTTGTTGTTGGTGAAAATGTCGCGCAGATAAACGGAGCGGCGGTTTCTATAACTCCCGCATATATCACAAACGATACGACTTTAGTGCCTCTGCGCGTAATTGCCGAGGGATTGGGCGCTGATGTGCAGTGGAACGACGGGGCTGTGACGGTTGCATATGAAAACACGGAAATTGTACTTACAATCGGCTCTCGCACTTCGACAGTGAACGGAGAGGAAAAGACGCTCCTTGCCGCGCCGGAGCTGACAAGCGACACGGCTATGGTTCCGATAAGGTTTATTTCGGAAACGCTTGGCGCGGACGTAGAGTGGAACGGAGATTTGCGAAAGGTGACGGTGACGAAAAATATGGATGCGCTTGCAAAGATTGATAATACCAAATGGCAGTATAACGCTGAGGATAATGTGTATTGGCAGACAGGCGTCAATTATTGCGCCAACCCTGCCGATACCAAATATGAAACACTCGGCATTTTCGTTCCGGGTGAATATATGACGGCAGCGGACAACGGTGACGGAACATATACCTGTTCCGTGAATTACGACGCGGAAAAATCCGGCTACACAGCCGCGACCGCGCCGATAGTAATTCCGGTAAATACTCCGGGATACTCGGCAATGGCGGCTCCGACCGACTATGTAAATGATGCTTCAAGCTATACCAAAGCGGGTTTTATATATGTAAACGCCGGCTGCCGCGGACGTAACGAGGGCGCGCCGACAGGAATTACCGATTTAAAGGCGGCAATAAGATACATACGTTCGTGCGGTGACGATATTGCTGGAAATACCGACAGAATATTCTCATTCGGTATGAGCGGCGGCGGTGCGCAGAGCGCGCTTTTGGGCGCGACGGGTGACAGCGATTTATATACGCCGTATCTTGAAACGATCGGCGCGGTTATGGATGAAAGCGACGCCGTGACGGGCTCGATGTGTTGGTGCCCGATAACGAATCTTGACTATGCTAATGAAGCGTATGAATGGAACATGGGCATTACAAGAACGGATTTGTCGGACGATATGAAAACACTTTCGGACGGCTTGGCAGAAGCGTTTGGAAAGTATATAAATGAGCTTGGATTAAAGGATGAGAATGGAAATGTTCTGACGCTTACGGAAGGTGAAAACGGGATTTACGCTTCGGGTTCATATTATGATTACATCAAATCGGAGATCGAGCGATCATTAAATAATTTCCTGTCCGACACTGAATTTCCGTATACTAAGCAAAGCGGCGTTATGTTCGGAGGACCGGGCGGCGGACATGATTTCGGCGGCGAGATGCCCGACTTCGGCGGAGGTATGCCCGATTTCGGCGATGGTATGCCTAACTTTGAAGATATGGACGGAATAAACCGCATTGGCGGAACAGACGATAAATCAGGCGAAAGTGTAACATATCAGACACCGGAGGAATATATTGCAAGTCTTAATGATGAAAATGAATGGATAAGCTATGACAAGGCTTCAAATACAGCGACTGTTACAAGTGTTGAGGACTTTGTAAAAACTTGCAAGAATGCGTCAAAGAGTGTTGGCGCGTTTGATGACTTGAACGGTACGCAGGGTGAAAATGTTTTGTTCGGCTACGGCGACGGAAAAGACGCTCATTTTGACCCGATTATGGCGGAGCTTTTAAAAGACACGGAATACGGTGAATCGTATGCTGCGGATTTGGCAAAAACAGACGCGCTCGGAAAGGATGTTTCGTATCGTATGAACGCGTATAACCCGATGTACTATATAGAGGATTATTACGAGGGCTACGGCACGTCAAAGGTGGCGGACTACTGGCGTATTCGTACCGGAATAAATCAGGGCGATACGGCGCTCTCAACGGAGATTAATCTTGCACTTGCATTAAGAAGCTATGGCAAGAACGTTGATTTTGAAACCGTATGGGGTCAGGGTCATACAATGGCGGAACGCACGGGAAACTCAACGGATAATCTGATAGAATGGGTTAATAGCTGTTTGAACAAATAGTATGAGTATGCGGGTATCGCCTGACAGTGTAAATCTTTGATTGAAAACAGCCATTTCGGTTGAGAGTACCTCACCCACCGAATTATGCCTGAAATAATGCTAACAAAACATGATAAATTATCATTGGCAAATCGCAATATTTTCAGAAACATACTTTATCAAGGCTTATTTTATTCCCGCTATATAATTAAAATCCTCTTGTCACGCACTGTTGCACACCAGACCACTAGAACATCATAGACTGTAGCTATGCATTATCCATTGTTTCTCTCGGCTAACTTGCCGAGCAACTCATACAGTATTCTATAGAGAAGCTGCACTTTTTCCGGCTCCAGATCAACACAGGCGGCGATCCGCTGCGGCAACGATACCTCCGCTTCGGTTTATGACAGCCGGGGCATTTTGTTTATCTAAACCGAGAGAATATTTTCCCTTAAATATGGAATAATATTAAGGGTATTTTCTCGTAAGGGATTGACTTTTCCCTTAATATATGATATGATTTAAGGGAAATATGCGGAGGTGAAACAAGTGCGAGAGTTTAACTACTCGGCAATCAAAAGCCAAAAGTGGGATTCGGAAATCCTCAGCTTGATTGCTGCGATTTATAAAGAAGCCGGAAAGCAGGAACTGTATCTGAAGCAGCGCCCGGAGGAACTGGAAAAGCTGGTCGAGATTGCAAAGGTACAAAGTACGGAAGCCTCAAACGCCATTGAAGGTATTGTTACGACTAATACGCGCATACGACAGCTGGTCGAAGAAAAAACGACGCCAAAAAATCGTGACGAACAGGGAATCGCCGGATACCGCGATGTGCTCAGTCTGATCCATGAAAGTTTTGATGTAATTCCAATCACGCAGAATTACATTCTTCAGCTTCATAAAATCCTGTACAGCCACATGAACAACCCGATGGCGGGCAGAACGAAAAACGTGCAAAATTATATCAGCGCAGCTCATCCGGACGGTCATGCGGAAATTCTGTTTACGCCGCTGCCTCCCCACGAAACGCCGGAGGCACTGGATAGAATCTGCGAGGAATATAACCGTGTGATTGGCAATATGGAAATAGAACCGCTTATTGCAATTCCTGTTTTTATTCACGACTTTCTTTGCATTCATCCTTTCAACGACGGGAACGGCAGAATGAGCCGGCTGCTGACAACTCTGCTTCTATACAGAAGCGGCTTCTATGTCGGAAAATATATTTCGCTCGAAGCAAAGATCGCAAAAAATAAAGACTTATATTATGACGCACTTGGTCAAGCACAAATTGGCTGGCACGAGGGTAAGGAGGATGCGGTTCCATTCATCAAGTATCTACTTGGAACGATCCTTGCTGCCTATAAGGATTTTGAGGATCGCTTTGCCTTGGTAGAGACAAAACTTTCCGCGCTCGAAACGGTAAGGCGTGCTACCCTGAACAAGGTTGGTCGTTTCATAAAACAAGACATTCGGGAGCTGTGTCCCTCTCTCAGCGTCAGTTCCATAGAGGGTGCTCTACGCAAACTTGTGGCTTCCGGCGAGCTGAAACGAGAAGGTTCCGGGAAGAATACTTGCTATTATAGAGTAAACTAATTCCCACAGCCATTCCGGTATTCCCTTAAAATATGGTTAGAATTAAGGAAATGAATATATTGATAAGGTTAAGCATCTGTCAGAAATGATAGGTGCTTTTCTTTTGCCATTTTTTGAAAGGACGGTGATTCGGTAGTACGATTTCTTATCGGAGCGGTAACGCTTGTGGTCTTGGAAACTGACGGCGTTAAATATGATGTGATTGTGACAGTGGTCTTTGTCTGTATGAGTACAAAGTACATATTCATATTTCCGCCCAAAACCTCAATTGTCAAAAAAATTTGACAAATCAAACAAACAGCAGTATAATATAAGTAAAGGAAAAGGCAAAACCTCAAACGGTTATGCCAAGAATAGATTATATTTTTAAGATAGCCCGAACTTGGTAGGTGGGGGCTATCTTACTTTTTTACGTAAGTGTCAGCAAAAATACAATCGTTAAAATTAAAATTCTTATTATGTACTTTCGCATAACAACCACCTCCTTCCTCGACTTAACGTGTTGGAAGTTTTGGTGGCATAACCGCCCAGCGTTTAACACTGTTTTCAGTCTTACCTTTTTATGATGTCAGCTTATCGACGATTAACGAGCATATAAAACGATTTATGATGACGCGGAATTGATAGAAGGCGCAACCATTCGGAAATTCCGAATAGTTCAAAACGAGGGTTCCCGTCAGGTCAGCAAGGCATTATCCCGCAAAACGGAGATAACGCCTTTAATATACAAAGCACTGCCGCGGAGCAAAACTCCGCGGCAGTTGTCTTTATCTCAAATCATTCCAAAATATTTAAGCGCGTACTCTATTCCGTCCTCGAGCAGCGGTTTTGTCACAAACGATGCGGTTTTCTTAAGTTCTTCGGACGCGTCACCCATAACTATACTGTGCGGCACCGCCATGAGCATCGGCAAATCATTCATACTGTCCCCTATCGCGTATGCCTCGCTTATTGGGATATTATGGTACTCGCACACCCGAGCTATGCCCGTGCCCTTTGAATATCCCTTAACCGTCAGCTCACAAAACCCGTCGCCTCGGACTATAAAATCAAAATCCGTTTCTGTCCCCTCTTTAAACCGTTTCAAGTCGCTTTTATCGTCATACCACGCGAGCAGTTTGTCGAATACAAAAGCCTCATCGCTCACATCGGGCGACAAATCCTTGCCTTGATTTTCAAAGCGTCGTTTAAGTTTCGTAAATCCTTCAAACGGACGGCATCTTTTATCGGTAAAAAAGGATTTTGAATGTTCGTACATCGGCGTCATGTCACATTCATGCACAAGCTCAGCGATTTCCATGCAGCGTCTTTTGTCGGGTTCGCGGTTAAAGATTACCTTACCGCCGCTTTCTATATAAATGCCGCAGCCGCAGATATAGCCGTCAAAACCGATATCGCGGAGCTTATCCTCCACATTCATAACCGTTCTTCCCGTATCTATATACATAAAATGTCCGTTTTTCCGCGCCGCCCTTATCGCGTTTACCGCGCTTTCGGGTATTGTGTACGCCTCGTCATCCGATACAAGTGTGCCGTCAATGTCAAAAAATACTATCATATCATTCTCCCGTGAAATTTATTGTACCGATATTATTATAATAATGAAAGAAGGTATTTTCAAGTACCTTCTTTCAAAATCATCATTTATTTATTTTTACCGTGTTACTGTCCCCGTCCCAGCTCACGTTCCAGCCGAGATTTTCCGAGACAAATCTTATCGGGACAAAGGTTCTGCTGCCGTGTATTACCGCCGGAGAATCGAGCTTTTCCTCCCTGCCGTTTACTGCGGCAGTGTCGGAATCAATTTTCAGAACCAAGCTCGTGCCGTCCTTTGTGACGGTCGCCTCCTCAGCGGACGAATCCCACTCTACATCAGCGCCGAGCGACTCCGATATTACACGTATCGGCACCATTGTTATGTAGTTCTCGATATACGGCGATACGTCGGACTTTATGTATTTTCCGTCGAGCGTCAGGCTTATCACCGGAGCGACGTTTACTTTAATCGTCTTTGTGACCGGCGTTTCGTGGTACATATCCTTTACCGACGCGGTGAATATGTACTCGCCCTCGCGCTCGGGAGTGAATGTTATCTTCTGCCCGTTGAGCTTCGCACCCGAAGGCAGGTTTGTAAGCATTGAAAACTCCGTATCGTCGTTTTCCTTGTCGGCGGTCGAGAAATCAAGCTCCACCGTTTCGCCCTTGTTTATCGGTTTTCCGACCATCTCGCCCGTTATCTCGACGTCCCCTTCGATATGAGCGGTGTTCTTTATCGCCTTCTGCGCCGTCATGCAGAAACCCACATACATAACGTCGTCCGCGTTAATGGGCACGATAGGCTTTGAGGTCTGCTCGTAATTCTTTCCGTCGAGGCTGTACCAATACTCGATCTGATCGCCCGTGCGCTTTATCTTGAAGTCTATCGGCACGCTCTTGTTGTTCATATCGCCCGCCCAGAAGCTTGTCGTGCTCTTTTCGTCGCCCTGCTTATGCGTTACCATCAGTATATTGTTGTTGTTCGAGAAGTGGCGCTCCTCGAAGAAATTCGCGTTGTACAAATCGAGATTATCCGTTGCCAGCACGCCGAAATAGTCCGCGTCATACGAGGTGGCGTCGAAGCCGAGAAGTCTCGCGTGGATCTCAAAATCGCCCGCGACCTCCTTATACGCGAAGGTTTTCATCAGATTTCCCTCGCCCTCGGGACATACGGAGCTTATAGCCATTCCGCCGTCCTCTATGGTAAGCTCTCCCTGCGCGTCGCCGTAGTTCATCACCTTCCAGCCCGCGTCCTCGACTGTTCTGTACGGCGCGGTGAACGTCGGAGCGGAGTTCGTTTCGTAGCTAAAAATCACGTTTTCGTCGCCGTTCGCGGTAATTGTGCGCGTTTCGGTCTGTCCGTCCTTTAACGAGTAGCCGTCAAGCACGGGAGCCTTTACCGTAACCTCCTCGCCGACAGGAACGGTCTGCACCTCGGAACCCAATACTCTTCCGTTATATTCATATACCGCGCCGATTTCCGCCGTGTCGCGTGTTTCGAGAACCTCGAGAAGCACTCCGCCCTGCGGCGCGACGTCGACTTTAATTCCGTTCGGATCCGAATACGTCTTGCCCGAAATCAAATCCTTAGCCTTCGTTACGCCCGTTGTCTTTGACATTGTGTACGTCTTGCCGGTCTGTCCCGATACGCTGTTCTGCTTTGACTGATTGATAGCGCCGATGTATTTTCCGTATTGAACCTCGATCATTCCGTCATAATTGTAATGCGTGTAGGGATTTCCCGCGTCGGTGGTGTGCGTCGGATCCTGCCATGTGTATACGTCTCCCTGGTGCGAGCTTCTTACATTCGCCGTCCACTCCGCGTCGTCAGTCATGAGATGTATGCGGGTGTTGTCGTTATACGTCCAGTCGTCGCGGCGGAAATTAAAAGTGATATATCCCTTCTCGCCGTTGTTCTTGAATACTATCTCCTGTCCGTCAGGATCGTACCACGCGAAATCGGGCGCGCCGTCCTCCATCGGGAGCGGCTCAATTTTATTATCCTTTATAAGCTTCTCAACGTCCTCGTAATATTTGAGTATCTCCTGCGAGTCCACTATTCTCGTGTATACGTGCGGAGTTTTGTCGACCTCGATTTCCGTGCGCAGCGTGTCGCTGTAGGCTCTGTTTTCCTTTATGTAATGAGCGAGAAATCCGAGCGCGCCCTGCGAGCCTAAATTCGTCGCCGTGTATCCCGCGACGGGATATGACAGATGTATTCCATAGCCATCCTTTCTCGACGACGCGAACGTTTCGGCGCTCAGTATCGTTTCGCCGTTCTCGTTTACGGCGGGATAGAAGAAATATTTCGCCGCCTCGTACGCTTTATATGCGGTGTCGTCGAATATTTTCTTTGTCGCCGCGTCAAAATATTTCGCGCTCTCGGCGTACTTGTTCGTAATTTCAATGAGCAGCGTGCCATAGTCGCCTGCCCAGCCGCCGTGCGACGCGCCGCCCTCGAGTCCGAGAGTGTTAAGGTCTGAGAACCACTTCTGACCGTCAGCCATTTCGCCGTACTTGTACTCTATCATATCGGTGTACTGCTTCTCGTCGTTCACGCTGTATTCCGTTCCTTCGGCTGTTCCCAAGAGCTCCATCGCCTTATTCGCCGAATACGCGAATCCGAAATCCTGATTAGCCGTACCCGCGCGGTTCGTCGGCGCGTAGAAGTCGCCCACTCCCCTTTCGGGATTTGCAAGCCTGTCGCGGAGCCTGCCGAACATATCAATGTAATACGCGCGGCGCGTTTTGTCCGCCGTACCGGTCATAAGTCCGTCAATCTTTTCGTCAAGGTAATTGTTCCAGATTGTTTTAAATTCTTCATTGTCGCCGTTTACGATATAGTTGTTAAGCTGAATAAACGACTGCATCATCGCGTCAACGCCGAGCGACAGAAGCGGCCACCACTCGCCCGTGAGCCTTTCGCCCGTGCCGTCGAACGATACGCCGAGCCACTTGCCCTTGTCCTCGCCGGAGGTGAAATAGCACCAGCCGCCCTTTTTATCCTGCGCCCTCTGGTAGAAGTCGAGCAGATGAATGTACCTGTCAAGTATTTCTGGATTGTTGTAGTAATCCTTTGAAAAATCGAACATGAAGGCGTTCGCGAGGATCATAAGATTTGACATTGTAGACCAGTTCTGATGATTTATAGCCTCCTGCGTATAGCGTCTTGCAATCTCGTCGCTCGTGCCGGAGAAATCCGCGTCCGTTACTGGCGTGTTCCTGATAACAGCGCCGTCCATAAACTCAGCCGCGTCGGTCTTTTTCTTATCCCAGTCGTCGCCGTAGCACTGCCATGACATGATTTCCGTCATCATATCGTAAACCTCGCCCTGCAGCGACTCGTAAGCCGTTTTATCCTTATGCTCCTTTGCCGGAGTACCGGTTATATCATAGCCTGTTTTGTCGTCCTGCGGGGTGTAATACGGCTCGGTGTGCGACGCTACGGAATAAATATATTTGCTGTCCTGTGTAACATCGGCGTACACGCTCGCGCCGTAGGACTGCATACGTCCCGTCGGAACAAGCTTCAAATCGACCGTTCCGTCCGCGTTTATGATCTCCTGCGGAATTTTGGTCGTCGCGTAATAATAATTTCCCTTTGACGTATATCCCTCTACATACGTTCCGCAGTCAAGCTCGCTGTACTCGCGTCCCGAGAACGGATCGAAGTACGTCGTGTCACCGTCGCCCGTATAGAGCATAATGTTGCCTCGGTCATACTGGCTGCCGGACAATCTTATCGTTATGTAATTTGCACGCGCCGGATCCGCCTTTAAGGTAAAGCGCAGATAACCCGTGTCCTTCGGAGCGTCCGCCGTCGGCTTTAAGATTTGCCTGTAGGTAAGACCTTCACCCAATCCGCCGCCCGCGTGTGTGCCGTCGTCGTTTGTGTACTGCTTTTCAGCCTTATCGTCCACACCCGCAACGGTAAGCTTTTCCGTCAGATCATGCGCCTTTTCCGACTCACTGTCGCCGAATATCAGCATATCCATAGCACCTGTATCGTAAACCTCATTCGCGGCGGACACGGGAGCCGCCGTAAACATAGACGCGCCGACTGCCGCCGCTGCAATAAACGAAACAATCCTTTTCATAATCATATCTCCTTACAATACTATTTGTTATTATTGTACAAAACACCGCTGTTACTTTCAAGTTATAAATGCACCGATTTTATTTGATTTCTGCATAAACCGCGCTACGCGGCATAAGCGTGCTGCCGTCAATGTTATATTGAAAATCCTTTTCGCCTTCGATATTCAATTCTATCGGCTGCGAATTATGGTTTATAATGATTACGCAGCCGTCAAAGACAGCCGTTTCCACATTTCGCTCCGCGTACGGACATTTATCTATTCCGTGATTTTGGAAAATATCGTCCACGATATTTTTCTTCATCATCTGCACCGGATAAAGCTCGTTGTTCTTCTGCGTAAGCGGCACATGCGGCGCGATTTTCGCGCAGTAGGAATAGCCGTACGCAAAGCCGAGCGAATACACCGTGCCTTTACCGAATTTATGCGATACCGCCGCGGTCTTGTCGGCATCGGTAGGTCCGGCATAAGCGTCGGCGCAGTATTTTACAATAGGCTCACCGTCCGTGAAGCACTCGAAACGGTCGCTTTTCACAATGCCGCCCTCACCGTAATAAATTTCGCTCTTTGCACATTCCTCGCCACTTATGCCGAACACTCTCTCACAAACGCGGTCAAACGGCGAGGAAATAACAACTCCCCCGTTTTCAACCCATTCGCGCAGCTTATTCTCCGCCGCCTCGTTTACGTCAATATCATAGCAATCGTTTTCGGGAATAATAAGCGCCCTGTAATCATCAAGCCTTCCGTCCGCAATCATATCAATATCAATCACGTCAACGGAATATCCGAAATCACAGCACATTCTGTAATACCCCAGCAGATCCATTCTTCGCTCCTTGTTTCCCTCGACGCCCATCGGCTCTATCAGCGCCATCGCGGACGGGAACAGAATCGCGGTCTGCTTTTTACGCTTGCCCTTGATTTTGGGAATAACTCTTTTCGCCCACTCGTTTCCTATCCTCAGCGAGCTGTTGAAATGAGCGTTCATGCGGTTCAAAACGCCGCCGTCGTCGAGTCCGCACATTCCGTACGATGTGTAGCCGTCAATACCCGCGCCGACCATAGAGCCTATTATCTCGGCAGGGGTAAGAAATTCGTAAATATCGCTGTACAGGAACCGTCCCCAGTACACGCCGCCGATAAACTCGCGTCCCTCGTTCATAACGCGCATCATGCTGTGCTGGCACGATAAAATATACGCGTCGGGATCGCCGTAGGGCGTAATCGGCACGGCGATAAAGTGCGCCGTGTCAACATACGGCGCAGTCTTGTAAACATCTATACCCCTGTTCGCCGTGTCCCACAAATCACTCAGTCCCACATCCGAAAGCGCGGACGCGTCGATATTGAGGAAATAGCTCCACTGCGCAATACACGGACAGGTAAACATATCCGCTCTTACAGTTTTAAGCCGACGCTGCATATCCTCAAAAAACAGGCAAAGCTCGTCGCGCTTCCAGAGCATATTGTCCGCCTTCATTCTCACCGCCGGATTATCCGCGCGGAAATCCTTGTATACCTCGTCGGGGTTATACACGCACTCGAACCAGATATCATGCAAATCTATCCCTTCAAAATCCGCAAAATCCGTTCCGTACGCGCCGTTAAGCGAGGAAATGTCACCGTACTTGTTTTTGAGCCAGTTTACATACCGCTTCGTTCCGTCCTCATCAAAGCTCGGCGCGACAATAGGATCCCACATCGTGCACATCGGCTCGGCATTTTTACCGTCCTTTGTGACGCACCGCGCGAACCCGCCGCTGTAGAGCTTATACAGTCCGCGCATATGCGTGATCATCGACTCCTTCGCCTCGTCCGACCAATACCTGTACCACTTTCCGTCACTGCCGTCCGCGTCCGTGATTGACTCGCCGTAGATTGGCGGACTGAAACGGATATTCGGATAGAGATTGTCGGCGTTAAGGTACAGAGCCATGTGGTTATGGCTTAAACCTTCCTCCGCTATGCGCTTCATCATATATTCCTGCGTTTCGACGTACACGCTCGCCTCACCGCCGTTATAGCGGTCGTTAAAATCCTCCCACGCCTTTGAATCGAGCAGTATGCTGTTAAAGCCCAAGTCCTTCAAAAACCGTACTCCCTCGTCAATAAACTCCCTGCCGTCATACGCGGGGCGGTAGAAGTTGCCGAACCACACGTTTATATACGGCTCGCCTGTTTTTTTATCGATCATGGTCATATCCTCCTTACAAAACGGGGGACACCGAGATCGGTGTCCCCGTTTTTGATGCCGTTATTTGTTTATTCTGCAGTCTTTTGTGCCGGTGCAGCAAGCGGTTCCATTGATTCCGTACTTTCCCAGAGGAACGCTTTTATCACGTCTCCCCGCGCAGCGTTCTCAAATGTAACATCGCCGCCCGATACAAACTTGACCTGCACGCACGCGCCGCCTCTGTAAACCGCCGCTATAACCGCCGCACCGTCAGCCGCCGTCGCTGTTATTGACGCTTTGTAGCCGCCGTCTTGAACCGCCGTTACGGAGTCAATCGCAATCGACGTGGACATAAGCTCCGCGCTGAAATTGTCGATCGTATCGGTCACACCCGCCGCCGGTCTGAATACGACAGCGTTTGTGCCGTCCGGCAGATCCGTGGGCTCAAGTATACTCATAAGCGAAATTCCGACGCCGCCCTTCGGTATTACCGTAAATTGACCGGTATGTGTCGAGTTGTCAATGTTAAGCGTTATGTCGTATGTCATACCCGGAGTCATACCAAGTCCGTTTGCGCCGCCTGCCGTACGGTAAATACCTTCCGTACTGCCGTCAACGCCGTCTTTTATTTCTTCACTGTTTGCGCTGACAAAGTATATACGGCTGTCCGCACTGCCCGGCGTATATTCAAAGGTGATGGTAATTCTGTCCGACGCTGCCGCATCTTCAACATCCGCGTACTGAGTTCCCACCCAGAGGCTCGGAACTGTTTCGTCCGCCTTGTTGTTTTCCATGACGAGCTTGCCGTCCTTTGTTTCAACAACATGGTCTGTCACTGCCTCGTCGGTATTGTTGCTGAACCAACCGCTAAGCGGCGTTTCGTCGTCATACACTGTCGGACCGCTCGGTGCTTCCTCCGGCGTATAGTCATCGTCAAAACCGTAATCGGGTTCAAGCGTCACCTCGGTAAGCGTTACCTTCGCCGTCAGCTCAAGGTCGTTGTAATTATCCCTTGAAATCTTAACCGTTACCGTATACTCTCCCGCTTCCTTAAATGTGGGAGCGGTTTCCGAATACTCACCGTCGTCGGTCTTATATTGAACGGTATAGCCTGTCGTGTCGCCGTTTATCGTTACGCCGTGCGCTTCGCCGTCAACATCGCCCGTGTAACCCGTAACCGTGATGCCTTTAATATCCGCTTTCGCGATTGTAACGGTTTGCTCCCATGTGAGCGTACTGTATCCGTCTCGCTCAACCGTCACCTTAACCTTGTACTCACCCGCGTTCGTGCCGGTCGGAACATTTTCCTGCTGTACGTCGTCAAGGTAATAGGTAATCGTGTACTCGCCGAGATTATCGCCCGTAACACTCACAAGCTCCTGCGCCGCGCCGGTATATACCAAATTCGCCGCTGCCGTTACGGTAACGTCTGTTATAATCTCTTTATCCGTAATCTCTATCGTCCTAACGACCTTCAAATCATTGTAGTTTTTATTCGAGAGCTTAACCGTTATCGTATGCACGCCTGCGGTGCTGCCGTCGTATGACGGACACTCGTTAGACCAAGTCTCCGGATCGGAAGCCGAATAATCACCCTCCGCATACTGCACGGTAAAGCCTACCGCCGTAACCGTGAGCGTATGCTCACCGCTGCCTACCTTAAACGTTCCGTTGCCGGTAATTGAATAGTCGTCCTCCGTAATATTCGCCTTCGCGATGGTTACCGTCACCTGACCAACTTCGGACTCAATATACTTATCCGCCTGTGCACTATCCGCCGCGACCGCCTTATAATACACGGTATAATCTTTCGCGTCCGTACCGGTCGGAATATCATCTGTAAATACACCGTCTTGACTGAGGCTGTATTGCATCTTACCGCCCGTTGACGCCGTACCCTCGTTAACAAGCTCCTGCTCCGAGCCGTCATAAACCAAATTATCCTTTGCCGTCGGCACGGTTTCAACCGTCAGCTGCTGTGCGGGAGCGGGAACGGCAAGGTTTCCGTTACCGTCAACCTCAAGCGTGCCGGGTATGTACGTTTCGGGTACGCCGTAGGTAAATGCTCCGGCAACATCCGTCGTCAGATTTGTACTGCCTTCCTTATGTACAATAATCGTTCCGCCTGCGGGAGCAGTCGCGTTATTATAATTCAAGCCGTTAATTTTCGTTGTCGAATCGGCGTTAAGCGTTGTCTGCGTTGACATATTTAATCCGACTTTACCGCTTGCCGGCGTTATCGTCACGTTTTGTAGATGAATTTTAGCGCTGTTTTTCGCGTTTATCGTGTACGTCTTTCCACCCACAAGCGTTACATTCTTAAATGTCAGCGTCTTATTATCCGCTTCAAACAGCATATCCTTTGAGTTATCCGATGTAATCGAATGCGTGCCACCGTCTATCGTCACATTATTGACATCACATTTGTCTTGAGCGTTTTCCGAATACGCCGTGCTGCCGAATATCATTCTGTCGATTGTCACATCATCGAGCAGCTTAATTGTTTCGCCCTCTTGAACAGCCGCGATCGCATCCTTAAACGTTTCGTATTGATTACCCGCTCCGCCGTCCGCGGGAATTACCTCCGCAACATAATTATCTTCCGGTGCGGACATGGTAAACTCAATCACTAGCTCCGCTTTTCTGCTTAACTGGCGGTTGTTGTCGGTCGCGTCGGCGTTATACAGCAGATACGAATTGCGCTCGCCCTCTGTGAAATAGTTGGTAACGTCAACATACTCGGTTCGATACGTCCTATCATCAGACTCATACATCGTCGTTGTGCCTATCTCCGCGCCGCTGTTTTTGGCGTTCGCCGCAGCATTAAACACGTCCTCTATACTGCTCATATCCGCGGGATTATCCGTCTTTTTCACAACAAACGGCTTTTGGCTGAATTTAGTTTCGCCCTGATATACCGAAAGCGTCGCTTTTGTAACCGTCGCTCCCTCGGGCAGCGAAACCGCGCCGAAGGAATAGAATACTCCGAAATGATTTTTCGCCGTCGTTTCTATTTTATTCTCGTTAGAGTCGCCTTCCGGAATAAATTTGCTGCTGTCGGAATTCATGCTATTCCATGTATCATCCGTCGCTCTGAGCTGCGCAACCACATCGGCATTCAATGTTGCCGGACTTTCTTCAACGGGAGTCGGCGTTGGGGCAGCCTTTTTCACCGCGTTGACCGTAACCTCGCCCTCTGCCGTGTTGTAGTTGCTGCTGTCGGTCGGTGTAAATACAGCCGCATATTGTGCCGTGCCTTCCGTAACAGCCGTGGTAGTATCTTTCCATGTAATTTTACCTTCCGTGGTTGTCGGCGGTGTAACATCCTCAAGCGTCATACCGTCGGTCCAATCAACCTCAACCTCCGACAAACCCGACGGGAACGTTGAATCCGCCTTCGCGATTGTAACCGTACCCGTCCATTCATACGGGTGGTACGTCGCACGCTCAACGGTCACCTTAACGTAATACGTTCCGGCATCCTTGACCTTTTGCGCGGTAGTGCTTCCCTCGCCGTAGTCCTCGGCGCTGCTTGCACAATAATACGTTACCGTATCGCCATCTAGCGTACCCGTCACCGTCACCGCGTCATGCTCCTGCGTGTCGTATACCGCGCCGCTGCTTCCGCCGTATGACTCTACGTTTACATTTGTAATAGTCAGCTCCTCCGTAATCGTTATCGTCTTAACGACCTTCAAATCGTTGTAGTTCTCCTTCGAGAGCTTAACCGTTATCTTATGCTCTCCCACCTCGTTGTTGTATGACGGGCAGTCGTTAGACCAAGCCTCCGGCTCGGAACCCGAATAATCACCCTCTGCGTACTGCACGGTAAAGCCCTCCGCCGCAACCGTGAGCGTATGCGGACCGGTGCCGGCTGTAAACGTTCCTTCGCCGCTGATTGTGTACGCTTCCGAAGAAATCGTCGCCTTATCGACATGTACCGTCACTGTACCCTCGGCTTTACCCTCGTAATTTGTATCATCATTTGACGTAAATTCCGCTTGAACCTGATTATTGCCTGCGCTAAGCGGTGTTTCGCCGTTCTTCCACGTAATCGTACCGCCCTCGGGTGTAGGAACAGACACGTCGCTAAGCTTCATATTATCCTTATACACACCGCCGTTAACGGTTTTCGCATCCTCCGGGAATGTCGGTTTTGCCTTAGCGATAGTCACCTGTATCGGACCGCCGACAGCGGACTCGGTATACATCGCCTCGCCTTCACCGGTCGGCACAGCTTTATAGTATACATTATACTCACCCGCGTTCTTACCCGTCGGCGGTGTGTCTTGCCAGCCTGTGTCTTCCTGCAAGCTGTACTGCATTTTACCGCCCTCGGGCGCTGTGCCGCCATCTTCAAGCAAATCCTGATCCTCGCCGTTGTATATCAAATTTTCTTTCTTAGTCGGCGGATTTGTAACCTCCAGCGGTGTCTTTACCGCCTTTTCTTGAAGCTTAAGACCACCTTCACCCTGTACAAGTTCATATGTTTTATCGCTCACATTCGGAGTTTCAAGTGTGGTTATTTTTGTCGGATCAAGCGTCGTGCCGTCCGCCGCTTTAACAACCACGTCGCCTGCCGCCGGTGTACCGTATATCGTCAGCGTTCCGATTGACGAACTTGCGTCCATGGTAAGCGTATCATTCGTTTCACCATTGTAGTAATATTTAACGGCATCGGCATGTGTGCTGTTTGTAAGACTTATCTTACAGGTTGTACTGCTCGCTGGACTATCAACGGCTTTTCTGGATTTAATTGTTCCCGTAACGGTAACGTTGTCTAAATTAACGGTACAGTCTCCGTTTCCTTGATAAATATCGCCCGTTATGTCCGAATTTTTTATTGTCAGTGTACGCGACTGCTCTACCGCTACTGCATATATGTTTTGTACGTCACCGCTTGTTCCTCGTGTCGCCGTAACATTAACATTATCGAGCGTTAAACCGCCGCCGGTGGTAACAAGAATACCTTGTGTTCCATCCCTTGTGATTGTCTTCTTTTCCGTAGCACTGATTGTAATATTTTTTGCGATTTTTAATCTATCACTAAGACTCACGTCATTCAAAACATTAACCGTTCCCTCGGCAGGCGCATAATTATACGTATTTTCAAGCGTGTCACTGTACTCCACCGAAATATCTACGACTTGCGTCAATCTATTGCCTGTTCCCGTATTTATGCTCTGCCATGATCCGGCAATAAAATACAAATTGCCGGCTGCTTGAATATCACATTCATATGTAAACGTTCCCAAATGACTTTCATCAAATACTAATTTTGTACTGCCACCTGTAATCGTGCCTGTAAATTTTGTTGGCTCTATTCCCGCCCCATCAAACTTTACTGACGGTTTATTTCCGCCCAAATATCCGAGAGGTTCTAAAGCTGTGCCCTTCATTACCTCCTTGTAATCATCTCCTGCCGTTGACGATACTACTTCTTCTGATGTTGTATAAAGTCCTATACCGCTTAAATCAGCGTTTGTCACATATAACCGTGCCGTTACCTTAATATGTGAATTCGCCGACACCTTGCCAAGCTTAAACACGCCTATTGCCGCACCCAAATCTTCGCCGAGCGGTGTCTCAGTTTCCGCCTTGGCTGCGGTCATTCTTATTTGGTCTTTAATGCCGGTAGGTTCTTGAGCTTGGTCTGTTTCCGATACAGTCGCCTTCTTAATTTTATTGTTATCCATCGCCAGCACGGCGGCAGTCGCATTTTGTGTAACAGTCGTAGAAGCCTCTTTATCGCCCGCCGCCCCCGCGGGAACGGCAAAAGCCGCGAAGCAGCTCGCGGTCATGGCAATCGCCGACAGCATCGCGGTAAATTTCTTAAATCCATGCGTTTTCATTTCCCGAAGCATCTCCTTTTTTATAAATTCCCTGATTTTATTCTACCTTAATTATACCATACCGCCGACCGTATTTACACTGTAAAAAAAGTGAAAACTGTTTGTTTTTTACCTGTCCACCGATTTATACAGCGGTTTCATGTTATCGTCCCACACAAAAATTTTCATCTTGTCCGCGCCGCTCGGTTTTTCGTATTTGAAATTTAACTGTTCTTCTCCGTTAATCGTCTCCGAATACTTCCTGACGTCGGCGAGCGCGGAGCCTTTGTAAGCTGCCGCGTACACCGTTACGGGAGCGGTCGTTCCCTCGTCGGTCGACGCCGACACCGTTATAACGCCGTCCTCGAACGCCACGTCCGTTACCGTCGCCTCACCCCTCGGCGCGGTGCGGTACAGTACCATGGTCGAGGCGGGCGCGACCTGCGCGGCTGTGCCGTCCTCCGCACCGTCCGCGGCTTCGCCGAAGTAATAGCTCTTTCCGCTTATCAGATCCTTATACACGCCGTCAAGCCCCAGCTCCTCATACGGAACGGGATATGACACATTGTTTTCCCTTCCCATGAGGTTATTGCTGTTCATTATCACCGCGTAGCCGCCGTAATTCATATACATAAACGCCTCGGCGTAGTGATTGACGAATTTTTGATATTGCGCTCCGGCAGCCGTTTTGACGTTCCACCCGACCGTCGTAAGCTCGGCGTAGCCGTAGCTGTCGTATTTATCCGTCTTATGGTGGACGCGCGCGAGATTGTTCATAAGTCCCTGCTGATTGTCCTTAACTCTTTCAGTATTGTAGTATTCGACGCTTCTCAGCGGATTTCGCCAGTTCAGCGCGAGATATATCTTATCATCGCCGTTTTTGATAACGACATTCCTGCCCATTTCGTCCGCCCACGCGTATTCGTCAACCGCGTCGTTCTCCATAATATAATCGTAATCGGCTATGCTCCTTCCCTCAAACGCGCCGGTTATATCGTCAAAGCCGAGGTAAAGCCTGATAAGCGACAGCGCGTTATCCTCATAATGGGCGTTTGAAGGCTCGTAGCTTGTACTCTCCGCCGTCATTTTGTCGTGCGCGAGAAAATTGTAAAACGCTTTGAGCGCGGTGTCGTCGCCGAGCGTAAGAGCCGCGTAGCCGTCAAGCACGTACCGCTCCGTTCCGGGGTAGTACGCGTTTCTGTTGCTTGTGATGCCCTCGCTGTAAAGCGTCGGATTGCCGCCTATGCCCGCGTTGGCGGTAAACATGAAATTGTCCGAAACAGCATAGGCTTTTTTAACAATCTCCGCGTATTTCGCCGCCTTGTCCGCCGAGAGGTACTGCCCTGCCAGTTCCGCAAGCTGTGACATTTCCTCCAGCGCCATTATGCCGTAATCGCCGCTGTAACCGCCCTGTATCGAGCCGAAGTTTTCAAGTATAAGACCTTTCGGCGATACCCAGTAGCTTGAACAGCATATATTAGGCTCCAACCCGAACGCCATATCGAGTTCGTGCGTTATTTCCGTTTCGTCCCACGCGTAGGAGCTTCCCATTCGTTTCAGCACGTTATTGAAGCGCAGCGCGGCAATTATGTCAGCCATATCCTGGTTGGGCGCGTGTCCCGCGCCGTCAAGCGACGTGAGATAGTCACGCGCGGCGGCAGCCATCGTTTCCCACGCGCCTTTGCGGCGCACGGATGTATCAATATAACCGTCGGCGTCCATGTCTATATATTTATCGAGATCGCCGATGTCTTTAACGTCGTCGTACACCGCGTCGAGCGCGTATGCCGCGCTGCGCAGTCCGAAGCCGGTGAGGTTGCTGCCCGACGCGTTTTTCCTGTCGGGACCGCCTATCCAGCCGTCGCTGCTGAAAAAGCCTCCGTTTGCTCCCTGCGCCCTGCAAAGGAAATCCATGCCCTTTACAATTCTGTCGAGCAATTCCTCCTTTTCCTCCGCGCCGTAACCGAGCGCGTCCGCGTTTTTGTACGCAAGCGCGAATACCTCATAGCCGTTAAGCGGCGTCATGTTCTGCTTCAGCATACCGTTTGAATTATAGTACGCGCTTTTCCAATTCTCGTCGGTTTTGTCCTTATTTTTCCAACCCGTTGTGCGCGTTATCATGCCCTCCATGTACGAGGGGTAATTGTCCGAGCCGTATATCTGCCATGATTTAAAGGTGTCCACGGCAGTTTTCGCGTATTGCAAAAGCTGTGCTTTGTATTCGCCGTATGGTTTCATCTCCGACTGTGCGGCAGGTGCAAGCTGTCCCGAAACTGCGCCGTACTCCGACGGCTCGAAATACGGATCCTGCATCATATACAGCGCGTATATTCCCCTGCTCGGTTCGGTCTGCTCCTTCACCTTGTCTTCGGCATAGTCCGCGCTGCCGCCCGTTGAGTATATTTTAAGCGTAACCTCCGTTTTACCTTCGGTATATACCTTTGGAATTATATAAGTCGAATATATAAAACCGCCCTCGTACTGCGGAGAACTCCCTGAAAAATTCAGTTCAACCCAGTCGCGCCTGTCCACAACTCCGCTGTTACGCTCCGGCGGCTTGTCACCGCCGACATTCATGTTGCCGTCAGTGTCGGTCAGCCAAAGCATACCGTCGCCCGTGTCGCTTCCCCATAATTTTACCGTGAGATAGTTTGTCTTATCGGGATCGCATTCCATCGTAAACGTCATCGAGCCGTTCGGGTTCAGGGTACGGAACGTATGCTCCGCGCCGTCAACCGTATTTGTCTGCGGCTCGCTTGCCGCGGTGTACTCGATACAGCCCTGCTCGCTTTCCGTATTGCCTATATCTATGTATTTCGGCTGCGCGTCGTTTTGCGCATAAACAAAAATAATGTTTGACACGGTAACAGCCAAACATACGATTAAACAGCATATCCTTTTCATAACATATCCGCTCCTTTTGAAGTAGGGGGGTAGATAGGCGGATTAACCTTCGCGCCTCCGCCTATCAGTTGCATAAGTTAAAACTTAAATATTATCTTCAATAATATTTTACATGCCTATATATAAAAAATCAACTTTGAAATATTACTTTTATATTCCAAATTATCGAAAACGTCACACACTCCCGTTATTTTTCTTGTTGTGTTTATATTCAAACCATTCAAATTCCGCGCATTTTTCCTTGCGGTACAAGTCCTGACAGCATATTCCGCACATCGCTCCCGTAAATCCGAGATGAATATGGCGGTCGCTCAAAATATTTATATCGAGTTCAAACCCGACGCTCTTAAAGCCTTCACCGTCATTGTACGCAAACAGCAGCCTGCCGCCGTCGATCGTTCCGCGAAGCTCTACGGGCGTGTTTTCTTTTATCGTGATAGGCTCCTTCATCGGGTAGTATAACTTCCCGTTATCGCAGGTCAAAACATAAATTTCCTTCGCCTTTGTCAGATTGTTCCGCGATACATACAGATAGTGCCAGTGGCACGTATCGTATATGAATACAAGTCCCGCGAGGTGCTTTTCCCATTCCGGCTCGAATGTGAGCTTTGCCGTCACCGTGACGTGCGCGCTGTCAATTCGCCGCGCGATAAGCGACTGATCGAAACGGCTATTCAAGCCGTCCGCGCCGCGCAGTACGAGTCCTTTTTCGTTAAATGATACAAACGTTTCCGCAGGTCGGCGCAGCGAATGAAAGTCGCCCGACAGCTTGCCCTCGGTGAAATCGTAGAAACGGTCGTCCGTTTTTTCTTCTCCTTCTGTCACGCCCTTCGGCAGCGGTACGCTCATATGCGGATTTTCGCCGCCCTGCGACAATCTGAGCCAGCCGTCGTCCGTCCATTCAACCTTTTGTATCGAGGTTTCGCGTCCGAAAATGCTGCAATCGCCGCTTGAATAGCGCGTCGCGAGATGCACCATATACAGTTCGCCCTCGGGAGTATCGACAATATCCGCGTGTCCCGCGGTTTGCAGCGGCAGCGACGGATTATCGCGCGAATGGAGCAGTATATGTGGATCGTCCTCCCACGGCCCGAACAGGCTTTTGCTTCTCGAAAGCTGCGCGCTGTGGCGTTCACCCGTGCCGCCCTGTGCCTTTAACAGGTAATACGTCCCGTTTATGTTGTATATGTGCGAGCCTTCCACAAGCTCTCCATGCGGCTCGGTATAGATTTTATAAATATCCCCGACAAGCCGCTTAGAAACCGGATCGTATTCCTGAAGTCTGAGACCGTTGAACCGCTGATTTTCGCGGTAATGGTTGTCAAGGCTTAAGAGCCATTTCCTGCCGTCCGCGTCGTGGAACATTGACGGATCGAAGCCGAGCGAATTGAGATAAACCGGCTCCGACCATTCACCGTTTATATCGTCGGTCGTTATGAGATAATTCTCGTTCTGCATCATCGGCCCGCGCTCGCGCACATTTGTGTAAACAAGATAAACCGTTTTCCCGTCATACGACAGATCCGGCGCCCATATTCCTCCGCCGTCGGGAACGCCGGTCAGATCGAGCAGCGATTTTTTATTGAGCGGACGCGAATGCAGCGTCCAGTCCTTCAAATTTTTCGACGTGTATATGCACACGCCGGGCCACCACTCGAACGTTGACGTCGCTATATAGTAATCCTCCCCTATCCTTATAATCGTGGGATCGGGGTTAAAGCCTTTTAAGATTGGATTTTCAATCATTTATAATTTCCTCCTATACGGTCCTTGCCGATTACCAGAACAGCATATCGTTCCCTCTGAGCTTATAGATCGCTTCGATAAAGAAGTAATCGCCGTAAATGATCGGCGCATGGCGTCCCATTTCGCGGCACACGTATGCCTCCGTGCCCATTTGGAGAATTGAGTCCTCGCCGTCCGACCAGTCACAGTATTTTTCCTCGAGAGCCTTTAAAATCTTAAACGCCGCGTTCAGATACGTTTTTTTCTCGTATTCGCCGACACAGTTCGCTATCTCGATAAGACCGCACGCGGCGCACGCCGCCGCTGTTGTGTCTATAAGCACAGGCTCCTCCGGCGCGCGGAAATCCACAAGCGGAATATAATCAGTGTCCGCGATGCACGCGATAAAGTAGTGCGCCACGCGCTTTGCCGCGTCGAGATACTCCTGCTTGCCGGTGTGGATATAGCTTAAAACAAAGCCGTAAATCGCCCAGCTCTGACCTCTCGACCATGACGAGCCGACCTCATATCCCTGTCCGCCGAAGCTCTCTATGACCTCACCGTTCGTCGGATCGAGGCTCACGATATGATTTACCGAGCCGTCCGGACGAATATGCGTCCTCAGCACCGTGTCGGCGTGATTTTCGGCGATATAGCGGTAACGGTCGTCGTTATGCTCCTTCGCCGCCCAGTAGAGAAGCGGAATATTCATCATGCTGTCGATTATTACCCAGCCGTTGTGGTCGTCGTTCCACGAGCGGATAAACTTACCCGCCGCGTTATAGCGCGACGCGAGCATATTCGCGGCGTAGATTGTGCGCAGACGCGATTTTTTATTGCCCGTCAGCCGATAGTCAACGCCGCTCGAAATGTGCCACATGAATCCGACGTCGTGATGAAGCAGATCGTAAATTTCAAACGCTCCGTCAAGCAGCTTTTCCGCGTTTTCGGCTGTGATTTTGTACTCCTCGTTTTTTGTATCCTCGTACATCAGCCACATCATGCCGGGCCAGAAACCGTTTGTCCACCACGTTATGTCCTTTTCGACCATGTTGTCATGGACGCCGTTTTCGGTTGTGTACGGGATCTTATCGCGTGATTTGACGCATACCTTTCGGAGCTTATTATCGAGCTTCTCCCACACTCCGTCAACCCATTTTTTATTTTCCTCAGATAAATTTATGTTCATCGCAATTCCTCCCCGTCTGTGCTTTCCTCGCATACGAGTCTGCCGTCCTTGTATTCTCTGAATTTTACCGTAACATTTTCGCCGTTTTCGAGATTTACGGCTTCGGTCTCCTGCACTGTTCCGTCCTTTAACTCAACTCTGACGCATGAAGCCGAAACGGCGGTTACACTGCTGATTTTATTTTCCGTTTCGTATAATTCCATAACGCTTATAAATGACGCGGTTTTCGCCGATTTCCTGTGAGAAATGAGCCTACGCCTGTCAGCGCCGTCGCCGAGCGGGTAGTCGCCGCCTATGCTGCCGATAAATTCTGCCGCGTCAATATTTGAAATATCGACCGTTATAACCGCCTCGTTTTCAATATTTTCAGGCTCAGCCGGAACAGCCTTGTCAAATTTCTTCGCCTGTATCGTCACATCGCCGCCGAAATAGTCAACGCCTATGCCGTTGCCGTTATCGACGTTCTCCGTCGTGTACGGCAAATCGCAGAGATAAATTTTTTCGCCCGATTTTGTGATTATACACGGATCGCCCCAGAATATCGTCTTTTCAAAATCCGCCTCGGTGTCAACCTCGCGGTAAGCGCGTTCCGTTTTTACGTACAGCTTTAATTCATTTCTGCCCTCTATGTTCACTTTTATATCGTCGCGTCCCAGTATCCACGCGCCGAAGCGTCCGCCGTGAATGATCTCACCGTCCGCCTCAACTCTGTAGGTGAGCCGCTTATTAACGGGCGAATACTCGGGATCTCCGCCGACTATTATTTCATCATCGGTGCAGCCTGCGTAATAAAGGTCAATTCCGAGCTTGCCCGGCTCGTTATAGCCGGAACGAAAGGTTGTGAACCATTCCGGTTTTGCCGCGTGCTTTTCGGTAAATTCCGTGACAAAAGACAGCTTGACCGTATCGGAGCTTGCGTCGTACCACTCGCAGTCGGTGATAAACTGACCGCTTGAAAGCGGATCGGTAGTGAGCTGCTCGGTATGCTCCCTCTCACGCGCGCCGCTTATCGACTTAAATCCCGCCGCGTGATAAATACAGTCGAAATCATGCTCCGTACCTCCGGAAACATAGTCGAAAATCACCGCGTAATCGTCCGTTACCACGAGCGTCCTGCGCTGCGTCACAGGCTCGGTAAAGCCTGTGCGCGTGGTATACGCCGGCGCGTTTTCGGGAATGGGAACGTACCGTCCCTCGTTCCACGAACGGTCGGCAAATTCCTCTCCCAAAATTACATTCCAGCCTCCGTACGGCGGATTTGACCAGCGGGCGGTATTCTCCACCGCGTCCGCCTGCATTTTTTTGCCGCTGTAAAACATCAAATGACGTCCCTCCGCAGGCTCCTGTAATTTTAAGTCCGTCGTAACCATATTGTGCGTTATGCTGTTCTGCACGAAAAATTTATACATAAACGTACCGTAGGAATACCATACATTTTCGGGATTATAGAAATTCTTTCCGAACCTCGACAGAGCGTTTAAAGAGCAGCGGTCATAGTGACCGTGCGCACCGCCGTGCGAGCCGTATTTGAGGCTGCCCTGATACTGCTCGCGGTCGCTTCTTC
Source organism: uncultured Clostridia bacterium (assembly GCA_947624485.1). GTDB lineage: Bacteria > Bacillota > Clostridia > UBA1381 > UBA1381 > Hominilimicola. The sequence goes on from CANQKM010000005.1 coordinate 72,432, forward strand.
CCTCTGTCCGCGTTCTCAAAATCGAAATGCCGCCGTTATCGAAGTAATACGATTTCCTGTGGGTATCGCTCTCAACCTCGGGAAGAGTGCCGGCTCCGTTTATCAGGTCGCGCAAATCGTCGCCGCCCCGGCGTATTATCTTCGCATACGCCGGATCGCCGTAGTGTGCGTACGCTATGTCGTAGCGTGAGTCGAAGCCCGCGCCGCTTCTGCCGCTGAAAAGGGACTCGGCGCTGTCGTTTACGCCGATAACCACGCCGCGGTAATCAGCCGCGGCGACGAGGCTGTCCCATAAATCCTTTATGCAGCGGTAATTTTTGCCGCCGCCGCCGTAAATATCCCAGCTCAAGCCGTCTATGTGCTGCACGCGCGGCTGAACGGTTTTCGCGTAGCGTGCGGGAAAATATGTTTCTTTTATATTTATGCCCCACGGCAGAAGCGCCTGCGCGTACTCGGAGAACAGTCCCGCAGCCATCTGGTTGTAGCCTATCGTGCATTCGCACCACCAGCCGTCCGCGAGAACGCCCGCCGACATATGCTCGGCAATACCGCCTATGCCGTTTATGAATCGCTCTATCCACACTCTGTCCTGCACGCACATAGCGCAGTACATCGCGCCCGCTATCATCGCCAGCGACCAGTTTGACATCGCGCCGCCCGTAAGCTCCCAGTCTATCCGCTCAATGAAAATCCGAAACGCGTTTTGAATGTTTCTGTGGTCGTCCGCGTCGAACACGTCCGCGTCGTAAAGCAAATCATACGTAAACGCGCAGCTTTTGAAAAATTCGCCCTCGTGAACCATTTGCTGATGACACGCGCGGAGCGTTTTCGGGTAGCCGTTTTCGGGATCGGCTACGCGGCGCAGAAATTCCGCGCTTTTTTCGGCGTATTCCATATCGCCCGTCAGCTTCCACACAAGCGCGCCGTTAAAGCATTTGTGCGCGTTTTCGGTTATGTAAAGGTACGGCTTGGACAAGTCCCTTTCGGGGATTTCCCACTCGTCAGCCGTTTTTATATATTTATCGAGCAGCTTTTTCGCCCACTCGTATTTTTCCGTCTTAATTTTTACCTCGCGCCAGCCGTCCTCCGTATGGCGGATATACGGGTGCGGGAGGAATTTCACGGTCTGAAATTCAAGCCGCTGCGCCTGCGAGCCGTCGCCGTTCGGTATGATGTTCAAAATCTGTTTCTCAAAACCGCCGGGCGTCACGCGCTCGTTCATCGTAACCGACAGCGTACATTCCGCCGTTTCGTACGGATCAAGCACAAGCGTTTCCGGCTCTGTTTTACATTCGAGCGTTTCCCAACCCTTTTTGCCGAAATTTATCGTTACCGCCTGCGCGCTTTCGGTACAGTTCGCAAGCGTTATGTCATATTTGACCGTTTCACCCGTTTTCGCGGGTTTTGACAATGCGGGGCATACCGCGGCGATTTTATCCGCGCGTACCGCCCGCAGATCGTAAACGTCCTTATTGATTTCAACGGAGCGCACATAGCGCCACACGTTGGGCTCACATTCGTACAAATCAAACTGCGTAAGCGGCGCGGTGATTTTTACGCGTCCGTTTCCCGTAACAGCCGCGCGCCATGTAAACTCGTTCTTTACCTCGCTGTCGCGTCCCTCGCGGAACTCGAGTGTCGTGACCTTTATTTCGATTGTTTCCGCGCCGTCTATATCCGTTTCAAATTTGAAACCGTACCAGCCGTATATATCAATCGTGTAATCGTTTTTCGGTACAAAGCCGTGCATATACCAGTTGCTTTTGTCGGGAGTGTTCGGAAAAATATATTCACCGCCGCGTCTGTCCCATTTACTTAAGTCAATGATGCACTGTTTCATATCTGTCAACCTTCCTGTATCTTTATTATACCATATTTTAGTTCAAAAGTCAAGCATTTTGTATCTTTTTTAGATTTTATTGTATGTGCCGCGCACTTCGGACATAAAACGCGGGGCTGCTCTCACAGCCCCGCAGCTTTTGTTTACTGTGCGTTTTTGTTTGCCAAAAACTCGTTAATCTGTTTCTTTAATTCCTCTTTGATAACCTCTCTGCCGTTCTGCTCAGCCTCGGCGTTAGCCTTTCTGAGAACCTCAACGGGATCATTGAGCGCGCCGTGTTCGAGCGCCGTGGAGTTCTCCGACATGATGGCGTTGACCTTTGTCATCTCCGTCTGAATGTTCGAGGTGTCGAATATAAAGCCTGCGAGCGGACTCGGATAGTATCCGTTTGTATCAAGGTCGTATGATTTGTACTCATAGATATCCTCGGGAAGCTCGTCGGAAAATCTTACGAAGTTCGGGTTCCACGTCAGAACATATCCGGGGAATGTGTACTGCGAGTCCTCCGGCAGCGAATACTTATCATCTCCTACCGCCGTCCAGTCCTTTCCCTCGATACCAAGCTCGAAGAGGTCGTGATTTTCCTTGCTTGCGAATACCCAGTCAAGGAATTTGAGTGTGGCGTCAATCTTCTTGCTTGTTGAGGGGATGCAGAGGAAGTTGTTGCCCTGAAGCGACGTAATTCTTGCCTCGGGTTCCATGTTCCTTACCGCGTCGTTGATTATAAACGTGCCGAGCTTTGCATCGGGAAGCGAGTCCGCAAGGTCGCTCTCGGTCTGCTCGTATGAGTCAAGGTTGTCTATCATCGACGCCGCCTTGCCGCCCTTGAATATAGCGCCGGCATCCTTCTGGTTGAGCGAGTCCGTTTCAAGGTACTTTCTCCACTCGACGAGCTTGTTAAAGCGCGCCTGACCGAAAAGCTGACCGTCGCGGTACTTTTCGGGGAAGTTCGCGTAATCCTCGGGTGTGCCGCCCTCGTATACGATGTCCTTTACCTCTGTTTCCTCATCGTTCAGGAGTACGTGGCAGAAGCCGCCCGCCGAAATTCTTACTATATGGTTCTTCGCGAAATCAACAGCGTCCTGACCGAACAGCGAATAGAATCCGCGCGACGCGCTTACGCCGAGAGGAATCATATTGGGTTCGTTTGCCAAAATCGCGTCAAGGAACTGCTGATACTTTTCATAGCTGTCGATCTGACCTATGCCGTATTTATCCGCAAGATCCTGTCTGTAGTAAACGCAGTCGATACCGTTTCCGTATGTTCTCATATTCGGGATAGCGTAAAGGTGTCCGTAATAGTAGTTCGCCTTCCATACGTCGTCCGTGTACGCCGCCTGTAAATTCGGGTAATCTCCGCTCGCGATATAATCCTCAAGCGCCGTATAAATACCGTCCGCGGCAAACTCCTTCAGTTTCAGGAACGGCGCGTCAAATACGAGGTCGTAATCCTCGCCCGCCGTAAGACGGAGGTTAAGCGTATCCTTCATGTTACCCTGCGTTACCCATTCAACATCGAGCTTAACGCCGGGGCCTATCTCGTCATACTTCGCCATAACGTCGCTCCAGCCTACCGGCTCGCTGCCCATAAACATAACCTTTATGGTGTTGCTGTCACCGCTGCTGCCGCTGCCGCCTCCGCAGCCTGCCATGCAGCCCGCCGCCAGTACAGCCGCGCAGGCTGCGGCGATAATTCTCTTGAAATTCTTTTTCATTGCTATGCTCTCCTTTTTAATAATTTTTATATTAACCCTTTACTGAGCCTACCGTAAGTCCCTGCACAAAATATTTCTGGAGGAACGGATAAAGCAATACGATAGGTCCGATCGTCATAACCGCGGTTGCCATCTGCGATGTGTAGGCGGGAACTATGCCGTTCGTCGTCGCTCCGCCCTGAGCCGCGTTTTGCTGTACGTATTGTATGTTTCTCTGTATCTGCATAATCAGGTACTGAAGCGGATACTTCTTTGAGTCTCTTATGTACAAAAGTGCTTTATACCACTCGTTCCAGTATGCGAGCGCGTAGAACAGTCCTACGGTCGCAAGTCCCGGAAGCGATATGGGAAGAATAATCTTGAACAAAATCTGAAGGTCGTTTGCTCCGTCAATTCTTGCCGACTCCGATAACGCGTCCGGTATTCCCTGGAAGAAGTTTCTCAAAAGGAGCAAATTCCACGGATTTACAAGAGCCGGTATGATAAGCACCCATATACTGTCGGTCATGTGGAGATACCGCGTTATCCACAGGTATGTCGGAACCAGGCCGCCCGAGAAAAGCATGGTGAAGTATATGAAGAACGCCACCTTGCCTCTGTTGTAGAAGCTCTTGCAGGAAATCGCGTACGCGCACATGCTCGTTACGAGCATACTCAAAAGCGTTCCGACAACGGTCACAAAGATCGTAACGCCGTACGCCGGTACAAGCGTGTTGGACTTGAACAGCAGCTTGTAGGCTTCCAGTGAAAACTCTCTGGGCCAGAGATTGTATCCGTTTTGTATAATGCTTGTTTCCGAGGTGAAGGAGCTCGCTATTACAAGAATAAACGGAACAAGACACACAACCGCGAATATTATTATTAACGCCGTAAAAATCCATTCAACAGCTTTATCTGATTTTTTTTCTAATGCCGCCATTGTTATTTCGACTCCTTTCCTTTAGAATAATGCGGATTCGGGGCTTACCTTGTTTGCAAGAGCGTTGGACGCTATTACAAGGATAAAGCCGAGAACCGACTGAACAAGACCTATTGCCGCCGTCATTCCCATATTTGTATTTTCCTGCAGCGAACGCAGCAAATACGTGTCGATAACGTCCGTTGTCGGATACAAAAGCGAGTTGTTTCCGACCATCGCGTAAATCATACCGAAATCGCCGTAGAAAATCTTTCCGACCGACATTATCGTAAGCATGATTATCGTATTTTTCAAGAGCGGAAGCGTAATCCTTGTTATGCACTGCCACCTCGACGCGCCGTCAACAGCCGCAGCCTCGTATATAGATTGGTCAATACCCGTTATCGTTGCAAGGTATACTATCGAACCGAATCCTGCGCCCTGCCATACCTTCAGGCAAACGAGCAATGCGGGCCATACTCCCGGTGTGTTGTAGAACGCTATGGCGTTGCTCGGATCTCCCGTAAGTCCCACGATAATCTTATTTATGAGACCGTCCGACGCGATAAGCGCCACCGAGAACAGCGACACAATCGTCCATGACATAAAGTGCGGCAGAATAACTATTGACTGAGTTATTTTCTTTGTCCACTTGTTCTTAATCTCCGACAGCATAATCGCTATCGCTACCGACGCCACGGTACTGGACGCTATAAACAGAACGTTTAAGAAAAGTGTATTTGTCGTTATGGTTATCCAATCCTTTGACGTGAAAAAGAATTTGAAGTTGTCAAGTCCGACGAATTGCGACATCCATATACCCGTTGACGGCTTATAGTTTACAAACGCTATATATAAGCCCGCCATCGGTATGTAGGAAAAGACGATGAAAAATACTATCGCCGGAATACACATGGCTACCAACCATTTATTCCTTCTAATGTCCTGCAGCAGCGTAGGTTTCACAAACAGCTGCCCGTCCTTTTTTTTCGTTCCTGCCCTCACAGCAGCATCACCTCCATGATTTTTTTGAACCTTTTTTGTTTGATAATAATATACTACATCAAATCCCGGCTTTTCAACTATAATAATTATTACTTTGCTTTGTTTTCTTATAAATTTAATGAATTATTTATTTTTTCAATAAAAGCGTTAGATTTCAGATACAAGGAATTTTCGTACGATTACAGGTCGCTGCCGCTTTTTTATGCAATATATACTAATTCATCTATTGACATAGCTTTTATTTTGTGGTAAACTATATAAAATCGGTTTAAATATTAACGTGAAAAGAGGGATGTTTTGTGATTGCTAGAATTGCAAATGACTTTATTTCTCTTGTTAAAAGCAATAAATTCTTTCGGAAAACGGCGCGGTTGTATGTTGTAACGGGCAGTATCCTGTTCTTTTTGTTTGGAATTGTAACCATTTGGGCAATTTCAAAGTCTACGATTGCGCATATAAATGTAACCGAACAAAAAATGCTCGGTCAGTCCTGCAACACGGCTGACCTTATTCTCCGTGATATTCACAGTATCGCGGACGGTGAGTTCAGCGCAAACACGGCTATCTGGGACGCTATGACGGGGCCGTACAGTGTTACGGTATCGCAGAATGTGCAGTCGGCATTTAATGATATTATGGCGTCAAGCAAGCTGATCGACTCCGTTTATGTCGTAAACGCAAAATATGACACGGTCTATTCCACGGAAACGGGCATTAAAGGTATGCGGAATTTCTATGATAAGGACATAATCGAATACTTATCGCAAGCTCCCCCAAAGAGCGATATATATTTCCCCCGTTCCGTTGATCTTGCTTTCGCGGGAAACAGTACCGTTCATAAGAACTATATTACCTCCGTATACCGTAATTCCGCGGATTGCGCGCTCGTTATTAACATCGCGCAGGAGAAATTTCAGAATATTGTCAATCTCGCCTCGGATAATTCCGAATACCAAACGGCGGTCATAGACAGTGACGGGTACATAATATCACACACAACGCCGGAATATTTTGCAAAAAATGCGACGGACGACGACACATTTAACGATATTTTTACAAAATTACAGAATTACGGCGCCGGCAGCGGTTCCTTCAGGTACCGCGGATACACGGTAAACTTTACCCGTTCCGATATTTTGGGCTATGAATACATAAGCTACGCAAAGCCGAGAGTCCTGCTCGGCGGCTTAGCCAATCTGGTTATTTATCTGATACTGTTCACGGCGCTCCTGCTCGTTCTGTACTTCGTGTGCAGTATACTGGCGTCATTGAACACGTATTCGCTGTTTAACGGGCTTAAGAAGAATATTTACAGCTTGGTCAATAAAAGCGATGACGAGCTGTCGGGTGATGAAACGGAAAATATCACCAAAATACTCAAGGAGGTCAAGGAAAGCTACGCGTCTATGGAGACCGTCCGTTACCAATACATGAACTCGAAGCAAAACGATACCCTGAAAAGAATACTCACCGGCACCTTCGCTTATTTGCAGGAGGATATGGAAAAATGCGAAATCACTTTCCCGTACAGCGGATTTGCGGTTATAATCATGAATATAGATAACGCGTCGAAAATGGACAGCGACACAATATATATGATAAAATACGCCGTTATGAATATGGGAAAGGAAATTTTTGAAAGCAATTCCAAGGCGTACGCTGCCGAAATAAACGATCAGGATATTGTGTTTATTTTGAACTATGAGTCGAACGGATTTATAAAGGAGTCGGTTGACAGGCTTAATTCATATATGCTGAAATTCTTTAATGCAACGGCTTCCGCCGCGTATGATACGGGCGTTTCTGACTCGATCGAGGATATTTCCGTGCTTTATCATAACGCGAAGCATGCTGTTCCGTACAGGCTTGTTAAGGGACACGCCTCGGTTATCGCCTGTGACGATATTGCCGATATTGACAACTCCGTATCCTCATATCCGCAGGATCTGGAGGACGAAATTCTTAAAAAAATCGCCTCGCAGGATGATGAAGCATTGAAACGGAATGTGCACAGCTTTATAGAGCTGTTCGGTCACACGTCATATAACATGATAATGCTTTTCGCGAACAGGCTGCTTATGGCGGTCAATCAGTTCTTTATCCGTACCAATATATCCGAGGGCAGCGATAATGTTATAAATATTCAGAATATTATATCAAATATCGAAACGCTTGACGAGCTTGAGGCGTATATTCTTTCCACGTGCCGAAACGCTATGCTGAAATTCAGCAGCGCAAAGTTTGACTCGAAGAAGGAGATGATGGTCAAGAAGGTTCTCGAATACATCAAGGCAAATTATACCGATCCGAATTTGTCGATAGATATGATTGCGGGCGAGATAAACAGGAGCGCCAACTATACGCGAAGCATATTCAAGCAAAGTCAGGGAATTTCAATTTCCGATTATATTGCAAAGATGCGTTTTGACGAGGTGTGCCGTCTGCTTGTCGAAACAAATATGACGGCTCAGGAAATAGGCGCCAAGCTCGGTCTTAATTCGGGAAGCTACTTCTACACCTCGTTTAAGAAACATACCGGCTATACGCCCGACCAGTACCGCAAGATACACAAGCAATAAAAATGACCGATAAAAAACGGGACGAAATCAGTAAATTGATTTCGTCACGTTTTTTATTTAAAACAAATCCTTTACCGTAGGATAAATTTTTCTGAATTTTTTATATCTTTCCTCGTACTTTGCGGTCAGTTCCCTGTCGGGCAGATACGACTTTCCGTACTTTACGATTTTCTCCGCGGCATCGTATACGTCTGCGTATTCACCGCAGCCGACAGCCGCGAGCATCGCGCCGCCTATGGCGGGGCCTTGCTCGTTTTCGAGCGTCACTATCTCCATATCCATGACGTTCGCAAGGATTTTACACCACAGCGGACTTTTCGCTCCGCCGCCGCAAACGGTCGAGCGCGTTATTTGAAGTCCCTGCCCCCTTGCGACCTCCACGCTGTCGCGAAGTCCGAACGCGACGCCTTCGAGTATAGCCTGCGTCATGTCGGACTGTGTTGTATCCATGCTCATGCCGAAAAATACTCCGCGCGCGTCGGGATCGTTGTGCGGCGAACGCTCACCCATAAGGTACGGCAGGAAGTACACGTCGTTTTCGCCGAGCGTTTTAATGTCCCTCTGTGAGCCGTCGTAATCGCTCGTTTTAAGTATGTCTTCGAGCCACCACTTGTTGCACGATGCGGCGGACAGCATACAGCCCATAAGATGATACTTGCCGTTCGCGTAGGCGAAGGAGTGGAGCGCGTTCTGCGCGTCAACCGAAAACACGTCCTGCGCGATAAACACCGTTCCCGACGTGCCGAGGGATATGTTGCACCTGCCGTTTTTTAGTGCCCCCGTACCGATCGCCGCGGCGGCGTTATCGCCCGCGCCGGCGATAACTTTAGTGTCCCCGTTCAAACCTAATTGCTCCGCTATCTCGGGTTTTAGTGTCTCCGTTACGTCGTAGCTTTCGTAAAGTCTGGGCATTGCGCTTTCGTCAATACCGCATATGCTGAGCATTTCATTTGACCAACATTTGTTTTTCACATCGAGCAGCAGCATTCCGCTCGCGTCGGAATAATCGGTCGAGTGTACGCCGGTCAATTTGTACGCGATATAGTCCTTCGGGAGCATTATTTTGCGTATTCGTTTGAAGTTTTCAGGCTCGTTTTCGCGAACCCACAAAATTTTCGGCGCGGTAAAACCCGCGAACGCGATATTCGCGGTGTACGCGGAAAGGTTAGACCTGCCGATTACGTTATTGAGGTATTCACACTCTTTCGCGCTGCGTCCGTCGTTCCACAAAATCGCGGGACGGATCACGTCGTCGTTTTCGTCGAGCATTACCAGTCCGTGCATCTGACCGCCGAAGGATATTCCCTTTACGTCATCCGCGCAATCGGCGGTAAGCTCCTTTATGCCGTTGCATACCGCCGCGAACCAGTCCTCGGGATTCTGCTCCGACCAACCGCTTTGCGGGAAATACAGCGGATATTCGCGCGAGGTCTGTTTTACGATTTCGCCGCTGCCGTCCATGAGCAGGAGCTTTACGGCGGACGTGCCTAAGTCAATTCCTATATAGTATGCCATATTATTCTTCCTTACAAAATCCTAATTAACTGCCCTATTCCGAATATGGCAGCGCTCAGTACCAATACCGCGCCGAGTGCCGCGAATAGTTTCCATAAAGGAAAATGCTTGGCTTCCTCGCCTTCTATTTTATAGTTTATGTTGTCGCTCGGCTTTATATCAGGTTGTGTCGCCATTTGACACATCTCCTTTCCTTATCCCCACGGATTTTCTGTCGGATAGCGCGCGCCCTTCGGTTGGTTATAGCCTATCTCCTCAACCGGTACGCCGACATATTTGAATACCTCGTAAAGCGCCTTTGCGTGGTGTCCAAACGCGACCGCGCCGTGGTGCGGGAAGTTCTTTTCAATCAGCACGTGACGGTAGAACCGTCCCATTTCGGGTATCGCGAACACGCCTATCGAGCCGAATGAGCGCGTCGCGACGGGCAGTACCTCGCCGTTCGCGATATATCCGCGCAGCTTCGCGTCCGCCGTCGATTGCAGGCGGAAGAACGTAATGTCACCCGGTGCAATGTCGCCCTCGAGTGTGCCGTTCGTAACTTCAACAGGCAAACTTCTTGCCATTATTTTCTGATATTTCATCGAGCACGCCGCGAGCTTTGTCGAGCAGGTGTTGCCGCAGTGGAAGCCCATAAACGTGTCGTGGTGCGTGTAGTCATACTTGCCTGCGATGTCCGCGTCGAACATCTCCTTCGGAACGGTGTTGTTTATGTCGAGAAGCGTCACCGCGTCCTCGGAAACGCACGTGCCGATGTATTCGCTGAGTGCGCCGTAAATGTCGACCTCGCACGATACGGGTATGCCGCGTCCGGTGAGGCGGCTGTTTACGTAGCAGGGTACAAAGCCGAACTGCGTCTGGAACGCAGGCCAGCATTTACCGGCTATCGCGACGTACTTCTTTGAGCCTTTGTGCGCGTCGATCCAGTCTGTGAGCGTCAGTTCGTACTGCGCGAGCTTTGATAAAATTTCCGGTTTCTTGTTGCCGTCGCCCAGTTCCTTTTCCATATCTGCTACTACTTCGGGAATACGTTCGTCGCCCGCGTGAGCATTAAAGCTCTCGAATAAATCAAGCTCCGAATTTTCCTCAATTTCCACGCCGAGCTGATATAACTGATAAATCGGCGCGTTGCACGCGAGGAAGTTCAAAGGGCGCGGTCCGAACGAGATTATCTTTAAATCCGACAGACCGATCACCGCTCTCGCTATCGGCAGAAATTCATGTATCATGTCCGCGCACTCGTCCGCGTCGCCTACGGGGTATTCGGGAATGTATGCCTTAACTCCGCGCAATTTGAGATTGTAGCTTGCGTTGAGCATACCGCAGTACGCGTCGCCTCTGTCGTCCGACAGTACGCCGATATTTTCCTCGGCAGCAGCCGCGAACATAACGGGGCCGTCAAACTGCTGCGCGAGCATTGTTTCGCTGATTTCGGGGCCGAAGTTGCCGAGGTATACGCAAAGCGCGTTGCAGCCTGCAGCCTCAATGTCGGCTAAAGCCTGTTTCATATGTATTTCGCTCTCGACTATGCACACGGGACACTCGTAAATATCCTCCGCGCCGTACTTTTTCGTGTACGCCGCAGTGAGTGCTTTTCTTCTGTTTACCGAAAGACTTTCGGGGAAACAGTCACGGCTCACCGCAACTATGCCTATTTTTACTTTTGGAATGTTGTTCATTTTCTTTACCTCCGCTTGGATATATTTAACCGTTATTTTTTGCTGCCATAGCTGCACCGACAATGCCCGCGCCGTTTAAGAGCCGCGCGATACTTATTTCCGTTTTCGGCATATATTTATTGAAGTCGTTTCCGTATACGTATTCCTTTACGGGCGCAAGCAGTCCTTCACCTTCATGGCTTATTCCGCCGCCTATGACAAATTTCTCCGGCTGGAAGATATTTACTATACTGCACACGCCCTCCGCCACGTACCGTATGTACCGGTCTCTGACGCGTATTGCCGCCTCGTCTCCGAGGCCCGCGCACGTAAACGCTGTTCTTCCGTTTACGCCGCCGTTTTGCTGCGCAAATTCGTGCATTTTGGAATTCGGGTTTTCCGACATAGCTTCCTTTGTCTGTTCGATAAGCGCGGTCGCCGACGCGTACGCCTCCAGACATCCGCGTCTGCCGCAGGTACATTCCTTGCCGTCAATCACAAGCAGCGAGTGTCCTATTTCCGCTCCGGCTCCGTTAAAGCCTCGGTAAATTTTTCCGTCAAGTATAACGCCGCCGCCTACGCCTGTTCCGAGCGTCATAAACACAAAGCTGTTCACGCCTTCGCCGTATTTGATGTACTCACCGTATGCCGCCGCGTTCGCGTCGTTTTCCAGATTTATCGGCAGGTCTATATATTTCTGCATTTCCTTTACAAGCGGTACATTGTGCATTTTTATGTTGTTCGAGTACACGACCGTTCCGCTCGAATTGTCGATCGTGCCGGGACTGCCTATGCCTACCGCTGTCACATTCGACATTTTGTATCCGCCGTCACGCAGAAGCTTTTCGCACAGCTCCGCCATATCCTTTATTATCGCCTTGTATCCGCGCTCTTTTAAGGTGGGTACGCTGTCCTCCGATATGATTTGTCCGCTGTCGTCTACCAAACCGGCGGCTATGTTCGTGCCGCCCAAATCTATCCCTATATACATATATACCAACTTTCCTCCCGTCATAAACATATAGATTGTTATAAAAATATATTAAGTCCTGCCGCCGTCAATGTCAACACAGCTTTTTGCGGATTGTTTAATTGCAAATAAAATTGTTATAATTCACAGACCGATACGAGCCGCGTAGCGGCGCGTCTTGTAAAATCGCATATAATCATCAATATTTAAGGATGCGCGTTGTTTTTCGGGACTATATAATATAATCAGGAGGAAATTTTGTAAAGGAGCAATTAAAATGTCAAAATTATCACCTGTGAAGCTGCTCCCCTCATTTAAGGATTATATATGGGGCGGAACAAAGCTGAAAACGGACTTTAACAAGAAAACGGATATTGAACCCGTCGCGGAAAGCTGGGAGCTGTCGGCGCACAGGGACGGGCAAAGCACGGTGGCTGGCGGAGAGTTCGCCGGACTTACGCTCACGCAGTATACGGAGGCAGCCGGTAAGGACATACTCGGCTTGAACGCGCAGAAATTCGACTACTTCCCCATTCTGATAAAGCTGATAGACGCAAAGGATAATCTGTCGGTTCAGGTGCATCCCGACGATGAATACGCGCTCAAAAACGAAGGCGAATACGGTAAAACGGAGATGTGGTACATACTCGGCTGCGAAAGCGGTGCGAAGCTGTATTACGGCTTTAAGCGCGATATAACCGAAGAGGAATACCGTCGGGCAATTCGTGAAAATACGCTTACCGACCTGCTTAACGATGTGCCTGTACATAAGGGCGACGTGTTCTTTATCCCGTCGGGAACGGTTCACGCGATCGGAGCGGGTATTGTTATCTGCGAGATACAGCAAAACTCAAATACCACCTACCGCGTATATGATTACAACAGGCGCGATAAAAACGGTAATACGCGTCCTCTGCATATAGAAAAAGCCGTCGCGGTATCGTCGCTTTCAAAAGCGCCGGAATTACAAAAGCCCGGCGGCGGCGATGATGTTCTGCTCGCGAAATGCGATTATTTTACGGTGCGTAAGCTCACTGTCCGAAAAAGTTTCGTGCTTAAGCTTGACCGTACTTCGTTCCGTTCCTTGATCGTCACGGACGGCGAGGGTGTGCTGCTTACCGACGGCGATACTGTAGAGCTTAACAAGGGCGACAGTGTTTTCATTCCCGCCCGTGACGGCGAGGCAATTATCGAGGGCGACTGTGAATTGATACTGTCATATATATAATAAATCCAAAGCAAAAACACCTCATTCAATGAGGTGTTTTTGCTTTATAATAAAACTTTATGAAAGGAAAAGGAGTTATCTGTAAATAACCACGTCCTGAAGATTTCCCTGATAGGTGTGCAGGTAAATCTCATCATTCTTGTGAATATCGCTTGTTGTTACCTTTTCTACGCCCCGTCCCTCGACAAGGTACACGTTGCAGCCGTTTGTTATCTTATGCGCGCGCTTTGTGTCGGACTCGACAACGAGGATGTTTGAGGAACGCGCCTTTACTGTTCCGTGAAGGATGAACAAATCCGAAAAGTCGTTGATGTTGCCGCCTTCCTCGTATTCGTTCGGCGTGTCGTTTGACGCCATTACAAGCTTCTTCTTTTCGGCGTCCGCCTTGTACAGAGTTCTGAACGCAAGGAGCTTGCCGTTCGCGTCAAGACTTGTCTGAATAATATCTCCGCGCGAAAGCTCCGTAAAGCCTTCCGTTCTTCCCAAGCTGTAATATCTGCCCTCTGAATCCTTAAGGAACGGTTCGTCCTTTGTTTCAAGCTTAACCTGAGAACCCTGCTGATAACCCTCGACAATAACTATCGGCTCGTCGTCCTCGTTTACGCCCGATGAAATGCTGTCTATGATAATACATCTCTTTGATTTGAGCTGCTCGGGATCGGAGGCGACCTCGTCAAGCACAATCGCGCCCGCCGTCATGTACTCGTCTATATCGTAAACGGATATGTAATACGACGTGCCGTTTGTAAGGCTTGCGGCATAGCGGACCTCGTAGTCCTCTTTTTCTCTGCTCGAAGGCACAACGAATATCGGCGTATCGGCGTCAATCAGGTATTTCTGGTTGAAGCACAGATTATTCTTTCTGTAGCGTCCGTGTCCCTGGAAATACTGAGAAAATCTGTCCGTTACATTATCCGTTCCGCTGTACATATTATTCTTGTTTGCCGTGGTGATTTTACTTATTTCGCCGTTACTGTTAAGCGAATATGTAATCAGCTGTCTTGCTGTCGAGCCGCCCGCCAAAAGCCTGTCACACAAGGTTTTCGCCGTTATCGACTCATCGTTGTAGGTGACCTTTCTGCGTATTTTATGCTCCTCCACACTGTTGCCGGCTGTAAGGATTTGAACGTAGCAGTCCTCGCCGTTATCGTCTATGTAAGCCGAAATCAGGTAAGCATATTTTGATGTGCTGTTTCCTTCTTTAATAAATCTGACAATATTGCCGTTTATATCCAGATAGAACGTTCCCGACTTGCCCGTGGAAAGTGTCGAACCCTCATAAGCCGTGCTGATGTCGTAAACGTCATTATCTATCTTTATATACTGCGTCGAGGTGGATTTTACGCTTCCCGAAACGGGACTGTACGTTGAAACAACAGCTTTTACAATACCGTTTGAGTCGTCCGACTTCATTACCGCGACAACATCGTTTTGCTGAATGTCGTCAAAGGATATTAACGCGCCGTTTTTCAGTATTTTAACGTTGTCGTAATCGTTCGTGCTGAGCGAAACGCTCTTTCCCGTTTCGTAATCGTTTATGGTTTCGGCGTTTGTATTTTTCTCGCTTACGAGATAGTATTCGTATGACTCGCAGGAAACAACCTCGGCTTTTCCGTCATTGTTGTTGTCTATTACGTATACGTATCCGCTCTGCGGCTTAAACCTCTCGAAATCGGGATTTATAACGGCTTTGCCGTTGTAGACAAATACCGCGTCGTTATACGAATATGTCTTGCGTTTTTCATTCTCGTTCGTAAAGGTAATGCCGTTTTCGTCGAGAGAAATAATATCTATCTCGGCAACCCTCGCAACGGTCATATTGCTGCGGGCGTCTATCCAAAGAAGCTCGTTATCCTCGTTATAGTAGAACTCCACGGAATATCCGAAAAGGTTGTCGGCGTATGTTCTTCCGAGTGAGTAGTCCTCGGAGTCTATTTTAATGCTGTCCCTGCCGGTCCTGTCATAGCCGCTCATCGAGGCGTACTGCGTCGCCGTCACGGTACCTTTGCCTTTGTAAATATCCAGCTTCTCCATTACCGTTTCATCGCTGCGGTACGTCGATGTATTATTTGTTTCAATAGCGTCCAATTCGAGCGCGTTGTAAAGCAGCACCGCCATTGCGTCGTTCGTTAAATTGTCGGTTGCCGACGACGCCGTGCCGTTTAATATTCCGGTGCTTGATGCCAATCTGGTATAGCCGTTCGGATAACCGCCCATCGCGTCCGCCTCGTAACCGTAGCCGAGCGCGTTAAACAGTACCGCCACGGCTGTCTGAACCGCAATCGTCTTATCATCTGCTTTGAAGCCGAATTTCTGCGCCATGGCGTCCGTAAAATCCCCGTCGATACCGGCAAGTCTGTATGCCGCGCCGACAAAGTCGCTTGCGCTCACAGCAGCGCCCGCGTCATAGCTCGTATTCGGATAGCCGGTAAGTATTCCGAATGCGTTAAGCTTGCTGACCTGTTCTTCATGCTCTATTCCTATCGCCGCATTTGCCGTTATGTTGAATGTGCATAACGACAGTATAAGCGACAGTATGAGCGTCACACTTAAAATTCTCTTATTCATCATACTTCACCGCCATTTTGTAGATTATTACCGCCGCCTGCGCGCGCGTTGCGTCGTCGAGGGGCAGGAACTCGCCCGTATCCGTACCGCTGACTATGCCTGCCGAAGCCATAGCCGAAACGGAATCGAGCGCGTAATCCGAAATCTTGTCCAGATCGTCGAACGCGACTCGGTTTCTGCCGTTCATTTCCTTTCCCATGCTGTCCCAAAGCCGTGTTCCCATTACGGCTATGTCCTGTCTCGTGATATTCTGAGAGGCTCCGAAGTAATCGTCGGAAATTCCGCTTACCACACCTGTGCCGACGGCGGCGTTCACATAGTCGTAATACCAGTCGCCTTCATTGACGTCGGTAAAGCTGTTGTCCTTATTGTCGGACTCCACACGGAACGTTTTCATCAGCATTGTCACAAATTCCGCTCTTGTTACCTTGTCGTTCGGGGCGAATATCTTGTCGCCCTTGCCGCTTACAACGCCCGCTCTGTACAACGATTCGATCGCGTCCTTTGCCCACGGAACATCGTCTATATCACTGAATATCACGCCGTCGTTTCCGCCCGTGAAGTAGTTTAATTCGGGCGGCTGCAAAAGCGACGGTATCTCTGTGCTGCCGCTGTTTGTACCCGTTGAGCCATCGGACGAAACGGCTTGACCGTAGTCAACATTACCCATCGGTGAGTTTTCCGGCTTGGCGGTATTTGTAGGCTTCAGCGTGTTGTTGACGGTTCCGCCGCCTCCTCCTCCGCCGCCGCTGCCGGTACTGCCGGTATCGCTCGACGACGAGTCGGATTTGGTGATGCTTACGCTCTTGCTTGCGGAATAGCCGTTATAGCTTGCGCTGAGATTTACCGTTCCGGCGGAAGCGTTCTGAGCTACGGTCAAAACTCCGTTCTTAAACTCAACTCCCGACGGAAGTCCCGACGCCGTTACAGCCGCGTCCACTGCGCTTACACTGTCACCGCTTGCATTTACCGCGGTTACGGTATAGCTTTCCGTTTTATTTCCGCTTGACGGAATTTTTACGGTCGACGCGCCGTCAATTCTTATTCCCGAAATATTTTTGTCCGTCATGGCGTTAAAGGTAATGTCGGATATCCACGCCGTTCCCGTGCCGTCCAGATTGTATGCCACGGCGACGCTTACGGCGGTTGCGGGAGCCGTTACCGAGCCGGACAGGTACTGCCATAAGTTTGTCGTACCCGATATTTTTTCCGACTTTTCCGTTTTGATCTCGTTTCCGTCCTCATCGTAGAATATAAATGACAGATATGCTCCCGACGAAGCGTTGTATGTTTGGAGCATCGCACCGTAGGAATACGAGCTTCCCTGTGATATGTTGGTCAGCTTATCCGACACCCATCTCTCGCCGTATTCCTTGCCCGCCGTCGTTGCGTCCTCGTTGTAGCCGACAAGCATGAGCGACGGATTGCCGTTATACGCGTTGTCCTTGTCGAGCCTCGACACCTTTGATACCTTTATATCGTCAAAGTACGCGTAGCCGTCGGAGTTGTTAAGTCCTCCTCTGAATCTGACGTCCACTCTTACCGTAGAGGCGTTCGTCGGAGCAACCTCCGTGCCGTACCAGCGCTGCCAGCCGTTTCCGTCGACATTTGCCGAATATTCATTCGGGTAATATCTGAGCATATTCGGTGTTTCGGCTATTGTTCCGCCGCTTGAATTGAAATATCTCAGGTGCGCCCTGACGGTACTGTCGTCGCTTACACCCTTCTCCTTAAAATACATTTGGAATTCATACGGCATTCCGCCCTGTATCTTAACATCGTTCGGAACTGTTCCGATAGGCATGTTGTAGCTCGGATTATAGAGGAGCAGACTTCCCGAGGACGACGTGTCCGTATGGTTCTCGCTGTCGCTCCATTCAAGCTGTCCGTCAACCAAAGCGCCGTAATCTGTTCTCGAGGATTTCCAGCCGTCAAGTCCCGTGTCGAAGGAATATGCGATAACGTCCTTGCCCGTGTTTGTCCAGCCGTAAGGTGTTACGCCGTCGTTTTCCGTAAAGCTGCCGTTAAAGCCGTACTCACCCTCCGATTCGGGTTCCTTCGTTTCGCCCTGCTTAATCACGGAAACAAGCATTGAAGCCGTTTTGCCGTCTTTGGAAACGGTAATTGTAACCTTTCCCTCCGATGCAGTGCTTGAAACCTTCAGTACGCCGTTCGATGTAATGCTTATGCCCGCCGCATCCGTTACCGTCCACTCGACGTCGGAGGATATTACATTGTTGTACTGGTCATACAC
This sequence comes from uncultured Clostridia bacterium, assembly GCA_947624485.1. Classification (GTDB taxonomy): domain Bacteria; phylum Bacillota; class Clostridia; order UBA1381; family UBA1381; genus Hominilimicola. The sequence goes on from CANQKM010000005.1 coordinate 90,662, forward strand.
AACGGCTGTGTACTGATACATATTTTCGCCGGTTTCGGGGATTACGACCTCGTTATTTCCGCCGGTTATTCTTATTGTATCGGCTTTCGCGTCCTCGGTTTTTGTAAATACAAGATTGTCGAACCATACTCCGCCTTCCCCGTCGGGGTTTGATACCGTAATGCGGCAGTTGGTCGCTCCTGACGGAACAACGGTTTCGCCGCGAACGGTTTTCCAGCCGTTTTCATCATATTCCGACCAATCACCCGCGTCTGTTTTGACAACATATTCGCCTACGGTATTATAGTTGTTGTCCATAAACGTGTATGTAACCTGACCTTCCGCAATATCGGTTTCCGGCTTTACAGATGCGATATACGTGTAATAGCTGCCGCCTTCAACGGAGAACGCGTCGGACGTCCATGTCAAAGTATTCGGGACATACATTGAATTGCTGCCCTCGTATGCTGTTTGTGTGTCTATGCCCTTCGGTACAAGTCGGAAGTAGTCGATGTAACCCGTTCCTCTCATGCCGCTCATGCCGATATTTACACGCATCTGACCGTTTATTTGATTTGCCGTTCCCGATGTGAAGGTTCCCGTATAGGTGCGCCACTGACCTTTTGTGAAATTCACGTACTGATTTCCCGTAGCCACGGACGCGAGATAACCGGTGTCGGCAGTGTTCCTGAATTCAAGTCCCACGTATATGCCCTGATTTGAAAGCACCTGCTCCGAACCCGAGGAAAGGTAGTAGTCAAGCATATAGTAATACGGTATCTCGTAGCCTACCGTCATAAACGCACCGTTTATCGCGTTGTTCACACCGATCGTCTGGTTCGCGCTGTTCATAAGCTCGGCTGCTTCCTCGTCTGACAGTGTGGTTGAATACTGCATTTTTACGACCGAGTTAATGCCCGATGTTCCTCTTATATCTGTTGTTTCGTCCTCCGTGTCCTTTAATTCGTAGCGCTGTGTTCTTGTGAACAATGTACCCGCGTCGTTTGTTTTCGCGTCTGTCCACTTATCCGAAAAATAGTCGGTTTCATCGAAATTTACCTTATATACAGGCACGTTCGGCGTCCAGCCTTCGGCGAGGTAGCTGTCGTCCACGCTCTCAAACGTACCGTTCGTCAGTCCGTCGGGGATTTTCTTTACGGTAACGACCTTTGTACCGACCGCATACGCGCTTTTCGCGGTTATTGTCACTGTGCCCTCGCCCGATGTGTTTTTGACTCTGATGGTTCCCGTTTCTGCGTCAAATTCAACATCCGTCGTTTCTCCGAGGTCAGCGCTCCACTCTACGTCTTGATTTTCGTAAAGATTGCCGTCCTGATCGTATACCTTCGCGCTGTACTGCGCCGAATACGCCGGTACTCTGCTGTTTATATACAGCGTATCCTCACCCGAAATTTCCACTCTTCTCGGAGTTGAGGGCAGATTGTACGTAACGTCGATAACAGGCTTATACTGATCCTCCGCACCCGTCATATAGAAATGCGGCTTTGTGCTTACATCTCTCTCGTCCAAATCCGCGCTCGTTACAACGAGGTCTATATAACCGGTGTCTTTCGCGCTATTCATTATATTTGTAAGCGCGTCGCCGGTTATAGTAAATGTGCATTTTCCCTCGCTGTCGATTGCCGATGACGCTATGGGCGCGATATAATCGTCCCTTCCCTCGGCGTATGACGCTGTTTGTGACGACATGTCGTCCATACCGAATATCAGCGAACAGTTATTAAGCATATCCGCCTTTGTAAGCTCCTGCTCTGTCCAGTCGCCGTCAATCCACTGTTTTCCGTCCGTTCTTGCTGAGTCGTTCGGATCGGCATATTCCCACACGCCGTAGTTCAGACTTCCGCTTGTCGTCTGTCTGTAAAGCGTGAAGCTGATGCCCGTTACAACATTTTCCGCGCCGTTGTTTATTATGTCGGAAATGTCAAATCGGAATATACCGGGCGCTCCAGCGAATATACCTATCTCCTCCTGCTCCGTATCATATACCATTTCCGAGGTGTTGCCAAGACCGCGGAGCTTCATCGAGCGCGACGCCTTATATGTTTCGGGAAGATTCAGTATCGTTTTTGAAACGGTTACCGTCTTTTCCGCGCTTATATCGCCGCACTGCGCCGTGATCGTCACGGTCTGATCCGCGACGTTCACGGGAACGGTCAAAACGCCGTTACTGAACGTGACCGCGTTTTCCTCGGCAGTCGTTTCATAGCTCCATACAATCGCCTGACCGTCCATTTCGTTTCCGAATTGGTCTTTTACCGACGCGGTATATGTAAATGTCCTTTCATTCGTTGAAATGTAGTTGTTTATGTTGTCCGCGCCTTTTATTTCAAGCTCGTTCGGAACGAGTTCTTGAACAATCTGTATTGTTATTTTCTTTTCAATATCGCCGAACATCGCCGTCAATGTAAGCGTCTGGTCGCTTGCTCCGGCGGGGATCGTCATTTCGCCCGTATCGGTATTGAACTTTACCTTGTTTGACGCGGCTGTTGTCTTAAATGACCACTGCGGTGTCAATGACATCTTGCCGCCCTCGGTGTTGTATACCTCGGCGCTGTATTTGAATGTCTGCGGCAAGTGCAATCCCGCAAGCTCTATCGACTCGCCCGACTCAATTTCGTGAGAACCCTGAAATATCTTTATACTGTCAGGCTCGCTGTAACTCATTGACAGGTATGCTTCATTCAGTACCACGTCCGTGCGGCCGGTTGTCGCGGCTATGTTTCCGCGCGTAACCACAATATCGACGAGGCCGCCATTTTTATCGGCGTAATCCGTCAGCTTTTTGAGATTGTCGCCGGTAAATTCGAGAAGAAACATATTGTCCGAATTTATATCCGCCGCCGCGAGGGGATTTGTCATATTGCTGCCGGTTATGCCCGTTGTTCTGAAATCCTCCGTTCCCAGAACGAGCGATATGTTATCCTTTACATCATTGGCATTTGCGCTCGACGTCCAGTCAACATTTTTCCAGTCCGCCGAGTTTTCGGGCGCATCGTACAGCCATGCGCCGAGTTTTGCCGTATTGTTTCTCGTGCTGTCCTTTTGCAAATTCAGCGTGATTTTTGAGAGATAGTCTTTTCTGTCCGCAATATTGGATATGTTAAATCTCAAAATCGCCACGCCGTGTGCGGGCATTCCGAGCTCTGTTCCCAAATTCGGGTACAGGTCATAAAGATTATTTCCGCTGCCTCTCATTCGCACGCCGTTTACAAGCTCCGATTTAAGGCTTGTATCCTCGCATATTATATTCACGTCAAGCGTACCCGTAACAGTGCCGCACTCCGCCTTAACCGTCACTTTCTGCGGTGGCTCGTTTGCCGGAACGCTCATAACGCCTGTATCGGGGTTAATCGTAACGCCCGTACTCTCCGCGTCGGACGTTACCGACCATGTTACTGCTTCATCGGGCATTGTGTTGCCGGACTGATCCTTTACTTCAGCCGTATATGTATGCTCCGATTCGCCTGTAAAGCTGTTGATTTGTGTGTCGCCTTTTATGTCAATGCTTGTCGGCTCGGGCTGCTCTCCCGCCGCGTAATACTCGATTACAAGACGGGGCTTTAACGGCTCAAGATTACTTCCGTCATTAAGCTCGGACGAGAACGTGCTGATTATACTGTCCCATCTGGTTGCATTATTGCCGTATGTATCTCTTGAAGCGGCCTTTGAAAGGAATGTGACGCCGTTTGTCGCGGTGACGCTCTTTCCCGGCGCAAGCAATATGCTGACGGTTGTGTCATTGTCAGCTAACTGCTTGGTTACATACGATGTCACGTTTACCTTCGTTGTCCATGACGAGAGCGAACTTCCTGCGGTTGCATCAAAAAGCTTTTGTCCGCCCCAAGCTGCTTTGAACTCATCTCCTATGCTGTCCGCCGCAAGAGCATTCGTTATCTCACTGCTTGCGTCGGTATATGTAATATTTCCTTCGCTCCAGCCGTCATAAAACGGGAGTGCTCTCAATTCAATATCGCCGTCTCTCGTTTCCGTTACAAGCTCCAGTGTCGCGCTCTTTATATCGTTCGCGTTGACAGTTTGCAGTTCAAACTTCAAACAACCGAGATGTTGATTTTCGCCCGCTGCTCCGTGACGTATCTCATAGCCTTTTTGATTATTGAAATTTTTGCCGCCGTTGCTGCTGTCATTCCGGAGCCACGCGTCCTCACTTGCAACGACTGTTACGGCATCATCACCGACATCTGCAAGCGGCGCTATATATGCCGTGCCGAGCGTCATAACCGCCGCGACCGCTCCCGCGAGTATCCTTTTCATATTCATTATCCAAATCCCCGCCTTTCCTTTATATCTTTTCAAACACAACGTCTCTTATGTTTATAAGATAGGTCGCGTTGAGCTTAACGTCGTTTATTGTGAGCGTGTTTTTGCCCTGCTTCAGATTCACCGTCTTTACGTCCGTAAATCCGTATTCCGTCCAGCCGTTGCCGTTCGGGAAATCATGCTCGAAATACTCGTCGTTTATCTTGAACCCTACCGTACCGCCGGCGCTGTCCGATGCGCTGTAATTCAGCTTCATCATGTACTCGCCCGCGACGGGAGCCTCAAACTCAAAGTCAATCTGCTGGTCATGTACGAAATATGCTATATTTTCTATTCCGTCAACCGTTTCTATTATCATAGCTCCTGAAAGCGTCGCGTCGGCGGGCTTTAAGTCTATGCTCACGCCCGAATAGTCTATGTCACCGATCGCGCCGCCCTGCGTGTCGTACTCGGCGTTCAGCCTCGGCGCTTTTTCGCCCGCGAGGTAAATCTGCGGCTTGTCGTCCTCCTGACCGTAATCGTCGTAATTAACGGTCGTGAGGATAAGCTCAACCGTTCCGTCCTCTCTCGCGTGGGCAATCAAATCGTCCGCTATGTCGGTAAGCTCGATTATATACTTTCCGTCGTCGCTGCGCGCTGCCGACGCCAAAGGCTTCGTCTTTTCCGCGTCAGGTACGGCGGCGCTTGTGTCGCCCCAGGACGGGAGCGACGCGTTTATATTCGATATTACCGAATTGTAGCCGGAAATATCGTCGCCCGCCACAGCGGAGCCGTTGTTGTTCTTATAGTACAGATTGTTGTTCCAGTCGGTCTTATCAGCCTCGTAGGAATAATACCACAGTCCGAGCGCGTTTCCTGCCGTGCCGCCCTTCGACCATGTGACGTCAAGGTACAGCCTTTGCAGCTTATCGCGCTTCGCCTTTATATCTGAAACATCATAGCGGAGCACCATACCAAATCCCTGCGCGCCCTGAATTTCGTTAAAGAGCTTCAGTCCGGTCGATACGTCGTCCTCCTCCATATAAACGGAGTTCGAGCCGTACAAGCGGTACTGCATATTGTTTGCACTTGTGTTACGCCTTACCTGAACCGCCGCGGTGTAGTAATACGACTGCTCCGGCGACTCCGTGGACGCTCCCTGAAGCGCCTCTGGGAGTGAGCGTAAATCCTTATTAAATACTCTGTCAAGTATGGAAAGAATTTCCGCGCGTGTGACTTCGCTCCGCGGCCGCCATGTTCCGTCCTCATAGCCGCTCATAACGCCCAATATATACGTTTTTATAACGTTTTCCCCATGCGAATTGCTCACTTCGCCAAAGTCACTTATGTATTGCCCGAACTGCGTCAAATCCTTTGGATAATACTCGCCCGCCATAAGCGGTACGACTGCCTTCGCCACCTGCTCGCGAGTCATTTTGGCGTCGTAATCATCGTAATCGCCGCGCTCGATAACTCCCGCAGCCATCATTTCCCGTATATACGGCAGTGACCAGCTTCCGCCGGAGATTTTGTAATTTATTCCCTGTACCGCCGATACTATCCTGCAAAATTCCGCCGCCGACACACCGTTATCCGGTCTGAAGGTTCCGTCGGGATAGCCGCTTAAAATACCTCTGCCCGTGTACTCCTTTATTGTATCCTCCGCCCAATGTCCGCCGATGTCCGTGAATTGAGCCGTTCCTTCGGTAACCGTACCCGTTCCCGAGGATACGGAGCCGGTGCTTTCTTCCTCTTCGGTATCGCTTGCGGTAATGAATACGGCTTTTGTTATGCGCTGATGGAAAATACGCGTGTTTTCGGAGGTGAGATTGCCCTCGTCGTCCACTGTTTCCTCCTCGTTTTCAGTCGTTTCACTCTCCACCTTGATATAACTGTAAGCGTCGGTCGAGTCAATGCTTGTTTCGTTCCATGCCGCCGCGACGGGTTCCTCTATCGCACCTATCGTAATCCACGAGGCTCCGTCATTCGAGCCGTATACCGTTATTGACGGATTTCTCTCCTCGTCATCAGAGCCGTAGACGTATGCCCGGAACACCGAAAGGTTTACCGCGTCCTCCTCGCCGAAATATAATGTAAAATCGGAATTGTACGCATTTCTTTCGGTTCTTACGCTGTCATCATCCATATCCGTATAATTGAACAGCGTGTCCGCCAGTTGATTTTTCGTGACGTCGTTTTGTGTTTCGTAAATCATGTCGGTCGATATGACCATAGCGCCCGCCGCCGCGTTTTCCGACGTTAAATCCGTTCTTACCGCCGCAGCGGCGCACACATTGGAGGATATAACCGCCGCGGAAACGGCTGCGGTAATTATCTGCTTTAAATGTTTCATTTCTCCACGTCCTCCAAATTCAACACTATTGTTTTCTGTGCCGGCAGGCTTATATCGCTGTTTACGTCAATCATATCTCCCGAAACAATATCGCGCGCTTTCTTTATGTCCGCGCCGAATTCTATATTGACGCTCTTGTTTTCATCGGACACGTTCGATATGATTATGTACTTTCCGTATTTTGCAATATCCACACGTCTCAAGCCGAGCGGCGCTGTCATATACGCGCAGCCGACCGACGAATACTCGTCTTTCATAACGTGATAGCGCAATACCTCGGACGTCGTCGCAACGGCGCGGCTCCGTTCCGTAGAGCTTGAATACTCGCTGCGCCAGTTCATCGTGCAGCGGAATATCTCGTTGTCATGCAGCTTCCACGCGTACGACTCCGCAATCGCGTCGTCGAACACATAATCCTTATGTACCCACGGTTCATTGGGAAGATATATTCCCGAGCCGAGGTCAAAGCGTCCTATATCAACGCCGTTCGCGTACAGCTTTTCAAGGATAAGCTGCGCCGCCTGCGCTCTCGTGTAAAGAATTGAATACGGGATCTCCGTTGTGTTGCCGAACGCGTTGCTGAGCCAACGCTCAAATGTTTCCTTGTCTATTCTGTCGTCCGGCTTGAATGTCAGATCGGTAACTCCGTCTATAATTCCTTTCCACGCAAGAGTTACTATCGAGCCTTCCTCATCAATTCCGCTGATGTCGGCAAAGGTCTTGTATCCCTCGGACGCCTTCTTTATCTTGTCTGCCATATAATCAAACGCCTGCATTATATAGAACAAATCGCGTGAATCGGTTGTAAGATCCGCCCTGTAAACCTCACCGTACTGTATGTATAATTCCAGCTCGCGCAGCGCGTCCTTTGAACCGCACTGTATCGCGTTAAAGTTGTTCCACGCCGTATACTCAACTCGTCCCGGCGTGTATGTGTTACGCGTGTTTATCGCGTCCTCTTTCCTGACCGCGACATACCCCTGTGAATCCGTTATTATTTCCTGGAAATATGTCAGCGCGTTCGCGGCTCTTACAGCCTTGTCCATAATGTTTTTATCGTTTGTCATCAGCGCCAGATCCGCCGCCATTGACGCGCCGTGCATACCGTAGTTTCCGTCATACGCGCCGTTTAAGTGACCGTGCGTTTCCATGGAAAGTCCCTTCGGGGAAATCTGTATGCTGTCCCACGGTGCGACGGCAAGTCCCGTCGAGGTATACCACAGATAATGCAAATCGCTTATGCTGCGGCAGCGTGAGGGATTTAAAATCTTTAAGCACTGTTCCGCCGCCGTACCCGATATAATATTGAACAAATCCTGGTTTACAGCCGTGCGTCTTGAGATATATTCAAACATATAGTAGCTCATGTTATAGAACATATTCTCATACGCTTTGGCTCTGTTAATCTCCGGCGTATCGGGATTCAGGTCGTCGTCAATCGTTTGGTCGAGGTACCCCATTTCCTCCATTTCCTCATGGAGCATCAGGAATACCTCACCCATTACGCGTTCGCCGGAGTTGATCGCGTTTGTGGAAATTCCTCTGTTCGGCGCGCCGCACCACGCGACGTTTACCGCGTCGTTAAAGCCGCCGTTCGACGCCTGTGCGCGAACCATGAAATCGAGCCACGAAACGCAGCGGTCAACCAGTTCCGGATCGTGGTAATATTTTGACCACTCGCTGTCATACGCAAGCGCCAGAACGCGCATACCTTTCATATTCTCGCTGTTTGAGCCGACACAGCGGTTATAATACACGTTCTTGCACCAGTTCTCCCATGTGCCGTGACGGAGGCTGTTTGTTCCCTCCATGTACGCGCCCGTCGCCCCGGCGGGCGATAAACCGTCAGCCACGTTTTTCTCCCATTCGGGGCCGTAATTTTGTCTTGACATCATCGACTCAACGCCGGAGTCAAGCTTGTTGATCATATAATCATACGGTGATAAGCCGTTCGGCGAAACGTAAATCTTTGTGAGGTCATATCTTTTCGTCGCCGCGGACTTATCGTCCGCCTGCGGTATGTATTCAGCCTCGGTATGCGTCGCTATTTTAAATATCGAACGCGAATACTCCTTTGTTTCCGCATATTTCGTCGCGCCGTAGGTATTGTAATTGCCGCGGTTAAATAATTTAAGCTTTATTTTCGTCCTGCCCATGGTCGCCTGCGGCGGTATCCGTATGGTCGCGTAATAATACGAGCCGTTCTGTGCCTGCTCGTGCATCATGCTGTCCAAATCGGGCCAGTTTGTGCCGTATTCCTGCGAAAACGTACCGTACTCGTCCGTGACCGCCAGGTGCTGGCGCTGGTCGTTCTGCGGGAACTCCGAACCCCACAGCTTGACTGTCAGGTAATTCATCTTTTCCGGATCGACCGCTATTTCAAACGTCGCCTCCTCCTGCGGATAAAGCTGCCGATATGTGTCGCCCAGTCCGCCGTATCCCGTAATACTGTTCGGTGCTTCAAAGCTATGCGCCTTTTCCGATTCCTCGTTGCCTATGATTATTGTGTCGAGGATCGCGGGAGATACCGCCTGTTCATAATCAATATCAACCGATACCGCGTCGTCCCCGTCCTTTTTGACGGTCACGCCGTTGTAATGCTCTTTATCGGGAGTTGTTACAAGTCCCGTGAGCACAGGTGTAACCTCTATATCGTCAACCGCGTATGTTCCCGTGGAGCATCGGAAACCGATATTCATTCTCAGTCTGTCGCATTCCTCCGACAGCGTGGTTGTAAACGTGTACTGTCTCCACTCGCCGCCGGTGTCCTCTTTTACGTCGAAGGTTTTTGTGTATCCGCTGCCGCGAAGCTCCGTACCGCCGTTATAAGCGCTTACGGCAAGCGACGCGCCGTGCGTGTTGTTAAAGCGCTTGTAATCCTTTAAATAATACCAGAACGAAATTTGATATACTCCCGGCTCAAGTACGAACATCATCTGTCCGCTCTTATTGTTTACTATATATGTATTGTTCGACGGATCCCTGTTTTGAGATACCGAATAGAACTTAAAGCTCTTGCTGCCCGAATGTGCTATATCCGTCGTAACGCCGACCTCCGCGTCGCCGCTCTGCGCGCCGTATTTCCAGTAATCGGTGTCGCTGTCCTCGAAGCCCGTGCTGTAACTCTCCGCGACGTCGCCGCTCGCCTGTTTCGGACTTACGGGATTTATGCCCACCTCTTTTTTATCAATCGAGCTGAAGGTAAAGTCGTCAAAGCTGACCTTTCCGACAGCCGCGGCAAATCCGAGCTTTATTTTTACCTGCTTTGCCTTTTTCGTGGGAGTGATGTAAAATGACAAATCCTTCCATTCTCCGCTTTCCGTCTTTTCGGAGGCTATGCAGTAGCGGTACTCCTCCAGCGTGCCGGTGTCGCCCGTAAGCTCATACGAGATATAGGCGCCGCCGTCCGTTCCGTTCCTGCGCTGATAACCGTCAAGCAAATAGCTTATATCCGCTCTGTAATATTTCCCGTACTCCACGTCAAATGTCTTTGTTATTTCCTTGTTTTCCGCGCTGTCGGTCACGGCGGAGCGTGCCTGAAAGCTGTATGAGCGGCTTCCCGACTTGGCGGCGCTGTCCTCGCCCGCCATAATCGTGCCGTTGTTGTTTGTAAGCTGCCATGTTTCTTCTCCGCTCTCAAAGCTGTTTGTATATATAACCTCGTCGGCGGCAACCGCCGTCAAAACGGGCAGCGACGGCAAAAACATCGCCGCTGTCAACGCCAATGCTCCTATTCTTTTTAATCGCGCCAAAGGAATCCCTCCTTATTTGGATAATCTTATTTTATTATATTGTAACATACTTCAAAAAAAATAACACCTGTGATTTTTTACAGTCTTGTTTCATTTTTCCTGATTTCGCACTAATTCCCTTATTTTGCGTACTTTTGGCGCGTGCTCATATATTAAAGTTTTAAATTGTCAAAAATGCAATAAAATACCGGACAGGGGTTTTATCCTGTCCGGTATTCCTCGTATTTCTTTTTATTTTGATTGAATATCGGCGCCGCACAGAGGCTTCATATCCTCAAGCGATTTCCAGAGCATCGCCTTTACGGTATCCGCGCCGGTTGAGGTGAAGTTCTCCGCCGTCACCGTTTGTTCGTCCGCGGCGTCAAATTTTACCTCTTTGACCTCAACGCTCGTGAGCGCGCCGTCCTTATATGCCGCCAGAACAGCATAGCACGTTCCCGCTTCGGGAGCTGTAACTACCGCGCCCTCAACGTTTTCGTCTGTGTATTTTATGCCGTATTCCGTGGGATCGGGTTGCTCCGGATCGGGTGGTTGAACAGGCTCGCTTTCCGTATATGTATACGCTTTATCACGCTCGCCGGTGAGCTTTGACAGTCCAACGTCGTCCACGTTCATATTGCCGTCCTTGGCGTACAGCTTAATTACCGCGTAAACCGCTCCCTCAGGTATCGTCACCTCCTGCTGTACCTTTGCGAAATCCGCGCTTGTGACGGGAATTTCGGTCGAACCGAGGCTTTCTCTTTTTGAGTTATACGTCTCGATGCTGATTTTGCCCTCGGCCACCGCGTCCTTTTTCGCGTAAGCACTGAGGAGATATTTCTGCGTACCGGAGACTATGATCGGCTCGGAGGAATATGTCACGCCCTCGCTGCCGCCCTTAACTATTAAGGATTGGTTTCCGCTCACTTTGTTTTCCGTGTCAATATTATCCTGCGATGCGACATTGCCCTGTTCGTCGCACTCCTCGATTGTGATGCTGTCCACCCACGCCGTACCGCTCGCGAAGCGCATCATGACGTTTGAGCGAAGGTATTCATACGTCTGACCTGCTTCCGCCTCGGGAGTGGTGAGTATCATTGAATAATCCGCCCGGTCCGCCGTTTTTGCTTCCGTTGTGCTGCCCGGAACGTTCAGATATGAGTTTGTCAGCGTATACGTATTCTGCGTATTTGCCGCGAGAGCAGGGTCTTTTAACAGTAAGGCCTGATATGTCAGACCTGCGGGTTTAGCCTGCGAGAAATTATCCAGCAGCTGATAATTGTCCACCTTCGCCTTCATTGTGATTTTGTAATTTGTATTCGGCTTAAGCTTTATATAATTTGTGCCGGTATGGTAATAGCTTCTGTCGGCTGAATCATCCGACACGGTGCTGACGAATTTAAGGCTTTTACCGCCGGTAACGGCGTTTGTTGTGTCATACTCGCTTTTTACTGAATTACTGTCGCCTCCGTGTGTCCAGTTTGATTTAAACGTCATCAAATCCGCGTCGTAATTTTCCGGTACCGGATTCGCGATGTCCGCCGTTGTCCACGCCGTCGCCGTGCCGTTTGACGCATCCTCAAAATCCGCGTTTTGCAATGATGATGTTACTTTTACATCGTCGAACCATACAGCGCCTTGCTTTGTGTCATCGCTCATCCCTCTGCCGTAAACATCAATACGCATATATGATGCCTCTTCGGGAACGATTATGTCTTGTTCGATAGTTATCCAGTCATGCGTTCCCTTTTTCGGATCGGGAACAGTAACCTTTGAATTCGCTACACTTGTTGTGTTATCCTCTTTGTAGAACTCAACGGTCATTTCGGCTAAATCCGTATCCCTAACATCCTCAGTCTTAACAGCCGCCGATACATGAAGCTTCTGCCCCGGTATTACACGCGGTCTGTTGTACTTATAATCCACTCCGCTTTTCGGACCGTTTGTAAGCGTATAACCGTTTTTATAGTTATTTATACCAATCGTAATCTTTGCCGCGCCTACTCCGCTGCCGCCCTCCGTATAATCATATGAAGTTGTTCCCGCCGACTCCTGTGTTGCACCGTCAGGCATAAAGTCAGCCGGCATCCATTTTGATTCGTCATAGCTGCTGTTGCGGTTAGTGAAGCCGTCGGCAAAAATAACAAACTCGCTGCCCTTCGGTTTGTGTGATGTAACCGTTATGTTTATAGGCTGCGGATCCTCCTTTGCATCCTCTCGCACTTTAGCCAGTAAGGTCATGAATTTTTGAATAAGCTGTGTTTCCTTTGGCTTGTTCTCAATATAACGATTTCTGCCCGTAAGGTCTGTTGTTTTTTCTACATATTCCATAACAGCCTCATCATCAAGATTTATAAGCTTATCCCTATTCGGAGTTTCTTCCGACATCGCTTGCGCTCTCTTGATCACCTCTTGTTCAAGCGAGCGAAGATTTCTGAGCTCCTCCTTTGCAACATAGAAGCTTGCGGATAAATCGCTGTATATTTTATCCGCGCGCTTTGCGATCGGCGAATCCGGAATTACCGCCATATTGATTCCTGCCGCAAGTTCATCCGCTGTGTACGGTCCCGCCGTGAAGCCGTCCATATCTATGTCGTAATATCCGTCGTCCAATCCGTTGACCTTTAGGATTTCCTGGTTGAACTCCTTTGTAAACGGTACGATTCTGTTTGCTTCAAAATATTCATTCGATAACGCAAGCGTATGCTTTGACGGTGTATATGTAAACTCGACATCGCCGTTATTTATGCTTGGGTTTTCCGCTGTGCCGCTGTTTACCACCGCATTGTCGTCGGAAACTGTAATTTCGGTTCTGACCGGTTTACCGTCAAGTCCCTGGGATTTCGCTATAATATATGCCATTACGAAGCTTCCCAGATCTAACGGATGGATCCTGTCCTTATAGTTTATAAACGTCCGTGTATTGTCATTTTTCTGATATGCGTCAAGCAGCGCATACATCGGTGTTGTAAGATCAATAAAATGGCAGTCATCATGTTCATCGGTGTATTTCTTAAGCCATTCAACATACTCCAGCATTATTCTGCGTTTATATTCGTGGTCGGTATCGACTTTGCCGTCTATCTCCAGATTATGGTCATACGGCGAGGTTGACATAAGCGTAATATCCGTTATGCCCTTATCTCTGACAGCTTGTATAAATTTTGTCATTTGTGTTTGATAAGTCGCAATATTTTCGTCCTCTGTCTGATCGCCCGTAAGACCAGAGTCATTCATGCCATACATGATAATTGCTTTATTCGGCTCAACGCCCGCATTTTTTGCGACTTCAAATTCTTTGTCTATTATTGCAAGACCTCTTGTAGCGGTATTTCCGCCTATACCCATATTGTAGAATTTTATATCTGCTTCAGGCTTTTTAACGGCATACATTTCTTCAAGCAATGACACGTAGTAATTAAAGTGTGTGATACTGTCGCCGATAATCGCGACGGTGTCGCCGTCCTCGAACTGCATTGATTTATCCTGCGGTATATTTATATCCGCGATCGCTTCCTCAACACCGCGCGGTATTGTATCGTCCGTCGCGGTCGTGAATACCGGCGCGTCCGGTTCTTCCGGCTCGTCGGGCGGATCCGGTTCCGTACTCGGCTCGGTTTCCGCCGGAGCGACGGGAGCCTCTGTGCCGTTAATGCCTATGTTAAACGGCGAGGCGGGAAGTCCTTTTTCGTTTGCCAAATTCGGGTTCTTGGGAAGCTCGCTATAGGCATAGCTTACGTACATAGGCGCGGCGACTTCACTTGACGATACCTTGACCGTTTCACCGTCGATTGTCGCCTTTGCGTCATGATAAACGCCGTCAGCGCCCGCGATTTTAAATTCCTCAAGCTCCGTTGTTTTCGATTGCCAGCCTGTTTCACCTTTGTGCTGATATGTATAATCGGGGTTAAGCACCTGCAATCCATCCGCCGTGCCTTCCTTAAACGTGACCGTAATCGTATTGCCGCTTACGGTCGCCTTATCGACAAGCGGACCGTTAATAACACGGTTATCATCATTTTTCATGCCGAGATAAGCATTCGCCATGCGCTTTCCGAGCGTATCCTTGCCGAGCGGGTGGATAAGGCTTTGATTTACTATATTGCCGTTCTCGTCATGGTGCGAATCCTGCGTCGTGTCGAGGCTTACCGCCATATACAGATTGGTGTTTACATCGGTATCATTAAGCATTTCGCGCTGTATTTCGCGCATGACCTGAAAACGCTGCGAGCCTGCCGACTCATACTCGGGCGTGCTGTTTTTATACGGCGCGAGCTGCACGTACAGGAACGGCAAAGCGGGATCGTTAAATATTTCTCTGTATTTTTTAATCAGTGCTTCAAAATCATCATGGTACGTTTTAAATCCGGTCGCGTTAGAGTTCGCGCAGCCCTGGTACCAAAGAATACCGGCGATATTAAGCCCTTTAAGCGGCGCGATATGGTTGTTGTACAGTCTGCCGCCCTCGCTCCAAATATCGATCGCCGAGCCGCCGCGCGACGCCTGAATTACGCCGACAGGGATCCCTTCTTCCTCCTGTACCTTATCCGCGAAAAACGCGGCAAGCGAGGACAGCGCGAGGATATTCTCGTGCGTGATATTGGTTGTCGTTCCGTCGGATTTTGTTTCCGTCATCGTGTCGCTCGACTTGCACCAATCTATCCACACGGGAACATTCTCGGTTATAAGCCCCGATTCCGCCTGACCATCATCGCGCATTTTGAACATACGTATATTTTCATTCGCAAGCGCTTGCTGAAGCTCGTACATACCCTTTTTGTAGTATAACGAGCCGTCCGGACCGCCGGTATTATCATACTGTGTTGTATGCTGAGTCGCCGATTTCGGCGCGTCATACGCCATGTTTGACTGTCCCGACGCTAAAAATACATCGCCGACAAGCACATCGGTGAGCGTTACTGCCTTCGCGGCAGTATCATCAGATACGGTTATTGTGTACGGTGTTGTTCCCGCTTCCATAGGCGTTAATTCCGCTGTCCAGTTTCCGTCTGCATTGGGTTCGGCTGTTACCGTCTGTGTGTTTTCGGTGCTGCCGACCTGCTCCATTTTAACTGTTACGGTCTGTCCTTTTGAACTGTAACCCTTTATAACGTGATTTTTACCGCGCTGCAGAACCATATGGCTGCTGTAAAAATTATTTACGGACAAATACGGATTTTTAACGGTTTTATCCTGATATATCTCTATCTCGGACATATTCATATTGTAAGTGCCGCCGTTATAGAGAATTATATAGCGGAGCATGCCCATATTATGCTTTTCGGAGGTAAGCTGCGAATATGTAAAGCAGTTCGTATCGTTCTCCGTTGTGAGCGGATTATCCGCCTCACGCGTCCTGATAAGATTTTTCAAGTCCGCCTTGACAAATTCCGAATCTTTACCCGCGCAGTTATCAAGCACCGCAACGAAATTGCCGTTTGTGCCCGTCGCTGTTATGTCGTTCTGGTACGCTTTTATCGTGCTTATCGGATATTCCTCGCCGAGATCGATCATAACGTAGTGATTTAAAGGCAATGATGCGTCTGCGTTATACGCTCCGTCGGTAAGTACGTTGTATGTACTGTCAGATGTAACGTCCTTGCTGAATTTAAATGTTTTTGTCGTGTTGTCAATCGTGAACAGATATATGTTCTTGTCCGTCAACTCGATCTTTTCCTCGGCAAGCGTATCGCCGGTTATCGATTCCCATTGTGCGACAAGCTCTATATCACTTGTCACCTGTTCTGTAAATGTATAATCCGCATCTCCCAGCTTCCAGCCCTTAAATATGCAGCCGTCGCGCGTCGGAGGATCAGGCTCGGCAGCGTTTTTGCCGCTTATCACCTGCTGCGACGGAACGCTGCTGCCGCCGTTGGAATTAAATGTGACAGTATACATTTCCGTATCGGTAGTGACGTAAATATCCGAAACCGTCATTGTGCCGCCCGCCTTAACGCGGCGAAGCTCGAAAATGAACTGCGCATAGCCATCCTTCGTCGGAGTAAAATCGTATGTCATTGCGGTCGTCTGTTCCGGCGATGTTGGTACGATGTTTTTGTTGGTCCAGTTGTTTTGGTCATTATCTACTCTTGAGGAACCCTGCCATATTGACGCGTTTACATAGGAGCCGTTAGGAGTATTTGCCACCTTATTTTCCCAGTTTCCCGAAATGGTATAATGCAGCGTGTACTTTACGTCCGCTTTGAATAAATAATTACTCGCGTCTCCCGCCTGCGCTATAATGCCCATGATGTTGGGATTTGTCGCGTCCACACTTGTTATCGGCTCGGCGCTTTTAAATTGCGCGCTGTTAAATGCGGTTTGTACATCGGGTTGGCTCTCATATAAATTCGTTTCATTATCTGCGACTATTGTAGTCGTAATAGTGCCGACGCTTTTGTCAACATTGGCATAGCCGTTTATCCTGTCGCTCGTTGACAGCGACCAAGTTGTGTTCGCAGTGTCCGACGCGCTCCATACCGTGGTACCCTCCGCTTCGGCAGTCGTTTCCGGCAGCACGTGCGATATAAACGGCAGCGCCGGAAGCAGCGCGGCAGCCGTTACCGCCGCGATAAACCTCTTAAATTTCGCAAGCATTATATTGAACCTCCTTCTTAAATTTTACAGCGCACAAAACGCCTTGATCCATTCTCTTTTTATAATCTCATGTCCCGCCGCGGTGGGGTGAACGCCGTCGCCGAGCCAGTAGCCCTCCGGCGCGAGCGGGTACGCCTCGTCGAACAGGCGCTGAAGCTCTATAAACGGCAAATCATATTTTTGCGCCGTCTCCCTCGCCTTCGCCGCGATTGCTCTTACCTCACAATTAAATCTGTCCCAAAATTCATTGGTTGCCTCACCGCGCAAAATGAACGGCTCCAAAATCATAATTTTTACGTCCGGCAGTGCCTCCTTTACCTCTTCGATAAGCATTGAATAGATCCTCGCGTACTTCTCCGGACTGCTGCCGTTTTCCCACCGAATCTGCGACCACACGTCGTTTACGCCCGCGAGTATGCTCATCACGTCGGGTTTAAGCTGAATTATATCTGTATTTATCCTCGCGTAAACGTCAACTATCCTGTCGCCGCCCACGCCCCTGTTGTAAAATTGATATTTGCCGGGGTTTTCGTAGCCGAGCTGCGCCTTTACGAGCGTCGCGTAGCCCCAGCCGCCGTTGCGCTCGATCTCGCGCGAGCGTCCCGCGTCGGTGATCGAGTCGCCTTGAAACAGTATCGTTTGCATAAAACCGCCCTCTCATATTTTGATCTGATTTTATTATATCAACTCAAAATTTTAATTCAATATACCTCGGAAATATTGGCGTTCAAAGTTAAAAGTAGGACATTCTCAATAAAATTTGTTTAAGGCATTGCGCCGCATTAAATTATGTGATAAAATGCTTTTAAACGATAAAAAGGTGTTATGTGATGATAAAATTATTGAACTATTTTTATACGAAAATGGAAACGCAGCCCCAATATACACATGCGGAGGGCAGACCATACTGGGTAATGGATTATTACAAAAACGCGATGCTGCTTCTTAATGCCGACGGTGAAACAATTACGTCGGAGCCGGACTCGGTTTACATAATCCCGCCGAATATGCACACACAGCACATCAGCGCGAATAATCGTCCGTGGGCGCATACGACGATTACATTCGAGGCGGAACGCGGGGATATGGACGAATTTGCCCTGCCGTATATGACGCCGATACATATAGCCGACGTTAAGGAGCTGGAGCAGCTGATGTACGACATGGAGAGTAAGCAGCTGTCCTCGTCAAGACTTAAGCAAAAGGCACAGGAAGCGTATATCACGCTGATTCTTTTATGCGTGCATGACGCGGTAAACAAGTATAACAAGGACTATAAAACAAATTCGGGCGACGATTTGCAGCAGGTGCGCCATACTGTTATGAGCAGCACGCATATACCGTGGACGGTAGAGCGCATGGCGGCGCTTGCCAACATGAGCGCGCGCGGATTTCAGCGGAAATACGTACAGATGTACGGCAAGCCGCCGATCGCCGATTTGCAGGACTACCGGTTTACCAAAGCGAAGCGGCTGCTCGACAGCGGATTTTCGATAAGCTTTATCCTGAATTCCTGCGGCTTTAGATCCGCGCAGCATTTTTCAAATTTCTTTAAGCGTCACTCCGGTATGACGCCGAGCGAATACAGGAAACGGATTTAAAATATTTATTTGTATATGTTTATAATTGTTTCCAGACATTTCGGGCATATCAGTTTATCCCCGAATTTAACCGTATTATCCGCCTCGCCGCAAAACGTGCAGGACGGCTCATACTTCCGTATGACGACCTTTTCACCATCCAGATAAAACTCCACAGGCGTATTTAATTTAAGACCTAAAATCCTTCTGATTTCAACAGGCAGGCAAAGTCTGCCCAGATTGTCTATTTTTCTTATAATTCCGACTGATTTCATTGAATAAAACCCCTGTAGAAATGATTTCGCCAATAGGGTGTTTCTATTGATGTGTACTGTATGGGCGAGCCGCAATACAGCATACGGTTGTTGCCAACATATATGCCTATATTTTGTTCCAACACTGTTTAGCTGTTCAACCCTTCAATAAGTGTAAGCAGCTCAAACCAAAAATCTATACTCGTGTCCGGCGATGACCATAACCGTATAGATATTCTGTTATTGCTGCTCATTGATGAAAACTCCTTCATAATATTAAGTTTTCGCAGTTTTCGATCAGCCTTACCGCGTCGAACACCTTTTCACATAGTATTTACTGTTCAAAATCGCCGAGCATAAACACACTTGACAGCGGCAGCATCGGTATTCCGCCGTCGGTCGGGGAATCGCCCCACACAAACACTCTGTCGGTGCGGCTCATGCTTATTTCAAGCGCCGTCTCGCGCGAATTGCCGTCAAAACCGATATGATATATCTCCACCCCGCTCAATTTTCCGTTATCCGTATACGCGGCTTTTATAACCGACGCTTCACTCACATCCGTGAGAGCGCTTCTGCTGATAAGCAGGCTTCCGGTCGATTTGTCGTAACTTACCGACATCGGGAACGCTGCGGCTGTCGGTGTGGCTGTTGGTGTCGGCGAAGGCGTTGGTGTTGGCGTCGGCGAAGGCGTTGGTGTTGGTGTTGGTGTAGGCGTGGGCGTGGGAGTAGGCGTCGGTGTGGGTGTTGGAGTAGGCGTGGGGGTTGGCGTAGGCGTCGGCGTGGGGGTTGGTGTTGGTGTTGGCGTGGGGGTCGGCGTGGGTTCAAGAACCGTAACATCACACGACGCGCTGACACTTCCGTAAGTTACCGTTACCGTCGCGCTGCCCGCTTTAACGCCCGTCACAACACCGTCCTCAACCTCAGCCGTACCGCCGTCGCTCGACTGCCACTGCGCCTTATCGGTCGTATCGGACGGTGTAACAGCCGCATTGAGCGTAACCGTTTCACCCGCACGAACCGACGCGGTCGGTTCAACCGTCACACTTTGCGCGTCAAGGCGCACAGCCTCATACGCGTTAAGCCTTCCGCCCGATAAAACCTTTCCCGTAAGACCTTCCGACTTGTCCGACGATGAAATCAGCTTCGCAATAATTTCCTGCGGCGTCATATACGGATGCTTTGCCTTCACGACCGCCGCCGCACTCGAAACCAAAGGCGCAGCCATCGACGTGCCGCTCATTGTATCGTAACCCAGCATTTTGGACTTCGCGCCGTACGTGCTGTATATGCGCTGTCCCGGCGCGGCAATATCCACGCTCTGCGCGCCGTAATTCGAGTCGCCCCACAAATTGTCAACCTCACCCGTGGCGGCAACCGTTATTATATTCTCGCAGTCCAGCGACGCGGGATAGTACGGCTCTATGTCGTTATCGCTGCCGTAATTGCAGGCGGACGCCACAAAAAGAGCGTTCGGACATGCGTCTATCGCCCTTTTCAAAAGCTGTGAGGTTTTGTCGCCATAGCTGTTATTTACAATTTGAAAACCCATTTTCGCCGCATATTGAATTGCCCGATACGCAGCCGTGGCAGAAACATACCCGTTTGAATCTCCCGCCCTCAGCGGCACGATTTTCGCATTACGCGCGACGGACGCGATGCCCTGATTGTTATTCGTCACAGCGCTGACAATACCCGCGACGTGTGTCCCATGTCCGTATTCGTCGGTCGGATCGTTGTCGTTATCGACGAAATCCCAGCCATGCACATCGTCAATGTAACCGTTTTTATCGTTGTCAACGCCGTCTCCGGCTATCTCTCCGGGATTTGTCCATATATTACCGGCAAGGTCGGGATGCTCCGTCATAACTCCCGTGTCTATGACGGCAACGCTTACGTCCGAGCAGTCTATATCCAAATCCCACACATCGGGAGCGTTCACCTTCTGCAGCGAGTACTGTTTTTCGTACTGCAAATCATTGGGATACGCGGACGTCTTGTAAAGGTAATTCGGCTCGGCAAACTCAATCTGCGGCAGCGCGGACAGCTTCTCCACCGCTTTTAGGACGTTTTCCCTGCCCGGCTCGGACAGCGTGAGCTTATACGCTTCACCGCCTTTAAGAAAGCCGAATAACGATACGTTGCCCGACGCGGGAGCGTCCAGACTTTCAATCTTCCCGACGCTCACTCCCGCAAAGCGCAGCGATGACGGGAACATGCGTATCAGCGTATTTTGCGGCTTTGTCACGACAATCACGGACGTTTCGTCAAATTCCGCGCCATTGTCGGCGGAGCATACAAAAAAAGCGCTGTCCGCGACAAAAACAAATAGCGCGATAATCAACGAAACAAATTTCTTCATGGCGTACCTCAAAACTATCATCACGCGGACGTTCCACCCGCCCGCAAACATCTTCCTATAAATGATTATATACTCCGCAAGCGGATTTGTCAACGCCGCCGAACGCGTATGCGTAAAATTTTCAACCGAATTTTTGTAGCAATTCACCAAAATTTCGCAACTCATTGATGAAATTATTGCAAATATTGAACATATATGATATAATTATTATATATATTTGTACGACTAAATTCAAGGGAGGAAAAGTTCAATGAAGCAATCACTATTCGGACACAAAAAATTCCTGTCTCTTGTTTTAAGCGCGGCAATGCTGTTTTCCATGCTTCCGTCATTTACCTACGCGGAGGAGGACGACGACACTTACACGCCGCCGCAGGAGACTTACGATGAAGCCGCAGACGAGCCTATGTTAATGTCTGCACCTACAGAGACGATATACGTATACTTGCAGAGCGATCCCGACAACGCCGACATGTATGAGATGTTTTTTACGTCAAAAAGCGATAACGAGGGGTATACGAGCGCGGACTCCGATAAAAAATGGGCGCTTGCTTCATCGGATGAATGGTACTTAAGTAACAGGCAAGTGTGGTCATCGTACGCCGGTAAGGTTACTTATGTTAAGATAGGAGATAAAGAGAGCGACGACATTGTCATACCCAAATTTATGGCATACTGGTTTTACGGCTTTTCATCGCTTGAGAAAATCGACACAGACGCTCTGGACGCTTCCAATGTATCCAATATGTCGAGCGCTTTTCAGGGCTGTACTGCTCTCACCCAAATTGACATTAGTCAATGGAACGCGTGTAAGGCAAGCAATATACAAAGCATGTTCCGAGAATGCATACTGTTGGAATCCGTGAACGTATCAAATGTGGGCAGCAACTACGGCGGAGAAGCCGGAGGCGAGGCGGGAACTCTGCAGTTTATGCAGAATATGTTTGACGGCTGCACAAGCCTTACCGAAATAGAAGGCTTGGAGAACTGGGATGTCACAAACGCCTACAATACCGACTATATGTTTAGGGATTGCACGTCATTGACAAAGCTGGATTTATCAAAATGGAATATGGGCGTCAGCTCCGGCGGTATATACAGTCCCGACCAGATGTTTAAAAATTGTAAACAGCTTAAGGATTTATCCATCGGTTCGGTCAACGCCTTCAATGCTTACTCTTTTAGCGAGGTCTTTTCCGGATGCTCAAGTCTGACTGATATAAATCTCGAGAACTGGACATTCAACAATAACAAATTGGAAACCGTAAGCAATCCGTTTGCAGACTGCACGAGCTTGGTCAGCTTTGACGGCGGAACTATCGACATGGGTAAAGTAACAACATTTGAGGGTATGTTCGGCGGCTGCACAAACCTTAAAACAGTGGATTTAAGCGGCTGGACAACATCATCGCTCACTCACATGAGCAAAATGTTTAAGGACTGCACAAGCCTTACGGAGGTTGATTTGGGCAATTTTGATTTGCGTAACCTAATCTCGCTGGAAAGCACCTTCAGCAACTGTTCTTCACTCGAAAGCGTAAAGCTGCCCGAAACAAACAAGCCGACCGACGTGGTTGATACTAACGCCGCTTTCAGCGGCTGTTCAAAGCTCACCGAGATAGATCTGAGCGGCTGGAAATTCAACAAATCAAAAGTTCTTACCGCCAACGATATTTTGACAAACGATATGTTCCGCGACTGCACAAGCCTTCAAAAGGTTGATTTTACAGGCTGCGACTTCAGTGCTATGCTCAGCACGGCGTATATGTTCCATAACTGCGGCGCTCTCACCGAAATAAAAGGCGATCTTGACTTCCCGAATGTTTGTGATGCGCAGTCTATGTTCGGCAACTGCACGCAGCTTAAAACGCTCAACGCCGTATTTAGCCAATTGATGACTGCGCAGAATATGTTTGCAAACTGTCAAAGTCTCGAATCGCTCGACGTAAGCGAATGGAACACAAGCAATCTTATTGAAATGTCGTATATGTTCTATAACTGCCGCAGTCTCACAGAGCTTAACGTAAAGGACTGGGATACCTCCAATGTGGGTAAACCTCTTCCTGAGGAAGGCAGCCTGACCATTATACCGGGCGACAGTGGACCTATGCGCGCTCTAATCGTTCGGCCGAGCGGATTTATGAATACCTTCAGAGGATGCGAGAACCTTACCTCCCTCGACTTGTCAAACTGGAGTACGGATCAGATTAACAAGAAGAATGAAAACACTCCGACAAAGCAGCCGAGCGAAAGCCAAGAAACCTTTGATGCGAGAAAAGCCGCGTGGGATGCTGAAAACGCGTCTTACCCGAAATTTGCGTTCAGCGGCTTTGCGGCGGGATGTCCCAAACTGAAAACGATTACGATAGGCGCAAACTTCGGCTTTGAGGGCATGCCCACGAGCGGAATGTTCTACGTTTATCCCGAAATGAAAATTTCCGAAGAAGAAGGAAAATATACGGTCAACAACACATATATGAGCGAACATTACCAATGGACAGAGGATAACAGAGGCGGAATATCCAAGGCTGACACGCAAGCGGAAAAAGTAGTTGACGATGTTAAAACGGAAGGTAACAGTCTTAAGGAAGAATACGACCAAGGCAAAACCGATTTCACAAATAACAGCTTCACCGCGACAAACGAAATAACGTCCTCGGAAAAAGATACCGTGCAGAAGAATTATACCTCAAGCGCGACATACGGCAGCGGCGGAGGCACTGATAATATACAGAGCTATATAATGCAGTCGGCGTCGTGGGAGGATTACGCAAACGGCAAGGCAAAGCTGTCCGTCGACGCCTCGACGGCTATAGGATACGGCAATATCCCGCTGTACGTATTTACAATATGCACCGCGCACGGCTTCGATAAGGAAAAGGCTCAGGCGAACATCGAATTTCTTGCCGAGAATTACAAGGACGGCGTTGACGTGTTGATAATCGACGACGCCGGAATAATACGCGGTCCCTTCCGCTTCAAGAAAGGCGACGACGATACTTATAAAAAAGATATTCAAAACACGCTTGACGGCTTCAATTTCATAACCAACACACATTATTTTGACGCCGTTCTCGCGGGCGTAAAGCAGTACATTTTCGGTTCTGTCACCGCGGATCTTTCAAAGCCCGAAACAAAACCGTTGAGACACCCAGCCGCAATTTACGTTTCGCTTGACAACGTTTTGAGGCAAATGGGTTTGAGCGGCGCCGAAAAATACGTACCTGAACGCGAATTTTACCAATACCTCGCCGATAATTACGATAACGAGGACGACGACAGATATTTTTCGATGGCTTCAGCCGCAAACTACGAGAAACCCGACGGAGACTGTGCCGACGCTGCTGACCCGTACGCCGCCCTCGTGCCCATAATTTCGTATACGTTCAGTCCGAGGAATTACCTTAAAGGCATAGATGACGGCAGAGCGGACACCATGTATGATAAGAAATTTGAGGAAATGACGAATTTGCCGATTTTCCCCGAAAGCGAATCCGTTTCACTGACCGTTTCGCCAGAGATATTCAAGAGCGCAGAGGTTGATTTGGAGAACAGCTATTATACAAGCACCGGCGAGACCGACAGCACAGGCGTACTGCACCATCTGAACGAAGAAGGTCTCGTACAGACCAAGGCAAAAGCGGGCACAGGTACGGAGAAGGTCGTTATAACCAAAAACTTGACGAACAAAATAATAATTTCGTTCGAGGATTATATGCCGAGTACGGAAATACATATTGAATTGAAAGCCGATATAAAGGATAATTACGTTAAAAATCCGAAGTTGTCAACAGGCGAGGATTTGACCGAATGGTTCAATACCTCGGTAGGCAAAGCGTCGCTGCGCGATAACGCGTACACGCTCGCGTCGGTCGACTCGCCCGTACTGGCAAGACTGTCGGGCGATCTCACAATTTCAAAAACGGTTAAGGCAAACGCGGCGCATCTTGACGCTGACACATTCTCGTTTAAGCTCGCGCTTACGGATCACGTCACGGATAGCGCATATGACGGAGCTGAGTACAGCTATACCGGCTCCGCAACCGGTGGAGTGGGCGCTCCCGCGGACGGCAGTATAACGGTCGGCGGCGACGCCGTGACGCTTAAGCACGGTCAGAGCATCACGATACAAGATTTGCCGTACGGCGTGGAATACACCGTTACGGAGGACGGCACGGACGATGCCAAGTATAATATCGAGCACCAAACCGACGCGTCAGCTGCCGCCGAGACGGGCAGCACGGCTGACGTGACGATTGCCGACGGCAGCAGCGTTACCGCGTTGTTCACGAATATACGCAAATACACGCTCAAATATGATTCAAACGGCGGTCCCGAAAGCTGCAAGCCCGCTTCTGTGACGGATGTATACGGTTCGTCGGCGGACGTAGCTGACGTCAAGACCGGAACGCTGTCGGGCGACGTATCCTCGGATAAGCACATATATAAAGCTTCGGACGGTAAGCTGTATATGTTCACGGGTTGGTCAACTAACCCGAATTATGCTTCGGATCCGCAAAGCGAAGACACATTCTGTGCGAGCGGCAGCGAGGTTTCCGTACAGCTTAAAGACGACGTGACGCTGTACGCCGTATGGAAACAGGTCACAACAAGTCTCGCATTTGAAGAAAATCCGCCCGCGGGCAAGAGTGCCGGCGATGTTACGGATATGCCCTCCGATATGGATAATCTCACCGCCGGCGCGAATGTGACGATCCCCGATAATACGCCGGCGCTTGACGGCTACACGTTCAAGGGTTGGTCTAAAAAGGCGGGCGCGTCCGCGTCCGACACAGATTTGATACAGCCGGGCGGCAGTATCGTTAAAGAGGAAGGCCCCGAAACGCTGTACGCCGTTTGGGAGAAAGTATATACGCTTACTTTTAATAAAAACACCACCGATACAGTGTCCGACATGCCTGATCCCAATCCGATAGAAGATTTGCCTGCGGGAATGACGGTTATTCCCGGCAACACTCCGACACGAGACGGCTACACGTTCAAGGGTTGGAACACGCAGCCGGACGGCTTGGGCGACAATTATGCTCCGAACGGCAGCATAAATATTGAGGAAGATACGACGCTGTACGCCGTTTGGGAGAAAATCCCTGATCCGACATACTCTCTCACGTACGACAAAAACACCGAGGACGACGTTTCAAACATGCCCGATAAGACTGAAAACCTTACTAAGGGTTCAACGAGCGTTTCAAATAAAACTCCGACGAGGGACGGCTACACTTTCAAGGGTTGGAACACGAAGCAGGACGGCTCGGGCGACAATTATGCTCCGAACGGCAGTATAAATATAGAAGAAGATACAACGCTGTACGCCGTTTGGGAGAAAATCCCTGATCCGACGTATTCCCTCACGTACGACAAAAACACCGATGACGACGTTTCAAACATGCCCGATAAGACTGAAAACCTGCCCAAGGGTTCAACGAGCGTTTCGGATAAAGTACCTACGAGAGACGGCTACACATTCAAGGGTTGGAACACGAAGCAGGACGGCTCGGGTGACAATTACGCCCCGGACGGCAGCATAAATATTGAAGAAGATACGACGCTGTACGCCGTTTGGGATAAAATCCCTGATCCTACGTACTCTCTCACGTATGACAAAAATACTGAGGACGACGTTTCAAACATGCCCGATAAGGCTGAAAACCTAGCTAAGGGTGAAACGAGCGTTTCGGATAAAACTCCGACGAGGGACGGCTACACTTTCAAGGGCTGGAACACGAAGCAGGACGGCTCGGGTGACAATTATGCTCCGAACGGCAGCATAAATATAGAAGAAGATACTACGCTGTACGCTATATGGGAGGAAAACGCTCAAACCCCAACTCCGTCTCCCACGTCACGTCCGAGAGGAAGCGGAAGCTCCAGGGGCAGGACGTACACCCTGACTTATGAAACAAACGGCGGAGATAAAATTGCAGCAGAAACGTATTCACCGAACACGAACGTGGATTTGAATAAAACCCCCACACGCGACGGCTATACGTTCGACGGCTGGTATTCGGACACAAAGCTCACAAAGCAGGTAACGTCCGTTCAAATGACGGGCAACAAGACGGTTTATGCAAAGTGGACGGAAGCACCGGCCGCAACACCCGAACCGAGCGCGTCTCCCGAACCCGCCGCATCTTCAAAGCCCGATACCGACAACCCGTCGGCTACGCACGAACCGAAGGTTCCCGATATGCTCAACGGCGACGACCATTTCGCGTACGTTGTGGGATATCCCGACGGCAATGTGCGTCCCGCCAGAAATATAACGAGAGCCGAGGTTGCCGCGATTTTCTGCCGTCTGCTGAAGGAAAAGGTTCTTGATGAAAACATCAGGCATGAAAGCAGCTTCACCGATTTCCCGACCACCGCATGGTATAACACATACGTGGCGACAATGGAGAACATCGGCATTATAAAAGGACGCGCCGTCGGACAATTCGCGCCCGACGCGCCGATTACACGCGCGGAGTTTGCGGCCGTTTGCGCACGCTTCGACACATCCGAGCTTACGACGGAAACGACATTTAACGACATAGCCGGTCACTGGGCTGAAAATGATATTAAGCGCGCCGCCGCGCTCGGTTGGATATCGGGTTACGGCGACGGAACATTTCAACCGAATAAGGACATTACGCGCGCGGAAGCTATGACGATGATAAACAGAGTTCTTTTGAGAATACCCGAAACACCCGCGGACTTGCTCGACGACATGATTAAGTGGCCCGACAACACGGAAAAGGAATGGTACTACCTCCCCGTACAGGAAGCCACAAACACGCATGACGCGCAAAAACGCGGAAGCTCAAACGAAAAATGGCTGAACATGCTGCCCGAACCGGATTGGAGCAGGTTCGCAAATTAACCAAAACGGCGCACGCGATGGCATGACATAAGACAGTATAGAAAAGGGGCTGCTGCAAAACCGAGTTTTGCAGCAGCCCCGTGTTTTTGTATTATCTCACAATTTCCGACCATACCTCGTCGGGATCTTTTGTATAGAGATGTCCGTTGGACGCTTCGGTTATATCGTAGTACGCCCAGTGCGATTTTAACGTATCGGCGTATGTTTTAACAGTGTTTCTGTCGGCAAACGTCTTATCGCACACTCTTTCGAGCATACGGTTTACCGTACTCACAACCTCCGCTCGCGTGATTGAGTTGAGCGGCTTAAACGTACCGTCGCCGTAACCGTCAACCCAGCCGTTCTTGTGAGCCAGAAGTATGTACGGAGCGCCCCAATAATCATCGGGAACGTCGGTAAAGATATTTTCCTCCGTATCGGTAAGCTCCGCGAACTTTGACGCGATTACCGCAAACTCCGCTCTTGTTACAGCCTGTTCCGGTCTGAACATACCGTCCTCATAGCCCTCTGGAATATTTTCTTCCGTAAGCGTATATTCGATCGTTTCTCCGCTGTTATCATATCTGTACAAATCTTCCCACGTATACACCCACTTGTTCGGATCTGTGGTTGTGTCAACCTCCGTAGGCTCGGCGTCGACGCCGGACAATGAAAGTCCGATTATCCACGGAGTATAGAACGGACGCTCCGTAAGACCATCATTCCATACCTTTTCGGCGGTGACGGTAATTCTGCTGGAATCGTGAACAGATGTGAAATAATATGTATATCCGTCTACAATCTCATTAGTCTCATAGCCGTAATCTTCAATATCTTCATATACATTACTGTCAAGCTTGTCAACATACGTCAGCTTCACCTCGTAATTTATAAGCTCATAACTACCGCTGCCCGCTTCTTTATATTTCGGCATATCTGTCCATATCGCTTCGCCGCCGCCAAACTCCTGCGGTTCAACTGCTTCACCTTTTGCATTCACGGTAATCTTCTCATCGTCCGCCTTTTAAATCAAGCCTGCCGACAATATCGCGCCAAGCGGTAATGTGAACTCCGCCGCCGTATTCCTCAGCGGTATTTCCCGATATTTCACTCTTGCTTCCTATGGTATCGCTGTTGGTACCGCTGCCGGTAATATACATACCTCCGCCGCTGCCGGACGCGGTGTTTGCCGAGATTTTGGCGTTATTTATCTCAATATTTCGGTCAACACCTGTTATGGCGGAATATATACCGCCTCCGTTTACCGCCGAATTTCCGGAAACCTCGACGGGGCTTTTATCTTCCTCGCCGCCCAATGTGACGTCGCTCGTAAGAGCCAGTATTCCGCCTCCGCCTCCGCCGACTTCCGGTTGATAGCCTACCGGCGCGGTCATATCTCCTGGTTTTACTCCCTCCGTTGTTTTATTTTTATTTATTGTGCTGTTACTGAATTTATTTTCTCCGCTTGCAAGGACAGCGGCAAAGCCCGCTCCCGCCGGAGCGGTGTTTTCGTCCAGGCGCGAGAGATTAAATGCCAGCGGCGTCTCCGAAAACAAATTAGCCGCTCCGCCGCCCGCGATTTCCGCGGTATTATTGATTACAGTACAATCTTCAACGTTCACCGCGGAACCGAAGCCTGAATTATATGTAATTTCAAAGAGTACGTCATTCTCAGCTTTCGCTTCCGGCACATTCAGATAGAGCGCGTTAAGCGCCGAAGCCGAATTGGTTTTGTATTCGTGGCTCTCATGCTCTTCATATCCTTCTTTATATTCCGGGTTGTATGTATTATGCGAGATATTTATGCCGCCGGCATATACGGACGGAGCGGCGACTACAGTTTCAGCCGAATTGTCCGTTATGCTTCCGCCGTTAAGGTGCAGCGGAGTAAAAAAGCTGTCTAAAGAGAGTCTGTAATAATACGGCACAAGCACAATAAATCCCACTTCATTTCGGGCATATCCTTCCTTGGTGTCGTCGTACAGGGAATGGCTTATCATGTTTTCATAGCGGAAATACTCGTCGTCGGCAGCATATTTGTGATTTGTTACATTGCCGCTGATATATCCGCCGTTGATCTCATGGTATCCGCCGACTCCGCCTCTTAGCGCGGCTATGTCGCCCTTGTTTCCGGCGATTATGCCGTCGTTCATAATAAAGCTTGCGCCGCCGGAATATGTTGTTTTATCCTGCCATGACTCAATAGGAACGTTTTCAACATATATACCGCCCGCGCCGCTGTAATAATGACCATAGCTATAGGCATCTCCCGCATCATATCCGGCAGTCCGCCCTCGGAAGGAGTAAGCGTTTCGTTTACGATTGTGCCGTCGTCGGTTTTGTAATAATTTACATACTCAACCGAGTATGTGCGTTCTTCCTCAGCCGCTGTCGGGTTATCCGCAAAAACGCAGTTGGGATAGATAATCGCAGCCACTAAAGAAAAAACCGTAATAATCGATAACAGCCTTTTAAACATTGGTTTTTATCCTACAAATTCATAATAATTTAATAATAGGTTTAGCAAAATATCTCAATGTATAAAAATATTATACCATGGCAATGAGACAATTTTAACAAAAAATATTAAATTTGTGTCTTTTATATTGTATAAATTATCATATAAATTTATTGCAAGTATGATAGCCTTTCCCCGGCGCGAGGCAGTACACATTATTCCGGTTGTTTTTCCAACGATTCAACATTCTCACAATCAAGCGTGGCGGCCAAATCCGGCGTCACCCAAAACTGCGCCTTGTTGATATCCCGTTTTTTCTGTTCATACCATTCCCCAAGTAAAACTCATATTTTATCAAACAATGTACCCGTAAGCTGTTAAACTCTGACTTCCTACCGGATCAGCAATAGCATTCACAGGGGCGGCAAGAAAACGGCTCCCGAACCATATTTTAACTGTATGGGATATAACAGGGGCAGCCGTAAGATATAACTGCATACGGGCGGATTTTATCGAAAAGGTTGTATTAGGCGAAATCACGTGGAATACCTACTCACACCTCTATCCAAAAGAATAGGACAGAGCCGTTACAGCATTAAATCTAATAACGAAAAAAAAGATATAAATTACGTGTAAAAAACATGTATACAGAAAAACAAACCGCATAGCTATGCGGTTTGTTTGTTGTATGGTGGGAGAGAATGGATTCGAACCATTGAAGTCGAAGACAACAGATTTACAGTCTGCCCCCTTTGGCCACTCGGGAACTCTCCCATAATGGAGCTGGTGATGGGACTCGAACCCGCGACCTGCTGATTACAAATCAGCTGCTCTACCAATTGAGCTACACCAGCGTATTACGCGTCTGCTGCGCAAACGCGTACTTGGTGGGAGTTACAGGGCTCGAACCTGTGACATCCTGCTTGTAAGGCAGACGCTCTCCCAGCTGAGCTAAACTCCCATTACCATTAAAAAAATATATACTGGTCGGGATGACAGGATTTGAACCTGCGGCCCTCTGGTCCCAAACCAGATGCGCTGCCAAACTGCGCTACATCCCGATGTGTTCAAAATCCGTCAGACGACCTATATATATTAGCAAAGAATTTTTCTTTTGTAAACCTTATCATTTGCGGTTTATTCCCGATTATACGCATATTTTAAGGCTAAATCTCTCATTTTCTTTGTTTTTCTTCATTTTTTGTTTTTACAAGGCATTTCACCGCTATATAAACGGCAGCCGCGGCGCCCACATATCCGCACGCTCGATAAAGCGTGTCGATAAGCGTCGAAAAACCCGCTCCGCTCATGCAAAAGCTTACGAAAAGTGTCACAGCCGCAGCCGTTTTTGTGTTCATTCTGCGGCTCAGCATATCAATCACGGCGTAACCGCTCGAAATACCCGTCGTAAGCACCGCCGCGGCGAGCATTACGCCGTAAAATACACCGAGCGCCCTTCCCTGCCGGAACGTCATTGTAAGCATCGGTATGTCGCCGAGATTGATTTTGCCGTAATAAATCGACAGCACCGTCCAAATCAGCGCAATAATTATAAACAGCATAAGCCCTGCCGCCGCGGACGCGATCGCAGCGTCCTTTTTGCTTTTGAGGAAGCGGCTCATACCCGCGAGTACCGCACCCGTGCCGACAATGTTGTACCCCGCGTACGCGACGCCCGAAAACACCGCCCTGACCTGCGGCGCCATGGTCTGATGCTCGCGGTAACGCAGTATGTACAGGCACGAAAAGACTATTCCAACCACGATTACCGCGCCGAGCAGCGAGTTTGTCCCCATCATTCCGCGCGTTTCCATAAGGAACACCATTCCGCACACGACCGAAAACGCCGCCGCGCCGATAATCACTTGTAGCCCGTAAAGCTGCGCGCCGAGTTCGCCGGCGCACGAGGTCATTACGCACATCGTTGACATTGCACACAAAAGTATAGCCGCCTCAACCGTGCGGCGCACCGTTCTGTTCGGCACAAGGCTTTCCAAAAGCGCGGAAAAGCTCACCGTTCCCTCCCCCACGCAGCGCCTGAGAACGGCGCACGCGAACAGCGAAAAAAACAGACACGCCACGGCTATGCCGATTATGCCGAATCTGCCCTGCCGCACAAAAAAGCTCACTATCTCCTGTCCCGACGCGAACCCAGCGCCGATTACCGCTGCCGCACAGCCGAGCGCGACCGCAAGTATTCCCATTATATTACCGCGCATACGTACCCCCTCCCCATGAATATTATGCGCATGGGATTTGCTTTATTACGCCGCCTTGATTTTTCTGTCCTTCTGATGTATAATATATCGGAAGGGGGATTTTTTCATGAAAAAATTTACTTTAGGCTTTATCATAGGCGGTGTTATCTGCTCCGCAATAACGGGTTTTGCAATCGAATACTCCGTAACTGTGAACCCGTTTCCGATCAAGGTCGACGGCGCTGCAAAGTCAATCGAAGGCTACAACATAAATGACAGCACCTACTTCAAGCTCCGCGACATCGCCGATGCAGTGGGCGGCTTTACTGTCGGCTTTACGAATAACACGATTACTATAAGCACACAATCCGAGCCGTCCGAACCGACAAACACCGACGAGCCTATCACGATCCATGAGGGCGAAATATCACAGAGAAGATTCGCGAGAGAGGGCGACACCGTTATAAAAGCAGACGGCACGGCGGTAGTGCTTGCGGTTGGACCGCACGGAATTTTGGGCGAGGGTCAAGGAGTTGCGCCAGACCTTGGTTTGGAAGTTCCCACAGGTGGTAATAGAAGAGTCGAAGCATATAAGGTCTTTTCCGGTTTAACAGACTTCAAAGAATCTACCGGCAAATCTGTTATAAATCAGATTTATTATATAAATAAGATAACAGGAGAAGGTCATTGGGGTTCAGAATGGATGGCTATGACCTCAGAGCCAACAACAGAGGGTACATTTGAGTATCAGTTGTCTGGGGATAAGAATTGGATTTGGATGGATTCAGAATGGATACAAATGTATGTTCAAGAGCCAACAGAAACAGATGTACAGACAATACGTGACGCAAACGGCTTAAATTAAACAAAATTCCTTATATCAAAAAAGCGAAAAGATGATTTACTCATCTTTTCGCTTCTTTATTTGTTCGTTATTTCTCTATCGCGATAATTTTTATTTCAATCTCGCCGCCGGGCGTTACTGCCTTAACGGTATCACCGGCGCTCTTGTTGAGTATAGCCGCGCCTATGGGCGACTCGTACGAAAGCTTGTTCTTGTACGGATCGGCTTCGGTCGAGCCGACTACCTGATAATGCTTCTCGTCGCCGAAAATACCGAGAACCACCTTTGAACCGGGCGTTACTACGTCGGAGCGTATCTCGTCGTCGTCGAGGACGCGGGCGTATTTGAGCATGTTCTCTATCTCGCCTATTCTCGCCTCCACCTCCGCCTGCTCGTTTTTCGCCTCGTCATACTCGGCGTTTTCCGAAAGGTCGCCGAACGAGCGCGCCTCTTTTATTTTCTCGGACACTCTTTTTCTCGTGACATTCTTTAGCGTATCAAGCTCCTCTTCAAGCTCCGCCTTGCCCTCTCTCGTAAGAATATACTCTTTGGTCTCAGCCATTTTACGTCATTCCTCTCTATATAATTATCATAACAGCCTATCCATTATAACCGTTTTTCACCGTAATGTCAAGCGGTAAAGCAAAGAGGACCGCGATGCAGTCCCCAATGTTGTATCAGCCGTTCATTTTCTTTACAAATTTTTCGTGTGCCGCTCTAAGCTCCACAGCCTTTTCCTCGGGAGCGGTCGGGTTGCAGTGCGCCCACGCACCCGTCTCGGACGACGCGTTGAACTTCTGCTTGTCCGCGCTTCTCATAGGCGGATAGAACGCGATGTGGAAATGGTAATAATCCGACACATCCTCGCCGTTTACGGGGTTCTGGTACATGCACATCATGTACGGGAACGGATAGTCGAACAGGCTGTCAAGCGTACCCGCCGCCTCCTTGAGCGCCGACGCAAGGCTTGTCTTTTCCTTGTCGGTCATCTGCGTGAGGTTCTGGTAATGACGCTTCGCCGCGATGTATATACCGTAGGGGTATTCGCAGTAAAACGGCAGGAACACTATAAAGTCGTCGTTCTCAAATATAATTCTCTTTTCAGCCTTGACCTCGTCCTCCAGCATGTCGCAGATAAGGCAGTGATGCGTCTCGTCGAAATGCTCTTTGCACGACTCCATTTCAAGCTCCAGCTTCTTCGGCACTACCGAGTAGCCGTAAATCTGACCGTGCGGATGCGGCATCGTTACGCCCACAACGTCTCCCCTGTTCTCGAATATGAACACGTATTTTATCTTCGGATCCGCGCTGATTTCCTCGAAACGGTTTGTCCAGAGGTCTACAAGCTCTCTTATATGAGGAACGGAAAGCTCCGGCAGCGTCACTGTATGCTCCGGCGAATAGAGGATAACCTCGCACTTGCCGTATGACGGTTTTGTCTTGTAGATCCTCGTTTCAACGTCGTCCGGCTCGGGCGGGTTCTGCGAAAGCGCGGGGAAGTCGTTGTCGTGCTTATGTACCGTAAATGACTTGGGTACCTTGTCGTTATCCGGTCCGGGGCAGAACGGACACCAGTCCTTAGGCATCTGCGGTCTGTTCTGACGGTGTGAAGCTATCATAACCCAGTCCTTTGTGAGCGGGTTCCATCTTAATTCAGCCATTGTTGTGTTCCTCCTTGTAATTCATTACTTCTATTTTACACCATTTTTCTCTCATAGTCAATATATTTTATTCCGCCTCAAGGGTAAAGGTAAAGGTGGTATACTTCGCCGCCGAGCCTTCCTTCGCGTCAACGCTCTCAACCCAGACGTTCTGCTTATGCAGCGTCAGTATGTTCTTGACGAACGACAAGCCCAGTCCCGCGCCCTTTTTATCCGACCTGCGCGACCTGTCGGTCTTGTAAAAGCGCGTGAAAATGTTACTCAAATCACCGCTATCTATACCGTCGCCGAAATTGCCGACGCTGAATAATGCGCGTTTTTTGTCGCGGCGCGTCTTTATCGTCACGGTCGTGTTCGGGTAGCTGAACTTTACGGCGTTGTCGAGCAGGTTTATTATTACGCGCTGGATCGCGTCACGGTCGGCAAGCACCTTCAAAACGTCGCGGTCAAAATCGACGTTTATCTCGAGATTTTTCTCGTCTATCCTGCTGCCGAGACTTATTATGCAAAGGCGCGTAAGCTCGTTCAGGTCGAACGCCGTTATATCGAGCTTGTAATTGCTCGACGACATCTTTGACATCTCGAGCATATCATTTACCATTTTCGTGAGCCGCCTGCTCTCGTCGAGAATTATTTTAAGGTATTCGTCCTGCTTTTCCTTCGGTATCGTGCCGTCGAGTATACCCTGCGCAAAGCCCGATATGCTCGTCATAGGCGTGCGCAGCTCGTGCGACACGTCGCTTATAAAGTCGCTGCGCGTACTTTCGAGCGCCTCCACCGAGTCAGCCATAAAGTTAAAGCTCGACGCAAGCTGACCTATCTCGTCCCTGCTCGTAACCACAACTCGCTTGTCGTACTTGCCCGACGCTATATTTCTCGCCGCCTTGTTTATCTCGCCTATGGGTTTAGATATGCGGCGCGACTGCCAGTACACAAGCACTCCCGCGATAAGCACCGCGAAAAGCGACGACAGAACGAGCATGGAGAACATCTCCCCCGCCGTTTTCCTCAAAAACTTCGCCGGCGTCGCGAAAATCATAGCGCCGACAACGCCGCCCTGATAATGCACGGGTATTCCTACCACTATCATCTTCGAGCGGTACGCGCCGTTAAGCGTCGAAACCTCGCGCACCTCACCGCCGGCCGTTATCGCGTTTACAAGGTCGTCCGGCACGTCGGTCACGCTGCCCGTGTTCGCCGTTATCTGACCTTCGGCGTTAGTGATTATTATATCGGAGTGAAGGTAATCCGCCCACTTTTTAAGAAGATTTCGGTACATCACCTTTGTGCGCGCGCCGTTATCCTCTATCTCCGACACGGCTGTCCAGTATTCGATTGTCTGCGACACGTCGCGCACGTTCTGACGGTGCTGATTTGTGACGAATCTGTCCGTAAAAACGCCGACCGATACGGCTATAGATGCGAACACGAGCGCCAAAATTGCCGCGTATGTCCAGAACAGGCGGCTAAGTATACTCTTAAACATTTATCTGACCTCGAATTTATATCCAACGCCCCACACCGTTTTAAGCTGCCAGTTAGCCTCCGCGCCTTCAAGCTTTTCGCGCAGTCTCTTTATATGCACGTCCACGGTACGCGAGTCGCCGAAATAGTCAAAGCCCCACACCTGCTCCAAAAGCTGCTCGCGCGTGAACACGCGGTTCGGATTCGACGCGAGGAAATAGAGAAGCTCCAGCTCCTTCGGCGGCACTTCGGTTATGTTTCCGTTTATTTTAAGCTCGTAATTCGTGAGGTTTATCGTGAGGTTCGGGAACACAAGCTCCTTTTCCGTGCTTACCTCCTTCGTTTCGCTGCGCCTTAAAACAGCCTTGACGCGCGCGATAAGCTCCTTCGGATCGAACGGCTTTACCATGTAATCGTCCGCGCCGAGCTCAAGACCGAGTACCTTGTCAAACGTCTCACCCTTCGCGGTAAGCATGATTATGGGAATATTGCTGACGCGCCGTATCTCGCGGCACACCTGCCAGCCGTCCATCTCCGGCATCATTACGTCGAGTATCACGATAGACGGCGCTTCCGATTTGAAAAGCTCCACCGCCTCTTTGCCGTTACGCGCCGTTACCGTCTCAAATCCGTCCTTTTCAAAATATACCTTTATCAGCTCCGAAATGTTGCTGTCGTCATCCGCTATAAGCACCTTGTTGTTTGCCATGATTTTTCCTCCTTATCCTTTGATTACATATATTCTACCATAAAATATCAAATAAATAAAGTGTATTTTTAATTTCATTAAAGGAATTTTGTATTGTATTCCCGACGCAAAGGCGGTATAATGGATATACAAACGCATCGGAGGGTAAAAATGGATAATTTGAGCATTGCAGACCTCGCGCTGTTCGCAGGTCAGTCGAATATGTCGGGACGCGGCGATGCGCGTGAAGCGGTCGTCTGTAAAGTTGAGGCGGGATTTGAATATAAATCGGTGAGCAATCCCGACACGCTTGTGCCGGTAAAAGAACCGTTCGGACTCGGCGAGGACAGGTTGGGCGCGCTCGACGATATATGCGCGGACGGCACAAACAAGCGCAGCGGCAGCATGGTGAGCGCGGCCGTGAACGAGTATTACCGCCGCACGAAAAGGAAGCTCGTAGCTGTCAGCGCGTCGAAGGGCGGCACGAATACCGAGGAATGGAAGGAAACGCTTATCGGCGACGCTGCGCGCCGTCTTTGTGACGCGAAAAAGTTTCTCGCGGACAACAACATAAAAATCGGGCGAATATTCGTCGTGTGGTGTCAGGGCGAGAGCGACGGCGACGCGCAGAGAACTGCAGACGACTACATATCAAACACTGACGGGCTGTTTCACGAGTTCATGAAATGCGGCGCGGAGAAAATCTTTGTCGTGCAGACAGGTCATTACAATTACGTAAAATATCCCGAAAATGCGGAGCGCGACAGTTTTTACGCCGTTATACGCGCCGCGCAGAAAAAGCTGTGCGCCGAAAACGGCGATTACATTCTCGCCGGCAGCTTCGAGCCGTACATCTCGGAAATGAAGGATCAATACTACTACCGCCAGTCGGCGTACAACGCCGTCGGCAGAGCGGTGGGCGAAAATATAGCGAAATATTACGGAGGGGAATTATGATAAGACTGTTTGACACGCACCGCGTAAGAGAAACACGCGGGCTTGACGGAATGTGGGACTTTACCGCGAACGGCAAAACATATTCGCTACCCGTTCCCGGCTGCTGGGAGCAGCACCCCGATCTGCTCAACTACCGCGGACAGGGAACGTACACGAAAAAGGTTTACATAAAACGGCAAAGCAATATCCGTCTTGAATTTAAGGGCGTGAGCCACACCGCTGACGTGTACTTCGACAGCGAAAAAATTGCGCACCACTACAACGCGTTCACGCCGTTTTCGGCTGTTATTCCCGACGTGCGCGAGGGTGAGCATGAAATACGCGTCGACGCTGACAACTCCTTCGGCGAACACAGCGCGCTGCATATCCCGAACGACTACTACACCTACGGCGGCATAACGCGCCCTGTGGCGCTTGAATATATCGGCGACGTGTACATAGAGCGCATACGCTTTACTCC
Organism: uncultured Clostridia bacterium; assembly: GCA_947624485.1. Lineage (GTDB taxonomy): Bacteria > Bacillota > Clostridia > UBA1381 > UBA1381 > Hominilimicola. Next base: position 129,385 of record CANQKM010000005.1, read on the forward strand.
GTCGCTTACGGACGGAAAATGGAGCGCGGCGACGGATATTATAATTAAAAATATTTCGGATAAAGCGCGGACGGTAGCGGTAAAAACCGCTCTCGCAGACGCGGAGGCGGCACATGAAACCGAAATACCTGCCGCGTCGGAGACGACCGTTACTTTTACGCAGGAATTTGACAACATAAATCCGTGGTTCATCGGCGAGCCGAATTTGTACGAGCTTACGGCGACGCTTTTTATTGGCGGCGAAGCGGTTGACGACCTTATTGAGCGCGTCGGCTTCCGCGTTGTCAAGGTGAGGGACACTAAAATTTACCTTAACGGCAAGCCCGTATTCCTGAAGGGCTTTAACCGCCACGAGGACTACGCCGTTGACGGCTGCGCAATTTCACTGCAGCACATGGTACAGGACATGGACTTAATGCAGGACGCGAACGCGAACGCCGTCCGCACCTGCCACTACCCCAACGACGAGCGTTTTCTCGACCTGTGCGACGAGCGCGGCGTAATGGTATGGGAGGAAAACCACGCTCGCGGACTGAAGCTTAAGGATATGCAGAACCCGAATTTTGAGCGTCAGTGTGAGGACTGCATACGCGAGATGATCGAGAACCACTACAACCACCCCTCGATCGTAATATGGGGCATACTGAACGAGTGCGCGTCCGAAACCGACGAGGGACGGCGCATGTACAAAAAGCAGTACGAGCAAATCAGAGCCATGGACAGCACGCGCCCGACGACCTCCGCGACGTGCCGCCACTTTACCGATATTTGCCTTGATTTGCCCGATGTGGTATCGTTTAACATGTACTCGAATTGGTACCAAGACTGCGATATTGCAAAGCGAAACGACGAGGAGATAGAGTGGATTTACAAATCCGGCGGCGCGGACAAGCCTATAATCGTGAGCGAGGTCGGCGCTGCCGCGATTTACGGATACCGCGACAGAACGCGCTGCAAGTGGAGCGAGGAAGGTCAGTCGGACATAATCCGCGATAATCTTGAAGTGTACCTGAACGACGACAGGATAAGCGGCGTGTTCGTCTGGCAGTTCGCCGACTGCCGCGTCACGGAGGAGGGCGAGTGGTTCCAAAGCCGCGCGCGCTGCCATAACAACAAGGGTGTAGTCGACGAGTACCGCCGACCGAAAATCGCCTACGACACGGTAAAGGAGCTTTTCGGACGACAAAATAAATAAATTGTATTGATAAAACCGCAAATTTATGATATTATATTAACAATATATGCCATGAAAGGACGAAAAACAGATGAAATTAGGTATAGTGGGACTTCCGAACGTCGGCAAGTCAACCCTTTTTAACGCGATAACGCAGGCGGGCGCGGAGAGCGCGAACTACCCGTTCTGCACGATAGAGCCGAACGTCGGCATAGTTGACGTTCCCGACGAGCGTCTGGACAAGCTTGCCGAAATGTACCGCCCGAAAAAGGTCACGCACGCGTATATAGAATTTGTGGACATCGCCGGACTTGTAAAGGGCGCGTCGAAGGGCGAGGGACTCGGAAACAAGTTTTTGTCGCACATACGCGAGGTCGACGCGATCGTACACGTCGTGCGCTGCTTCGAGGACTCGAACATCACCCACGTTGACGGCTCGATAGATCCGCTGCGTGACATCGAGACGATAAATTTAGAGCTTGTATTTTCCGACGCGGAGATAATCGACCGCCGCATAGAGCGCACAAAAAAGATGATGAAGGGCGACAAGTCGCTTGCCAAGGAGCTTGCGCTTTTGGAGCGCGTAAAGGCGGCGCTGGAGGACGGCAAGCCCGCGAGAAGCCTCGAATACGACGAGGACGAAGCGGCGGTAATGAAGGAAATCGCGCTTATTTCGATGAAGCCGGTAATCTACGCGGCAAACGTTGCCGAGGACGACTTCTCAAAGGGCATAGAGAACAACGAGTACGTGAACAAGGTAAAAGCTCTTGCCGAAAGCGAAGGCTCGGAGGTTATGCCTGTGAGCGCGAGAATTGAAGAGGAAATCGCTCAGCTTGACGGCGACGAAAAGGCTATGTTCCTTGAAGAACTCGGCATGCACGAATCGGGACTTGACCGTCTCATAAAGGCAAGCTACACGCTTCTCGGTCTCATAAGCTACCTCACCGCCGGCGAGCCGGAGGTGCGCGCGTGGACTATCACCAAAGGCACGAAAGCGCCGCAGGCTGCCGGCAAGATCCACACCGATTTTGAGCGCGGCTTTATACGCGCCGAGGTGGTTCACTACAACGACCTCATGGCCTGCGGCTCGATGACAGCCGCGAAGGAAAAGGGACTTGTCCGCAGCGAGGGCAAGGAATACGTCATGCAGGACGGCGACATTGTGCTGTTCAGATTTAACGTGTGATAATAAGCTTTGAAAGGAAGCCTTGAATATGCCGAAAATAAGCATTATTGTCCCCTGCTTCAACGAGGCGGAAGCCGTGCCGTACTTTTACGGCGCGATCACTAAGCAGTCCGGCCTTATGCGCGAAAAATACGGGATTGATTTTGAATATATTTTTGTTGACGACGGCTCAACGGACGGCACTCTTTCGGTTGTCAGGGAGTACGCCGCGAACGACGGACGCGTGAGATACGTGTCTTTTTCGCGTAATTTCGGCAAGGAGGCGGCTATGCTTGCGGGACTTGAAGCCGCGCGCGGCGATTACGTCTCGGTCATGGACGCGGATCTGCAGGATCCGCCGGAGCTTCTTTGCGAAATGTACGAGGCTGTTGTAAACGAGGGTTACGACTGCGCCGCCGCAAGGCGCGTCACGCGCAGGGGCGAGCCGAAGCTGCGCTCGTTTTTGTCGCGCCGTTTTTACTCTCTGATCGGCAAAATAGCGAAAGCCGACATTGCCGACGGCGCAAGAGATTACCGCCTCATGACGCGCAAGGTCGTTGACGCGATAATTTCCATGCGTGAGTACAACAGATTTTCAAAAGGCATTTTCGGCTGGGTGGGCTTTAAAACAAAATGGATAGAATTTGAAAACGCGGAGCGTGTCGCGGGCGAAACGAAATGGTCGATGTGGAAGCTGTTCCTCTACTCGGTGGACGGCATAACGTCCTTCTCGACGATTCCGCTTGCCGCCGCGTCGGTGATCGGTATGCTGTTTTGCGTTATCGCGTTTATCATGATACTCGTCATAATCGCGAAAACGATCATCTGGGGCGATCCCGTCGCGGGTTACCCGTCGCTTGTGTGTATTATATTCCTTGTCGCCGGAGTGCAGACGTTCTGCGTCGGCATAGTCGGACAGTACCTCGCGAAGGCATACATGGAGGTTAAGAACCGCCCCGCGTATATAATTAAGGAAGAAGGGGGCGGCAGGGAGAAATGATTTTGAGTATTCCGCTCTCGGTTATTATTTTCGCCGCGCTCGCTTGGTTTTTACTGCGTCTTGCCGGCGAGGCGGGCGTAACGCTGCCGCGTGGCAAAGCTATGGATTTTCTGACCGCTAACAAATACGGCGCGCCCGGCGGCGGGGCGGACGGCAAATACACGCTGCTTAAAATATTCCTCTGCGCGCTGGCGTTTCGAGTGATTGTATTCATACTCGGCTGGGCTGCCGCGGGTATTTTCAGCGACGGCAGTATGCCGTCGTTTCTCGGTTACTGCGGAAAGTGGAATTTATGGGACGCGCCGCACTACCTCGATATAGCGCAGTACGGCTACTATCACCACCTTGAGGAAGGCAAGCACCTGTTCCTCGTGTTCTTCCCGCTCTACCCGTTTGCTGTGAAAATATTCGCGCTCGCGCTGCGTAACTATACGGTTTCCGCGCTTGTTGTTTCGTTTCTTTCGTACAGCGCGGGCTGCGCGCTCATGTATAAGCTCGTAAGAATTGATTACAGCCGCGCCGCCGCGCGCAGGAGCGTTATATTCCTGTCGGTTTCGCCGTTTGCGTTCTTTTTCGGTGGAATTATGACCGAAGGTCTGTTCTTCCTCGTTATTACGGCGACCTTCCTCGCAATACGCAAACATAACTGGCTCGGCGCGGGCGTTCTCGGCGCGCTCGCGGCTCTGACGCGCTCGGTCGGCGTGCTTATGATTATAGCCGCGGCGGTCGAATGGGTGCAGCATGAGCGCCCCATAGCGCTCATACGAGAGAAAAACCTAAAGACGCTCGGCAAAAAATTCGTTTCGGCGCTGCCGCTCCTTATAATACCTGTGGGAACGCTCATTTATCTTTTTATAAATTACCGCGTCGAGGGCAATGCGTTCGCGTTTATGGAGTACCAGAAGGAGCATTGGTCAATGCAGCTTCAATACTTCGGCAAGACCGTCAATATGCTGCTGTCGCGCGTGAATATGCAGGAATCGTGGTCGATTATAGTGTGCATGTTTATGAGCGATATTGTGTCCATCGCAGTCACAGCTGTTCTGACGCTGCTCGCGGTACGCCGCACAAGAAGCATGTACACATCGTTTATGCTCATGTACTTCTTTTTCAACGCCGCCGCGTCGTGGCCATTGAGCCTTAACCGCTATATGTCGTGCATGATTCCGGCCGCGTGGGTACTTGCCTCGCTTACGGAAAAACGAAAAAACGCGGCTGAGCTTATAACGGTATGCTCCGCCGTACTGTTCGGCATTTTCCTCACGGGCTACCTTACGGGACATTCCATTATGTAAAAAAAGTGCGTAAAAAAAGGCGTATCTATTAGATACGCTTTTTTCGTTACATCAGCACATTTGAGAAAACAATCGTCGCGATATTAAAATAAATGATCAGCGACGCGCAGTCAACGATTGTCGTTATAAGCGGCGTAGCCATTATCGCCGGATCGAGATGCGCCTTTTTCGCAAGCATCGGCAAACTTGCGCCGATCATTTTCGATATTACGACCGTCGCGATTATCGACAGCGCGATCGTCAGCGCAAGCGGAAAATTATGCCCGTACATCAGATACACCCTCGCCCCGTTCACAATCGCAAGGATCGAACTCACTATTATAGATATTCTGAATTCCTTGAACACAACACGGAAAAAATCCGAAAAATGTATTTCACCCAGCGCTATACCGCGTATTATAAGCGTCGAGCTTTGCGCTCCGCAGTTTCCGCCCGTATCCATTATCATCGGCATAAAGGACACGAGAAGCGGCAGCACCTTAAACGCGTTCTCGTACCGCGCCGTTATAAGCTGCGTCAGCGTCGCGCTTATCATAAGTATCAAAAGCCACACGATGCGGCTTTTCGCGTGCTTGAAAACGCCTGTGCGGAAATAGCTTTCCTCGTTCGGCGTTACGGCAGCCCAGCGCGAAATATCCTCGGTGTTCTCCTCCTCGATAACGTCCATAGCGTCGTCGAACGTTACGATACCGACAAGACGGTTGTCGCGGTCAACGACCGGCAGCGCGAGAAAGTCGTATTTCTGGAACATGTTCGCGACTACCTCTTTGTCCTCGTGCGTGTTTACCGATATGACGCGCGTGTCCATTATGTCGCCTATTTTGTCGTCCTCGTCGGCGGTGAACAGGTCCTTGACCGTCACAACGCCCGTAAGTATGCGGTTCTCGGTGACGTAGCAGGTGTAGATCGTCTCCTTGTTCACGCCTACCTTGCGTATCTTCTCGAACGCCTCCAATACCGTCATGTCCTTGTGCAGGCTGACGTATTCTATCGTCATTATGCTGCCCGCGCTGTCACGCGGATAGCGGAGAATGTCGTTTATTGCGCGGCGCTCACCCGTCGTGGAGTTTAGGAGTATACGCGACACGACGTTCGCCGGCAAGTCCTCTATCATGTCGACCGTATCGTCTATATACAGCTCGTCGAGGATCTCGCGAAGCTCCTTATCGGTGAACATTCCGATAAGGTGTCCCTGCATGTCGGGGTTCATGTGCGCGAACGTTTCAGCCGCGCTGTCCTTCGGCAGCAGGCGGAACAGCGTCATAAACTCAGCTTTCTCGTCGAAGTTGTCAGCGAAAAGCTCCTCAAAAAGCTCCGCGAGGTCGGCGGGGTTCTCGTCCTTGATTATATTTTTTACCTCCGAAAACCGCCGCTCTTTTAAAAGGCGGTTTATTGTGTCAAGCTGTTCTTCCAATGTTAAACCGCCTCCTTTTAGCAAAATTATTTATTCTAAGCCGTTACACAGAAAAATTGTCGGGCTTTTTATCACTAATGCCAAACTCGTACAAAATCGCTTCCGCGATACGTCTTGACGCTTCGCCGTCGCCGTACGGGTTCGCGGCGTGCGCCATTTTGTCGTACGCTTCCCTGCTGTCCAGAAGCTCCTTCGCGAGACGCTTTATCTCATCCTTGTCCACGCCTGCGATCTTGACCGTTCCCGCCTTAACGGCTTCGGGACGCTCCGTTTCGCGCCGCAGCACAAGCACCGGCTTCGCGAGCGCGGGTGCCTCCTCCTGTATGCCGCCGGAGTCGGTCATTACCATAAACGCGCGCGACATCGCGTTGTGCAAGTCCTCAACATCGAGCGGATCTATAAGATGCACCCTGTCCATACCGCCGAGTATCGAAAACGCCGTTTCGCGCACCGCAGGGTTTAAGTGTACGGGGTACACAAGCTCCGTGTCGGGGTACTCCGTCACGATTTCCTTAAGCGCGGTGCATATGTTTTCAAGCGGCTTGCCGAGGTTTTCGCGGCGGTGAGCCGTCACGATTATGACGCGCTTATTTTGAAAATCAAGCTCGTTTAAGCAGTCGTCCTTAAATCTGTAATCGGGGCGCACCGTCGTTTTTAACGCGTCTATTACGGTGTTGCCGGTAATGTAGATCGTGCCGGACGGCACGTTTTCCTTAAGCAGATTCTGCCTGTTCTGCTCCGTCGGGGAAAAGTTCAGATCCGATATTCTGCCCGTAAGCTGACGGTTCATTTCCTCGGGGAACGGCGAATATTTGTCGTACGTGCGCAGTCCGGCCTCGACGTGACCGACCTTCACCTGGTTGTAGAACGCGGCGAGCGCAGCGACAAAGCTCGTTGACGTGTCGCCGTGAACAAGCACGAGGTCGGGCTTTTCCTTTTGTATGACCTCGTCGAGACCCTCCAGAACGCGCGTGGTAATGCCGACGAGCGTCTGGCGCGTTTTCATTATGTCGAGGTCGTAGTCCGGCGTTATGCCGAATATTTCAAGCACCTGGTCGAGCATCTGACGGTGCTGCGCCGTCACGCATATTATGGAGTCGATCTCGCCGTGCTTTTGAAGCTCCAGCGCAAGCGGCGCCATTTTGATTGCCTCCGGACGCGTACCGAATACGGTCATTACCTTGATTTTCTTCATCGTCTTTCTCCTTTTTTGTGGTGTGGTGGGATTTGGGGTTAAAACCCCTCCGACGCCTGCGGCGCCACCTCCCCTATTAGGGGAGGCATACGGTGAGGCTCCCCTATTAGGTGAATGACGCTTTAGCGTCATAGGCATAGAGCTTTGCTCGTATGCCGTAGCAAAAGGAGCTGTCACACGTAGTGTGACTGAGGGGTTTGTGCGGGCGAACACGGTTCGCCCCTACGGAGGGACGTCGAGGGCGCCGTCCCCTACACCCGTTATTTGTAAATAGTGCGCCGTAGGGGCTGGCGCCCTCGACAGCCCGCATTTGCACGCCCCCGTCACATTCTATTCACTATCCTCTGTATCATCGGTCTTATCCCTTGTATCGGCGACATGGTTATGACCGCCCTTGCCGAGCATGCCGCCGATAAGGAGCAGCATTATCATTGCTATTACGACGAGTATCGCCCTAAGCACGCCGCTCTCGGCGAGCAGCACAGCCGTTATTCCCAAAACGCCGCTTATCGCGTACAGTATAAACACGGTCTGCTTCTGCGAAAAGCCCATATCCACAAGTCTGTGGTGCAGGTGTCCCCTGTCCGCCTTCATCGGGCTTTCGCCGTGGAGTATTCTGCGTATCATCGCGAAAAGCGCGTCAAACAGCGGCAGTCCGAGTATCAGAAGCGGCACGGCGAACGATATTACCGCGTAGGACTTGAACACGCCCTGAATTGACAGCGTCGCGAGCATAAATCCCAGAAACGTCGAGCCTGTGTCGCCCATGAATATTTTCGCGGGATTAAAGTTAAACGGCAGGAAGCCGAAGCACGAACCCATGAGCGCAATACCCATAATCGCTATCGGGTATTCGCCGACGCGTATGGATATAAACACAAGCGACACCGACATTATCGCGCTTACGCCCGCCGCAAGGCCGTCGAGACCGTCTATGAAATTTACGGCGTTCGTTATGAACACTATCCATATCACCGTCACTATTACCGAGATCCATTCCGGCAGCACAAGGTAGGGGTTGTCGCTAAGGAAATTCGGGTTTGTGAACACGTCAATCTTTATGTCGCCGACGAATATCACTATAAGCGCCGCCGCTATCTGCACGAGGAATTTCAGCTTTGCGGGCAGATCCTTGCAGTCGTCTATAAAGCCCATCACGACTATTATCGCGAGCGCGATAAACATTCCGACCGTCTGGCGGCTCGCTATCGAATACTGCCCCCAAAACGACGAGTCGCCGCTTATTTTCGAGAACAGCAGTATCGTTATGATAGGCACGATAAAGCCGAAAATCATCGCGAGACCGCCTATTCTCGGCGTTGGCTTCTTGTGCATTCTGCGCGCGTCGCGCGGCTTGTCCACCGCGCCCTCGCCTATCTTGAACGCAAGACGGCGCGCGTTCGGCGTCGCGACGAACGTGAATATGAACGCCGCCGCGAACACGTATATCATCAGTATTACAAAGCTCTCCGTATACATATTATACCTCCGCTTATCTCATCACAAAGCCTACTTTTTTGTATACCTTGCTGAGTGTCCTGCGCGCGATTTTGTAAGCCGTTTCCGCGCCCTTTTCGCATATGTCCGTAAGATATTTCTTGTCCGCTATGATTTTGTCGTACTCCGCGCGTATCGGTTTTACGCACTCAACGACCGCGTCGGCGACGTCGCTCTTGAAATCGCCGTAGCCCTTGCCGCTGTAATCCTTTACTATATCGTCAATTTTGCGTCCCGTCACAGCCGACATGATTGAAAGAAGGTTGTTCACGCCCGCTTTCGTCTCGTCGCCCTCGCGGTACTCGATAACGCCCTCGCTGTCAGTGACCGCGCTTTTTATCTTTTTCGCGATTACGTTCATGTCGTCCATCATTGAGATATACGCCTTCGGGTTCGGATCGGATTTCGACATTTTTTTCGTCGGATTCTGCAGACTCATTATGTTCGCGCCCACCTTCGGCAAAAGCCCCTCGGGAATGGTGAACACGTCGCCGTAAATGGCGTTGAAGCGCTGCGCCACGTCGCGGCAAAGCTCTATGTGCTGCATCTGATCCTTGCCGACGGGAACGTAGTCCGCCTGGTAAAGGAGTATGTCCGAAGCCATAAGCACCGGGTACGTGAACAGTCCGGCGTTTATGTTCTCCGCGTGGCGCGCCGATTTGTCCTTAAACTGCGTCATGCGCTGCAATTCGCCCATGTACGTGTAGCAGTTCAGTACCCACGCAAGCTCCGCGTGCGCCGGATTGTGCGACTGGATAAACAGCACATCCTTCTCGGGATCTATGCCGCACGCGATGTAAAGCGCGAGGACTTCGAGCGTTCTGCGCCGAAGCTCCGCCGGTGTCTGGCGCACCGTTATCGTGTGCATGTCCATCATCGCGTAGATGCAGTTGTAGTCGTTCTGCAGGCTTACCCAGTTGCGTATCGCGCCGAGGTAGTTGCCGAGCGTTAAATTTCCCGACGGCTGTATGCCGGAAAATATCGTTTTCTTTTCGTCCATGTTCTTTCTTCCTTTCGGTGTGGTGTGGTAAATTGGGATTTAACGGCGTATCGGCTGCATGGACGTAGGGGCGGTCATCGGCCGCCCGTTCCCAATGCAACGCGGCGGGCGGCCGATGACCGCCCCTACGGAAGGCTCCCCTTGAGGGGAGCTGGCGGCGGAGCCGTCTGAGAGGTGGTTTTTCAAGACTAATTGCCACCTCTCCGTCATCGCTTCGCGATGCCACCTCTCCTCGAGGAGAGGCTAACGATATGCGTCGCTCACCGCCAATGTACTGTTAAATCATAATTTATCGTATCATTATCCGATTTTTGTATCTATATTATACCACAATTTTGTACATTTGTCAATATAAATATCTCAAAAAGATATTTATATTTTTACAGCAGTTCCGTCAATACCTCGCCGAGGCGGCGGATACCCTCCTCGATATTTTCAATCGTCGCCGATGAGTAATTCAGTCTGAACATATTCGACGGCGCGAATATATCCGTCGCGAAGTTTGAGCCGGGGACGATCGCGACCTTCTTTTCAAGGCAGCGGTCAACCACGGGCGTGATGTCGGTGATTGTCGGACATTCGCACCAAAGGAATATGCCGCCCTCGGGCGTTACCCACTTTACCTTGCCCTTCGGGAAGTACTTCTCCATCGCGCTTACCATCGCGGCGCACTTCTTGCCGTAAAGCTCGCGGTTCTTCGCGATATAGCTGTCGATGTCGTACTTCTTCATAAATTCCACGCACATAAGCTGTGTGAGCATCGGCGTGTGAACGTCGTTGACCTGCTTGAGCATCTCGATTTTCTCAGCAAGCTCCGACGGGGCGACTATGTAGCCCAGACGCATGCCCGGCGACAAAATCTTTGAGAACGAGCCTGTGTAAATTACTCTGCCCTCGGTGTCCATTGACTTTATCGTCGGCACGTCCTCGCCGGAGAAGCGCAGGTCGCCGTAGGGGTTGTCCTCCAAAATAAGCACGTCGTACTTCGACGCGAGTTCAAGCATTTTCTTTCTCTTTTCGAGCGACATTGTCGCGCCGGTCGGGTTCTGGAACGTCGGGATCGTGTAGATGAATTTCACGCCGTCGTTATTTTTAAGCGCGTCCTCCAAACCTTCCATGCTCATGCCGTCGTCCTCGACCGTTACGCCGACGAGTCCGCACTCGTATGTGCGGAACGCGTTAAGGCTGCCGATAAAGCTCGGACTTTCAACAATGACCTTGTCGCCCTTGTTGAGAAGCGCCTTGGCGGTGAGGTCGATGCCCTGGTTCGCGCCGGTCATTATGAGGATCGCGTCATTCGCGCCGACGGAGTTGACCTTCTCGGCACGCTGACGGGCGCAGTCGCGCATTTTCGGGTAGCCGTCGGTCGTGCCGTACTGCAGCGCGAGCGTCGGGTTTGTCATCAGTATTTTGCCAGCGATTTTTGAAAGCTCGTCGCCCGGGAAAAGCTCCGACGCCGGGTTGCCGCCCGCGAGCGAGATTATCTCGGGATCAGCCATGCGCTTGAACATTTCACGGATCGCGCTGCCTTTCATCGTTTTTACACGGTCTGCCATGTATGTTTTGTATTCCATTGTGGGTTCTCTCCTTTTTGGTTAAATTGGGATTTAACTACGTGAGGCCCCCTTGTCAAAGGGGGCTGTCGGCGAAGCCGACTGGGGGATTCCTTTTTGATTTCACAATGAATCCCTCCACCGCCTTCGGCGGTCCCCCTCCCTTTAACAAGGGAGGCTATCAGCCGCTAAATCATAATTTATATCATCATTTATTTATCTTCTTCCAGCTATCCTTCAATGCGACGGTGCGGTTAAACACGGGGGTGTCGGCTGTGCTGTCGGGATCGACGCAGAAATAGCCGAGGCGCAGGAACTGGAACGTGTCGCCCGTCTTTAAGTCCGTGAGCGTGTCCTCAATCTTCGCGTCGTCTATGACGATCATTGAATCGCTGTTCAAATTCTCGGTAAAGTCCTTTACGCCGCTCTCGTCGGACGGGTTCTCGACGTTAAACAGTCTGTCGTACAGCCTGACCTTAGCGTTGCGCGCGTGGGCGGCGCTTACGAAATGAATCGTACCCTTGACCTTGCGTCCGTCTGGCGAGTCGCCGCCGCGCGTTTCGGGATCGTAGGTGCAGTGAACGGCGGTGACATTGCCGTTTTCGTCCTTGTCGCAGCCGGTACACGTCACGTAGTACGCGCCTTTAAGGCGTACCTCCCTGCCCGGTGAAAGGCGGAAATACTTTTTCGGCGCGTCCTCCATGAAGTCGTCGGCTTCGATGTAAAGCTCGCGCGAGAACGATACGAGCCGCTTGCCGAGTTCGGGGTTTTCGGGGTTTACCTCAACCTCTATCTGCTCCGTTTTGCCTTCGGGGTAGTTGTCTATTATCAGCTTTATCGGTTTTAACACCGCCATTGCGCGCGGCGCGCGTTTATTGAGATCCTCTCTCACGCACGCTTCGAGCAGCGCGAAGTCTATCACGCTGTTCGCCTTCGCCACGCCTATACGCTCGCAGAAATCGCGTATCGCCTCGGGCGTGTAGCCGCGGCGGCGCATACCGCAGAGCGTTGACATTCTCGGATCGTCCCAGCCGGTGACGATTTTGTCGTTCACAAGCTTAAGGCAGCGGCGTTTGCTCGTCAGCGTGTAGTTCAGGTTCATACGCGCGAACTCTATCTGGCGCGACGGCGCTTCGTAGCCGACCTCGCGCAGAACCCAGTCGTAAAGCGGACGGTGATCCTCAAATTCGAGCGAGCAGAGCGAATGCGTCACGCCCTCGACCGTGTCGGATATGGGGTGCGCGAAGTCGTACATCGGGTACACTATCCACTTGTCGCCCGTCCTGTGGTGGCGCGCTCTCAGAATTCTGTATATGATAGGATCGCGCATGTTGAGGTTCGGCGAAGCCATATCGATTTTGGCGCGCAGCACCTTCGCGCCGTCCGCAAACTCGCCCTTCGTCATGCGCTCGAACAGGTCGAGGTTTTCCTCAACTGAGCGGTCGCGGTACGGGCTGTTTTTGCCCGGAGTCGTGAGAGTTCCGCGGTACTCGCGTATCTCGTCGGGCGACAGGTCGCACACGTACGCTTTACCCTTCTTTATGAGGTCGATAGCGGCGGCGTAAATGGCGTCGAAATAGTCGGACGCGTAAAGCACCTTGTCCCACTTGAAGCCGAGCCACTTTATATCCTCCATTATCGCGTCGACGTACTCGACGTCCTCTTTCGTGGGGTTCGTGTCGTCGAAACGCAGGTTGCACGTGCCGCCGTAGCGTTCAGCCATGCCGAAGTCGATGCTTATAGCTTTGGCGTGTCCGATGTGGAGATAGCCGTTCGGCTCGGGCGGGAAACGCGTCTGAACATGGTCGAAACGTCCTTCCTTTAAGTCACTGTCTATCGCTTCGCGAATAAAATTTTTGCTGATTACTTCTTCCAAAATTGTAAGCTCCTTTCCGACGGCTATTGCCTTAATATGTCCGCCGCCTCGTCAAAGCGTTTGTTTACTTCCTCCGCGCCGAGTACCTGCATTATCTCGTACAGGTCGGGCGTGTTGCGTCTGCCCGTCACGGCGGCGCGTATCACGCCGGCGACGTCGCCGACGTGTCCCTTGTACGCGTCGGGGTTTTTCCTGTACTCCTTCGGCGCTTTCGCGTAGCCCAAATCTACCGCCATTTCGCGCAGCGCGGGGAACCATTCCTCCGCGGACGCGTTTTCGTCGTAAACGTCCTTGTACGTTTCGATTATCTCTATCATGTCCTCTTTTGAGAGGTTGTCGGCAAAGTCGCGCTCACGTGTCCAAAGCTCGTCGTAGAAGTAGGAAATGTAGTCCTCAACGTCCGACCACGCGCCTATGTCCTTACGCGGTTTCGCGTTGCCGCGCTCTATCGCGAAAATCGCTTTCGCGTATTCCTCGTCGTCAGAGAGCAGGTTGTAGAGCCTTTCGTTGTTATCCTGCGCCCATTCGGTCACAAGCTCGTAGACCTCTTCGGCGTTTAATGTGCTTATATAATTCTTGCTCACATCGGTGAGCTTTACAAGGTCGAACAGCGCGCCCGCCTTGCTCATCTTAGACAGTGAGAATTTGAAGTCGTCTATATCCGCGTCCTTGTTCGCGAGCCGCCAGTCCTCGTAGGTGGAGTTGGCGAGCGTCATGAGATACTCCCATATCGCGCCCTTGGGGTAACCCGCCTCGCTGTAGTAGCTTACAGCCGCTTCGGGATCCTTGCGCTTTGACAGCTTTCTCTTGCCGCCGTTTTCCTCCTTCATGATCGGGGAAATGTGCGCGTATTTCGGCGGTTTAAAGCCGAGCAGGCGGAAAAGCTGCAGGTGTATCGGCACGGACGAGATCCATTCGTCGCCGCGTATCACGTGCGTCGTGCGCATAAGGTGGTCGTCTACGGCGTGCGCGAAGTGGTATGTAGGCGTTCCGTCCTTTTTGAGCAGTACCACGTCGAGAATGTTTTCGGGCATCTCTATTTCGCCCTTTATTACGTCCTTGAATTTTACGCGTCCGCCTTCTTTGCCGGGGGATTTAAGGCGCACGACGTATTCCTCGCCGGCGTCGATACGCTTTTTCGCTTCCTCAACCGTTATATCGCGGTACTTCGCGTATTCTCCGTAAACGCCGGGGAGAACCTTTTTGCTCTCCTGCTCGGCGCGTATTGCGCTAAGCTCGTCCTCGGACATGAAGCACGGGTACGCGAGTCCCTGCTCGACAAGCGATTTTACGTATGCCTGATATATCGGCGTGCGCCTCGACTGCATGTACGGTCCGTACGCGCCCTTTTCCTCGGTTTCCGACATCATGCCCTCGTCTATCTCTATGCCGAAATCGTTAAGTCCCTTTACAATAAGGCTCACACCGTTTTCGACCTCGCGCTTTTTGTCGGTGTCCTCGATGCGCAGGTAGAAAATGCCGTTTGTCGTTTTTGCGGCTGTCTTTTCCGTGAATGCCGCGAACAATCCGCCGAAGTGCAGAAAGCCCGTGGGGCTTGGCGCGAAACGCGTCACGACCGCGCCTTCTTCAAGGTTGCGCGGCGGATAGAGCGCCTCGTAGTCGTCCGGCGTTTTGTCGATGTGCGCGAATAAAAGCTCCGCCATCTGTTTGAAACTGTCCATGTATCTTTTCCTTTCATTTTCGTTATCTATACATACTCCATTATATTATACCTGATTTTCCCTGTAATATCAATACCCTTTTCATGTTTTTTCGGGAATGTGGGGGAAATTGGGATTTACCGGCGTTAGCCTCCCTTGTCAAAGGGAGGGGGACCGCCGAAGGCGGTGGAGGGATTCATAGTAAAAATCGAAAAGGAATCCCCCAGTCGCGCTCCGCGCGCCAGCCCCCTTTGACAAGGGGGCCTCACCGTAGGGGCGGCCAATGACCGCCCGTTAAAACCCCTCAGTCACACTACGTGTGACAGCTCCCCTAGTAGGGGAGCCATACGGCGTACGCCACATATCGCAAGCCTCCCCTAATAGGGGAGGTGGCGCCGAAGGCGTCGGAGGGGTTTTGCAATCTTAAATCATAATTTGCCGTACAGGCAAAACCAAGCACTGCAATTGGAGAGCGGAGCGGAATTTAAAAGGGCGTATCGGTTGATACGCCCTTTCGGTAAAATCAAGGATGTCAGTTTATTTCTCTTTCCGCTTTATTTATAAGCATTTCGGAGGTATAGTACGGGTAGAAATACAGCCGTCCCGCAGTGATATTCGGATAAAGAATAAGCACCTCCCTGTGAACCCCGTCAAAGTCGCCTGCCAATTCCATGCGAGTCTCACATTCCATTGTGTCAAGATTTATAAACCACGCCGGATTGCCCGCGGGCAGATACCATTCGACAATAAGCCGGTTTCCTTCGGGATCGAAAAGCAGCGCGAGCGGTATCTGTGAAATTTCCTCCGCGGAAAGCGAGCCGAGCTTTTCTCCCGTTTGAATATTGTACTTATAAATTACCGAATTGTCCCCGTAAACTATAATGTCGCCGCTGTTCGGCACAAACGCCGAGATGCCGACCATCGCGGGTTCGGTTTCAACGGTGCTTATCCGCGTTCCGGTTTCGGCGTCGAATATGAGCGCCTTATTCTGATCGTTTACAATAAACCTGTTTGAATTGTCGTCAAAGGTAAACGGCATATTCGCGCGTGCCGCGTTATACAGCTCTCCCTCGGCGCTGTAAACGGTTGCTGCGCCGCCCGTAACGGTATTCACAAGGCATACGTCTGTGCTGCTGTGTCCGTTTTCATAACGTCCCGCGGCGTAAACCGCGTAAGTGCCGTCGGCGCTTACTGTGAGCGAGTCCAAGTCGCCGAAGCCGCAGTTCGGCGGCTTTGTTTCGGTAATTCCCGACTTGTCCACACGGACAATATTATCCGCTCCGTAACCTATTACACAGCTTTCGTCAGGGCTTGTCCCGATTACGGAAAGATCGTATCCGCTTATATCGACCGTTCTTTCCTCGCGTTTTGTGTCAAGGTTATAGAACCGGAGCGTCCTCGCGTCGGAAGCCGTAACGACGCAGTTATCGACAAAGCCGAAAAGATATGTTAGACCTTCGGGCTGTCCCATGTAAGTTTCAGCCGTTTTTTCTTTTGTCGCGGCGTCATAAACCTCAACGCGGAAATCGTCGGTGACGGCAAGCAGCAGCGATTTGTCCTTGTTGTATCTCACGCCCGTAAAGCTGCCGTCTATGACCGCCGTGTAATCCTCGTCGTGCTTGTCGCTGTATAATACTATCTCCGTATTTGAATACCCTACCGCGTATTTTTGATGTGTGCCGCACGCCATGTCGCTGACCGACGGAATAAGCGTTTGTATAAGAGATGATTTTTCTTCCGCGGGGCTTATGCTCCATACCGAACCCGTTTCGCAGCACATAAGTATACCGTCCGTTCCCATGCGAACCATGTCAAGCACATTTGAATCTGTGGACGATTTGTATATTATCCCGCCCGTTTCGGCGTCGACGAACGCGTATTTGTTCCAGCTGACAAAAATTATAACAGGCTTGTACTCACCGTCCACGTCCATTCCGCAGCACTCAAACTCGGTTATGTAATCGTAATCGCCGAAGGGAACGGTGCTTTTTTCAATACCGTTTTCGTAAATTTTTAATTCATATTTTCTTCCCGCGGCAGCGCCGGTCGTGTTTGTAAGGCACGCGTAGGAATTTTCGCCGCAGTACTTCACCGCGCTTATTACATTGCTGCCCGTTTGTACCGTACTGCAGGTTTGGTTCTCAATGTCAAGCTTGACGAGCATATAATTTCCGGCGTTGTCCTTCACGCCCGCATCGCTTGCGACTGCGATGTACTCCGTGTTTCTCTTAAAGCAGCCTATGTCCATGAATAACATACCGCGCTCCGACAGCGTATTCCCGTCTATTTCGGGCGCCGTTCGGTAAATAACGCTTCCGTCGCTCGTTCTGACAAACGATATTCCGAAATATTCATGAACCGCCGCCACCGTGCGGTCGTCCGACAGTTCGCAGTGTCCGTACGCTCCTTCGTACAGCACCGTTTCGTCTCCCGTGGTGAAATCGACCTTTATGATATATCCCGTATCAAAGACGATTACCGTGTCGTTATCTATAAATTCCGCGTCCGTAACAAAGTCCGTCTGCATGGTTTTTATCGGTTTTCCGTCCGACGCGTCCCACACGTACAGCTTGTGCGCCATATCCCATGCCATAAGCTTTTCCGCGTCGGGGCTGTATTTTATTTCCAAAATCGCGCTGTCCGTGGAAACGGTACGGTCGAGTTTCGGCTTCAGCGATCCCGGAGTGTACGCGTACAGCGCGTCCGCGAGAAAGTTATTTGTGGAGGCGAGCAGCTCGTTCGGATCGTCCTCGTTCGGACGCATGGAAAGAGCGTTTTTGAGCGCGCCTATTCTGTCGCCGCCGTCATACTGCGACATGGCGCCGCGCGTGGCTATGTCCGCCGCGGAAATTCTTATTTCGCGGTTCTGCTGTTCTATTGTTTCAAGGCGTGACTGCGCCGTTTGACGCTGACGCTCCGCTTCCTCGTAATTTTCCTCGGCTATAGCCTGCTGCTCTTTCGCGTATTCCAGATTTTGCTCGGCTATTTCGCGCTGACGCTCCGCCTCCGTGAGATTATCCTCCGCCGCCTTGCGCTGATTGTTCGCTTCGACAAAATTGTCCTGCGCTTCCTTTGTCTTGATTTCAAGGTTGGCGTTGCTTTCGGTAAGCTCGCTGTTCGCTTTGTCAAGCTCGCTGTTGCTGCGGCTGAGCGCCGTGTTGGCGGTGTCGAGTTCCTTGTTCTTCGTTTCAAGCGTTGAATTCGCGGTGTCAAGCTCTTTGTTTTTCGTTTCAAGGCTTGAGTTCGCGGTGTCAAGCTCTTTGTTTTTCGTTTCGAGACTTGAATTCGCCGTGTCGAGTTCCTTGTTTTTTGTTTCGAGACTTGAGTTAGCCGTGTCGAGTTCTATCGTTTTTGTTTCGAGTTCCGTATTCTGCGTTTGCAGCTGCTCTCTTTGATCGCTTATTTCAAGCAGCATCGCGCTGCTGTATATGCCGAACATTGACACGGCGGTAAACGCCGCAGCCGTTGAAACGGCTATGCGCCTGATCCTGCGGCGGCGGCTTCTGTTATATAGATCGTCATAGTCGCAGCCGTCCATTTCCGCGACGATCCGAAGAAGCTCGCTGTTAAGCTTTCTGAACGAGCCTTTGCGCGAGTCGCTCACTATATTCGCCGCGAGCGGCGATACCTCCGTTTCACGGCGCGCCGACGCTCCGTTTTCGTCGGTATAGGTTACGTATGTCCTGCACAGTTCCTCCGGGAAGGACTCCTCCGGGCTGCCGCTTATAAGCAGCGGTATGATTTTTTCGTTCGTGCCGTTGTGCAGGCTCTTGAAATACTCTATCTCCTCCAGACACCACCGCGAAAGGTGCGTCTGTTCCGAGCATACCACAATAAGAAACTCGGAGTTGTCCAAAGCGTTTTTTATGTCATCGCTCAGGTTGCTGCTCGCGGACAGTTCCTCCTCGTCCCTGAAAATCCTCCATTGATTTTTTTGTTCTTTGATACCGTGCGGGAATTTGTATGTTTCAAGCATTCTGTGCAGCTTTACCGCGACGCGCTTGTCAAAGTCAAGGTGTCTGTAGCTTATAAAAGCCTTGTATTGATACTCGCTCATATCGTTACCTCATTTTACAGTGCGTTTACCCGAAATGTTACAATAGTTATATTTTTATAGTAACATACCGGGGCGGAAGTGTCAATAAATAAACTTCCGCTTTTTGCCGGAATATGTATTAAACAGTCAGACCGCGCGTCATGCGTGCGCGTTCACTTGACTTTACGCCGCCGCGTATGGTATACTTGTTTTATAAATTTTGCAGCAATTTGTCGAAAAAAGGGTAAACGGTGAAACAAGGAGAGTGCGTATGAGTTATGAGCCTAAGCCTGTCGATACGGACAGTATAGAAATAACCGAAGAATTACGGCGGTCGACAGAGGAAATCGCGCGCAGCGTGCATGACGCGTGGGCGGCGGGCAGGATAAAGGACGGCTGGGTTTACGGTCCGAAGCTCGACGGCGAGAAAAAGACAACCCCAAATCTCGTGGACTACAGCGATTTGACGGAATCTGAAAAGGATGTGGACAGGGCGACGGTCACGCAGACAATAAAAATGCTCCTGCACCTCGGTTATAAGATTGAAAGAGAGGAAAAGCGATGAATTTTAATTTAGCTGTTATAGGCGAGCTGCCTGACAATCAGCGGCTCTATGACCAAATAAACGAGCTGATAAGGCTGATCGAAACTTCCGTGTTCGGCGGCGGCGATCCGAGTATAAATGTTCTTATCAGCCCCGAATATACCGGCGAGCGCTGGAAGCCGTTTGTCGGAAACCGCTACCCGCTGCACGGCTACGCGCTCGCGGCGGATGAGGATAAAATAAGCGGCTGCGCGCGCAGCGTGTGTATAGAAAGTCAGGTCAGAAGCGTTATCGGCGAAAAGCTCTGCGACCAATCCGACCTTCTGCTCGGCGTGTGGAACGAAAGCGTTACCGAAATGCGCAGCGCCACATGGGAGCTTATGCGTCAGGCGCAGCTTATGAAAATTCCGTTTATATGGATTTCCTCAAAAAATCCAGACAAAATATACTGGGCGCGCGAAAGCTTTTTCGAGCCGTACAGTCCCGACCGTCTTAAGGAGCTTGGGGAAAATCTGAGCGCGGATATAATATCCGCCGCCGCTCCCGAAAAGCGGAAACGGTCGCTGTTATCCGTCGGCGAACGGCTGCACAGCAGGTTTTTGAACCGTCACAAGGCACGCTGGTCTGAAATTCCGGCGCAGAAGGACGTTTTGCTGCGCGGGGATTTTACGGACAAGGACGAAAAGTCCGAAAGCTCGCGGCGCGGACTTTTAGAGCAGTTTGAACGCTTCGACAAAGCCGCGGTCGATAACGCGTCAAGGTACCACGCCGTTATGTACTGGCGCGCGATTTTGCCGCTTATAGCCACGGTCTTTCTCGGTCTCGGCTTTTACGCCGATCCCGTGCTTAGCTTTATACCGGGCGCGGTTACGCTCGACGTCATAATAGGCGTATCGTTCCTTATACACGGGCTGCTTAACCTGTACGTTTTTCTGCTGTCGAGAGATTCGTCCGTAAAAAAATGGCAGCGTCATTTTCTGAACAACCGCTATATCGCCGAAATGCTGCGCGTACTCATTCATTTTACGCCGTACGGAATAAGTCTGGATCTGCGTAAGCTGAGCGGCGGCGACAAGCGTATACACGCCACGATCCGCGCCATCGTTAAAGAGAACGAAAACGACGCCGTACATATAAATAAAAGCGATGCGCATGAAATTTTGTCCCACGTTACGGAAATGGTCGAGGATCAGATAAATTATCACCGTCTTTCGGCGCAGAGATATAAAAATATAGTGGACAGGCTGAAAAAATGGCATTCGGTAATTTTCAAAATCGGATTTGTATCGGTGCTTCTGCGCGCGCTTCTTCAGTTCGCGCTCATATTTGAAAACAAAATCATGAGCAATCCGCTCGCGCTGTCGGCGGGTACATACTCGGTCATAAAGTCATACGCCAATATGTTCGCCATGATGCTTCCCGCTTGGGGTTCGTACTTTTTGTCAAAGCTCGGTCAGTGCGGATATGAGTACAATTATCAAAATCATAAGCAGATGGAAGCAAGCCTTTCACAGGAGCTTAAGCGTCTGCAAAGCGCTAAAAATCTCGGCTCGTCCGTGCTGCTCGAATCTCTCGAAGCAATAGCGGAACGCATTTCGGAAATAATGCTTGTGGCGGACACGGGAATGTGGCACAGCAAGATGAAGGCGTCCAAGGTGACGCTGCTTTAGAGCCGTTTCAAATAAATATCCACCCGCGTAGCGGGTGGTTTTTCCTTTTCGGGCATAGCCCTAGCTCTACTGGCTTGCGCACAAGTGCGCCTTCCTTTGACCTGCCAGTCACGCACCTTTTACTTGCTACCCGTAAACGGGTCCCTCGGATCAAACAAACTTAATTGATCCGTCTCCCTGTCTCTCTTGATTTGATTCGATATGTAACTCTTTATCGCCGCTGTGTTCTTCCCCACTGTGTCCACATAGTATCCCTTGCACCAGAATTCTCGGTTTCGGTACGCAAATTTCATGTTGCCCCACTTCTGGAATATCATCAGACTGCTTTTTCCCTTCAGATACCCCATGAATCCCGATACGCTGTATTTCGGCGGTATGCTCACCAGCAAGTGTATATGGTCGGGGCATACTTCGCCTTCTATTATTTCCACTCCCTTCCATTCACACAGCGTCCTTAATATTTCCCGTATCTCCGCTCTCTTCTCCTCATAAAATACTTTCCTTCTGTACTTCGGCGCAAATACTATATGGTACTTGCAATTCCATTTCGTGTGTGCTAAACTGTTTGTGGTATTATTTTGATTATTCATCTTAATATCCTCCAATTTTGTATTCTTTATTGTAACTGGCAGGTCACAATCTTATTATACAAAATTGGAGTTCTTCTGTCTATCTCATCGGCTTTAGCCTCTTTTGAACCACGCGACTATCGCGTGGTTTTCTGTATACAAAAAACGCCGCGGGAGATTTATCGGTCTCCCGCGGCGGCAAAATATTGGTTTTCGGTATTGTCCGGCGCGTGTACATTACGCGGGATATAATTCCAGCAGGCAGCGTATCAAGTCGATATCCTTGTCCTTATCCGCCTGCGGCAGGCTGTCAAACGGGACAAGCAGCGTGTGCAGTTTTTTGCTGCTGTCCTTCGGGGCTGACAGCTTGTCCGAATACTGCCAATGATTCAGATAGTGATACCGACACCAGCGTATATGCTCCATTTCCGCAAGGCTGTCGTCCGGTTCGGTTATTCCCTTTTCTTTCATAATCAATAAGCGTATCTCATGGTATGACGCCGCTGTTATATTGGAGCCTTTTGTGAAGCTGTCCAGCTTTTTCCATTCGCCTTCCGTATTCTCTTCCTCGGTTTTATATGCCATCGGACACGTTTGATATTTTACCGCGTATGCGTAGTTTAATTTTTTCGCAGCTTTATATAAGTTATCCGTTTTTACGTTCTCCTCCGTGAGTATGTCCTCATATTGACCGAAATAATATACCGGTACCGACAGATGAAGATTGGAAACGGTTTTTTCGGGATCAAAACAGTCGATCTCACCGCCTCGGTACAGTTCCCCGAGACAAAAAAGCAATTCCTCGTTTTGGTCGGTAATTATAACGCGGTCTGTTGAGGCGATCAGATTTATATCCTCGTCCCATTTGCCGTTATGGTATACGATTTTGTCGCCGTTCATCAGCTCAAGACCGCTGTGAAGATTTTTGTATAAGGTATGATCGCCCCATACGTGATACTCTATGGATTGATTTAAGGAATAAATATTTTTCTGAATACCGTATGTAAGAATTTTCTGACCGAGCTGTCCGAAGCCGACAATAGCTATTTTTAATTTCATGCCGCCGCTGTAATATTTTATGAGATTTCTGTCGATCCAATATCTTTCGGCGATTATTTCGTTTATGTTGAAAAATTTGATATTGTCGTCGTCCGTCCGGAACATGTCGAGCAGATCCGACTTGCAGTAAACGTTTTTGCCTTTCAGGATACGCTTGTTCCTTTCGTAAAACCGCATATTGTCCTCGTCGTTTGAAAACATTATGACATGGTCGGGAAAATTTTTCGCCGCGTTTCCCGAAACGACAATTCCATTTTTTATATTTTTCTCCAAAGCCAAACCCGCTTCGTTATCACAGTATACGGCGGTCGCTCCGGGGCGCAGGCTCATAAAAAACACCTTGAACGTGCGCGACGCTCTACGCATAACAACCGCAAGTCCGCTTACGGTCATTACCGGAGCAACCATTCTGGCAATATAAATCCATATATTTTTGCAGTCGAGGACAGGGCTGAGCACGTAAAGCGAAATCGCCCCGTACAAAGAATCCGCGGCGTTTACTCCGTCCACAAAATAATATCCTATAAAAGCCATAATCAGCGGAATAACGAATATGACCGCATACCTAATCTTATTCTTCATAATTTTCCTATATCACCCAATCCCATGTGCCGTCGGTGGGGTTGCCGTTTGTAAATTCAAGCTGGGGGCTGCGGACGCTGACGCGCATACCCTCGCTGACGGAGTTCACGATAAACGCGTTGCCGCCGATCGTCGCGCCGCTGCCAATCACCGTCTCGCCGCCGAGGATCGTCGTGCCGGAGTAGATCGTCACATTGTCGCCGATCGTCGGGTGGCGCTTTACGCCCTTAAGCTGCTGTCCCTTGCGCGTCGAAAGCGCGCCGAGCGTTACGCCCTGGTAAATCTTCACGTTATCGCCTATCTCGGTCGTTTCGCCTATTACTATGCCCGTGCCGTGGTCGATGAAGAAATATTTGCCTATCTTCGCGCCGGGGTGAATATCGATACCCGTTTGGCTGTGCGCGTACTCGGTCATTATGCGCGGTATCATCGGGACTTTAAGCTCCCATAATTCGTGAGCTATGCGGTAAACCGTTATAGCGAAAAGCCCGGGGTACGAAAAGATAATCTCGTCCGTGCTGTAGGCGGCGGGATCGCCGTCGTACGCCGCGCGCACGTCTGTCCGCAGGTACTCGCGGATTTTTGTGAGACGCTCGAGGAATTTATGCACGATCTCGTCCGCTTCCTTGTTTATCGTGGATTTTTTGCATTCGCTGCACATCTCGATATTGCCCAGAGCCTTCGCGACCTGCTTTTTGAGGTTGTACTGTATAAACTCCAGACGCTCGCCGACAAGGAATTTTATGTACTCGCTCCGCGCCCTGTTCTCGTCAAAAAAGCCGGGGAAAAGGAGCTTGCGTATTTCCTCCACGACCTCGATAAGCGTGTCCTTCGCAAGCATATTTTCCGCGTCAATGCGGTTTGTCGTATCGTCGCTCGAATAGCTCGCGACTATGTCGTCCACAAGCTTTTCCGTTTTTTCGTTCATCGCGCTCACTTCCTTACAAAACATATCGTTACATACTATGCTACTATTATAATAAACATTAAATAAAAGGTCAATAGTTTTTTATACGCAAACAGCCGCCCCGTTTGTCGGAGCGGCGTGTGTGCAATCTCAAATTATTCCGCGGGCGCGGCAGTCGCGTCAGCTGTTGCGGCGGCTACGAGAGCGTCAACTGTCTCGTCGTTTGTCGTGACGGTGATGTTGTATTCCGCAACCCACTTTTCAAGCTGTTCCTCAAAAAGTCCGTTTTCGGCAACGCTGTCAATATCATCCTTAACGCTCGAGTACGCTTCCTCGAAATAGTCCGGAGACTCCTCAAGGTCGAGACGCTGTATTACGTGGTAGCCGTAGCTCGTCTTTACGAGCGTGAACTCGCCGGGCTGAATCGACTTTGTGCCGTCCTCAAATTCCTGCACCATTGTGCCGTCGGTGAATACGTAGCCGTCGGGATTTCCCTCCATACCGGGATCCTCGCCGTACTCCTTTACAAGCTCGTCAAAGTTCTCGCCCGCCTGCGCCTTCGCAAGCACCTCTTCGGCTTTTGCCTTTGCCGCCGCGTCGTCGGTGTCGTCGTCAATGGAGATGAGTACGTGCTTTGCGCGCAGGTAGTGGTTCTTGAAATAGTCGCGCTTTTCGTCGTCGGTAAGCTCGCCCGATTCAAGCTTATCCTTCAGCGCGCTTGTGTAGTAGCCCATGCTGATTATAACGTCAACGTCCGCCTCTGTAAGACCGTTATCTTCAAGGAACGGCTCGTAATTGTCGCCGTAGCTTTCCTTTATCTGGTTCTTGTCGTCCTCCATTCCCTTCTGAGCCTCGCCGTCAAGCTCTATTCCCATAGCTTTTGCTACGGCGATGCGCTTAAAGCCCATCTCGGCTTCCTCGAGCGCCATGTCCTTTGCCCTCGGAGCGTCGTTAAGCTGACCGTTGTACGAGTTGAAAAACAGCGTGAATATACCGCCTGTAACATTTTCCGTGCCGACCGTCATTACAACATTGTCCGCGGGTATTGTCTGCTCCGCTTTTTGCTCACTGCCGCCGCCGTTATTCGCTCCGCAGCCTGTCAAAAGAAGCGCGCCCGCTATCACAGCCGCAGCCGTTTTCGTAAATTTCATTTTCATTTCTCCTTATCTTTATTTTTTATATGGGTATTATACACTACTTTTCCGCATTTTGCAATTCTTTTATCGCAGTTAATAAATTGTTTACAATATTCAAAATCTGCTTATGCTCGCCTTTGAGCGCGTAACCTATCACGGGGCTGTCGCCGGAGTAGAGCTTTATGCGTCCCTTGAACATGCCGTCAAGTCCCATTACGAGCCGCGCGTCCACGTACTCCGGCCCGAATTTCAGCATTACGTAGTCGGCGGTCTGGTTTATCTCGTACACGCCGCACTCCTTCGCCGGAATTTTAAGCGACGCGACCGCGATAATGTTCATCACGGGCGCGGGTATGTCGCCGAAGCGGTCGATAAGCTCGTCCTCAATCTCGTAACGGTCGTCCTCGCTCTCTATAGCGGCGATTTTCTTGTACATTTCTATTCGTTGGTTGTGGTTCGTTATATATTCCTCGGGGAGGTACGCGCTGACGCTCACATCGACCGACACATCGCGTTTTTCCTCGGTCTTTACGCCGCGCGCCTCGTCTACGCTCTCCTTTAATATCCGGCAGTACATGTCGTAGCCGACCGCGTCCATGTGACCGTGCTGCTCCGCGCCCAGAATATTGCCCGCGCCGCGTATTTCAAGGTCGCGCATCGCTATCTTAAAGCCCGAGCCGAATTCCGTAAACTCCTTTACGGCGCGCAGCCGCTTTGACGCGACCTCGGACAGTATCATGTCGCGGCGGTACGTGAGGTACGCGTACGCCGCGCGGTTCGAGCGGCCGACGCGTCCGCGCAGCTGGTAAAGCTGGGCAAGTCCCATTTTGTCGGCGTTTTCTATTATTATCGTGTTCGCGTTCGGTATGTCAAGCCCCGTCTCTATAATCGTCGTGCAGACAAGCACGTCGGTTTTGCCGCTTACCATGTCGTACATTATATCCTCGAGGCTGTCCTCTTTCATTTTTCCATGCGCGACGGCTACCCTTGCGTCGGGGAACTGCGACTGTATCCACTCGGCGCGGCGGTGTATGCCCTGTACGCGGTTGTAGAGGTAAAACACCTGTCCGCCGCGCGAAAGCTCGCTGCGTATCGCGTCGGTTATTACGGCGGGGTTGTCCTCGAGGACGTACGTCTGGACGGGGTAACGGTTCTCGGGCGGCTCGGTAAGCACGCTCATGTCGCGCACGCCCGTCATTGCCATGTGGAGCGTGCGCGGTATCGGCGTTGCTGTCATGGTGAGTACGTCGATATTCTTTTTAAGCTCCTTTAGCCGCTCCTTATGCTCGACGCCGAAACGCTGTTCCTCGTCTATGATCAAAAGTCCGAGATCCTTAAATTCCAAATCCTTCGACAATATGCGGTGAGTGCCGATTATAATGTCTATCTCGCCCGTTTTAAGCTGCTTTAATATGCGCTTTTGCTCCGCCTGTGTGCGGAAGCGCGACAGCATTTCGACCTTTATCGGGAAGTTTTCCATGCGCTTTAGAAATGTTTCATAATGCTGCATCGCGAGTATCGTCGTCGGGCAGAGGTACGCCGCCTGTTTCGAGTCGCTGACGGCTTTGAACGCGGCTCGCAGCGCCACCTCGGTCTTGCCGAAGCCAACGTCGCCGCAGAGCAGTCTGTCCATCGGCTTTGTGCTTTCCATGTCGGCTTTTACCTCTTCAATCGAGCGAAGCTGATCCTCTGTTTCCGTGTACTCGAAGGTGTCCTCAAAGTCGCGCTGCCAAGGCGTGTCCGCGCTGAACGCGAAGCCCTTCGCCCTTTCGCGCTCCGCGTACAGCGCGACGAGCTTTTTCGCAAGCTCCGCCGTCGACTGCTTTACGCGCTGCTTAGTCTTGCTCCAGTCGCTGCCCCCGAGACGGCTCAAAGTAAGGTGCTTGCCCTCGCTGCCGACGTACTTGTAGAGCATGTTGAGCTGGTCTATCGGTATATATAAAATGTCCGTACCCTTGTACTGTATTTTAAGGTAGTCCTTCGTCACGCCGCCGACCGTTATTCTCTGCGTGCCGACGTATTTGCCTATGCCGTGCGTGCGGTGTACAACGTAATCGCCCGCGCTGATGTCGGTGTAGTTCTTTATGCGGTTAGTGTTGTCAGCCTTGCGGCGCGCGCGGCTCTTTTTCGTCTCAAAAATTTCGCGGTCGCTTACAAGCACAAATTTAAGCTCGGGGTACTCGAAGCCCTTGCTCATGTCGCCGCGCATTATAACGGTGTCGCCTCGGTAAAATTTCACGTCGGAGCTTTTTTCGTACGCGAATTTCGCGCGTATGTCCCTGTCCTTCAAAAC
Organism: uncultured Clostridia bacterium; assembly: GCA_947624485.1. GTDB lineage: Bacteria > Bacillota > Clostridia > UBA1381 > UBA1381 > Hominilimicola. Next base: position 157,011 of record CANQKM010000005.1, read on the forward strand.
GCCCGCGAGGTTCTCGCCGCGTCCGCGAGATGCCGCGAGGATCACGACGGTGTAGTTCTGCTCCTGCCACTTTTTAAGGTCGTCGTAGAGGTATTCTATTTTGCCGTGGAACGAGACGGTCGTTTTCGTCACAAACGTTTCGAGGTGCTTGTATTTAAAATCACACGTAGAATGTGACAGCACGTCGAGAGCGGCGAGCCGCTTTTCCGACAGTGCCGTCACTATATCACGGTACGGGCGGCAGAATGCGTCCTTTGCTGCGCTCAAAATGTTCTTGTCTTTAAGGTCTGTTACGCGCTCCGCCATGTCGTGCTCAAAGCTTACGCCGCGCTCGCATATGCGCTTGGGATCTATTATGAACACGAGGTCGTTGCTCTCAAAGTAGTCCGCGACGGACGGTATTTTATCGTACACGAGCGACACGTACTTGTCGAGCGACGGGAAGTAACGTGTTTCGTTAAGGCTTTCGATGTCGGCGTTCGTCGTTTCAATGAAAACGCTCTCGTCGCTCTTTTTGCGCTTCGCGCTTTTTACGCGTTTTTCAAGCTCCAAAATAAGCGCGGCGCGTTTTTCGTCGGTCAGCGTTATCTCGCCCACCGGCGACACGGTCGCTTCGCTCACCTTGTCGAGCGAGCGCTGCGTGTACACGTCAAACTCCCTGACGGAGTCGGTTTCGTCGTCAAAAAATTCCACGCGGTACGGGTTGTCGCAGCCGGGCGGGAACACGTCGAGTATGCCGCCGCGAACCGCGAACTGACCGACGCCCTCAACGGCGTCCTCGCGCGTGTAGCCCATTATAACAAGACGCTCCGAAAGAGCGTCCAAATCAAATCGCTTCCCTACCTCGAACGTCACGCAGAGGTCTTTAAATTCCTCCTTGTCAGCCGTAAACTGCAGCACAGCGTCAAGGCTCGTCACAACGACATAGCCTTTGCCGGAGATAAGTTTACGCAGCACGCTTATACGCGCGTGTTCGTTTTGTCTGCCGGACGTTTCAATGTTGTAGAACACGTATTCCTTCGAGGGGAAGTACAGCGCGCTGTCGGTGTAAAGCTGGAGGTCGGAGTACATTTTCCGCGCCTCGGCGTCGGTGTAGCATATCACGAGCGCGGAAACTCCGAGGTCGCCCGCAAGGGAGCAGATAAGCTGCCCCTGCGCCGACTCCGCAATGCCCGCGACCGATACAGCGCCTTTGTCTATATTCTCTTTTATGCCGATGTAAGGCTTGTAGTCTGATAAAATGTCGGAAAATTTCATGTTATTTACCGTTAAACTTGTTCATCGCGCTTTCCGCGCCGTTTTTGATGATTTCCTCGACCGCGCCGCACGCCCTTATTATAGCGTCCTCCATTACGGGTATCTCGTCCTTTGCAAAGCGTCCCAGCACGTAATCGGCAAGATCGCCGCCCTCGCGCTTCGGCGCGCCCACGCCCATTTTGACGCGCGGAAACTCGTCGCTGCCGAGCAGGTAGATTATGGATTTAAGCCCGTTGTGACCGCCCGCGCTGCCCTTTGCGCGCACTCTTATTCTGCCCGTTTCGAGAGAAATGTCGTCGTTTATCACTATTATACGCTCCGGCGGCACTTTGTAAAACCGCGCTGTTTCAGCGACGCTCTCGCCGCTTAAATTCATGTACGTCTGCGGCTTTACGAGGTATACCTTCTCCCCCGCGATGCTGCCCTCGCCGTACACGGATTTGAATTTGAGCTTCTTTATTTTTATGCCGTGCTTGCCGGCGATGTAGTCTATCGTGTGGAAACCGATGTTGTGGCGCGTCATGTCGTATTGCGCGCCCGGATTGCCGAGACCGACTATGATATACATTCGCGATGTTTCCTCCTTGTGGATTGTGTTGGATTGACATAGTGAGGCCCCCTTGTTAAAGGGGGCTGTCACGCGGAGCGTGACTGGGGGATTCCTTCTATATTTTTACAATGAATCCCTCCACCGCCTTCGGCGGTCCCCCTCCCTTTGACAAGGGAAGCTAACGGCGAGTGGCTCTCACTCTCCGCGTTTATCCTTCCATGTGTTTTTATTTATCTGGCGCTGTCTTGCAATCGCGAGGGCGTTATCGGGGATGTCGTCGGTAATCGTCGAACCCGCGGCGATATATGCGCCGTCACCGACGCTGACGGGCGAAACGAGGTTGGTATTGCAGCCGATAAAGCAGTCGTCGCCTATCGTCGTGCGGAATTTCTTTTTGCCGTCGTAATTGCACGTAACAGTGCCGCAGCCGAAGTTTACGCGCTCGCCCACGTCGCTGTCGCCGATGTATGTGAGGTGCGATATTTTCGTGCCGCTGCCTATGGTAGAGTTCTTGACCTCGACAAAATCGCCGACCTTCACGTTGTCGCCGACGACGCAGTTCGGGCGCACGTAAGCGAACGGTCCGACTTTCGTGTTTCTGCCTATTTTTGAGTTCAAGATTACGGAGCTTAAAATATGCGCTCCACCGCATATCTCGGAATTATCAACGGTCGTCGTGCCGCCTATATAGCAGCCTTCGCCTATCACCGTGCCGCTCTTTATCGTAACGCAGCCGTCTATCTCGGTGTCCGCGCCTATAGTTACGCCGTCCTCGATACAAACGCTGTCAATATCGCGTATCGTCACGCCCGCGCGCATGTGCTTTTCGTTTATGCGGCGGCGCATTATTTTTTCAGCCTCGTAAAGCTGCACTCTGTCGTTTATGCCGCGTATCTCGTCGTTGTCGGCTATGGCGTACCCGCCGACCTTCTCACCCGCCGCAAGGAGTATCTCAAGCGTGTCGGTGAGGTAGTACTCGCCCTGCGCGTTGTTCGGCGTGAGCTTTGTGAGCGCGTACGCGAGAGACTGCGCGTCAAACACGTACATGCCGGAGTTTACCTCGTTTATCTTCTTTTCCTCGTCTGTCGCGTCCTTCTGCTCGACGATTTTTTTTACGCCGCCGTCCGCACCGCGTACTATTCTGCCGTAACCGGTCGCGTCGGGGAGTATGGCTGTTATGACGGTTGCCTTGTTGCCGCTTGTTCTGTGGTATTCCACCGCGTCCTTTATCGCGCCGGCTGTCACGAGCGGAGTGTCGCCGTTTAAAATCACTATCTCACCGTCCGCGCTTTTTATAAAGTCTGTCGCCTGCATTACGGCATGACCTGTACCCTTCTGCTCCGCCTGAAGCGCGTATTCGCACGCGCCGCCGAGCGTTTCCTTTACCATGTCGGCGCAGTGTCCGACAACGGCGCACACCTTGTCCGCGCCCGCCGCTTTCGACGCGTCAATTACCCACATCGTGAGCGGTTTGCCGCATACCGTGTGTATTACCTTCGGGCGGCTCGATTTCATTCTCGTACCCATGCCGGCCGCCAAAATCAGTGTTGAAAAGCTCATGTTTATCCTCCTTACAGTACCATGTTTCTTACTGTTTCCGTATCCTTCTGTATCTGCTTTACAAGCTCGTCCGCGCCCGCAAATTTAATATCGCCACGCAGACGCTTCGCAAAGCTCACGCGTATATATTCGCCGTAGATGTTTTCGTCAAAGTCAAGTATGTGGCTCTCTATCGTGACATTGCGCGCGCCGAACGTCGGGTTTTTGCCGACGTTTATGACGCATTTTAGGCGTTTGCCGTGCACGTATGTGATGCCGGCGTACACGCCCTCCTTCGGCAGCGCCATGTGCTTGTCGTACGCGACGTTCGCGGTCGGGAAGCCCATTTTCGTGCCGTTCTGCAAGCCCTTCACGACTATGCCCTCGACACAGAACCTGCGCCCCAAAAACTTCTCCGCTCTCTCCATGTCGCCGCCGCGGATAAGGGAGCGTATGTAAGTGCTCGATACAACCGTGCCGTCAAGCTTTATAACATCCGTCACAAGCACCTCAAAGCCGTATTTTTCGCCGAGCCTGCGCAGAAGCTCCGCGTCGCCCGACGCCTTGTAGCCGAAGCTGTAATCGTAGCCGCAGCAGACCGCCTTTACGTGGAGCGTATCCACGAGGTAACGCGCGAACTCGTCGGGTGAAAGCTGCATAAATTCCTGGTCGAACCGACGCATAAACACAAAGTCGGGCTTTTCGCGTCCCAGAAGCTCTATTTTCGCCTCGATCGGCGTTATAAGCTCAACGCCGCCCTGCGTCAAGTCCTTCGTGTTCACGTCGAACAGCAGCACGCCGCTTTTTAAGCCGTGTTCCTCGGCGTATTTTATACCGCTGCGTATTATGGTCATGTGGGCGACGTGAAGTCCGTCAAAATTGCCGAGCGCGGCGACGGTGCCGTCATACGGCACGGTATCGCGCAGTATCTCCATTGTCACCCCTCCTCTTTTATCTTAACTCCAGAATGATTTTTCGAGCGTGAGCCGTCCGTCCGTGATTTTCGACACGCACAGGAACGCTCCATTTTCGTCGTAGACGCGGTACCGCTCGTTTTCCGCGCCCTTGTATGTCATGCGTACGCCGTTCGTTACGCTTTTTTTCTGTTTTTCGTTGAGCGTTATGCGCGGCAGGTCGTCAAACAGTCTGTCCACCGGTATAAGCGCGTTTTCCATTTCGCCGTTTTCAGCCATTGCCGCAAGCTCGTCAAGCGTGCGGCTTTCCTCGGCTGTGAACGCGCCCGTTTTCGTGCGGCGCAGCGCGTTCATGTACGCGCCCGTACCGAGCTTTTCGCCTATGTCGGCGCAAAGCGTGCGTATGTAAACGCCCTTCGAGCAGTGCACGTCCATTGTGACGCTTTTGCCGCTGATTTCGATAATGTCTATCGAGTGTATTTTGACGCGTCTCGGCTCGCGCTCGACCTCTATGCCCTGCCTTGCAAGCTCGTACAGCTTTTTGCCGTTGCGCTTTACCGCGGAGTACATCGGCGGTATCTGGTCGATTTCGCCGACAAAGCTCATTACCGCGTCTCTGATTTCGTCCGCGCCGCAGGTGACTTCATGCTCCGTTAAAACAGCGCCCTCCGCGTCCTGCGTGTCGGTCGTTTTGCCGAGTATAAACTCGGCGCGGTAGATTTTGTCGGACAGTGTGAGCATGTCGGCTGCCTTTGTCGCGCTGCCAACGCATACCGGCAGGACGCCCGTCGCCATGGGATCGAGCGTGCCGGTGTGACCGACCTTTTTTATGCCCGTAAGACGGCGCACCGCGTACACCACGTCATGCGACGTTTTGCCCTTCGGCTTATCGACGATTATTATACCGTTCATTTCATTTCCTCTAACGCCTTTAAGCATTCGTCTATGATTATTTTTTCGGCTTCGTCCATGCTTGCGGCGTGGATCGTGCCGCCGGCGGCTTTTTTGTGTCCGCCTCCGCCTATCGCGGCAGCCGCGCCGGAAACGTCAGCGTCGCCGTTCGAGCGCAGATTTACGCGGTAGCCCGACGATGTTTTCTTTACGCAAACGGCTATCTCCGTACCCTCTATGCGGCGCGGTATCTCCACGAGGTTCGGTATATCCTCGGGCGCTATGCCGTACTTTTCGCCGTCCTTCTCGTCGGCTGTCACGAGCGTTATCTTACCGTCCGCGTAACTTTTTATGCCGCATGTTATCTCGGCTTTGAGCCTTGCCGCCGCGAGCGATTCGGTGTCAAACAGAAGCCGCGCGATTTCGGCGTGGTCAAAATTGTATTCGAGCAAATCCGCAGCCATGCGCATTGTTTTCGGCGTAACGCTGCTGTACTTGAAGCAGCCCGTGTCGGAGCAGATTGCGGTGTACAAGTCGGCGGCGACCGCGTCGTCCAAATCGAGTTCCATGTATTTGAAAAGCTCCGTGAGTATCTCCGCAGCGGAGGACGCGTTTCCGTTTACGAGGTTCGCGTCGGCGAAATTTGTGTTCGTGTAGTGGTGGTCTATGTTTATCGTGGCGTCCGCCGCGTCGAACAACGCTTTGCGCGCGCCTATACGCTGCGCGTCGCCGCAGTCGATACACGCGCACAGGTCGTATCGCTTTTTCATGCTTTCATCGTATATTATGTAGTCGTTTCCCATGAACGAAAGGCGTTCCTCTACCCTGCCGCTCACGTATATTTCGGCTTCCTTGCCGAGCTTTGTCATCATTTTCTTAAACGCAAAGCAGGATCCCAAGGTGTCGGGATCCTCGTTTACGTGTGTCAGAATTGCAACCGTTTGCGCGGCTGTTATTTTGTCGGCAGCCGCTTTCATATTATTTTCCATAACGTTTTAAAAGCTCCTCTATTCTCGCGCCGTGCTCGATTGAGTTGTCAAGCTCAAAAATAAATTCGGGCGTGTAGCGCAGATCAATACGCTTGCCTATCTCGCGCCGTATATAGCCCGACGCGCTCTTTAAGCCTTCCATAGCCTTTTTTTTCGTTTCCTCGTCTCCCATTACGGAGATGTAGGCTTTCGCGTAGCGCAGGTCGCTCGTGACGCTGACCTTTACCACGCTTGTCATGAGTGGTATGCGCGAGTCCTTCAGGCTGCGTATGATGTTCGCCAACTCGCGCATTACCTCGCCGTTGATTTTGTCTATTCTTGCCATTTTTGTGTACCTGCTATAATTTAATTTACGGGCGGCCTATGACCGCCCCTACGGCGGGACGTCGAGGTGAACCACACGCATGCGTGTGGTGGGCATAGAGCTTTGCTCGTATGCCGTAGCAAAAGCGCCGTCCCCTACGAAAGGCTCCCCTTGAGGGGAGCTGTCGCCATAGGCGACTGAGAGGTGGTTTTAAAAATTCCATTGCCACCTCTCCGTCATCGCTTCGCGATGCCACCTCCCCTCGAGGGGAGGCTAACGGGCTGTCGGGACGCCGTCCCGTTTGTGTAGGCTTACCGCTCTATTTCCTCCATGACGAAGCACTCGATGGTGTCGCCTTCCTTAATATCGTTGAAGTTCGCGATACCGAGACCGCACTCAAAGTTCTCGCTTACCTCTCTCGCGTCGTCCTTAAATCTCTTCAACGAGTCTATCTTGCCCTCGTGTATTACAATACCGTCGCGCACCACGCGTATCTCCGCGTTGCGGCGTATAATGCCCTGCGTAACGTAGCAGCCCGCAATCGTGCCGACGCCCGACACCTTAAATGTCTGGCGCACCTCGGCGTAACCGAGTACGACCTCCCTAAATTCGGGATCGAGCATACCCTTCATCGCGGCTTCTATTTCCTCTATCGCCTGATAAATTACGCGGTAAAGTCTGATGTCGACCTCGTGCTGTTCCGCCGAAGCAAGCGCGCCCGCGTCGGGACGCACGTTGAAGCCGACGATTATCGCGTTCGAGGCGTTCGCGAGCATTACGTCGGACTCGTTTACAGCGCCGACGCCGCCGTGGATAACCTTTACTCTTACCTCGTCGTTCGACAGCTTTTCAAGGCTCTGCTTAACCGCCTCGACGCTGCCCTGTACGTCAGCCTTGACGATGATGTCAAGCTCCTTCATGTTGCCCTCGTCTATCTGGCTGAACAGGTTGTCGAGCGATACCTTTACGACCTGGTTGAACTCCGTCTCCTTCATTTCCTGGCGGCGCTGCTCCGCAACGGCGCGTGCAAGCTTTTCATCGTTTACGACAACGAACGTGTCGCCGCCTGACGGCGCTTCGCTCAGTCCCAGAAGCTCTACCGGAGTTGACGGCGCCGCAGTTTTTACGCGTCTGCCCTTGTCGTTTACCATCGCGCGTATGCGTCCGACCGCCGTTCCGGCTATTACGAAGTCGCCGACCTTGAGCGTGCCGTTCTGCACGAGTACCGTCGCGACAGGTCCGCGTCCCTTGTCTATCTGCGCTTCTATGACCGTACCCTGCGCGTCGCGGTTCGGGTTCGCCTTAAGCTCCTGCATATCGGCTACGAGCAGCACCATTTCGAGCAGTCCGTCTATGTTTATGCGCTTTTTCGCCGATATTTCGACGCATACCGTGTCGCCGCCCCATTCCTCGGGAACGAGGTCGTACTCGACGAGCGACTGACGCACTCTGTCGGGGTTCGCGCCTTCCTTATCTATCTTGTTTATCGCCACTACTATCTGCACTCCGGCAGCCTTCGCGTGGTTTATCGCCTCAATCGTCTGCGGCATTATGCCGTCGTCCGCCGCGACAACAAGTATCGCCACATCCGTTACCTGCGCGCCGCGCGCACGCATAGTCGTGAACGCCTCGTGTCCCGGCGTGTCGAGGAACGTTATCATGCGGTCGTTTAATTTAACGCTGTACGCGCCTATGTGCTGCGTGATACCGCCCGCTTCGCCTTCTATCACGTTGGTGTGGCGTATAGCGTCAAGCAGCGAGGTCTTGCCGTGGTCTACGTGTCCCATGACAACGACTACCGGCGGACGCGGTACAAGCTCGTCTTCGGTGTCCTCGTGAGTCGTAAGCTCCGCAAGCATATCCTCCTTGGTTACGATGACCTCCTGCTTTACCTCGATACCGAAATCCATACCGACAAGCGCGGCTGTCTCGTAGTCTACCGACTGGTTCTGCGTCGCCATTATGCCGAGCATCATCAGCTTCTTTACAACCTCCGCCGACGTTTTGCCCATGCGTGACGCAAGCTCGCCTACGGGGATCGTCTCGCCGACCTCTATCTCGGTTATTACCTTTACGGGAATGACCTTCTTCTCCTTGCGCGCTTCCTTCTCGCGGCGGTTCTTGCCCCCGCGTCTGTTATTCTTGACCTTTCCGCCCTGTTTATTCATGCGTCTGTCGCCCTGTACCATGTCCTCGATACGCTCGCGCGACTCGATGGCTTTAAGGTCGACGTTCGACTGGCGCGTGTCAACGTGACGGCGCTTTTCCTCCGTCTTTACGACAAATTCCTCGTCCGTGCCGCTGCGGTCAACGTTTGAAAGGTCGATTCGCTGACCAGTCTGCTTCTTCGCGACCTTTTTGCGCTTCTCGCGGCGCGGCTTCTCGGACGGCTGCTCCTTCTTTTCTTCCTTTGCGGGAGCGTGCTTTTCCTTTGCCGGCTTTTCCTTTGCCGGCTTTTCCTTTTTCGCTTCCTCGGTCTTTTCGGGTTTCGGTTTTTCCGTTTTGACCTCCTCGCTCTTGCTTTCTTCGGCAGCCTTTTTGCTCTCGGCTTCCGCTGCAGCGGCTGCCTCTTCCTCCGCTTTCTTCTCCGCAGCTGCCCGGTCGCGGAGCTGTGCCGCCTCGTCCTCGTCAAGCATATTCGCGGCGGTATAAAGGTCGAGAATAAAGCCCGCCACGTCCTCCGTTATGACGCTCGCCGCGCTTTTAACCTCTATGCCGTGTTCCGCAAGCTTCGCTATCGCGTCCTTATTCGTTATTTTTAAGTTCTTGGAAATATCTCCGAGTTTCAAAGAGTTCGCCATATTCATCATCCTTTCTTTTCTTCCTGTAAGGATTTATATATCTCCGCCGGAACGGCACACCCCAGATGTCTCGCAAAACCGTTCCTCTTTATCGCCTTATCTATACATTCCGCTTCGCGGCACACGTACGCGCCTCTGCCGAAGCGTTTTTTGCCGGTGTCGAGCATTACCGCGCCCGTGCCGTTTTCACGCACAACGCGTATAAGCCCGCTTGGCGGCTTCATCTGTCTGCACGAAATGCACATTCTGAGTGGTATATGTTTCTCGCTCATAATTACTCCGCGCTTATGTCTATCTTCCAGCCCGTGAGCCTTGCCGCGAGGCGGACGTTCTGACCGGATCTGCCGATTGCAAGTGACAGCTGATGCTCCGGCACTGTTACGTGCGCTCTCTTTTCTTCCTCGTCAATTTCCGTGCTTATAACCTTTGACGGGCTGAGACTTGCCGTGATGTATTCCACGGGATCCTCGCTCCACTTTACTATGTCGATCTTTTCTTCGCGAAGCTCGTCGCCTATGTTCTGCACTCTCATGCCCCTCGGTCCTATGCACGCGCCCTGCGCGTCAACGTCGGGATCGTTCGAGTAAACGGCTATTTTCGTTCTGCTGCCCGCCTCGCGCGCGATACTCTTTATCTCGACTATTCCCGCGCCTATCTCGGGGACTTCGTTTTCAAAAAGCTTTCTCACAAGTCCCGGATGCGTTCTCGACACGATTATTTGAGTGCCTCTCGCGCTCGATCTCACATCGCTCACGTAGCAGCGGATCGTTTCGCCGACAATGTACGTTTCACCCGGCGGCTGCTCCTTTTCGGGGAGTATCGCTTCTATTTTGCCGATGTCGATAAACACCGCTCCGCGCTCAACTCTTTCGACGCGTCCCGATATTATGTCGTTTGTCTTTTCGGTGTACTCGCTGTATATGATTCCGCGCTCCGCTTCTCTTATTCTCTGCGTAACGACCTGCTTCGCCGTCATTGCGCTTATTCTGCCGAAGTTTTTCGGCGTAACCTCGATGTTTACCACGTCGCCTATATCGTAGTTACCGTCTATTTTTCTCGCGTCCTCGAGTGAAATCTGCTCGCGCTCGTCCTCTACGGCTTCGGCTACGGTTTTCTGCGCGTATACCTTTACCGTACCCTTCTTCTTATCCATCTCAACCTTAACATTCTGCGATGAGTTGAAATTCTTTCTGTACGCAGCCACAAGCGCAGCCTCCAAAGCCTCTGTAAGCACGTCGGGACTTATGCCCTTTTCGTCGCATATTTCCATAAGAACGTCAAATAATCCTTTTTCCATTTTTCTCAAATCTTCCTCTCTCTTAAAATTTAAAGCCTAATCTTATATAAACCGCGCTTTTAACGGGTATTTTCTTTATTGCTCCGCCGCACTCGACGTACGCATCTCCGTCCGAGTAATCCTTAAGAACGCCCGAGAACTCCTTCCCGCCGTCCTCCGCCGCGTACAGCTTCACGTCAACGTCGCGTCCGATGTAGTAGAGAAATTCTCTTTCCTTTGTGAGCTTTCTGTCCGCGCCGGGCGACGATACCTCAAGCGTGTACGCGCCGTCGATAAAGTTTTCCCTGTCGAGAACCTCCTCGACGGCTCTCGAAAAAGTCTCGCACTCGTCTATGCCGACGCCGCCCTCGCGGTCGATGTAGTAGCAGAGCGAATAGCCGTCGTTTTCCTTTTTATACGTCACATCAACGATGTATACGCCCTGCTCCTTTGCGATGCTCTCGCCCGCTTCGAGCGCCTTTTTTTCTGTTGCGTTTGCCATAATTCCTCCTGTTTATGCGGCTTTTTCCGAATATTATAAATGAAAGAGTGGGACTTGCCCACTCTTTCTGAATATAGTATATTCATAGGTAGTATTTATTATAACATACACTTTCCGAAATTTCAAGTGTTTTTTTGAAAAAATTACCTTTATTCTTCATCCTCGTCGTAGGAATATGTATCGTAATCCTCATCGCCGGAATATGAAACGTCCTCGTAATCGCTGTCGTAGTCCTCATCATCATACGAGGTATCGGTGTAATCCTCGCTGTCATCGTAGTCGGACGTGTCGTCGTACGACGAATCGACTGAATACGACTCGGACGGGCTGTTGGAATATGTGTCGTCAGATTCGTCGGATGAGCCGGAAGCTGCCGCCTGACCGGACGTTCTCGTCGTTTTGCCCGCCTCGCGGCTCTCCTCGTCGTTGGGATTGCCCGTCGTTATTCCCGACGCGTCGTAGCCGAACACCGTTTCAATCATTTCCCTCGTCGCGTCCATATCGGGGATCCACACGTCGCCGTTACCGTCGTGTCCGTACTCGCCGGGAAGCTGGTAGGAATGTATGCTCGCACTCGTGAAGTCGGTAATGAATTTTGAATACGTGATTATATCGCTTACGGTGAAATTCGTCTTTATCTCACCGCTTACCGCTTTGAATATCGCGGGGATTTTCATTACAAGGCTCGGATTTACCTTTTGGTCAACAACGGCTTTCAGGAATTTCTGCTGCATTTCCACTCTGTCGGTGTCGCCGTTCGTGTAACCCTTAAACGTGCCGGTACTCGGATTGACGTTGCCGTGACGGTAACGCATGAGCCACACCGCCTGCTGACCGGTAAGTCCGGGGTAGTCGCCGCCGTCGCCGTAATGTCCGGGCGGCAGGTCTATGTGCAGGCTCTGCACGGGATCGTCGTACACCATGCCGACGCCGTCGCCGTACAGGTCGGGTATCTCAAAGTCGATCGGTCCGAGCTCGTTTATAACGTGCGCGACCGCGTCAAATGAAAAGTCCACGTAATAGTTTATCGGTATTCCCGTAATACGCGTCACCGCCTCGCACGTCGCGGTCGGTCCGCCTATCTGTCCGTTCTCGCCTATATACGCGTGCGCCGCGTTTATCTTCTGGTAGCGGTTGCCGACGTACATCTCGGTGTCACGCGGAATGGAAAGCATGTTTACCTCCTGCTTGTCGGTGTCGATGCACGCAAGCATTATCGCGTCCGTACGCAAGCCTTCCACGTCCGTACCCATAAGCAGGACGTTGATCTTTCCGCCCTCCGCGCGGACGGTGGATGTATTATCAACCATTTCGGTCTCGCCGCCCGTCGTACCGAATTCAAATCCCATACACACAGCCACCGCGGCTACTATTACCGCAAGCGATACGCCGAGAACCTGAAAATATCTTTTTACATTAAATTTCACAGAGTTTACCTCCAATGTACCCATAGGGACAGTATCAAAATTTTATATTACCGCAATTAGTATAACATTTTATTTTTTTTTCGTCAACATATATACTGCGTCATTATTCATTACATTTTCATTACATAATCACGATTTTTACCCGTTTTTAGGAAAATTATACCAATATCGGCTCCGAAAAACAATAATTATACATTCCCGCAAGGTTGACTGTTCGTCCGAAAGCTGTTATAATACACGGGAAAATACGACGGGAGAAGTGACAAAATGAGTTTAACTTACAGGCTGGTTGACCGCATAATACGAAAAAAGGACTTGAAGCACCGCTTCGATATGCCGGAGGACGAGTTTTTGAATTTTCTGAAAACAAAGGAGCGTCCGACGGATCTGCCGAAATTTATGTATAAGGAGCTATGCGTTAAAAAGGCGATGTTCGGGCAAAGACCGATGTTCCGTCTGACGCGCGCCGCCGGTTCAAACGGCAGAGCCGTGCTGTTCCTGCACGGCGGCGGAGGTATGTTCCCTCCCACAATATTCCATTACAAGCTCGCGCAGAGGCTCGCGCAGAATTCGCGCGCGGAGGTGTTTTTTCCGTTTTATCCGCTCGCGCCCGAGGCGACGGTCGATGAGTCGGCGGAGTGGGTGTATAAGGCGTACGATGAGATTTTAAGGGAGTACGAGGCGGATAAAATCACCGTAATAGGTGACAGCGCGGGCGCGCTTTTGGCGGCGCGTCTTGTCGGTCACACGGCGCGTAAGCCGCGCGGAGTTGTGCTTATATCGCCCGTTACGGGTACGGATAACAGCGACGAGGCATACATAAAGGCGAAGCAAAACGATGTGCTGCTGTCGGAGTTTATAATCGGCATGTCGGCGAAGCACTGGGGAAAGGGTGTACCGATGTCGGACGGGCGCATGAACGCCGAGTACGTAGATTTTACCGATTATCCGCCGACGCTGCTTTTTTACGGCACGGGTGAAATGTTCGCGCCGCATATTGACAGGCTTATCGCAAATATCAAAAAGAGCGGCGCGCACCTTAAAGTATACGCCGGCAAGGGTATGTGCCACGACTGGGCGATCGTCTCGTCCATACCCGAGGGGCGCAGAGCGCTTAATCGGATATGCAAATTTATAAACGAATAACGCGGAAACGGGGACACTAAAATTTTAGTGTCCCCGTTATGTTTTAGTGTCCCCAAACTTTAGTGTCCCCGTGGCGTTTTAGTGTCCCCATATTATATGATTTTGACAATGCACTCATTCGCGTTAAGCCCGTCAGACTTTGCGGCAACCTTTATTTGTCCGGGCGCGACGGCTCTCACGAGCAGCTGGCATTTTCCGTTAAATGCGCGGCGCGTGTTTGTTTTTTCGCTGTCGTGGTCGGCAGGGTTGCCGTTGCCCGTGCCGAGAAGTTTGCCGCCGCTTATTTCAAAACGGATCTCATTATCAGCGGTCAGGACGGTATCGCCGTTTTTGTCGGTTATATCCGCGTTTATTATCGCCGTATCGCCTACGTTGATCTCATTCTTGTACGCGTTTAACTTTACGGCATACGGCTCGCCCGTCGGCTTTATAATGTCCTCGGCGGTCTTTTGTCCGTTTTTGTATCCGACAGCCTTTATTTCGTCCGTCTCACAAATCACGTTTTCCCACGAAAGGTACCAATTCCTTTCCATAGGCTTTTTGCCGCAGCTTTTGCCGTTTACGAAAAGCTCGACCTCGTCGAGATTGGAGTAGCAGTAAAAGCTTACCGTTTCGCCCTTTACAAAGCCGCTTCGCGGAAATAGATGAAGCACAGTTTCGTCCGTCCACCATGATTTATAGTAGTAGTAATTATCCTTCTCAAAGCCGCAGTAATCGAAAATGCCGAACTGCGAATACACCGCCGGATAGCCGAGCGGCGTCGGCTCGCCGCGGTAGTCGAAGCCCGTCCAGAGAAAAATTCCCGAAAGGTACGGACGCTCCGCGAAATATTTCCACTCGTTCTCGGCTATGTCCTTTTTGACCGCCTTGATTCCGCTTTTTACCTTGCTTTCGTTGTCCGCGTCAAGCACGTAATACCTGCCCCTGCTCTCGTCGGTACTGTAACAGCCGCGCGTGCCGCTGTTCGACGACGCCTCGGTGATGATAACGGGCTGATTCGGCACTCTCTCATGGTAATCGTCCCACGCGAATCTGTTATAGTTAAAGCCCATAACGTCAAGGTACTTCGTCACGCCGATATACGGTTCGGCGTTGTCGTAACGCCGCTCGCCGTCCCAGCACACGACAGCCGACGTGACGGGGCGCGTCGGATCGAGCTTTTTGATTTCCGCGATCATTGTACGCGTCGCCCTTGCCGTTTCGGGGCGGTGCTGCGCGAATATTTCCTCGTTGCCTATGCCCCACAGGAATATTGACGGGTGGTTCCTGTCGCGCTTTACCATCGACGCGAGGCTTTCGATGTCCTCCGGTGCCGCCGACATGCGGCGCGTTTCCTCAAACACGAGCATACCGAGTCTGTCGCATATATCGAGAAGCTCCGGCGGCGCGGGGTAATGCGAGCTTCTTACCGCGTTCGCGCCCATGCTCTTCATTTGCCTTACGCGGTACTCGTTCACGCTGTCGGGTACGGCGATGCCCGCGCCGGCGTGGTCGTAGTGGCAGCACAAGCCCTGTATGCGGACGTGTCTGCCGTTCAGGTAAAAGCCTCTGTCGCAGTCGAAGTGCATATCCCTTATGCCGAAGGTTACCTCGTATTCGTCGCGAACCGTTTCGCCTAAGTAAAGGCGCACTGCCGCGCTGTATAGGTACGGATCGTCCAAATCCCAGAGCGTCACATTATCGAGCTTAACCTCGCCCGAGTACAGCGTGCTGCTCCACGCGTCAAGCGATACGCTTCCGTCGTTCCGCGCGATTGTGTTTCCGCCGCCGTCCTTTATTTCCGCCTCAACGCGCACGGATTTTTGTTCTAAATTTCTGTTCAGAATATCGGCGTTTATTTTTACACAAGCCGTATTATTCGTTAAATCGGGCTGCGCAATAACCGACACGCCCCACGGCTCGATATGTATATTGTCAACTACTTCAATCCGCACCGGACGGTATACGCCGCCGCCCTCGTACCACCAGCCCTCACGCTCGGACGCGTCGACGCGCACGGCGACTATGTTCTCACCCGCGTTCAAAAAATCGGTAATGTCATAGTAAAATCCGCCGTAGCCGCTCGCGTGCGTTCCGACGTAGTACTCGTTCACGTAAAGAACGCTGCCGCGGTAAACGCCGTCAAAGTGAATGTATACGCGGTTTTCGTCAAGGCCGTCGGATATTGTGAGCTTCTTCCTGTACCACGCAGCGCCGCCCTCTATGCAGCCTCCCGCGAACAGGCGGCTCCCGATGCTCTCCATTTCGGGAATATCGCGCATATCGGAGTTTTCGTTTGTTTTGAAGCAGTAATCCTTTTCGGGCAGAAAATCGTGCGGCAAATCGACGCTTCGCCACGCGGAGTCGTCAAAATCAAACGCCGCCGCGCCTTTAAAGTGCGCACGCGCCTTCGCGCCGCCCCAGCCGTCGGTGGGCTTTTTCGGAGCAAGGTCGCCCTCGTAAAATTTCCAGCCCGTGTTTATATCAATTCTTTTACGCATATTTTCGTCCTCCGTCCGCTCTGTGTTCACCGTCATTATAATTCTTTTCCCCGTAAATGTAAACATAAAAATGTGACTTTTCCGTTGCAAAATATGTAAAAATTTGTTATAATATGTTTAATACGCTGTTTTACATTTTTATTTAAGGGGGGAAAGCGCGGAAAACGCGCGGATATATGAAACGTGTGGTTTTTGAAAAATGGCAGATCAAGAAGCTGCTCGCATGGTTTCTCGGCTTCGTAATCATAGGCGGCGGGTACATATGCTATACCACGTACACGCTCTACCGGGACAAGTCCGCCGAGGAGTATTACTGGCAGAAAAATATGCTCGACCGTGAGGCGGAGGCTATCGGCGCGCAGCAGGTCGGCGCGGAGACGACGCGCGTGTTTACCGGCACGTATCTCGAAAGCGTCAAGGAGGTTGCTCTGCGCAGCAGCTATTACCGCGTCGTGTGCAGCATATGGTTCCGCTGGAAGGGCGACGACGACCTCGATATGGTAAACAACTTCCATATCTACAACGGCACGACGAACAAGCTCGAGGTCATGGAGGACACGATGATAAACGGCTGGCACTATCAGCGCTGCCGCCTCGACGTGACGGTGAACAACGATTTCTGGACGGTGCGTTTCCCGCTCGAGTCGCATCAGATGCGTTTCTACATAGAACCGAATATGCCGGCTAAAAGAGTTACTCTCGAAAAGGACGGCGACAACAGCTCGTACAACCCGAATATAGGCATACCCGGTTTTTACATTGTGCGCCACGACACGGCTGAATTTACGCAGGTATACGACACGTCCTACGGCAAAAACAGTGACGATGAGATAACGTCGGAATTTATGACGCAGCTTGAGATCAACAGAAGTGGTCTCGGTTTGTACGCGAAGTGCTTTATCGCGCTGTTCGGCACGTCGCTGTGGGTGTTTATAACGATGTTCCTCTGCACGTACCACCGCGTGGATCCGCTCAGCATGATTCCGGCGGCTCTTTTCGGTACTGTTTCAAACATCATGGTCGGCGCGAACCTTCTCCCCGACGCGCTCGAGATAGGCTTGCTCGAATACGTCAACGCGTGGGGTATATTTACCATAATAGCCGGCGCGCTGACTATAATCAACATAAACCGAATACGGAACAAGCACGGCGATAACAGGTTTGCCGCGCTGTTCGGACGCGTAATGAGCTTTACGCTGATGTTTATAGTTATACTCGGCCATATACTCATGCCGCTGTCGGCGTATATGGCGACGGTATGATTTCGGAAAGGAGAATTGGGGTTATGAAGGATTATGCTATCGGTCTTGTTTCGGTAAAATGGAGCTTCGGCAGAATAGTTTTGCTCGTTATTCTCGCTGCGCTCAGCCTGCTTATACAGAAATACATATCCGCGAATCCATATCTGCCGCTGTGGCTCGACGGCTTCGGACCGTTTTTCGCGGCGGCTGTGGACGGTCCGGTATTCGGCGCGGCTGTGTCGGTGCTGTGGCTTATATTGAGCATTGCCGTGAACGGCTTTTCGGTACACTCGTTTTTGCTGATACTGATGTTCGCGATAATGGCGGCGATATTCGGAGCGATGTTCCGTCTCGGATTTTTCGGTAACAGGAAAACCGTTCCGTTCGCGTTCGCGGTGCTGATTTTGGTCGATACTTTAACGGCGGTCGCGACAAGCATGGCTCTTTACGGAGAGTCGACGTTCACAAATATTATAACGACGTTCATTCACGGTCTTATGACCTCGCTCGGGGTACACGGACTTATAGCCGGAACGGTGTCGTATATGGCGGCAAGCATTGTGGATAAGGCGATCATTATCGCGGTTATTTTCCTGATATTTAAGGTCATGCCGCAGAAGGCTGCCGATTTCTTCCTCATAAGCAAGAAAATCCCCGTCGCCGTATTCGCGGAAACGAAGGAGGACGCGGAGTTCCGGGAAGAGGCGGACAAGCTTAAGCATAACGCTCAGGAAAAAATAGAGCAGAAGAAAAGCGCGGAGGCGGTAAAATGAGAGAACAGATAAGTAACGTCATTTACGGTCAGAAAACAAAGGGCCGTTCGACCGTGTACTACGACTGGTTCATAATGGTTGTGGCGATCGCGAGCGTTGTGCCGATGATGTTCCGCGGCGAGCTTTCGACGTGGATGCAAACGCTTGAATCGATCACGGTCTACATACTGTTTTTTGACTATATTTTGAGGTGGATGACGCATGATTTCAGAATGAAAAACCACTCGATATGGGCGTTTTTCATCTACCCGTTCACGCCGCTCGCGATTATGGATATAGCGGGTATACTTCCGACGCTTGGGCTGCTGCCGCCGACCTTTATGATTCTGAGGGTGCTGCGCCTTGTAAAGCTCGCGCAGTACTCGCAAAGCTGCAGACGCGTCATGAACGTGTTCCGCAGTCAGGCGAAAACGCTCTGCTCGGTGCTTATAATCGCGATAGCGTACATATTTATATCGGCGCTTGTGATGTTCGTGCATGAGCCTGCCGATAACTTCCCGACGTTTTTCGACGCGCTCTACTGGGCGACGACGGCTCTCACGACCGTCGGCTACGGCGATATTTACCCCGCGACGCAGATAGGGCGGTTCATAAGCATGGTTTCCTCGCTTCTCGGAATAGCCGTAATCGCGATGCCTGCCGGTATCGTTACGGCGGGCTTTATGGAGGAGCTTAACAAGGACTTAGCCGAAAAGGAGAGGGAAAAGGAAAACAAAGAGAACGGGGAAAAGGAGGATGCTTCCGATGAAAAATAAGACGCTGCAAAAGTATCTCGTTATTATGCTTGCCGGAATAGTCCTCAATCTCGGTCTTTACTGGCTCGCGCATATTTTACATATCCCGGCGTGGTTCGACACCGTGGGAACGGCGTACGCCGCCGTTACGCTCGAACCGGCGGCGGGGCTTATTATAGCCTATCTCACAAACCTTTTTGAGTCGAACGCCGTTTACGCGAGCAACTCCATAGTTTATTACGCGATAGCGGCTCTGTGCGCGCTTTTGTTCGGACTTATGCTTCGCAAGAACGGCAAGGTCTCATGGAAAAAGCTGCCGCTTGCAGCCGTAATTTACGTGGCCGCGGCGTCACTTTTGTCGGCGGCTATTACGATGTGGCGCACGGGCGCGCCGAACAGCGGCTGGGAGCTTGTATTTTTCAGCGCGGCAAGGTCGCGCGGTGTTTCCGTGTTCTTCTCCGCGGCGTTCGGAGCGGGAGTGCTGAAAATCATAGACACAGCCGTGCTGTGCGTGCTGCTGCCGATTTTGTATAAGGTAACGCCGAAACGGTTCAAAAACGAGTATTACAAGGAAAAACTCACATGGAAATCTCCGTTTAAGGAAAATACAAATTAAAGCAAAAAGCTTGAAGCCGCGCGGCTTCAAGCTTTTTTTACATATCCAGAAAATTCCGTATTATTTTTTTACCGTCGGGCGTGAGGACGGATTCGGGGTGGAACTGTATTCCGTAAACGGGACGCTCTGCGTGCTTTACGCCCATAATGCAGCCGTCGTCGCTGCGCGCCGTTATGTTAAGGCAGTCGGGAAGCGTGTCCTCGTCAATCACGAGCGAGTGGTACCTTCCCACCTCCGTACGAGCGGAAAGTCCGTCGAATATCGGGCAGTCCATGTCAATCGTCACAACGTCGCTCTTTCCGTGCATTATGCGCGGCGCGTGAGTTATCCTGCAGCCGAACGCCTCGCCTATCGCCTGGTGTCCGAGACAAACGCCGAGAATCGGTATATTGCCGGCGTTTTTGATAAGCTCGATACATATTCCGGCATCCTTCGGGTAGCCCGGTCCGGGCGACAGTATGATGTGGCTCGGTTTTTTGTCCAATACTTCGCCGACCGTTATTTTGTCGTTACGGTACACCTCTATGCCGGGGTTTATCTCGCCGATGTACTGGCAGAGATTGTACGTGAACGAGTCGTAATTGTCTATCACTATAATCATACTATATCCCCCGCTTCCTCTATGGCTCTCAGCACTGCCGACGCTTTGTTCACCGATTCGCGGTACTCGTACTCCGGTTCGGAGTCGTACACTATTCCGCCGCCTGCCTGAACGTGCGCCTTGCCGTCCTTGAACACACCGGTGCGTATCGTGATGCAGCTGTCAAAATTGCCGTTAAAGCTGATGTAGCCTATCGCGCCGCCGTATATGCAGCGTTTTGTATTTTCAAGCTCGTCTATGATTTCCATCGCTCGGATTTTCGGCGCGCCGGATAGCGTACCCGCGGGCAGCGTCGCGGCGAGCGCGTCAAAGCACGTTTTGTCCTTGCGGAGCTTGCCCTCAACGTCGGATATTATGTGCATGACGTGCGAGAACCGCTCGACGTACTTAAACCGCGTCACCTTTACC
Organism: uncultured Clostridia bacterium; assembly: GCA_947624485.1. Taxonomy (GTDB): domain Bacteria; phylum Bacillota; class Clostridia; order UBA1381; family UBA1381; genus Hominilimicola. The sequence continues at coordinate 177,460 of CANQKM010000005.1, forward strand.
GAGCCGTACTCGCTGACGCGTCCTATATCGTTTCGTCCGAGGTCTACGAGCATCGTGTGTTCGGCTATTTCCTTTTCGTCCTTTAACAGTCCCTTTTCAAGCTCCATGTCCTCCTCGACCGTCTTGCCGCGCGGACGCGTTCCGGCTATGGGGCCTGTATGCACAATGCCGTCCTCGACTCTCACGAGCATTTCGGGCGACGCGCCGACTATCTGGTAGTCCCCGAAATCGAGGTAGTACATGTACGGCGACGGATTTATCAGCCGCAGCGCGCGGTAGACGTTAAACGGGCTGACGTTCGTTTCGACCGTGAACCGCTGCGACGGCACAACCTGGAATATGTCGCCGTTTTTGATATACTCCTTCGCCTTTTCGACGTTTTTGCAAAACTGCTCCTTCGTCATGTTCGACACCGGCTTTGACGTCGAAATCTGTACTCGTTCCTCCTTTTCCGCAAGCGGCGTGAGATCCTCCATTTCACGCCGTATTTCGATCAGTCTGCCGGCTGCTTTTTTGTACTGCGCCTCTATATCGCCGTCGGCGTGGATATTCACGATTATGACTATCTTCTGTCTGATATGGTCGAACGCTATTATCTCGTCCGTCAGCATAAACTGCATATCCGGAACGCCGAGTTCGTCAGGGTTGCTGTTCGGAAGCTCCTCGTACCGGCGTATTATGTCGTAGGCGAAAAAGCCGACCGCGCCGCCGTTAAACGACGGTATATCGTCAAGCTTGGGCGCTTTGTACGCCGACACTATTTTCTCAAGCTCCTCCATGGGCTTACCCGTATACGTCCGCGTATTGCCGCCGCAGTCGGTGACGGTTATCTCGCTTTCGAGGCTCTTAAACGTCAGGAACGGCTTCCTGCCTATAAACGAATACCGCGCCGTAACGTGGTTCTGACCGATACTTTCAAGCAAAAAGCAGTCCTTTTCGGTACGCATACGCTTGAAAACGCTTATCGGCGTGTCCATGTCGGCGTAGCACTCAGTCGTGAGCGGTATTATGCTGTAATCCTTCGAGAGCGCCTTTACCTCGTCCTGTGTCAGATTGAACATTCTCTATCCTACCTCCGTATGTTATATGAAAAACGCCTTTTTCGCATCAGAAAAAGACGTATAATTCTATTCATGTTTACTCGTCTCATCTAATCTCGTCTGCCGATATTGTATCAGCAAATTTGCCGTTTGTCAATACGTTTATTCTATCATGAGCGTAAACGCGCCCTCTCCCTGTACCTCAAACGTGAAGTCGATGACCGTTACGTCCGTATTTTTGCCGCCGTGTTCCGCGTGTTTTGCGTGTGAGATTTTCACATTATATGCGCCGTTTGTTTTAAGCGTTGCGCCGCCAACGGCTATGCCGTCAGCCGTTTCACGCGCGTCAAGGCGCGTTATGAAGCGCTCTGTTATTTTTACGGGTTCGTCTGCCGTGAATTTGTCAGTAAGGCGAATATTGTTTTCGGTAAGCGCGAGCGTGCGGACGCATTTTTTCAGCGCGCTTATATCGTACGCGCCGCTTATGTCGGCGCTTACCGTTGTGCCGTTTATTTTAAAATCCTTCGCTGCGTACTCCGCACCCGCCTGTTGGGGCGCGCCGTTTATTACGGGTACGCTGTGACCGAATGACGAGCAGCAGAAAACGCCGTATCGGTCGCCGGAAAAATACTCGCGCGTGTACTCGCCCGCGCCGAGGTCGCAGAGAATGACATCTCCGTTTTTCACGACGGTGAAGCTGCCTATGTCGTTGTGGTTGTGCGGCTCGCCGTTAGTGCCGCCCTTAAAGGCGAGCGACAGCGTATTGCCGCGCATTACAGCCCACTGCGCGCCTCTCATCACCGATACCGTCTCCGTTTCGCCGCCATCATACGCGCTGTACCACGCCATGTCGCGTACCGCTCTGCACCACCTGCCGCAGTCGTCGCCCGAAAACGGCGCGAGGTACTCCTGTGATACGGGCGGCGTGCCGAAGCGTTCGGTAAGGCGTGAGGAAAGTCCCGAATATATTCTGCCGCGCTCAAAGTCGTCGGAAAAGCTGACAGTTATTCCGTCTTTAACAGCGCACTTTCCGGCGAAGGCTGCCATTTTCGTGAGTTTTTCCGTATTTACGGGAAAATCCGCGCCCGTGCGTTCACGGTAAAGCTCCAAAAAAGCGGTGAGGTACATCATGCCGTAACCCCAGTAGTACAGCCCTTCAAGACATGCGCCGTCGTCGGAAAAGCTCTCGGCGTAGCTCTCAAAAACGCTCTCAAGTCCGCTGACGGCGTCGCGCGCCTCGTCCGCGTCCTCGATAAGGTAAAGCGCGGTCATACCGACGCAGCCGCCGCATACGGCGCACCAGTTCGAGCGCATATTTTCCCAGTTGTACGGCTCGCGGCGCGTGAGGTACGGCGTGAGTACGCGCCGTTTTACCTCGGATATTGCTTTTTCCGCGACGGCAGCTTTGATTGCGCCGAGCGTGAGTGAAACAATTTCCGTGAGCGACTGCGCCGTTTCCGCCGCGAAAAGGTCGACCGCGTTTTCGTCCTCACTTGCGTGAGCAGGCAGCGTCCACGTTTTTTCCGCGCACACCGCCGTTATTATTTTCTCTAATTTTTCAACCGCTTCACCGCAGCCGAGCAGCGTCATAAGCGCGAAGTCGCGCAGCATCGTGCGGCGCGCAAAATATTTTCTCTCGTACCCCACGCGTCTGCCAGTCCGTGCGTACTCGCCAAAATCCTCGCGCGTAAGCTGCGGCACGGGCGCGTCTTTAACGCGCTCGTACTCGGCATAAAGCTCGTTAAGATAATTCTCCGTATACGCGTTTTTTATATTCAAAAACCGTTTTATACTAATTCCGCTTTTGTAAATATACATATTCCGCTCCCGTTTTCACTCACGAGGAATGATTTTCAAGCCATTTTACAGCCGCGCATGCGTACGCAGCCGCGCCGCGGTAAAGCACGGAGTCGTCGAAGCGCACCTTCGGGTGGTGCTGACCGTAGATATAGCCGTCGTTTGAGCTTCCCGCGACAAGAAACATGCTCGCCGTCGGGACTTCATGGCTGACGAACGCGAAGTCCTCGCTGCCGCCGCCCGGCTTGCCGCCCGATATTACGGAAAGGTCGATCGCACCGTCACCGAACATTTCTTTCATATATTGAAGCATATCCGCCGCGAGGTTGTCGTCTATCATCATGCACGGGCAGTAATCGTAAAACTCGACCTCGGTTTCGCACCGCAAAGCCGTACCTACGCCTTTAACGATTTCCTCCATACGCTTTTTTATCAGAGCGCCGACCTTGTTGCCGGGATCGGTCGTGCGTATCGTTCCCCACATTTCAGCCTTGTCGGGAATGACGTTTGAAGCCTGTCCCGCCTCAAAGCGGCCGGTCGTGAACACGCCGTAATCGTGACCGTCTATCTCACGGCTGTTTATTTCCGCGAGCGCGAGGTGAATGTGTGCGGCTGCCGTTATCGGATCTATCGTCTCGTGCGGCACAGAGCCGTGACCGCCCTTGCCGCGCACCGTTATGTGGTACTGCTCGCACGACGCGGTTGAAATTCCGCCGTTTGATACCGCGACCATTCCCGTCGGGAGCGGCGTACCAGCCATTACGTGAATCATCACAGCCGCGTCAACATGCGGATTCTCAAGCACGCCGGATTTAATCATGTCGGGCGAGCCTTGGAAAATTTCCTCGGCAGGCTGAAATTCAAGCTTGACCGTTCCGTTTAATTCGTTCTCGTGCGCCTTTAATATTTTTGCCGCGCCGAGAAGCATAGCCGTGTGCATATCGTGGCCGCAGCCGTGCATTTTGCCGTCGGTTTCGCTGCGGAAATCAACGTCGGCTTCCTCGAAAATCGGCAGCGCGTCCATGTCGGCGCGGAGCAGGATCGTTTTGCCCTCTCTCTTGCCGCCGCAAAGCGCGACAAGTCCGGCCTTTCCCGTTTCAACAGGCGCATAGCCGTATTCGGTAAGCTTTTCCTTTACGAACGCTTTCGTGAATGTCAGGTCAAATCCCGTTTCGGGGCGGCGGTGCAGCGTGCGGCGTATTTCGCACATTTCGGCTTGAAACGCCGACGCGACGCTTAATATCTCTTTAATGTCCATTTTTATCCTCCCGTTTCCGTGTGTCGGTTCACCGCGGCAAATTATTTGTTAAACTGCATTTTATCATAAAACGGGCAAAAACACAATACAAAGTTCATGCGCAAAATAGATATTGAAAAAAATGTCGAAATGTGGTACAATATTTATATATTCGTATTAAGGAGCTGTTAAAATGAAAAGGATAACCGCTTTTGCAGCCGCACTTTCCGTTGCGGCGTCGGTTTTGACCGCCGTACCTGCCATGGCGGACGACGATCTTACCGTCAGACTGAACGGCAGCGCCGTGACAATGCAGGTGCCGCCTGTGATAGAGAACGGCAGAACACTCGTTTCGCTTCGCTCGATAAGCGACGTACTCGGCTGCGACATATCATGGGATCCCGATACGCGCGGCATAACCGTTACCGACGGCTCGGAGCTTACGTTTGCGTGGATAGGCAAGGAAAACGCGTTTGTGACGGACGCCGTTAAAATATGCGGCTACGCGCCCATGGAAGTACCGCCCGTTATTGTGAACGATTACACGATGGTGCCGCTCAGGGCATTGTCGGAGCTTTTCGGCGCGGAGGTCGGCTGGGACGACGCGTCGAGAACGGTCGATATTACGTACACGCCCCCTGCCGCAGACCTCACGGGAATAGCGGAGAAGTTTAAGACGTATGAGCAGATTTTATTTAAAAAATACGACGCGTACCTTGGCTATGTGCTTAAAAACGGTAACGTTGTGAACGCGGAGATTCAGCTTGAAAACGGCGGCGTTATAGAGTTGGAGCTGTACCCCGATATTGCGCCGGTGTCGGTCGCGAATTTCGTTAAGCTCGCGGAGAGCCATTTCTACGACGGGCTTATATTCCACCGCGTAATCAAGGATTTCATGATTCAGGGCGGCGGCTTCGGCACGGATTACAGCCACAAGGACGCGTCGGCAATTACGGGCGAGTTCCTCGCGAACGGCTACCTAAATCTCATACATCACGCGAGGGGTGTTATCTCCATGGCGAGAGCGCAGGATTATGACAGCGGTTCGAGCCAGTTCTTCATAATGCACGCCGACAGCGACGCGCTCGACGGTCAGTATGCGGCGTTCGGGCGTGTGACGAGCGGTATGGAGTACGTGGACGCGATTGCCGAAACGCCGACGGAGCATAATGATACCATGGACGCCGACGATGTGCCTGTGCAGCAGCAGGTTATTAAGACGATCGTGGTGAGGTAAGCGGTAAACATCGTCAGCCTCTCCTTGAGGAGAGGTGTCATTGCGTAGCAATGACGGAGAGGTGGCTGACTCCAATTTTAAATACCACCTCTCAGTCGCCTCCGGCGACAGCTCCCCTCAAGGGGAGCCTTTCATGCGTTCGCCCGTAAAAAAACCAACTTCAACACCCCAAATCAACGGCATTTACGCGTGCGGGGCGTTCTTTTTTTGCGTTTAATCGGTAATTTCTCTTTACTTTTCGGTAAAAATTTTATATAATATAAATATCTGTAATATTAAGGAGAATTTGTATGTTTAATATATTCACCCGACTGTTCGGAAACTGGCAGAATATTTTAATAGGTATACCCGTCACGCTTATCGCGCTCGCAGGTCACGAGTTCGCGCACGGTCTTGTGTCGGACAAGCTCGGCGATCCCACGCCGCGCAGTCAGGGCAGGCTCACGCTTAACCCGTTCGCGCATCTCGACCTTGTCGGAACGATACTTATGATACTTACCGGCTTCGGCTGGGCAAAGCCGGTCGAGGTAAATCCGCGTTACTACAAAAATCCGAAGGTGGGCATGGCTGTCACGGCGGCGGCGGGCCCGCTCGCGAACCTCATAATGGCGTTTACGGCAATGCTTCTGTACGCGGCGTTCCTTGTCGTGAATATAAAGCTTAACCTCGGCTGGTACGGCGCGGTCAACACCGTCGGAAGCATACTTTCGTTTTTCGCGTTTCGCAATCTATGCTTCATGGTGTTTAACTTTATCCCCATTCCGCCGCTCGACGGTGCGAAGGTTCTCGGCATAATCGTGCCGAACAGGATATACTACACGATCATGCAGTACGAGAGATACTCGATGATACTGATTATGTTACTGTCAATATCGGGCGCTTTGAGCGCGGTGATAGGCACGGGCGTGAATTTCTTTATGGACGGTATCACAAATTTGCTTAACGGCTTGATAAGGATAATTGTTTGATGGAACAGGTAACGTATAAACTCGAAAATTTTGAAGGCCCGCTCGACCTGCTGCTGACGCTGATACAGAAAAACAAGGTCAGCATTTACGATATACCGATAGCGGAGATAACCGAGCAGTACCTTGAAGCGATTGACGGAATAGAAGAATTGAACCTCGACAACGCGAGCGAATTTCTCGTCATGGCGTCGCAGCTTTTGTATATAAAGTCAAAAATGCTGCTGCCGAAGGCCGATGAGGAGGACGAAGAGGATCCCAGAGAAGAGCTTGCGCGCAGGCTTATCGAATATCAGCAGTACAAGGAGGCGTCGCAGGAGCTTCGCAAAAGCGAGTTTTCGACGCGGCATATGGTGTTCCGTGAGGCGGAAAATATCGATTTCCCCGTGCCGGAGTACGACGTAAGCCACAGCACCGACGAGCTTTTAAGCGCGTTTGAGAGTATTTTCCGCCGCCACATGAGACGGCAGAAGCCCGAAAAGCGCGCGTTCTCACAGATAGTCGGACGCGAGAAGGTGTCTGTGGACGATATGGTTGAAAAAATCTGCAAGCGTCTGCGGCGTTTCGGTAAAATAAAGTTTGAAACGCTGTTTCGTGAGGACGACTCAAAGCCCGAAATGATAGCGACATTCCTTGCGGTGCTTGAAATGGTGAAGCTCGGCAGACTGTCAGCCGATTACGACAGCGAAAAGAAGGATTTTATACTCACGTCAAGGCGCGTCGGCGCGCGGGGAGGCAATGAATGAAGGAAAATATAAAATACGCCATTGAGGGTATACTGTTCGCGGCTGGCGAACCCGTCAAGGCCGCGAAGCTGGCGGCAGTGCTTGACTGCGGCGTTAAGGACGTTGAAAATGCCGTCGGCGAGCTTAAAGAGGAATACGAGCGCGACAAGCGCGGCTTTAATATAATAGACATTTCGGAGGGGTACCAGATTTGTTCGCGTCCCGAATATTATACGTATATACAGGAAATATTAGGAGAGCAGAGGCTTCAGCCGCTGTCGAACGCGGCTATGGAGGCGCTCGCGATTATCGCGTACAAGCAGCCGGTGACGCGCGGTCAGATCGAGGAGATACGCGGCGTGAACAGTGACGGCTGCGTGAACAGGCTGTACGAGCGCGGTCTTATCGAGGAAAAGGGCAGGCTCGACGCGCCCGGCAGACCGATACTGTACGTGACGACGGACACGTTTCTGCGCTGCTTCGGACTTAAAGATCCGCGCGATTTGCCGCCGCTCGATTTGAGCCGGCTCGACACCGAGAGCGCGCAGGGCGTGCAGTTGGAAATTGAGGGAGAGAACGCGGAGGCGGACGCGTAAGGCCCCCTTGTCAAAGGGGGCTGTCAGCGAAGCTGACTGGGGGATTCCTTTCTATTTTCACAATGAATCCCTCCACCGCCTACGGCGGTCCCCCTCCCTTTAACAAGGGAGGCTAACGGACTGTCGAGGTGGACCCCTCAGTCGCCTACGGCGACAGCTCCCCTATTAGGGGAGCCTCACAGAGAGCGGCGCACATCGTATGCCTCCCCTACTAGGGGAGGTGGCATTGCGAAGCAATGACGGAGGGGTTTTATATCCACAGACCATATCACCCACAAAGGAAGTGAGCCAATGACGGCAGTGTATATCGTACTCATTACAGCAGCCGTTATCGCGCTGATAATATTCATCCCTATCGACGCGGCTTTTTCGGTATCGTACGCGGAGAAAAACGCGGACGTGCGCCTTACGGTAAAATACTTCCCGATAAAGCTGAGCATACTGCCGGCGAAGGTCAAAAAGGACGCGGAAAAAGCGGCTGACGACGCGGAAAAGGACGCGGAAAAGGAAAAGAAGGATATTGAAAAATCGAAGCGTCCGCTGTCGCAGACGATAGAGCTTGCGCGCGAGGTTATAGACGTGACGCGGGACGATATAAAAAAACTCATACGCGGCCTGTTTGCGCGGACGCTTGCGGTAAAGAAGTTTTACGTGAGCGCGAAGATAGGCACGGGCGACGCGATGTATACCGGTATTGCCTACGGCGCGGCGAACGCGTTTATATACGGTCTGCTCGGCTTTATCGACAATCACACGCGCCTTTACGACTGGAGAGTAGATATAGACGCGGATTACGACGGCTTCGTTATCGAGGGCAGCGCGGATATAACGGTGCGGACGCGCATTGCAAGCGTTTTGGTTATAGGCTTTAAGGCGGCGATTATACTGCTTAAAATACTGAAAATTAACAGGAGGTTAAAGAACAATGGATGAAAACAAGGTGAGCGATTTATTCACGCTGGCGTCGGAGAAGTTCAAGGGACTTATCGACGCTAATTCCGTGGTCGGCGAACCGATGACGGTCGGCGACGGAACGGTCATTATCCCGATTTCAAAGGTGTCCTTCGGCTTCGGCGGCGGCGGCAACGAGTTTGAAAAGAAAAACTCCGCAGGCACGCGCTTCGGCGGCGGCGCGGGCGGCGGCGCGTCGGTGCAGGCTGAGGCGTTTCTCGTCATAAATAACGACAACGTGCGCCTTATGTCCATGGGCGGCACGACCTCGACGATCGACAGGGTTATCGACATGATGCCCGGTATCATCGACAAGGCTAACGGCTTTTTCAGTTCCGTAAGCGACAAGAGAGCCGCCAAAAAGGCGCAGAAGCAAGCCGGCGCGTCAACCGTGACCGACACACCGGCACCCGAGGAGATTTTATGATAACAACAAGAGATAAAATATTATCGGCTGTCACAAAGCCGACGCGTTACACGGGCGGCGAGCTTAATTCCGTTATAAAGGACGGCTCCGCCTCGTTTGTGCGCTTCGGCTTTTGCTTTGCCGACATATACGAGATAGCCATGTCGCACCTCGGTCTTAAAATTCTCTACCACACGCTCAACGAGCGCTCCGACACGTACTGCGAGCGAGTGTTCGCGCCGTGGACGGACATGGAGGATGAGATGAAAAAGCATGGTATACGTCTTTTCGCGCTCGAGTCGGGCGACGAGGTGACGCATTTTGACATGCTCGGCTTTACGCTGCAGTACGAGCTTTGCTACTCCACGATCGTGAATATGCTTAACCTCGCCGAGATACCCGTTTTAGCGAAGGACAGGGACGAAACGTACCCGATAATCTGCGGCGGCGGCCCGTGCGCGTACAACGCCGAGCCGGTGGCGGATATTTTCGACTTCTTTATGATGGGAGAGGGCGAGGATATTATCCACGAGGTCGTGGACGAGTATGTGAAGTGGAAAAAGAGCGGCAAGAAGAATAAGCGCGACTACCTCGAGGCAATCGCGGAGATAGAAGGCGTTTACGTGCCGTCGTTTTACGATGTGGAGTACAACGACGACAACACGGTTAAAAGCGTCACGCCGAACAACCCCCACGCGAAGGCAAGGGTGAGAAAGCGCATAATGAGCGATTTCGCGTCGGCGTACACGCCCGAAACCATAATAGTGCCGTTCGGCGAGGTCGTGCATGACCGCGTTATGCTCGAAATAATGCGCGGCTGTCTGCGCGGCTGCCGCTTCTGTCAGGCGGGGTACATATACCGTCCGCTGCGCGAGCGTAAGGCTGACCGTCTGCTCGGTATCGCGGAAAATCTGCTTACGTGCAGCGGCTACGACGAAATTTCGCTGTCCTCGCTCTCGACGAGCGATTACGGCTCGCTTAAGGAGCTTACGGACGGGCTTTTGAAGATAACCGAGGAAAAGAAAATCGGCTTGTCCCTCCCCTCTCTGCGCATTGACAACTTCTCCATGGAGCTTATGGAGAAGGTGCAGAAGGTCAGAAAGACGGGTATAACGTTCGCGCCGGAAGCCGGCACACAACGGCTGCGCGACGTGATAAACAAGAATATAACCGAGGACGATGTATTAAAATCCGCCGATATGCTGTTCCGCGGCGGGTGGACGACGGTCAAGCTGTATTTTATGATAGGTCTGCCGTCGGAAACTATGGACGACGTGCGCGGCATAGCGGAGCTTGCGCAGAAGGTACTGGACGTTTACTTCGCCGTGCCGAAGGAGGAGCGCGCGAAAAACATAAATATAACCGTCAGCACGTCAAGCTTTGTCCCAAAGCCGTTTACAGCGTTCCAGTGGGCGGCGCAGGACACGCGCGAAATGCTCATAGAAAAGCAGGACGAATTAAAGAAAGCCATTAAATCCAAACGCATACGCTACAACTGGCACGACAACAAGACGAGCTACCTCGAGGGCGTGTTCGCGCGCGGCGACAGGCGGCTCTGCCCCGTTATAATAAAGGCGGCGGAGAACGGCTGCAAATTTGACGCGTGGGGCGAGCATTTTAAGTTTGACACGTGGATGGAAACGTTTAAGGAAATGGGCGTTGATCCCGATTTCTACACGACGCGCGAACGCAGCTGCGACGAGGTTCTGCCATGGGATCATATAGACGCGGGAGTTACAAAAAGCTTCCTTATGCGCGAAAACGAGAAGGCCAAACGAGCCGAAACGACGGCTAACTGCCGTCAGAAATGCGCCGGCTGCGGCGCGGCGTCGTTCGGCGCGGGGGTGTGCCATGAGTGATTATATTTTGAAATACGCGCGCGACGAGCGCGTCAAATACATTTCACATCTCGACTTCATGCGCCTGTTCCACAGGACGATACGGCGCACCGGTCTTAATTTCGTGTTCAGCCAAGGATTCAACCCTCACCCAATCATGACCGTCGCGCAGCCGTTATCGGTAGGCGTAACGTCGGACTGCGAATATATGCGCGTGTCGTTCGACAGCGATTTTGACGCGGACGAGATAATGAGTACGATAAACGCCGCGTTCCCGCCGGGGTACAAAATACTCGCGGCGAAAAAGGTTCAGGGTAAGGAAATCGACCTCACAAAGCTCGACCGCGCGGTGTACAACGTCGAGCTTGAATACGAGGGAAGCGCGGACGTTGACGCGCTGATGGCGCAAAACGAGTTGATCGTGCCGAAAAAGACGAAAAGCGGCATTAAGGACTCCGACATACGCCCGTACATCTATTCCCTTGAAAAAACGGCGGACGACGGCAAAACGCTCACGCTTACAATGTGCGTCGCGGTCGGAAGCGCGTACAACCTAAAGCCGCAGAGCGTGATCGACGCAATGGAAAAGTACCTCTCAGACTTCCGCGCGGGATTTATGAACGTACACCGCGCGAGCATGACGTGCGGCGGCAGCGAACCGCTGTAAAAAGTCGGCATACTCCATAATTTTTCGGATAATTTTGCCGTGATTACTATTGAAATCCAATAAAATATGTGATATAATGTTGTTAAGAATACAATAATTAAAGGAGAGTGATTAACATGGTAAACGGTATAGAGCATATAGCCATTGTCGCCAAGAACACGGCAGTGCTGAAAGACTGGTACATGGAAATGTACGGCGGCAGGGTTGTGTACGACAACGGCAAAGGCACATACTTCCTGCAGTTCCCCGACGGCAGCATGATCGAATTCGTGGTGGCGCAGACAGGCAGGTCGGGCGAGTCGGAGAAGTCACCGGGTATAAGACATCTCGCGTTTTCCGTTTCACCGAAAAACTTCGACGAAATCGTCGCAAAGCTCAAAGCGGACAGCCGCGTCGAGGAGGTACACGACGTAAGCGAAAACGCGAAGGGACTTAAAACGTACTGGTACAAGGATATTGAGGGCAATTTCAGCCACCTGATATATCGCCCCGATCCGCTTCTATAAGTTAATATTTAATATTAAAATACAAACAAAACAAGGAGGAAAAACAAAGATGAGTGATTACTTAAACTTTAGCCTTGACGGCAAGGTTGCGCTCGTTACGGGCGCAAGCTACGGCATCGGCTACGCTATCGCATCGGCTTACGCGAAGTCGGGCGCGAAAATCGTTTTCTGCGACATTAAGCAGGAGTTCGTTGACAAGGGACTCGCGTCCTACAAGGCGGACGGTATCGACGCGAAGGGTTACGTTTGCGACGTTACCAACGAGGCAATGGTACAGGACATGGTAGCGAAAATCGAAGCCGAGGTCGGCGTTATCGACATTCTTGTCAACAACGCGGGTATCATTAAGAGAATACCGATGTGCGACATGACACCGGAGGAGTTCAGACAGGTTATCGACGTTGACCTGAACGCTCCGTTCATCGTATCGAAGGCGGTTATCCCCGCAATGATTAAGAAGGGACACGGCAAGATTATAAACATCTGCTCGATGATGTCAGAGCTCGGACGCGAGACTGTTTCGGCATACGCTGCCGCAAAGGGCGGTCTTAAAATGCTCACGAGAAACATCTGCGCGGAGTACGGCGCGTACAATATCCAGTGCAACGGCATAGGCCCCGGTTACATCGCGACACCGCAGACCGCACCGCTTCGTGAGAAGCAGCCGGACGGCTCGAGACACCCGTTCGACCAGTTTATATGCGGACGCACACCTGCCGGCAGATGGCTGCAGGCGGAGGAGCTTACAGGCCCCGCAGTATTCCTCGCGTCGGACGCGTCGAACGCCGTAAACGGTCACGTGCTTTACGTAGACGGCGGTATTCTTGCCTACATCGGCAAGCAGCCGTAATTTAAAACCGACATACAAAACCGCCGCGGACTGCGGCGGTTTTTTTAACGGTTCATATACGAATTGAGATAAAGAAAAAGCAGGGCTTTTGAGCCGTTCACATAAAACAGTAAGATTTGTTTTTGCGGGATAGAGTCGCATTATGCGACCCTATCCTGCTTTTCATTTTGAAACAATGACATTGGCAGGAAGCCCACCAAGTCGTAGTAAATGTCAATTTGCTGCGTCCGTTTGCCGTTAATCTTTTCCGGCGCGTGGACGTAAATCCGTTGAACCATATCGTTTAAGATTGTCGGCGTTAGCTCCTGCAAATCAAAGTATTTGTGGATTTTTTCGATGAAACGTTCCACATTTTCGGATTGCTCCTCTTGTTGTGCAACTTCAACGGTCAGCATGTCAATGGATTTTTTCAAATCCTCCTGCTCTCGCTCGTAATCGTCGGCAAGCATTTTGAAGCGGCTTTCGTTGAGCGTACCATTAGCCTTATCCTCGTAGATCGATTTGAATAATCGGTCTAACTCGGCAATTCGCTTCTCGGCTTTGGTTATAGCTCTGCGTTTTGCTGCAAGCTCTTTCTTGACTTCTGCTTTATGTTTCGCGCCCATTATTTCACGAAATTTGTCCTCAAAGCTTGATACAAAATTGATTACATAACGCAGATGTTGTAATACGCCTTGTTCGAGCACAACCGCTCTGATGAAGTGGGTATCACATACGTCGGTGCCCTGCTTGCGTGAGGTCGAGCATACGAAGTGGTCTTGGCGGCTCTCAAAGTATTTGCTCGTACAATAGTACAGCTTTTGTCCGCAGTCGGCACAGTAGACAATTCCAGAAAACATATTCGTTTTACCCGTCCTCGTCGGCCTGCGCTTGTTCTTGCGCAATTCCTGTACTCGTTCCCAAGTGTCAAGGTCAACAATAGCTTCGTGAGTGTTTGCAAAAACCATTTGATTTTCTTCGGAGTTATGCAATATCTTCTTTGACTTATACGATTTTTTATAAGTCTTAAAGTTTACCGTATGACCGAGATATTCTTTTTTCATCAGTATATCACCGATAGTGCGTGCACTCCAACCGTATTGGTCGTTCGGCGGTACACTGAAATTGATATTGCCTTTCTCATACCAATAGGCAGTTGGCTTTAAAACCCTTTCTGCTTTAAGTTGTTTCGCAATCTGTGTTGGACCGTAACCGTCAAGACACATTTTGAAAATTCTTTTTACCATTTCGGCAGCGTCTTCATCAACAAGCCATTCATCAGTATTATTTGGATTCTTCATATATCCATAAGGTGGTATCGTTGTCAGATGTCTGCCGGATTCGCCTTTGGCTTTTGCAACAGCTTTGATTTTTTTCGACGTATCTTTTGCATAAAATTCATTCATGATGTTCAGAAACGGGGTAAAATCGCTGTCGGTTTGGTTTGCGCTGTCAATGCCATTGTTTATAGCGATAAACCTCACGTCTTTTTCTGCAAACAAGATTTCCGTGTAAAAGCCGACCTTTAAGTAGTCACGTCCGAAACGACTCATATCCTTTACGATAATCGTTCCAATATTGCCGTTCTCTACTTCGGCTATCATCGCTTGAAATCCCTCACGCTCGAACGTCGTTCCGCTCACTCCGTCGTCAACGAAATACTGCGGATTTTTGAAATTGTTATCCTTCGCGTACTTGCTCAAAATTGCCTTTTGGTTCACAATACTGTTGCTGTCACCTTGAAGCTCGTCATCACGGCTCAGGCGGCAGTATAACGCCGTTATTTTTTCAGACTGTCTGTTCATTTGTTAATCCTCGCTTTCCGACAGTCTGCCAAACAGGATTGTATCAATAGTATATCATATTTCATTCTGTTTGTCACCGCCTTTTTCGGGATTTTCAGCCATCAATTTCAACAATTTTGACGGCAGGGATTTGTGTCCGGCGTACACGCCTCTGAAACGGTAGGTAGTGTTGCCGCTTTCAAAGGTAAGCGTTATCTGCGGAAGCTCCGCAGATAACAGGTTTTTAACTTTCATATTGCACCGTTCCTTTCCTTTAGTGATGTTAGCAGATTTTTTAGTTCGCTGATTGGAATGTTTGCCTCATTTACGGCGTTTATGATTTCCTCGTTTTCAAGCTGTACCCTCGTTTTTTCAAGAGCCTTAATTTCAGCTTGGAGCTTTTGCACTCGCGCTGTTTTGTAGTTTATCTTGTCAGTTATTGTTTGAATATCCATAATGTCCTCCTTTACAATTCGGGATCGTTATGCCCTTTATGATGTTGTGTTTGTTTGGTTTTCCTGTCAGCACGTTCTCTGTGTTCGGTAAGTTTTTTGAGAATACTCGGCTTTTTCTTTGGCGCCTCCTGCCCCGGCTTTATGTTAAGGAACATATCCACGTTTTTCTTTAATACCGCTATGTCGGTGTATTCATCTTTAATATCCTTGTGCAGAGCCGACAGCTTGGAGATGTCCGTCAAAAGTCGCTGCTTTTCCGCTTCTATTTGTTTCATACTCGGCAGCTTGTTGTTCTCTGTTAAGTGTGGCTTCAACTCGTTCGTCAATCGTTGGAACAGGTCTATCTCCCGTTTATGATTGGAATAGAAGCTGTTTTTCAGCAGCGGATTTTTCTTTGTGTATTCCTCATAAATCGGTTTCAAGTTTCGATACATATTCAGCTTTTTTATCAAGGCGTCAAGCTCGGTTATCCGCTTTTTATCGGACTTGATTTTATCTGCTGTTTCCTTTAACCTCTTTGATTTCTCCGATACCCGTTTTGATAAATCATCATAATCTGCAATACCTCTCTCGTGTATAACGATAAGCGTTTTTGCTATCAGCTTTAAATTGTGAATTTTCGCCCATTGTTCATATCCCTTTGACTGTTGACACTTTACGTTGTGTTCGATGTCAATGAGTAGGTCAACTGTTTTGGGGTGATACGTTCCTTTAATACGAAGCTCGATATTATCTTTCTCGTAACCTCTGCCGATTGTATCGGTTTTGGTAAATCGTTTGTTATCCGCGTCCCGAAACCACAAAAACTCGTCCTCGCGGACAATATATTTCTTATCGCGCATCCGCCGCAGAAAATCCTCATAATCAACCGCGAACAGGATACACTCGTCAATCGCTTTTTTGATTTTGTATTTGTTTGAAACATACGTTTTCTTTTGCTCATAGCTCCGTTTCCGTCCGCTCGGCTCGACAACATTTAGTCCGTACTCGGCGCATATCTTGTCGCTTATTTCCCGTATGCGGTAGCATGATTTCTTGTCGGAACGATAACGCTTGTGGTCTTGAAAGCTGACGGCGTTAAATATGATGTGATTGTGGTAATGGTCTTTGTCTGTATGCGTACAAAGTACATATTCATATTTACCGCCCAAAACCTCGTCGGCGAATTTCTTTCCTATCTCGTGGCATTGTTCCGCAGTAACCTCGTTCGGCTTGAATGACTGAATAAGGTGATACGCCTGATTTTCGCCGCCGCCTTTTGCCGATTGTGCCGTTAATTCAAATTCAAGCTCCGCTGTCTCGTATGCGCAGCCGAAGGTTGAAATATATTTTCCTTCCTCGGTTTTGCGCTCGTTTCCGATATATGTTATTGACTTGCCGAGAGTGTGTTTGATAGGGTGTATCTTAGTAATTGCCATATCTCGTCCACCTTCGTTTTGATAGCCGTAATATCTTGTTTCATAATTCCATAGGTGTTGGCGTTCCGCGTGATTTGATTGATATTCTTTCCGATAGCGTTCATCTCTTTAACAACCGCTTTCAAGTCGGAAGTATCAACATTTACCACGAACCCGTCAATAGCCATTTTCCGCAGATATGCGCCGCGATTAGTCACATTAGCCAACTGTACGCGCTTGTTTATCTGTTCCAATTCTTTCTCATCAACATAAAATTTTACTTGAATATTCCGCTTACGCTTATCCAAAATTTTCGCCTCCTTTCGCTGCACAGGAAACTTTTTTGCAAAAACCCGCAAGGGATTTTGGAACACTTTCGGTACTTTGAGTACCATAGTGTTATGCTTGCTAAAAAAGTTTCCACCTATTATTAGCACCATTAATGCGTTAATTTTCTCGTTTTTACCTGTAATCGGAGAATATCTGTATCAATAGTACATATTCATTATATCAACGAACTAATAATATGTCAATAGTATTTTTGAAAATTTTATTTATGTACTTGAAATTCATAAATATATGTGATATACTGTATATGAGGTGAAGTAAAGATGAATAACGAAGAAATGACAATAGGGCAGCGTGTCAGAAAGGCGCGGAAGAAAAAAGGGTATAACCAAACGGAGCTTGCGAACGTGCTCGGCAAATCGCTGCGTACAATCCAAAAGTACGAAAACGGCGAGATTGAAATTTCCATAAGTATGCTCAATGAGCTTGCAAAGGCTCTTGACACGACCACGACTTATCTGCTCGGCTACAAAACCGAAACGGTGAAGCCGCAGATTACCACATTTGCCGATATCGCGGCAATGCTGTTTGAGCTTGAAAAAGTGACAGGCTTGAAATTTGATATTGACGTAAAGCGTCCGCCGCGAGATGATAGGTGGGAGTGCTCCATCACGTTTGACGGAAAAGCAAAAACCGACCTTAACGCCGATATGTGTCTGTTCCTTGAGGACTGGGAAGGCGCAAGGGAGAATTGCTCACTAGAGCAGTACGCGGATTGGAAGGATAAGACGCTTGCGTATTATTCGAGATTGACGATTGTGGAACAGGCGAGCGAAACGCAGGATAATGCGATAAAGAGGAAAATTATTCCAACGAATTTTCTTGACGCGCAATCAAAAGATTGATAAATATATGGATTGCGCATTTTATGAAAATGTGATAAAATGTATTCATGCGGAGGTGGAAGTATGCGAATCGCTATATGCGACGACGACGCGGCGGATCTGGCGGCGGAGTATGAGATTATCGACTCAGTGCTTGATGCAAAGGGTGTAAGTCACTACCTTTGAGAATTTTCAAAAAGCAGTTTGAAGAAATTTCAAAACAATGATTACACATTTGCTGTGCGTGTTTGTACAACCTAATATAGGCAAGCATAACTACTAACGACAAATTTTTTATTCCAATATTTTTGGTAAGTCAATAAAATATCTATCATCAACTAAAATATATTCCAAACCATTTTTTTTGCACATATCCAAATTCTTTTGATTTTCTGCGATCGCGGTTCAATATGTAAATCGCTTCTGCGTCCGATATTACGGCTTCCCTTATTTCAAATTCCATGATTTCACCTCGCTGTCTTTTTCCACACATCAGGAAATCGCTCGCGTATAAATTTACTATAACCGCATTCGGGCTTTGACAGCAAATTATAATTTAATATCTCCTGCCGCATTTGTTTATCAATATTTTCTCGCTGTTTAGCAGACAAACCTTCAAATCGGTTTACGATTAGCATACCGTCTTTTTCGTATTTCAATAAGCACGCATACACATCGTCCATCATAATGCAGTTCTCAACAGAAATCGGGATTGGACAAACATACGCACAATTTATATCTGTCGGGTTACTCATATCATTAGTTTTACGGCACTGATAGATATATCCGCGCTGACCGCTATACACGTCCGCAAGCGCATTCGGATAATATTCCGTATAAACAGGAATGCCGTTATTATTAAATCCATATGTAAACCAATTATACGGACGTTCCGTTTTATGTACAGTATATAACGCGGCTACTACTATGTTAGTCGAAAAATATATATACGGCTTTTTATGTTCAGAAATATGCGGTTTCAGTTCCTTTAAGTTGGGAACAGAGCTTCCGTGATACAGTATCATTGTATTTCCTCCATAAACTCATTTTCCTGCTCCATTTATATTACCAAATCAAAATCCGACATATCCTATTACCCCAAATTCCTCTTTCAGAATGGCATAATTTAATCGGTCATGCATTTGCGCGTTGAGATAAATCGACTTTCTTTCTCTGCCTTCCAAAGTGAAACCGCATTTTTCGAGAGATTTCTGCGCTCCAATATTAACGTCCAAAGTATTGGCTTCAATCCTTTCAAACCCTAAATATTTGAAACCGTAATTTATTATAAGCATTGCCGCCTGATACCCGTATCCTTTTGAGCGGTTTTCTATTTTCGCGATTCCCATGCCGATACTGCATTTGCGGTTTATCCTGTCAATATTCTGCAATGCCACGTCGCCGATTACAGTTCCGTCATTCTTGAAAATACCGAGACGAACATTGCTGTTTCCCTGTAGCTTTTGTATCTCGTCAAACCATTCATTTGCCTTTTCATCTGAATGTCCCAAACTTAATTCCTCGGTAGGATGGGCAAAATCGTATTCAAAGTCATTCCATAAAGTTTTACAATCCTCACGGCTGAGCGTGTCCAAATAAATATCGCGTTCCTGTAATTTCATTTCGTTACCTCCTATATTTTTTATAATTCCTCAATCCATTCCCGC
The DNA here is from genome assembly GCA_947624485.1 of uncultured Clostridia bacterium. Taxonomy (GTDB): domain Bacteria; phylum Bacillota; class Clostridia; order UBA1381; family UBA1381; genus Hominilimicola. The sequence continues at coordinate 196,729 of CANQKM010000005.1, forward strand.
GTAAACTGCTGACCACAGCGCGACAGCTCACCCATTACACGAGTTATTCCGTATTCACTTTCATACCAATTATTGCGTGTTATGCCGAAGCCCGCAACCGTCACAATATACAGATGCGTATCGGGAAACACCAACTGATAGCACATCTGACACCGCCGCGCGTGAAACGCTTTGCAAACGATAATCGCCGACTTGGGATAAATTTGAAGCTCGTCAAGCGCGGCTCTCGTGTACAAAGCGTTTTGCTTTGTATAGCCGGATTTATCTTCACCAAGAATTGACGACGGAGCTACTCCGTTTTTTATGAGTACATCGGTAAGAAATTCGCAGTCGGTGGAATAATCTCCGTCATATATGTCCGTTTTCGATTTTGCGCCGGAGAATTTACCCGTTTTAACGCTGACTCCACCTGAAACAAACACAATCGGAGCAAACCCGCCGTGCCACAGCTCCGCCGCTTTTTCGCCCAGCTCCGGATGCGAACCGCCGGGCATAAGGATTATATCCGACCTCTGCGGAATGTCCTCGACAAATATGAAATCCGTTATTGCTTTTATAATTTCTTGTTTCATAATTTCAAATCTTCTGTTCCATTTTATATTCCCACACGGTCATACCGAGTGATTTATAAAAATCAACCGCCGCTTTGTTAAACTCGCTCACCTGAAGCTGAATTACCTCCGCGCCGCGCTCCTTCGCGCGTTTTACCGCTTCATTGTAAAGCGCCGTGCCGATTCCCCGTCTGCGATAATTTTCATCAACCGCAATATCGTCTATGTACGCGCACACGCGCGGAACAAGCGCGTCATTTCGCGGCGTTCGCATTACGATAAAGCATATGCCTACAATCTTGCCGTCTACGTCCGCGCCGAGCAATATGAGGTTTTCTTCATTCAAAACTTCCTCCGCAATATATCCGTTTGCTTCGGCGGGGTTTTCAACACTTCTGTATATGTCGGGGCGTTGTTGTACGTGCAACTCGTGAAGCTGCTTGAAAATTTCGTTTACCGCATCAAAATCGGATAGCGTTAAATCTCGTATTATCATTGTTGTCACTCCCTTTTGTCGTTTTATAAATTATAGCATAAATTTTGGGCTAAATCAATCATTTCCTATGAATGACACCAATTCTGCTTGTTTTTGTTTCCCATGAAAAGATATGGGAATTTTTGCTGATTTTTCTTGACTCTTGACTTGGGAAAATCAGAGATTTTGAAATAGAAAACGCTCCGATGAACTGTTGTTCGTTCGGAGCATTTCTATCGTCAATTTTTCAATTTTTACGGCTCGTGACCGTTATGCAGTTATTTTTGTGTAGAAAGTTTTAACCTCATTTTCGAGGGTAGGAATATAAACATAAGGGGCATGTCAATTTTGACGTTTTTGCCGTTACAAAAGTAAGTGTTTATGCGGGTTTCAGAACTATAAATATCTTATAAATGAGGACATTATATGTAAAGAAAAGGGGCTGTAAAAAAAGTCCCAAACGTGAAAAGGATCTCAAATGAGGTCCTTTTCTTGTTTAGAAAATTTATTGTATTTCTATTAAAAAAGGCTGAAACCATAGCGGAATCAGCCCGGTTGTGGTATAATATAAATATGAAAACAATGTTTACCACTGATGTACATTATACACCAATTCAAATGAAAATTCCAGTGGATTTAGAAAAAATTATTGAAATTTCTGATCCAATCTACACATTCAACGAATTGATGAATAAAATTGACCTTAGAAAATATTTTGTTGGGAAAGGAAACAAAATGGGTCGTCCGAGATTTGATTCTATCAAGATGTTGAAAATCATACTTTTTGCCTTTATGGACAACGGATATGCTTCGTTAAGAAATATTGAGAAGCTATGCAAAACCGACATTCGTTTCATATGGATGCTGGACGGAACCGAAGCTCCTACGCATATGACAGTTTCAAATTTTATCAATGATTATCTGACGGATGGTATTCAAGATGTTTTTAATGACATAAACAAGGTGATATTTGAAGCTGAAAATGTTGACCTTAATCATGTATATATTGATGGCACCAAGATAGAAGCCAACGCCAATAAATATACATGGGTATGGAAAAAGGCTTGCATTACCAGCAGAAACAAAGTGTTTATGAAGCTCACTCAACTGATAATCTGCAATTAGGGATATGTGATGAATATATAGCGGTCATGGATGTGAAGCAATATGCGTCGGATATGGATTGCTTTGTTCCACTTATGGAGCGCTTTAAGAAAACATATGGATTTTATTCCGAATATCCCGTTGCCGACGCGGGATACGGAAGCTACAATAATTATCTCTACTGCGAACAAAAAGGCATGAAGAAGTATATGAAATTTACGATGTTCAAGAAAGAAACAAAAGATAAAAAATACAGAAATAATGAATACAGAGCGGTAAATTTCAAAAGGAATGAAGCCGGAGAATTGATCTGTCCAAACGGCAGGAAATTCATCCATCTTTATGATAAACCTGTAAAGGGAAATAAATACGGACGTATGGAAGAATTGAACTAACGTCAATAAAGTAGACAGAAAAAAGTGAAGTGTCATACAGACATAAACAACGCCTCCTTCTGATTGGGG
>CANQKM010000006.1 GCA_947624485.1 uncultured Clostridia bacterium
CAATGACCGACCTCGTAAGTGCCTCGGCTGGAAATCCCCTAAAGAAATTTATGTTGCACTTGCTTGACTTTCTGCCCATACGGCGTGCGCCGCATCTCGTGAGCCTCCCCTTGAGGAGAGGTGGCATCGCGGAGCGATGACGGAGAGGTGGCAATGTGTTTTTTAGAACCACCTCTCAGTCGCCTTCGGCGACAGCTCCCCTCAAGGGGAGCCTTCCCGTAGGGGCGACCCTCGCGGTCGCCCGCATTTACACCCCTAAATCATAATTTATATCCCTATTTATTTCGCCGCGCCGGTAATAACCGCGAAATCGGGAGCTTTAAGCGACGCGCCGCCGATAAGTCCGCCGTCGATATTAGGCTTCGAGAGCAGTCCGGCTGCGTTTTTCGCGTTCATCGAGCCGCCGTACTGGATAGTGATTGCCTTCGCGGTCGCGTCGTCGTAAAGGTCGGCAAGCAGCTTTCTTATAGCGCCGCAAACCTCCTCCGCCTGCTCGTCCGTGGCGGTCTTGCCCGTGCCGATCGCCCAGATAGGCTCGTACGCGACAACTACCTTCTTCGCGTCGTCCGCGCTTATGCCCGCGAACGCCTTTTTAATCTGAATCGCGATCCAATCCATAGTGATGCCCGCTTCGCGCTGCTCCAAGGATTCGCCGCAGCAAACGATAGGAATAAGTCCCTTTTCAAGCGCCTTTTTAGCCTTCAGATTGACCGTCTCGTCGGTTTCGTTGTTGTACTCGCGCCTCTCGCTGTGTCCCATTATAACGTACTGAACGCCCAAATCAACGAGCATATCAGCCGATACCTCGCCCGTGAACGCGCCCTTGTCCTCGTAGTGGAGGTTTTCCGCGCCGATTTTTACGTGCGTACCCTTCGCCGCCTCGATCGCCGGGGCAAGGCACACGTACGGCGTGCAGCACACTACCTCGCATGTTGCGCCCTTAGTCGCCTCAACGACCTCTTTAACGAAGTCGTACGTCTCCGACGGAAGCTTGTTCATCTTCCAGTTTCCCGCAATTATATATTTTCCCATTGTTAATTCTCCTTTTTATGCAGTTTTTAATTTGTCGTATAAGTCTGATATGGCGGATTTTTCTGCTTCATTGTCAATTTTCAAAAGCTCGACTTCACGCCGCAGCCGTTCCAACGGCGGCAGTCTGTCTTCGTATACCTGCTGAGCTTCAACCATTATATCGAGCTTCTTTTCAAGTGTATTTTCAACATATACTCTGAAATTGAGGAAATTATTTTCCAGCGATGTAACGCGGTTATCCAGAGAAGATAAGCTGCCTTTAACTTCAACCATATCCTCTTTAAGCGATGACACGTCGCCTTTGAGCGATGATACGTCGCCTTTGAGCGATGACACGTCGCCTTTAATACCTGATATTTCTTCAATCAGCAAATCTAATTTTTCATCAACTGTCATTTTTAATCACCTCTGAAAAATTACTTATCCGTCAGTGCCGCGATACCGGGGAGTTCCTTACCCTCGAGAAATTCCATACTCGCGCCGCCGCCGGTGGAAATGTGGCTCATCTTATCGCCCAAACCCGCCTGGTTTACAGCCGCAACGCTGTCGCCGCCGCCGATGATTGTTGTAGCGTCAAGCTCCGCCAAAAGCGCCGCGATTTCGTTTGTACCCTTCGCGAAATTCGGCATCTCGAACACGCCCATAGGACCGTTCCATACGACCGTCTTAGCGTCCGCAAGCTCCTTCTTGAACAGCTCGACCGACTTCGGGCCGATGTCAAGTCCCATCCAGCCGTCGGGGATATTGCCCTCGACAACCTTTGAGGGAGCGTCGTTGTCAAACTTTTCGGTGATGACCGTGTCAATCGGCAGAATAATCTTGTCGCCCGCCTCGTCGAGCATCTTCTTCGCGTAGTCAATGTAATCCTCTTCGAGCAGCGACGTGCCGACCGTCTTACCCTGCGCGGCGAAGAACGTGTACGCCATACCGCCGCCGATAATGAGCTTGTCCACCTTCTTAAGAAGGTTCTCGATAACCGAAATTTTCGACGAAACCTTACTGCCGCCTAAGATTGCGACAAGCGGTCTTACGGGGTTATTAACGGCGTTGCCGAGGAAGTTTATTTCCTTTTCGATAAGATAACCCGCAACAGCCGGCTTTAATATTGACGCTACGCCCACGTTTGAGCAGTGCGCTCTGTGAGCCGTGCCGAACGCGTCGTTTACGAACAAATCAGCGAGAGAAGCAAGCTCCTTCGAGAACGCCTCCTCGTTCTTTGTTTCTTCCTTTCTGTAGCGCGTGTTTTCGAGAAGAACAACGTCGCCGTCCTTCATAGCCGCAACTGCAGCCTTCGCGTTGTCGCCGACAACGTTATTGTCAGCCGCGAAAACAACCTCTTTACCGAGCTTTTCCGAAAGGCTCTTCGCAACCGGAGCAAGCGACATCGAGGGAACAGGTTCGCCCTTGGGCTTGCCCATATGCGAGCAGAGGATAACCTTCGCGCCGTTATCCGCAAGATACTTGATCGTGGGGAGCGCGCCCACTATGCGGTTTTCGTCCGTTATGTTGCCGTCGGCGTCCAGCGGAACGTTGAAATCGCAGCGGACAAGCACCTTCTTGCCCTTTACATCCACATCTTCAACTGTCATTTTGTTATACATAATTTTATCTCCTTTTCGCGCGGCACAGCCGCATTTTTTCTATCCTATATTATATATAAAATTTGTCCGTATTGCAAGTGGATAATACAATTTCATCAAAAATTTAACAGTTTTATAAGTATAACCGCCATGAGTATTCCAACGATGTCTCCGACCGCGGCGAACGGCAGGGCGCGGAGCGTGTGTTTGGCGCGCGTTCTGGCGAAGTACACGCAGAGGCAGTAGAGTGTCGTTTCGGTGCTGCCCATGATTACGGACGCTATACGTCCTATATCGCCGTCCGCGCCGTGGGTTTTGAGTATGTCGGTCAAAAGTCCGAGCGCGCCGCTGCCCGACACGGGACGAAGCAGCGCGAGCGGCATTACCTCGGCGGGTATGAGCCGCGTCACGGGCGCGAGCAGATTTATTATGAGGTCGAGCGTGCCGGACGCGCGGAGCATGTACGCGGCGGTGAGCGCGGCTAAAAGCGGCGGAAATATGTTCGCCGCGATTTTCATGCCGTCCGCCGCGCCGGAGATGAACAGGTCGTATGTGTTTTGTTTTTTCACGAGCGCGATAATGAGGATCGCGGCGATTATCGCGGGTATTGCGTATGTCATGATGTACCTCCTTGATTGTGGACGGGCGACCGCAAGGGGTCGCCCCTACGGGTATTGTCGAAGGCGATGCGTGAGCCTCTCCTTGAGGAGAGGTGGCATCGCAAAGCGATGACGGAGAGGTGGCAATGCACAATTTCAAAGCCACCTCTCAGTCGCCTACGGCGACAGCTCCCCTCAAGGGGAGCCATACATAATGGGCGGCCAATGACCGCCCCTACGGATGTTGTTGCTGGCGATGCGTGAGCCTCCCCTAGTAGGGGAGCCATACGACGAGAGCCGCACACTGCCATCCCTTACCGCAGCCACAGCCGCGCCGACAATGCGGCAAAGGCGGCGGCGGTAAACGACGCTATCCACACCGGCAGCACTACCGAAAACGGATCAGCCGAACCGGCCGCGGCGCGGAGCGCGATAATTGTCGTCGGAATAAGCTGTATCGACGCGGTATTTATCACGACGAGCATACACATATTCCTCGACGCGTACTCCGGACGCGGGTTCTCGCGGTCGAGTGCGCGCATTGCCAGAATACCCTCGGGCGTCGCGGCGTTGCCCATGCCGAGCAGATTCGCGCTCATGTTCATCGCGATATGTCCTTTCGCTTCCTCGCCCGCGCCGGGGAAAAGGAACGAAATCACCGGTCTTAGCAGCCTTTTTACCTTATCCCGAAGCCCCGACCTTTCCGCGATTTTCATTATTCCCGTCCAGAAACACATCACGCCCGCGAACGACAGCACGACAAAAACCGACTCCTTCGCGCCGTCAAACGCGGCGTTTACCGTTTCGCCGACAGTGCCGTTCACCGCCGACACGACGAGCGACACTATTATCATCGCGCACCAAATATAATTCATAATATCACCCCTTTGTTTTTATTCATAAATATCCCTGCATATACCACCGAAAGGCAGCTTTTTATAATAAAATTTTGTAATATTGCGGTTAATTTTGTATTCTAAAATACATCAATGTATAATTCTTGTAATCCTTTTGAAACGTTTGGTAATATTGCACAAGAGCAAAAAATAACAGTGTATTGGGTATATTATCATAATATTGGGGAAAAAACATAAAAATTCCGACAAAATAAACAAAAAACCGATATATATTTATGCAAACGATGAAACAAGTATTGACAATTCAAGAAAAAAGTCTTACAATGAGAATGAGACAATATTGCTCTCATCCGGTAAACATTGGTAAAAATCAACAAAAGACCAGATTGATCTCAGGAGGACAATATGGTACTGCGCAAGGTAACCCGCAAGGCTATATCTGTAGTTTTGCTGGCTGCAATGGCTGCGTCGTCGGTATCGTCGCAGGCGAGTACACTCGCCGCAGCGCCGGATATAACGCTTTTAACGCTTATGTCCCAGACCGATGACGGAACGGAAAAACCTCAAAATTCGGAGACGGCAGCGTCCGCCGATACAGATGCGAAACCGGAAGGCACAGAATCCGCTGAAAATGAAGAAGCGGAGGCTGTGTCTGAAAGTGATGCAGGGGAAAATTCCGAATCCGCGCAGACAACCCAAAACGACGGCGCTTCGTCCGAAACGGGCGCGCAAGGTCAGTCCTCCGGCAGCATTTCGGAAGGAAGCGAAGGCGGTTCTTCTTATAATGATTACAGCGAAGATTTATTCGAGACGGATACGGTCGGGGACGAAAATCCGCTGACAGCGGGAAATCGCACAAGCAGCCTTATTTCACTGGACAAGCAAGCCATCGGCTTCACAAAGGTCGGCGACGTTGTTTCCGTAACGGCGACCGTTGCGGACGGCGTTAACGACAATGTCGTATGGCGCGTGGCAGATCCCGAAAGACTTCGCATAAGAACATCGTCCGCGTCAGGTCAGACGAATACAGCCGAGATCGAGTGGATAGGCGAAACGGACGAGGAACAGCCGACAAGCACATTCTCCGCCGCGCTCGAATCCGATCCGGACGAGTACGTTGAAGGAACCGCTATGCTTTTTGGCGGCAGTCAGACCTCGCAGAGCATTGGTGATGAAATTGACGACACAAAGGAACTGAAAACAGAATTTGAGTCGCCCGAGGTTGAAGAATTTCTCCGCGAGATGTATAACGAAGGCTTGTCGCAGGAAAACTCGGACTACGATTTGTCAAAGCTGTTTGACGATTCGGAGGACAAGACATATTCGCCTGTTGAGGAGGATGAACCCGAGGACGGCGATAAGATCATATCGGAGCTTGGCATGGTCGACACCGATTTGTTCATGGACAGCCTGAGAGAGAACGAGCTTGGCGACACAACGTTCTCACTCGCCTCGACGGACGATAAGACGGAGACGGCGGACGACGAAAGTGAACGAGTTTCTTCCTATAATAATGGTGAATCCGAAAAGGAAGCAAATCAGACCGCGCCCGAAACGGAAGAGAAACCCGCTGAGCCTGTCACAGAGAAATCGGAGAGCGTAAAGAGTGAACCGGAGACAAAGACGGTTACGGAGACGGTTACCGAAAAAGTGACGTCGACCGAAACGCAGAACGTTTCAACCGAGACCACCACAACCGAAACGACGACAACGGAAATTCTTGACGCCGAAACGCAGTACGAAACGGTTACAAAGGAAGTAACGAAGGAAGTTCCGAGAGAGGAAACGGTCGAGACGGAGCAGGTAATCGAAACGGAAGTGTTCAACGAGGACGGCGATATGGAAACCGTCACCGAGACAATCACCGTTCCGACGGTGCAGACCGTATACGACACGGTTACGGAAACGGTCGAGGAGGAAGTCCCGACGGGAACGCAGTACAGCGTAAGGGAAACGGTCGTTGTAAAGAAGGTCGTTACCGAGACGGTTACGAGCGCGGACGGCGAGGTTATTTCGTCGAGAGTTGTTTCGTCGGACGAAACGTCAAGCTCGAACGATTACGTTACGGACATTGAGCCGAATGTCGGCACGACGGAGAACGTTACGACGTCGACCGAAAACGGAACGCGTGAAAACACCGTTGAAACAGAGGTTGAAAAAACAGTTGAGAAAACCGTTACCGCAGAAGGCTCGTCCGACGAGAGCGAAAGTGAAAGCTCCGCTCCGCTCGCGCAGTTCGGTTCGGAAACCGGCTCGAAGAACGAGAACGTTCAGCCGGAGGTAACGGAGGACAATACCGTTACCGAAAACGACGGCGTTGACGTTCCCGATAAAGACGTTCAAAACGAGAAGCCGTCCGATGAAATTACAGGCGGCAAGAACGAAACGGAAACAGCGCCCGAAGAAAACAAATCGGATGAGACAAACAAAGAACAAATTAAAGACGAAAACAATCCCGACTTATCCGTGAAGGGTGACGAGGGTACAGAAAATACAGAAACGGAGACGGACGAAAATGAAGTCACCGTAAACGAAAACGAATTTGCCGAGGAGTTCCCGGAAATAGAGGACAAGCTTTCCGAGAATTACGACCTTGAGGCAATATCGCTCGATGAGGATTACGGTATAAATCTCATGGCGGTCGGCAGTCTTTCATCCGACGCGGAAAGCCTCAATTCGAGCGTCGGCAATCAGACGATCGCGATACGCGTTAATGACAGTCAGTCGCTTAACGACTTGCTGTCGATGAAGGGTTACCACTATTCCGGCACGCCGACCGTGACTGACGACAGAATGGCGGCGGTTGGCGCGGACGGTAAGATAACGGGTAAGTCGCAGGGACGCACCACTATAGAATTTAACGATAGCGGCAATAAAATTCTCAACCTTGAAGTGTACGGCGAAGTCGAGGACGAGGTAACGCCGTCGGCGATACCGATGGTCGTTTCGACCGGTACGTTTACACTGGCGCTGCAGAACAACGGTTCGGTATGGGGCTGGGGCAGCGCCGACGACCACAGACTTGCAAACGCTACGGGTACGTCGGTTATGGCTCCGAACAATATACAGATTAAGCGCGGCGGTAAGCTCACCGACCTCACCGGCATAAGACACATAGCCGTCGGCGACGGTCACGCGCTCGCGGTTACGAATGACGGATACGTTTATTCGTGGGGTATGAACAACAACGGTCAGCTTGGCAGAGGCAAGGACGCTCCGTCCACCTCCGACGGCAACCCGACGCTCGTCGTTAAGAATGACGGCGAGGTACTGTCGAACGTTGAGTATGTTTACGCGGGCGAGTATGCGTCGTATGCGGTTACGAAGTCGGGACAGGTTTACGCGTGGGGACTTTCAATCTACGGTCAGCTTGGTATCGGTGAAAGCTACAGTGAAGAGAAGCCGGAAGCGTCGTTATACAATATCGGCGCGGCGACACCCGTTGACACGACAATGGACGGCGGCGAGTTCGGAAAGATAATAAAGATTTCGGCGGGTTATTCGCACGCAATGGCTCTTGACGTGAACCATAACCTTTATATTTGGGGCGCAAACGTTGACGGGCTGCTTATAAACAATAATGAAGCATATAACAATGTAACATATATAAACAGACCTGTAAAGAGAGAGATAGACGGCGCTCCCGGTTACATTATCGACATAGCCGCGGGCGGAACGTTTACCGAAAGAACCGATACATCTACCGGTTCGACAGCGGAACTGAAATTCCACTCCGTAATCTTATTCAACACAGAACGTGACAATGTGTATACATGGGGACACAACGAAACGCGTCAGCTTGGTTACACCACCAAAGATTTGGGCGACGGTATACTCGACTCCAATGCGACACCGACGGCAGTCACGACCGACGTGGAAGATTCACAGAGCGGAATGCATTTTGAAGGCTTCAACAGCAAAGTAGTTTCCGTAACTGCGTCGGCGACAAACACGGCTGCGGTTGTTGCGCATGAGAGCAGCAATAACGGTATCGTTTACGTCTGGGGTGACAACACGTATAAGCACCTTGGCTTTACATACACCGATGCAAGCAATGAGGTTGTCGATCTGCGCCAGTCCGATCCGGGCAGAGTTCTTAACAGCTTTGGCGGCAACTACACCGATTACATGACCGATGTGGATCAGGTTGTTCTCGGAACGTTTACCGCGACAGCCGTGAAGTCGGACGGTACTGTTTGGTCGTGGGGTTCAAACACCTACGGTCAGCTCGGTAATCTCAATTACGGTAAAGTAAATCAGCCGACTCCCGTTCTCACGGGCGACGGCGAGGTAAAGAAGCTTATCGCGAACCATGTCGTTATCGCCGAGGAGGACGAGGACGGCAACGAGGAAATCATAAACGAATATACAAGGTACAGCGTAATCCCCTCCACGCTTTACATAACCACGGAACAGAAGGTAAAGGTGGATTATGACAGCATTAAAATTCTGGAGGACGTCGGCTTTAACCTTTACAAGAATAACAAGCAGCTTGATCCCGCACCGCCGGTAAATCTTAACCCGGAACCGTCCGGCGTTGTGACGGGAGCGGACGACACGAGCGGCGGCGTGAGATGGTATGTGGCGACGCCGGACGATTTCCATGACAGTAAGAAAGACGTAACTCTCGTCATATCGGATCAGTCTCCCGAAGAGGAAAAGGTCGGTCGCGGTGAAATCAAACTGAACGTCGCGCCGCCGAATATGTTTGCCGTTCCGATGATTGTTTCGGGCGACGACTTTACGGTTGCCTTAAAGTCCGACGGTACGGTTTGGGCATGGGGCGCGAATACGCACGGCCAGCTCGGCTACGGTTTAAGAGACGGCGCGACCGAGGACACGCAGGGCCCCGTTCAGGTTCTTGCCGCGGCGGAACCCGTGACGGTCGGCGACGGCGGAGCATACGTTTATCCCGAGGAAAATGATAAGGTTCTGAAGGGCATACATAAAATTTCGGCGGGCGAGCATCACGTTCTCGCTCTCGCAAGCGACCAAACAGTTTACGCGTGGGGCGATAACACGTACGGTCAGCTTGGTATAGATTCGACGGTTGACCAGAACCGTCCCGTTAAGGTGTTCAGCGGCACGTTCGACGGCGCGGACGAGTATCTCGCGTTCGTGCAGGATATTGCCGCGGGCGGCAGACATTCGCTCGCGATTGTAAAAACAACGGAGCATTATTTCAACGACACCATTGATGAGGAGGATGACGGCGGCACGGTATCCGCGATGCGCCAGAGAGATATAAGCAGCATTTACGCGTGGGGCGCGAATGATTACGGTCAGCTTGGTTACACGGTTGACGATTCGCTTATCGGCGAAGGTCAATACGTTGCCACACCGGTGCGCGTCATAAACGCTCAGGCGGCGGGGTCCAGCGCCGAGGAGGAAGGAGACGGCACATCCGACGCTTACAGTGAGGATGTATATATAAGAGACGCCGTAAAGGTCGCGGCGGGTAAAAATCACTCGGTCGCGATAGCGGACAGCTATACAGCTGCGGACGACATGCACGACAGCTATAAATATGTAATAGCATGGGGTTCAAACGAATTCGCGCAGTCCGGCGGCGACATGGAGAGCGGAGATGATTACAGCCTTCCTTTCCCTCTCTCTTGGGGACTTGGCACCTACGACAGACAGCAATACGAAAACGACTCCGAACCCACCACGAACCTGAGCGGTATTGTGGATATTGCCGCGGGTGACAACCATACGGTATTTTTAAGAGAGGACGGCGTGGCGCTCTCCATAGGCGACAACTCAAAAGGTCAGCTCGGACGCGGACTGAGTGACGCGTACGCTTCCAGGGTTGTCGAACAGGGCGATTACGCGTATATTACGACTGACGGTACAAGCCCGCTTAAGGCAAGCGCGATTGCGGCGAGCGGCGACAATACGATTGTGCTTGACGATTCGGGAAATGTGTACCAGTTCGGCAGCAACTCGAACGGTCAGCTTGGCAACGGCAATAAGGACGACGCGAAGCATAACGTGGCGGTAAAAACCTCTGCGGACGAGTTTACCGCTTACAGTACAACGTACAGGGGCGACAATAAAGCGATCGGCGCAGGTCTCGGCAGCAGCTACGTAATGCGCGAGGACGGTTACGTTTACGCGTACGGCGCGAACGCGTACGGTCAGCTCGGCGACCTGTCGCGCGACGAGCGCCATAAGCCTGTGCAGGTGGGCGCGCTCGACGATGAAGTCCTGACGGTTGACGTTACGCTGCCCGGCGGTGAAAAGACGGTGAAAAACCCGACGGTCGTAAATGCCGTTAAGGGTGATACGATAAAAATAAGCGCGTCCGGCACTCTCACGGAGAGACGCGGCTTCAATCTTATAGTTATCGAAGATCCGACACACAGCGTGTCAGGTCTTACCTTCACGTCGTCGGACGATAAGATAGCGACGGTAAATCCGGACGGAACGATTACGGCGGTTTCAAGAGGAAGCGTCGTTATCCGCGCGCAGTCAAATTCTGTGAAAAGTATTATAAACCCGGCGGTTAATAAGTCGGGTACGATGATGTTTGTACTTAATATAAAGGAAAAGGACGCGAGCGATCCCGCTCCGACGGACTTCTACACAGAGCCTATGGTAACGGGCGGCGACAGCTTCTCTGTGGCGCTTAAGTCGGACGGTACGGTTTGGACGTGGGGTTCAAACGATAACGGACAGCTCGGCAACGGACAGAAGAGCGGTACGGAAAACGGCGAGTACGTAGACCGCAAACAGTACCTCCCCGTGCAGGTAATAACCGAGGACGGCGCGGCGATAGACCGTATCATCGCGGTCGCAGCAGGCGCGAATCACGCCGTTGCGCTGCGCTCCGACGGTAAGGTTTACGTGTGGGGCAGCAACAGCCACGGTCAGATAGGTAACGGCGAGAGCGGTATCTATCAGGCAATCGAGGACTTCAGGAATTTGGATCCGCACGATCCGATCGAGGAAGCCTCCGCTGATGAAGATAATAAGATTTATACATATAATATATACGAGCCGGAAGGTCTTATGCAGGTCAACGATATAATAAAAGACCGTACAAATCTTCTTACATACGATGAGTACGGCGACAGCAATGAAACAGGTCATTACGTGTTTAACGTTATGGCTGACCTCGACATGACGGGCTATGACTTCAAGCCGATATATCTTGACGAGCGTGACAAAGCGGAAGAAGCAAAGGGTTTCCGCGACGTGTTCCACGGAAACGGTCACAGAATTTCAAACCTTACGATAACAAAATCGGAAAATTACGTAATGAGAACCATGCACGACGAACTCACGTTCATTGCAGCCATGTTCGCGTACAACAACGGTACTATCGACGGCGTTATACTTTCCGATGTGAATATAAACAACAGCGTGTCAACGTATTCGGACGGCTCGACGAGTAATGACGCTCAGTCGTACGCGGCGGGTATCGTCGGAATAAATAATCCGAACGGTAAAATTTCGCAGTCGGCCGTTTACTCCGGTACAATATCATCGCACAACAGCGCGGCGGGTATCGCGGTTGAGAACAGCGGTAAAATAGAAAACGTGTATAACCGCGCAAGCATAGAAATTGCCGAAAACGGCAACAATCTTTCAACGTACGCGGCGGGTATCGCGGCGGTCAACCATGACGCAGCGGGCATTAAGACCGTTTACAGCAGCGGCAAGGTTGAGACAAAGAACAAAACAGAGGGACTGCTTCATTTTACGGGCAGCATTGTCGCGAGCAATAACGCGCAGGCGACGGAGGACGGAGATAACTATACGGGTATTATTTCCGCGTATACAAATTCCGAGCTTCCCATAGCGGGAAATATCAACGAGGAAGAACCCGACAACATAAACGCTCCGCTCTACTCATATAAAGAAGTTGACCTTACCAACAAAACTCAGTTTAACGAAACGTACTGGGATTTTGAAAACACATGGGAGTACATTACGCAGTGGGATACGGATAAGCTCCCTGTGCTTGTGATAGAGACAGATCCGCCCGAAAAGGTAAATCTTACGGACTTTTCAAAGCGGGACGTTGTATATCCGTCGCTCGTAAACATGCGCGAGGGCGGTGAGCTTACGCCTATCGAAAATATCACGGCGATTGCCGCCGGCGGCAACAACACCGTCATGCTCACGAGTACCGGCACGGTATACGCGCTGGGCGCTAACGACTACGGCCAGACGGGTAACGGCAACAACGGCACGTTTACGGAGTATAATGGCGTAAAGCTGCCGAACGCTCTCCCGAAGCATACAAGCACGGCGCAGAGAGTTATGAACGGCTTAAGTCCGAGCGGTAATATGTACGTGGACGACGTTATAAAGATTTCGTCGGGCGACAACTACACCGCCGCGCTTCGCTCAAACGGCAAGGTGCTGACATGGGGCGACGGCTCGAAAGGTCAGCTTGCGAACGGTGAGACAAGCTTAAGAAACCAGCCTGTTTATGCGCAGTTAGAAGCAACAACGGCGCAGATAACAAACGCCGCCGATATTGCGGCGGGCGGTGAGCATGCGCTCATGCTCGCGTTCGGAAATGATCTTTACGGCTGGGGCAATAACGATATGCAGCAGCTTACGTCGGCTGTTTCCGACAAGCAAAAAACGCGCGCGGTCGTTATCAAGAGCGAAACGATCGGCGGCAGTCTGGCAAACATGACCATAAAGCAGATTTCTGCGGGCGGCAAGCATTCCGGCGCACTCGTGTATACAAGCGGAACGTCGGATATTACCGGCGGCGACGCGACGGCAATTTACACGTGGGGCAACAACTCCGTTGACGAGGTTTACGAGGACAGCGACCACGTGCTTCAGACGCGCCGCGCGGCGACAGGTCAGCTTGGCACGGACGACCATTCAAGCGCGTCTGTCGGCGAGCCGAAGCAGGTACTGCGCGGAACGAGCGTAAACAAGAACAACAGCGAAAGCTTTATCGACGCGCTCTACTTCGGCGCGGCGGGCGATCACACAATCGCGATAAAGAATGACGGCTATGTGTACTCGTGGGGACTTAACGACATGGGACAGATAGGCGACATTTCATATAACAACAGATACACGCCCGTTATGACGGGCGACCTTGAAGCGCGTATTCTTATGATGGATAAGATACACGCCGAAAGCGATTCCGAAACAAAGCAGGCGGTGGATTATCCCGTTGAGCCTGATACGGATATTCCCGTGGCGATAAATATCAGTCCCGAATCCGAGGCTGTAATTTACGCGCTTAACACGTCGGAGAAATTCCTTTCCGGCTTTAACATGCTCAACAACAACAAGATTAACCCGACCGACAAGGCAAATCTCGGCAAGATAGTTTTCTCGTCCTCGGATGAGACGGTCGCGTCGGTTGAAACGGTGATAGAGACGCAGAAGCAGGAGCCGAGCGGTGAAGATGAAGGTGAAGAGGAAGAAGACAAACCCGAAATTATTACCGGTGTGAACGGCGTTATAAAGGCTCACGGCAAAATCGGCAGAGCCACGATTGTGATAAACAACACCGAAACGGGTTATATCGGTTCGATAGTTATAAACGTAACGGACGGTCTGACGCTGCCGCAGGTTGTGACCGGAAAGGACTTTTCGGCTGCGCTTTCGGCAAGCGGTAAGCTGTATACATGGGGTGACAACTCTATGGGTCAGCTTGGCAGAGCGATTATTGAGGATGAGGAATACTCGTACATTCCCGAACAGGTGGAAATAGGCGACGGCAGGGAAATAATATCCGTGGCTGTCGGCGACGACTTCACCGCGGCACTCGACACGAAGGGCGAGATTTGGACATTCGGAGGCAACAGAAGTCTGCAGCTTGGCAGAAAGACACCGGTAACGACGCAGAATGCGGACGGATCGGTGACTCAGGAGGAGGGCTACAATTACGATTACGCGTGGAAGCCGGATAAGGCGGAAATACCCGACAGCATCGGCGGCAGCGTGAAGTTCCTGAGCCTCACCGCAGGCGGCGGCAGCGTGTACGCGCTAAGTGAAACCGGTACGGTTTACGCGTGGGGTAAAGCGTCACAAGGTCAGCTCGGCACAAGCTCGACCGTTACGACGCCCGTGATCGCGGCAGCGTCGAAGGGCGCGAGCGCGAGCCTTACGAGTAATCTGGAGGACGTTATAAGAATAGAAGCGGGCGACGATTTCGCGGTAGCTGTAAAGAGAAACGGAGACGTATTCGCATTCGGCTCAAATTCGTACGGTCAGCTTGGAAACAACGCCGACGACAGCCAGAAGAACGTACCGATACAGGTATGGAAGGGCGATTACGTATATAACGGCGACACGTTTATCCACCATGCCGTAGATGTTGCGGCGGGCGGACACAGCGCGGCGCTTATTGTGCAGCAATCAAAAGAAATAAAAGAAACGGTTGAACCCGAGCCTGAACCTGAACCGGCGCCCGAACCAGGTCCGGAATCGGAGCTTGATTCGGAATCTGATCCCGAGCTTGGTCCGGAGCCTGAACCCGAGCCTGAACCCGAACCGGAGACGATAACGAGAACGGTTTATTACAACACGTTGTATACGTGGGGTAAGGACGACGCAGGTCAGCTTGGTATAGGCAAGCAGAATTACGTAACCTACACAATACAAGGTCAGCCGAAAGAGGTTAAGCTTGACAATGTAAGAAGCGTTGCCGTGGGCGGCAACCATATGCTCGCGCTCACGACGGACGACACAATGTACGCGTGGGGCAGCAATTCAAGCGGTCAGCTCGGTATAGGCGAGTATGACATGACGGAGATAACGGATTACGACGCGGAAAACAAGAACGCGTACGCTCCGCTTCCCGTATACGACGGGGAAACATATGAAAAGGCGCAGTTCGGCGACCATAAGGATAAGAAGGAGACGGACGGCGATTATTCAATACCGGTATATCTCATAAGCGCGGGCAGAAACTATTCGTCCGCGGTAAGATCGACCGGCAGACTGTACTCGTGGGGTTCAAACGAAAGATGGCACATCGGCGATTACTCCACGGGTGACAAGAGCTTCCCGACGCAGGTCGGCATGAAGGAAAGCAATACGATAGATATTAAGGGTGCGGAAAAGAGGCCTTCAACCGGCGGCAGTCAGCCTTACGACAGTCTGCCTACGGAGGTTGAGCTTGTCCGCAACTATAACACAGCATATTATGAGCGGCTTGCGATTGACGCGGGCGAGCTTTACATGGATATAGAAAACAGATTTAATCTGTTTGACAACAATGACGAAGACGGCGCGAAAATTCCCGACGTCGCTTTGTCTGATTTTGCTGTCGTGAATACGAATTTGTTTAAGCTCACATTGGAAGACGGTAAAATCATTGTCACGCCGAACGACGATTACCGTTTCGGCACAACAACGCTTACAATTAAGAAAAACGAGTTCATAAAGCAGATTACGCTTAAGCTCATTCCGCAGGAAGGTCAGGTTGAACCCGTAATCACCTCCGGCAAAGACTTTACCGTTGCGCTCAAGTCGGACGGAAGTCTGTGGGCGTGGGGCGCGAACGATCACGGTCAGCTTGGCGACGGCACGTCGATTGACCGCGCATACCCCGTGCGCGTGCTTACGAAAGAGGTTTACGAGGAGCTTCAGGAGCATGTCGCGGACGCGATGAGTAACTACAACGGTAACTTTAACCTCGACAGCGAGGAGGAGTACACCATATTCAGACTTGCCGCGGCGGGCGAAACGTTCACGCTTGCGGTCGAGGTCGGCGCGGACGGCGATAAGCTTTACGCGTGGGGTGACAATACGCTCGGTCAGCTCGGCGTTGCGATTGATGACGGCGTTGTACTGCCGACGTACGAAAAACAGACGCTTTACGATTTGAACGGAAACGAGATTATAGGATACAACGATGAGGAAAATCACCGTCCGTATCTGTGGATGACGACGGATGACAACAACGTTAAAACCTACAGATACGCGAATGTTCCCAAAGCGGTAAACACAAAGTATATTTACAAGGATGAGGAAGACGAAACGCCGCTCGACGCCGAAGGTAATAAGATAACGGTTGACGACGATGGTTTCCCGACGGGCGGCGACAAGGACAAGCTGCTCGTTCTGGACGAAGAACCCGAAGACAGCGAGGATACAAACGGCGATTACATACTCGGTTACGAGAGAACGGAAAATCCCGTATACAACGACGAAAGCGACAGATACACGCTTACGCCGGTTGTCGGCTACCGCGATGACAACAAGCCGTATCACGGCAGAACGATAGAGGTTAATCTGCGCGAGTGGACGACAAAAACCGTTATGGGCGATGACGGTCAGCCCGAACCCGACGACAGCGGCACCGGTTATAAAACGGAAAGGGTACTCGAGGTTAAAATAGGCGAGGACGGATTGCCCGTTAAAGAGACGCGCGTAATGTACTTTAACGAACCCGATCCCGTTCCCGAAAAGCACATAGACAACAGACTTTTGCCAGTTGAGGTAACGGCTGTAAAATTCCTCCACAGTGACGACGCGTCGCACAAGGAAAGAATAACGGATATCGCGGCGGGCAGAGCGCACGCGCTTATCGTTGTAGACGACGATGAGGTTTACGCGTGGGGTAATAACGAATACGGTCAGCTTGGTACGGATTTTGTACCCGAAGCAGACGGAAAACAATATAACACAACGCCGGAGCGCGTTCTCGCGTACAACGGCATGGAGTCGTCCGAAAGAATTTACCTGTCGGGCGTTGTTGCCGTGGAAGCGGGTTCAAACCATTCCGTAGCTCTTAAGAGAGACGGTACCGTTTGGGCGTGGGGCGACAACACATACGGTCAGCTTGGCGACAGCGGTCAGTATTACATGACCATGAAGGACGGCCATCCCATGTCGAGGACGGCTGTGCAGGTATTCAAGGGCGAGGTACAAAACGCGGGCTACTACCTCTCGGATATAAGCCGTATTTCCGCGAAGGGCAACAATACCGCCGCGCTCACGAGAGATACTCATATCGTATACGCGTGGGGCGACAACACGTACGGTCAGCTTGGTCTCGGCGACGCGAACGCCGGTGTTAAATCTACAAACACGCCGCAGAATGTAACCGCGTCGTGGAGATATTACGATGACAGCGACAACCTCGCGAATATAAAGGATATTACCGTAGGCTTCGACCACATGACCGCGGTTGACCTGGACGGCAACGTGTCCGTTTGGGGACGTTCCGTTAAGTACGCGGACAATTCCGCAGGCGATGTAAGGAACGATAGAGCGACCGCAGTTCCCGCGGGTGAGACAGAGCCTGTAACGGGTGTGGATTCACTCACAAACGTTAATATGATGTCAGCCGGCGACGGCTTCACGTCAGCCGTTTTAGAGGACGGACGCGTTGTGACGTGGGGCGCGGGTGAAAAAGGTCAGATCGGTAACTCCGGCTTTACGACGTTTGAATATCCGCTCTTTACAGGTGAAAAGGCTGCCGAAAGCTATCGCTTCGATTACGGCAGAACGTACTTTAAGAGCGGTTCGGAAAATCAGTATAAGTATTATACCCCCGTCGGCGGCGGCGCGGGTGATTTCTCGCGTCCGGTATACGTTGTGGCGCAGAATGAAAAGCTTGAATTGGGTACGAATTACACTAAGAAGGACGACAAGACGTATGCCACGAAGATTTCGCATCCCGGCTTCTCGCTCATAAACACCGTTAAGAGTGAAAAGGACGCGGATATATCGGATGATATACAGAGCGGCAAGCTTGTGTTCATTTCGGAAAACGAAGATATAATTAAGATAGAAACCAAAGGCGGACGCGTGTACGCAGTGCCGCCCACCGACACGCTTTACGGACGTACGACCGTGCGCGCGGTGGACAGAGACACGAACAAAACGATGTGGACGGGCGTGTTTAACGTAACGGTTACGAGCGAGCTTCTCGAATCGCAGCAGTTCATATATCCCGCGCCGCGTCTCGAAGCGGGCGGCGACTTCTCCGTTGCGCTCAAGATAGACGGCAGCGTTTGGACATGGGGTAACAACAGTAACGGTCAGCTTGGCGTAAACAGCAATGAGACGTACATAGACAACCCCACAGCCGTTCCGTCAATGACGTCGCTCGGCAAAAATCCGTCGGGTACGGAGGTTGAGTCATCCGATTCGCACGATTACATTATAGATATTGCGGCGGGTAAAAACCACGCGCTTATGGTTCACGCCGTATCGGGCGAGGTAATGGCGTTCGGTCTCAACGACCGCGGACAGCTTGGTATAGACAGCAGACAGCGCATGAGCAATTCGCCCGAATATGTCGGACGCTTTACCGGCGACCAGGGCGGAAGCAAGGCTATTATAAGCAATATCGTGGCGGTCGCGGCGGGCGACAACCATTCGCTTGCGCTTGCGGGCGACGGTCACGTATACGCGTGGGGCGCGAATGACCACGGACAGCTCGGTATCGGCGAGCATGGCGACAACGTATATTATCCGATGGCTGTTTTGAAGGGCGACAGCGCGTCCGAGGACAGCTATCTCAACAACATAATCGCAATCGCAGCGGGCGGCGACTATTCGCTCGCGCTCAGAAACGACGGTATGGTATACGCGTGGGGCGACGTTTCAAACGGTCAGCTTGGAACAGCTATATCGAGCGACGTATACACTCCGGCACAGGTTTGGAAGGGCGAGTATTCGTCCGACTGGTATTTGGAAAACGCGACCGATATTGCCGCAGGCGCGCATCATGCTCTCGCGCTTACTCACGATGAGGATGATCTCGCATCGGCGCCGGCAACGCACGTATACGGCTGGGGCTTGAACGATTACGGTCAGCTTGGTCTGGGCGACAAGGGCAATAACAAGACGCTTCCCGTTCTTATAGCGGATAGTACGATGGATGGTGAAAGAGTTGTTCAGGTTGCTGCGGGCGACAAGCATTCCGTAGCTCTGACAAAGGAACGCACGGTTTACGCGTGGGGCAATAACGACGAAGGACAGCTCGGTATAGTTTACGGCGATGAAGATGCGGAGCATATAGGTCAGAACATACCCGAATCACTCACACCGGCACGCGTGTCGGCGGGAGAAAGCTCCAAGAGACATAAGGATTTACAGAAGGCGCTCGGCGTATCGGCGGGCGGCACGCATACGACGATATACAGAACGGACGGCACGGTATGGTCGTGGGGCCTCGGCGCTACGGGACGTATCGGCGATTTCGACTCCATAACGCGCTACTCGCCCGTTCAGACGGGTGAAAAGCTCGTAAAAACGCTTGCTATATACAGCGGTGAAATACTCGACGAGAACGACATGCACGTTAAGGACGTCACAAAGGACGACATGCCGTTGTTCTTAAGCGCGGGCAATAAGCTGCTTGTGGAGACCGTGTACGAGAAATTCGCGGCAGGCTTTAACCTCATATTAAACGATGAAATATCCTCCGTACCGTTCCCCGCGAAGGACTATGTTCTCACCACGACCGACAAAGGTTTGGGTAAGGCGACGCAGCGCGGGGACGGCAGTTGGCTCGTTGAGTCGGCGCAGGATAAGCGTTACGGCGAGGTTTCGTTTATCATAAGCAGCAATGACGAAGATTACGGCACGGATATGGACGGTGCGGAGCGTGAGCTTGACGGCGACTACACCGGCATATTTAAGGTTAATATTAAACAGAATATAGACGGCAAGATTGTTGTTCCGATGGTAGCGTCGGGTACCGACCATATGATTGCCTTAAAGTCCGACGGTACAATCTGGACGTGGGGCAACAACCGATACGGTCAGCTCGGCAACGGCGAGTCGGGTACGGAGGCTATGGCGACGGCATATCCGGCAAAGCTTACCGTTGAATACGACAACGGCACGGAAATTAAATTCATGGCGGTTGCGGCGGGCAACAAGTTCTCCGTCGCGCTTTCGACCGACGGCGACGTATACACATGGGGCTGGAACGATTACGGTCAGCTTGGCAACGGCAAGTGGAACAGCTACAGCGAGGAGGTTGCCGGCACGCAGTACGTATACGGCTCATGCGATCCGGCGGTAAGCGGCGCAACGCATGAATGGCGCATACACACGCACAACACCTACACGAGAGTAAAGGAAAACAACAATGTTTCCGTACCTACGAAGATTGAGGTAACGGACAGTAAAAATAACGACGTGAGAGTTACGGCTATTTCAGCCGCGACGGGTACGGGCAGCGAGCAGCCAATCACGGAGGTAGGCAAGAAGGTTGATCTCATAAATCACCCCGTAACCGGCGCGCACACGCTCGCGCTCGATGTTGACGGCTACGTATACGGCTGGGGCTTCAACAATAAAGGTCAGCTCGGCAACGGCGTAACTCCGGTTTACAATGACGTTGACGCCGGATGGCACGTTGACGGCTCAACCGACAGCTACTACAAGATAGACAGTGACGTTACAATAGACGATATTGCAGAAGCCGGCGGCGCGGATGTGTTCTTTGAGAAATATACGAAATATCCCCTTAACAACGGTAAAGAGGATTACCCCGTATATCAGGTGAAGCAAACAGACCTTATCGTTACTCAGCCTAAGCGCGTGGTAGGTCTCGAAGGTTTGGGTTATCTCACGTCCGTTTCGGAAATCGCAGCGGGCGCGACGAGCAGCGCGGCGGTAAGAGCGGACGGTCACGCGTTTACGTGGGGCGATAACTCGAAGAAGCAGCTTGGCACGGACAAGGATATTACCGCAATAAACGAACCGGTACAGCTTGCGAGCGGCGAGAAGAGCAATCAGTATAACTTCTTCCGTGACGCGCTTTACATAGACGTTTCCGATGACCACGGCGTTGTTTCGACGCGCGACGGTCACGCGTACGCGTGGGGCATGAACGAATACGGTCAGCTTGGCAACGGCAATACCAACCCGACTGCGGCGGAAACGCCCGTTGTTATGGTACTCACCTCCGACGGCAAGGCTCTGGGCGACAACATTGTAGTCACAGCGGGTACGGAGGAGCTTCCGGAAGAGGTATCGGTTGAAAATAACGTCGTACACGTGAGCGCGGGCGCAGGTCAGGGCTACGCCGTAACGGTAAACGGCGACGTATACGCGTGGGGACTTAACGATCACGGTCAGCTTGGAACGAACAACAAGGGCGCGGGTACAGACAGCGCTTACGCCGTACATGTTGACGCGGGCGAAACGAGAGACGTTGACGATACGGAAATACTCACAAATGTTACGAGGGTATACCCGGGCGAAACGCAGGCGATGTCCGTAAGATATGACGGCTACGTATACGGCTGGGGTACGTTCGGCGTCGGCGCATTCGCGTCCGACCAGATATACCCGATATTCGTCGGCGAAACACCGGCGCATATCTATGAGTTCGGCGACGGTAAGTATATATTGGGTTCGGAGAACCCCGACGGTTCGGCGCTATCTTCGTGGACGGATTACGCCGACGGTCTGCCGAATATTGCCGTAATAAACAATAACGGACAAATCGAGTTTCCGCTTTACACCGAGGGCGGCGCGAACGGAATGATTAACAAGAAGTACCTCGGCTTTAACCTTCTCCTCGACGTTGAGGCTGAACCCACGCCGAAGGAAGAGGTGGAGAATATCAGATGGAGTTCGTCGAATACGAATATTGCCGATATTGAAATCGACCTTGACGGAAACAAGGCTACGGTAACGGCGAACCACAACAAGCTTTACGGCGAAACGATTATCACGGCGCAGAATGACGCGACCGGTTATTTCGGCATGTTCAAGGTGCGCGTTAAACCCGAAAACGGTGTGACTGCCCCGATGGTCGTAAGCACGACAAACGCCGACAGAGGTTCAACTTACGCGCTCGCGGCCGACGGTACGGTTTACGGCTGGGGCTGGTCGTATAACGGCACGGACGCGAAGCTGTCGGGATCGACCTATAAATATAACTCAACACCCGTGAAGGTAACATTTGCAGACGATGAGATAACCGACGCAAAGATTAAATATATTGCGGCGGGTGAGGATCATCTTCTCGCGGTGGATACCGAGGGATACGTATGGGCTGTCGGCAGCGATATTTACCTTACCGGCACAAATCAGACGTATAAGGCGGCGAGAGTAAAGAAGGGCGTTCAGGACACGGACGGCGACTACCTTACAAATATAGACAAGGTTGCGGCGGGCAAGTATAATTCAGCCGCAATAGACACGGACGGCGTGGTGTATATCTGGGGTTATAACGATTACGGCTTGATGGGCGTTGAGTCAAACGCCGTAAACCGCCGCAGCACAACGCCTAAGTACACGATTAAGGGTATGAGCGCGGGCGACCACCCGGACGGCGCGCTTACCGACTTTATGGATATTGAGATGGGCGGCGCGTTTATCGCGGCGCTGAGAAAGGACGGCAACGTATTCACCTGGGGTTCAAACTCGCACGGACAGCTCGGCAGAAATCAGGAGCCTACCGGTATGGCTGTTTCCTACGCGCCGGTACAGGTTGTACGCGGTCAGAGCGAACACGGCGTTGAGGTTGGATACTTAAGATCGTACCTCAGAAATATCATAGATATAGACGCGGGTACAAATCATATTATCGCGCTTCGTAACGATAACACAGTATACGGCTGGGGCGACAACAGCAGGAAACAGCTTGCCGCAACGCTTACGGCTGTTGACGGCGGGGACGTTCCGACAATAGCGAAAGATCCTGTCGCCGCTGAAAATATTAACTACGCGGTGAAGCCTGAGGACGGCGTAAACGAGGCTGAAGGCGAGACGGTTGTAGGTCTTGCCGTGAACAACGACACCTCGTCCGCAGTGCTGCAGAGCGGCAGAATGTACGTATGGGGCGACAACAAGAACCGTCAGGGCGGTCAGAACGAGGAAGGCACGCCCGTTTCCGAAATCATCCCCTCGTACGTAAAGCGCGGCAACACGTTCTTCTACGACGACATTACCGAAACGCTCGGCTGGACAGCGGGCGCGACGGTTAACGCGAGAAGCGCGACGGTCGTAAGATACGACGGAAGCGTGTACTCGTGGGGTATAAGCGGCAGCGTTTACGACCTCGGAAACAACTCAACATGGACGCGTCCCGTACCCGTTAAGACCGGCGTATATGAGGACAGACGCGCCATGATAGGCGAGGCTGCGCTGTACACGACCGACGGAACGGATCAGATAATTGACACTGTTGTCTATGACAGCGACAATCCGCTTCCGCAGAAAATAATGATGGATAAGAACCAGTATCTGGTAATTGATAAGTCCGGCATGTATGACGAACATCTCACGGGCTTTAATCTGGTGCGCTCAAACGATAAGCAGACGCTCGCGGAGGCGAAGTATAATCAGGAGGGCTACAACCAGGCGTACCACAGCTACGAAAACAGATACACTCCGTGGGTGGACGTACCCATAGAAACCATAAGAGAAAATATTCAGTTTACAAGCCTCGACACGTCGCTTGTAAGCATTGAAGACAATAACGCGCAGACCGTGACGATAAGACCGTCGTCGGATCACAGATACGCGACAACCTTCGTTACGTACCACAACCCGTTTACGAACTTTACAAACGTACTCGAGGTAGGAATAAAGGAGGTCGGCGCGAATGTAGTTCCCATGATTTCATCGGGCGAGTACCACACGCTTGCGCTTCTGCCGAACGGCGAGGTATGGGCGTGGGGTTCAAACACGTACGGACAGCTCGGCAACGGCGAGAGAAGCAACATGAAGCCCGAAAACGAGTGGACGACAGGTCCTGCTGCCGGCAGTCAAAGAAGAAATGACTTTATGTACCCCGTAAAGGTCAACATACCCGATGATGTGGTAATTACGGCTGTTGCTGCGGGCAAGCGTCATTCGCTCGCGCTTACAGACGACGGAAAGGTTTATATATGGGGTTACACCGAACCTATGAACATCATATGGGGCGACTATATGCAGTCCAATATCGTTATGAGACGTAACGAGTATTGGTATTACAGCAATCACACATGGACGAACATATCAACCTATACGGGCGGCGAGAAACGCTACGGTATAGTGACGCCGACGCTCGTAAAGGGCGCGGACGGTTCGGAGCTTTCGGATATAATTTCGATTGCCGCCGGCGATGACACATCATTCGCCGTAAAGAGCAACGGCACGGTATGGTCATGGGGACACAACGGTCCCACCGGTAAGCTCGGTATCGCAAAAACCGATGTGTCACGCGAGGTACTCAGTGCGGTAGAGGAATGGAATACGCTCCATCTGACAATACCCGCACACTGGGAAAATGACGAGTATGTTCCCGCAAGCACGGCAACCATTTCGTTAAGCAGCGACGGTGACGGAAGCTACGACTGCGTATACTATTATTACGTGGCATGGACGGAGTACGGCAAGGAAACGGCGCAGCAGGTTGTGGGCCCGTACAATATGGGCAGCTTGAACAACGTTGTGGCAGTGCGCTCGGCGGGCGACAGCACGTTCGCGATAAAGAGCGACGGCACGGTATGGTCGTGGGGTTCAAATCAGTATGAAAACAGAACCGGCGCAGCGACGAACTACACGCTTCCGACACGTTCTCTCGGCACGGAAGAGACGGCTAAGCATGTTTCATATCCGCTTCAGGTATTTAACACGGCTGAAAACGTAGCGAATTATTCACATACACCGGAGAAATATCTGCATGATATTGTAGACGTTCAAACGGGAGCGGTGTACTCGGAATACCACGCTACGTCAAGGATATATGCAGACTATTATCACAGAAACAACAGCAGCAAGGAGTACAGCAGCTACAGCAACGGACCTCAGGACGCGTATGACAGCGTGTTCACGCTTGCGCTTTCGGCGGCGTCGGAGACGGACAGAGATACGGAATCCGAGACCTACGGCGTAAAGACGTATTCCGACAACGGCGGATATGTATATGCGTGGGGCGCGGGCGAATCGGGACAGCTCGGCGACGGTGAGCAGAACAGCACCGCGGACGGCGCTGTGACGAGACATTATTCCGCGAACCCCGAGATAGTAAAGAATATTGAAAACGTAACGGCTGTAGCCGCCGGCGGCAGCCACGCGACGGCGCTTGTCCGCGAAGCGGAAGCGGAAAGCGATGCGCTTTCGGAGCGTCACGCGGTATACGCATGGGGTGACAACACAGACGGTCAGCTCGGTATTGACTCGCTCGAAAATCAGACGATGCCCGTCAAGGTTGTAAGAGGTGAAAACGATTACGACGAGGACGAGTATTTTGACGACACAACGCTTATATCGAACGGCGAGTATTATTCCGCTGCCGTAAAGCGTGACGGCACGGTATGGGCGTGGGGTTCAAACCGCAACGGTCAGTTCGGCAACAACTACAGAGTGAACAGTCAAATCCCCGTTCAGTCGGGCGACAGAGCGACGGATATTCTCAGAATATATGAAGAAAAGACCGTTACGGAAACGACTTACCCCGAACCCGACGATGAAAATGAGAACCCCGAACCGCAGATTACTACGCACACAACGGATGTACAGCTTTTGAGAAAGCAGATGAAGGCAGGCACGCCGCTTGACCTTAAGGATATAATAAGCAAAGCGGAGTACGAGCATGTACTCGGCTTTGAGGTGGTTGAATACGACGCGTACGGCACGATTGACGCTTCGGATATCAAGTTTACGTCCTCGTCGAATACGGACGTTGCCGATGTCAGCGATGACGGCGTTGTAACGGCTAACAATAACGGCGTTTACGGCAGCACGACAATAACGTTTGAATATACGGTAACCGACCACGGCGAGGGTGAAGAATTTACGCTTATCGGCGGCCCCGTAACGTATAAGGGCAGCATGGTTATAGACGTTGTGAAGAACGACGATCTTAACGGTGATTTGAAGATGGCTGTGCCTGCGGTTGAATCGGGCGACGATTTCCATATCGCGCTTATGGACAACGGCACCGTTTGGACGTGGGGCAACAACACCTACGGACAGCTCGGCGACGGTACTCGGTACCGCTCGAATTACCCGATACGCGTCAAGAAGGCGGACGGCACATATCTTGACAATATTGTTTCCGTAACGGCGGGCAGCTACCACGCAATGGCTCTCGACAGCGAGGGTACGGTTTACGCGTGGGGCAGAAACCGCTACGGCGAGACTGCAAGCAAGCCCGCGGGACAGTACAAATCGGGCAGCACAAATATCGATTACTCCGTTCCCGCCATTGTCACGGTTGACCTGCCGGAGGCGATAGTGTTTATCGCTGCGGGCGCAAGCCACAGCGCCGCGCTCGGCGTAAGCGGCAAGGTTTACGCGTGGGGCAGCAACAGCCACGGTCAGATAGGCGTTGAGTCGTCGTACACGAGAAATAACTATACTTACACCCCGCAGGTTGAATACTATGACACTCCGCAGGTTGTAAGAGACCTCAACAACGGTCACAACGAAAAGAAGGATTGGAACGGTAACGGCACGGATGAATACCAGCCGATACATGATATTGTACAGATAGCCGCGGGCGGTAACAGCACAATGCTCATGCGCGCGGACGGCACGGTATACACGTTCGGTCTCGGCGACAGAGGTCAGCTTGGCTACGACAACACGAGAACGGCGGAGGAATACCGGCTTACGGCGTACAATAAAGACGATGCAAATACATCCCCCGGCGCTTACCTTAAGACTGTTCCGTCGCAGATTGTAAACAGAGGCGACGACGATACTCCTATGGTAACAAGGGGAGATAAGGCTGTCTACAACACGTATATGCAAAACACGACGGCTATAGATATGGGCGCAAGCCATGCGATACTGCTTAATGGAGACACGCGCAGGGCGTATACGACAGGCGCGGGTACGCAGGGACAGCTCGGCGACGGAAGCAGCGCGGACAGATATTACTGGAGCGTTGTCAAGACGGACGAGGATACGGAGCTTAGCGATGTTATAACGGTAAGCGCGGGCTTTGACAGATCGGGCGCGACGGTTGAAGGTCACGGCGAAGTAGAGCCGACTGCGGAGAAGCTGTACGTATGGGGCGGTAACGGCAACATGGCTGCCGACGCCGACGCGGAAACAACGGACGACGTATTGTATGCGAAGCATCAGGTTATAACCGACCGTATGCGTGACTTGTCTCATGCTGATGATGACGTTATTGCCGTATCGTTCGGCAGCACTACGACAGCGGCAATACTTGACGACGGTACTGTCTGGGCGTGGGGTACGAACAGGAACGGCGAGCTTGGTGACTTCTACAATCATGCGCAGAAGGGTACGCGTCAGGTAGGGCCTTTGGAATACTATGCGCTCAACTTCCTGCAGACAGAAAAAGCAAATGACGAAGCCGACGATGATACAAACGAAAAGATACACGATAATATAGTAAATCTCGGCGACGGTCATATCAGAATTTTCGATAAGACCATAACGAACGAGGGCGATCCGACAAATCCGGCGAATTACACGACTAACTCGTACGCGATAGATACATCAAAGATTAACCTCAAATATGTTCCGGGCTTTAATCTGCATGACGACAGTAAGTTCTTAGACATAAGCGCGGTACTGCCGGATGGAATGGCCGCAAGCTATGCCTTCTCGTCCTCGGACGACAGAATAGCGACCGTAAGTCCCGCCGGTGTTATAACTCCCGTTATATCAGAATCGGGCGGCGGCAACTACGGCAGAGTTACGATTACCGTAACCGAACAGAATACGGGTTACAGCGGTATAATTGTCGCGGATATATTAAAGTACAACAAGATGGCTGTACCTATGATCGCGGCGGGCTACGACTTCACGGTAGCTCTTAAAGCCGACGGTACGGTTTGGACATGGGGCAATAACGCGAAAGGTCAGCTTGGTATCGGCTACACGATTGTGAACGAGGACGACAAGATAGAGCGTCTGCGCGAGGCTGACGCGTCATACAGCGCGAACAGGGTAACAATGTGGAGCGATCCGCTTCAGGTAGCTTCCGCTTCGGGACTCGGATATCTGAAGGATATAGTTCAGATTGCCGCGGGCGATTACTATGCCGCTGCGCTCGATATTAACGGAAACGTTTACATGTGGGGCGTCAACGACCACAATCAGCTTGGCAGAACAAATATGGCTCAGACGGAGTATCCCGTAAGACTTACAGCCGGCGAGGATATCGGCCTCACCGAAGAGGTTGACGGCGAAACATATATAACGGGTATCACGGCTATAAGCGCGGGCCCCGACTATATGCTTGCGCTTGACAAGAACGGTCACGTGCTCGCGTGGGGCAATAACTACACGCTTAATATGTGCGCGCCGAATTACAGAAAGGGCGCGGATACAAATACGGTTACGCCTACATACGTGACGGCGGGCGCGATGGCGAGCGATACGGAGTACGCGTATAACGACAATCAAGTTGTAAACGGTATGGACATAATCAGTGCTGCGACCAACTCGACGCGTCCGACGCAGAATGAGAGATATTTAAGCAATATTGTAAGCATTTACGCGGGCGGCGACCACGCGCTTGCGCTTGCCGGAAACGGCACGGTTTACGCGTGGGGCGACAACAGATACGGTCAGCTCGGCGTTGCTCCGTCAGACGATCCGGAGTTCCGCTTTAAGGAGTACGACGACGGCGGCGAAGCGACGACGGCAACAAATGAGGATAAGCTAAGCTCGTATTCGTACGTACCGCTTATGGTTCAGAGCGGCGAGCAGATAAACGATGAGGACAAGCTTGCCGCAAAGGCGTACGGCAAAGACTTTATAACGAGAGCGGTAGATATTGTCGCGGGTGACGACGACAGCTTTGTCCGCACGACGAATTATAAGGTATACGCGGCGGGTGACGACGGCGCGAATACAAAACAGGTATTCGGCAAGGGCGGCATGGAAATGAGAGAGCTTACCGTAGAGCCGCTCACAAAGATATATCAGGTATCGTCGCACGGCAGAAGCACGTCCGTTATAGGCGATACAGCCGATGAAAAGAATGTTTTGTACACGGTCGGCAACAACACCTACGGACAGCTCGGACGCAACAGCGCAGCGTCATTCGATCCCGAAAACGCCGAGATGCCCAACCCAGAACGTCCTTACGGCTCTATTTCGCCGGAGGGTGACGTAACGCCGTTTACCGACGCGTTCACAGCCGCGTACGGCGACAATCATCTCGTTATCATGAAGCAGGACGGTACGGTTTACACGACGGGACGCAACACGTACGGCGAGCTTGGCGACGAAACGTATGTTGATTCACCCATACCCGTGAAGGTCGGACCGGACGAGGTACTGACGCTTGAAATGGAGCAGGTTGAGGTTAAGGAAAATGCTACCGATGCCGTCAAGGCAACCTACGTATCGCCCGATTATATCGACATTGTGGAAGGTCAGCATATAGACTTCAACAAGACGAGGATAAAGAATAAGAGAATGGTCGGCTTCAATCTTTACGAGGACGACATTATAACCGATATAGCAAATACCGACGCGATCACGTTCGAGTCGTCGGATGTTACTGTTGCGAAGTTTGAGAACAGCAATAGCGACGAACTCAACATATCCGATCCTGTGAAAGCGTCATACACGATTGTAACAATCACGAACCCCGAAAACGGTTACAAGTCTCAGGTAGTCGTAACCGTAAACGGCGGAACAAAGTCGTGGCCGCAGGGCGCGAAGGTGGCAGCCGGCGCGAACTTCTCCGTCGCTCTTAAGGAGGACGGCACGGTTTGGACGTGGGGCAGCAACTCGAAGGGACAGCTTGGTCTCGGCGACAGTTCGATCGTGAGCAGAGGATACCCCGTGCGTGTGCTTGACGCGGACGGTAAGCCGCTTGAAAACATTATAGCTATCGCGGCGGGCGACGAGTTTATCGTGGCTCTTGCAAGCGACGGTAAGATGTACAGATGGGGACTTGACATATTTGACGCCGCAGACGGAAGAATTGACACAGTTGCGGAAATGGCACAGCTACCCGACGGCGCGAGAGCGCAGAATATTGCGGCGGGCAGTGATTACATACTCATTCTTACAACCGACAACACGGTTTACACGGCGGGTATAGATAACGAGAACGGTCAGCTTGGCGTTGAAACGGCCGCGACCGCTCCCGATGCTCCGACCACGGGACAGGAAAAGTATAATAAGGTTGAATTCGGTGAAGGAGTAAGAATTAAGTCGCTCGCGGCGGGTGACTCGCACAACATCGCGATCGATATGACAGACCGCGTATGGACGTGGGGCAACAACTCCAAGGGACAGCTCGGTCACGCGCAAGGTCAGGGTACGCGCACCGTCAAGAAACTCAAAGACGGTGAAGTTGACGAAGACGGCAACCCTGATACGAAGCCCGAACAATATGATAATGTAGAGGAAACATATCCAATAACGAGCAACGCGAAGCCTGCGGAAGTGACAGGCTTTACAGGCACGCCCAAATATGTTGCGGCGGGCAGCGAACACAGTGTTGTAGTAACGGAAGAAAACGGCGTGACGCAGGTATGGACGTTCGGCTCGAACGAAATGGGACAGCTTGGCGTCGCGGTTGACGATCCCGACTTTGATATTACGACAATTATACCGAGCGGCGACTGGACATACAAGCCGCAGAAAGTCGTTGCGGGCGAGTTTGCCGAGGACGGCTATCTCACCGATATTTACGGCGTAACGGCGGGCGGCAGCTCGACGCTCGTTATAACGAACAATTACGAGGTTTATACATGGGGTGAGGGCGCAAGAGGCAAGCTCGGCGTTGACACCACAAGAAATTCGGAATGGCCCGTAAAGGTACTGAAGGGCGACACCTTCAACAGCGGCGCGGAACCGAATTTGAAGAACGTAGTCGGCGCGTCGGTAGGCAAGACACATACGGTTGTTATAAGAGACGACGGATACGTATGGGCATGGGGTGACAATACGTATGACCAGCTTGGCAACGAGTCTGCCGTAACGCACACGAAGAAGAACGGCTACGAGGATATGGCGAGAGTGCCTGTTCAGGTCGGCGACACCGATTCGCTCACGATAAGATTTGAGAATGCGGACGTATACGACCACATGGGCGCAGCCGCGGTACATTACACGAAGGATAACCCGCTTCCCTCTTATATCAGAATCAGCGAGACGGGTTATATAGAAATCGACAATACGGAAATCAAGGAACATTACATCGCAGGCTTTAACCTGTTTAACAAGAATCTCGATTCCTCGACAATGACGGGCGACGAAGTGACGAAATTTGAATACACGTCCTCCGCTCCCTCCGTAATAAAGGTTGAGGAAAGCAACGGCACGTCAAAGAGAACACTCACGGCTGTCGGCAAGGGTACGGCGGTAATCAGCGTAAAGAATACGAGAAGCGGATATGTAAGCACATTTACCGTAACGGTTGCCGACGAGAATGAGCAGTCTATCGTTGCGGCGGATATTGTGACGGGTTATAACTTTATGGTTGCCCTTAAGGCTGACGGCACCGTTTGGGCGTGGGGTGACAACACCTACGGTCAGCTTGGCGACGGCTCTAAGGTAATGCGCGGTTATCCGGTAGCCGTTAAGTATTACGACGGCAATACGAATACGGAAAGCGTATTCTCCGACGGTCACAGAGCGGTCGCGATAGCGGCAGGTCTCTACCATACGCTCGTGCTTGACGAGCAGGGTTACGTATACGCCGCGGGACGCAACAATAAAGGACAGCTCGGCGACGGTACGAATACCGACAACAATATAGTAAAGCGCGTACAGATCAGCGACGCGGCTGCACCCGGCGGTTTTGCGGATCTCGCGAACATTACCGCGATAGCGGCTGGAAATGAATACTCGCTTGCTCTTAAAGAGGACGGCACGGTATACGCGTGGGGCGACAACACCTACGGTCAGCTTGGTACGGGAACGAAGGGCGACACGTACACAACGGCGCAGCAGGTCCTCAAGGGTATGAGCGGTACGAGCAACGACTACTATCTGAGCGATATATCCGCTGTCGAGGCAGGTGAAACCTTCTCGGTAGCGTTAAAGAACGACGGCACGGTATACGCATGGGGCGACAACACCTACGGTCAGCTCGGCGACGGTACAAGCGCCTCCAAGCTCACTCCTGTTCAGGTGCTTAGCGGCGACAGCGTGCCGAACAGCGTAAATTCACCCACGGGTAACGACTACATCGCAAATGTGTCGATGATATCCGCGGGTAATAACCATGCTCTGGCGCTTACAAAGGACGGTCATGTATACGCGTGGGGCGACAATTCAAACGGACAGCTCGGTATATGGTCTACGATAAACAACGATTACAATTACGTGCCGAGACAGGTAAGAGGCTCCGAAACGGATAATACTCACACCACTGCGGTGCTTCAGAATATAAAGATGGTGACAGCCGATACCGACCTTTCGATAGCGCTGTCGGACGACAATAAGGTTTACGTATGGGGCGGAGAGACAAAGGGCAGACTTAGAATTGCCGCCTTTGACAAGACTGCCGACTACACAATTCCGCAGGATATAACGGAATCGTTCGGCGAGGGCAACACGGTTGTAAACTTCCATATAGGTCCGACGAACGGCGCGGCGATTTACGCGGACGGCTATGTTCACGCGTGGGCGGACGATTCGAGATGGCAGTACGGCAACCTCTACAGAAAGTCGTCTATAGATCCGTACAATACGGATCTGGTCGGCGAAAGACCGCTCGACATACTCGAATTCTACACGACAAAGACAGAGCAGTCCGAAGATACCGGCGAGCCGACTGCGCCGACAGTTACTAAGGAAAGACTTGAATACATTCAGAATATAACATCGGATGAAACGATAGAGATAACGGAGATCGACCTTCATCATATCTACGGCTTCAACCTTGAATACTACGATACGCACACGCCGACAGACAGCGCTGCATGGGAGACAAACATAACGGCGGAATCGTCGAACACGAATGTTGCGACGGTAGCGCTCGAAGGCGGTAAGTTTGTAATCACGCCCGCCGACCGCACCGGATTTACCGTAGTTTCGTTCACGTACACCGACGGCGACGGTGAAACGAAGGTAATAGGTCAGCTTCATGTAACCGTCAGAACGGCATGGCATGATGATGAAAGAAAAGTAGAACCCGTAACAACTCCGATGATTGCGGCGGGCGGAAAACACGCTCTCGCGCTTCTCGATAACGGCGAGGTATACGCGTGGGGTTCAAACGACCACTATCAGCTCGGAACATTTACGGAAACGACGAACATAACCTATCCCGTAAAGGTTGATATACCCGACGGAGATAAGATAGGTTATATTGCCGTGGGCGAAAACGTATCATACGCCGTATCCATTGAGGACGGTTACGTATACGCATGGGGCAATAACACGAACGGTCTCGTCGGCAATATAAAGAATGATGCGGGCGCGCTCAATCAGAACGCGAACATAGTCGTTCCGCGTCAGGTTACAACGATTACTCCCGACCTTAAGGAAGTTCCCTTGACGGGTATTGTGAGAATGTCGGTAAGCCAGACGCACGCGCTCGCGCTTACGAAGGACGGTCACGTATACGCGTGGGGCAACAATACGTGGGGACCGCTCGGCAACGGCAATACAACCGAATCAGGCACTAATTTCCGCGACGCGGACAGCGCGGCGAACGTTACGATTATTCCGACGGCGCAGAAGGTATACCGCGGCGAAAGCGCGGCGACCAATGACGAATGGTATCTGCAAGATATTATAGACGTGGCGGCGGGCAGCAGCTTCTCCGTTGCGTTAAGAGCTGACGGCAGCGTGTTCGCGTGGGGTTACAACGGCACGACGGCAAGCAACGGAAATCCGACAAACCGCCGTCTCGGTATATACGACAACATATTGAGACCTGTTCCGATGCAGGTATTCGGCGCGGGCAGTGAAAAGTATCTCACATACACCGTTGATGTTGACGCGGGCGTTGACTTCGCGCACGCGCTCGATAAGGACGGTAAGCTGTTCGGCTGGGGCTACGGCAGCAATTACGCCATAGGCAACAGCACCAATGCGGATTATGCAAGACCTATAGAAGTGCCGAGAAGTAATTTTGAAGCATTTACCGCGGACGACAAGCTTGTTTCGATTTCAACAAGCTATTATGACAATGTGGTTGCCTCGACGCTCTACGGCAGCGTATACGCTTGGGGTGACAACCATCAGTATCAGGTAGGAGATTACCAGAACCGGTATTACAACGGTTACGGCGGATATTACTACGTATACGATTTCGTACAGACGCCGAGGCGTATTGTAAGAGGTGAAACGCCGGTACTCAAAGAGGACTATAACAGCGACGGTACGTATATGGACGACGTATGGGCAGTCGCGGCGGGCGACCTCGCGTATTACGCTATACGCGGCGACGGTTACGTATACTCGTGGGGCGATAACACCTACGGCGAGCTTGGCAACCCCAACACGAACGGTTCGCACAGCTTCTACCCCGTACAGGTGGGCGATAAGGATTCAAAGACGCTCCTTACCGACGCGGCGGGTATTTATACCGAGGATGCGGCGGGCGATACGACGTTTGAAGAAACGGGCGATACAAAGTATAAGCTTACGACAGAATACAACGGCGGAAGTGACAAGATGCCCGCAAGCATCACAATAGGCAGAAATCAGGTTATTCAGCTTGACAGCGATAACTTCAGACAATTATACAGAAGCGGCTTTAACGTTAAGAACTATGACCTTGACAAGAGCGGCTACATAAACGGTACAGGTGATGAGAGACTGCTGAATACGCCTACCTTCACGTATATTTCGATGAACGATTCGACGGTGAAGGTAAGCGAGGACGGTCTTATTACCACGACGTCCGACGCGGACAGAAAGCTCGGCATATCTTATATACGCGTTGTAACAAGCGACGGCTTTGAGGGTGCGTTTGTGGTACGCGTAAAGGATAACAGCGAAACTACAGCTATGCCGATGGTATCCACGGGTAAGAGCCATACTCTCGCGCTGCGCGAGGACGGCACTCTCTGGGCGTGGGGCAGCAACAGCTACGGCGAGCTTGGCGACGGCACAAAGCAGTCGCGCACATTCCCCGTAAGGATTAAGGACGACGTTTTGGGCGGCGGCTTCACAGACGGCACGATCGTGCAGGTATTCGCCGGTACGGGCGCAAGCTACGCGCTCGATAAGGACGGTTACCTGTGGGCGTGGGGCAACGAGGCTCTGACGGCAAAGGGTAAGACCGAGGTAAGCGATCCTGCAGCCGGAACCGCTCCTGCCGCAGAACCGCTTGCAAATATAGTAAAATATGAGTATACGGAAGTATCAAAAGACGTAACAAATAACGCGGACGGCTCGCAGACCGTAACGACCACGGTTACGACAAAGCAGTCTCCGCTGATGCACGTAATCGATATGGCGTTCGGCGAGACGCACGTGCTTGCGCTTACAAGCGACGGCGCGGTATGGTCGTGGGGTTCAAACTCCGTCGGTCAGCTCGGTCAAAACACCGCAAACGCTTCAAAGGCTGCATCGACGGATGTTGCGAAGAGCGTTCTCGCGGTCAACAGCGATACGCCGCTCGAACATATAATCGACATAGCGGCGGGTAACAATACCGGCTTCGCGGCAGGCAAGGACGGTCAGGTTTACGCGTGGGGCGAGAACAGCACCTCCGCAAGCTACGGCTATCTCGGTATCGGCAACAACACAAACCGTTATCAGCCTTACAGAGTGCTGACTGCCGACAGTCTCAGCGCTCTTGCGGTTAGCACCCTTGATGAAAAGTATTTGGATCATGTTCTGATGATGTCGGCGGGAAGCGAGCATGCGGTTGCGCTTGCGCTCAATCCCAAGACTTCTGCGGAGGCTGAACCGCCCGCGCAGACGGTTACATACGACAAAGAGGTTTACACATGGGGTAACGGCGGCAATAACAGATTGAATAACGGTACGACAACGCTGTATCATCCTGAGGTGAACATAACGGAAGCAGATATACCGGACATGGCACAAATATTCGCGCTTGCCGCGGGCGGCGCGGCTCTCACTGCGACGGGCGACGTTTATACGTGGGGATCGAGCGTTCCCGGCAGCACGGCTATTGCAAAGACGGAGCGCGGCGAGATGGCTGACGGCGATAACGTATGGTATATGGAAGCCAACGACAACGATACAAACGTGTCCGTATTCGCCGGAAACACGACGCATACGAGAGGCTTTGTATACTCGTGGGGTACGAACGCGTCGGGACAGCTCGGTGACGACACGTCCGGCACGGCTGAGAAATTTGTTCAGGTCGGCGACAGAGAGACGAGCATACTCAGTCTGTACGGCGCGCAGATAAGCAGGGATGAGGCGAGCAAGGAGACGAACGCGCAGTCCGTTTCATACAAAGATACGGATGAGCTTCCGGTATTTGTGAGAATATCCGAAGGTCAGACAATCACCATAGACCTCGACAAGGCGAAAGAGGAGTTCCTCGAAGGCTTCAACTTTTACAACGAGTTTAAGATGACGGAAAACTCCTATGACGCGGCCGCGGGTACGAGGAATTACAATCCCGAAAACTATGAGTTCGTATCGTCGAATGAGGGCGTTGCGACGGTTAAGAGAGAGAATAATATTGTAACGGTTCAGCCGCTTACGGGTACAAAGTACAACCGCGGCGGCGAGACGGTTATTTCCTACATAAACAAGGCGACAGGCGCGGCGGGCGCGTTCGTGCTGAACGTATACGGCGCGAGACTTACCGCGAACAGCGCGTCGGAGGACAACTCCGGCTACACGCTCCAGAAGGCTACGCCGATGGTTTCGACGAGCGATGAACATTCCGTTGCGGTTAAGTACGACGGTAAGGTATACGCTTGGGGCAGAAACCTTGAGGGACAGATTCTCCCCGACAACGAGTCGCCGAGCCAGTATGTACCGCAGAAAATTCAAAGACCGAGTACTGCCGAGGAAATAGCGGCGGGCGCTGCCGAAACTGCGATGCACGACCTTGAGAACGTAATAGGCGTCGCGGCGGGCGGTTACCACAGCCTTGCCGTTGACAGCAGCGGTCACGTATGGGCGTGGGGTGACAACACTTACGGTCAGCTTGGTAACGGCGGTTATGACGATAATCCGTCGGATGAGAACAGATACGACCACGTTCCCGTACATATGGTAATGCTCGACGAAGATACGCCGATGACCGATATTGTGCAGGTAGCGGCGGGCAGACTGTTCAGCATGGCGCTCAGAAAGGACGGCTA
Source organism: uncultured Clostridia bacterium (assembly GCA_947624485.1). Classification (GTDB taxonomy): domain Bacteria; phylum Bacillota; class Clostridia; order UBA1381; family UBA1381; genus Hominilimicola. Next base: position 37,173 of record CANQKM010000006.1, read on the forward strand.
CGTATACGCGTGGGGCGGTAACTTCCGTTCGGCGTACAACGCGAAAAAGTACACGTCCGTGGGCGACGCGCAGCTTGACATGGGCAAATACGAATCGTCAGCGAACAAGACATATCAGCTTGGCTCGTCGTCAACCGAAAGCGGCGATTTCGCAGCCGAGGACACAAAGGCATACCCGATATTGGTAACACAGGGTACGTCCGCTTCGGGTGTCAAGAAATCAGTGGTTGACGGTAAGATCACGGTGGAAAAGGACGAGTTTAATAACGATGTTCCCGACGAGCTTTTGAACAACGTAATAATGATTACGGCGGGCGACGACTTTGCCGCGGCGTTAAGACGCGACGGTACGGTATTCGTTTGGGGTAATAATGAAAACGACCAGGGCGGAGTAAAGGAAAACGACATGAGAATGGCTCCGTACCAGATTACAGCGGGCGCATATGATGTTACAAAGCATCCCGCGTACTCGGCTGCGGCTGAAGAGGAAGCGGCGGGAACTGTAAAGGGTTCACGCTTCGGCACGTCGTATATAAGCACAGTTTCACGCATAAGCGCGGGCGAAGACCATCTGCTTATGCTTACGAGCAAGCTGTATGATAACGGCGAAACAAACGTATACGGAGTAGGCGACAACTCAAATTCACAGCTTGGCGGCGACGCAAAGAAGGCAGTACCAGATCCCGTGCTTATAGCCACGAGGGAAACGCTGTCCGAGGAAACGGAAGCTTCCGGTCCGGGCAGATGGAAGAAGAAAGCGGACGCTATTATAAATATCGCGGCAGGCTCGAAGCACTCCGTAATGCAGACATATACGAATCAATTCGGCACGAGCAGCACGGATCAGTATCACTACGGCGTATGGACGGTAGGTCACAACGACGCTATACCGACCGTTGACAACGATACTCTCGGCGGCACGGGCGGTCAGCTCGGTATTAACAAAACGGATAGCTATACGGCGAAAACGCCGCAGCGTGTTCTGTCCGCGACGTATGACGCGAATGACCAATCGGGCGACACAAGTCCGTACCTTGAGGGCGTACTGACGCTTTCCGCGGGCGGTAACAGCACTTCTATCGTCAACGAAGAAGGTCAGGTCTACATGTGGGGCGACAACGACAAGTATAAGAACCAGATCGGTAACTTCCTCGATCAGGCAAGTCCGCTCCCGACGCTCGTCGGCGAGAAGCCGTTCATGTCGATTATATTCAAGAACGTGTATATAGTTGACGATGCGGGCAATCCGGTAACGCATTATGAGACGTCGCCGCAGTTTATAGATATTGAACAATCGCAGAAGCTTTACATAGATATTAACCAGCTCTTCAACAGATATTTCAAGGGCTTTACGCTTTTGTGCGACGTTGAGGAAAGTCCGGTATCGAAGTTCTCGACAACCGATAAGGATATTACGGGCAGTCCGCAGTATATCTACTCCGGAAGCGAGGATGAGCCGGATACAAAAGAAAATAACGGTCACACCTTCAAGGAAAACAACGCGGATGAGCTCAACAACGTATATCCGATAAGAGAAGGTGAGAACTACGTTGATTTCACATCGTCGAACGAGACGGTTGCGAAGGTGGCGCAGGATGAACTTAGCGCCAATGTCGGCACGGAAATCGTGACAGAGAATTTCGGCACCGATTATGATAACGATAACAAGGAAAGAAAGTATCTTGTTATAAGTCCGCAGAAGGGCGACGACGGCTCGATTAAGCTCGGCTCGTCCATCATCACGGCTACGAACAATGATACATACGAGGATAAGGACTACAAGGAATATGACGATAGTTTGCGCGACGAAATCGAGAGAATTAACTCTTACCACAGCAACAGAGGTCACAGCGGCGCTATTAACCTGAGAGTAATACCCGGTTCAACGGTAACTCCCGTTATTGTGTCAAAGGGCGACCATACGGTTGCGATCGACACGCTCGGCGAGGTATGGACATGGGGACGCAACGACCGCGGACAGCTCGGCGACGGCACGACCGTTGACCGCGCGTATCCGGTACAGGTAATGCTGCACACGGTTGAGAACGGCGTTGAAGTAACCACGCCGCTGCGCGACGTTACGAATATTGCCGCGGGCGACAGATTCTCGGTAGCGCTTACGCGCGACGGTAGACTGTACACATGGGGCGATAATTCCGAGTATCAGCTCGGAAACAACGATACGACGATGCCGTACTCCGCGTACCCCGTTGAGGTTGCGGGTATAGGCGGCAACGGCAAGTCGCTCTCCGAACAGCTTAAGGAAAATACGGCTGAAGGCTCCACAATAGTAAAGATTGCCGAAATAGTAGCCGGCAGAGCGCACACTCTCGCCGTTACAAACATGGGCGACCTTTACGCTTGGGGTGCGAACAACAGAGGTCAGCTTGGTATAGAGCAGGGTTCGACGACGAATAAGCCGTACCCGATGAATGTAAGAGGCTACCACGGCGGCGGTTCGCTCGACTCCGTAATTCTTATCGGAGCGGGTTCGGATCACTCCGTTGCGGTAAGACGCGACGGCAGCGTTTCGACGTGGGGTAACAATACGCACGGCGAACTCGGTATAGGCGACAACGCGGGCGTGACGCACGCGACAACGCCGGAAGAAGTAAACGGACTTTCGGGCGTTGACAGCATCGCCGCGGGCGACGGCTTCACGATTATAACGACGAAGGAACGTGACGTTTACTCCTGGGGACGCAACACCTACGGACAGCTCGGTGACGGTACAAAGGATGACCGCTCGACGCCCGTACGCGTTCTCGTGGCGGGAACGGATTATCAGCTTACGGGCATTTCATCGGTAACGGCGGGTAGAAATCATGCTATGGCGATAGGCTCGTCCGTATCAAAGGCGGCTGACGGCAGCGTTGAAAAGACCGACTCCGACGAACCCAAAACGATCAGCGCGACCACGGTTTACGCGTGGGGCGACAACACGAAAGACCAGTACAGCAATAAGCTTATAAAAGATACAACAGATGTTGTAATAGGCAGAGATATAAAGGGAGACAACAAGATACATACGGCAGACGCGGCGGAAATAGACACAACCAAAGCGAACATCATAATACCCGACACGATGACGCTCAATCCGGAAAAAGACAGTGAGTTTATAACGTATTCGAGAATTGACGCCGGTTGGGATCACACCGTTCTTCTCACGAATAACGGCTACGTATGGGCGATAGGTAAGAATACGTACGAGGATGAGGAAGGCAACGCGATAGGCGGCGGACAGCTCGGCGATATGAGCCAGAGCAATTCCGACGTGCCTGTAAGAGTGGGCTTCAAGGCTGAGGATATACTCAATACGGCAGGTATCACGGTAACGCATACCGACGGTACATCCGACAGTTATTCCGATCCCGATACCGCGCCTCCGCAGCTTTACGTAACGACGCAGGATAAGGTTACATTCAGTCCGTCAAGCTACGCGGCGCAGCACCACTACGCGTTTAATCTTCAGAGAATACATACCGAGAGAGCTACGGAAACGGTAACTCTTAACGGCGATCTCAAATTCTACTCGTCAAATCCGAATATCGCGGATATAAACGAGACAACGGGCGCTGTAACGATGAACGGTAACAGTCAGTACGGCACAACCACCATCGTTGCATATATAGAAAATCAAGACGCGGAAGGAAATACAACGTACACGTACGTTGACGAGACGATACTTAACGTAAGCGTTGAGGAAGCTCCGACAGACGGCGTGCGCGGAACGGTTAAGTCGCAGCCGATGATAGCGTCCGGCGACGGCTTCACGGTTGTTCTTAAGCCTGACGGCACGGTATGGACGTGGGGTGACAATAAGTACGGACAGCTTGGCGCGAATATGAAGGAAGCGATTCAGTTCGGCTATGCTTTACAGGTAACGGACGGCACACAGCCGCTCGGCATGAGTAACGAAACAAGAATCATACAGATAGCCGCGGGAAGCAGCCACGCACTTGCGCTTACGAGTGACGGTAAGGTATACGCGTGGGGCAGAAACAACCACGGTCAGCTTGGAATAGATCCGGATAAATCGTCATCGGAAGAGGATGAAGAGACCTCGTTCAGGAGAACGGCAGGTCTTGTAAGCATACGCGAAAACGGCGAGGATGTTAAGATCGTTTCAATCGCGGCGGGCGACGACTTCTCGCTCGCGCTGGCGGACAGCGGTTTTGTATACGCTTGGGGCGCGGGTGCGGACGGTCGTCTCGGCGACGGTTCGAGAAGCGACCAATACATACCCGTAAAGGTAAATCACGGTTCTTCTGCGACGACAAGCAAAGCGGGAGAAACGGTAAAGGTAGTCGGAACGGACGGCAAGCCCATGAAGGATACCAACGGTATCGAAATCGAGCATGTTATCTACGACCAGGGCGACGCACTGGAGAACGTCACGGCTATAAGCGCGCAGAGCGGCAGAGCTATGGCGATTAAGTCGAACGGCACACTTCTTAGCTGGGGTACCGACCGCTACGGCGCGTCCGGCACGGGCGATCCGGGCGAGTTCACGTCCAAGTTTATACCGACGAGAGCGCTCGCGGCAGTTAAGGACGGCGAAACGGACGAGGACGGCAACTATATTGAGCGCACCGACACCGTGGACGGTCTGCCGATGTACATATTCAGCGACGTTAATTATCTTGCAAACGTAACCTCGCTCGGCGTCGGCGGCGACGCGTCGGCTGTTATAATCGGTAAGGGCAATATGGTTCTGAGCTCGGGACTTAATGAAAACGGCGAACTCGGACTCGGCGATAACAAGGATCGTTACAGATTTACGGAAATAAAGCAAGAGCTTCTTAATATAGACAACGGAGGCGAAGGCAAATTTGAGAGAATAGTACAGCTTGACGGCGGATTCAATCATATGGCTGCGCTTACCGAAAACGGACACGTGCTGACTTGGGGCAATAACAATCACGGTCAGCTTGGTTTGGGTACGACAATTCAGAATAACGACTATCCCGCAAGCAGCAATGTACCCGTACAGGTTAGGAAGGGAGACTCGTACTCCACGGACAAGTATCTTGAAAATATCTGGGCAATAGACGCGGGCGGAGATCACACCCACGCGATTAAGCATGACACGGTTGTAAAGAGTGACGTCGTATGGTCGTGGGGTGACAACTCCGAAAGACAGCTTGCCCACGAGGTATATATGGAATCGTACATGCCGCTCCAGTCGGGCGACAGAGAAATAAGACGAGTAATCGTACTCGTTGTGGAAAAGTACGATAAAGAGACCAATGCGTTCCGCGGCAGATATCAGGTATCGCTCGACATAACCGGCAACACGGATTACACCGACACGTCGATAACGAACCTGCCGAATATCTCGGTAGCGGAAACGGAATACCTGCAGGTAGACACAAATCAGATTTACGAGGTATACGAGAGCGGCTTTGTGCTTGAGGTATCGGGCAATAAGGTAAAGGTAGAGGGCGCGACGTTCACATCGTCAAATGAAACGGTTGTTGCGGTTGAAGCACCCAATACGTCCGGTAAGCTCGTACCTGCAGCAGAAAATGCGGCGTATAACAGCGCGGTAATTACCGTACTCAACCCGAGCAGCACATCGCTCAGCCGAGGCAGATTTACCGTAACGGTAACGAAGCATGTTGATTCAATCGCGACCGCGGCTGTCGCGGCGGGTGACAACCATACTGTTGTACTCTACGAGGACGGCAGAGTATGGGCGTTCGGCGACAATACATACGGACAGCTCGGCGACGGCGATCCCGGCAAGAACGGTACGGGCGGCGTTGTTGTAAACGGCGGCAGTGCTCCGTGGGATACCAATCTTTACAGAGATTACCTCTACCGCAACTTTACCTACTACGGCACAAGCGACACGAACTACGTCGCATACCCCGTACAGGTAAGAACGGACGACGGTCAGGAGGACAATAACGCATTCCTTACAAATGTTATAGCTATAGCGGCAAATCAGAACTACTCCGTAGCGGTAACGTCGGAGGGTATGGCTGAAGCCGACGGTAACGATTCGACAAGGAATGATATTGAAGCAAACGATAACAACAAGGTTTACTTCTGGGGTACAAGCGACGGCATAGGCACAAAGCGTCTTGCCGTAGAGCTTACCGGCTTTGAGGGTAAGAAGGTTATATCCGTTGCGGCAGGCACGAGCCACATACTCGCGCTTACATCGGACGGCTATGTATATTCGTGGGGTACGAACGATCTCGGACAGCTCGGCGACAACACCACCGCCGACAAGAACGGCGCGGACAGCGTGACGCAGGTAGTAGGTCTCGCGGGTGAGAATAACCTCTACGACATAATTCAGATCGCGGCTTACGGCGATACAAGCGCGGCGCTCAGAAGCGACGGCGCGGTATTCACGTGGGGTGACAACGCGTACGGACAGCTCGGTCAGACGGTCGGAGAAAAGGCTTACCAGACAACTCCGATACAGGTACGCGTGGGAGATTCACTCGGCGACGAGCTTGACAAGAAACCGGACGGCGAATCGCTGCGCGGCGATAACGCGAACTATAACCCGTATCTCAGAGATATAAGAGAAATCGCGGTGGGCGACGGCTTTATGCTCGCTCTCCGTGAGGACGGCAACGTATACGCATGGGGCAGAAACACGTACGGTCAGTGGGGTATAACAGCTTCCGACGACGAGGTAACGTCGCCCAAGCTCATAACCGATGACGCCGCGGCCGCAGGCGGTGACAATACAATAGCCGACGAAATTGCGGTTGAGAATATCGCACACATCTTTGCGGGCAGACACTACAGCGCGGTACTGACAAACGACGGACATCTTTACACAGCGGGCAGCAACCTCAACTGGGCGGACAAGAACGTTCCCGACGTATCGAGAACAAATTCGACAAATTCGAGCATAGAGGATTACTGGAAGTCAAGCGACGCCGATACGCACGTGAACGTATCGAGACTTGGCACGGGCAGCACGGAGGATTATGTTGACACGTTCGTACCCGTACAGACAGGTCTGAAGTACGAGCGTGACGATAACAACGCGGACGACAAAGACATCTTCAACGGTGTAAACAACGCCGTTCTGGGCGACAACCATGCGATGGCAATAAGCAAGTACGGCTACGTATGGGGTTGGGGCGATAACGCGGCTTACCAACTCGGCGACACGACAAACGACGTTGTCGCGGTTCCGCAGGTTGCGGGTATGAGAGAGACGCGCTACATAACCTTCAGAGACATCACGGTAAGCGATCCCAATGAGGTTGTCGCATCGTATGAATATGACGCGGGCAATGATATTTACAAGACGGATAAGCAGCTTCCGCCTGTTGTTACGGTGCACGAGGACGCGACGCTGTATATTAACCTTCTCACATACGACTATGACACGGGCTTCAACGTAACGCAGTACACGACGCAGACGAGATACTGGAAGAACGCTCTCCCCGCAGTTTCTACAGAAAACGATATGCTTTGGGAGAACGGTAATCTCGAATGGGCTTCGTCCGATGAGAGCGTTGCGACGATCGATCCCGTAACGGGTGAGATTACACCCAATAAGAACAGACGCTACGACAGAACTACCATCTCCGTTCAGGATAAGAAAACGGGAGCTATCGGTATGTTCATACTGTACGTAAAGCGTCACAGCGACGACGCGAAGGTAATGCCGATGGTTGCGGCAGGTCAGAATTTCTCGCTCGCGCTGCGCACGGACGGCACGGTATGGTCGTGGGGCGCTAACGGCCGCGGACAGCTCGGCAGAGACAATATGACAGATTATCCGGCAGACAGACCGGGACCGATAACGTTCCCCGAAGGAACGGTTATCAAGTACATAACCGCAGGTAAGTACCACGCGGCGGCGGTTGACACCGACGGCGGCGTATATACCTGGGGCTGGAACGAGTACGGTCAGCTCGGCAACGGCAAGGCGTCATACTTCGAGCAGTATGAGGAGCCGGTACCGTATTACAGCGGTCACTATACGGAATGGTGGCATCAATGCCGTACCTGCTGCTTAGACACCATTGATTCGGGCGATACAGGTCTTGACGTACACTGCCCCGAGGCTCATACGCATTATCAGTATACAAAGAAAGAATTTAACGAGTCGAAACCGATCAAGCTGTCTCTTACAAACGTGGCGGCTGTAACGGCGGGTGACAATCACACGGCAGCGCTTCTTGACGACGGCACGGTATACGCGTGGGGCGACAACAGCTACTCGCAGACGGCGACGGCTAAATCGTCCGAGGTATCCGGCTTTATGGGACACTACAGACCTGCCGACCATACGTCATGGACGTGGGGCATAAACGGAAACGCTTACACGATGAGACCGGTAAGAGCATTGCCGGTTGAGGTTAAGGGCGTTGACGGTATGACGGCTCTTACAGATATAATCGACATTAAGGCGGGCGGTAACTTCACCGTAGCTCTCCGCCGCGACGGTACGGTTTACACATGGGGTAAAACGGATAACGGCGAGTCGGGCGACGGCGTGAACATCACGTATACGAGAGAAAAGCTTTCGACGCATAAGTTTGAGTATGCCGAGAGCGCCGCGGACGACAGAAGATATGAGAGAACATTCCCGCTCCAGGCGGTAGCCGGCGAGCAGCTTATAAGCTACGCGAAGGACGGAGACGATTACGTTTATGAGCATGCTTCGGAGAACGCGGCGACATACGCGTACAACTATCTCCAGGAAGTAACGACAATCGCGGCAGGCGATAACCATGTTTCGGTAATCACCAAGAACGGCGACGTTTACTCATGGGGTGACAACTCGCGCGGTCAGATGGGCTTGGGCGAGGATCATAAGGATCAGGAAAACGCTCTCAGTCCTGTAAAGGCTAAGAACCTTAAGGGTATCGCGCAGATTGCCGCAGGCTCGAACCAGAGCTTTACAATAGCCGACGACGGCGCTGTATACGGCTGGGGCGACAATACTCCGCCGGAGGATCTCACCATAAGCTACAAGTATCCCGATTGGTTATATAACCTGAGATACTTTGAAGGCACTCATTATTCGGGCTACAAGGGCGCAGCAGGATTACAAACCACCTTTGACTGTGACAATTCCGAATACAGCACATATAACGCAATAACCGATTCGGACGACATAACGCATCAGCTTGGCACGGGTACGAATGATCCGATAGTATACGAGCCTACGAGAGTAAAGAAGGGCGAGACGATTAACTATATCGGCGAAAACTTCAGCGAGAATCTCACAAAGTTCGGAAGCATTGCGACGAGAGGCACGCATACCGTAATGTACAACTCTCAGGAGGGTACCGTATGGTCGTGGGGCGAAGGTACAGATAATCAGCTCGGCGATTACAAGATATACGACAACAATGAAGAAACAGCATATCCGAGAACAGCCGAAACGCCCGTTCAGACAGGCGCGACCGACTATATCCGCCCGAACGTAACAGGCGGCGGTATTTATGAGGTATCGTCTGAGGGAGACGACACGCTCGTTGAAGAATTCGGCAAGGATACGTCCGCGTGGATGCCGAACAATATAATGATAACGGAGGATCAGTATATAAGAATAGATACTGACGACGTCCAGAGACTTATAGATCCGGGCTTCAACCTCTCGTATATCAATATGGAGTCGAGCGATTACCATAAGTTCACCTATAATAAAGAGAACGGCGATATCGGTACAATCGAGAGATCTCTCAATCTTACGGCTGCCGACGGCAACATTGTCGCGGTAGAGCACGTACAGACAGAGACGGAGGATTACTTCCTTATCAAGCCGATACCGCATGAGAACTTCTACAGTTACGGCGATACAAACCTTATCCTGCGCGACGATATGTCCGATACGGCGTTCGTATTCAAGGTGAAGGTTCGCATGAGCGACGCCGAAAAGTACGGCAACTTAAAGAAGATTGACAGAAACGGAAATATCGTATACACCGATCCGAAGGCAGCCGCGCCGAAGGTTGTAAATGGCGCGAACCACGTTGTTGCTCTTAAGTCGAACGGTACGGTATGGACGTGGGGCATGGGCGGAAATTACCAGCTCGGTTCCGGCGGCAGAGAGGACGACGAATATCCGTCGCAGGTACCCGGCGTGAACGGCGCGGGCTACCTTGGCGTGGATACCGTTTCCGTTGCCGAGTCGGGCGATTGGGAAGACACTCTTGCTCTCAGAATGACGAAGAGAATTATAGATATTGCCGCGGGCAGCGACTTCTCCGCTGCGCTTGCGGCTGACGGCACGGTTTACACATGGGGCGCCGACATACCCAACGAGCGCGCAACGGGCCACAAGTACCCGGTTGTAAGCTATGATCCGAACGCGGACGAAAATAAGGGTAAGGCAATCCCGATTGCGATCAGTGCGTCGGAGACAAAGATATACGCAGTTATGAGCGACACGACCGTTATGGAGTGGGTTTATAACAGCAGCAAGAATATCATAAACGCGGGCGAGAGCCGTAAGCTTTACAGCGAAGACTTTACTCACGCGCTCGAGGTACAGGGCGGATCAAGTCATGTGACCATACTCCGCGACGACGGACGCATATGGACGCGCGGCGATAACACATACGGTCAGCTCGGTAATGTTCAGCGCAGATACGAGAGCGGTTATCTCGGACTTGTGCGCGCGGGCGAGAGTCCGTACAACAGCATATACCTCAATAATGTTGTTGATATAGACACGGGTTACCGTCATAATATCGCGCTGCTCAAGGAAAACAATACGGAAGCGCAGCATACGCAGTTTGACGTGCCTGAGGATAAGAAGTTCTCCGCCGCAAACGGCAGAGTATTCGTATGGGGCAGAGATACCGCGTCAGCCGAGGCGGACAAGTACACGCAGTACGCGCCGCGCGAGATAACGTTTAACGGAACCGACGGCGAGACAACAGATGTAACGCACGTATCGGCAGCGACGGATATTAACTCGGCTTCAACAAAGGCGCATAAGGTATGGACATGGAATAACGGCGACGAAGCATCGAAGGTTCAGAATGAGGAAGGCGGAGACTGGACGCAGGTCAACCCGTACGGAATAGCCGTTCCGGGCGCAATAGACGGCGCCGCGGGCGCAACGTCGAGAACAACGTACGTTGAGGACGGTACGGTTTGGTCATGGGGCGCGAATAACCACGGACAGCTCGGCACGGACGAGGTTGAGGACACAACGGCTGTACCTGTAATGGCTCAGACCGAAGAGCCTACGGTTACGGTTAAGATTGCCGAAGTGGATATTTACAAGGCTGACGGCACACTTAAAGAAACGCTCTATTATCCGGATCAGATAACCTTCGATCTCGGTGAAAAGGCTGTAATAAAGAGAATGTTCATAGAGGAAACGCGTCCGTTCAACCTCTATAACGACAAGTACGCAACGGAAATCACCGACCTTAACGGCATAACGTTTGAAACGACGGATGATTTGGCGATTGCGATAAATAACATAACAGAAACCGCACCGGAGCTTGTAAGTCCCGAAAACGCAACTGTCGGCGACAGCGCGTACACTGTATACGAGACTACGTACAAGAGCAAGGTATTCGGCGACGAAACAGGTCAGCCGAAGGATATGCAGCCGACAGGCTTTATAAAGGCAGGTCTTATAGAAGAAGGCACTGTCTCCTTGCCGACGGTTTCGCAGAGCGCGACCGCGTCCGCTATGGTTCACGCGGACGGCTCGGTATGGGCATGGGGCAAGAATTACGCTTCAAACAACCTCAACGTTTCAATCAACCGCGGCGGTCAGGATTACATCTACGTTCCCGGCAACGTGATGTTCAACAGCACCGACACGACGGCGATTGGGAATGTTAAGCAGTTTGTACTCGGCGATGAGTTCAGCGTATACTTAACAAATAACGGCAAGGTTTACGCGTGGGGCGAAGGCTCCGACTATCAGCTCGGTATCGGTAAAACCACAGCCGATAAGCTTTCCGCAGCCGACAGCGGCGAGGTTCTTAACGCCGACGGCACACCGCTTTCAAGCATAGCCGGTATTGTCGCGGTAAGTGCGTACACGAGCCACGCTCTTGCGCTCGCGGACGACGGCACGGTTTACGCGTGGGGTAAGAATGACGCTAACGTCGGCGACAACAAGTCCGGCGAGCATTACTATGCAAGAGCCGTAAGAATATCGAACGTTCAGGCTATAGCGGCGGGCAAGACGCACTCGCTGGCTCTGAAGAACGACGGCACCGTTTGGATTTGGGGTAATTACGGCGACGAGAAGACAAAGCGTCCCGTACAGATAGACGGACTTGACAATATAGTAGCAATCACTGCCGGCGACGGCATGTCGGCGGCGCTCGACAAGGACGGTAAGGTTTACACGTGGGGCGATGACCTCGCGGTTAACGAGGTATCCGTCGGCGAGGACAACAAGGCTACGCAGATAGATATGAGAGACACCCACTTTGCCGCCACGGGCTACGATGCTAAGGCGTACGAGTGGAACGGCGCGGAGACGACGGCGTCGGCTGCGAACGTGGAGGGTGATGTAATAATCACAACCGCGGGCGGCAAGCATACGACCGCAATCAATTCCGAAGGTAAGGCATACGCGTGGGGCGACAATACGCACTATCAGCTCGGCGACGGAACGAATATCGCGTTTACGGCAGACAAGCCGGCAGAGGTCAACAAGGTACCCGACGGTATCAGAGTACACAGCGCGTCAAACGGTGCAACGGTATACGAGGCTCTCGCAAACTACGCGAACCTCCACGATATGTACGAGTTTACCGTTACAAGCGGCGGCGAGCTTACGATAAGCAGCGTCGACATATTCGCGCCGTACAGATACAACGTGCTGCATACAAAGGGATGGAATACATTCCTCTATAATGACGAGAATAAGGCGTACAGGCTTGAGGCGCTTAACGACGCGCTTGTAAAGATCGATGGCAGCAAGATCGTTACCGTGGACGGTCAATACGGCACTGCGTATGTGCGCATAGTCGAGCTTAACGCCGACGGCACGGACGGCAATAACGTAGGATTTATAAGAGTAAACGTAATACCCGACGGCGCGGTAACGGCGCCTATGGTATCGGCGGGTACGGACTTCGTGCTTGTGCTTACCGATAAGGGTGACGTATACGCATGGGGTTCAAACAGCCACCATAAGGTTCAAGACACAGAGAACAGCTATTACACGCAGCCCATGCTTGTTACGGGACTTAGCAATATAGTAAAGATTTCCGCGGGCGACACGCACGCGCTTGCGGTTGACAAGGACGGCAACGTATACGGCTGGGGTAACGATGAATTCCACCAGCTTGCTTCGGGTACGCCTTCCGAGCCGACGAAGCTCGGTATAAGCGGCGTCGCAGACGTTGCGGCAGGTCAGGAGCATAGCGTATTCCTGAAGAAGGACGGCACGGTATGGTCAATAGGCTCCAACGAGTTCGGTCAGATAGGCAACAAGCAGAACGACGACGCTTATAAGACAACGGCTGCCGTTGCTACGGAATTCGGTCCGACGAAGATGCTTAACGACATAGTAAGCCTCGGTGCGGGCGACGGTCACACGGTTGCCCTCACCACGGGCGGTACGCTGTACGCGTGGGGTAGAAACAACAGCCGTCAGCTCGGAAATATAGACGACGGCAATGAGAAATATATGAAGCTCGACGTACCGAGAGAAGTAATCGGCAACAGAGACGAGCTTGAATACACAGACGAAGAAATTAACGCAAACGGCAGATTCAAGTACAATATCGCGAAGATAGCGACGAAGGACGAGCATAATGTCGCCCTTTCCGGCGACGGCAGAGTCTGGACGTGGGGTTACAACTACTACGGACGTCTCGGCGACGGTACAGACACGTCGAGAAATATGCCGGGCAAGGTAATGTACGCCGAAAACTATACGTTAAAGGCTATCGGCGGCAAGGATACGCCGATAATAGACATAGACGCGGGCAGATCTCACAACCTGGCGATCCTGAAGGGTGAGAGCGGCGAAAGCAATACCGTATACGCGTGGGGCGACAATATGTACGGTGAACTCGGCGACGGCACGAGAGCGCAGAAGTCGACGGCCGTAAAGGTACAGAGCGAGTTCGGCGGTGACTTTGAGGGCGCGATAGGCATTGCCGCGGGTAACGAGCATTCCGTTCTGTTTAACGGCAGCGGCGAGATTTACACCTTCGGTAACAACGCAGAAGGTCAGCTCGGTATCAGAAACGCGGCGGACAATGACGCGGATTACAAGACAAGCTCCTCTGTTCCGACGCTTCTGGGAAGCTCGGACGGCGCGAGCAAGGGTATTATCCCGACGGTAATTGTCGCTGACAACATGAATACTCCGTCAGTTAAGTACACGTCAAATCTGCCGGGTACGCTGTCGATTTATCCCAACCAGCACCTTCTTATCGACAAGAACACGCTGAAGGTTATCACGGCGGTATCGTCGTTCAACATCTACGCGTCGCAGGGTACGGGTTCGTCGTCTACGACGGGTACGAACGCAAATCCGAGCGACGTACAGGTAACGTTTACAAGCGATACGGACAATCTGCTTACCCTGAGCGATAATGTCAGCGCGACCTTGGACGAGGGCGCGACTCAGGTGTTTGAGCTTGCTCCGAACACCTACGGTGTTGCGAACGTAACCGTTACACACGCAAAGACGGGATATACAAAGACATTTACGGTAATTATAAAGCCCGAAAACAAGGCGGGCGAATCCGCTATGATTACGGGCGGCGAGAACTTCACAATAGCATTGAAGTCCGACGGCAGCGTATGGACGTGGGGTGACAACACGTACGGACAGCTCGGCAACGGCGAGTCCGGCGCGAATAAGTACGCGGTCAACCCCGCAAAGCTTGCGTCGCTTACGGGTATAACAGAAGTTGCGGCGGGCAAGAGCTTCGCTCTCGCGCTCAACAGTACAACGGGACAGCTTTACGCGTGGGGCAGCAACTCCGACGGTCAGATAGGTCAGGGTTCCGTCACGGAAACAATGTATACGACGCCGCAGACGGTAAACCTCAGCGAGCTTACCGCCACGGAAAAGATTACGAGAATAGCGGCGGGCGACAGCTTCGCAATGGCTCTCACGAATGAGGGCAATGTATACGCGTGGGGCGATAACAGCTTCAAGCAGATGGGACGCGACACCGACGGACGTCTGCCGGCGTTCTACAAGCCGTTTAAGATTGATATTACCGGCGCATCGCAGATTGCGGCGGGCGCGCACCATGCAATGGTATACGCCGGCGGCAAGGTTTACACATGGGGCGCGAACGGCTCCGGACAGCTTGGCAACGGCACCATTAAGAGTGAAACAACGGGCGGAGAAGCATTCAGCAGCACAACGCCGATAGATATTCCGCTTCATACGTATACCGATACCGAGGAAGTCAAGCCGAACGAGGAGATAGTTCAGATAGCGGCTCGCGGCGACTATTCCGCAGTGATTACGAGCGAGGGCAGACTTCTCATGTGGGGTTCAAACAGTACCGCGCAGCTCGGAACAAGCGATAAGAGCAGCGTACCCACGGCTACGGAAATTGTGGCATACAGTGACGAACACAACGAGCATAAGTATGTATTCTCCGGCGTTGCGCTGGGCTACAACCATGTTGTGGCTATTACGAATGACAGCGCGGTACTCACATGGGGCGCGAATACATCCGGTCAGATCGGCGACAATTCACAGGTAGAGGCGTTCAGTCCGAAGAAGACCTATTCGGGAGAGACTGCGGAAGACTCCACCGCTCCGATGTCCAATATGTGGGGCATAGGCGCGGGTTACAACTCGTCTTACGCGGTAACCTCGAACGGTATAGTTTACGGCTGGGGCGATAACACGAAAGGCCAGATAGGTATCGGCAGAGACGCGGATACGAACGCTCTTACCGAGAGTGTGCTTACGGCTAAGCTTGTGAGACTTGCCGATGAAAACGGCATGACCGCTACCGACGCCAAGCTAAACGGCACGGCGATCAAGCTGCCGTACAACATAGAAATCACGCCGGACGACGAGCTTGTATTTGACAATACAAACGTTGTATTAACGGCTGCAAATCTTGAATTTAATCTGTTCTCGTCGAACGAGCTTACGGTTCACACGGCGCAGACCGCAGACGTTAAGTATTATTCGCTCGATCCGTCGGTTATAGGCGTTGAGGAGTCTACGGGACGCGTAATAATACCCGACGCCACAAAGACAAACGGCTTCGGCACGACGCTCATTAAGATAGTCGAGCAGACGACGAAGCGCGAGGCGTTCGTAAAGGTATCCGTAAGACGCGAGGACAGCCCGAAGGCGGAGACAGGCGTATTCTCATCGCCGTATCTTGACGGAAAAGACGTTCAGGTAATGCTCAGAAACGACGGCACGGTATGGACGTGGAACCTTGATACGGAGAGCGGAAACGGCTTCGGTCAGATGGGAAGAAAAGTAAATAACGATATAACGGAACCCGGACAGGTAACGGGCAACAGTCTTGACACAAACAAGGTTGTACAGGTAAGCGTCGGCAACCGTTTCGTTGTTGTACTCACCTCCGACGGCAAGGTATATTCGTGGGGTGCGAACTCCAACGGTCAGAACGGTTACAGACCGAGAGCCGCAAGCACAACGCCGGTAACATCGTCCATAAGCTACGAGAATGTGACGGTAACGCAGATAAGCGCCGGTGATTCGCACGTTGTGGCTATGACGAGCGACGGCAGCGTATATGCTTGGGGTAACAATACCTACGGCAACCTCGGCAGCAAGTCGCTGCTCTACAGCTACATGCCGGTTCAGATTATGTCGAACGGCGAGCCGATAAAGGCTAAGCAGATAGCCGCCACCGAAAACGGCGGTGTTGCCCTTACCGACGACGGCAAGGTATACGTATGGGGCGACGGTCTCAACGCACCCGAGCTTATGACGGCAGGTCAGAGCGCGGGCGACGCGGACGGCAACCTTACGGATATAGTAAGAATGTATACATACGGCAACAGCGTATACGTCGCAAAGGCTGACGGCAGCGCGTACACATGGAACAGAAAGTCGCAGACGGCTTCGCTCCATGCGCCGGAACTGTATAAGGAAACCGAAAAGCGCAATCTCAACGTCGTTTACGCGGATATAATGGAAAACGACGAGAACGTTGCGGATATAATAGAGAGAACGATGCCGTCCGGTTCGGCTGACGAAATCGCGGCTAAACAGGCTGAGCTTGACAAGGTACACTTCGTAATGGCTAACCCGCTCACGAAGTACTCTCTGGTAGAGCTTAACCCGTCCTCGCGCGTGCTTCAGATTTATCCCGATAAGATATTCGGCGACGCGTATGTGGACACTGTCGGCGTATACGACAGAGCAGGCTTTGAAATGACGGGAGAGAGACTTACGTTCACGTCAAGCAATCCTGCGGCTGTAACAGTTGATTCGACGGGCAAAGTATCAGGAAACGGCAAGACGGGTACGGCTACGATAACCGTTACGGACAATATTCTCGGCAGCAGCTTCAGCTTTGACGTAAAGGTAACCGACGCGTCGGGAACCTCGGAGACGAGAGGCATGGTCGTATCGGGCGATAATCATACGCTCGTACTCCGCACGGACGGTACGGTATGGTCGTGGGGCGATAATACATACGGTCAGCTTGGCTACGGCGTATCGGGCGCGGATAAGGGTTCATTCGTACCGCGTCAGGTTCGTATAGGACAGAACGATCAGAACAAGACGGTTCTCACAAAGATTAAATATGTAGCGGCTTACGGCAATAGGTCGGCGGCTGTGGACAGCAACGGTATACTCTACGTATGGGGTGACAATAAGAATAATATCCTCGGCGTAGACGGCGCAGCGAAGCTTGAATATCCTACGCCGGTAACGACGCTCTTCAAGAGCGGCGCAGATATTGTGGCTGTCGATAAGGTTGCGCTCGGTGAAAACCATGTGGCTGTACTCGCAAGAGAGGGCGCGGACAGCAATATGATTTACACGTGGGGCGACAACACGTATAATCAGCTTGGCTACCAGTGGACAATGACGCAGGAGAATTCTGCCGTAACAACGCCGTTCGATGAAAATTACGGAACGAACGGACGTATAGTATCGGCTGAGTATCAGTCGTCGCACTTTGTGGACTTCGCGTCGGGCGCGAACCATATAGTTGCGATACTGAACGACGCGACAGACAACACTTACGGCACTGTCGTAACATGGGGACGCAACAATAACGGACAGCTTGGTATCGGCATGACCGAAACAAAGCTGGACGACCGGGGCGAGCCGTATACAGTGCCGATTACCTCAAAACGTGTCGCGGTACGCGTTCAGAAGGAGGACGGCAGCAATATTACCGACGCGGTAGCTGTCGCGTCCTACGGCGATTTCTCACTCGCGCTCGACAGAAACGGCAATCTGTGGGCGTGGGGCGCGAACACGTACGGACAGCTTGGTCAGGGCGGCACGTCCGATTATATAGCTAAAGCGGTACAGGTTAAGGGTATCACCGGCGACGGTTATCTTACGAACCTGAAGCTGCCGTCAGAGCAGTCTGCGGATATTTCCGGAGGCGTGATTTCCGCGTCGAGAAATAACGCTATGGCGCTCGGCAAGAACGGCAGAGTATACGTATGGGGCAGAAATGATAACGGTCAGCTCGGTACGGCTTCCACGCAGGATCAGAGCGAGGAAGCGCTGCCGAAATACGACAGCTATTATCCCGTAATGCAGAGCGATATGGTTGATATTATGTCGGTATCGCTCGGAGAAGGATTTGCGTCGGCACTTTCCGATGACGGCAACGTTTACTCGTGGGGCAGAAACGACTTAGGTCAGATAGGCAACAGCACCTTTGACGAGCAGCTTGTGCCGGTAGCTTCGGGAGCGAATTCAAAGCTCGTAATAAAGAACGCGTCGATTATAACGTATGACAGCGACGATAAGAGCGAGGTCGTAACGACCGAAGAATTCCCGACCTTCAGCCTCATGTCGGCAAGCGGTAAGGTAAGGGTAGACAAGACGTTCTCCGAAGAGGAGAAGGACACAGCTTCTATCGATGACAGCTTCGTACTGTTCGGCAATGCTAATTTGGTAGACACATCCGAGATACCGAATTACACGAGCGAGGACGTATTGCCGAGAACGATTACTCTTACGAATAACGAGAACGGCAAACCGCAGCAGTTCGCGCTTGACAAGAGCGCGGTATACAGCGAGCTTCGTTATTATCTCAACGCAATAGCGGACAGCGACACCGATACGTTCCAGGTAGAGGATATTTACATGGTATCGGCTGATCCGACGCTGTTCACGGTATCGGATAACTGGCTTGTAACGCCGACGCAGAAGGCTATTGACAGAAGATACGCGGTAACGACGCTTATTATAAGAGACAGAACGAGAAACATCTCTCAGACCTTTGAGCTGCAGTTCAGAGGCTCAAAGAGAAAAGATGTGGAATTTGACACAGATATATTCACATCGCCGATGGTATCGACGAACGGTATAAACACCATCGCGCTTATGGCGGACGGTACTGTATGGACGTGGGGTGACAATCAGTACGGACAGCTCGGCAACGGCGCCGGCAGCGCAGAAACATCCGTATCCGCGCCGATACAGGTAAGAAGCTCGTCAGGCGACGGTTATCTCACCGGTATTATTAAGGTGGCGCAGGGCAATCGCCACAGCGTGGCGCTGTCCGAGGACGGCAAGGTATACGTATGGGGCGACGGTGAAAAGAACCAGCTCGGCGGATACGCCAGAAGACTTCTTCCGACGCTTGTCACAACGGGCGGCGAAGGAGAGTACCTCAGCGGTATCGTTGACATTGCGGCGGGTGATAGCTTCACCGCGGCGCTCGACGAGCGCGGCTACGTATGGACGTGGGGCGACAATACATACGGACAGCTTGGTATAGAAACAACCGCTACAAGCTTTGCTCCGCAGAGAGTTAAGAAGGGCTTAAGCCGCAGCATGACGACATATCTTGAGGATATTGTTGACATTGCGGCAGGCGCTAATCACATGCTTGCACTCGACAAGAACGGCAGCGTATGGGCGTGGGGTGATAACAGATACGGACAGCTTGGTGAAATTACCGGCGGCGACGAGCTTAGCTGGACGAAGTACACCGTTGACGGCAATGACGGTAAACCGCTGCAGTACAGCGGTGAGACAACCGAGCAGTTTATTGCGAACTACAGAGTTGCGCCCGTAATGACGTACATAAACGACGTAGAGAAGATTTCGGCGGGTTACAACAGTTCCGCCGCGATAAAGACCGACATGACCGCGTGGGCGTGGGGCGATAACCGCCGCCGTCAGACCGGTACGGGCAGCGACGCGGATTATATCACACTTCCGAAGGCTGTTATGTACAACGGAAAGCAGCTTGACGAGGTAAGACAGATTGCGGTGGGTGAGAACCACATGAACGCACTCCTTCTCATCGATACGGAGGAGCAGGCTGTCGAACCCGAAAATAAGGATAAGGTCAACGTCCTCACATGGGGCATGAACCTTAACGACAAGTCTCACAGCAAGTATAATGATACAGCCGTACCGCTGATTGACAACGCGGATTACGTTGCTGTAGACCTGTTCGGCGGCGAGCGTGAGTCCGTTGAGAAGATAGCTGCCGACACGATTTGGGTTGTGGCCGGCGGCGACCTCAGCTTCCTCGTAAGATCTAACGGCGACGTATACGCCATAGGTATAAACGATAATAAGCAGCTTGGCACGTCCACGAACAACACCGAGGACAGACCTGTTCTCGTCGGTATGGGCAAGACTATTGACACTGTAGACATAACCGACGGTTACGTTGTAAAGAGATACGCGGACAGCGTAACGGCGGACAATTACAACACCTACGACGAGGAAAATCCGATACGCGTTTATAAGGACGCGGACGGTTACAACGTGCTTCCGTACGAGGTTGACCTTTTGAGAAGCGAGAAGCTCGTACTCGACTACGATATCAACAATATGATAGTCGATTCACAGCGCAGCTTTAACCTCATTCAGAGCCACTTCCGCTACAGAGAGGCGGGAGAGGTATGGTCGCTCAATCCCGACCTCGTAACGGTATTTACAGACAATGCGGGCAGAATACACATAAGACCTACGGAACACCTCGACAGTCCCATATCTGTAGGCACGACTTACGTTGTTGTAAACGCCGGCAGCGACAAGGGCGGCAGCAACGCGAAGGGTATAATAAGAATCAACGTACTGCCGATGGATGTTCAGTACGACGGCAGAAACGACGTTGTGGTACAGAAGGACAGCATAGTTGCTCCGTCCGTATCGACGGGCGGCGACACCACTCATGCCGCAATGGCTGCCGTAACAGACAGCGGTATACTCTACACCTGGGGCGATAACGCTCACGGTCAGCTTGGCATAGGCACGACCGAGATTAAGTTCTCAACAACACCGACAATAGCAATAAGCAGCGGTATAAGAAAAGCGCTCGTGGGCGACGGCTTCATGGTAGCGCTCACGACCGACGGCAACGTATATACATGGGGACTTAACGACCACGGTCAGCTTGGTATCGGCTCCGGCGCAGGCAGCAGTCAGGTCAACACGCCGACACATGTTGACGGTATCGAGGGTGTAATAGACATAGCGGTCGGCACAAGCCATACGCTGCTTCTCACCGCTTCGGGTACGATCTACGCGTTCGGACGCGGCACCGAGCAGCAGCTTGGGCCTGGTACGGTCGTTGACATAGCGAGACCGCAGAAGGTATTTATAGATGAAAAGATAAAACCCGCGGCAATATTCGCGGACAAGAATACAAGCTATATTCTCACAAAGGGCGGCGACATCATCTCGTGGGGCGCGAATGTATCCGGCAGCTTCGGCTCGTCAGAGTACGAGGGCAGCGGTCTCGCATACGCCGACACGAATAAGCTCACATACAGCGCGACGAACGAAAAGTTTGTCACGATGGCTGTCGGCGCGCACAGCGTAATGGCTCTGTCCACGGGCGGCCGTCCGGCAAAGGCGGAGGATACGGGAGAATTGATAACGTCGCAGACCGTCTACGGCTGGGGCATCAACACGTATAACCAGCTTGGTATGGAAACGTTGGTGGACGAGGAGACTGACACGGCTAAGTTTGCGACAACCGTATACGATCCGACTCCGTCGTACTGGTTCAACAAATACGACGGCAGCGTTGACAAGGACGATATAAGACCGACGTCGATTGCCGTGGGCAACACGGGTTATGTAACGTATGACAGCGGTAATGTGTACGTACTCGGCGACAACAGAAATTCCGTTGCGGGTACGGCGCATAACGAAGGCGTTGGTATGCTCGGTATACATGATCCGAATATAGACGCGAAGTACACTGGCGAACACCTCCTCAAGGCGGGCGAAAGCAAGCCGCTCGATACGGAGGCACCGTTTACGGACGCGATAGCTATGGCTGTATCGTCGTCCGGCGCAGACGCGGTTATCTTCAATAACGAAGGTAAGATATTCACATGGGGTTCAAACGTTCAAGGTCAGATAGGCGACGGTACTCAGGAGAACCGCTCGTATCCGGCTTCCGTTCTCATGGACGGCGGCGGCAACTATCTCGACTTCTCCGAGGCTAAGATTACACGCAACGATCAGGAGAACAACGTTAAGTTCTACTATGACACAATTCTCCGCAAGGGCGGCGCGCTTGACGGCGTTATCGAAACGGCTGTAAGACAGGGCGATACTGTTCAGTTCGACATCGGTTCGGTTGTAGGTATCGTAGGATTTACCCTGTTCGGCAGCTCGGCGTACAAGCCGCAGCAGCTTACCTTTGAATCGGTCAACCATGACGTTGCGTGGTTCGACGGTGAAGACGCGGGAATGTATCAGGGCGAGAACGGCGCGAAGAACAGCGCCAATAACGGCGCCGCGCACGGCTTGCTCCATGTGGGAGAAAAGACGGGCGTAACATACCTCATCGCGCGCGACTCACGCAAGAACGTGGGTGTAATTAAGCTGAACGTTATCCCCGCGGGTGAGGACAGCAGCAACGTAATGCCGATGACTGCGATAGGCGAAAAGCACGCTATAGCGCTTAAGTCCGATGGTACGGTTTGGGCTTGGGGCGACAACGCTTACGGTCAGCTCGGCAACGGAACTTCAAAGAACACGACAGAGCCTGTTCAGGTATTGAAGCGTGAAACACCGACCTCAAGTCCGACGGCTCTCACGAATGTAATAAAGATTGCCTCGGGCGGCAACCACAACCTCGCTCTTACAAGCGACGGTCACGTATACGCTTGGGGTACAGGCTTCAACGGCGCTCTCGGCAACGCTTCCGAAGGCGACTACAATATCCAGAGATACGCCGTTAAGGTATACGGCACGACAAGACTTGTCAACGGTCAGGAACACTACCTCGGCGACAGTCTTACGAGCGATACCATAGGTTCAAGAATTATAGACATTGCCGCGGCGGGCGTAGGCTCACGAGCCACCACAACGACGACGCAGTATTCGTTCGCGCTTGATATAGACGGTAATATTTACGGCTGGGGCAGCAACACGAAGAAGGTTGTATCGCCGCAGGCTTCGGCAACCAGCCGAATCCTCCTGCCGAGAAACATCACGTCGGCGAACACCATTATGCAGGGCGGCTATAAGCT
Organism: uncultured Clostridia bacterium; assembly: GCA_947624485.1. GTDB lineage: Bacteria > Bacillota > Clostridia > UBA1381 > UBA1381 > Hominilimicola. The sequence continues at coordinate 60,765 of CANQKM010000006.1, forward strand.
TGTTGCCGATAAGATAGGCAAGTCGATGCATCTCTTAAAGCGCGACGGTCAGATTATATCCTGGGGCAGCAACGAAAGAGGCGTTTACGGTATAGGCGGCGAAGAGCTTAACCTCACGTCGACTTTGCCGAGCCGCGCACTCCTGAAGGAAAGAGCGCTCGCGGCGTTCGCGGGTACGGATAACATCGGCGCGATACTCATAAACGGCGACGTTGATATGTGGGGCGACCTCACGCAAGGTCAGCTTGGCTACGGCGCGGACATGGAAGGCGCGGAGGTACGTCATAACGCCGACTACACGCTCCCCGAAAAGGCGTATAAGTTCTCGTGGCACGGCGATTGGAATGATGAGGAGGGTGCGTTTGACACAACTCCGGTTGACTCGTTCCCGCTCGGCGGCGACATATCCACATACGTTCAGATGTTCTATCAGGACGGCGGAAATACGACAAGGGATTATGACGAAACTGAGGAAAGCGCGCTTGACCGCAGCGAAAGAGGCAACCTGTGGGCTGCCGGCAGCTACGGCTCGCCGCTCGGCAGAGATCTTATAAAGACCGGCAAGCAGATTACGGTAAACGTGCCGAATGACGAAGGCGGCGTTGACCAAGTAGAGCAGGATGAATACTATAAGACCGACGGCAGCGTAATCATGGGTATAGACAGAGTACGCGCCGGTAAGTCGGATATAAGCGGCGGCATAAAGAATGTAGTGATTGCCTCGAACGGTATATTCAGCAGCCGGTACCCGACCGCTTCCGATAACATCATAGGTGAACGCTCGGTTGTTGTAACGAATAACGGCGCGGTATGGTCGTACGGTGAGAACGCGACGGGACTGCTCGGCGACAACACCTTCACAACCAGATACACGCCGGTACGCACGGGCGTATCGTACTTCAAGTTTGACGAGATGACGTATTCGATGAAGGTAGGCGACACGCTCGACATCACCAATCCGCCGATAGCGTCCTTCAACCTCCTTGAAGGCGCGGGCGGCTCGTCGTCGGATGAATACGATCTTATCTGGCAGACGTGGAACAGTTCATCCGATGAAAACGGAAATATTGTTCCGAACGAAGAAATAATTTCTATAGATTATGAAGGCAACTTCAGCGCCGAGGGCAGAAGACAGGCGACGCTGACGGCTAAGGAAATCGGTACGACTTATGTAATCGTATCGCTGAAGGACGACGCTCAAACCGTAGGCACGTTCAAGGTTGAGGTACGTCCGAGCGACGCGGATCTTATCGGTACCGGCTTATTCAGCGGCGCGGCTGACGCGGCGGCAAACAACGTCGCGTACCCGCAGGTTGTGACGGGTGCGAACACCACTTATGCTCTGAAACCGAACGGAACGGTATGGGCATGGGGTTCAAACGAATACGGACAGCTCGGTAACGGCGCAATATTCGGCACGGAGCTGTACCCGCAGCAGGTAAAGATAACTGACGGCGGCGCAGAAGTTAAGATTACAAAGCTCGCCGCGGGCGGACACAGTGTACTCGCGATAGATACAAACGGTCACGTATGGGCGTGGGGACGCAACGATAAGGGACAGCTCGGTCTGGGTGCGGACAAGGGCGACAAGATAAGCGTTCCCGAACGCGTACACGGCGGTATGCAGGCTACGGCTGACGGATATATTGCGGATATTGTGGATATAGCGACGGGCGGTCTTACAAATGATGAAGGCTTCTCGCTGTTCCTCGCAAAGAACGGCGTTGTATACGGCACGGGCGACAATGCTTGGAATCAGATTAACGCCGTACATCAGGCGTCATACAATGAACCCGTAAGAGTAGCCGACAACGGCGCTCAGATCGCGATAGGTCAGGGCGCGACGTCGCACATACTGCGTATGGACGGCTCTGTATTCTCCGTCGGCAAGGGCAACAGATACGAGTACGGTATCAGCGACTATGAGGATACCGAGGATTACAGAACGGGTAAGGCAGAGCTTGAGTACCGCGCTATGACAATCGGCGCGGGTGACGAGAACACCATAGCAATAGTATACAACATCGACCAGCTCTCACGTATAGATAAGGATAAGACAGGCAGCGTATGGGCATGGGGCGCGAACGACAACGGTGAGTTCGGCGCTATTCCGCCTACGCTCACATCGCCGACGAGACAGGCGAACGTTTCGGATGTACTCGCGGCAGGCGGCGGCAGAAGCATATTCGCCGTAACGAAGGACACGGCGGTAATGGGCGGTCTCGCGTCGAGCGGACAGCTCGGTATCGGTACTGTGACAAGCGATACCCAGCCGCTGTCGGATAACAAGCAGGTTATCCAGAACACAGCAAATCTCGGCTCAAAGACAAGCGCCGACGCGAACCCGGGTGACAGACTTGATCCGTTAAAGGGTTATCAGGCGAACGCGAACAACATAATAAGCATGTCCTCCTCCGTGGGCGGAGAATATTCGGCATACGCCAACAGATTTGGTGACGTTTGGGCGTTCGGTAAGAACGACAAGGGCCAGATCTCGTATCAGGATGTAACGGCGGATTATCCGGAAGCTTCGCTCGTGGGCGCGGATCTTGTTGTCGAGCTTGAAAACGGCAGTGAAATGACGCTCAGACATCTCGCGCAGTCAGAGCCTATAAAGGTTAAGGCTATGCAAGGCTTTAACCTCTACAGAAACGCCGACACCAACGCAACAAACACATTCACCTCGCTTGACGAAGATATCGCGACGGTAGATGTAAACGGTGTTGTAACGGCGCGAGGCACCGGCGACACGTACATAAAGGTTGAGACGAACGCAAACGGCGCGTCAAAGACGATGTATGTTCACGTATACGCTCTGCCCGACGACAGCGAGGCAATGGGTAAGCAGGATGACGACACATACCTCTATCCCGACGAGCAGTACGTGACATATCCGCAGATTGCGGCGGGCGAGAACTTCATGCTTGCGCTCCGCGCAAACGGCGAGATGTACGCATGGGGCGACAACACGTACGGTCAGCTCGGTCTGGGACTCGGAAGAGTCGGCAGCATAGATATGAAGCCGCAGAGAGTAAGCGTAAAGGATAAGGACGGCAACGAGATTAAATTCAGCAAGATTGCCGCCGGCGCTGACTTCTCTATGGCTGTCGATACAAACGGCAACCTCTACACATGGGGACGCAACAACGTAGGTCAGCTTGGTAACGGACTTGGAATGTACGGCAACGAAATGACCGTGGATAAGGGCGCTAAGCAGACGATTGGCGTATACATTGCGGACGCTGTGACAAAGACCTACGAAAGCACTAACGCCTCAATCGCGTCTGTAACCGCGGACGGCGAGGTAACGGGCGTTAAGTCCGGCAAGGCGTTCATTAAAATAACGTCAACGGACAGCAGAGGCAATGAAAAGATAACATACGTACGCGTAATCGTAACGCCCGGCGATGGCAAGAGTCCGACGGTGAACACGGAAGATCCGAAGGACGAGGTAATCGTCGAAGTACCGACGAAGCTCGACTTCTTCGCGGACGGCACCGACGAGAGCGGCGTACGCGGAGTAATCAGATCCATCGCCGCGGGCGGCAGCGCGGGCAACAGCTATGCACTGGCTCTTACAAACGGCGGCGACGTGTTCGCATGGGGTTCAAACCTCTATCATCAGGTAAATAATACAAACACAAGAGTAATAACCGTTCCGACTATATCCTCCGTATCGAGAGTGACGTCGATTTCAGCGGGCAGCGGTGAAAACTACGCTACAAGCTACGGCGTTCAGGAAACGGGTAAGATAATAGCCTGGGGTTCAAACAGAAATCATGAATATGCGGACGGTACGGTTGACACGATAACAGGTCAGGCTGTAGTGAGAGGCAATGATTTTGAGAACAGCGTTCACGCCCTCGAGGTAACGGCGGGTGAAGGCAACGCGGTTGCTCTCACAACAACGCATGACACGACCGATACGGCGTACTACGCTTGGGGTAACACCGAAAGCGGATTGGTACCCGTAAACGCACCGGCGGAAGGCGAGGCGGCATCGTACGCACCCGCTAAGCTTAATATACTCGAAAATACCATAGACGTAACGAACGGCGACGCGGCAATATTCGTACAGAAGGACGGCTCGATTATGGCTGTCGGCTCAAACAGCGGCGGTAAGCTTGCCGCAAACGAGCCGAACGTACCCGAAATCAAGCCGATTGACGGCGTAAGCGGTATACTCGCGGCGGCGGTAAGCGCGAACGGCTCTATGTCAGGATTTATCACAACGACAGGTGAGATAAAGACTGTCGGCTCCAACTCGCGCGGACAGCTTGGCGACGCGACGCTTACAAGCAGCTCGAAGCTTGTGGATGTATATTCGGGCGTTATCAACGTAAAGGGCGAGGATGGAACGGTTATAGGCAGCGACAACGCGATAAAGACGAAGCTCAACCTTATTGACAACGAAACATACTTCGAGAGAACGTCAAGAGGCAAGGTCAGCTTCTCGTACGACGTATTCAACGCGTTCAAGAAGCATGATACCACCGCTCAGTTCCGCGCGGCTTCAATCAATCCGTCTGTAGCGCAGATAACGAGCGAGGGCGATCTCACATACACGGCTGTCGGCTCGACGAGAATTATTGTATCAAAGACGGACAGCGATAAGTACGCGCTGTTCGATGTAAACGTGCTGCCCGAAACGTCCAACCTTGACACGGCAGTACAGCCGATGATTGTGACGGGCGGTCAGTTCACGGCGGCTCTCACAAGCGGCGGATACGTATATCTCTGGGGCGACAACGCAAAGGGACAGCTCGGAGTATCTACAAATACAAAGACAATAAACGCACCGGTAATAGACGGCGCAGGTCAGCTTAAGGTAGGCGGCAAGCCTCTCAGCGGCATAGTTTCCGTAGCGGCGGGCGACAACTTCGTAATCGCAGCCGATAAGGACGGTCACGTATGGTCATGGGGACGCAACGACGCGGGTATAGGTCAGCTTGGCAGAAACTCGACCGTGGGACGTAATCTCTCCGGCCCGCAGTACGCGCGCGACGTGGCTTCCAACCCCGTGAACGCCGACACAAAGGCTGACAGCACCGCGAAGCTTGACGACGGAGTACGTATACTCGGTTCGGATGCGACGGGCAAGATTGTAAAGGTATTCGCTTCCGGCTCTACGGCTGCGGCGATTACGGAGAACGGCAACGTATACGTATGGGGTTCAAACCGTTACGGACAGCTTGGTATAGGAAAGGACGAGCTTACGGAACTTGAACAGAGTTCAAGCAGCGCAAGACCGGTAAGAATGTACGGTATCGACGACGCGGTTGACGTTGTGATAGGCGAGAAGAACATAGCCGTTGTAAGACGCGACGGCACAATGTATATCGCGGGCAGCAACGACAACGGTCAGCTTGGTAACGGCGAAATTTGGAACGCGCAGAACGACGTGGATATGGCGGCGTACAATAGAACGATAGCTCTTCCCGTACTCGACAGCGACGGCAGTCATATAACGGGCGCGATGAAGGGTATCGTGAATGCCGCGGTAGGCCCGAACCACGTTATAATCAATACATACAATTATGACAGAACGACCACAACCACTACCGACACAACTGTTGAAACGACGGTAGCGGGCGGCAGAACAAAGACAAAGACCACAACCACGACGGTTACAGACGCGGATGTGACGGATACAAATTCCGAAACAACCATTGAGGTTTACACAACGACCACAAAGGATATTGTTACGACAACCACCAAGGAGGAGGCTGTACGAGTAACGGTAACGCTGTCTGTAAACGGTCAGATTACAACGGAAACGACGAAGACAGATATACTTGACGCAGAAGCCGGAGTAGTAAGAACATCGTCCGTAACAGAGGATCGCGCTTACTTACCGGGTGACGTCGACGGCGCGGAAACGGTTACGGAATACAGAAGAACGACCGTAACGACCTCCACCCAGTACGGCGAGACGCCCGAAGCCGATCCGACGGTTACGACCGACGTCGAGCAGACGGCGCTGAACGGCGATTACTTCAACGAGACGGAAAGCACGTCAAAGAACACGGTAACGACGGTATCTGCGAGAACGGTTACAAAGACCGAAGCGGATTCGGAAGGCTCGACAACTACATTCTCGAAGAGTTCGACAGCGGCGTATAAGGAAGGCGACACAGCCGGCAGCGAGACAACGCTCACAACGACGCATACAACAAAGACGGTAATGAGCGACGAATCCGGCAAGACAACAATAACCGTTGTAACGGAAAAAGAAGCTCCGACAGAGCCGGGCGATGTGAGCGGCACAACGACCTCACATGACGTGGATACGAACGACGTATTCGCAAATAGAGTTTACGCTTGGGGCAACAACACCAACGGCGTACTCGGCAACGGCGTGGCTTATCTGAACGGTAAGTTCTACAAGGTTGACAAGACCGGCACACGTACGGACAACGGCGCAACAGACCTTAACGGCAATACGGCGCAGGAGATCCTCTCCTTCCCGACAAATAAGGAAGCCGCGCTCGTACACGTATGGGATAACGACGGTGTGTCAGACAATCCGACAGGCATAATGGATAACGTTTACACGGTATTCGCTGGCGATCACTTCTCCGGCGCGCTTACGGCGGGTACGTTTATCAACGCGGATCATATTGAAGGCAACAACGTTTATATGTGGGGTACGAACAGATATTCGGGCATCAATTCCGGCGTACTCGGCAACAGAACGCTGAACGTTGACCAGTACAAGCCGATGCTCGTATACAAGAACGATTCGTCGATGGATTACCTCGATACAATCGTTTCCATACCTGCGATTATAAACGGAGAGCATATCGCTTCAATCTCGCGCACGGGCGTTGCGTACCTGTGGGGTTACGATAACAAGTACCAGCTTGGTATAAAGAGCCAGGCGACCATGATGGTTCCCGTAGTTGCGGGCAACTCCAGCATGTCGATGAGTGAGCCTACGATTATCAGAAGAAAGGGCGGTACGGCTGATATCCGTGTTCAGGGCGGAGAACTGTTCCCCGTATATGATGAGCTTAAGGGCGACGTAGGCGCGTTCGACTGGAAGGTGCTTGACGATACAATCGCGCGAATAGCGGTTCTTTCGGGCAGCGACTCGTCGAGAGCGCAGCTGCGCGGAGAAGGCGAGGGCGAGACGAGAGTTATCGCCATAAACAAGATTACAAGCCAGCCGGTATTCGCGAGAGTAATCATCACGGACGATATAACGTACCCGCAGATGCAGTTCGGTAAGGACTTCGCGGTAGCGCTGAAGAAGGACGGTACTGTATGGTCATGGGGTAATAACACCTTCGATTCCGGCGACACGGGACTTCTCGGTTCGGGAAGTAAGCAGGGAGAGCTTACCATACCGGTACAGATAGACAGATACTACGCTAACGCAAGCGACGCGGTTAAGGGTATTTCGTCACCGATAGAAAAAATCCTTACGATTTCTGTCGGCGATAAGCACGCAATCGCGGTCGGCAAGAGCGGACGCATTTACGCGTGGGGCGACAACTCCTACGGACAGCTTGGTATAAGCCCGATAGTTGCGCCGTATGTAGACCGTCCGGTACAGATAGAGTTATATAAGAACTTTACAAACGATATTGTCAACAAGGGCAAGATCGACAACCAGATAGTAGACGCGTCCGCGGGCGCTTACCACACCGTAGCGGTAACGGCTATAGGCGAGGTATACACATGGGGACGCAACGACAAAGGTCAGCTTGGCAGAGGCTACACGACGGGCGACTACGAGCCGGAGAATTTTGAACCGGCGAAGATGAAGGGTACCGGAGACAGCACGATTACGAACGTCGTAATGTCGGCCGCGAGCAAGGAGGCTACGGCTGTACTTCTCGCGAACGGTATGGTATACACCGTCGGCGGCAACAGCCGAGGCGAACTGGGTATAAACAGCGATAAAGAATTTGAAACGCAGCTTTCGATGGTAAGCCTCATTGATACGAACAACGACGCGGTTGATTCGACGAAGAAGACGGAATATCTCACCGACGTAACGAGAATTGTCGGCAAGGGATACAACTTCGCGGCAATTTCCACGAAGTCCGAGCCTGTTTACGACGAGAACGGAAAACCGCAGTATGTGGTTTCCGGCGGCGTGCCGTATCAGCAGATTAAGTACACCAGAAACAGACAGGTATACGCTTGGGGCGACGATTCCTCGATGCAGCTCGGTACGGGTATCTACCAACCGAAGAAATCCGACGGAACCGACTGGCTGCCGGGTGAGACGATGTATTCAAAGGTTCCGATGGAAGTAACCATGAACCCCGAGGACAACTGGGCGAACGATCCCGAATACAGCGGAATGGAAAGCGGCAGCTATGAGAACAAGGGCAATGACAAGAATCCGGAATTCCTGCGCAATATAGCGAACATCTCCATAGGCTACTATGAGGATGAAGAAGGAATACACACCCACATGCTCGCGATAGACCGTAAGTCCGTCAACAAGGGTACCGAAGACAAACCCAACATGGTGGCAATGGCTAACGCGTACGCTTGGGGTGAAAACTCCATGGGAGAACTCGGAGTATCGGGATCCGACAATCTTAATTCAGCATATCTCATAAAGGATCTGTATTATAAGATGGGCGAAGACGGTCAGCTTACGACAGAACCTGCAGAGAGAAACGTCATAGGCGCGGCAACGGGCGGACAGTTCTCCGGCGCATTTGTTGACGACGGTCTCGTATACACATGGGGCAGCGACGACAAGGGACAGCTCGGTAACTTCATGGTAACTGCCGGCGGAGTTACTGTAGACAGAACATATCCGGGCTATGTTGACGAAGAATACATAGCTCTGGGCGACTATGACATAGTTCTCGGACCGGATAAGGAATACGCCGTAATTCCCGCGGTATACATGCGCTCCTTCAGCCTTGACATACAGGTTGACACGGAAAAAACGGGTATGCTCTCCTTCAGCACACTTAACGATGATATTATACAGGTTGAAAACCTTAGCAAGGAAGAGACAGTCAAGCTGCTCGGCTCGCGCAATGTTGTCGAGAATGTTAAGTACGGCAAGGTATCGCTCAGGAAGGATGAGGACGGCAATATTAAGTACGGCGATACAAAGCTGCTTATCACGTACAACAACAGCGAAAATAACGAAAGCATGACGGCGGTTGCGAACGTGACCGTACTCGGCGAGGCTTACAGACAAATCGGTACGAATGACGACGGCAGTCCGATTTACGACAGCGAAAACATTTACAGAACGGCTCCGAAGATGGAAAGCGGAGACGGTTATACGGTTGCGCTCAAAGCGGACGGCACGGTATGGTCATGGGGCGCTAACGACAGCGGTCAGCTCGGTCAGGGAACGACAGGCAAGAACATTGTTCCGACGCAGGTAGAGTTTGACTTTGAAGACGAAGGAACATATATTAAGAAGATTGCCGTAGGCAGAGCGCACGCGATTGCTCTTGATTCAACCGGCAAGCTCTGGGCGTGGGGTTCAAATACAACCACGTACCAAAACAACACGGTGGCTACCGGTCAGCTTGGTATAGATCCCGAAGAAACTCCGTATTCCTCGACGCCGGTAATTGTCGGCGTAATAGACGGCGTTGACCACCTTGACGGTCTCAACATAGCGGATATATTCGCAGATGAAAATGCAAGCTTCGTTATAACGAGCAGCGACCAGATAGTTAAGGTCGGCAAGACCGACGTAAGCACGCTTACGATTACGATGCCGATAAACAGAGAGACATATGCGTTCGGTTCGGCGTACAGTTCTAAGTACGTAGGCGAAGGCGGTATCTTGATGAACGAATACAACGCCGACGAACAGAAAGCGCAGTCGTACGGCGCGGCTCCGACGCAGCTTAGCATGGTTAAGCGCGTAAGCGGTATAGCGGGCAACAATGTACTGAAGTTCAACGGCACCGTATGGAAGCTGCCGAAAGATCCGACAAAGTCGAGCTTCAACAGAAATACAGGCTTTGCGGGTATAATTGAAACCGCTTCGACAAATGATTATATCCTGAACAATATAGTCGATATAGCATCGACTGATCTCCACTCGCTCGCGCTTACAAAGGACGGCACGGTATACGCTTGGGGCGACAATACCGAAGGTCAGCTCGGTAACGGCAGCGACAGCGGCAGCATGGACGCAGAATATGTTCTGCCCGATGAAGAAGGAGAATCAAGCGTAACCGTAAACGTAAAACAGCGTGTAGACGGAGATTATACAGATAAAGAAATATCAGTTCTCGGTAACGTTGTCCGCATAGCGGCGGGTGACGACCACAGCGTTGCGCTTGTTCGTCTCGGAAATGAAAGAGACGGCTACAAGTACAGCGTATACACATGGGGTGACAACAAGAACGGCGAGCTTGGCAATTCGGCTGATGCGCGGCAAACCCTGAAGCCGAAGAAGGTTAAGTTTACGGCGATTGACGGCTCGTCGGGCGAACCCGTAGAGGATACCGATAAGAATATAATGGATATTGACGCGGGCTACAGCGTAACGTCCATGCTTGAAGACAACGGCTTCATGTGGACGGCAGGTCTTAACAGCTACGGTCAGCTCGGCAACCTTGACGAGACGGATTCACAGGTACCCGTACTTGTAGGTCAAGGCCAGCTTGAGGTAGTTCCGACATCGTATGAACTCAAAGTGGGCAACATGCTTGAGGTATCGCCCGAATATAAGGCGCAGCCGGCGTTTAACCTCATAATTGACAGAGGCAGCGAGCTTACAAATCCGAAGTATTCGTCGGTTGACACGAGAATATTCACCGTTGAGAGCGGTGCGGACACAACCAAACCCACAATTAAAGGTCAGAGAGCCGGCAAGTCGAAGCTCAAGCTCGAAGTCGGCGGACTGACGGCGTACTTCGACGTAACGGTAATAGGCAAGGACGGTAATTACAGCCCGATAGTTGCCGCGGGTGAAAACCACACCGTTGTCTTAAAGTCGGACGGCAGCGTTTGGACATGGGGCGGCAATACCTACGGACAGCTTGGCAGAGATGATGCGAACGCCGTAGGAAAGGTAACGTTCCCGACAGCGGACGGAGAATCCGAACCGGAGATTAAGTTTGTCGCGGCGGGCAAGAACGCGTCATACGCCGTAACAAGCAAAGGCAGACTGTACGCGTGGGGTGACAATACCTACGGACAGCTTGGCTCGGGTACAAATGCGAAGAACACGGCGGAGCCGGTACTCGTACTCGGCACGGACGGTAAGCCGATAGAAAACGTAACGCAGCTTTCCGTTCAGGATAACACAGTTCTTATACTCGTACAGGAGAACAACGCTCAGAACGGTCTTGTATACGGAATGGGCGATCTGTTCGCGCAGAACTCCGGCAAGATAAAGCGTATACCGAATCTTGAGAACGTAATGCAGATAAGCGGTCTGTATGCTCTCACCAGACAGGGTACCGTATGGCAGATTGTAGCCGACGGCGCTCCGCATAAGCTGCCCTTAAAGCGTGAGGACGGCAGCGACCTGTCCATAGTTCAGATTGCCGCCGGCGCAAGCCATGTACTTGCTCTTGACGGCGATAAGGAGCTGTGGGCGTACGGAAGCAACAATTACGGACAGCTTGGTCAGGGCGACGTTACGGAACAGTCTAAGGCGGTGAAGGTAGAGCTTTCCGAAACAGTTTATGACGAGGTTATGACAGAGCAGACAAAGAAGGTTTACACAGCCGTGAACCTTGCGGCGTCAGCCAACTCGTCGTACGCGCTCGCGATAGACGGTGACGGCAATGAAAAGCTGTTCGGCTGGGGCGACAACTCCGTTGGTCAGATAGGTATTGCGGATGAGGAAGCGGTGCTTAACAGCAATGTCATTAAACCGATAGTTATGACCTCCGCACCCGCGAATATTGACTTCATGACCGCGGGCTACAAGCAGGCGTTCCTTGTTGACAGCGAGGGCCGCGTATGGGGCATCGGTGAAAACGGCGCAGGTCAGCTTGCAAACGGCGACACTGCCGATGTAAACAGCTTCATAATCTGCGGCGACTCACAGATTGAGATTAACAAGGTGACTGTAAACGCGGACGGCACGCTCGATGATATTGTCGCCGTCGGCTACGGCACTATATACATTAAGGAGGATGAGGATACTTACCTCCAGGCATACTATAACGCGTTCAACGTATACAAGATAAACGATGACGCAGATACAAACTACAACTTCATATACACCACACACAGTCTCACGACGGACAGCAGCGATATTCTGTCGCTTGCACCGGTTGAAGGTCAGCACTACGCTCAAACTAAGGGCATTAAGTCCGGTATCACGTACGTGATGGCTAAGGAGACCGGCAGCATAAACAAGAGTTCCTACGTAAAGGTAGTTGTAATTCCGAAGGATGCGACGTATTACGACGATCATTACTTCCAGCCGAAGGTTGACGCGGGCGAGAACCATACGATAATGGTGCGCCACGACGGTACAATCTGGGGCTTCGGCGCGAATACGGACGGTCAGCTTGGCACGACCAACAACATATCCTACGACGCTCCGCACGAGGCGGTAACGCTCGACACATTCTATGTTGACGCGGCGGCGGGAAGAAATCACTCCATCGCTCTTGACAGCGAGGGCAACATCTGGACAACGGGCGACAACTCAAAAGGTCAGCTTGGCACAGAGGGTGAGGGACGCAACTACTTTGACAAGATAACGGTTGAAAGTCTTGAAGAAGGTGAGAAGTTCGTATCCGTTGCGGCGGGCGACGGCGTAAGCGCCGCTGTAACAAACCTCGGTAACGTATACGTATGGGGTGACAACTCGAAGAGCAGAATAGGTCTCGGCGCTGACACGGCAAAGACCGACAAGCCGACAAGACTTAACATAGCTCAGGTAAGAGAAGTATCCATAGGTAAGGAGCATACGCTGTACCTCCAGATGAACGGTACGGTTTACGCTTCCGGCAATTATGAGGATAACAGACTCGGCATACAGGGACTTGGCGCGAATGCCGCAGTTCCGACAAAGATACCGTCGTTCGCGGTAACGGGCATGAACGCAGACAGCGATAACCATATCGTATCCGTATCGGCGGGCGGACGTCACAGCATGGCTCTGTACTACAACGCTACCGCGGTAGCGTTCGGCAGCAACGATCACGGACAGCTTGGTATGGGTACGGTTCTCCCGCAAACGGGTATGCCGGGTATAAACGCGAATAATATTTACAGCATTTCCGCGGGTGAGAACCACTCGATGCTCACCGACAAGGACGGCACGGTTTACACCTTCGGTGACAACACCTACGGCGAGCTTGGTATCGGCGGTATGATTGACGGCACGATACAGTACGCGCATACGCCGAGAGATAACAAGACGTATCTCGACGGTATTTCCGCGATGAGCATTTCGGCAGGCAATCACTACAGCGTATTCGCGGACAAGAACGGTGTTGTATACGGCTGGGGTGACTACACGCAGGGCGACAGTCAGAGATTTGGTCTCACAAGCATCGAGACACGCAGCGATACGCCTGTTGTTATAGGCGGCTCGAAGGTAGTAACGATGTATAACGAGGTAACGGTACACACAGGTGAGACCGTTGCGCTTGACCTGCCCGGAGCAAACAGATTTAACCTGCTTGTGGATTATGACAGCACAAGCGATATAAGTGCGGAGAGCAAGAATGAGTCCATCGCGACGGCGGATCTCGACGAAACCGGAACGGGCGTACTCGTAACCGGCGGCGAGAACACAGGTCTCACGCATGTGGTTGTTACAAGACAGATAGACGGCAACCGCGACCATGACGAAAAAATAGTTTACTTCGTAACGACCATAGACGCGGACGGCAAGGTTGCGCCGATGGTAGCGTCCGGTCAGGAACATACGATTGTTCTTAAGCAGGACGGCTCCGTATGGGCGTTCGGCAAGAACACGTACGGACAGCTCGGTATAGGCAACACCGACGAGATAGTAGACCAGGTTCCGCAGAGAATAACGTTCTTCGACGAACACCTCGGCGAAGGCGAGTATGTGACAAAGGTTTACACGGGACAGTACCATTCGGTTGCGCTGACGAATAAGGGCAGCGTATACACATGGGGACGCAACGACCGCGGACAGCTCGGTCTGAATTACGATCCGTCGATTTACAACATGGTTCCGTCTCCCGAACAAGTGACAATCGCCGCGGCGGACGGTACAAGAAAGCCGCTGACCGGCGCCGTTAAGGCTTCCACGGGTACACACCATACCGTAATACTCACAGAGAGCGGTATACTGTACGCTTGGGGCTGGAACGAGTACGGACAGCTCGGCAACGACTCAGACGCCGTTAAGGAAATGGCGATCGAGCCTGTAATAGTTAAGAACATAAACAACGTGGTTGACATTAACCGCCGCAGCGGCGGTCAGACCGTATTCGCCATCCGTTACGACGGCACGGTTTGGGGTTGGGGCAACAACATTGACGGACAGATCGACTATAAGTCATCCGAGCAGGAATTTGTAAGACCTACCCGCGTGGATCTCACCATAGAGAAGGAAAACGGCGAGGTTGTTAATTACGACGGCAAGGTAATCCGCATCTACAGCGGACTTGGATTCGCTGTCGCGCTCCTTAACGACGGTACCGCTATCGCATGGGGTAATGAGGATCCGCAGGAGCAGCAGCTCGGAAGAGACGTTTCGTCCGAGCATCCGTCCGCAAATACAGACGGTAAGACGATCTACGCCCCGGGACTTATAGACGTAACAAATATTGATGAGAATAACAACTATATCGTAGAGCTTGCCATAGGCGTAACGCACGGCTTGGCAATGTTCAACGATCAGAAGGTTGCGGGCTGGGGAAGCTCCGCGAACGGACGTCTCGGCGATCCGACGCAGCAGAGCGAGACGAATCCGAAGCCGGTTGTTACACCCGAATATATCGAGGTAACAGATGCGGTACAGGGTGCATCGGATGTAGAATATAAGCAAAGCACCCTTGAAGCGCTCACGATTTCGGCAGGCGGCGCGTTCACGATAGTGGGCAGAAGCACGAAACCCGACGACGCTCTTAAGGCGAAGAACGGTCTTATGTACGGCTTCGGTCTCAATAACGACGGACAGCTTGCGCTCGGCGCGGCGGGTATGAACCGCGATACGCTTGGCAATGTAACGAGTAAGGTTGTAGACGTATGGAAGCCGACACTTATCGCCGGACAGCTTGCGAGCATAGTTCCGTCGTCGAAGATAATGCCTGTTAAGACAGACACGGCTGTCAAGATAACGATGCCGAGATTCTATATCACCGGCGACGACAATGATAACAATAAGGATTACGGCTACTATATCCTTGATACAACCGGCAGCAACGTAATCACATTCACAAAGAATACGTCCACTGTTCATGCGAACAATGAAGGTACGGCGGTTCTTGTGGTTCAGGATTACGAGAACGGCACGGATATGAGAGCGACATTCCAGGTAATCGCCGAAAATGACGACAGAACACAAGGTCTGCTCTATATCCTTGACAGCAACGGCGAGAAGTACCTCGGCGAGGTACGCGACACCGACTGGTTCATTGAGAGAGGATATCTCACGAGCAAGGATTATGAGCTTATAAGCGTCGAAGATAAGGACGGCGGCAAGTTTGACGCTCCCGTACTTACGAACGACCTTAAGGAGCTTTACAGCGTATCCATACCGCTCGACACGATAGAACCCGCCGAGGACGGACATCTTAAGGGTAAGGGTACTCTCAAGATTTCCGCGCCGTATACTGCGGATGTTCTTAAGTTGCTCGACAGCAACGGCAATGAGCTTATCGCCGAGGATGCAAGCAAACCGCACGAGGCGGTTGAAAACAACGGTCTTAAGCTGACGTATCACACAGGTGACAGTGATGTTGATTACGGCGGTTTACCGTACTACCTCATCGAGGGCGTTGATGTTGACGACGTATCGCTGTACTACGCGCAGTTTGACGAATATGAGGGCGGCGCAGTAACGACTGACGGCACAAGGAAAGTTAAGGTAGCGCTTATCGCGGAGAATAAGAGCTTAGACATTACTCCGTACGTGACGGCGCAGTACAATACTGCAGATGATCCGACCGAAATGGAAGATCCTCACACGCATGCTCAAAAGGAAAGCCTTAACAGAGCGAAAGCGCATAAGGACGCCGACGGTAATATAGACTACTACACCTATATCCTGAGCAGTCATGACGCCGACGGCAGAGACCTCATAGGCGCGACGGTTTACATTGAAGGACAGAAGGCTTCGGTTGTCGAGGTAGCTTCCATACCCGTCAACTCCGACCATGACATAGCTCATCGCCATGCGACATGGTATGACGCGCAGAACGTATCCGTTGTGGAGGTTGAGGAAGGCAAGATTGTTTCAACCAACAACATAACGGCTGTTAAGCTTGCGGTAGAGCAGACATATCACACAACCGAAACGGTTGAGACGGATGTTATCGGTGAGGACGGCAACCCGACAACCGAGGAAAGAGAGGTTGAAAAGACAGAAAGACGCGAGTATATTCTCTACCTCTACAGAGACGAGTACGTAACGTCGATCGATGAGATTACATTCACCGATAAGACGTCGGAGAACGGCAAGACGTACACCGCCGTTAAGTCGAGCGACACGACATATCAGATAATCGTACCCGCGAACGTGACGATAGGCGATATACTCACGAGAGCTACATATAAGGAAGCGGAGCCTATTGAGTACAAGAACAGCTCCGTAGCGGCTAACACGCCGAAGAGCATAGAAGATAACCCCGCGGTATACGAGGGCTTTGAGCTTGGCGATGAGAGCAAGACGACCGTTGACATTACAATTTATGCGACGGCGGGACGCGCGGCTTCAAAGAATTACACGCTCGAAATCATAAGAGTAACCGATGAGGACGATCCGTATGTAGCGGTTGACTACAACAGAATACTGCCGAGCGTTGAGGGCAAGTACATAGCTTACGTCGCGGATGAAGCGAAGTCGGCTGTAATTACCGTGTCCACAATTCTCGAAGGCGGACAGGTCAAGATTGGCAGCGAAGGTCTGACGAAGCCGACCGTTAATGAGGTTGACTACATCTTCAGTGATGATGAAAACCGTCAGTTCGCGGATTCAGGCTACATCGAAGTACCGTTCACCATCTTCCCGATGGTTGGCACGGCTCAGGAAAAGACAATCCGCATTTACCGCAGCGGAGCATATCCGATGCCCGAGCTTCTCGAGGTTATCTATGAAGTAAAGGGTACGGACGCTGACGGTAACGCCACGACCGATTACATCACCGTTCCCGCGAAATACGATACGGTTCAGCAGCAGTACGTTGCGGAGATACCGAGCGACTACTCGAACGACGACAAGATCACCGTAAGAGCGGCAGGCTTTAAGTACACCGACGCGTCGGGCGAAGAGAAGAAGTCAGAGGTTAAGATTACAGACGAAAATATTGATCCGAACAGTACATCGAGCGACATTAACGGCGACGGTATACAGGTACTTGAAACAAATACGGTAGACACCGTTACAAACTACAAGCTCAGCGTAACCGACGCGGACGGCAATACATACGAGGACGATTACCACGTATTCAACCTTGCGGTTGTTAAGCAGACAACCGACATAACTGCCAACGCTAAAACGGCGCAGATGGTAGGCTACGATATACCCGAGGTAAAGAGAACGGAAGCCGGTGAAAACGAGTCAGGTCTTGTAACATTCCGCAAGACGGTTAAGTACGACAAGGTTGAAGCGAACACGGCTGACATCAGAATCACTCTCGACCATCCGTACCAGCAGATTGCGATTGCGAAGAGAGCGGCGGACGGCACATATACCTACGGCGAGTACAGAAAGCTTACGGAAAAGACGCCGGAAGGTGAAGAGCCGACGCTCGTATTCGAGAAGCAGCCTCTCACGGACGGTGAGAACGTAACCGAGAACTACTTCAGAATCAAGGTTAAGTCCGGCGATAACGAGCAGGAATACGACCTTGTACTTGAACTCGGTCACGATGACGTAAGTCTTATCAAAGTAAACGACGTATCCGAACCCGAATCGGCACGTTACAAGATTATAAAGGTAACGGATCCGGCGAACCCCGCCAACTACGATCCCAATAAGAAATATCAGTATTACGTTGCGATTAAGCGTTCCGACTTCGTTAAGGATAATATGATGACCATCGAGGCGGAGGCTAACGACAAGAGCGCTAAGGTAACTATGGCTGTTAACCCGACACAGCCCGATAATGAGGTTGCGTTCGCGGACGGCATAAACGGCGCGGGCTATACTCTCATACGCCAGATAAGACTTCAGGACTATGTAATAGATACGGAGGATGTAAACGAAACGAGAGATCCGCTCGACTATCTCGTAAGAATTAAGGTAACGGGCGAGAGCGGCTACGAACAGATTTACAGACTTCTTATAGTAATTCAGTCGCCCGACGTAACTCTCGACGGCGAAGGTTATATGCACGCGTTCGACATGAGCGGCAAGACGTTTACCGACGATGAGTTTAAGGCGGAAATTGAGAAGGAGGAATACGACCTTCACAAGTACGCCGATACAACGGACGAGCATGGAAATACGACATACGGCAGACTTGACGTCAACTACAACAAGGCGGCGAGCTTGACCGCTACGGCACAGGCTAACGCCGACACGGATGTTTACGATACCGCCGGCTTTGAAGGCTACTTCGTAACCGTTGCGGAAGCAAAGGACGGCGAGCCGAGAAAAGCGGCGATAGGCGTTAAGGCTGCAAACGAGTACGCGGATGTGGCTATCGGTAAGTTCTTCTCGATGGAGGACTACATAAGATACATCGCTGACGAAGCTAACAGAGAAGTTGTTGAGTCGAGATATATTCAAAATATAGAAGCCAACAGCGTAAGCGCGTATAAGCTCGGCACAAACAACGCTCAATACGACCTCACCGCGCAGGCGGCTGACGGCGGCGTAACGTATATTAACCAGTATAATCCGTCGGCAAACTACACGAGTGCGGTTGACCTCAGCATAGGCGTAGTCGTACCTGTGGTTGTAAAAGCCGAAAACGGAGACACCGGCATAACTTACCTGCTCGTCCGCGAGGAAAAGAAGGTAGAGCCGCCCAAGGAGGTTTGGGTTAAGCAGGTAGGCACGGACAACACGTACTCATGGGTACAGGCAGAGTGGGATGAAGAAACGAATAAGTTCAGAGCGCCCGTACTCAACAATATGCAGACTGTTGACGTAAGAGTAATTCCGACACGCGCGGACGTACTCTCGGTTCTCATAGGCGAAAACAGACAGATTGAGCAGGATGAGGACGGTAACGAGCATATTATTCAGCCGTCCACGGATCCCGTTACGGGCAAGCGCATCTGGATAAGCACGCTGAAGCTCTACGATACGAATGATCCGACCTCCGACTACAAGACGGATTATCAGGCTTATGATGAACACGGCGAAAGAATTGTCAAGGAAATTGACACCGCCGCGGGTGAAGTGCTGAGAACAAATATTCAGCTCAGCAAGGATTCACAGTCCACCATTGTTAAGATTTACGAGTACGTGGACAACGGCGAGATTCTGTCAAACGAGCATATTGTGGAGGGTACGGAGTACGGTTCGGGCAATACCGACGATGAGCTTGACGGCTTCACGCTCGAGCTTTACAAGCAGTCCGACGATACGGGTATTACAATAGTTACAATCTCACCGGGAGAGGAATACGAGAACAGCGATTCCACCAACCCGCCGAGAATGTACAACGATCCCGTACCGAACGAGCTTATTTATGACAGCGTAACGGGCAATCAGGAGTCCTCCGATGATATAATACCGACGTACACGGTATTCCTCAATGAGGAAACGGATCAGCTCTCGTATCAGGTAGATTTCGACATAACGCTCTCCGATCCGAAGGCGACGCTTGAATATAACGGTGAAACGGTTGACACAGATCCCATTACGGGCAAGACTGTAATACCGTTTAGAGCAATACTTGCCGATAAGGATGTTAAAAATAACCGTTACTACGTACCGGTATACGTAACGTCCGAATCGGGCAGAAAGCAAAAGTATGTAATCTTTGTTGAGCCGAATGACCTCAACGTTGGCATAAAGCAGATTACCGATACAAGATTTAATCTCCGTTATAACCAGGAATTTACGGAATACAGAGAGTTCACAAGATACGAAAACGAGGAGGATACGGAAGGCAAGAAGGTAAGACAGTTCTACGTATACGAGGCGGCAGGCACAGATTCGGGACGTCTCTATATCGAGTCTACCGACGGAACATATATCACAATAGAGTCAAAGACAGATCCGTATAACAATTATTACGAATCCGACGAGGATAGCATCACTCACGCGAGAAACATCTTTGACGAGAATGTAACCTTCGACAGTAAGCTGTCCAAGGAGTTTGCTCAGCAGGATTATAAGATAGTCGTTCACAAAGAGCTCGGATACTATGACGGTACGAACGAGGTTAAGGAATACACGAAGGAATATGAATTCGCATCAATCCTTATGTCCGACGACACGAGTATCAGAGTTTGGGTGGATGGCTATGAGGTAGAGCTTATAAACGGCATCTACTCAACGAGCATCTCCAACACCGCGGACACTTACGACCTCCGCATAGAAACGACAAACGAAAAGGCGCATCTCGGTCTTGACGATCCCGACACTCCGCTCCTGCACGTATTCAGAGGCACAATGGATACGCCTAAGACGGAGGACGGTTCGGCGTACGATCACGAGGCTGAAATCCCCGTAATCCATATCTACGTAACGGCTCAGGACGGTACGGTTGTAAGAACGCCCAACAATGACAACTATTACATCCTCCAGATTACGCGCAAGAACACGACAGCCGAAATCGACCGCGTAGACGGTACGGATATAGGCACGGAGTCTGAAAAGACAACAATAGGCGCGATAAAGGAAATCCTGAAGGATAACCCCGACAGGTTCACATTCGACGAGGATGAGTACACCGACGATACCCCCGCGTTTATCATCTATTACAACCGCGGTCAGTCGACGATAAGCGGTAACGTATACGTAACGCCCGAATCAACGGGAGCGCAGGTAGCGCTTTACACGAAGGTTAACGGCGAGTGGGTTGTTGAGAATAACGATAACGGCTTCACGACGGTTGACGAAGCGTTAAAGAGAGCGATAAGCAATCTCTCGACCTCGTACAACGACGGCGAGTATCAGCTCCGCGTTAAGTCCGAAGGCTCTAAGTCAGATGACGACGTGAAGAAGTATCCGCTCCTGCTTTCGGCTAAGGACGACGATACGAGAATAAAGAATATCATAGTCGAAATGGGCAGACCGGGCGAATACTGGGCGAATAACGATTCGGTATGGTACGCAAAGGCTCCCGAAAAGGATGCGGGCGCGGATAATGACGAGGACAAGTACGCCACATTGACGATTATCCTCAACAATGAACACGCGGTTATCACCGATATAAGACGCGTACAGTCGGTAGAGCTTGGCTCACCCGAAACCGAAACGCCGAAGATACTCTTGCAGAATAACGAGATAAGCGGTTCGCTCCGCGATGACAGGGCTGCGCTTATTGAAGGCGGCGTTAAGATTAAGAGCGAAGAATTCTACAGCATAAAGGTACGTCCGCACAGCGGCGGCGCGGAGAAGGAGTACGTTCTCTGGCTCGTCGGCGACGACGATGAGATAGGTCTCAGAACCGTAAGCAAGTACACTGCTGTAAACGCTCCTTCGGACATCAGCTACGTCACATATAACGGCGACGACTTCTACCTCGACGAGGACGACATACCGTCGTACAACT
This sequence comes from uncultured Clostridia bacterium, assembly GCA_947624485.1. Classification (GTDB taxonomy): domain Bacteria; phylum Bacillota; class Clostridia; order UBA1381; family UBA1381; genus Hominilimicola. The sequence continues at coordinate 82,556 of CANQKM010000006.1, forward strand.
TCATGGTGGCGGATTACGAGCATCTGTTTGTTGAGGCGAAGTCCGAGAACGCTATTATAAGCCATGTAAAGATGACGCCGTATTACCTCGGCGAAAACGACGAGCTTATCGAAGGTAAGCCGATGCGTGATGAGGAAATAGGCGCTCAGACGTATATTTGGAACGAGGAAGCTCCGCTCAGCGCCGACGATATAGATCTCGAAGCGGCGGTTAACGTGATTGAGCTTACCGTATACTCGAAGTATTACGACAAAGCTAATCCGGCAAAGACGCCGAGAGCTAAGCAGATATACCGCATTAAGCTCTACACGTCGTCAAACAGAACCGACGTGGGCGAGGTTAAGGTTAACGGCATTGCCGCGAAGCCCAGACCGGAGAACCAGACGATTTACGACGTTGCAATACCGCAGAACGGCGAGGGCAGCGAGTGGCAGAATGCCGAAATAGAAATCAACGCTCTTAACGGCTATACAAAGATAGAGGCAAACGGCAAGTCCGCAAAGAACGGCTCGGTTACGAATGTTTCGTCTCTCGGTCAGCTCATCTACTGGTACAATATCGATCCATCGGGTGTAACCACGCTGACATTCGAGACAACCTCGTCATCAGACGTATATCATCAGGTTTACACTCTCAATATTTCGAGAGACCGTTCGGTATCGACGGTAGACCAGGTATACGTAAACAATAAGCTGCTCGTAGCGGCTAATAACACGGATGTAGATATAAGCCTGTTCAGCCGCAGCATAGCGTCTAACGAGTATGTTGCGACCGTCAACAGACGCGATCCGATAAATATCTCCATACTGCCTTCGGGTAAGACCGCAAGCGTGGTTCTTATGAACAACCCCGATTATAACACGGGTACGCTCCCCGAAGGAGGAATTGAGAAGTACAGAGGCGGCGTATTTGAGGAGATAGAGCAGAGCAAGAGCGGTGAAACGAACCTTATGTTCATCGTAAAGGCTGCCGACTATAACGATAACGGCGAAGCAACGGGCAACTCGAATACATATAAGCTGACAATCCTTTACGCCGGCGACGACGACACCGACGTTTCAAAGGATGTTGACACGGGTAAGGAAGGCGTATACTTCACCTACGACGTAACGACGACGGTAGGCGCGGATACGATAACAAGCACAAGAACGGTAGACAGCACGAGAGTTAATCCGAATGCCGACGACGTTTACACCAAGGACGGCGAGACGCATTCGTATGACAATAAGCATATCATAAACCTCATAGGCGAGCAGAAGTCGCAAGGTCATATCATCATAAGAGGCGCGAACGAGAAGCAGGTAATCGAACTGTACGCGCCCAACGATACCAACCCGTTCGATGCGAAGCCGCTTACGACAAGCGTTGACGGACTGCTCGATTACGTATACAATGTTGAAGCGAGCGTTGTTGAGATACCGTATACGATCACATCGCACGGCAAATTCGGCACCAAAACGCCGGAAGTATCGTATAACCTTATCAAGTTAATCAAGGTATCACCGCAGCTTGAAGCGGTTTACACGGACGGCGACAGACGCTACTTCAACAAGGTACAGTATTCGTACCAGACGCTTCCGAACGCGAAGAAGGTAAGAATCTCCGTGAAGGCAAGCGATCCGGACGCTCAGGTTAAGATTGGCGAAGGCGACTGGGTATTCGACTCCGACGAGCAGGATTACTCGATCGACGTAATGGGACAGTCGGTATTCACAATACCGCTCAGCATAAGAGTGGCTCCGTTCGGCGACACCGACGTAACGACGAGAAATCTCGTTATAACGAAGGGTAACACGAACCTCAAGAACGTATTCGTATATACGCAGAACGAGTATGAGGATCTGTCCACGGTTGTACGTTCAAACGAGTACGGCGCATTTGTTGCAACGGTTGACGCGGATAAGACATATCAGTTCGTAACCGTTACCTTCGACGCAAGGAAGGGCTACACGCTGCAGCTGCTCGACAAGGACGGCGACTTAATCGAAGGTTATACAGCCGACGACGTAACGGACGAAGAGGGCAATGTTGTAAATACGAGCCAAGAGCTGCGTATAGACCGTAGGATGCTTAACCTTGCGGAGGATCAGGTACAGAACGCGTATACCATTAAGGTAAGCGACGGCATAGGTCATACCGCCGCATACCCGCTGTATATCAATAAAAAGACACAGGAAGCGGGAATTGACAGTATCATAGCCCAGAAGGGTACGGCGACCGAGGATGTTGCCGACAAGACGGGCGACAATACATACAGGCTTGTAATATCCAACTCGACGGAGGATATTAAGCTGCAGATTATCCCGACGGAAAGCACTTCGACCGTTACCGCGGAGGGTAAGTCGAGAGTCGGAACGCTTGACGTGACAACGCATATAGACGCTTCAGCAGCGTCGAAGGAAGTAAAAATCAGAGTAACGCCGACGGAGAGTACAACGCTCGCCAAGGAGTATACTCTTACCATCGTGCGCAGAAGCGACGACACAAGCATCGCGAGCGTGACGGTAGACGGCAAGGAGCTGTATAAGGAGGGTATAACATCCTTCAATTCGCAGCCGCTCACCAACCCGACGGCGAACGTAACCATTAAGACGGCTAACAGAGCGTCGATACAGGTTCTCAACAAGTCCGCTGTAGAAGAAACACGTGACAACACGGATGATCCCGATTATGAGTGGAAGAAGGCGGATCTTGCGCTCGACCATGATACGGAAACGACGAAGTACGTTATAAGAGTAACGTCCGAAAACGGCAAGAATACGGTTGACTACATGCTCGTACTCAACAGAGATCTCTACTTCGGCGGTCTTGACTTCATGAAGATTGCGCTTAAGAACACTGACGTAACCGACGACGATTACGAAACTCTCAAGGTAAGAGCCGTAACGCCTGAGGAGATGGATACCTTTAAGGAGTACGACGACATCAGTGTTCACGGCGTGTTTGAGAAGGTTATAAGCGAGCAGGATACGGAGCTTAACATTTGGGCAAAGGCTCTTGCTTCCGACGCGAAGATTACAATGACGCTCCCGCTCGAAAACGGCACGGACGAAAGCGGAAAGACGCAGGTTAAGTACGTGACGATGCCGCTCGAGAACGACGAGGAAAGCGAGACGAGAACGGATAAGCCGCCGTATACGGATAAGTATAAGGATTACGGCGATAACTCGTTCACGAGCATATACTTAAGACCTGACATCAAGGAAATCTACATCCCCGTATATGTTGACGTTCCGGGCGATAATCCGCACACGTACAGATACACGTTAAAGCTCGTGAGAAAGAACCTCAGCATAGGCAACATAACGGTTAAACTGAGCGACGACGGCACGGACGACGACGGTAACTTCAAGGATGAGAATGTTATAACGCTCACACCGGAGGCTGACGGCGTAACGTATTCGGCGAAGGTGAGCGCAAGCGACATCGAGAAGAATATCATCGTCACCGCGGACGGCAGAAGCGCGATGCTCACCGGCGATCTCGCCGACATCGGCGCGGCACTGCCCGACGAGTCGACAATAGGCACAAAGACATACAGAAATGAGATAAGAGTTAAGGCAAGTCTTGACAACGAGCTTACGTCCTACGAGTTCAAGATAAGAGCCGAGGACGCGGAGCCTGACGATTACAAGACAATCTACGTAAACATCTATAAGGAGAACGACGACGTATCTCTCGAGGAGGTCAACGTATACTACACGCGTCACGGCGTAAAGGGACCGAGTTCGGTTGTACCCGAATATGACAGTGACGGCAACATTGTAGGCTACGACGCATGGCTGCTGACGGATAAGGATTCGGAGATTGTGGACATTGAAGCAATCGCGGCGTCCGAAGGCGCATGGGTACAGATTACGGGCGGAGATGCTGACGGCGATAAGACGCGTCACATAGCTGTTCAGAACGACCAGACGGCGACGCTTGAACCCGTTATTAAAAGAACGATAACGGTAACGGCAAACACGGATTACGCTAAGTCAAAGACTTATACGCTCAGGGTTCACCTGTTCGACCTCGAGATTGAATACGTAGAGTCCGAGGGTGTTCGTTACGAGCCTGTGACCGAGACGGTAGACGGCGTTATGACCGACGTTTATGAGATATTCATAGACAGCGACTACACCGACCTCAAGGTTAAGGCAAAGAACAATGACGCGGGCGTAACGGCAGGTTATATGCCGGCAGGCGCTCCGATGCCCACATCCGCTTCACCGAACATTTACACGAACAGTTCCGTAGGTCTTACGGACGGTTACGCGGAGATACAGGTAAGAGTAGGCAAAGGACGCGCAACAGGTATACCCGACAACCTTAACAATATCGCATATATCAGAATTTACAAGAACAACGACGACAATAATCTCGATTATATCGACGTAACGTACGATAAGGATAAGGCGACCGAGACGACGCTGCGCGCCGTTAAGACGGAGGACGGCGAATACGCGGTAATCGTTCCCGCAAGGACGAGAAACGTAGACCTCCTCGCAGCGGCGGTAAGCAAGTCCTCGCACGTAACGATTGAACCGAGTGAAACGAGACAAGGCAGAACGGCATACGACACGTATGAGGACTATGCGCTTGTATCGGATGTTCAGACGGCAGACATTTCGGTTGTATCGTCGCTCAACAAGAAGGAAGCGAAGTACACGCTCACGATTTACAGAGCAGACTTAGAGCTTAAGGAACTCTATGTAAACGATACCGATAAGATTGTCGAGAACACCGTTCTTACCGGCATGGCTGTTCAGGAGGTAATTGACGGCGAGGAAGCGACGGTTTACCAGACCGTTGTCGCAGAGCCGAACGATATAAAGATGTACGCGGAGGCGCTCGGACAGAACGCTGTGATTGACATGTACGAAACAACTCCGTTGGGCAACAGCACGAACAGCATTACCGTAACGGATAGCATTAAGGATTCGACGGTTCTCACAATGACCATCTCGCTCAAGCCGAGCGTTGACGCGAAGATTGACAAGAAGGCATACCTGAGAATAATCGTAATCAACAGCCTGACCGACCTCGAAATAACCGGAACATACACGGACAGCGAGGGCGAGAAGCAGACGGTTAAGGCTGAAGCGGCGCAGGTAACCGGCGAGAGCGGCGCAAGCGATACAATCTATATCGTAAGAGTGCCGTATGACGTAGACACTCTTGAAGCGCTGACGGCTAAGGCAATGCCCGCAAACGCGCTTGCAAACGTATACCTTGATACCGCATCCGGTCTTACGAAGGAAACGATAGGCAGCGGTTACGGCTTGGGCAGCTACAACGAGGAGAACATCAGTCTCGATCAGGGCGCGATACTCGACAGATACGCGTACATACTCGCTATGGACGGCATTGCCGAGAAGGAGTACCACGTTGTACTCGTTCACGAGGTATCGCTCGACATTGACGCTTACACCGAGTATGTTGGCCCCGGCGAGCTTGGTAACCTCGCGGCGAAGGAAACGCTGACGGGCAAGAAGATAGAAGTAACCGCAAAAGAAGGCGCTGCGGCGGACGAGCCGAAGGAAACATACACGCTTACCGACGATGCAGACGGCAGCGTAAGAATCCATAACGCTCTTGTAGGCAGCAAAGGCGAGAAGAATATCTACTTCAAACCTGTTGTTGAAGGCGTACAGATAACCTTCTGGAGTAATATTGACAAGGATTACAAGGAGAACCTCGGTATGACGAACATACCGTCCGACCTTGAGAAAGGCATGCCTCACGAGGTATACGCCGAGGTTACGTACAACAAGGGTAAGCCTTACGAGCAGAAGGAAATCCAGATACTCAGAATTTACGTCAAGAACGATGTGGCAGACCTTGAAAGAGTAATCGTGGATTACGTTGACGGCAGCGGCAAGACGCAGACAATAATAGCAGAAAAGACGGAAGACAACAAGTATCAGGCTTACGTGCCCGATACCGCGTCAATCGTAGACCTTACGGCTGAAACGAAAGAACCGCTCGCGACCGTAACGTTTAAGGATAACAACAGCTATAAAGTTCATATCGACACCGAGAAAGACTTTACTCTTAACGATGAAACAACCTCTACCGAGATATGGGTAAAGGCTACCGACGGCGCTGCCTCAAAGACGTTCACTCTCAACATAACGAAGCTTGACATGACGCCGTACATCACGGTTTATGACAAGTCAAAGGTTGAGGGTAAGGCGTATGATGAAGAGCATCCGCATATTGCGAAGCAGAACGCGGCGGATAAGGAAAGATTTGACGTAAGAGTAGCTCCGGGAACGCCCGGATACCTCGAGCTTGACCTTAATAAGAAGACCGACGGAAGTGATAAGGATGCAGCCGATCACGACAAGTATTACGTAAGCTACGGCTATCTTGATCCGTCTGCGGGAGATTACTACACCGCCAACGCCAAGCTCTACGGTGACGACGACGAGCATATCATATGGTCAGACTGGTACCTCGGCACAACAAAGCTTGGAGAGGTTCTCCCGAGCGCGGCGCTTGTAGAGGGCGAGAACGCAGTAACGCTTGTAAAGGTTAAGGTTGCCGCACTTGCTTCGGAAGGCACGGTGGGTACGCTCAATTCGACGCACGAAATAATACATTACGGCACATCCAAGATTTACAACCTGTTCATCTCGCAGATGTACAGCGATGAGGATAATCTTGAGGTTACACTCGGCAAGGGTACGGACGATGAAGCTACCTTCACAACAAAGGGCATGGAGCCTGTCGTAGAAGACGACGGCAGCAAGCTTTACGAGTTCAGCTACGGCTATACTAATTATGACGGTAAAGATAATAGTGATAAGCTCGAAATGCTTGTCAATATGCTTACAAAGAATAAGGTAACGCGTCCGTATAATCCGGAAACGGATGGTGAAGAAGTAACTCTGCCGAATACCGAGTATGAAATGACATATGAAGGCTACGAGCTGACAGAGGATGATACCGCAGAGGGCTACAGCGCGAAGGGTTACTTCACCTACGGCAATTACAACGATACGCTCGGCGAAGACGAGGACGGCGGTTACGCAAGCGGCGCGGAGAAGATTAAGATAGGTAAATCCGAGGACGGAGAAGACGTCGCTCCTGTAATCGACATCTATTCACGCAGCGAGGCGGGAACGGTTACTCACGTGAGAATTACGCTGTACCGCAAGAGCAGCGACGCCGACCTTAACCTTCTCAGAATACCGGGCAGCGTGCCTGAAGAAGGCGCGAATATAGACATAAGCGGCGGTCACTTCGATGATGACAGACATAAGTACGGCAGAAAGAGCGACAGCGATACGGAAAATCCGGAAGAAACGCTGTCGAGCCGGTACACCGTCACCGACGCGGCTGTCACATACGCTCCGGTATATATCGAAACAAAGGACAAGAACGCGGTTATAACCATAACGAACGCGGCGGGTGACACGATTTCGGTATACGACATAACGGTAGATGAAGAGACCGGCACGGTAACGAGAACAGAAGCCGCGAAGAAGTTCATACATACTTCAACGTCAGAATGGAATTATGTATGGGTACCGATCAATATTGACAACGGCAGAGCGCCCGTATACTTCACCGTAACGTCCGAGGACGGCTCAACGTCGTCGAAGCACGTTGCGTACCTCAAGATGGTATCCGCTAACGCCGATGTTGATACAATACAGATATCCACGTCCAATACCTACAACTGGGCTGAAAAGACCGACAAATTCACTTACATGGGAACAGAGCAGAGCGAGTGGATTGACGGCGTACCGCACGATTGGGAGGTTTATAAGGGCTACCTGTCCTCTGACGACGTGGGCAAGTCGAACAGTGATGTAGATATTGCGATTAAGACCGTAGAGGACACCACGGATATTGCGCTCAGCAATCGGTACGTAATATTTAACGGCGATAGCGAATACAACACGAAGGGTACTGAAGGAACGACTGACGGAACATATACCGTACGTCATACATTTACGGAGCTTGAATCTATGGAGGCGGACGGTTACACTTACATGAGATTTGTAACCACCGCCGAGGACGGTATAACTCATAAGTATTATGAGCTTCGTCTGTATCCGATGGATACCGAGAACAATAATCTCGAATGGCTTGATTATCCGTCAAAGACCGATAAGGACCGTAAAGACCATATAGTATCGCTCTGGGCGGGCGAAACGGGTTCGATCTCGCTTATGGAAAGACCGAATGTAAGAAAGCCGAATGATGAGGAAAAAGACGAATACTTCAAGACAAGACCGCTGGGCGTAGACGATAACGATTTGTTCATCGCGTATATCGACTACGACGTGACGGCTGTTGAGATTAAGGGTATTACGGAGCATCCGCTTGCAAGCATAAAAATTCACAACTCCAAGTACGCCGTTCATCAGCAGACGACGACCATTACGGGTATGACGAGAGGTCAGAGCCTGATGATCAGTATATATGTAAGACCTCAGGATCTTGCGAACACGGCGCATGACGACGCGGCAGGCAGAGGCAGAGTATACGCGCTGCGTCTGCAGAGAGTACCCAAGGACAGAACGCTTGGCCACGTATACATCGCGCCTACAAAGGGTGAAAACGGCGCTGTCAGCGACGGCGGAGAGGACTTGCTCGATCCCGAATACTTTGCGGGACCGGACGGCGTTGCTCCTTCGCTCAGCGCGGCTGACGTTGCCAAGATGGAGCATACGCCCAACATGATTACGCCGGACGAAAGCGGCAGATATACCGTAAACGAGGACGGTTCCGAGTCAATCCATGCAGAGGTTAACTACGGAACAACAATCGTTCCGGTAAGACTTGTTCCGAACGTAAAATCGGCGATCGTGACCATAACGGGCGCGGACGGCGACATCATAGACGGTGTGGACGCAACGAACGATGACGGTGACGTAATCGGCTCGCAGCTCACAGGTCCGTCCAATAACACGACAGGCGCTCTGAACGTATATCTGAGCTTCCCGCAGGATGTGAACGAAAAGACGTATCACGTCATTGTGGAGAACAAGGAAGGCGACCAGAAGCCGCAGGAATACGACCTCGTTCTTACCAGAAAGGTAAACAATCTCGCACTGAAGGAAATCTACGTTGCGGGCGACCTCGCGGTATACGATGAGGAAACAGACGCGTACTACGCTACAATTCCGTACAAGACGAAGAATGTTGAAGTAAGGGCGGTAGCGGAGAGCGAGAACACGCGTGTAAACGTATTTGACAACCCTGAGAGAGATGCCGCGGATGACTGGATTAAGTGGGAAATTGATCCCGCAACAGGCGACAGAATCAATGAAACGCCGCTTACATACGACGAAAGAGCAAGATTCAATTCTGAAACGGGACGTTCGGACGACGAGACGCGTACATCGAACAGAAATCGTCTCATAACCATATCTGACGATACGCTGTATACGATTTACGTAGGCTCGAATAACCTTGTAAACGACATACCCGACCAGATACGCAAGGTTAAGCTCTACATAAGACGCCGTCCGGCGGATTACGTGGATCCGAACCTTGACATTGAGATGCGCGTTTACCACCTGCCGAATTACGCGGGTATACTCGCGACGCGCTCGACAATAGGCGGAACGCTGTCAGATCCGGCGACGTATGAGGTTCTCATAGACCAGAACGCGACGACGGCGTACATTAACGTAACAAACAACTATAAGACGACGGTTCTCAGGGCGTACTATCCGATTGACTACATAAAGACGACTAACCCCAACGAGGCGGAATACGTATTGAGAGATCCCGAAGACCGTACGTATGTTAAGATTGATACCGATATAACCAAGCTTGACCACGAGGGCGTTGTAAGATACAGCTATAACGAGCTTACGGGCGAATACACCAAGTCCGCAGACGGTGATTACGTTCTCGACGTAAACAGCTACGAAATCATCTCAAGCTCTACGGTTCTTGAGGGTAAGGAACTGTTTAAGCTCAAGACAAAGGACGATACTAACCCGACCGACAAGGAGCTTAACGCGGATTACATCGCAGGCCCCGCAATGCAGAGGCTCAGCTTCAACGTGCCTATGACAGGCTCGATGATCACCGTAAGGGTACGCGCGACGAACGGCTCCGGTACGGGTGACACTAAGGAATACAACCTTAACATCAGACGCGAATCGAACGACGCTCTGCTTGATTACATCAGAGCTTACGACCTGCGCGATTATAACGATAAGCCGATGGATATAACGATGCCCGAGGCTTCGTCGAACGGTATCAGAACAAACGCAGGTCTCTCAACGGAAACGCCGGGTATGTATAACTACTATGTAATCAACATGCCCGAGGAGTCCGGCGACTCGAAGTTTGAGATTAAGGCTTTGAGCGAGTACGCGGTAATAGAACTGTACGACGCACAGCTCGGCACGTTCGTATCGAACGACCAGACGCCGAGATATTTGAAGAGAACGAACTACATTCCTATCTCCAATATCTCGCAGCAGCAGCTCTACTTCAGAATTGTTCCGGCAAGCGTATACTTCAACCCGAACAACAGCAGAACAGAGCATTACAGCGCGACAGACGGCTGCGCGTACTACATGCTTGATATTCTGAATACGCCGATGGGAACGGGACTTAAGTCCATAACGGTTGATTATGAGACGGAACACGCGACATACGCGTCGAGAAACGGAAGCTACGGCTTCATAGGCGTTGTCCAGGGTGACTCGAACTTCACCAATCTGTATATCGAGCCGACGGTAGCGTCGTCGAAGATAACGGTAGAGGGTTATATCACAAACGACCAAGGTCCCGTAACGCTGAATAGCGTAAACGTATCCGCAGCGACGGCAACCAATCCCATAAGAATGCCCATAACCGTTCAGTCAACGAACGGCATAAAGGTAGAATACGAGCTGCTTCTGTACAGAGAGACCGAGGGCAGCAACGGTATGAAGGTGACAATCGAAGATACCATAGACGCGCCGTGGAACAACGCAAGACAGATGTACATTCAGGATGAGAATGAGACGCTTCCCGTTTACCAAAGAACCGCGAAGGTATCCGTACTGTTCACCTCGACAACAGGCTTCTACGCGGCGGTAGGCAATATGCCGCGACAGTACGTAACGCCGGACAACAGAACCGTATTCAATCAGGCTGTACCGCTCGAAGGCGAACTGACGTACGTTCCCGTTTCGATATATACGAACGAAAACGAACCGACGCCGCAGAACACATACACAGTTCTTGTCAGAAAGAGCTCGATAGACGACATTCTCGAATACATAACGGTTGAAAAGCGCGAGCCTGACGAGACGACAACGGACGATGAAGGTAACAGAGTATTCATCTCCTACGTATACAACAACACGAGAACGGCAAACGTATTTGTTCAGGCGTATGACAGACTTGCTCGTGTAAGCATGTCGCGCACGAATAACCCGCAGGATGTAGAGCCTAATATATGGAACGGCATGGCTGCCGGTTCGCTTGACGCGGGCGTAACAAACCTTGCGGACGGTCTCAACACCTTCAGCATAACGATCCATCCCGAGAATACGATTGTATCCGGCTTCTACAAGCTCTATATCTACTACACCAATGTGGATATGTCGCTTGATATGCTTGAGGTACGCTCAAATGGCTTTGAGAATACCGGCAGCGGTGAATACAGAAGCGCGAACTCCGCTGACGGAAATGTATATGTAAGAAGCGAACATAACAATACAACGGGAGACACAAACAGGTATATGTTACTTGCAGCTGCGAGCGACAAGATACCGTTCAGAGGCAAGGAATTTGTTCCGACCGTACAGGAATATGAGCTTGAAGACCTGCCTGTAAGCAAGAACGGCAAATATGTAATCATGGCTGACGCTCAGAAGGCTTACGACTCCGTTCAGGAGCTTAAGAGCAAACCGTATAACGGCGAACCGCCCATAACCGACGACCTCAAGATTTGGATCGGCGATTACATTGACAAGTATGACCTGAAGCAGAAGGCTGTACCGGTAGAGAAGCGCAGCAATCCTGACGGCTTCGGCAGTCCGATAGTACGCGAGTACACAAGAGAAGAACTTATGCCGAACAATGCGGAATACATTGAGATACCCGTAACGCTCGTGCTGGGCGACTTCACGAACGAGTATAGGATTATAATCCACAGCCGTTCAAATAACGCCGACCTCAACCACACCGGTGAGGAAACGCTGTCCGACGACAGAAGAAATCTTGTCGGTCTCGGCGTAACCGGCTACGCTCTCCTGAGAGACGAAGCCGAGCTGTCGCAGTTCAAGCTTGATCATACGCCCGCTGACCTTGGCGAAACGGGCGAAGACTTCAGTCCGTACGGCTACCACTACCTCCTCAAGGAATACGAGGTATCGGTAGGTCCGACGGTTACAACGGCTGAAATATTCGCTTACGCATACCACGTACATAAGAACTCCGGTACGCTCGTATCGCTGTTCAGACAGGGCGACGACGGCGAGACGCTCAATGTTCTCGACGCGGCTATAAGCGATATAAGAACACCGGTAACGCTTACTCCGGGAGTAAACAGATTTATCGTAAGAGTAACGAGCGAGGACGGCACTGCGACTAACGATTACACAATAACGATCAACAGAAACCAGACGGAATTCAATGTTGAGAGAGTAATCGTAAACGATGTAAGAGCGCAGAGAGTGGGCAACGACTTTGTTGCTTACGTTGCCGACGGCACAGCGCTCAAGATTGAGGCGCAGTCCGACAGTCCGTATCTCGTAACGACGAGTATCCTGAACGAGCATAGCGGTACTCTGACGACAGGCACAATGACGCCGAGTAACGGACTTACATACGCGACGGCGACCGGCGTGGCGCATCATCCGTTCGGCAATACAAACTACGATCATGCAGCATTTGATACGCCGCCTTACGAGAATGCGACGCTCCTTAAGATACACCTTGAGGACAGCACAAGCAGTACGCACAGTCAGGAATACAACCTCTGGGTACTGCCTGCGTCGACGGATGATATTCTCAGCATAATGCTCGGCACGCCCGACGGCGGTTTTGCGACCGACAACTCGCTCGGATACGATATGCCGATTACGGCGATATTCGAGAAGAATCATCAGATGCCCGACGGCACGATAGCCGACGCGTACGTCGCAAGAGTACCCAAGGCTATGGATACGACGAGAATACGCGTAATAACGGTTAATAGCAATAAGATTGTGAAGATCGGCTCGTTCACGCCGCAGGGCAACGACTTCTTCGACACTACCGGCAGACAGTTTACCGCGAGAGGCGCGGTTGCCGTTCCGCAGGTTGTGACGATAGGCGTAACCGACGGTACGCTTACCGGCGGCGTTGAAACCGAGAATCTGACGTTCAGAAATTATCTCCTCTCGATTGAGCAGATGGAGAACGAGGCTCTGCTCCTTAACGCGGACTACCTGCTTAAGGACGGTAAGGATGTTGCGGAAGAGGATGAATGGATAACAGACTTTACGGAGCTTCTGGACGAGCAGTTCAGCTTCACGCTGCAGGCGGAGACCGACGCCGACCATATCACCTTCAAGAACCTTAAGATGAGTGACAGGGCGACGGGTACGTACGTTCAGAACTCGCGCGGCTACACGACGAGCGGCGTTCTGCAGTCGTACGATCCGGGCGACAGACACACGTTCGATTTGAAGGTCGGTATAAATGACATAAAGATAAAGGTAACGAGCGAGGACAGAACGGTTACCAATACGTACAAGTTCAGTATCATCAGAAAGGATCCGAACAACAACATCGCGAGACTGAACGATATACAGATTATTATAGGCGATCCCGACGAGCCGGAGAGCAGCTATTATGATACGATAGCCGTTCCTTCGGACGACAAGACCTCGGATGTGTTCACGTATCACTACACGATTCCGCAGGATCTCGACCTTACAAAGACGCCTATAAGGATCAAGCCTGTTCCGATGGAGGACGACTACAGCGTTGTATACAGAATGGTTTACAACATGCCCGAGCATACCGATCCGAAGAACTTCGGCACGCAGGGTGAGAACAACGTTTACGGCGACCTCACGAACGAGCAGAACGGCTTTGACTGCAACGAGGTTGTAATAGGCAAGGGTACGCAGTTCCCAAGCTCCGTATTTGCGAATAACCTCAATAACGGCGACAGAGTAAGAGTAATCTTCATCGTATCGTCGAGAAAGCTCGCCACGGAGAAGGAATACGCGATAGAATTCTTCAAGGATTCGTCCTTAAAGACAACTCCGGAATTCCCGTTCCTGTCAAACATCATCAGATCCGACACGGGCAAGCCGCTGACGAGAAGAGTTGCGACGAACGAGTACGACGGCAACTACTATGACTTTGTGGACGCGGATACGCATCAGATAAGCCTGCAGTTCGTAAAGAATGAGTTTGCTATGGACAGCCGTATCTACCTGCTCTCCACAAAGACAGACAGCAACACGTATAAGTATGAGGAAAGAACGGAGCTTACAAATACTCTGAACTACACCGCGATACTCCAGCCGGGCGACAACACCTTCCTGTTTGAGGTGAGCCAGCTCGACGGCAGCGGCATTGACAGCCGTGACCACGTAAAGAATACGAGATTCTACTCCGTAACCATCAACAAGGCAAGCGCCGAGAATACGGATGACGATGAGTCCGGCAAGATAAGCCATAACGCGGAGCTTAAGGGAATAACGTCCTCGAATTACACGCTCCTTACGGCGATGTTCGACAAGGATGTGCATGAGTACTTCCTCTCGATACCGTATGACGAGGATGAACTTAGCCTTACCGCGGAAGCGGCTAACGACAACTCGACGCTCAGAGTAAGAAAAGTCGGCGGCGAGAGACTGTACTCCGGTATAGGCAGCACGTTCGATACCGAAGCAGACCTGTATATAGGCGGAGAAAAGCCCGACGGTATACCGCTGAGCGAAGGCTCCAACATGATAGTCGTTACCGTAACAGCAGAGGACGGCATTACAAAGGAGCGCTACGTAATCGACGCGTTCCGCGCGACAGCCGATCCGGCTCTCACGGGCGACATACTCGATATGAAGATAGACGTGCTTGCGGATACGGAGGCGGAGTCAGAGCAGAAGTTCTCGCACGAGACACCGCACTGGAACAGCAAGCTTACAAACTACTTCGTATCGTACGATTACGACGTATCGACGCTTA
Organism: uncultured Clostridia bacterium; assembly: GCA_947624485.1. Lineage (GTDB taxonomy): Bacteria > Bacillota > Clostridia > UBA1381 > UBA1381 > Hominilimicola. Next base: position 97,694 of record CANQKM010000006.1, read on the forward strand.
CCTTCACGCCGACGTTAAGACCTGACGAGCTTAAGGGCGAGGTTGACGGTGTGGAGAAAGAATCGTACATCAACATAAGCCACTCCAACTCCAACGCTCTGCCGATAGCGTATAAGAGCGGTCAGACGTATACTCTCACAGACCTGCCTTACGGCGACACCGAGGTACTGTTTGACGTTAAGCTCTATAACGGCACGGAGAAACGCTACATAGTAACGGTCAACAGAGCGTACGGCGAGGACAGACCTGAACTGAATATCCCGATTGACATTTATCCGACGTCAACCGGCGTTGAGGCGTCGAAGTACACGCTGTCCACAGGCTTCTACCATTCCGAGCACGCGTACTATCTGAACGTGGACGAGGATGTAAGCAAGATATGGGTAAGAGGCACGCTTGACAATAGTGACTACACGCTCAAGATTAACAACACGCCCGCTCAGTCGGGAAGTCTGAACGAAATCAGTCTTGCGAGCGGCGACAACCTGCTCAATATGACGGTTGAGAACAGCGTCGGCTCTAAGGAGAGATACGTTGTTGTAATCAACAGAGCGGAGAAGGCGCAGACGGAAACCGACGAAACCGGTATCAGACTGCAGCCCGTAACGGCGGATAACACGCTTGAAAACAGTGACAGCAAGCTTGTGCTTGATAACCTCACAGTGACGACAACAGACGCTGACGGTACGGTTGTGCCGATAATTCCCGACTTCGTCGAGAACCAGCACACCTACACTGCAATCGTTGATCCCAAGACCGACGAAATTGACGTCTCGGCGTTCTTCCACAACGAGGAAAACATGAGCGTCACCGTCAGAAATATGCCTATCACAAAGAGCGGCATGAAGCTGTCCGAGGCTGAAAAAGCGTATATGCGCTACGGCACACTGACAGACGAGAGCAACCGCCTTGATCTCACGAAGCTCAGAACGGGTATCAACTACTTCGATATTGTTCTGACGTCAAAGACGGATGTGAAGAAGGACGTCAACGACGATAAGTATACGAAGGATTCACAGACGAGCGTGCATTACGTACTCAACGTAATCAGACCTGAAGATCCGATCGCAGACCTTGACTACCTCGCGGTTGACAAGGGCAGCATGGCTCCGGTATTTGATCCGTCAATCAGAACGTACTACGTATCTGTACCGTACGACGCTGAAAAGATAGACATAGAAACGCTCGGCAAAATGCTTCCCAAGACGCTTGATGACGGCTCGAAGGTACCCACCGGCCTGCCCGACGAAGGCGTAGTGGTATCGGCATACTCGTCGAAAGCGGCTATTACGAGAACGTCAAATACAAGCTTTACGGCTAAGCTGCCGGAGGGTAAGGATTCGACAATCACACTGCTCGTATATCCGACGGATGACGCGAAGTATCCGACAAGAGCGTACTCGATGATTATAAACAGACATACTCACGAGACGGTCAAGAGCATCGCGCTTGCGGCGAACACAGGTCTTGTGCTTAAGGACACGAACGGCAAGACTATACCGTTCACGACGGAATTCACCAAGGGCGGCGACAACTACGCGCGCGGCGTGAACTACTACGCGTACGTCGATGAAGGCGTAGATGAGGTTGTTCTTAATGCGGCTGCCGAATACGCGGGTAAGGATGATGCTCCGAAGCTGACCATATCGGCGGACGACGGTTCGGTATCCGGCACCGACGGCACTGCTTCAAAGACAATTGCAGTCCACAACGGTGTGAATAAGGTTATAATCACATCCGCAATCGGTGAGGAAGCCGCGCAGAGATATTCGCTCATAATTATGAAGAAGTCCGAGGCGGCAAACGCGCAGCTTACTGAGCTTACCGCAGACGATCAATCGGTAATCGGCGATGCTTACACGGCTTCGGCGCACACCGTAACGAGACCTGACACAGCCAATGATAAGTCAGGCGGCTACATCCTGCGCAAAGACCTTACAATGTCTCTCGGCGCGGCTGCCGATGAGGGCGCTGTTATCAGAGTAAACGGCAAGCGCTTAACGGACGGCACAATCGAAGAGCTTATTACGAGCGACAGAGAGAGATACGATATACGCGTCGAAACAACGGACGGCAGCGTATACTATAAGAACCTTGAAATAACACACAATAATGCGGAAGGCGACTTCGACACCGACAAGTATGAACCGCTTGTGACGGAGATACTTGTAAGAAGCCTTAAGACGACCGCAGACGAGGACGGTAACGAAACCGTTCAAAAGAGTCTGGGCAGCTTCGACCATGAGGTTGAGGGCGGCAGACATACCTACAACGTAATGGTATCGAGCGAAGACCTCGAGCTGTTCGCACACTCGCTTATCACGCACATGAAGGAAATAGAGGGTGTTTCGGGCAGCGTAACCGAAGAAAACGAGAATGTATACGTACAGGTACTCGACACTTATGAGGCGAGCGGCGCATACATGAACGATTACACGGTTACGACGAGATTTACCGATAACGTAACCACGAAGCTCACGAAGGGTATGGGACGTTACACCTTCCGTCTGACCGAATATGCGGAGAGCGGACTTGAGAACGTATCCGAGTACGTGATTAACGTATTCAATACGGATAAGCCGGTACTTACGGATCTGTGGGTATTCCCCGTACCCGGCAAGGATGTTGACGATGTAACGCTCGAAAGAAACGCTGTAATGACGCAGAAGTACAACCCGTCCGTAACGGAGTACGACGTACATATCGGCAGAAGCGTTACAAACTTTGATGTACTTGCGACGGCGTTCGACAACGTAAGCATTAAGATAGCGCGTCATGAGGCGATTGAAGATGCGCTTGCTACCGACAACCATTCTGACAGAGAGCATGCGAAGAAGGAAACCATCGAAACTACGACGGAAGAGAAGGAATTTACCGTTGATGTGGTTCTCAGCTACAACAGACTGATAGACGGTATGGATCCCGCAACGGACGGCGAAAAAGCTTACGAGACCGTTTCCGAGACGTATAAGCTCCACGTAATCAGAGAGCCGTTCGATGATACGAATGTATACATGGACAACCTCTGGGTAGTGGAAGAGGATACCAAGGACAACGGCAGGTACGAGCTTATACCCGAGTATAACAAGTACGTGAGACTTTACGAGACAGTCATAGACTTCGAGGACAACACCGTTTCCATAGGCACGAAGTTCGGCGAAGATATGACGGTTATCGCCGACCAGAGCAGCTATAACGGCGAAGGCGTTGCAACTCCCGAATACGTTGTCAACAACACCGTAATCATGGAGAACAATGAACCTCACGAGTTCACGATGCCCGAATCGTTCATGAGCGATCCGAACGCCGAGGAAGTCGTAGACTTCACGGTTGTGGATCCCGACGGCGAGACAGTCGGCTACTACAGAGTGGTTATCAGACGCAGCGAGCAGAAGCAGGGTGAAACGGACGGCTTTAAGCTCCGTCTGGAGGATTTACAGCTGATAGATCCCGCAATGATGTCGTCAAATCCGCTGTATAAGTCCGATAATTATATAACGCCGGTTGATTCGTTTGACGGCGAAATCTTCAGCTATGTTGCGCTCGTGGACGGTCAGCAGAACGCTATACAGATAATGCCGACGGCAAAGAATCCTGCCGATACGGTAACGATAAGACACAACGGCGAAACGCTTTATACAACCCTCGGTCATTCTGACAATATCAACGCCAACTATACCGAGGCGAAGCTCAACAAGTTCACCGGCAGAGACGTATTCTTCTTAGACGTAACGTGGTCTCTTGATACGACGGGCGCATGCACGACATACGTGCTGTATGTAATTCAGCAGAACCGTGCGCAGTTCACAGAGCTTTCGGTTAAGGATGACAATGTGGATGACGAGTTCTACATGCTCAGTCCGGAATTCGATCAGGATACCACAGATTACAGAGTATACGTTGACACTATGGATCAGGAGATCGAGTTCACGGTTGACACGTCGGAGGCTTCCGATATCACCGTTTACAAGGACGGTAACAGCTATCCGATTAACAGCGCCGAAGGTGTTACACAGCTCGTAACGCTGTCGCACCTTGACCTGTCGCGCAACGTATTTGACTATGTATTTACCACCGAACTCGTAAGCGGCAGAATGGGTACATACAGAGTTAAAGTAATAAGAAATACAAAGGCGGAAGACAGTACATACGTTCCCGAGCTTAAGACGGGTATAAGAGGTACGGTCAACACGCTTGCCGACGGTAAGCATAACGCGGAGGTTTACCTCTACAAGACGGATAACATAGAGGCGCTTGAGACGAACGGCGCGGTTGATACGAGCGATATTGACGCATTGCTTGTGGCAGAGGTAATGTCCGACGATGACGGAACGTTTAAGTTCCCGAAGGAAAAGATAACTGATACGGGTACTTACAGCCTTGCAATAAGACGCGCGGGCTACCTGCCGACTTATGTATCGAATATCGTTGTGGAGAAGTCGTATGTTCCGGTAATGTACAACTTCACGAGACTGGATCTTATCGCCGGCGACGTAATCGGCATCGGCGACAGCCATAACGTTATAGATGATGAGGATATGAGCTTCTTCACCGACATGATGAACGGTACCGGTGATACTTACACTATGGATGACCTCGGTAAGCTTTACGGAATTTATGCAGGTCTCTATAAGGATGTAACGGACGCTGACGAGGCTGCTCCCGAACCCGAAGAGGCTGAAACCAAGCTCGAAAACGCGGAACAGAACAAGGATACACAGCAGCCCGAAGCTCCCAAGCCTGAAAATGACGGCTCTAAGGATAATACGCAGTCCGAGCCGCAGCCGCCCGAGCAGTCCGCTCCGGAAGCGGATGCGCCTTCGGCTGACGCTCCGGGAATAACCGAGCCGGGCATAGTTGAGCCTGAAGTAAATACTCCTGAGGTAACGGAACCCGAAGTGACCAAGCCCGACGACACGCCTGCGGATGATACGGATGAAACCGAGCCGTCAGAAGGTAATACTGATGTCGGCGGTGAGGACAAGACCGAGCCGGAGGGCGGCAACGACGCTTCCGACGAAACAACCGAGGGCGACAAGACCGACGATACGACCGTTCCCAACGGCGGCGAGAATGACGCGCCGACCGAGGACGGCGAGACGGGCGACGAGGAGCAGAACGGCGGCATTACCGTAACTGAACCCGAAAACAGCGAAGAACCCGAAATCGGAAACGACACTGTTGACGATGAGCCGACAGACGGTGACACGGTTGTCGGCGGCGATACGGATAATACTGACAGTACCGACGACATCGACAGTGCGGCTGATACCGATACGTCGTCCGACAGTGATACCGCTTTCGACAGCGAAGCTGACGGCGGCGACACAAGCGGCGGCGAGACGGAAGGCGGCGGACTTGTAATGGGCGCTTACGACGTAGACGCCGATGTGGACGACTATATCCAATCGCTTGACGACAGCGTTGACGAACCCGCGGATGATACCATGGATACTGCGGACGAGACGGATGCGGAACCCGAAATTGAAGGCGAACAGACGGAAGAGATAACCGACGCACCTGTAACGACCGGCGATGAAACGGTTGACAGCGAAGCTGATGATGCCGAAACGAACGATGATATGACAATCATCGGCGCGGACGAAGGCAGCGAGGCGAATGACACCGATATCGGCGAAAACGAGCCTTCTGTAGGTGAACCTTCACTTGAGACCGAGCATGAACCCGAGCCGGAGCCGGCGCTTGACACAAAGGCGGCTGCAGAGAAGCTTAAGCTGTTCCTTTGCGACTTCAACGCTGACGGAAAGGTTAACTTCAAGGATATGCTCTATATCGCGTCGCATATCGGCATCAAGGCTCCCAATTCGGACAACCTGACAGCACAGAACAGAACGCTTGTAACAGCATATGACATGAACTGATACAACGGCACAGACAGCGTACCGAAAAAAACGGTGCGCTGTTTGCGCCTCGTCATACGCGCAAAATATCTACATTTTGTATTATTTTGAGGATAAAAGCAAGGTTTGAATACCAAATCTTGACATACGGATGTAACCAAAGCGTTATGATGTTTTATCTTGACAAATAAGTCATTATGATGTACAATAATAAATGGGCAATTATACCCCTTTTTTGGGGATTTTGCATATTTGCAGCAAAGGCATGACAGCATGATTAAACCATAATTTTGAAAAATTAACAATGAAAGGAGGGGGTAGCGTGAAGCATAATGCCGCAATGAACCGTATTGTGGCAATGTGGATGATTTTTTGTATGATGATATCCTGCTTCGGAGTCAGCGTTGCTGCTGATGAAGACAGCGATATTCAAACAAACGGTAACATCTCTTTTGAAGGCTTTACCTTCAATTACAGAGAAGACAATTCAATACAGGCTACAGCGGATGTATATGTGGAAAATCTTGCCATGACTACCATGACTATCGGATTGAAATATCACGATTACATAGTCCCCTCCGAGTTGGATACGAATATAGACAGCACGGATGTTGAAAAGGTGTTTAAGGTTACCGATGAGAATGACATCAGCAAATATTTTCGGATAATGTACAAAACGATTGATCCGACGGAGAAAACGATATATATTATGCTCACGCTGGATCAGGCATTGGTGGAAAATGCATTTAAGGACACAGAAGTAAGTGAGACGGATGTTATAACAAACCGTTTGTATTCACATCCCGATACGATAGATCAGTGGCACATAAACGCCTGCAGTCCGGAGCATAAAAAGGTCAAAATCGGAACGATAAGCTTTAAGGTCACAGACTCCGCACAGCTTATAAAAGTTCCGCAGAATCAGATCGAGTCAAGGGTTCTCGAAAGTATTCAGGCGAACGATAACGACCTTTTCGGAACGGCGGCGAGATATTCATCGGGCAGCACCCATTACGACTCTCTTGTAACGAATTCAAGCGTCACCATCACGATTGACGCGCAGAGAACGGACGCGTCGGCTACGATACCGAGAAGCACCGTATCGGCTTACACGCTTTATAAGAGTTGCTCCAAGCCGTCCGAGGCGGGTACGATGGACGCGCTCTATGACTATATCAACAGGAATATGAGCCGCGTTAAGGTTACAAAGGCTTCGGGTACTCAAAGCATAGGCGAGCTTATAAAGTGGACGCATACGGATGAAGTGCCGGAAAATAACGCGGTGATACAGTTCGTTGAAGGTATCAAGCCCATGGTCGAGGAGACATTCGAGAGTGACGCTCAGACGCTTACTGCCGAGAATTACAGCGCGAAGGGCAACAGGACGTACATGATTAAGCAGCCGTATATGAAGGATCCCGAGCAGATTATAACGATCTTCCTGACGGTTACGCCGTCGGAGCTTACGGGCTTTGAATACGACAGACGCGTTAAGGTATTCGGCAGCAGCGAACAGCCGGATATTACATGGGATAAGCTTGAAATGCCGGATCCGATAACGGCTGTGGTAACAGGCGTGGACGACGAGTATGTTCCGCCGGAGTATAAGCCGACAGAGAACGATTGGAGATACAATCATGACGGTTCAGAGGTGGATGCGAATGACGGCGTTACCGCGCTTAATGAAACATCGGGTTATCCGATTACGGCGCGGTTTACCACCAAATTTCCGGAAGAGAAGCTGACAGAACCGTGGCTAACGATCCCCGAGGACTTTGACTATACGGTAGACGCGTATCGATATGTTGTTGACGAGGGCAAAGTATCACCGCCGAAGGACGATGACGGCAAAGGTAATACCGACATTACGGCAAGGATAATCTATGATGAGACAAACCTTAACATTGATATGCCGGGTACGCTTGAAATTACAGTTAACAAACTCGGCGATGCTACAATAGCGGAGAATACAAAGTTCAACATCTACCTCCCCAACGGATGGGTACTGTCGAGCGATGAAAGCTATGTTGACGTAGACATTCATGACGGTACGGCTACTATCAGAGTGAACGCTATGGACAATACAAAGCATGGAGAAGGCGACAAGTATGACGACGCGCAGCGCAGGGAGATACAGAGTCTTATAAACCTCGGCAGTGAAAACACATTCAAGCTCAGCGAGCTTTTACCCGACGACCATGTTGTTGAAAGTCCGCTGTACAGGTTCAGTTTCGATAAGCGCATAAACCGCTATCTCGACGACGACACGTACTTTGAGTATTACGTTGAAGAGAACCACGCGCTGATTGCTCCCGACCATGTATCGGTTGAGACAAATCCCGAAACGGACGGATATATCGAAAAGGACTATTCGGAAGGACGCGCGGGGCTGTTCACGGTATATAAAGGTCAGTCGTTAAAGGATATATCGAGCTATATCGAATTCCCCGACGACAGCACAATCCCTGTGATGTATCACGGCAAGGACGGCTATCAGCCCGCGGAACTCAGTGCGGCGAAGGTTCAAGAGGACGATGAAGGCATAGCATGGCGTATTCTTGGCAATGAGACTGCCGACGCTATCCCTGCCGACCAAAGCGGCAATATAACGCTTGTGGGTACGCTTGAACAGTATTCCTACACGAATTTTGACAATGTCACAAATCCGCAGGGTGTGAAACTCTACTTGAAGCTCACGCCGATAGATCCGTCGAACCCGTCGGAGTCACCAAGTCCCGACGCGAGTCCGACGCCGGATGTAACGCCGGATCCCGACGCCACGCCCGATCCGAACGCGAGTCCCTCTCCCGTTCCGGGCGAAGCGATAGAGATTTCGACAAAGGTTCCGCCCGGCTACGGGGCGTATAAGGTGGTTATGAACAACAAGACGTTCCAGTACGACACAAAGAACGTCGGCTACAGCCCCTCGCAGCGTCAGACCTTCACAATAAAGAATATCGGCTCTGTCGATATTGCGGGACTTACGATGCGTATCGCGGATATTACGGACACGGGAGGCAGCTTTAACGGCAGCGCGGCTAACTTTACGGACAGCGTTCCGCTCGACATAACAAAGCTCGCGCCCGACAAGACGCTCACAAAGCTGTATTCGCAGCAGTACAACGAGATTGACGTTGAGCTGCGTCCGCTGATGTCGCTGCCTGAAGGAACGTATAAAGCGCGTGTAATAGTCGGTTCGAGAATGAATAGCGACCTCGCGCATTTTGACATTGAGTTCAAGGTTGTGAGCGCGGACAGGAAGCTGTATACGGTCACGGTCGATAACTACAAGACAGCGAAGGATCCAAACTCGGGATTATCCTCAATCGGCGTGGCATACCTTACGGATGGAAGCGGCGGAACGGTTTACTCGCAAACGTTTGAGGAGGGCGATACCGTTCCCGCGACGGTAGTTGTACTCGACACCGAAGGCTACGACTTTGATTGCTGGATAGGATGGGATACGGATACCGAAATTGATACATGGGGAACCGGTAGACCAGGCAATCCTTTGTCTTTCGATATGCCGGCGTATGACTTGACGATAAAGCCTGTATTTAAGGAAAAAACCGATTTGTATTTAAGACTTGCCGACCTTAAGGATTACACGATAGTTAATATGTCGGACAGAGTACAGGACAGAGAAAATCCCCTGCGCGACACTCCGACAAGCGTTACGGCGTTTAACGAAACGCTGCATACATACTATGTTGTTGTCGACTATCCGGACGAGGATAACTATGTGAAATTCGGCTTGAAAAAGTATTTGACAGGCATGAACTACACGGTTACGCTCAGATATGACGGCGAGGAGACGGAGCAAGATATTAAGAATGATCCCGATGATGTGGTTGAAGAAAGCAGCCAGATTGCGATGCACAAGTCGAAGGACTTCAAGCTCCGGGAAGGTCATAACTATGTTACCATTACAGTTACATACAACGACGGCGGTAAGGAATACAAACAATCATACCAGATAATTATTCACAGAAGAAAAGCGGAGGTAGACGTCAGATGGCGGCCGGGCAACTCGCCCTACGGTCTGATAGCCGCGCAGTTCGCGGACAAAGCGGACAGTGAGAATCCGACCGAAGCGGCACAGGCTCAAGCCGACGAGCTTGAGGCAAAGCAGCGGTTTACGGAAAACCACAGCTTTATAGCCTTTGACGGCGACGATAACCAATACACGAGCGATTACACACCTCTTACGGCTGTCAATACGTACGACACATATTACAGCACCGAGGCGTGGAAAAATTCGGACGTCTACACCGGCGCAAGCCACAATGAAATAAACTACGATGAAGTGGACGAAGCGCTGTTCGTCTACAACAAAACGACCTTCGTCGATCCCGGCTTCACAGCCGTGTACGACGACGAAGGCAGACCAATCAGCGCTAATGATATAACGCGTGAGATACATGACCTTATACTGATTAACGATGGTCAAGCGCTCGATACCGGAGATTTGATCGGGTTGGGTAACCTGACAAGCCTCGGCGCAAAATTAACAAAGCAGAGCGTATTGCAAATTTCCGACACGGACAAGGATAAGGCCGACGGCTCGTGCGTTATAGATGAGCTTAAAAACCTTAACGTACTGCCCGGCGTATACTCACTTGTATACAAATTCAAGGACACAACGTTCGACAACACAACGGGACTAACCGCATCGTTCGAGAGACCGCTGATTATACTGCCCGAGAAGGGCGACGTAAACGTTGACGGAAATGTTAATGAAGCCGACGCGAACATACTGTATCAGCGTCTTAACAACAACGGCACAGACCAATACAAGAGCTTTTACACGGATGTTATAAACGGCGCAAACGCATGGCAACGGCTGCTCTCGTACCGTGTGGGTGACACGAACGAGGACAGAAACGTGAACTCCATAGACGCGAACGCCATACATAACACCGCGGAGCTTACGCGCTATTACGAACAGCTGCCGACCGAGAAAAAGACGGTCGACGCACCGGCGGAGAACGCGCCTAAAACGGTATGGCCCGGCATGACGGCAGCGGCGGACAAAAGCGGCTTCACATACACCGAACCGTACGATATACCGGACGACAAGCCGACACTCGTGCTTGACTATCTCGGCAACGGAGCTATACCGCAAAAAACAAAGGTTCAATACAAGCCTGACCAACTGGAAGGCAAGGTAATATGGTTCGGAGTAGGCATAAGAGATCCGAAAAAGCTCCGATACTTTATCGACAACGGTATTAACAGCCTCGACGTCGCGGTTGACTACGACGAGGACATACTCGTACCGTGCGACAGCACTTCCGGCAATGCCGGCAGCGATATAGACAAGCATACGTACGCGGAATTTGTGCGAAGTCAAAACACAGATCCGGCATACGCACCGGGCATGACTGACAGAGACGTCGCACTATGGAATAACGCGGAACTGTACGAGAACTCTTTGCAGACCGACCTAAACCTCAGTACAGCTGACTACGGCGGTGACACAAAGGAAGACCGCTACAAATCGGTATTCATCACGATCCGTTCAAAGGACGGCAAATCGCTGAGGCTGAAAGGTCTCGAAAATATTCACGACGCCATTGAGGACAACACGATAGAGACCGACACGATATACCTTCTGCGTATACCGTTCCTCGTGAAAAAGGAACCGCAGGAGGGCTACACGGGACTTGCCGTCACAATAAACGGCATAACCGAGCAAACGTTCGTGATGGGCGCGGAAGCAAGAGGCGCGCCGAAGGGCGTATCATGGGAAGGCGCGGACGACAAAACCACAGCCAACCTGATAAAACCGAAGGAGCAAAACGCCTTTAACCACTTTAACGGCATAGACGTGCAGGACTTGTTCGACACGGACGACCGCTTTACGTTCAAAGGCTTGCTGCACGGCTGGAACCCGATTGAACCGTTCAAGATAAAGTTCTACCGCCAAAGCGACGACGGCGCGACGGAGACGCTTTACAAGACGTTTACGTCAATCGAGAACGACCTCTACACGAACGGCAAAACGACTGTCACGACCGCCGAAGGCGAGGTGACGTGGGACTACGAGCTGCACGACATACCGGTCGCAAAATACCGCGTACAGGTCGAGAAGCAATCGCACGTGACCTACCCGTACATGACGGTCACGCCCGACGACATCGTCCCCGACAGCGGCACAGGGACGGGTACGGTTACGCAGCCGGACATGCTCAACCTAATCGTCGGCGACATCAACACCGACACATACATAAAGGACGTTGACCGCGCGTACCTGATACACACGTTCAACCAGTCCCGACCGTGGACGCCGGAGCTTGCGGAACGGTTCGACCGAAATGACTTAAACGGTGATCACATGGTCAACATGTTCGACTTAAACCTGCTAAGTCAAAATTACGAAAAGAGCTACCCCGTTGAATCGGCGGGAGAAGAAGAAGAAGGAGGAGGCGGCGGATAATGAAAGACATGGCTAAAAGGGCATTGGCACTCATAGCGGCACTGACCTTAGCACTGCCGTGCCTTGCTTTACCCGCCGCCGCCGAAAAGGACGACGGCACGGTCGAGGAGCAAACACAGCCCCTCACGGTAGTCGCAAAGCGCATAACAAACGACGACACCTATTTCGAGATCAGTCTCGAAGTAAACGAGGACTACGACAAATACTCCTCCGTGGGCGTTGTACTGCGCTACGATCCCACCTACATCACACCTGCCGACTCATGGGCGGAGGACGCACCGGCGGCGGACATGAGCGAAAACACCTCATGGGCGACGCGCCGCGCACTGCCGACGCTCGGCGTTGACACGTGGACGACGCACACCGCCCTTGCGTACGAGGAAACGGCACCGCAGTACGGCGCGGACAAACCTTACGGCTACCTCTACCTCGGCGCGGAACACCCGCGTCCCGAGGAAGGCCCTAACCCCGACGCGACGGTCGAACCCGAACCGGGGCTTGAACCGAAGCTCGGCGAACCCACAACCGATCCCGAAGCGGCGCCGAAGCCCGAAACCGGCACAGCGCCGGTTGTTGCCGCGCGCTTTGTGTACAATGCCAAAGGCGAAAAAACGGGCGAGGACGTGCGCAAAGACCTCGAAAACGCGTGGCTCAAGGGTACGAACACCACAGAAAGCATAGTGAAGGACCACCCCACAAACTGGGACTACGACTGGTACGCGAACGACATCCTCACAATCGCAAAGGACGAGGTCGCGCAGGAATCGCCGGCGCAGTACCCGTTTGTAATATACACGCAGAACTACGAGGAAAAGGCGTTTATGCATAAATTTCCGGAAACCGTTATGACGTCGGCGGAGCTGCGCTCGGTTGACGAATACAAGCACGTTGTGGGAAGCAATATAACGACGGAAAACAAGCTCAATGCGACGGATATAAGTATCATCACGCTTGTGGGTGACAGCGCGCTCAAAACGGGCGGTCTGTCGCTCAGCGACATATACACTATCCTGTTCTTCGACTGGGACGATTCTCTTCTCGGCACACTTACGGCGGGCGTGGGTGAAGACCCGACCGAGGCTGTGCATAATTATACAAAGGAGAAGTTTATCCACCCCGACCTGCGCGAGCTTGACTATTTAAGCATGTCCGAAGCGGATAAGAAGAAACGCGCAAACAACTACCGCGGCGAATACCCCGAGGACGCTCCCAACGGCAGTAACCCGCTCGCAAAATCGGGCGCGTACGGCGACGAGGCGGAAGAACCCGGCTCGAAGTACCCGCTGACGAATAAGCTTGACTACGCTTTCGCGGGCAAGAACCTCGCAGACGAGGATCACCCGTATACCTTCGCGTACGGCTGGACGCAGGTGCTGCCCGAAGCGCCGGATTACAGTGACAAGGACAAGTACCCGGGTAAAACCGCGGATATTTTGCCGAAGGCTATGGAGGATACATTCACAGCGGAAGCGCCTAGTGAAAATCAGACATACGGCTGGGCGCCGGAGCTTGACGAAACAACAGGAGAGCTAAAAAACCCCGAAGACACAATCCCTACATGGATAGCATGTGATTTTTCAAAGATAACGAAAGAAGACATCGACGCAAGCGGAGGCAACCTATATGTAAAAGCTGTATATACAGCTTGTGAATGGTTGTCAAGGGATAATGGCAGTTCGTATGCCGATAACTATACGGCATTCGGACCTGCAAAGGTTGAGGTACTTACATCAACAGCAACCAATTCAACTTACGGCATCTCTTTTTCCTATGAGCGTATTAACAGCTACGGACACGGAGTATATCGAATTACTGATCCGAGAGTTACAATGTCAATGACGCAAATCGGAGCGGCGGCAAGCACACCGATTGAATTAAAGCTCGACAATGAGGACGTCATGCCCGTAAGATTGACACCGTCAAACGCTGTGCAGTCGGTTGGCTATCAGTTGTTGGATGAGGACGCAATTCTTGGCGGAAAAAGAAGTCTTGAAAACGGAATTGACGGAAAGCCGTTTCAGCTTTCGGGCGGAGACGGAATAATATATCAGTTTAATCTCCAATCTCTGTTTGAGTTAGCTATGGAGCATGTGCAAAAGGTAATCGATACAGGCGTACCATATACCGACAGTTCAAATAATTTGGAATACAATAATCAATGGACAGACAGTGCAACATGGAGCGGACTTAAAATATACAAAAAGGAATCGGCAACTAAGACGACGGCAATTTCGGGATCAACAAATTTACGACTGGCGCAATGCGCGATAGTAGAGCTTATGGTAAAACAGCATGAGCTCGGCAGAGAATACAGCGATTTGACATGGTTTCAAATGCAGTATTTTGTTCTAAAAAAGACTGCAAAAACTACAAAAATCGACTATATTGAATCGGCAGATGCGGAGGCATATCTCCGTGAGAATAATCCGCTTATTATTAAAGAATATGAAAGTTTATAATAAATGATATATACAGAGGCATACGTGTGTTTTTACGCGTGTGCCTGTCGTGCGTTTTTAACCACCACGTATATAGGGGCAGAAAGGCTCCCCCTTGAGGGGGAGCTGGCACGCACCGCGTGACTGAGGAGGTGACTTACACCAATGTCACCTCATCCACCGCTTACGCGGTCCCCCTTCCCCTCAAGGGGAAGGCATACGAACAAGGGGAGCCAAACACAGCCTTCCCCTCGAGGGGAAGGCATACGAACAAGGGGGAGCCAAACACAGCCTTCCCCTTGAGGGGAAGGTGTCGGCGAAGCCGACGGATGAGGTGATACCGGCGGAGCCGACGGAAGAGGTGAGAAGTGCGAGGTGCGAGAAAATGAAAACAAACCCAAACCAAAACAAAAATCTCACCAAATACGCACGAACATTAAGGAAAAACATGACCAAAGAAGAAAAACATCTATGGTATGATTTCCTAAGAACATTATCAATACCTTTTTATCGTCAGAAAACAATAGAAAGATATATTGTCGATTTTTATTGTCCGCAGGCAAATCTTGTAATAGAGCTTGACGGTTCACAGCATTATGAAGATGACGCAAAGGCGAAAGACAATGTACGTGATGATTTTCTGAAAGATAGAGGATTAACAGTATTAAGATATTCAAATCTTGATATAAATACACAATTCAGAAGTGTATGTGAAGATATTTTGAAACACATCACTCTATAGGCTCCCCCTTGAGGGGGAGCTGGCGCCGTAGGCGTCTGAGGAGGTGATTTTCACAATGTCACCTCTTCCACCGCTTACGCGGTCCCCCTTCCCCTCAAGGGGAAGGCTAACCAACAACAGGCGCGAAAACGCCTTTGACATACAAAAAAAATTTAACTTGAAAGGAGTTAAATCAATGAAAAAACGACTGCTTAGCGCATTACTCGCGCTTTCTATGATTTTTTCGATAATTCCTAATTCACTGGGGGGGGGTGCTGACGGCATCTGCCAAGCAGGACACAGCCACTGAAGATGAAGTATTATATAATCTTGTAAAAGGCTTTCAGTTTAAAGTAAGCTCTACTGGAGAAGTTACAGATTTTCATGTAAAGATAGACACACAATCTATTGACGGTCAACTGGGCATCTTGATTCTCTCTAATTTTGATATGGATGATTCTAGTACTACAGAATATGGTGATATAGTCGGTAGTTGTGAAGAGTATATGACAGGCGCAACACCGATAGACGAGGCTTTAACATGTCCGGGTGTATATTATCTATTAGATGGAACAAGCGAAAATCTAAATAAAGACACTGATTATTCACTTTCGCCCAAAAACCAAACAGAGACAAATTTTACCCTTGACGCTATCAATGCCGTTCGAGATGGTAATGGTGTAGACGGATTTCCGGAAGGATACGAGTGTCCTATTGGTATTATATTCTATAATTTGTCCAGACAAGAGACAGATTCCTATCTTGCAACGATAAAAATAGGTGAGGACAATACAGTTACCGGCGGCGATTACGAGAGTGAACCGGCAGGAAATAAAACCATTACCGACGTAGATCTCGACGGTGCATTTAGTGCGTTTGCAAACGGCAGCGAGCTTGCACTGACTTCGCTTACAAACGTTCAGGCAACCGTTGACAGCGTTACGGATTCAAGAGCGGTAAACGCAAATCAGACCGTAGAGTGGACAAAGAACGGAGGTCCCACGAGCGGTACGGTTACAGCCGGAGAGTATAAGGCGAAGATAACGATTGCGCCGAATGACGGCTATGAGTTCGGCACGCTTACCCCGGAAAACATAAAGAATGTCGGCGGCAGCGGTATTGTAACATCGGTCACAAAATCGGGCAACAGCCTTGTAATCGAGATTACATTTACCGTAGTGGAGAGCGATCAAGTAATTACGCATATAAAGGGCAATCTTACCGCTCCTGCCGTTAAGACCACGCCGGACACGAACGCCGCCGAGGTACAGGTAGCGCCCGACGAATCATCATACGTGAACGCGAATAACACAACTCCGGAAATTACGTGGAGCGAAAACGCGACGCGGCTGGAAGGCAAGCCTGCCGCCGGCGCGGGCGAGTATACGGCAAAATTTACCGTAACGGCTCCGAACGGATATAAGTTTGATGAAGGACAAACTCCGACAGTAGTGACGCCGGCAGGAGCTAAAGAAGCGACCGCGGAAGTCAAAAATGAGAGTGAAGCGGAAGTGACCGTTACCTACAACGAAATAAAGAAAACCGCTGACGATATCAGCGTAGACAGTATTAAGTATACCGAAGTAACGGTGGGCGGCACGTATTCAAACGCGTTCCCCGAGGTTACCATAACGTATAACGACGGTTCTACTGTCAAGGCGTCTAACAACGTCGACTATGCCAGGTATGATCTTCAAGTTGACGCTACTGCTATTCCTGAAGTAAGCGTCAAGGGCAATGTTGAAGGTACGCAGCTTAACACAGCCAATAGATATGATGTTTATGTTGAATATATCGGCGACAAGACCGATCCGGGTGCATCACTGAGAAAGAGGATAGAAGAGGTCAATGTTACATATGAGGCTTTGGGCGATGTAAATGTCAGCGTCAAGCTTCCGACTGTCGGTGAATTGGCTGCACAGATTAACCACGGCGACAGAGAATTGACAGCCGTGCTTGCCGCTTCGGGCGACGGTATCAATGACGAAGAAACAACCATTGAATGGTTCAATGATCAGAACTGTGAAAGCGGTCTGGGCGATGCGACGTTCCCTTACGGCGGCGAATATTATGCAAAGATAAGCATAAGCGCGCAGGAACCGGGTTATAAATTCAACCCCGGTGCACCGCCGACCGTTACGTTCGAAAACACGGACAGCTTACATTCATCGGAGGATAAATCGACGATTACGGCTGAACCGATATCGGTTACAGTAGATCCCGATAATCCCGCCGCGCTGACGGCTGTATTTAAGGTTAATATGCCGAAAGCACCGAATATTGTAAGTGCTGAGCCGTCCCCGTACGACTATTACAATGATAGCCAAGACTTGAAGATTACACTCAGCAGGGATCTCATAAACGGCTTGAACGGCACGAATATACAAATAGGTACTGATAACGTTCCCGCCTCGCTTACAGATCAAAAAACTATCACGGTGACGGCTGCGGAGGTTAGGAAGTTCTTACAGCAGAAGTGGGGAACGAGTGCAGACAATCCGCTTACCGCGTCGCACGTTCAGGAAGAATGGGATATTCATATCCCGATCGAACGCTCCGGCAATACCATTGACGGTACAGCTGCGTTCAAAGCCGTCAACACCACCCCGTATTTGACGATAGAAAAACCTGAACATGGTTCGATTGAGGTCAAGGAAACGGCAGGCTCGGGCGAAACATATACCTCAGCCGGTACATATCCGCTCAAAAAGGGCACGAGTTATACCATTACCGCAAAAGATGACGGTGATTACAAGTTCAAGTCATGGAATGCAGGAACACCCGGAGCGGGCGACGAAGCTACTCGTACCTTCACCCCCGCCGCCAGCGGCACCTACACCGTCGGCGCAACCTTTGAGGGACCGATAGAAATGACGGTAAGTGCGGACAACGGCACGGTGACAAGCGTAAAGGAAGACGGCGACGGCGGCGAGACTATCAGTGAGGACGGTGGTACGTATAAGATTTACCCCGGCAAAAAGTACGTTGTAACCGTTACGCCCGGTGATGATTACAAGTTTAGTGATCCGGCGTGGACTGTTGCGGATGCTACGCTTTCCGACGGTTTGGACGGCGGACAGACATCAGGTGCGCGCACCTATACCTTCACCGCCCCCGCCACCTCCTTTACCCTCACCGCTAATTTGGTGTTGGATACAAAGACGCTGACGATAAAGAAAACCGGCGACGGTACTATTACCGTGAAAAAAACGGACGGCAGCGAGATTAGCGGTTCTCCGGGCAGTGACGGCATAACCACTTATGAAATCAAGAAAAGTGATTGCCCCGTTACCGTTACGGCGACAGCGGACAATGCTTATAAGCTGACAAAATTCGGCAGCGATGTATTACCTGCGGTACAGACAAAGGACACGATATATGACGCCTATGAAAATGTGCCTGCCGATACTGTTGACGTTACATTTACCGCGAAGGTAGTTCCCGATTGGGATGATGCGCAGACATCGGATAGAGGAGCAAGACACCAGAAGAATATAACAGTCGGCGGTCTGAAATATACGCATAACAATTCTGCCGATTATACCTTCAAGGAGTACAAGATTACCGGTCCGAACGGCGATACACAAAAAGCTTCCGGTTCCGCACTCACGAGCAATACACTTACGCTTGATGATACTACGCTTGATTTGTATGATGAAGGTACATATACCGTTACGTTTACCTTCACGGACAATTTGGACAGTGGAAATTCCACTCTGGAAAAGACCATAGATCGCCAGTTTGAGATTACCGGCGCACCGAAGGTTAGCAGCGTAACTTTGCCGTCAGGCAAGGTTCATGGCGACAATTTGGGTACGTTTGAATTTGCGCTCGATAACGGTAGTACATATAAGTATACCGCGGGCAGCGGCTGGGATCATGAACCGCCGGAGAGCATTAAGGTAAGTGTAGGCGGTGCGAGTGTTATATCGCTGAGCGAATTTATTACAAAGTATGTTCAGACAGGTACCATAGTGCGCTATCAGGCAAAGTCCGGCGGTGGTGATGCACATGCTACACTTTGCAATGGTGATAGTATTGCGGTAAGTATTCCGGGTACAACACCCGCAACCGCAACGCTTGAGGTCGGCCAGAAGACGGTTACGCTGGAAGTTACCAATACAAATCTTGATAAAACATACGACGGTGACAACCAAGTAAAGGCAGAGCTTACGTGGAATGCAAGCGATACTCCGATAAATGATGATAAATCTGCGCTCGGCGATACGTTTACAGATACCGACAAAACCTCAAACGGTCTTACCGTTAATGGTACGTATCAAGGCGGTGCCAACGCGGACGAAAGTAATAATAAGACGATTAAATTTAATGTAACTAAAGATCCGTCAAAAACAGAGCTTGAGAACTACGACATTACAGTAGAAGACGGACAGGGCAAAATAAATAAAAAAGAAATCACTGTATCGGCTGAAGCGTTTAAGGAGGATATTCCCGAAGCGCCTTACGGTGAAGCCTCTACAGGTCAAAGGACAATACATGGTTTGAAGGACGACCAACTTGAAACAATTGACGCAAGTAGCGGTATAGATGTTCAATATACGTATACGTATAAGAACGGAACCGATACCAACGTTGAAATTTCAAATGCGACCTCGACGAACTATACTATTATAATAAGTCCGAATGAAACTACAGGTTCACGTGCAAAGAGAACGGTACAGAGCATTGAGGTAACGCCGAAATATACAGCGACGGGCGCTTTCTATTCGTCCGACACGTTTGACGCGACGATTACTATCAATTATACCGACGGCGGAGCTGCCGATACGTATCCGAGTATTGAGGCTGCGCTTGCGACCGATAGCAAAATCCAATCCGTAACATGGAATGGTGTGGCAGGTGTTTCTGACGCGCAGAATACGAAACTTACCGTTGCCGGCTATAACGGAAAAACCGTTACCGCAACGGTTAAGACTGACGCGGTTGAGGCGGGCGACGTTACATCCGGCACGAGCGCAGCAATCACAGTTAAGAGAATTCCGGTTGTTGTTACGGTTATGGCGACAGATGGAATTTCAAAGACGTATGACGGTACAAAGACGTTTACACCGGGTACGCACACGGGAACCTTGTCATACACCGCTGAGGTAGACGAGTCTGCACTAGGCGCAGCCGGTGTTGCCGTTACTGACGACTATAACATGGGCGACGTAACCGCAACAGGTGCGACGGTTGAATTTGCGCAGGCGGATGTTTACGATAAGACATACAACGGCGGCGGTGTTCAGTATTCCGATATTGCAACGGCAGAGGAAGGCACACTTAGCGACGATACAGAGTACGAAGTTAAACAGACCGTTTCGCATATTGAAGAAGCACAGATTACAGCGCTTACTATTACGGTTAAGCAGATTGACTACATCAAATCCGTAAGAGTAGGTGCTGCCGGTGTGCGCAAAGGTCAGGCTAAGGTTGCAGCTGTTCCGGGCAGCGCGCCGCCGGAAAGTGAAGGCTACACAGCATTCGTCACTCTCAATAACGACCATGGTGAGCAGGACATTGCCAAAAAGGATAATCTGCTGTTCGATATTAAGTACGAGTACGATGATACAAAGACAACGCATGAGAACAACAGTGCGGAGGTAACGCTTCATTCGGTTACGCTTGCGGACAGCAACACCAAGAAAGACAACTATACCTTTAAACCTCTTGAAAGCAAAGAAGATGCTAACAGTGTTGACGGTCATGGTACGGTTACGGCAGCGAATATCGAGAGTGTTAAACTGACGCTTCCGTCGTCGCTGAATCCCTCTGACGGCAACGGTCATATGGTCTACGGTGAGGGAGAATATAAGGACTTCCAAGGCGATGACTATATCGGCTTGACAGTTGTAATAAACTATAATGGTTCAGACGACACGGCTACATATGTATTGAAGAAAAAGGACGGCGGCAGCGAGTATGAATGGCAGGTAACCGAAACAGGCGTTGAGGGTACCATGTCCGCCGACTTCGGAAATCAGCCGTTCACGCTTAAGTGGAGCGGCGCGGATTTGGCGGGCGGAGATCCGCAGGATGTAGCTTTGGGAACTCCCTTTACATGGACGTGTGAAAAGAACGGAAGACAGCTTACCGCCGCAATAGATGAACAACACGATACAAAAACTATCAATGTAAATCCGAAGCTGCTGACGGTAACGCCGAAGTATAGTAATGGCAGCGACGGCACCACTCCGACAAAGAACTATGACGGAGGTTACAGTATACTTCCCGCAGGATCGTGGACGTATGAGGTAAGCAACGCTATTGCGGAAGACGGCATTGCTGTTGAGCTTGCGGAAGGTAAAAACCCCGCATATCTCAGCAAAGACGCAAGCACAGGTGATATATCAATTAAATTCGGTGAGTCATATGATGGAAATATACATGATGACGACTGGAAGATAACAGGAACAAATAATACCAGCTACAAGATAGGCACTCTGAATGACGCTAAGGGTAAAATCAATCCACGCCCGCTGACGCTTGTAAGTATCACAGACATTCCGTCTGTTGACCAGTTCTCAGCTCTTCACAAGTACGAGAACGCTGTAGCGTCAAACGTAAGCGGCGGCGGTAGTCAGGCAAAAGCTAATTTTGCGGGTAGAGTGGACACACCCGAAGGTCAGGGCACAGGTCTTGTAGGTGATGATCAGGTAAGCATAACATATGATTATACGTACACCGATACAAGTGAAGCCGGTGACGTTGAAGCGGCTGATAAGCTGACTATCGAAAATGTCAAGCTGCAAAGCGGCATAAACAACTACTCGCTTAATGATGTTGACGAAGGTACGCTTACACGAAAGGGTTCGGTAAAGGCGGCAGAAGTTACGGATGTTACTATCGAAGAGCCGACTATGTACGAGGCAAGTAAAACTGCGTATGCAGTACAGGTGGGCGATAAGTATGACTATGCCGGTCTTGAGATAACACTGCATTATAGCGGCGGCATGGATGTTACATATAAGCCGGAGACATATAAGGAGGCACCCGATAAGGGCGTAGCAACATGGACGGTAACGTATTCTGACAGACCGGGACATACCGAAACCGGCGTGTCAACAGTGCCGTTTGAGTTGACGTGCGATCACGGCGGTCATGCTCAGGGCGAAGCGCTGAATGAAGTTACCGAAGGTCATCCCGAATCAGGAAAGCTGCAGGTAAAAATCAACGGAGAAGAGAAAGCGACAACTACAGATACCCTCGATGTATTTCCGCGTAGAGTAACGGTAACGCCGACCGGCGATATTTCCAAGACTTACGACGGTACGACGGATTATGCTGTGGAAAACGGCGCGATTACGTATGAACTCACAGCCGATGAGACGGCATATAACGATTCGTACTCGCTTCCCGAGGGTATATCCGCGACGGCAGATGCGAGTGATATTAAATTTGATTCGGCAATCGCAAGCGGTAATGTTGGCGGCGCGACGAAGGTTACTATAAATAATATCAAACTTACATCGACCGATCCTTCGTGGGAAACTGACAAAGGCAAATATCAATTTATATCAGGTGATGCCGGCGCTGACACTACTACCGCTACCATCACTCCCGCGACGATTAACAAGCGTTCGGTAACGATTACGGAAGTGCACAAGCTTCCTTCGGTAGTACAGGGTTCTACACCGACGGAACAAACAGCCGAGAATGTGACGACGAACGAAACAAAATCGCCTTACGCGAAGGTAAGCGGCGAAACACCGGTTGCAAATCCGGGCGGCGTGAACGAGGAACTTGAACTTACCGTTAGCTATCAGTATGAAAACACAAAAACCGTGACGGATGAGGATAAAGCAAATGTAACAATCAGCGAGGTTAAGGCTAAGACGGGTTCTAATACCGAGAGGAATTATACCGTAACAGCTGATCCGAGTGTAACAGGTCACGGTACGGTTACGGCGGCGAACTATAGTGTTGAGGTTACAAACCCGAGCCAGTTTACCGGCGGCGGCTACGAGTTCAACGAGGACGGTCTTAATGTGGACGGTCTGACGGTTAAGCTTACGAATACCAATCCCGCCGCTTCCTCCGATACAACCACGTATTACGCGGTTAAGGATGCCGACGGTAATATAGAGTGGCGTACGGATAAGGATAATCCCGAATCAAAGGTTGAAGTTCCGCCGTTTACGCTTAAGTGGAGCGGAGACCATGTCGGTGCAGGTACGGACGTTAAGCCCGGTATGAAGCTCCCGCCCGCGCAGTACAACGGCGCACAGCTTACCGCGACGCTGACAACACTGAATACCGATCCCTCAAAGCCCAGTAGCGCAAGCGGCGATAAGGTTACGGTAAATAAGAAGAAGATTGATACCGTAACGGCATCAGGCGATGATATTGAAAAGGTATATGATGGTAATACGGACGTTACTAAGCTCATCACATACGCTATACCCACAGACCAGACTATAGATGGTACACCGGCGACGCTTACGCCTGACGTAACGGCGAAGTATGCGGATAAGAATGTTGCTGACAATATTGCAATTAAATTCACGCTCAACAATAAGACCGCTAATACCGATCCCAACTATGAGTTTGCGAGTGAGGTAACTATCGCAGATCTTACGGGTAAGATTACAAAGAGAACGGTTAACGTTACAGACGTGTATGTTCCGGGCATTACCGCAAATTCTTCCGATCCGCAGCCAACGGTTACTGTTACGGACGCGAAGGCAGTAACTACATCTAGCGGCGTTCTTACGAGCAAACAGGTTCGCGCGAATAACTTTGTGACAGGTGAAGAATCGTACTTTACATTCTCTTATACGATAACGTACAGAGACGGTGACGCGAGAGGCACATCGGGTGCGACAAATCCTGTATTTGTCACAATGTCAGGTAATACATGTGAAGCAACGCCAGAAGCTGCGGCGAATAATGTAAGCATTAACAACTATGAGATTCAGTGGACGGATGTAGAAACTAAATCAAGAAAGAGTACAGATGCTTCAAGCAGCATAGACTGGAATGCTCTGCATACGGCACAACCCGGCGAAAGCCAGTCGAGTTACCTGCTCGGTAATGTAGTGGCTGATACGTACAAAGAGGTTTCGCCTCCGACCGATGCGGGCAACAAGATTACGTCGGAGGTTAATCCGCACAAGCATGGTGATAAGCTTGACCTTACAGGCTTGACAATTAACGTAACATCAACAACTTACGGAGAATTAGAGTATAAGATTGCCGGTGAAGCGGGTGCGCAGTATTGGACGAGTGATGGTAGCAGTGAGGTTACACTGCCCGATGGAATTGCGGTTCATATAGGAAATATTCCGATTACAACAAAGGCCGACCTTGAGAATCTTCAGGCGCACTATACCAATATGAACGGTAAGGACATCATCTTGGAGGTAACAGGTCAACCCGCGAAAACATCGGCCAATAAGGTTGTAGTTAAGCAGGCAGAGCTTCATGTAACTGCTGACAATACCGAGTATGATAAGTACTACGACGGCAATGATAATGTTGTCAGCAGCTTTACGCTTACACCGACAGATACGGAGCTTGTGACATTTACAAAGAACAGCTATAAGGACCAAGTAACCGTTACAGGTACCGCGAAGTATGCAAGCGCGGATGTTGCGGGTACGGCGGCTGCACCGACACAGCAGAATATTACATTCACCTTGACACCGGGCGGAGATGATAAGGACAACTATATATTGGTTGCGCCCACAGACGTAAAGGGTAAAATCAATCCGCGTACGGTTGTTGTGAGCGAGTTCGGCGATAACGTAAAAGCGGATGACGCGACATATAACGACACGTCTTCGGCAACCGGCGAGGTTGACAACATACCGGGTACAACAGGCAGTGTAAACGGTCAGTACACGTATACGGCGAAATCCGAGGAAGGCGCATGGCCCATTGGTCTTGCCGCGCCTACGATTAAGGTTACATACGATTACGGCAGCCTTGTTTCAAACAGTATAGGCGAGGTAACGATTGAGAAGTCAGGCACAGTAAATAGTGATCACTTCGATGTGGAGCTTAGCCACGCAACGAATAACTTTGTACTCGACACCACGGCTGTAACCGAGCTTAAGGGTAACGTTAAAGCCGCCGCGATAACGTCGCTTAATGTTACAAAGGGCAAGACAGATTATTACTACGGCGACAAGCTGACGGACGCAGATCTTGCCGACCTCGAAATCACGGTAAACGGTACCGACACGTTCAGCTATTTTGCAGGCGGCGAGGTAAATCCGAAGTTTGCGCACTACGGCTTAACTCTCGAGGTTAAGAACGGCGACGGTACGACTGTAAGCGATCGCGATACCGATGTGCTTAAGAATGGTACGGCACAGGCGAAGATTACGGTTTCGGGCGGCGGACAGTCACAGGATGTTGAGCTTACCGTTAGCAAGCGTAAGCTGGTTGTTAAGGCAAGCGGTGAAGTTACGAAGGAATACGACGGAAAAACGGATGCAAACTTAACAGATAAACTTACAATAGCGCCTAAGGAGGAACAAGGCGACGCAAGCGACGGCTACGGTCTCGCGGATGCGGATGAGGCTCTTGCTACAACTGCCGGTGGTTACACAACAGCGTTTAGTGTAACCGCGACAGAAGCAATGTACACTAAGGGCAGCGCACCTGTTAAGGACGCGTGGGTAAGCGGAGATTCGTATAATATTACCGCTAACGTAACCCTTGGAACTACTACCGATATACCGACAGACCAGTACGAGCTTGAGCTTAAGGACGTTAAGGGTAAGATCACCCCGAAGCCGGTAACGCTTACGCCGGTATTGCAGTATACCTACTACATAAAGAACGAAGCGGAGACTATTACGAGTGAACAGAAGTACACAGCGGACGCATTTGTAAGCGGTGAGGAAGCGTATTATAACTTTACCTATACCGTTAAGCTGTCGGCAGACACGCATAATACGGCAGGAGCCAAGTCAATCACCGCCGCGGCAGCTTTAGGTACAGGCGATGATGCGTATAAGAGTACAACGGTTGACAGCAGTACCGCAGACGGATATGAGTGGGAAATCACGGCAACGAACGCGGAAACCTACCCGCTTACAAACTATACGTTTACAAGAGCGAATGCTTCGATAACCATCTCAAACAGAGAGTTTGATCATGCGTCAATAGTCGAAACAGACAGACATATGCAGAGGACGTATCGCTCCGGCGATGGTGTAAACTTTAAAGATCTTGAAGTAAGAGTTTACTATAAGAATGACACGACCTTCTATACCTCGTATGTATTCGGTACAGAAAGCTGGAACAACAGCTTTGAGATTGTGAATACAGACGGCGATACAGTAGTAAGTAACGGAACTGTTCTTACAACAGCCGACGACGGTACAACGTATAAGGTAAAAATCGGTACACGCTCCGGCGGCGAAGCTGTATATACGGATAATGCGACATCTCCGATAACCGTAACGGCAAATGAGCTCAAAGTAACGGCTGTTCAAAGCGGAACACCGTCGAGACCGTACAACGGCACGGCTGACGCGAGCATGTTTGTAAAGTACGAGTTTACCGAGGATGCGAAGGCTTTGATAGCAGGTAAGACCGTAACTATCGATAGCGATACCGCAGCGGAGGTATTCACGGATTCAAATCCGTCGTACGTGGGAGTTGATAAGCCGATAGGTATTACGGCGACCGACAGCTCGTTCACGCTCGGCGGCGCTGATGCGGCGCAGTACACCGTTAAGTGGGTTCCCCCGACAGGACTTAAGGGTACGATTGAAAAGCTCAATGTTACGATTCAGTCGCTCCCGCTTGTGAGAGCAGGTATGGACAGCGCGGCGACAAGCGGCGTCGAGGTTGAAGCTCCTTCCGCGTCGATAGGCGATGACGCAAAAACGTACGTTGTTCTTGATCCCGGTTCCACAATGCCCGAGGCGGATAAGCAACAGTTCAGCGCGACATGGACGGCTGTATTTACGCAGGAACAGATACAATCCGGTTCTACCGACGCAGACGCTCCCATGAATTTGACGTTCAAGAAGGACGGCGACGCTGATGTATATCCGGTTGTAAAAGACAAGAGCGGCAACACAGAGCTGTTTACGGAGAACTACAACTTCACGTGGCCCGCTCCGCGCGGTATAGTTGTTCCGTCGGCTA
Organism: uncultured Clostridia bacterium; assembly: GCA_947624485.1. GTDB lineage: Bacteria > Bacillota > Clostridia > UBA1381 > UBA1381 > Hominilimicola. The sequence continues at coordinate 125,261 of CANQKM010000006.1, forward strand.
TCAGGATAAGCCATTCGGACTACACGCCTGTCACATCGGTACATGGTAATGCGTTCAACCTTGACGGAATTAAATTTACCGTTGAATATAAGAACGATATCGACATGGCTAAGATATTTACATTCCGTCACAAGGACGGTAAGTGGCAGGTTGCCGCCGGTGAAGATGTTATGACGGATTCGTCGTTCAAGGATATAACCGACGACGACTTTGCGAATAAGTACGGCATACAGCTTCAGTGGAACGCGACAAGCTCGACAGCAGAGTTGGTTCCGAGCGGCGCTGTAACCGGCTATGCAAACCGCGGTTTGTATAACGGTAAGCCGATTGTTATCATGGTTGCGAGCCATAACGGCGACGGTAAGTATGAAATGGCTGCGACAAATACGGTAACAATCAATCCGCGTTACATTTACGCGTTTGTACGTAAGTATACGGACGGCACGAGCTCTACCCCTGTACAGCTTGATAAGGAGTATGACGGTACGCCGTACGCGGATCCGTCGGGACTGGAGTTCGAGTTCTATGACTTCACGACAAATAGTAATGCGGGTAATGATGCAGAAGACAACTCAGGATTTAACAAGTATACATCCCCGTTCGTCGGTGAGACGCTCGCGATAAAGAAACCCGCGAAGGGTGTACAGTCTGTGGGCGATCAGCTTAAAGCGGAGTATCTCGGCGGTGAAAATGCTTCTTATAAGAAAGCTGGCGACTCGTGGGTACAGTGCAATATTGACGGCAAGGATGTAAAGCGTGATGAAAACGGCCTCGTGGTTACGAAGAAAATTCAGCTTTCCAACCTGCACCTTGTAAACACTTACGACGGCAACTACGTTCTTGCCAACGCGGATTCGTGGCATCTTGACGCAGTAACCGGCGGCTTTGACAGGTATCATCCGACAGACACCAAGGGTGAAGTCAATACGGATAACCAAGTCGATGGTAAGATAACTACGAAGAAGATGACTGTTACTGTAAACAGTGTGCCTTCGATAGCTAAGGACACAGGCGATACGACTGTAGACTTAACACCGTCGAATTACACCATAACGGGCAGCGTTGCGGGAGATGTATTTAGCCAACTTAAGCTAACAGCCACGTATTCTGATGCAAGCAAGGTAGGCCCGCAGACAACGACAATCGATCATAGCGGCGAGCAGGCGGATTACCCCGAGCTGGACTATGATATTACGTTTACGCCTACGAGCGTGACGGGTAATGTAAACGATAAGGGTGTTACGAAGCTTGAAATAACAGGTCCGACCAAGAAGGCGTATGTACACGGTGATACGCTTGACCTTAAGGGTACGGAAATAACCGTTACATACAGCGACAACACGTCTTACAAATACACCTATAACGGCACAAATACGGTGAGCCCGTGGCAGCTGCAGAAATATGCTGCCGGCGGCGCAGAAGACGGTGATCCCGAACTCGTTCCATCACCGCTTGACGTGACGCTCAGATGGCAGAACGGTACGGATTACGTTGACAGCAATGAAGTAATGATGTATAACGCTGCGGATAAGGGTTATACCGGTACCGATCCGAAAACAGCGCATATACAGGTTTCATCGTCATTGGCAACGGAAGCCGGCGGTACGACATATGCTGATCCGGCTGTTTCGGAGGGTATAACCGTAGCGCGCAGACCTCTCGGTCTGTCGGTAACGGGTACTGTCACAAAGGTATATGACGGAACCAACAGATTGCCAACCGATACCACCGGTCTGACTATTAAGGTGGTTAATCCAGACAAGACTGACTTGCCCACGACACTGTCGGTAAGCTATGATATGGAGTCCGCAAAGGAGAATATGCTGGAGATGCGGTCAACCGGCGGAGAACCCAATTCGTATGTAAACGACACCGCCAGCCCCAAGAGCATTTATATTGGATCAAGTGCGGATAATATCAGAAGGTATATCAAAGTCGGCGCGGGAGACGACCTAAGCTCATACACAGGTCCGGCTACATCATCCGGCGGCGCTATAACCAATACCGCAGCGGGTAATATTACGAAGCGTCCGATAACGATTAAGGCGAACACTCTGCCGACGCTCGATTTGAACACCGCGACGCTCGATTCGACAGATCCGAACAAGTATACCGTAGATCTTGACGTCGATCAGGGACACTTCACCATTGAAGGTCCGTCCGACGGCATCGGAATTATGACATACGATGATCATAAAGAGGCAAAGGCTGAATGGAGCATAACATATGATTTGACGGGTAAAGACCGCAACAGTGTGGAGAGCGCTCCGATAACGTTCAGCGACGGTACGCTCGCGGCGAACGGTGCGGAAAATGATACGCTTGTTGTGGGCAACTATGAGCCTACATGGGATGAAAACCATATAACAACGGCTTCCGTAACGCCGCTTGCGGCAGCGAAGGGTATTACGGCAACACCGCCCTCAAAGAGCGAGTATAAGCACGGCGAAACGCTTGACCTTACGGATATGACCGTAACGGTTACAAAGGGCGATGAAACAACGGAAACATATACGTACACCGCAGAAGGCTGGAAGAAGGAAGGCACGGTAGTTCCCGATGCTGATCTTCCGTTCGAGCTGTACTGGAGTGCGGGAACGGATGAAGCTGAGGATCCCGCAAATAAGGCGGCGCAGGATGACGTTCTGTCTCTTACCGATCCGAAGAACGACGCGGATGATGCCGCGGACGGCAGCGGTAAGGACTTCCATATCTCCGTAAAGGCGAAGTCCAATAACGCGGTTCATGACGAGGTAGACATTACGGTTAAGCCTAAGACTGTTACTGTGACCGTAAGCGGTACAGTGGAGCAGGAGTATCAGGGTAAAAACCATACTGCGGTAGATAATGTCGCGTCACTTGCTTTCGCCGTTCCTGAAGTGGCAACATTTAAGGTGGGAACTGACGATATAGTAATCGGCGAAGCATCGGTTAAGGCTGCGTCGTTCGCGGACGGCAACGCCGGTTCGGGCAAGCCGATTACGGTGACGGCTGCTTATGAACTCACCGGTGCGGATAAGGACAATTACAATATTGTCTACACTAACAGCGCTACGGGTACGATTACGAAAAAGGCTATTACCGTTACCGCCAATAGCGTTCCGTCGATTGGCAGAAATGCGGCAAATCCGACGGTTACGATTTCCGATTCCGATTACAAGATTACCGCAAATAACGCGCCGTTCACGTTCTATACCGAGGACAATGTTCAGGTTGTATTTACCGGTACATATCCGACGCCGCTCACCCCGGGCGAGCAGACGGTTACTCTCAACGGTTCGCTGACGGGAACAGAAAGCGAAAACTACGCTCCTGAATTTAAGCCTACGACTATGCAGGGTATGGTTAATGACAGAACGGTTGAGTCGATAGAGATAAACAGCCAGCCCACGTATACCGAAGATCAGAGTGTTCCGGAGGGTACGCAGGTTGATCCGCTTGAAGGTCTTGAAATTACAGTTAAGTATAATGACGGTACGGTGGAACATCATAAGAGAGAGAACGGTCAGTGGAAGACAGACGGCGATTATACCGTTCCGGAGGATGTGACCTTCACATGGAATAAAGATGAAAACGGCGGAGAGACAATCGATCCTACCGACACGGTAACCGTTGAGAAGAACAAGAATAACGATGTAACCATTGAGAAGGACGGAGTCGAGGAAAAAACAAACGGAGTTACGGCTACCGACTCGACAAGAACGTATACCATTACCAAGAAGGCGACGCCTGCCGAGGGCGGAAGTGTTAACGCTCCCGCGGACGCTGAGGCAGGTACCCAGGTAGCGGTAAGCGGCAGTCTGAACCAGGGATATGAGGTTGAAAGCGTGACGGTTACAAAGACCGCCGACGGTTCTCAGATAGAGGTTCAGGACGGCAAGTTTACCATGCCTTCCGAGGATGTTACGGTCGAGGTTAAGTTTAAGCTTAAGGACTATCGTATAGACAAGAACGCTTCAAATGCGACCGTCACGGTTGACGGCAACAAGACAACCGCGAAGATGGGCGACACGGTATCATTCTCCGTATCCGCAAACAGCGGATATACGCTCGGTACGGTTACCGTCACGACGAAGGTTAACGGAGTTGACACGGCGGTTCCCACGCAGTATGAAAACGGTAAGTACACATTTACCATGCCCGCAGGCGACGTTACGATCAACGCGCCCGCGTCCAAGAGCAGCACAACAAGCAGCGGCGGAGGCGGTGGCGGCGGAGGCAATTCGCTGATCATCTACTACGAGCTTGAGGACGGTAAGAAGGGCGAAATCGTTCCTTCAAAGATCGAAGTTCCGCTCGGTACAGATCCTACCGACCTTATGGCAGAGATAAAGTATAAGCTCAATGATATGACGGTTACCTGGTCGTCCGACAACGAAAAGGTTGCGACTGTAGACGAAAACGGTGTTGTAACATATGTCGGCGAAGGTCAGGCAACGATTACGGCTGTTTCAAATCAGAATAAGCAGCTTAAGGATACGGTTAAGGTAACGGTAACGAAGGGTACGGCAGCCGCTACGCCGACGCCGGCACCGTCGCCCACGCCGACGCCCGATTACGAGAACAATAAGACGGATTCGCTTATAACGGGCGAGATGCTTAATCCGTATATCGTGGGTTACGACGATTACGTATTCGGTCCGGAGCTTCCGATAAGCCGTGAAGAGCTTTCGGCAATCTTCGCAAGACTTATTGCTAACAGTATCTATATGGATAAGGAGTACGATACGTCCTTCCCCGACGTACCCGAAACATGGTCAAAGACCTATATCGGTTACCTCGAAGGCTTCAACGTTGTAACAGGCTACGAGGACGGCACATTCCGCCCGCACAACTACATCACGAGAGCGGAAATGGCTGTTATGATGGCTAAGGCGGAGGGATATGACATCTCGGGTACAATGGACGCAAGCGAGCTTGACTTCCCCGATGTGGATCAGGGTTACAGCACATGGGCTGTTAAGGCTATAAAGATCCTTACGGATAAGGGTATTATGCAGGGTTACACGGACGGCACGTTCAGGCCCGGACAGCCTATAACGAGAGCTGAAACGGTTGCGACCGTAAACAGAGTTCTGGCTGATATGGAGGTTGCGGATATAGAGATACTTCCGTCAGACGTAACGGACGCTCACTGGGCATATAACGACATAGTATTTGCGATGAACCACAGAGTATTAAAGGACGCTGCGGCTGATCCGAATAAGTTTATATGGTCGGAGCAGTTCGACGAAAATATGGTAAAGACAAACGGAAAGACTGCGGGTACGGCAAACGATACGCCGTCGGAGGATAACACCTCCGACGGCGGCGCCGATGCGCCGTCGGACTCCGGTCAAGCCGGAACAACGGAATAAAAACAGAATAAGGAAGTAGTAACGAGGCGGCGCAGTCCGCCGCCTCCGTTATTACATTTTTAAGACATACAACGAAAGTGATGTATATTTTAAAAATGCAATAACAAAACCTTAAAGGGGATGAGTTGTCATGAAACGTGTTAAAATCTTAAAAAGATTGATGCTGTTCATCCTGTGCATTGCAACAGCGGCGCAATGCGGTTTTGTTATGCCTGTTTTTGCGGCGGGAGAAACGTACGACCTGTTCGTACACTATATGACGGGCGAATTTACAATAGGCAGTTATACTCATTCCGGCATAAGAAGCGTGGAGCATCCCGTGATAGTGCCGCCGTTTGACGGGGATAATACAGCGGAAAATCTTAAAAACCAGATGATAAACAATGCGAATTTCGGAGCGATAGGAATTGGCGAGACTCCGAATATACCCGCACCGTACAGAGTACTCGGCTACACATTCGAGGGTTGGTATTATAACTTGGACTTCAGCGCCTCAGATCCGTACAGAAACGCAACGCAGTATACCGGCGGAGCAATTACCGAGGAAATGGTGGATACATTAGGTGATATACAATTGTACGCGAAGTGGGGATCGTACCATTCGGCTGATATTACTTCGGGTTCGGTAAAGTTTACAATGCAGAACGATAACGGCGATTTTATAAACGATCCCGTTATATGGACGGACGAGGACGGCAAAAACGGAACGGAAGAATTTAAGCTTGAAGACGGCAAAGAGAATGACGACGGTACTGTAGTAGATTATTACGGCTATGTTTACGGCGACGTGTCGAAAATTAAAATGGAGTTTGAGCAGTACGATCCCGGCCGTGTGGAAATTGTGGAGTATACCGATCCGGAGATGCAGGATGAAGACCATAGGATTGTAAGCTACGAAAATCAGGCGACAACAACGGTGCATTTTAATAATGATGAGGAAAATATTACCGCGCAGGATATAAAGCTTTCCGATCTCGGCAAGGATTACAATGCGTACATCGGCTATACAACCGACGACAGTGAAGCAGGCGGTGAGCTGCTGCCGCTTGAAAATGCGGGAGAGCTTGTAACCGGAGTAAACATAACAACAGCCGATTACATGACGTTGAACAAAACGCAGGATTATACCGAAGCTGCGGACGAGTCTCTGCCGGAGGAAAACACGATTGAAGTATTGGTTACGATGCCGGAACACGACGATCCGTTGACAGGTCAGAAGCATCAGGTAAAGCGTACATACCGTTTCCATATAAAGCGCCTCGATATGGAGCTTAAGCCGGAATACGGCAATACCCCGTACGGCAGAATAATGGAAACCATGAAAACAAATCCTGACGAGGCGAAGACGCAGGAAACATATTTCCATGAGCATGACCATACCTACAGCGGCTACAAATATAACATTGACGCGTGGAACATATACGGATTGAACGGCAAAAATGTACCCGTAGGCTCAACGCCGGGGGAAAACGAGTTTATAAATTACGACGAGGACGAAACGGCTATAGTAGTAACCGAGGGCGAAAAGTTTAAAGACCCCGGTGTTTTGCTGTACAAAAACGGTGAACCGGTTAAAGCTGATAACATAACCAGAACAATACACTATACCACTGTAGATTCTCTGCGCTACGGTATATGGGACAGCCCCGAAAATAATCCGCAGGATAAACCTGATATATCAACAATAACTTCCGTTACGGAAGAAACCGAATCCGGCGATGATGCTGTTGTCAGCATTTTAAAAGATGAAAAATATGTTAAACCCGGTATTTATACGATCGACTATGAGTATACGCCCGAAGGTCTGAATATTCCGATAAGAGCGCACCGTAGTATGATTGTTATTCCCAGGCAGGACAGCAAAATGCCGTATCATTTTGATATTAACATGGACAACTATATTAACGCGCTCGATTTGCTCATCTATGACAGGCTGCCCGAGAAGGACCACAGCATAATAGAAAATGTGTTCCTTTACAGAGTGTTTGACGTGGATTATAACGGCACTGTTGACGAAACGGACAAAGATCACGTTATGAAGGAAAGTATCATAAAGTCGAACATTTATCCGTCTCTTGCCGTAACCGAGGAGGAAGCTTCGTCGGGTAAAGAGTATACAGTCCCGGAACTCGATACCGGAAAGACTCAGCTCTATATGGATTTTCTCGGCACGGACGCAAGCGCGCTTGCCGATATGACGCCGAAAGAAGCGTCGGAAATTGAAAAAACACCGCTTAAAAAGGGCGACGTGTTTTATATCGGCTACCGCTTTGATAATGTCGCCAATCTGACAAATAGTGAGATAGAAGCGCTGCTCCATGAAATAGTTATTTCGACAAGCTTCGACACGAGATACCTGCAGCTTGAAAGATTAAATTCGGAAAGCCTTTCGGAGTTTCTCAAAACGGCGAATCCAAAACTATTTAAGGACGGTAAAAATCTGTTCAACATTACGATGACGAGTATTCCGTATTATACCGATAAATCGACAGCGTTTGTAAAGTGGAACAATATAGGCGATGCGGAAAAAGATCCGACCAATATAGCGGGTTACAATCCGAATACGGCAGGCACTACCTCCTCCGTTACAACGACGCGTATTGAAATGTTCCTAAACCATGACGATGACCATGACGCAGCGGATACGTACGAGCTGAAGGACAACGAATATCTGCTCAAGCTCCCCGTACGAGTTGTAAACATTCCGCCGCAGGGAGAAAGGTACACAAAATATGGCGACACTTCGATTGAGAGAAAGACAATATCCGCGAAGCTCGGCGCGAATTGTCTGAACTTTGCGTTCGGAAATATCTACGGATATATGTGGGATATGGACAGGGCGCTCAATACAAGCGTAACCGAAAATCTGCTCGACAAGCTTCAGTACATGGGCGATATTACTCCCGTGTTTGACAAAGAGGGCGAACCGCAGATAATCGAGATGGAGTATAAGGAATTCGGAGCACATTCTGTGGAGCAGGGTATTTTTGAGGGCGATTTGCCGGCCGGTATTACTTATTCGGCAGGTCACCTTTACGGCACACCCGAAAAGGCGGGCGAGTATGAGTTTTACATAAACGGCGTGCGCTATAAAATGGTTGTGAACAAAAAGCGCATGGAGGTCAGAGCCAATGATAATACTATGACCTACGGCGACGACTTACCGGATTTGAAGTATGAATTTAATGAGGAAGATTTGGCCGAAGGCGATAAAACAGAAGATCAACACTTTCCGACACCGACTGTTTCGTGTGAGGTGAACAATAGGACGGAAGTAGGTCGATATGACATAACCATCAGCGGAGATAAGGAAGCGGACAACTATTACTTTGTATATGTGGACGGAACAATGACGGTCACACAGCGCCCGATCACCGTAACCAACATTAAAAAGACGATGCCCGACTATTACGTTCCGGAGAGCGACAATCCCGATCTTACGACGCAAAACATCAGCCTCAACGACATCGCAATATATTCAAAGGGAGAGTTTACTGTCGATAATATAGTAAACGACGACGATATACGAATAAGATATACCGTTAAATTTGACAGCTATGTAGATGCTGCGGATACCACAGCAAAAGAAAGAGAATGTAATGTTACCGTTACGGTAACAGGAATATCGTCTTCATACGAAAAGGGCAGAAATTATGTTTTACAGCCGTCCCCACAGACAATAAGCGGCAAAACCGCTATGATAAAAAAAGGCAGCATAAACGATTTTTACCTTATATCAGAACCCGCAATCAATTATACATACGGAGATAAAATCAATCTTGACAGCGGTCTGATAAGCGTAACTATTAAAACAGGCACGGCAGAGACAGATGTCGAGACGGAAAGCTGTACCTTTAGAGAGGCTATGGCAAAGGGTATAAAGCTTACACTTGTACGTGCAGATGGCTCAAGCGTAGAGCTCAACACAGATTCTTACTATATACCTACCGTTTCGGAGGATAACGACAAGGCGCATATAGAAATTTCATGTCAGACCGGTGCAGAAAAAAAGATACCATGTACTACACTGCACGTAGAACCGATGCAAATTACAGTCCGCGCCGATGATAAGGAAAGATTTTACGGCGACAATAACGAAAAGCAGCTTTACCCGCTCAATAACCCAAGCGGCGAGCCGGGCGGTCTGACGTATTCGATTACAAATGGCAAGATTGTAAACAGAGATGATGATGATACGCAGCAAAAAGTGCTTACCGACTATATAGAAATAACCACGGAAGAACCGACGTATGAAATACATCAGGAGGATTTAAATCCATCTACGGGAAAAGGAAGCACATTAGTACCGATAACACTTAAATATAACGGCACAAATCAGAACTATGAGGTTACCGTTGAAGAGCAGTACGACAAGAATACAAATCCCAAAGGCAGCAGGCTTGAAATAAAGCAGCGTCCGCTGTATATAACAGAACTCACGGCTCCGACGCTTACCGCCCCCGACTATATAGACAGCGACGGTACGCATAATCTGACATCAAAACTGATAGCGGGATATGCGCTGGCGGGTACAGAGGATGCCGACGGGAAAAATCTCGGTATAAAGCTGAAAGACAAAGCCGACCATGAGGGCTTGTGCGCCGGTGACGCTGTTAAAATAGGCTACAGAGTACGGTATAACGACACTGAAGCTGATACGTTTGACAAAAAAAATATAAGTATTATAAATATCGGTATGGACGTCAACTACGGAGAAAGCCGCAATTATTATATTTATACCAACAATAATGATGAAATCACAACAATCACAGGCAAGAAAGAGATACGGCGCATAAACAATATAGACGTTATACATGAAATCGAGAAGCACTACACCTTTGGTGAAGAGTTTAATTTGCTGCGCGGCGAAAAGCAGCAGACGGTTGACACGGATATTACACGTCCCGAAGAAATTGGTGAAGACGACAGCTGGCTTCGGATAACGTACAATACCGGCGAGGTTTCGGATATAACATTTAAGGAATTGTGCGAGAGTTTTACAAGTAATGACGAATACAATAAAAATCTTGATTTTAATATTACAATAAACGACAGCGAACCAAAACAGCTTGACCAATTGTTTATGACTGATTTTAATAAAGATGATGTGTATAAACATTTTAATGCCGGCGATAACATTTCCGTATCACTCGGCATAAAGGGACAGGCGCCGGCATGGACAGGGACGATTACGGTAAGCAGAAAGCAGGTGGACGTAAGGGTTGACAATAAATCATACCTTTACCATGAGCGTCCGGAGGATTTTGCATATACAGCCAAACCTGACAGCGCCGATTTCCGGTGGGGGCAGACGGCTGATGTGATACCGGCGGGAAACTATAAATATACCTGTCTTGAGGACGATAATGTGACGGAAACGAGCAATAAAACTCCGTCCGGCATATACACAATCAATCTGTCGGTAGAGGATACCGACAACTATACCTTTAACTGCATCTCGGGAACGCTGTCAATAAGACAGAGACCGCTTATAATAACGGATATTAAAGTACCGCTGCTCAGCGCGCAGGATGCCCTCGATGGAAAATTGTCAAAATCGGAAACAATCGTGTGGACCGGCAGTGAAAGCAATATAACATTTGCCGACGACTTTGCGCCGCTTGCGGGCGAGACAATTACGATAAACTATACGTATAGGTATACGGAAAATCCGAGAGATGGCGGAGATGTTACGGTCGCCCTGAGCGGCATAACGATTGACCGGTTAAAGGGTGACGCGAGAAATTACTATTTGCAGAGCGTGGCGTCACAGACAACCGGCACAGTCGAAAGCGCGTATATTACAAAGCTTGAAACGACAGAAATTAGGGGTAAAACCGACGGCCGCATAGATCCGGGAAAAACGGAAAAATACGTGTACGGCGACACGCTTGACCTGAGCGGTATGACGTTTATTATCACGTATAATACCAGCGCTAGTGAAAATATTACCGATATAAAAGATCTTGCCAAATACGGCGTTAAAGCCGAGTATTATAAGGACGGGGTAAAACAGGACACTGCGGTTGAGGACGGCGTGTTCTTAACGCGCGACTATGACGGCATGTCGATAAAGCTTTCCCTTGCCGACGACAACGAAAACTCGGAACATAAAGATGATGTGAATGTTGACAAAGCGGTCACAGGTAACGTCATCAAAGTAGGAAAGCGTACAATCCACGTAGGAGTAAACGATTCAAGCTATACGTACGGCGATAATCCTCCGTCAGAAACCGAGTACGGAACGGAAGCCGTGAACGGTAAATATACATATTATCTGTATGAGGAAGATTTCCCCGTAAAGACGGATAAGACACAGGCAGAGTTTTTGGAGGAGCTTATAAACGGCGGTGACGAGGGATATACTCCTCCGACCGTTTCCGTGCGCACGCAAAACGGCGAAGGTGCAGAGCCCGACAACACAACGGACGCCACGGCGTTTTCGGGTGACACAATAAAAATTGCGGCGGATGTGTCGGGTGCGTCGAGCGATAATTATGTGTTTGAAAGCGACGGCAAAAACGGCACGCTCACGGTAAATCAGCGCGAAATAAAGGCAACCGCTATAAACAGCAGCGTTATTCCGACGCTTACTGCCGAAATAGCGTACCAAAACGGCAATACTCCGCCGATAACCATACCGAATAACTCCGTAACGGTAACGTACGGGGCTGAGGATAACGACATAACCGTTGAAAACATGGTAAAGGGCGGCACGGGAGATAAGGTTGCGTTTACGTTTGACGTTGTTTACAACAGCGTTGAGGATACGGGTGACGGTTACACCGACGTCGCTATTATAAACTTTGCAATGACCGACGGCAATGACGCTAAAAACTATATTTTAAGCGAGGATGTTCCGATAACATCGCAGGGTAAAATAGTAACGACGCGTGTTAGTGATGTTAAAATAACGGAACCGCCGAAACTTACTTACACCTACGGCGAGCTTCTCAGTATAGACGGTACGGTACAAATAGATTACACAAACGGCACTAACGTAACCGTATCCATGAACAGACTGTACGAGTACGATATGGAGCTGCTGTTCGTGAAAGCGGGTACTGACGGCTTTATCGCGTCCGACGGAAACGAGTACACAGACCTCACGGAAAGTCTCGGAAAACCCGAGGTGAATAAGCTGCTGACCGTTGACGGTTACAACGGCGTAAAGCTGTGCGTGAAGCCGGGTGACGGTGTTCGCGTGGAGAATGAGGAAAATATGAAGCAATACGTCTGCGTAACGAATGAGATAAAGGTTGAGCAGAAGAACATCAGATTAAGCGCCGATAATCTCGAAATGACGTATGGTGACAGCGTACCCGAGGCTAAGTGGAGCTATAACCAGACCGATCTTGTAAACGGCGACACGCTGACAAGCTCGAGGTTTACGGTAAACAATACCGATTTTAAGCCGTATGACAGTGAAAAACATCGTAATTATATTTATATTACGGAGGACGGCAGCGAGTCGGGTACGCCCGTAAGCGGCTCAACTGCTGTGGGCAGCTATGATATAAAGTGGGTAAATTCATGGAGCGGCGTTCTTGACAATACGGCGAACTACAAAATCGAGACCGTGGACGGAACGCTGACGGTAAATAAAAAGCCGCTCAAAATAAGCGGTATACTTAACGTACCCAACCTTACACCTGAAATTATATCTGAGCACGGCGCGACCGTGCCGGTAACAATACCCCATACCGCAAAATATCCCGATAAGGATTATAACGGCAATCCTCTCAACAATTTTGAGTTTGAGCCTGGTTTTGCTCCGCTTGAAGGCGACGAGATAGAAATATCGTACGACGCGGTGTATAAGACAATGAGACCGGGTGAGGCGACGACGGTTGACATACTTAACGTACGCGTTACCGATTACGGCAAGGGCGGCAACTATACGGTGGAGACTGCGCCGACGACTGCGGACGGCATGGTAAGCGATACGAATATTTCCGAGATAGAGCTGCTTTCCGATCCCGTTATGCGTGACGACGACGATTCAAAGCAGATAGAGTACGTGTACGGAGACGGTCTGAATCTTGACCGCGGTCTTGTGAAGCTCACTTACGACAACGGCATGTCGATAAACATCAACTTTAACAGCCTCGAGGATATATCGAACGGCGTTATATCGCTTGTGTACTGTGACGATAACGGCAACAACCTTGCCGATTACGAGGAGCCGTACGCCGGTCAGACGCTTTACGTGACAAAGCATAACGGCAGACATATAAAAATAAGCGTGCCGGAGGATTCGGGCATATTCCTGAAATATATGGGCGCGCCGACGGATAAGCTGAGAACGAACGCGATAAAGGTAAACAAAGCTCCGCTTAAAGCAACGGTCGTTGCGGACGAGACATCGCGTATATACGGCGATGAGAATCCGACCTTCCGCTTTGAGTACAGCGGTTTCAGGAACGACGACGACGCGCATTCCGAAAACTTCACGGCGGAGCTTGTCGAGCCGACGATAGACTGCGGCGCTTCCGTTTCGTCGCCTGTGGGCGAGTATACGGTCAAAGCGTACGGCGGCGAGAGCGCCAACTATTACTGCGCCGAGTTTGAGGACACGACGATAAGCGTAACGCCGCGTCCGCTTGACGTGGAAGCGATAACGGGCGGTATACCCGCGCTCACATCAAAGATAATACGTGACAACCCCGGACCGATTTATACAATAGTGGGCTACGCTCTCAACACAGCAGGTCAGCTTACGCTTAACAATTTAGTACCGAACGACGTTATAAGAGTGTCGTACGACGCGACTTACGCGTCCGCGGATCATGAGGCGAGAGACGTTACCGTTGCGATAAGCAATATGAGTATTATGGATTACGGCGCGGGTAAAAACTATGAGCTTAGAAACACTCCGTCGATAGCGTCGGGAGGAAGAGTTTATACGCAGAAGATAGCCGGCGTGGATATTATGAACCAGCCGAAAACAGAGTATACCTACGGCGAGTATATCGATCTTACACAGCCGGGCGTAAAAATAGTGTATGACGACGGCGAGGTTTTGAACGATGTGCCGTATGACCAGGTTGAGCATTACGACATAGACCTTAACATAACGTATTTCGATAAGAACGGCAGCGAGGTAACGGAACGCGCGCTTGACCTTGTTGAACGTCAGGAGCAGTTTGAGGACGGAACGGTTACGGAAGGTCAGCAGAAGCTTGACTTGACCTGCTTTAACGGCGCGTACTTCACGCTCGTACCGAAAAAAGACGACACCATAGACAGTCCGTCTCTCCCGACGGCGAACAGCATACGCTCCAAGGTTCTGACAGTAAATCCGAAGGTCATTAACGTGAATATAGGCTCGGCAAGCTCCGTTTACGGTGAGGATCCGACGCCGCTTTACGAGTTTGAGTACGGTGACGATTTTGTATATGGTGAAACCGCAGACGATGTTATAACGGCTTCGCCGACGTTTACATGCACCGATTTGAGCGGCGCGGACGTCGGTGTAACGACCGAGGTCGGAGAGTACGCGATAAGAATGACGGGTGCGGCGGCGGACAATTATGCCTTCAATTATAACAACGGTACTCTTACGATAACGCCGCGTTCTCTGACGGTAAGCAATATAACAAACGGAATACCCGCGCTGACGGCTGATGTTATAAAGGAAAGCATGGGCAGTATACATTACATACCCGCATCGGCGACGAGCAGTCAGATGGAGTGTGACAGAGTAAACGACGACGATATAAAAATCAATTACAGCGCCGTTTATTCGAGCGAAGAGAAAAATGACAGCTATAACGTCGGTATTGCGGACATGGAGCTTGAAGACGGATACGGCAGAAATAAAAACTACACGCTCAACAAGGACGCGAGCGTTAAGGTTGTGGAAGGCGGCGGCAGAATCAACGACAAGCAAATTACCGAAATAAAAATTACCGAACAGCCGCGCCTTACTTATACTTACGGCGAGACCTTTGACGCAAACGGCGGTAAAGTGCATATCGTATACGACACGGGATATGAGGACGATGTGACGTTTGCCGAGCTTGCGGATTATCGTATCACGCCGGAATATTATGATACAGCGTCCGCGGCGGCAACGGGAACGGTACACGGCGGCGACAGAATTACCGTTTCCGCTCACAACGGAAAGGTAATCAGACTTACCGCGTCAAGCACGTACGAGGTGGAGGCGCAGTATACGGAGCCGCTTGCCATAGCGAAGCGCGTGCTTGAATACGGAAACTGTATTGTAAATCCCATAGAGTACGACGGCGCGACAACGCTGACAACCGGTACGGTGGTGTTCTCCAATACGCAGTACGAGGATAATGTCACCGCGTCGGCGGTATTCAACTTTGACGATTTCAGAGCAGGAACAAATAAAACGGTTTATATAACCGATATAAGGCTGGACGGCGCATGGACTGAAAATTACAGCCTGTCGTCCGATTCCGTCACATCGGTCGGCACAATAAATAAAGCAAAGGCAACGCTGACGCTGCCGGCGGATAACGTGTACCTGTCGCCGGAGGACAACTCCATAACAGTTACCGCGCCGGAAATGACGAGTATGCAGCGGGAAGGCGGAGCGAAATATCAGTATTCGGTAGACGGAGGCGTCACATGGTCGGACGACAATGTGTTTACCGGACTTGAGCTTGGCAGGGAATACAGCGTAAGCCTGCGGCTTGCGGAGACGGATAACTATGCCGCGACCGATCCGACGGAAAGCATATCGGTAACGACTTATAAGGTAAGATTTACGCTAAGCGCGAACGAAACGCCGGCAGAAGGCGAGGAGCGCAGAATATTAAAGCGTTTCTACACAAACACGGAAACCGTCGAAAACGAGGAAGCGTTAAGGGCTTTAATAGGCGCTGTCACGGAAACCGATGAAAACGGCGAAGAGCGCGAGGTTACGTATTATACTCTGTATGACGCTGTAACGGGCGGCACAATGCAATTCCCGTTCAGCTTTATACCCGAGGGCGAAACCACTGCCGACGTGAACGTTTATACATCGCTCACCGCCGCAAGACGAAGCGGCGGCGGAGGCGGAAGCAGCGCCGGCGGCGGATTTGTCGGAGTAATTATAAGCTTTACGGATAAAGACGGCAAGGAAAGCGAAAATTCATCCGTGACGGTGGGGCTTGACGAAGGTACGCTGAAGCTAAGCGCCGACGTTTCAAGCATCGCAAGGAACGCGGTAGTTACATGGAGTTCGGATAATCCCGATGTTGCGTCGGTAAATTCTCTGGGTACTGTTAAATTACTGGGTGTAGGAACGGCTACCATAACGGCGGAAGCAAAAGGCTACAGAAACGCCGAAAAGGATACAATTACCATAACCGTGGTGGACACAACGCCCGACGCAACTCCTTCGCCGACCGTATCGCCGGATCCGGGAGACTCGGATAAGCGTGTGAATATTCCGTATCTGCACGGATTTGACAATATGATAAAGCCCGATGACAGTATGACGCGCGCTGAAGCCGCGACAATCATGCTGCAGCTTGCGGGCGGCAGCGACGGAACGGTATATGAGAATATATTTGCTGATGTGCGTGATGACGCTTGGTATAAGGACATTATCGCCGAGGCAGCTGCGAAAGGTTTCATTTCGGGATATGACGACGGCTTGTTCAGACCGGAGGAAACCGTTACGAGAGAACAGTTTGCTGCTATGACGGTGAAACTTGCGGGACTTGAACCGATATACGGAAGCAGGTTTGCCGATGTTGACGCTGACCGCTGGAGCGCGGGAAGCATTAACGCGGCGGTTGAGAACGGTATAATCACGGGTTATGAGGATGGCACATTCCTGCCGGAAAATCCGATCAGACGCTCCGAGGCGGTAAGGATGGCGAACGCGGCGACGGGGAGAATACCGGATAAAGCCGCGATAGACGCTGTGGAGTGTCCGTATATCGACTTGCCCGCGTCGCACTGGGCATATTACGAATTTATGGCTGCGGCAGCCGAGTACGAAATTCCGTAATTTGCACAGGACAGTCATGTTGAGAAATCACGGAGGCGGCCGAAACGGTCGCCTCCGTGTATAATAATGTTATATATAATCGGAGGGAAAGTATGTACGAGATAAAATGCCCCAACTGCGGCTCGGTGTTCCAGGTTGACGAGTCGAGTTACGAGTCGATAGCGCGTCAGGTGCGGAACGAGGAATTCGCGAAGGAAATAAGCGAGCGGACGGCGCAGTTCGAGCGTGAAAAGGATACAGCCGTAAAGCTTGCGAAAACTGAAACGGAGAGCGAGCTTAACGAAAAAATAGCTGCGAAGGACGCGGAAATAGCGAAATTAACGTCGCAGCTAAAGTCGGGCGAGGACCGCGTGCGTATCGAGGTAAGCGAGGCGGTGTCGGTCAAGGATAAGGAAATTTCGGCAAAAAACGAGGAAATAAACGAACTCAGGTCAAAGCTCGGCATACTCGAAGCTCAGACAAAGCTCGCCGTAAGCGAGGCGGTAGCGCAGAAGGACAGGGAAATTTCAAAGCAGCGCGAGGAAATAACGCTTCTTAACGGTCGGATCGAAACGAACGACAAGACAGCTGCGCTCCGTGAAAAGACGCTTAAAGAAAGCTACGAGGACAAATTGAAGGACAAGGACGAGCAGATAGCGTATTACAGGGATTTCAAGGCGCGCCAGTCCACGAAGATGATAGGCGAAAGTCTCGAGCAACACTGTGAAACGGAATTTAACAAGCTCCGCGCCGCGGGCTTTAAGAACGCGTATTTCGAGAAGGACAACGACGCGAAAACCGGCAGCAAGGGAGATTTTATTTTCCGCGAGTCGGCGGAGGACGGCACGGAATTTATCTCGATAATGTTCGAGATGAAAAACGAAGCCGACAAAACGGCGACAAAGCACAGGAACGAGGATTTCTTAAAGGAGCTTGACAAGGACAGGAACGAAAAGGGCTGCGAGTACGCCGTACTCGTGTCGCTCCTTGAGGCGGACAGCGAGCTTTACAACACCGGCATAGTCGATATGTCGCACCGCTACCCGAAAATGTACGTGATACGACCGCAGTTTTTCGTGCCGATGATAACGCTTTTGAGAAACGCCGCGCTGAATTCTCTTACATACAAGCAGGAGCTGAGCGTGATACGTAATCAAAATATAGATATTTCCCATTTTGAGGAGGATATGAACGATTTTAAGGACAGGTTCGAGCGCAACTACAATCTGGCGAGCCAAAAGTTCAATAAAGCCATCGAGGAAATTGATAAAACGATAGACCATTTGCAGAAAACGAAGGACGCGCTGCTGTCGTCGGAGAACAACCTGCGTCTCGCGAACAATAAGGCGCAGGAGCTTACAATAAAAAAGCTCACAAAAAATAACCCCACAATGGCGGCAAAATTCGAGGAACTGAAAAACGGGGAATAAATAAGTATATAAAGCAAAAAACGCGCTTTGGGAACGCGTTTTTTGTTTAGATGTTCAAAAAATCCTCAACAACATCGCCGAGATGTATAGGATCAAGAGAGAATTTATTGCAGGCATCTGCAAGCTCTGAGACGGTATTTTGGTTCGTGGAAATGTCCTCGAAACAGTACACGTCATTATATCGGATGCCGTATACGATGTACTCTTTCCCTTCCACAATTTTTTGTTTAGAGGTGAGTTCGTACATAATTGCTCCTTGCTCCATATTAAATTTTTTGTAATTAAATTATATCCGACTTGTTACAAAAAAGCAATAGGTTTACATAAAATGTAAAATACTTGTAATCCTTTTGACTTGCGCATATCATATTTGAAACATACCAAGTCCGTTTTATCGTACATATAATCGTGTATAATCGGTGTATAAGATAAAAACGGGAGGTAATTGTTATGGTGATATTCGGTGCAATTCTTGTAAGCATAGGCGCGTCAATGCTTTTGACACTTAGGATCGTGAAGGGTAAGAACAGCGTGTGCGTGAAGTAGGGAAGGGAAATTGTGATTTACCGGCGTATCGGAGGTGTGGGCGTAGGGGCGAACCGTTGACATCGGGTTATCGGGGACGGGCGACCGCGAGGGTCGCCCCTACAATATGATATTTTATTATTTGATACAGACAACGCAAATTATATATTCCGTAGGGGCGACCCTTGCGGTCGCCCGCATTTGCGACACATCGCGGTAATGCGCTAAATCATAATTTACTTCACCCATTCGGTTTCACAATCTTTTTAATCCTCTGTTTCAGCGTAAGCAGCGCGAGTTTTGTTTTTGACGTTTGGCGCGCGACACTGTGGTGGGCGCGGGCGTTGATTATCTCTGTAAACCTTTGCGCCATGAGGTAATACACGCGCTTTTTATAATGATTTATGCTGTCGTTGAAATCGTCGTCCGAGGTTATGTACTCATTCACGTCGAACAGCGTTACGTTTTCCTCACCCTCAAACTCGGCGCGGACAGCCGCGTTCCATTTTTTGTGGTCGCTGTGGCGGTTCGTCCACGCCTCGAGCTTATTGTCCCTGTACTCCCTCTCGCAGCCGAGCAAAATCACAAGCTCCGTACCCTTACGCAAATGCTCAAATATAAACCGCAGATTTTTCGCCGTTTCCTCCGGCGTGAGCCTGCCCAAGAACTCGTACCCGTCCGCTATTTTACGGAGCATGTCGCACGTAAAATTGCAGTTCGCGGTGTACACCTCTTTTTTTATGTACTTATCCCACATCTTTTCATCGGTCAGCGGGTATATGTACTCGCCGAACGCGAAAACCTGACCGCCGTCTTTTTTGCGGTACAGTCCGAGATTTACGTCGGTAAGTATGCTCACAAACACCATGCCGTAGCTGTTTTTGTAGATCGAGTCGGGGAACATTTCGCTGTCGCACATGGGCAAATCGCAGAGCGCCTTTTTCTCCGCGTCGGTTATCGAATACGCTTCCTTAATCTGTTCCGTGTGGTTCATGCCCTCTATCGTTACGCCGAGCGACTGTTTTTCGCGGCTCACATACGTGAATTCGCAGTCGAACATATCCTCGTTTTTTATAAATGAAAAAATCTGGTTGAGGTCGCACGGGCCTTTCATCAGCACTTTAAAATCCGCGCCCTCTATCTTCTCAAAATCACCGCCGCTGCTTTCCGAGCCGGAGTTTATCCAGTACGACGGCGGCATACCCTTACCTATCTTGACCGACACGTCGCCCACAACGTCAAGCTCGGGACAGCCGAGGTAATCGTACGTGTACTGCTCCAGTCCCATGCCGAGCGTGCGGCAGGAAAACAACATATGCACCGCCCTGCCGTCCTTTACGGCGTAAAAGCCGACAACGCCGTAATCGCCGTACTTGTCAGCGGCGGTGACGTAGCCGCAGCGCGTGTCCCTGTCGGCGAGCATGGCGTTAAACTCGTCTTTTGTCGGGCGCACCTTCGTGAAATTAAGCTGGTTCGTGCGCATGACAAGCTCGTAGAGCCGTTCCGCGTTAGCCTCGCAGTCGGTGCGGAACTGCACCTTGATGCCGCTCTGCCTTAAAAATTCCTCGTTCGAGCCTATGCTTTCCTTGATTTTGTTTTTCTTTTCGAGCGTTTTGTAGCTGTTAAGACGCGCGAAATTCTTATCGCTCTTATCGAGCTTTGAAATTTCGCCGTACAACTCGTCAAGCGTATCGGGGAGCGCCGTCATAATATCGGGACAGTAGTACCGCGCCTCTTCGAGGTTTTGAGGGTTGTCGTCAATAAACAGGACGTTCGCGCTTCTCAAATTCATAGCCGCGACGGTGTCCTTAATGCGTCTGCCCTTCGGCTGCCAGTTGATGGAATTGAACACGAAATACTCGCCGACTCCCATTTCACGCAGCTTGTTCACGCACGGTTCCTCGTCGTTTTTCGAGCAGACCGAATTTATAATACCCTTTTGGGCGCACATCAAAACAAGGTCGAGCGCGCGTTTATTCGGCTCGACCTCCTGTTCGGAAATTGTACCTTTCCAAAATGTGTTGTCCAAATCCCAAATTATAAGTTTGATTTTATCAGCGTTTATCATGATTTTTCAACTCTTATCTGAGGATTATCTCGTTTCTTCCCGGACCGTTGGACACTATTTTAATCGGAACTTCAAGCTCCTTCTCGATAAACTCGATGTAACCCCTGCAGTTTTCGGGCAGATCCTCATATTTCGTTATGCCGCGGATATCGGTTTTCCAGCCGGGCAGCGTTTTAAGCACCGGCTTTGAACGCTCGAGCTTCGCGGTGGTCGGGAAATCGCGCGTTACCTCGCCGTCAATCTCATAACCCACGCATACGGGTATCTCGTCGAGGTAGCCCAAAACGTCGAGGACGGTAAACGCGACCTGTGTCGTACCCTGCACGCGGCAGCCGTAACGCGACGCAACGCAGTCGAACCAGCCCATACGTCTCGGTCTGCCGGTGGTCGCGCCGTACTCGCCGCCGTCGCCGCCGCGCTTACGAAGCTCCTCAGCCTCGTCGCCGAATATTTCGGAAACGAACGCGCCCGCGCCCACAGCCGACGAATACGCCTTAACGACTGTGATGATCTCCTTTATCTCATACGGCGGTATTCCCGCGCCGACCGCGCCGTAACCCGCGAGAGTGGAGGACGAGGTCGTCATCGGGTAAATGCCGAAATCGGGATCTTTAAGCGAGCCGAGCTGACCTTCGAGAAGAATGTTTTTGCCGCTCTTTACCGCGTCGTGCATAAACGATACCGAGTCGATAACGTACGGCTTTATCATTTCGCCGTACTCCTTGAGCGTTGTGAAAAGCTCGTCAGCGTCAATGAGCGGCTTGTGATAAATATGTTCAAGCATGAGGTTCTTTACCTCAAGCACGTTTTTGATTTTTTCCTTTAATCTGTCGTCGTCCTCGAAAAGCTCCCACACCTGAAAGCCTATCTTCGAGAACTTATCCGAGAAGAACGGCGCGATGCCCGATTTCGTCGAACCGAACTGACGGTCGCTCAAACGTTCCTCCTCATATTGGTCGAACAGCTTATGATACGGCAAAAGCACCTGCACTCTTTCCGAAACGACGATATTCGGCTTCGGCACGCCGCGCTTTACCACGCTGTCAATCTCGCTTATAAGCTCGGGAATGTCGAGCGCAACGCCGTTGCCTATCATGTTTGTGACGTTTTGGTTAAACGAGCCGGACGGCAGAAGATGCAGCGCGAATTTTCCGTAGTCGTTTATAATCGTGTGTCCCGCGTTCGCACCGCCCTGAAAGCGTATTACTATATCCGCTTCCGAAGCAAGCATATCGGTGATTTTACCCTTGCCCTCGTCGCCCCAGTTTGCGCCCACTATTGCTTTTACCATGTCAAATCCTCCCAAATTTAATTATGCATTTTATTCAAGTACAAGCTCTATTTTCGCCGTGCCTGCAGGCAATACAGCCGTAGATTCCTGCGGCGTCCACGAATACGCCCATGAGTGGAATATATCGGAAAAACCACCTATTTTTTTGCCGTTTGAGTCGAGACAGTCAAACGTAACGGCAATGTTTCCGCTGTCCTCTCTGTACGTCCGTACCGTGTATCTTATTTCATAATCCCCGTCGGCGTTCGTATCTATTTCCGTAATCTGGAAATCCCTCGCGCTGTGGGAATTAGCCTCTCTTGAACTGTCGTATTCTATGTCGTACTTCAGTCCCAAACCGCTGCCGCTTGCGTCACTGTCCTCGCCGCCGTTATTCATATCAGGTGCGGGAGAAGGCTCCGCGCTCTCACTCGGTGCGGGCGACGCTTCCGGCGCTGCGGTTGCGGTCGGAGATGCCGACGCTTCCGGTGCGCTTGACTCGTCTGAAATTACGGGACCGGGTTCTGTCTGCGTTGTCGGGTTTGGCGAAGCTGTAGGCATTGCCGGACCATGTCCGGACGCCGGCAGATTATTGCCGCCGGACACAGCCGGACCGGAGCCTGTTATAATGTTGGCATTGGAAGTAATTGTGACGGTGTACGTGTCCTCATCCCAGTCAACATTACATTTAAAGCTCTCCGATATTGCGCGCAGCGGCACGAGCGTTCTGCTGTCCACGATAACGGGCGGAACGTCGATCGTAACCGGTTCAAGATTTACGAACATCTGACTGTAACCCACATTCATAATAATTTCCGTATCGTCTTTTACGGCGGTGACGGTTTTAGTGCTGTCGTCCCAGTCAACCTCCGCGCCGAGCGTTTCAAATATCGCGCGCATCGGCACCATTGTGCGTTCATTCATAATCTGCGGCTTAACGTCAAATTCAATTTCCTTACCGTCCAAAAACACGGTAATATCGTTTTCGTCGCCGTGAACCGCGACAAATGATGTCATAAGCATGGCTGAAGCGATAAATAATGATAACAGCTTTTTCATAATAACACCTCGTTTAAACATTGATTTCAACCTCTACGCCGAGCAGATCCTTGTTTTTCTCCAGCATCGGCTTTACGTATTCGGCAAGGAAATCCTCCACCTGCTGCGGCGCGCGTCCGACGTAGTTTTCGGGCTTCATAACCGCCTTGATTTCGTCGAGCGTCAGTCCGAACGCGGGATCAGCCGCGATAAGCTCGGCAAGGTTGTTTTCTTTACCCTTGACCTTGACAGTCTTGCCCGCCTCCATCGAGTATACACGAATTTTCTCGTGCAAGTCCTGTCTGTCGCCGCCCTTCTTGACGGCGTCCATCATGATGTTTTCTGTAGCCATGAACGGTATTTCGCGCATGAACTGCTGATATATAACCTTGTCGTAAACGACTAAGCCGTCCACGACGTTGATGTACAAATTGAGTATGGCGTCAACCGCAAGGAACGCCTCCGGCACGGATATGCGCTTGTTGGCGCTGTCGTCGAGCGTTCTCTCGAACCACTGTGTCGCGGCTGTGATAGCGGGGTTCAGCGCGTCCACTATGACGTATCGTGCGAGCGAGCCTATTCTCTCGCTTCTCATCGGGTTGCGCTTGTACGCCATCGCCGACGAGCCTATCTGCGACTTCTCGAACGGCTCCTCTATCTGCTTCAAATGCTGCAAAAGACGGATATCGTTCGAAAATTTATACGCGCTCTGCGCGATAAGGCTCAGGGTATTGAGCATCTGCGTGTCAAGCTTTCGCGGATACGTCTGACCGCTCACCGGGAACGTGTCCGAATAGCCCATTTTCGAGGCTATTTTCCTGTCAAGCTCCTTGCACTTCTCGTGGTCGCCCTCGAAAAGCTCCATAAAGCTCGCCTGAGTGCCTGTCGTGCCCTTGCAGCCCAAAAGCTTTGCCTTTGAAAGCTGATAGTCCACGTCCTCCAAATCCATCATCAGATCCTCGAGCCACAGTGTCGCGCGTTTTCCGACGGTGGTCGGCTGGGCGGGCTGGAAATGCGTGAACGCGAGCGTCGGCAAATCCTTATTAGCCTCCGCGAATTTAGCAAGCTCGCCGATAAGGCACACGAGCTTTTTCTTAACGAGCCGCATAGCCTCGGTCATGATTATAATATCGGTATTGTCGCCGACATAGCAGCTTGTCGCGCCGAGATGTATGATAGGCTTCGCGTCGGGACACTGTACCCCGTACGCGTAAACGTGCGACATAACGTCGTGGCGCACTTCCTTTTCGCGCGCCTTCGCTACGTCGTAGTTTATATCGTAGATATGCTCCTTCATCTGAGCGATCTGCTTGTCGGTTATGTCAAGCCCCAGCTCCTTCTCGCTCTCCGCGAGCGCAATCCATAATTTCCGCCAGGTCGAGAATTTCTTGTCCGGCGAGAAAATGTATTGCATCTCCTTCGACGCGTAACGGGAATTGAGCGGGCTTTCATATGTGTTTGTAGCCATGTTTTTCTCCTTGTAAATGGGATTTATCTACGTGAGGCCCCCTTGTCAAAGGGGGCTGTCAGCGAAGCTGACTGGGGGATTCCTGCGCTAATTTTAAAAAAGAATCCCTCCACCGCTACGCGGTCCCCCTCCCTTTGACAAGGGAGGCTAACACCCCTAAATCCTAATTATATCACAATCCCAATCTCTTAAATACTTCCTCATACGCCTCTTCGACGTTGCCGAGGTCGCGGCGGAAGCGGTCTTTATCGAGCTTCTCATGTGTTGTTGCGTCCCAGAGGCGGCAGGTGTCGGGCGAAATTTCGTCCGCCAGAATAATCTTACCGTCGGGCGTTTTACCGAACTCAATCTTAAAGTCAACAAGCTCGATATTGATACTCTCAAAATACGCCTTCAAAACATCGTTTACCTTAAACGTCAAATCCGCGATCGTGTCGAGATCCTCTTTTGTCGCCGCGCCAATCGCGATGATCTGCAGGTCGTTGATCATCGGATCGCCGAGCGCATCGTCTTTTAAGCAGTATTCGAGCGTGGTGCAGTTGAGCTTTTTGCCCTCCTCAACGCCGAAACGCTTCGAGAACGAGCCTGCAGCGATGTTTCTTATAATAACCTCGAGCGGCACGATCTCAACCTTTTTAACGACCGTTTCTCTGTCGGAAATTTCCTCGACAAAATGCGTCGGAATGCCGTTCTTTTCCATGATCTGCATCAGGAAATTCGACATCTTATTATTCACAACGCCCTTGCCGGCGATCTGTCCCTTTTTGAGACCGTTGAATGCCGTCGCGTCGTCCTTATAGTCCACTATGTATAAATTTTCGTCGTCGGTTTTGAAAACCTTTTTTGCCTTGCCTTCATAAAGCTGTTCGAGTTTTTTCATTGTTTATCCAATCCTTCCTTGTAAACATAATTTTACATATATATTCTACTATAAAGCCGCGGTAAAATCAAGAGCAACATACAAATTTCTCTTTACAATCGGAATTTTATATGGTATACTGTTTTTGCGACTTAAACAATATCCCCCTTTTTAAATATAAATATATAACAGTCTCTGCTTTGCAAAAAATGCAGGCTCTTTTCAAGATTGCTATATGTTTATATTGAAAAGGATATTGTACTAAGTCGCATTAGTCGAGCCGTGTGTTTTTTAGCGCATGGTTTCGGCTGTGCGCTTTTTTGTGTTGCGGTACAATTTTATATAAAAAAGGACGCAGAAGCGTCCTTTTTGCGTTATTCTACGTGAATGTGAGGCCCTCTTGTCAAAGGGGGCTGTCACGCGTAGCGTGACTGGGGGATTCCTTTTATATTTTCACAATGAATCCCTCCACCGCCTTCGGCGGTCCCCCTCCCTTTAACAAGGGAGGCTAACTACGGTGATTTTTCAGCTTGCTTTTTTCTCTCTTTCCAAAATCCGCTGCTTTTCCGCCGCGGCTTCCGCTTCGAGACGGGCGATTTCCGCGCGCCGCTCCGCTTTTGTCATTTTCATGATATAATCGGGAATTATTACTCTGTCGTCTAACTTTTCTTCCATCATCTAAAACACCTCCCAAAAATCTATGTTATAGTTTCGTTTAATATCTTCGAGCGCTTTTGTCTGTGCTTCGGCTTCACTTAGTCCTTCATCAAGATAATCACCCACGCAAAGGTTATATAACGACTCGCTTACCGGTTGATCGGAGCGATAGCCATATAATTTTCCGTTGTGGCATACTACATATCCGCAATTATAATTGCCTCTGCAGCAGGAATTAAAATCCGCCATACTCGGCGGCATACTGCTCGGATGATTATGTATTGCAATCAAATTGCCGCCTTTATAGGACACAACGGACTTTTTTGTTGCGTTTGAATATATGACTTGCTGCTCCGTTTCACTGTTTATCTCTCTTGCTATAACCTTTCCCGTATCGCCGTCGATCCAGTACATATCCTCGTACAGCGTGCCGCTTCTATGCTTTAGCATTTCCTTTGCCTTAGCATATAATACGCGGTTCACTTCATCGTTCGGCGTTAAATTGTCGAATTTGCGTCTGTACTCGCCGCTTTCGATATATGCGCTGTTTACAAGTGTTGACTTATTCCTTCCGTATCTTTGGCTTTCGAGTGCCACCGTATCACCCCTTACACTCATTATATCATTTTTTACGGAATTGTCAACGTTTCAGCCTTTTTTACACCAGTTTTTTCTCCTGCCACTTGCCGGAGTAATACCGCGCTACCGGTATAGCCGCGCCGGCAGCCCAGGCAAGCGGCGTTGCTATCCATATGCCGGTCGCGCCGAAGAATTTTACGAGTATGTACGCGAACAAAATTCTTGCGCCGAGCTCCGTTATACCCGACACCGCCGAGGTGTTCACGTCGCCCGCGCCGCGCAGGACATTGAGATAGCTTCGCATTACGGCCGCGACAAGGTACGCGGTGCTTACAATTATAAGGTATTCGCCGCCGATTTTTACCGCCTCCGCCGCGGTATCGTCGAGGAACATTCCGAGCAGCTGTACTCGGAACGTCACTATCAGGGCGGCAATCACGACGCATATTCCGATAAGCGCTGCGAGCGTGCGGTACAGTCCCGTTTTTATTCTGTCAATGTTGTCCGCGCCCATGTTCTGACCGGTGAATACCGACAGCGACATTCCGACCGACACGACCGGCATAATTGCGATAGAGTCGATACGCGTCGCGGCGGTGTACGCCGCCATAGTCATGGAACCGAAGGAGTTTACAAGCCGCTGAACGCTCATCGTGCCGAGCGATATAAGGCAGCTTTCGAGCGACGCGGGCAGTCCCGTGCGGAAAATTTTGAACACCGTTTCCTTTTTCGCCTTCCATATTATGCCGTCGAGGTTCAGCATTTTTCTGTGCCGCACTATATGCGTTATGCAGAACACCGCGCTTATCATCTGCGCTATTACCGTCGCCCAAGCCGCGCCCGCCACGCCCATACGGAACACAACGACGAACAGCAGATCCATTCCGACGTTCAGCATAGCCGAAATAATGAGCGCGAACAGCGGCGTTCTGCTGTCACCGAGGCTTCTCAAAACAGCGCCCGACGCGTTGTAAGCCGCGGTCGTCACCATAAACGCGAAAATAATCGAAATATAGCGCACCGATTCATCTATTACGTCGGACGGCGTGTTCAGAAGCAGCAGAATACGGCGCGCCAGAATAACGCCGGCCGCGGACGTCAGAACCGCCATAACGGCTATTATGTACACCAGCGACGCGACCGTTTCGCGCAGCTTTACATAGTCGCGCTTGCCGAAGCACTGCGAGATTATTATACCCGCGCCGTTCGTCATGCCCATCATAAAGCATATCGCGAGCGTCATAAGCGTGGACGTCGCGCCGACCGCCGCGAGCGACTGAGCGCCGACGAACCTTCCGACCACCGCCGCGTCAACAAAATTATATATCTGCTGGAAAATATTTCCTATAAGCATCGGCGCGGAAAAAGATAATATCATCTTCAGCGGACTGCCCTTAGTCATATCATATATCATAAATTACGCCTCTTCACGTGAGCAAATTTCCGGCATATTATAGTCCAATATAATATTTATGTCAATAGGTTGAAAAATTTTTTTCGGTTTGGTATAATAAAAATATCCGAAAAATGAAAAAGAGGACGAACATCGGGCAAAAGGAGGATTACATAATGAAAGTATTGCTGCTGTCGGTAAAGGCGGGCTACGGCCACCACTCTACCGCGAAGGCGATAATAGAATATTTTGAAAAAAACGGTCACCAATGCGAGATGCTTGACATATTCGATTACATAAGCCACCGCATAGGCGATTATATAAACGACAGCTATCTGCTCATGACGAAATACATACCGAAAACGTACGGAAAAGCGTACGGCAAGCTGGCGCAGAAGGACGAGCCTTACGACCGTCATTCGCTTATATCCATGCTGTCGCGGTTCGTGTCGAAAAAGCTGTCGAAATATGTGGGCGAATACGATCCCGACCTTATGATAGGCACGCACAGCTACGCCGGAGTGTGTATGAGCATACTCATTGAGACGGGAGTAACGTCGTGTCCGACGGTCGGAATAGTGACGGATTACACCGTTCATCCGCTGTGGGAAAGCACATTCCTCGACTACTACGTCATACCCGATGCGCTTCTCACGTCGGAGATGCAGCAGAAGGGAATAGCGAAGGAGAAGCTTCTGCCGTTCGGCATACCGGTGCGCGAGCAGTTTGCGCGTAAAATCGACAAGAGCGAGGCGCGGCGTATGCTCGGGATAGAGAATATTCCGACGGTGCTTGTGATGATGGGTTCTATGGGTTACGGCAACATCAAGCCGATGCTCGACGCGATAGACAAAAGCCCGCACGAGTTCCAGATACTCTGTGTGTGCGGCTCGAATAAAAAGCTTAAAGAATACGTGGACGCGGCGGAATGGACAAAGGATGTTTACTGCTACGGCTTTACCGACGAGGTCGACGTTATGATGGACGCGGCTGACGTTATAATAACAAAGCCCGGCGGTCTCACGACCTCCGAGGCTTTAAGCAAGGGTATACCGATGATTATTTCAAACCCGATTCCCGGTCACGAGGACAGGAATCTTAGCTTTCTCGTAAACACGGGCGCGGCGATTGTAGTGAATGATAATTTTGCCGTGCAGGACGCTTTGAATATGCTCTTTACCTGCCCGTGGCGCATACATATCATGGAGGAAAGCGTGAGCCATATAGGCAAGCCGAACGCAACCGCCGACCTTTACGACTTCTCCGTAGCAAAAGCGTCCGCGAAGGCGGCGGCAATCTGAAATTCCCTGCCGCGGAGGTAGTTTAAAACCCCCGCGTCGGACGTGAAATCGAAGTGCAGCTTGTATGACGCAAGCTGCATTTTTTGCGCCGTTTTTGCGCCGTACTTTTTATCTCCGGCGAGCGGGTGACCGATGTGCGCCATCTGCGCGCGTATCTGGTGCGTGCGCCCTGTAAGAAGCTCGACCTCGATAAGCGACAGATTATTTTTTACGGCGATTCTTTTGTAGCGGAGCGCAGCTTTTTTTGAGCCGCCCGTTTCGCCGTCGGTTACGCTTACCTTTTTGTCGCCGCGCGTGATGCCGGACGTGATCATGCCTTCCGCGTTCGTTACGCCCTCGGTGACGGCAAGGTAATACTTTCTGACCTCGCGGTTTTTGATTTTCTCGTTCATTACGCGCAGCGCTTCGGCGTTTTTTGCGCCGATGATTATTCCCGATGTGTTGCGGTCGAGACGGTTGCAAAACGCGGGAGAGAAGCTGTGTTCGCTTTGAGGGTTGTATTCGCCCTTTTTGAAAAGATAGCTTTGCATACGCGAAAGAAGCGTGTCGTCAGTGCCTTTGTCGTCGGAGTGTACGACAAGTCCGGCGGGTTTGTTTATGAGCATGATGCTGCCGTCCTCATACACGACGTCAATATCGCTCCTGCCCGCCTCGAACGTCCGCTCCGCGTCAAAAAACTCGTCGGCAAAATAAAGCGTCAGGACGTCGCCGCCCTGTATCACATACGCGCCGTCCTTTACGTGCCTGCCGTTTACGCGCACACAGTTTTTCCGAAGCCCCTTGTATAACATTCCCAAAGGCAGCCGCGGCATATATTTTGTTATGAATTTGTCGAGCCGCTGATTTGCGTCGTTGGCGTTAACGGTTATTTCTCTCATCGGTTTTACCTCAAAAGTAAATTTTTCTGCGGTAAATATTGTATCACAAAAGAAAATATGTTACAATACAGATTATAAAAAAGTAAAAACAAAAAGGAGACAGTGATATGGGATTGTTTAACGGATATTTAAAGCCCGGGCCGGGTGTGGAAAAGGACGCTCCCAAAAAGAAAGGATTTTTCCTGTATATAGACATAATATGGCAGAAAATGGGCAAGTTTGTGGGTGCGAACTCGCTTTACTCGCTCACGAGCCTTTTGTGGATTGCCGCGCTCTATATGTTTTTCGGCTATATGTTCATACGGACGGGCATAGTTGATAACGTGACCGCGAATATTCAACAGGCGGAGGGCTTGACGGCTGAACAGGCGGCGCAGCTCGGCGGCAACGTGGTTGTAATGCTTCAGATATTTTTCTCAGTGTGCGTGTTCGTGCTGTGGGGAAGCGGCCCGAGCAGTGCGGCGTACGCGTACATTAACCGCTGCTTTACGCGCGGCGAACCCGTGTGGGTTGTGAGCGACGGTAAGGACAAGTTTCTGGAGAATTTCAAGCAGGGTATGCTCGTTGTACTCATTGACGCGGTTATACTCGTGTTCGGCGTGAACGCGATGCACTTTTATTACAGCTTCTACACGTCGACCGGCAATGTGATATGGCTTCTGCCGTCGTATATTATGGTGGTCGTGTTCGTGCTTTACACAATGATGCACTCGTATATATATCAGATAATGGTGACGTTTGAGTGTTCGCTCGGCGCGATATACAAAAACGCGCTGCTGCTCGCGATTGCAAAGCTGCCCGGTAATGTTCTGACGACCGCGATAAGCTGCGGACTTCTGTACGCCATATTCATGGTAATAAACTTAAATCCATTGTTCGCGGCGATAATCGTGCTTGTGTTCGGACTGTGCTTCACGCGCTACGTGACGGACTTCTACGCGGCGAGAGTTATCGAAAAAACCATACTCACAAACATGAAGAAAAAGGAAGAAAAAGCACCTGTGATAGAGTATCTTGACGAGAATGAAAACGAGCCGGAGGTAGGCGGGGAATGATTTTGGGCGATTACGACGTGGCTGTGATAGGCGGCGGTCACGCCGGCTGTGAAGCGGCTCTTGCCGCCGCGCGGCTCGGTATGAGGACGGTCGTCTTTTCGATAAGCCTTGACGCGATAGGCAACCTCCCGTGCAACCCGAGCATAGGCGGCACGGCGAAAGGTCATCTCGTGCGCGAGGTTGACGCGCTCGGCGGCGAAATGGGCAGGGCTGCAGACGCGGCGATGATACAGTCAAAGATGCTGAACCGCGGCAAAGGTCCGGCGGTACACTCACTGCGCGCGCAGATCGACCGCAAAAAGTACCACGCGGAAATGAAGAACCGCCTTGAGGCGCAGGAAAACCTGCACGTAAAGCAGGCGGAAATTGTGGATATACTCACCGAAAACAACGCCGTTACGGGCGTTGTGACGAGTACGGGAGTTGAATACACCGCGAAGGCGGTCATTGTCGCAAGCGGCACATATCTGAAGGGTAAAATACTCATAGGCTCGTACTCGCGCGAGTCGGGTCCCGACGGCATGTTCCCGGCGAACGAGCTTTCGGCAAATCTGCGGCGCATAGGCGTAGAGCTTATGCGCTTTAAGACGGGTACGCCCGCAAGAATACACGCCGACTCGCTCGATTACGGTAAAATGGAGGTCGAGGAGGGCGACGAGAAAATCGTGCCGTTCTCGTTTGAAACCGAAAAAACGGGCGAGAATCTTGTGCCGTGCTACATCGTCTACACAAACGAAAAAACGCATGAGATTATCCGCGCGAACCTCGAGCGCTCCGCGATGTACGGCGGTCTTGTCGAGGGAGTCGGACCGCGCTACTGCCCGTCGATCGAGGATAAAGTCGTGCGGTTCGCCGACAAAAAACGGCATCAGCTTTTTATAGAACCGATGGGACTCGGTACAAAGGAAATGTATGCGCAGGGGTTCTCGACAAGTCTGCCCGAGGACGTGCAGCTTGAAATGTACAGGAGCGTTGAGGGCTTGGAAAATGTGGAGATAATGCGAAGCGCTTATGCGATAGAATACGACTGCTGCGATCCCCGGCAGCTAACGGCTGCGCTTGAATTTAAGAAAATAAGCGGTCTGTACGGCGCGGGACAGTTTAACGGCACGTCCGGCTACGAGGAAGCCGCCGCGCAGGGACTTGTCGCGGGCATAAATGCCGCGCTTAAAATAAAGGGCGAGGAGCCGCTCACGCTTAAAAGGAGCGACGGCTATATCGGCACGCTCATAGACGACCTCATAACGAAAGGCACGGCCGAGCCGTACCGAATGATGACGTCGCGCAGCGAGTACCGCCTGCTGTTAAGGCAGGATAATGCCGACGAACGCTTAACGCCGTTCGGTTACCGTATAGGACTTATATCGGAGGAACGGTACAGGAAATTCCTTGAAAAAATGAATATGGTTGAAAACGAGATTAAAAGGCTTGAAAGCGTGGTCGTGCCGCCGAAGGACGCGAATCCGCTGCTTGAAAAATACGGCACGGCGGCGGTAAAGACGGGCATACGCTTAAGTGACATGATAAAACGCCCCGAACTCGATTATGAAAAGCTCGCGCCGGTTGATAAGGACAGAAAACCGCTCCCCGACGCGGTGTGCGAGCAGGCGGAAATAAAGCTGAAATACGACGGATATATAAAGCGCCAGATCGCACAGGTGGAGCAGTTCCGCAAAATGGAGGAAAAGCTGCTGCCCGAAAATCAGGACTATTCGGACATTCACGGTCTGCGTCTCGAAGCGCGCCAGAAGCTCAACAAGGTGCAGCCGAAATCGATCGGTCAGGCGTCGCGCATATCGGGCGTGTCGCCGGCGGACATTTCGGTGCTTATAGTGTGGCTCGAGGGACGTAAAAACAGGTAATATATGGGCAAAATACACAATAATAACATCTATATATTGTGTGTTATGTATGTTGTTGAAAACAAGATATTGTGGTAAAATATATACGCGGCGCGAATTGCCGCGGGTGAAGACACTTTCTTGCAACCCTGATATACGGAGCGGTGGCGGCTCTGTTTCGGAAAGGTTCAATAATGAGTGAAATAACGATTGATTTAATCCTGATTTTGCTTATTGTATGGATAATAAAGAAATAACCGCCCTACTGCAATAAGGCGGTTATTGGGTAGAATGATGATGTCATTCTAATATAATAAAAGTCTTGATGTAATAGAAACGGAGTATTGTTTCCGCTCCCGTCTATCTAAAGTATAGCATACATTTTCCGCCTTGTCAATAGCTGAAAAAGCATTTAACATGTTACCGATGGGTAAAAGAGCGGCACATATCCGCTCACAAGAACGCCGCTCCGCAATCGGGCGGAGCGGCGCCCTTTCCTTTTTATATATCACAGATATAAGAAAAAACCGCCGTTTCAGGCGGTTTTTTCATGGAGCTGGTAATGGGACTCGAACCCGCGGCCTGCGCATTACGAATGCGCTGCTCTACCAACTGAGCTATACCAGCACGTAAGCGAGTGTAACTCGCTTTTGTTAAACGTAAGCGGAGAAAGCTCCGCTTTTATTAACCTATTAAATCCTTGACAATAGCGTTTACGGCTTTGCCGTCCGCTCTGCCTTTAATCTGCGGCATCACAGCCGCCATAACCTTACCTATATCGCGCATCGACGCTGCGCCGGTTTCTTTGACCGCCGCTTCGACAATCGGACGAAGCTCCTCGTCGGTAAGCTGTTTGGGAAGGTAGCCCATCAAAACGTCCATTTCCTCTTTGAGCTGCGCGATTAAATCCTCTCTGCCGCTCTTTTCATACTCTGGGAGTACGTCCCTGCGCTGCTTTAACTGCTTCGCAATAACGTCTAAAATATCCTCGTCCTCAAGGGTTACTTTTTTGTCCTTTTCAATCTGCAAAATTGCCGTCCGTATCATCTGAACGGTATTTTTACGTATGGTTTCCCTGTTTTTCATCGACGACTTCAAATCCTGCGCTAACTGTTCCTTTAAAGCCATTAAAGTCATCTCCTTATCAAAATCGAAATCAGAACTTTCTCTTTCTTGCCGCCTCAGACTTCTTCTTGCGCTTTACGCTGGGCTTCTCATAATGCTCACGCTTTCTGATTTCAGACATAACACCTGACTTTGCACACTGACGCTTAAAACGGCGAAGCGCGCTGTCGAGTGATTCATTATCTTTTACTCTTACTTCAGACATGTATATCCCTCCCTCCGGCAAGTCAATCTTGAAAAAAACGGACTTGATGGAATGCCGCATTTCATGCAACATATGTTATTATACATTATTTGGGGTTAAAATGTCAAGTGTTTTATAAATTTTTATGCTTTAACTTTATTAAAAATATATTTTATGCCTTATTTTATTGACATTTTAAGTTTTTTGATATATACTTAATATATGTATAAAGGCGATGACGGGGACAGTAAATTCCGTATGAAAGCGAAAGCGAGCCGCGGACGGTGTGAGCGCGGCGGCAAGTAAGCGGAAAAGAAAATCACCTCCGAGCCGCGCACCGAACGGTTTTGCCAAATAGGCTGCGCCGGATTTCCTCCGTAACAGGGAACGCATATGACGGTATGACGAGTGGTATAGCGAAAGTACGGCTTTCGTCTTGTTATGCAAGGCGGAAGCCTTTTATATTCTGAAAGGGGAGAATTTTTATGAAAAAGGTGTTATTATTTCCGGCAATAACCGCGGCGGTAATGCTCGGCGCGTCAGCCGCAAGCGCGCAGACGGGCGACGTTATAGGTCACATATACTCGACCGACATCCGCGCGTATATAAACGATACGGAGGTACCAGCCTACAACATAGGCGGCAGGACGGTCGTGATTGCCGAGGATCTGCTTCAAAGCACCGAATATCACGACGAGTTCCGTACGCTGCTTGTCGGCGACTTTTACCCGAACGCACTGAGCAGCGGCTCAAACGCCACGGACGGCGGTTCGGGACGAATTATCGGCGACATATACGAAACGGATATTAAGACGTATATGTATGACAAGGAACTTCCCGCGTACAACTTAAACGGCAAAACCGCCGTGGCAATCGAGGATCTGGGCGGCTTTAAGGAGTACAACGACCTCGGCGGCAGATATTTCTATGACGACGACACGCGCACGCTGAAGCTCGATATTCTGTACAGCAACTATCCCGACAATATGACTATGCTCTTTGACAACGCGGCGGACGTGACGTATTCGTTAAGCGAGGACAAAACTCACATAACGGCGGAGTACGTTCCGGCGGATAAGTTCAGCGTCGGCGGCAATACCACCGAAACGGAGGAGCTTACGGCTTTCCTCAGCGAGCAGGGAAACGGCATGATACCCGTGACCGCCATGATAAACGGTGAGGAAAAACAGATAGGCTGGAATTTCACGCACGGCACGAAAAGCTACTACCAAACCGGCTACAGAACGCCAGACGGCGGCTTTACAGACGGCTACGGTTATAGATTTACCGGCGAGGAAACCGAGGTTTACGAGCTGCGGGACGAGAAAACAAACTTTTACTTCATATATACCGACATCGCGAAAGACGCGGCAAAGGATCTCGAACACCCCGCTTTAACGAAGCGCGAGGAGGTCGAAAAGGACTGGTGGCTGCACCATTGGAATAAGATAAACGACAAACTGGAAACGGACGATTACACGTTCATTTACGCGGGATTTTACGGCCTGCCCCACGGCGGCGCGTCGGAGAACCTGTTAAGAATCGAAAACGACGGCACTTACCGCGATTATGCCAAGGAATTTGAGTCCGTGAGCCTGTACGGACAGAAAACCTTCGACAACGTGACGATAGACAAGGAAAATGAAAAGTGCTATTTCCGTTACGACAAGGATTATGTGATAGATTTGAAAACCGGCGAAATGACGGCTAAAGAAAACTAAGAAAAAACTATTTGGGAGGATATAAAATGTACGAAAAGGTATCTGCAAATCTTAATTTTGTGGAAAGGGAGAAAAAAACGGAAAAATTCTGGCGCGACAACAACATATTCCAGAAGAGTATCGACGCGCGCGCTGACAGCGACACGTATATGTTCTACGACGGACCTCCGACGGCGAACGGCAAGCCGCATATCGGTCACGTTCTGACGCGCGTAATAAAGGATATGATACCGCGCTACCGCACGATGAAGGGCTACCGCGTGCCGCGTAAGGCCGGCTGGGACACCCACGGTCTGCCGGTCGAATTGGAGGTCGAGAAAAAGCTCGGTCTTGACGGCAAGGAACAGATTGAGGAATACGGACTCGAGCCGTTTATAAAGGAATGTAAGGAAAGCGTCTGGAAGTACAAGGGCATGTGGGAGGACTTCTCGAACACCGTCGGCTTCTGGGCTGACATGGACGATCCGTACGTAACGTATCACAACGACTTTATCGAGTCGGAGTGGTGGGCGCTCAAAAAGATATGGGAAAAGGGACTTCTTTACAAGGGACACAAAATCGTTCCCTACTGCCCGCGCTGCGGAACGCCGCTCTCGTCGCACGAGGTGGCGCAGGGCTACAAGGACGTAAAGGAACGCTCCGCGACGGCGAAGTTTATCGTAAAGGGCGAGAAAAACACGTACTTCCTCGCGTGGACGACAACTCCGTGGACGCTGCCGTCAAACGTCGCGCTGTGCGTGAACCCGAACGAGACGTACGTTAAAATAAAGGTCGGCGATGAATACTACATCCTAGCCGAGGCGCTCGTTGAATCGAATATTGACGGCGAATACGAGGTCGTTGAAAAATACGTCGGCACGGATCTCGAATATAAGGAGTACGAGCCGCTTTTTGCGTTTGTGAACCCCGACAAAAAGTGCTGGTACGTGACGTGCGACAACTACGTAACGCTTACCGACGGTACGGGTATAGTCCACATCGCTCCGGCATTCGGTGAGGACGACGCTAACGTGGGCAGAAAGTACGACCTGCCGTTCGTGCAGCTCGTTGACGGAAAAGGACAGATGACGAAGGAAACGCCGTGGGCGGGTACGTTCTGCAAGGACGCGGACAAGGAAGTGTTCATCGACCTTGACAAGCGCGGACTTCTCTTTAACGCGCCGAAGTTTGAACACAGCTACCCGTTCTGCTGGCGCTGCGACACGCCGCTCATCTACTACGCGCGCGACACGTGGTTTATAAAAATGACCGCCGTTAAGGACGATTTAATAAGAAACAACAAGACCATAAACTGGATACCGAAAACGATAGGCGAGGGACGTTTCGGCTCGTGGCTCGAAAACGTGCAGGACTGGGGCATAAGCCGTAACCGTTACTGGGGTACGCCGCTCAATATATGGGAGTGCGAGTGCGGCTGCCGCCATTCGATAGGCTCGATTGAGGAACTCAAATCCATGTCCTCAAACTGTCCCGACGATATAGAGCTTCACCGCCCGTATATCGACGCGGTGACGATAAAATGTCCCGACTGCGGCAAAGAAATGCACCGAGTACCCGAGGTTATAGACTGCTGGTTCGATTCGGGCGCGATGCCGTTCGCACAGTGGCATTACCCGTTTGAGAACAAGGACGTGTTTGAAGCGACCTTCCCCGCCGACTTCATCAGCGAGGCGGTCGACCAGACGCGCGGCTGGTTCTATTCGCTGCTCGCGGAATCGACGCTTATCTTCAACAAAGCGCCGTACAAGAACGTAATTGTTTTGGGACACGTTCAGGACGAAAACGGTCAGAAAATGTCGAAATCGAAGGGCAACGCCGTAGATCCGTTCGAGGCACTCGAAAAGCACGGCGCGGACGCTATACGCTGGTACTTCTACTCGAACAGCGCGCCGTGGCTGCCGAACCGCTTCCATGACGGCGCGGTGTCGGAAGGACAGCGCAAGTTTATGGGTACGCTCTGGAACACGTACGCGTTCTTCGTGCTTTACGCGAACATCGACAACTTCGACGCGACGAAGTACACGCTCGAATACGATAAGCTGTCGGTAATGGACAAGTGGCTCTTATCGAAGCTCAACACGCTCGTAAAGACCGTTGATGAGAACCTTAACGATTACAAGATAACCGAAACGGCTCGCGCTCTCGACAATTTTGTCGACGAGCTGTCGAACTGGTACGTACGCCGCAGCCGCGCGCGTTTCTGGGTAAAGGATATGCCGCAGGACAAAATCAACGCGTACATGACGCTTTACACCGCGCTCGTGACGCTGTGCAAAGCCGCCGCGCCGATGATACCGTTCATGACCGAGGACATTTATCAGAATCTTGTGAGAAGCATCGACAAGACCGCGCCGGAGAGCATACACCTGTGCGACTTCCCGACATATGACGAAAAGCTCATAGACAAGGAGCTTGAGGATAAAATGGAGGAGGTGCTGCGTATAGTCGTACTCGGACGCGGCTGCCGCAACGCCGCGAATATAAAGAACCGTCAGCCGATAGGCAAGATGTATGTAAAGGCTGATTCGGAGCTTGACGGCTTCTATGTTGACATTATCGAGGACGAATTAAATGTGAAGAGCGTCGAGTTTACCGACGACGTCGCGTCATTCACGTCGTACAGCTTCAAGCCGCAGCTTAAAACGCTCGGCAGACGCTTCGGCAAAAATATAAACGCCGTCCGCGAGCTTCTGGCGAATATTGACGGCGCAAAGGCTATGGCTGAAATAAAGGAAACGGGCAAGCTCACGATCGAGGTCGCGGGCGTGAAGGAGGAACTCGGCGAGGAGGACTTGCTTATAGAAACGGCGCAGACCGAGGGCTTCGAGTCGAACAGCGACTACGGCGTAACGGTCGTTCTCGACACCAATCTCACGCCGGAACTCATTGAAGAAGGCTTTGTCAGAGAGATCATCTCGAAGGTGCAGACGATGAGAAAGGACTCCGGCTTCGAGGTTATGGATCATATTAAATTAAGCTGCGAGGGTAACGCGAAAATCGCGGATATTATCGCTAATAACGCGGATACGATCAAGGATGAAACGCTCGCCGACGAGCTTGACACGAATACCGCAAAAGGCAATACAAAGGAATGGAACATCAACGGCGAAACTGTTGTAATGGGTGTCGAGAAGGTGTGACAAGGGGAGACATACAAAATGCGGCGTCCCACGTAAGGCTCCCCTTGAGGGGAGCTGTCGGCGAAGGCGACTGAGAGGTGGTCTCTTGAAATTCGTGCTGCCACCTCTCCGTCATCGCTACGCGATGCCACCTCTCCTCGAGGAGAGGCTTACGGGACGTCGAGGGCGCCGTCCCCTACACCCGTAATTTAAAAATATGAGCCGTAGGGGCTGGCGCTCTCAACAGTCCGAAAAAATTTTAAAAAATTTCCATCACGGTATAGACAAAATACGACAAAAACGGTATAATATAACCGCAAAAAGGGGAACGATATGGACTTAACATCTCCGAAAGAGATACGCTCCGTGCAGAGCAAATTTGGCTTTACATTCAAAAAAGGACTCGGTCAAAATTTCCTGACGTCGCACGAAGTACTTGACGAAATCGTGCGCGCCGCCGGTCAGTCGGACGGAATACTGGAAATAGGTCCGGGCTTCGGCACGCTCACGC
Organism: uncultured Clostridia bacterium; assembly: GCA_947624485.1. GTDB lineage: Bacteria > Bacillota > Clostridia > UBA1381 > UBA1381 > Hominilimicola. Next base: position 165,596 of record CANQKM010000006.1, read on the forward strand.
AATCGCTTGCCGAAAGCGCGGAAAAGGTCGTTTCGATAGAGCTTGACGAGCGGCTTTTGCCGGTACTTGACTACACGCTCGCCGAATATGACAACGTAAAAATCATTCACGGCGACGTGATGAAAACAGACCTTCACAGCCTCATAAAAACCGAGTTTCCCGACATGAGCGTAAGCGTGGCGGCAAATCTTCCGTACTACATCACAACGCCCGTCATAACGCGGCTTCTGGAGGAAAAGCTGCCTGCCAAAAACATAGTCGTAATGGTGCAGAAGGAGGTCGCGGAAAGGCTCGCGGCTCGCGAGGGTACAAAGGATTACGGCGCGATTACGGTATTGTGCCGCTATTACACCGAACCCGAAATCGTAACGGTCGTGCCGGCGTCAATGTTCGTGCCGCCGCCGAAGGTTGACAGCGCAGTGTTAAAAATGAAGGTTCTCCCCGAACCGTCGGTCAAGGTAAAGGACGAAAAGCTGTTTTTTAAGGTGGTTAAAGCGTCGTTCGCGCAGAGGCGCAAAACTCTTTTGAACTGTCTGTGCGCCGCTTTTCCGATACCGAAAACGGAAATGACCGAAATTCTCACAAACGCTGTAGGAAATCCGTCACGGCGCGGCGAAACGCTGTCGCTTGACGAGTTTGCGAAAATATCTGATATTATTTTTGAAAGGATGGATGGGTAATGGAATTTTTCACATTGGGTGAAAGGTTAATGGTTTATCGTAAAAGAGCGGGACTTACAAAAACACAGCTTGCTCAAATGGCAGGTATCTCTGTTTCCACATTGTCAAAATATGAGAACGATCAAGCGGAAAACCCGAACATAGACGTTCTTTCCAGTCTTGCTTTCGCGCTCGACGTAAGCATAAACAAATTGATTGTCGGCGTGGAGGATCCCAGAGCAAGAAAAACGCTGACGGGACTTTTAAAGGTCAAGGACGAATAAAAATTAAAGAGGATTTCACCCTATAAGGTGAAATCCTCTTTTTTGTAGTCTGTTTTTAATCGCCGCATACGCCGTACCTTCTTTTTCAGTATGTCGTAGCGGAACTTTTTGCACGCCTCCGCCGAGGCGGGAAACGTTTTGCCCTTCAGCGTGCAAAGCATTTCGCCGTTTTCGCCTTCACGCGCCATGACGCACACCGCGCAGACCTTGTTTATATCGTTGGAATAAATCATTACATACTCTCCACCGTTTCTATTCCCAAAAGATACAGCGCCGTTTTTACCGTGCGCGTCACCGCGTCGACTATCGCCAGACGCGCTTTTTTCGTTTCCTCGTCCACATCGTCCTTCAAGATGGGATTTGTGGTATAGAACTTGTTGAACAGCCGCACGAGGTTCGTGACGTAGCGGTTGATGTAGAACGGCTCGTTTTTGTCAGCCGCGTCCTTGACCGCGTCCGCAAACGCGCCGAGGTGCTTTATCAGCGTGTACGCCTCGTCCGATACTGCTTTCGTCATGTCGGGCGCGGAGTAGTCAATATTTTCCGCGCGCCTTAATATGCTTCTGCCGCGCGCGTAGCCGTACTGGCAGTACGGAGCGCTCTCACCCTCGAAGTCGAGCATCGTGTCCCAGCTGAACACAATATCCTTCTCGCGCGACGAGTGCAGGAACGTGTACAGTATCGCGCCGATGCCTATCTTTTTCGCCGCGTCCTCGATGTCGTCGACCTTTGACGCGTTGCTCTTTATTATTTCCCGTGTCTTGTCGATCGATTCATTTAACACGTCCTCCAAAAATACAACGTCGCCGTGACGCGTGGACATGGCTCTGCCCGGAAGCTTCACAAGTCCGAAGCCGACATGCTCGCAGCCCTTAGACCACTCCCAGCCCGCCTTGTCCATTACGGCGAAAATCTGCTTGAAATGCAGCGACTGCGGTATGCCGACAACGTAAATGTTCTTGTAAAAATCGTACGTCCTGTGGCGGTAAAGCGCGGCGGCAATGTCGCGTGTCGCGTAAATCGTCGCGCCGTCGGACTTTAATATTATGCACGGCGGCATGTTGAGGTCGGACAAATCGACCACCTGCGCCCCGTCCGACTCGACGAGAAGCCCTTTATCGCGGAGTATATCGACGACCTCGTCCATTTTATCCGAGTAAAACGCCTCGCCGTTGTAGCTGTCAAACTTAACGCCGAGCATATCGTACACGCGTTTGAACTCGACAAGGCTCATTTCGCGGAAATACTCCCAAAGCTCTGTTGTTTCCTTATCGCCGTCCTCAAGCTTCTTAAAATACTCGCGCGCCTCGTCCTCCAGGGACGGATCTTTTTCCGCCTCCTCGTGGAACTTTACGTATACCTTCAAAATCTCGTTTATGGGATCTTTCGCGATAACATCCTTGTCGCCCCAGCGGTGGTACGCGCATATAAGCTTGCCGAACTGCGTACCCCAGTCGCCCAAGTGGTTAAGCGACTGCACGCTGTAGCCGAGGTGTTTGTATATTCTCGCGAGCGAGTTGCCGACAGCCGTTGAAAACAGATGACCTATATGGAACGGCTTCGCGATATTCGGCGAGGAATACTCTATTAAAACAGTCCTGCCGCCGCCGATGTCGGAGCTTCCCCATGTGTCGCCCGCGCTCCTTGCGGCTGTAACCGTGTCCGCGATATATTTCGCGCGGTTAAAGAAGAAATTGAGGTAGCCGCCCTGCGCCTGAGCCTTTTCTATATATTCGTCGCCGGAGAGCTTTTCCGCAAGCTCCGCCGCAATCATAGGCGGCGCTTTGCGCATCACACGCGCGAGCGGAAAGCACGGGAACGCGAGGTCGCCCATTTTCTCGTCGGGCGGCGTTTCGACGGCTTCCTCGACCGCCGCGCGGTCAAGACCGGTTATCTCCGTTATTTTGTCGATTATATGCTGCTTAAAATCCATATTTACACTCCTTAAGTCCGTTTGTATCGGTTATTTTATCACAACAGCCGTCTATATGCAAGAGTTAAGTCGAATTTTTAGCCTTGCCCGCCGCGTCCGTTTATGTTACAATATACGTATAACATAAAATCGGAGGGAATAATTATGAAGAAAATAATATCCGCGCTGCTCGCGTCAATGATGCTCGGCACCGCCGCGTCCGCGCAGTTTTACACCGGCGGCGACATGACCGAGGTAACGTATATTGAGGATCTGGGCGGCGAATACAAAACGGCAGACGGCGAAAAGGTCGATCCGTTTGAGTTTATGGCGGCGCAGGGAGTGAATATGGCGCGTATACGCCTTTCCAACACGCCCGGCAAGGGTACGGGCGACGGCACGTATTACCTGCCCGCGTCGTACCAGGACGAAAACGACACGCTCTCTCTCGCGAAACGCGCGAAGGCGGCGGGAATGGCGATACAGTACACGTTTAACTATTCCGATTACTGGTCGAACGGCGAAAGACAGATCATCCCGTCCGAATGGGTGAAGCAGATAAAGGACGAGCTTGGTTACGACGTGAAGGACGAAAAATTCTTAAAGAGCATGACCGACAAGCAGAAGGAGGAAATACGCGGCAAGCTCGGCGATATTGTGTACGCGTACACGCTCGATATTATGAAAAAACTCAAGGCGCAGGACACCGTTCCCGAATACGTGTCGCTCGGCAACGAAATAAACGGCGGTATGTTCTTCCCGTTCGCGAACACGTACGACGCGAATATGAACAAGGACAGGTTCGAGCTTGTGTTCGACAGTAACATTGACGAGAAAAACGATATAAAATGCTATGAAGACTGGAAGGCTCTCGCGGATATTTTGAACCGCGGCTACGATGCGGTAAAGGAGGTTTCGCCCGACACGCAGGTCGTGATACATCTCGCGAACGGTTCGAGCGACAGCGTGTTTACGTGGTTTTTCGACAAGTACATCGAGGCGGGCGGCAGGTTCGACGTGATAGGCGCGTCGTACTATCCAGCGTGGTCGCACAATACTATTGAAACGCTTGTGTCGTTCTGCAACAATATTTCGGCAAAATATGACAGGGACATACTCATAATGGAAACGGGCTACAACTGGACGCTCAACAAAAAGAACGGCTATGGCGGTCAGCTTACGCCGACAGAGGACGATCCGAAAAACGCCGAGGGCTACGAGAAAAAGTACCCGTACACGCCCGAAGGTCAGCGCGGTTTTCTTAAGGATTTGTTCACCGCGCTGCGCTCGGTTGACGGCGGAAGATGCGTCGGCGCGCTTTACTGGGATCCCTGCATGATACACGTCGAGGACGGCGAAAACGCGGACGAGTCGCTTTCGGGCTGGGCATATAACGAGAGCGACGACAAGCCCGCCGGAAACGTGGTCGAGAACACGACGCTTTTCGATTTCGACGGCAAAGCTCTGCCGGCGTTTGAAGCGTTCGGAGGCGCGGAAAGCCCAAATAAATTTATCGACGTGTACTACGGAGATGACGGCAGAATCACAGCCGTAAAAATACGCACCGACGGCGAAAAAGGCGAAGGAACGGTCAAAACGTACGTTTGGGACGGTGTTGCTCTCGCGCCCTACGAAACGGTATGATTTTTCATATATCTTTTTGAGGAATTTTATTGACATATTATACAAAAAATGGTACAATATATTTTAGTATAATAATCAAAGGTAACAAAGATATATAAAGGGGGGTTTGTCTTGACAAAAAAAGAAATTGAGATGAGGTCGCGGACGCAGAGAAGCGTACTCGAGAGCATTTGGTATTATTTTAAGCGGGACTGGCAGCTGTACGTCCTGCTCGTGATACCGCTTGCGCTCGTTATCATCTTTAAGTTCCTGCCTCTTGCGGGACTGTCCATCGCGTTCCTCGATTACAAACCGATAAAGGGCTTCGCCGGCTCGGAATTCATCGGAATGGAAGTATTCAAAAAGGTGTTCCAGTCAAGGGATTTCTACATAGCGCTGAAAAACACTCTTATACTTAACATACTCGACTTGATCGTAGGATTCCCCGCGCCTATCATACTCGCGATATTCCTTAACGAAATCCGCTGCAAGTGGTTCAAGCGCACAACACAGACAATACTTTACCTGCCGCACTTCCTGTCGTGGGTTATTATAGCGGGCCTCGCGTATCAGCTGTTCTCCCCCGACACGGGCTATCTGAACGTGCTTATAACGCGTATGGGCGGACAGTCGATACCGTTCCTTACGGAAAAATGGCACTGGCTCGTTATGTACATACTCATCGGCGTATGGCAGGGCATGGGCTGGGGTACGATTATTTACCTCGCCGCGATCACAGGTATCGACGCCGAGCTTTACGAGGCGGCAACCGTTGACGGCGCGGGAAGGTGGAGAAAGATCTGGAACATCACTCTGCCGTGCCTTAAGTCCACTATCGTGGTAATGCTCATAATGAGCCTCGGACGTATCATGGGAAGCTCGCTCGAACGGCCGTATACGTTATCGAACCCGATGGTTACGCAATTCTCGGACGTTATCGCCACTTACGTTTACCGCGTAGGTCTGCAGAACAGCCAGTACAATGTGGCTACGGCGGTCGGTTTCTTCCAGTCGCTCGTGGGCGTTATACTCGTGCTTTTGGCTGACAAAGCGGCTAAGTTCATGGGCGAAGACGGTATTGTATAAGGAGGGACGCGGCTATGAAAATAAAAAAATCACCTCTTGATCTTATCGCCGATATACTTATATACGCGTTTATCGCGCTTGTGGCGATAATATGTATAATACCGTTTTTACATGTTGCGGCGATGTCTATAAGCGGCGACGCCGACGTTTACGCGAACAACGTGTTCCTTATCCCGAAGCATGTGAACCTTAACGCGTATAAAACGGTTCTCGGCGACCCGTCAATGATGCGCTCGCTCATATTCACCGTAATACTTACGGTTGTGTTCACGGTACTCGGCATGTTCGTTACGATATGCTCGGCTTACGCGCTGTCGAGACCTAAGCTGAAGGGCAGACATATCATCTCGACAATATTCCTGATGACGATGTACTTCAGCGCAGGTACCATTCCGGACTACCTGCTTATGGACGGCCTTAACCTGCTCGACACGGCTGCCGTACTCGTGCTGCCGCTGATATTCTCGGCGTACAACATGATAATTCTGAGAACGTTTATGCAGAACTCGATACCCGAAAGCCTTATCGAGGCGGCGGAGCTGGACGGCTGCGACGATTTCAGAATACTCGTTCAGGTCGTGCTTCCGCTGTCGAAGCCGGTTCTCGCGACGCTCGCGCTGTTCTACGCGGTCGGACGCTGGAACTCCTTCACGGACGCGCTGTACTTTATCCAGTCGGATAATTTGAAGCCGTTACAGTTAAAGCTCTACAACCTCGTAAACGCTTCAGGTTCGACCGGTGCGCTCGCGCAGGAGGCGGGCGGAGGTCAGCAGCAGGCTGCCGAGGTCGTAAAGTCCGCGACGATCATGTTCGCGACGCTGCCTATCGTTCTCATATACCCGTTCCTGCAGAAATACTTCGTAACGGGCGTTATGATAGGCGCGGTAAAGGGTTAATAAATTTGTGCTTTATAATTAAAGGTATAAAATTAAATTAAAGAAAGGAAAAAAAGCTATGAAAAAAAGATTACTCAGCATTTTTCTCGCGGCGGCTATGACGGTAGGCGCGGCGGGAGCGCTCTCAGGCTGCGGCGGAGGCGGAAACGCCAACGTGGACGTTGACGAGATAATGTCGCGTGAGGACGTTGAAAATTACGTTTACCCCGAGCAGATTGAGATTAAAATCCCCGTATACGACAGAGGAAACGCCGGTCAGGCTAACGTAACCGACAACTACTGGACAAGATACGTTCAGCAGGAGTTCGGCGACAAGCACAACATCAAGGTTACATACATCTCCATTCCGCGTAAGGAAGAGGTAACGATGTTTAACCAGCTTCTCGCGGGTAAGGCGGAAAATCAGCCGGATATCATCTTTAACTACGACTACCCGACAATCATTTCATTCGCGGATCAGGGCGCGTTCCAGACGCTTGACGAGGAAATGATAAAGAAGTACGCTCCTCATTTCTATGAGAGAACGAAGGATCTCGACGAGTACACATACGTTGACGGCGAAAAGCTGTTCATGGCCGGTACAAGACCTGACGCGTACAACTTTATCACGCTCGTAAGAAAAGACTGGATGGATAAGCTCGGTATCGAAGAGCCGAAGAGTACGGAAGAGTACGACGACATGCTCCGCAAGTTCAGAGACGCGAAGCTCGGCGGCGAGGGTACGATCCCCGCTACCGCGTCGCTCGGCAACGCTTACTACGGCGCGTATAAGTACAGACCGTATCCGCTGTCGGAGGAAGACAACGCTCTCTACAGCGACCTGACGGTTGCGGCTCTTACATGGGGGCCTGTAAAGAAGTCGCTCCAGCATGACAATATGATGTACAACGAGGGACTTATAAGCTCCGAGTGGTACCTCGACAAGGACGGCTCGAAGGCAAGAGAGGCGTTCGTATCGGGCAGAGCCGGCACATACTCCGACTATCTCTCGAAGAACCCCGATGTAATCAATACGCTTAAGCAGAATGTTCCCGACGCTGAGGTTACAATTCTCACAACGTATGACGATCCCGATTTCGGACATCCGACGCCGGGCAGACACGACAACCCGTTCGGTATGGTTTCGGGCATCAACGCGAACTGCTCTCACCCCGAAGCTATAATGATGTACTTCGAGTGGCTCAACGATAACCTGTTCGTAATGCAGAACGGTATCGAGGGCGTAACGTACAACATGGACGGAGACGTTCCCATTCTTATAGACGGCTACGGCGGCGAGGAAAGACTCAACTACAACGGCAACAAGGATATGTGGTGCCTTGTAATCGAGGGTAAGGATCTCGGCGACGAGGAGCTTAACGTAAAGGCTCAGGAAAAGATGTATGCTCCGGAGGGCTATGAGTGGATCATCCGCAAGTCATATGAGAACTTCCAGAAGGGTAAGGATTACCTCTACACCGACTATATCTTCTCAAAGCCGGTATCGTCGCTCTCGAATCTCGCGGGTACGCTTCTTGATAACTGGCTCACGCATAAGGTTGAGCTTACAAACTGCAAGCCCGAAGAATTTGAGGCTAAGTATGAGGCGGCTTGTCAGGATTACCTTGCGGCAGGTTATCAGCAGGTGCTTGACGAAAAGAAGCAGCTTTACGAAGAGGAAAAGAAATAATTTCGGCATTGTTTGTTCAGCCGCCGCCACATAGCGGCGGCTGTTCTTTTAGGGGATAAATAATATGTGTATATTTTCGCAAAACCCCTCCGACGGCTCCGCCGCCACCTCCCCTAATAGTGGAGGCTCACGATGTGCGCCGCTCTCCGTATGGCTCCCCTAATAGGGGAGCTGTCACGAAGTGACTGAGGGGTTTTATAAACAAAACACAAATTTACATCACCACACAGACCAAAGGAGAAACCATGCAAAAACCGGAACTGCTTGCCCCGGGGGGCAGTCTTGAAAAACTGAAAACGGCAATCGACTACGGCGCGGACGCGGTGTATATAGGCGGCGAAGCGTTTTCTTTGCGCGCCGCGGCGGAAAACTTTTCCCCGTCCGACATGGCGGAGGGCATAAAATACGCCCGCGACCGCGGCAAAAAGGTATATCTTACCGCCAACATAATACCGCATAACGAGGATATAGCCCAATTTGAGTCGTTTGTAAACGAAATACGTCCGATGGGCTTTGACGCGGTGCTTATCGCCGACCTCGGGCTGTTCGGCATGATGCGCTCGCTCGCGCCAGAAATACCGATACACGTAAGCACGCAGGCGAACAACGTAAATTACAAGTCCGCGCAGATGTGGCACGAAATGGGCGCGAAGCGCGTTGTGCTGGCGCGGGAAATGTCGCTTGCGGAAATTGCCGAAATACGCAAAAACACGTCGGACACGCTTGAAATCGAGGCGTTTGTCCACGGCGCGATGTGCATATCGTACTCGGGCAGGTGTCTTTTGTCGAACTACATGACGGGACGCGACTCGAACCTCGGTGCGTGCGCGCACCCGTGCAGGTGGAACTACAAGCTTGTTGAGGAAACGCGCCCGGGAGAATACATGGACGTGTTTGAAAACGAGCGCGGCACGTTTATATTCAATTCAAAGGATTTATGCATGATACGCCATATACCCGAATTGGTAAAAAGCGGCATAACGAGCTTTAAGATTGAGGGACGCGTAAAAACCCCGTACTACGTCGCGACCGTCGTCGGAGCGTACAGGCGAGAAATCGACCGTTACCTTGCCGATCCCGAGCATTACGTTTTCAGCGAGTCGGAGTACGACGAGCTTTGCAAGGTGAGCCACCGGCCGTACACAACCGGCTTCTACTTCGGCAAACCGGACGCGGACGCGCAGGTGTACACGTCAAGCTCGTATATACGCGACTACGACCTTGTCGGCATAGTGCAGTCGTACGACGCGGAAACGGGCGTTGCCGAAATTTCGCAGCGCAACCGCTTTTTTAAGGGCGACGAGGTTGAAGTAATACGACCGATGCATCCGTTTTTCACGCAGACAATCGAAAGTATGACCGACGCGGACGGAAACGAAATAGAAGTAGCGAACCACGCGGAACAAACCGTTAAAATAAAAATGACCGAACCCGTCGCCGCGGGTTCGATGCTGAGAAAGAAACGAATTTAGTCGGGCGACCGCAAGGGTCGCCCCTACGTTGCGGCAATGCCGTTAGCCTCTCCTTGAGGAGAGGTGGCATTGCGAAGCAATGACGGAGAGGTGGCAAAAATTCTAAAAACCACCTCTCAGTCGCCTACGGCGACAGTTCCCCTCAAGGGGAGCCACACGCTCGCGTGTGGTAGGCGTGTCCGCTTGCGGACAAACGCCGTAGTAAGGGGAGCCTTTCGTAGGGGCGACCCTCGCGGTCGCCCGCTAACGTTGAATCGCCGCCTTGACACACATCATAAGATATAGTATAATAGCCATATAAAGCGGATGTTCCGCAATTTCGGTTATAGGGTAAATTCTACCCCTAAGTATCTGTTACGTCAATAACAGATACTTTTTTACATTTTCACCGACACAGTCAAACCGTCGCCGAGGGGGAGAATGGACGTGTGAAGCTCCTTATTTGCCATAAGCGCGTCGATATACGCGCGCAGACGCTTCACAATCGTGATTTTTCTTCTCGCGACATGGTTATCATCGGCGGTCATGCCCTTGTACAGAATATTATCCGAAATAAGCACGCCGCCCTTTTTCAAAAGCCTTACGCACTCGTCGAGCATATTCACGTAATGCGCCTTCGGGCCGTCGAGAAATATCATATCGAACGAGCTTTCATCGTCGATATACGCGAGATAATCCTTCGCGTCGGCTTCGATTACGGCTATCCTATCCGCAAAACCCGCGCTTTTAATATTTTCACGCGCGAGCCGCACCATTTTTTCATCATATTCGAGCGTCGTTATACGGCAGCTTTTCGGCGTGTTTTTCGCCATAAGCAGCGCGCTGTACCCTATCGCCGCGCCGACCTCGAGTATTTTTTTCGGCTTTTTTATCCTGCACATGACCGTCAGAAACCTTGCCGACTCCGGCTCGATTATCGGCACGTCGTTCTCTGCCGCGTAATCCTCGAGACCGCGCAGAAACGTGTCGTCATGCGTCATGTGCGACCGCAGATAATCCGTTATATACTGCGGCACGATAGCGTTCAAATCATATTCGGTTGACATATATTCACCCTTATCACTGTTTAAGACTGTCCTGATTTTCAATAGCGCTTCCGTCTACCGACACTGCCGGATCTGTGCCGTTCATAGCCGCGAGATGCTCCTCGTACGTCGATGAGAACACGTGCGAGCCGTCCTTGCCGACAACAAAATAGTAAGCGTCCGTAGCCTCCGGATAAAGCGCGGCACGTATACTGTCGATACCGGGATTGCAAATCGGGCCTATCGGGAAATCGGGATAGATGTACGTATTGTACGGCGAGTCGATCTTCGTGTCTGAGATCGACAGCACCGGCTTTCTCTCGTGAAGTATGTACTGCACCGTCGCGCACGACTGGAATTTCATACCCGAATTTCTTCTATTATAAAACACACCGGCGACCTTCGGCATTTCCGACACGCCGCCAGCCTCACGCTCAACGATCGACGCCATAGTCACGACCTGATCGACCGTCATTCCGAGACTTTGCGCGCGCGCCTTGTACTCGTCGGTGAACTGGCTGTCGAACGCCGCGAGCATTAAATCAATAATGTAATGCGCGTCCGCGCCCTCGGGTATCTCGTACGTCGCAGGGAACAAATACCCCTCCATAACGCCGTCACGCTGCGGCAGACCTTTTAAGAAGTCGTAGTCGTAATCTTCGGGATTAAGCGCGGCGTAAAAATCCTGCCACCCCGCAATACCCGCCTCGTCGAGCTTCTGCGCTATCTGTTTGATCTCGTAGCCCTCGGGAATTGTCACCTTCGTAACGTCGCGGTCGTCGGTAACGAGCAGGTCGAGTATCTGCGAATAGCTCATACCGTCCTCGATCGTAGCCGAACCGGGCTGGAACTTACCATCGTAACCGCCGAGCTTCGCCTGGAGACGGAACACAAGCGGATATTTTATAACGCCCTCATCCTTAAGCATATCCGCGACGGACGCGCTGCCGGCGCCCTCCGCCACATTTATCTTTACCGAGCCGTTCGGAACGGAAACGCCGCCGCTGTCCTTCATGACTATTCCCGCGCCTATAAGACATGCCGCGGCGAGGATCACCGCGATTATAACGGGTATCTTCCACTTTCCGCGGCGCGGCTCATGCACCTTTACTGACATCATTATGCCCCCTTGCACTAATTATGTTACCTTATTGTACAACAAATTATCATTTTCGTCAAGTTTTGCGCCGTTTTGTCACATAATTGCCGTACGCGGCGAAAAATTTCAAAAATATATCCGAAAAAATACAAATTTACACTTCCCTTTTTGTGAAAAGTGTGGTATAATGAATATATCTATTTATGGCACGGACATAAAATTATGAAAAGGAGAGAATGAGATGAACAAACACATTAAAAAGCTGCTTTGCGCGGCTGTGTCGCTCGCAATGGCGGCGGGTACGGTTATACTCCCGATGACCGCAAGCGCGGCTCCCGCGACATGGGACGCTAACGCGACCTCGTGGAAATTTGACTTCGGCGCTTCCGACGCTGTTGCGGACGACTATATCGGCGTAAGCGCGGACACGAAGTACAGCGCAACTACCGGCTATGGTTTTTTAGGTCTTGAAAACGGTTTTGCCCTTGATTCGAGAGAGGACGGCTGGACAATGACACAAGGTTATGACCTTGTTCTTGAAAACGGCAAGAAAGATACCGTTACGACAGCGGACGACGACTGGGTTGCAACCACTACAAGAACGGAAAAAGACCAAGATTATAACAGCCCCATTCGTTTTTCGATGAAAGTTACGGCAAATACATATTACACGGTTAAGGTACATTTGGTAAGGGCTAATGCCGAAGAGGAGGCAATAGCTTCACTCTTTACGGAAAAAAGACATCAGCATTTTGTCAACAAGTCTATTCCCGAAGACGGACTTACTTATGAGGCCAGCGTTTATGTTCATAACAACTGGTCAAAGAATACATCCGAATATGTTGACACGCAGCTCAGTATTGCGGCTGCCGGAGACAATGTGGCTATTTCGTCGATTGAAATTACAAAGACCGACCAAGGCAAGACGCTGTGGGTACTTACCGATTCGACAGGCTGTCAGCAGACAGCGCCTATTCCTTATTTCCCGCTCGACCATTGTCAAGGTATTGGCTCCGCTATGGCGAAGTATATTGGCGAAGATTGGGCGCTTGTAAACGAGGGTGAATCGGGATTAAGTTCCTCGGCAGCTGCAAACCATTGGAATAACTGTAAAAACGATGTTAAAGCAGGTGACGTCGTATGGTTCCAGTTCGGACATAACAATGAGCGCGGACAGCAAGTAGATGAGCTTATATCGTCTCTTAATACATACTATGCCGACGTACACGCAAAAGGCGCAAAATTTTTGGTTGTTTCGCCGGTAGAACGTGATACGACAGATCAGTATAAGGACGGAACATGGACATCCACACTTTCAAAATACGCTGATGCGGGAAGTGAGTGGGTTAATGAAAAGCTTACCGGCGGAGCGGACGATGTTGCGTATCTCGACTTAAACACCGCAAGTGTTCAGTTTTTAAATGATGTGCAAGAGACAATTGATAACGGAAGACAAGCGGCAAGTTTGCAAAGCCTCGGCGCAGCTACAACAAGATTTTACTATTATGTCAGTAAGTATTCCGACTACAAAGCGGACTATACTCACCCGAATGACTACGGCGCGGACAATTCCGCCAAAATAATTGTTGACCTCGCGAAAGAGAAAATCACAGCGGCGGCGCAGGCAGGAGCAACGGACGCGCAGAAAACAGAAGCGGCGGTGCTGTCGTCTATATTCGGTGATAGTACAAGAGCGGAGGAAGCTGTCAGCGTTTCCGAGGAAATATATAAAGACGGAGCCGCACCGAACAGCTATTATCCCACCCAGCTTGCGAAAGTCGTACTGTATGACTATCCGATTATTGTAAACAAGGTAACGTTTGACGAAACAAACAAGCCCAACCAAATGACGGTTAAACTTGTAGCGTCAAAACTTGAGTTCAAATACGGTAGGGGCGTAATCGTTATCAAGGACAGCGGCGGTCAGATAAAGGGTACAATCAAAACAACCGACACTATCGACTCCGTTGCGGGTGATACTCAAATAATAACATTTGACACAGCAGGCACAGCAACATTTGACGCGGCGGCGGGAGATACCTTTGAAGCGTATGTTATAAACATTACCGAAGGCGTGGACTCACATGACGAGGACGATGTAATCATTTCCACAAAATATACACAAAATGATATGGTTGACATTAAGGACTATCTTTTGCAGGGCGCAACGGGAATGGAAAATATCGAGGACTTTTCCACCTATGACCTTACCGACGGACAGACGATTATAGGCAAGAACGGCTGGTCAAATCCCGGCGGTGAAACGTTTGCTTTCAAGCAGGAAGGCGATTTAACGTTCGCGCACTGTGCGACAACCGGCGGCGCGACATACTATCCCGAAAAGAAGTTCACGGCACAGTCAAGCGGAAAGCTTTACTGCCGCCTTGATGTGAGATATATATCGGGTACGTTTAATCTGTACTTCACGGACGGTACGGCTCTTAACAACTGGCCTGCGGGAAGAGTTATGCCGCTTCAAATCGTAACGGCTGACGGCGAAGTTCAGGTCAAGCTTGACGGAACAAAGGTTGCAACCGTTAATTCCGGCGAGTGGGTAACTTACGCGCTCACGATTGACTTTGACTACGGCAAATATACATTGAGCCTAAACGGTCAAACCTATGAAAGTGATTTTGCCGCATATCAGTCGAATGAGGTAAATCTTGTACCGTCGAACCTGTCTATGATAGCGTTCCAAAATGATAAAAGCTCCAATGAGTATGACGTAACGAATATCGTACTCGCGACGCTCAACACAGCAACTCTGCCCGACAAGACCCTAACAGTTGCGTCAAACGACGACACAAAGGGCAAGGTTTCAATCGTAAAGGACGGGGAAGCGGTTGAAGGTACAACCGCCGCGGCAACGATGAATTCTATCATTAAAGCGGTTGCCGCGCCTGAGGAAGGCTTTGAATTTGAAAAATGGGTTGATGAGGCCGGTACAACCGTTTCATATTCTCAGGAATATGAAATGCGTCTGCACAGCGACACGAATTTGACAGCACAGTTCAAAGAAGCGGTAGTTGATCCGATTACGTATTCATATAAAGAGGAATTTTCAACATTGTCTACAAATACGCTGAAAGACGACGGTTGGGTGTCGGTAAACGCTCAGGCAGCCACTACCATTCAGATGGACGACGACCACGGCAATTATTTGCGGATAGCGCCGGGAAATGATAACTCGCGCGGTCTGCTTAAGGATTTCGGAGTAAATTTGACGGATAACTATGTCGTTGAGATGGATTTAGCGCTGACGGCGGGCAACGATCAAGCCACGAATCTGTCGCTTTACAATGCCGCGTCAACAACGTCCAATACAAACGGACAAAGCATGAATGCCGAAGCGGATAATTATGTATTTGATCTCGATGCCGATGCCGGCAGTTCAACATGGAAAATAAACCGCACCGATGGAGATACGGTCACAATTCCGGCAGGTACTTGGATACATCTTACGGTTATCGTAAAGGACGGCACCGTTTCCTATATAATCGAGAACGGAGACAACGTTCTTAAAAAAGGTACAACCACGGCAAAAGGCGGCGTTGACTTAAAGGGCTTGCACCTGCGTCAGGGACGTTATAATGGCGAGACGAAATTTGACAATATCAGAATTTATACGGCAGACCAATATGTTGAGCCGGAAGTACCGCCGACAGAGTACAGCGTGGCAATTGACGACGGAAAAATATCCGTCGAGTCACCGGCGGCGGGTACGTATACCGCGCTCTACGCCGTTTATAAAGACAACGTGCTTGTGGGCGTAAAGTCTGTTGATGTTACATTCACCGAAGCGGCGAAGCAGTCGGTTGATATTCCGCAGAACGATTTTGCGGGCGACAGCTTCAAGGTTATGCTTTGGAAGACATTAAGCGGCGCTCAGTCACTGTGCGCACCTGCGGCCGGTACAATTGAGGGATAATCCCCAACAAAAAAGGCTCCCATGGGAGCCTTTTTTGGGTGCGTATGTGAGGCTCCCCTTGAGGGGAGCTGTCGGCTTCGCCGCCACCTCCCCTAGTAGGGGAGGCTCACGGTGAACGCCGCAACATGCATGAAAAACGGGCGACCGCGAGGGTCGCCCCTACACCCATTATTTATAAATAGCGCACCCCGTAGGGGCGGTCATTGGCCGCCCGTTTGCCTCCCTTGTCAAAGGGAGGGGGACCGCGTCAGCGGTGGAGGGATTCATTGTGAAAATATAAAAGGAATCCCCCAGTCGCGCTCCGCGCGCCAGCCCCCTTTAACAAAGGGGCCTCACGCACACGCCGGCATGTGAGGCAAACGCGCCGCAATTTACAATTACATAACAAAACCGCGGCGAATATCGACAAAAATCGCGCGCGGTGGTATAATATACGAGTAATGGAATACAGAACGGAACGTAAAGGGCGGTTTGTCACTCTCTTTATAAGGGGGTGATAATATGGAAATTATCGAAATGATAGTGATTTTACTTATAATATTATCACTCATTGAGCTAATAAAACATATAAAGAAATAGCCGCCCGCGTGACCAATAGCAAGCGGCTATTTTAACGCTACTATCGGACAAACCGCCTTTAAAGCGGCTATCCGTTCTGTAAGGCCATTATACCACACCCCGACGTGTATGTCAAGCGGACGGGTGTGGTTTTTTTAATGCCCGTATGTGAGGCTCCCCTAATAGGGGAGCTGTCACACGCAGTGTGACTGAGGGGTTTATGTGCGGCAAATCCAAACCCCTCCGTCGGCTTCGCCGCCACCTCCCCTAGTAGGAGAGGCTCACGGTGAACGCCGCCGCCCGTTTGCCTCCCTTGTCAAAGGGAGGGGGACCGCGTAGCGGTGGAGGGATTCATTGTGAAATATAAAAGGAACCCCTCCGTCGGCTTCGCCGCCACCTCCCCTAGTAGGGGAGGCTCACGGTGAACGCCGCAACATGCATGAAAAACGGGCGACCGCGAGGGTCGCCCCTACACCCATTATTTATAAATAGCGCACCCCGTAGGGGCGGTCATTGGCCGCCCGTTTGTGAGGCTCCCCTAATAGGGGAGCTGTCACACGCAGTGTGACTGAGGGGTTTATGTGCGGCAAATCCAAACCCCTCCGTCGGCTTCGCCGCCACCTCCCCTAGTAGGGGAGGCTCACGCACACGCCCCACGCACCCATCCACAAAATGCACAAAAATTACCGAATAATTTTGTGCAAATTTAATCTGCCGCAATATTGAAACATTGCGGAAATTGTGTTACAATGTTAATATGTAGGCGGGTGTAGTGCGCTCAAGTTGCCGGAATGAGCGGGACCTCGCCCGCAAATACTAACAAAAAACAATTATTAAGGAAAGGGAGAGATTAAATGAAAAGCAAAAAACTAATTTCTTTTCTATGCGCGGCGGCAATGACCGTGTCCTCGTTCGCAGGACTGGCAATTACCGCAAGCGCGGCTGAGACGGTTCTTTGGTCGGACAATTTCGACGCGTATGACAACGTTGCTGTACCGCACACCAACCTTACCAGTAAAGGTATTGATAAGGTTCTTGTTGACGGTACTTCAACTGCGGACAATGCGTATGACGGCATTGCGGGCTTAAAGCTCCAGACCGGCAACAGAGGTACGGATACCTCGTTCTTTGCTATACAGGACGGCAAAGACGCGGGCTCTAAGGCTATTATGGCTACGACTGCAAGTCTAGATAAGCCGAACAGAGGCGGAAAGATTTTCTTTGTAGATGATGAGAAGAAAGATAAGACTTACAAACCGGAGTCGGGCAAGGATCTTGTTCTTGCGTTTAATGTCAAGACTACCGATACGGGCGTAAACAGTGTAAGTCACATCCTCTCGATAAATGGCATCGACGAGACTGCAGCAGCTGCAAATGCTATTGATTTTGATACGACTCTCGGCATAGCTCACGACACATGGGCGCAGGTAAAGGTCGTTATCAACGCAACAAGCGGCGCTACGGTCTATGTAGACGGTACAAAGAAGACTACATTGACCGGCGTTAAAGATCTTTCATCAATAGTATTTAACGCAATAGAACAGAATACCAGAAACTGTATAGACTGCCCGAAGTGGTACTTCGACGACATGGTAATCTATTCAAGTGACGACGGCGCAGCTTCTACAGTTCCCGGCGCTGAGGGCGGCGAGCAGGCTACACCTCCTCCCGAAGTTGACGCTCCTGTTTTGAAGGCAGCGGAAGGCGCAACAGAGGGTACTGTTCAGTCGTACAACTTCAATTCTGTTGCAAACGGAAACTGGTCAATCGGAACAACAGCTCAGCAGAAGTATAATAACAAGGGCGAATTGAATGAAGAGGACACGTCAATAAAGGCTGTTCCCGGTCTTTCGATAGAGATTGGCGGCAGACCGGACGGAGCCGAAGCATCGACGTATGCGGCAATTCAGAAGTACGGAACGGGTAAGGTTTTGAATCTTACAGCGTCTCGTTTCGCAACGGGCGGCAGAGGTCCGCGTGTAAGCTTTGACAACAATATCCCCGCAACGGAAGGTACATATACGGTTACATCATTCGCCTTCAAGATTTCGCCGATGACAGGTCATGAAGAAGATGCAACCGCAAGACTGTCTCTCCTTGAGGGTACGACTCAGGCAGGCGACGACGGTCTGGGCGAGTACAGACACGTTGCGGCTGTATTTACGACGAAAAAGGACGAAACAATTTACAGAGAACCCGGTAATACATCGTCAGACGTAATCAGCACATACGTTACTCCGAACGAGTGGCACTATGCTTCTGTAGTTGCTGAGCCTGTTAAGGACAACAAGGCTCCGTACAGAGTATATGTTGACTATGATACGAGCGCATCAAACTTTGATCCGCAGATTAAGTCGGATTATGTATACTACGGCGAAACTGCGCATACATTGGCAAAGACACCGATGTTTGCGATTGAAACCCGTGCAAACAAGGTAGGCGGCGTTGATACAACACCGGCTAACGCGTATGCACTTATAGATAACATTGTTGCATATTCGGCAACAGGCAGTGAGCCGAGAAGAGTTGTTGCTACTCTCGGTGAGCCCGAAGAGCCCGACGTACCTCCCGTTGAGACACACGCGGTAGATCTAACGGTAACAGGCGGTGAGACTGTAAAGGTTACAACCGAGGAAGAAACTCCGTTTGACGCTGTACTCGTTCACGCGCAGTACAACGGCACGAAGCTTGCAAACGTTAAAACTTATCCGCTCAGCGGCATAAGCAAGACAGGCGCAACGGCTACGCTTAACCCGAAGGCTATTGAGGGTGATAAGCTCATGGTATGGGATAGCCTCAAGGGCATGGTTCCCTACATGAAGGCTCATGAGGTAGGCGCAAGCGAGGGCGCTGCGAAGGTAAAGATTACCGACCAGACAGCGGCTACCGCAGGCGGTAAGCTTACGTTCCCGAACGAAGTAGCTAAGGGTTCGGATGTTGAAATTACGATCGTACCCGACGAGGGCTATGAGCTTGATAAATTGACGGTAGGCGGCACTGAGGTAGCGGCAACAGCTATTCAGAACAACAAGTATAAGTTCAAGGCTGACGCTGATACTACCGTAAGCGCTACATTCAAGAAGATTACCTATACAGTTGCGCCTGCTACCGGCATAGTCGGCGGTACTGTATCGGTTAATCTGACAACTGCTCAGATTGGGGATGAAATAACCGTTACGGTTACACCCGCACAGGGCAAGAAGGTTACAAAGGTTACATATACACCGGCAGGCGGTGCGGCAACAGAAATTCAGCCTGACAACACAACAGGCGCTTATAAGTTCAAGATGCCCGCGGCTAATGTAACGGTCAGCGCGACATTTGAAAACGCCGGCACAACCGAACCTTCAACCTCACCTGATCCCGATGCGGATAAGGTAACGGTTAAGCTTGATACAAATTCATCGGCTGACGCTGACGTAAAGGTTGGCACAACAGCTGTTACAAAGGAAGGTATTTCGGTTGCCAAGACAGGCTTGTCGATTACGGTTACACCGAAGACAGACAAGAAGCTGATAGGCGTTACTGTTACGGGCGGTACGGCTGCAACAGCATTTGCGGCTGCATCACACGCGTCTAAGTACGAGACAGCAGTTAATGTTACAGGTACCGAGGTTACTGTTAAGGTAGAAACCGCAGATAAGACAACAACACCGACAAAGACAAAGATTGGGGAAGACTTCACAGTAACGGTTACTCCGGCTAGTCCGACAGTTGGCCAGCAGCTTAAGGCTGAACTTACAAAGAAAGCTGATAAGCAAAGCGCTGTAGCTCCTACTGACGTTTCATGGAAGTGGCAGGAGAAGGCGGCCACGGGTGAAACATATACGGATGTTCCGGGTGCGACAAGCGCTACATTCACACCGGACAAAGCAGGTACGTACAAGGCTGTAGCTACAGTAGGTACAGACGCGACCTACGAAGGTACAGTTACGTCAGACGCGGTAACGGTAGAGGCGAAAAAGGCGAAGGTAACGGTTACTGTTGACGACGCAACGCACGTT
>CANQKM010000007.1 GCA_947624485.1 uncultured Clostridia bacterium
AGTTCTTCTGTCTACCTCATCGGCTTTAGCCTCTTTTGAACCACGCGACTATCGCGTGGTTTTCTGTATACAAAAAACGGGGCGGCGATTGCCGTCCCGTTTTTTGGGTTAAAGAATAGGAATGAAAAAATGAATTAACTTTATTTAAGCCCGCGTATCTCGTCCGTGTTGTCCGCGAAGCAGAAGCCCGAATAGCCCTTTTCGGCAAGCCTGTCGAGGTATTTTGACAGCTTTTTCGGTTTTTCCGCAAGCGTTACCTCGTACGTTTCGCGAAGCGTTTCGGCTTTCCTTACCGCGTTTACCACATCGTCCCTGTCAAATATCAGCGCTATCCTCTTTTTCGCCTGCGGCAGCGCGTTTTTCTCCTCCGACATTATCGCGAAAATACGCTCAAAGCCGATTGAAAAACCGACTGCCGGCACGTTCTCGCCCGTGAATTTGCCGATTAGGTTGTCGTATCTGCCGCCGCCCGCGACCGAGCCGCGGAACTTGTCCGACACTATCTCAAACACCGCGCCGGTGTAGTAACCCTGTCCGCGCACGAGCGATATGTCAAACTCAGCGCCGTATCTGCCGTCGGCAAGCTCTCTCGACGCGTTTATGATAAACTCCGCGTCGTTCGTAAGCTCACCGCCGCATATTTCCTTTATTCTGTCGAGCGTGACGGGCGACGAGAACATTTCGGCAAAACGGTCTATCGCTCCGCCGTCAAAGCCCTTGTCCGTAAGCTCCGCCTTAACGCCGTCAAGACCTATTTTATCGAGCTTGTCAAACGTTATACACACACTGTCCAGGCTGTCCTCCGCAAAGCCGAGCTTCGTCAAAAGCGCGCGCAGTATGCGGCGGTCGTTCACCCTTACCGTGAAGCCGCTCATGCCGAGCGCGAGAAGCGCTTTAGCGGTCGTGTGTATAAGCTCGACCTCGCACGACGGCGACGACGAGCCGATTATATCTATGTCGCACTGCATAAACTCGCGCAGCCTGCCCTTCTGCGGACGCTCCGCGCGGTACACGCGGTCGATCTGTATGCACTTCGCCGGAAGCAGCAGCCTTTCGCGGTTGTTCGCGAAGTAGCGCGACAGCGGCAGCGTGAGGTCGTAGCGCAGTCCCATATCGGCAAGGCTCTTTTCATCGCCCGTTTCGAGCGCCTTTTGCAGCTTGTCGCCGCGCTTTAATATTTTGAATATAAGATTTAGGTTATCTCCCCCGTCGCTCTTGTCGAGGTTCTCAATATCCTCGACAGCCGGCGTCATTATGCGTTCAAAACCCGAGTCGGTGTACGTTTTGAGTATCGTCTGCTGAATGTAGCCGCGCAGACGCGCCTCCTCGGGGAGATAATCGTTTGTGCCTTTTACCGTTGTTTTTTTCATTTACCCGTTTCCTTTCGACATTTTTATCATCAGTTCGTATATGCGTTCGAGCGCATCGGTTCTCGCGATTTTTTTGAGGTTCGCCGACATAAGCTTAAGCTGCGCCTCGTTTTCCACGAGCGACATCATCTTTTCATACAGCTTTTCGGATGTAAGCTCGCTTTCGAGTATTACCGCGGCGGCATTGTTCGCTTCAAATTCGCGCGCGTTCTGCTCCTGGTGGTTGCGCACAACGTTCGGCGACGGTATCAGTATCGACGGCTTGCCGAGCGCGGCGATCTCGCTTACCGTTATCGCGCCCGCGCGCGACACGACCACGTCGGCTGCCGACATATAATCAGCCATGTTGTCTATATACGCCGTTATTTTCACGTTGTCGCCGACCGTTATCTTTTTCGCGGCAATCGTCTGCATAACCTTGTCGTAATTGCGCACGCCCGTGCCGAACAGAAGCTCTATTTCCTGCTCCGCGTTTATGCGGTCGAGCATGTCTATCACAGTGTCGTTTATCTTGTCCGCTCCGAGACTGCCGCCGAAAATTATCACGAACGGCTTTTTTATGCCGAGCCTGCCGCGCGACGTCTGCTTGTCCGCCTCGAGAATTTCCCTGCGTATCGGATTGCCGGTCACAACACACTTATCCTTGTGCTTCATATGGTTTACCGTTTCCTCAAAGCTCAGAGCAAGGTACGTCACGTAATTTTCCGCGCCCTTTACCGTAAGCCCGGGGTAGACGTTCTGCTCGTGTATGAGCGACGGCACGCCCGTATCCTTAGACGCTATCGCGACCGGACCGCTCACGTAACCGCCGGTGCATACGATGCAGTCGGGCTTGAAATCCCTTATTATCTCGGCGCAGTCGCGGCGCGACTGCATAAGCTTTTTGACGACGGATATATTTTTCAGCAAATGCCGCCTGTCGAAGCCCTCTATATCGATATATTTAATGTCGTAACCCGCCTTCGGCACAAGGCGCGTCTCCATACCGCTTTTCGTTCCGATAAAAAGCGCCTTAAAATCGCCGTCCTGTGATTTTGCATAGTCGGCGATTGAGATTGCGGGGTTTATGTGTCCCGCCGTGCCGCCGCCGGCAAATATTACTCTCATAGTAATCTCCTTTAATCCTTAATTGAATAGCGTGATATGTTCAGCAGTATGCCCATTTCGAGCAAAAGCGTCAGTATCGCCGTACCGCCGTAGCTGAAGAACGGCAGCGACACGCCGGTATTCGGCACGCTCGACGTCGCGACCGCTATATTTAATATCGTCTGTATCGCAAGCTGCGCAGCTATGCCGAGCGCCACAAGCGACGAATATGTATCGGGCGCGTTTACCGCTATCTTTATCGCCCTAAGTATCAGCGCAGCGAACAGCAGTATTACGACTACCGCGCCGACAAGTCCGAGTTCCTCGCACACAATCGCGAATATAAAGTCGTTGTACGGTTCGGGGAGGTACGAATATTTCTGCACGCTCTGTCCGAGTCCGCGTCCGAATATTCCGCCCGAGCCTATCGCGTAAAGTCCCTGTGCGACCTGGTAGCTCTGATTCCGTATGTCCCTAAACGGATCGAGGAAGCTCGTTACTCTTGCCCACCGCACGGAGCTTGCCGCGTGGATCGCGATTATGCCGATAGGTATTATTACGATAAGTCCGATAATCATCGGCTTTATCGGCGTGCCTCCGGCTATCATTACCGTAACGCCGATACCGGCTATAACTATCGCACCCGACAGGTGCGTTTCCATGAGCATCAGTCCGAGTACGATTATAAGCACGCCTATAAACGGAAGGTTTCCGCCCGGTTTTTTCAAGTTGTATTTTCCCGTGTCGATCTGCTTCGCGAAATAAATCGCGATAACCGGCTTCATAAACTCCGACGGCTGCAGTTGAATAAACGGCGTGTTGAGCCACCGCCTCGAGCCGTTCAGCCTCACGCCTATGCCCGGCACAAGCACGCACACGAGCAGTATTATACATACGAGCATCATCGGGTTCGCGAATTTTTTATACACGTTGTAATTTATCCGCGACACAAGGAACATTCCCGCAAGTCCGGCCGCCGCGCACGAAGCCTGCTTTATAAAGAAGTAGTACGGGTTGCCGTATATGGTGCTGCCCGCCGGCGCGGACGACGACAGAAGCATTACAAGCCCGAAAAACAGCAGCAAAATAACTATGAACAAAAACGTGTAGTCCATATCTCCCGCCTGTATCCGTACCGCGCTTTTACGCGGAGGTATTCTTTTTTGCCGCGAAGTTCCGCTTAACGTGGATGCTCCCGCCATGCTTATCACCTTTTCCGTTTTATGCTGATTTTATATGAGTATGCCGAACCACGCAATCACACATAGTATTGCCGTGGCGAGCGTAAATATTATAACTATTTTCTTTTCGCTCCAGCCGCACTTTTCAAAATGATGGTGTATCGGCGTCATTTTGAATATTCTTCTGCCCTCGCCGTACTTCTTTTTCGTAATCTTAAAGTACGTCGTCTGCATTATTACAGACAGCGTTTCCATGAGGTACACGAAGCCGACGATTATAAGGAATACCGTCATTTTGAGGTCGATCGCCATAAGCGCGGCAGCCGCGCCCAGAAACAGCGAACCCGTGTCGCCCATAAACACCTTCGCGGGGTATTTGTTGTAGCAAAGGAACGCCAGAAGTCCGCCCAGAAGCGCGGCGGCGAACACCGTTACGCCCGTTTCGGAAAATTTCATGTACGCCGTGAGCATAAAGAACAGCGCCACAACAGCCGTTATGCTTGACGCGAGTCCGTCAAGTCCGTCCGTGAGGTTCACGGCGTTTACAACGCCGACTATCACGAACATGATAAACGGTATATACAGCCACAGCGGCATCGTCCATTCTATCGCCGTGAACGGTATTATAATCGCCGTGTTAAGCTCTCCGAGCGCGTACATCGCGACAACGTACACCGCCGCAAGCAAAACCTGGAGCATAAACTTCTGTATAGCGGTAAGTCCGAGGTTGCGCTTTTTTACAACCTTTATATAGTCGTCTATAAAGCCGATTATACCGAAGCCGAGCGCGACGGCGAATATTACTATACACCTCGCGAATTTCGGTGAAAAGTTACCCTGCGCGGCGAACATTACCGCCGCGGCGGCAACTCCGACCGCTATGCCCGTTATGAACATTATACCGCCCATTGTCGGCGTACCCGACTTTTTCCGGTGCCATTTCGGGCCTTCCTCGCGGATCTCCTGTCCGAATTTAAGCCTCCGAAGCCACGGTATGAATACCCGTCCTACCGCCAGCGTTACCGCGAGCGACGCGATAAACGGCAAAAGCGCGAGCATCACAAGTTCCTTTATACTGTCCATTTCTTACACCTCTTTAGTTATCCTTTATCGCGTTGTAAACCTCTTCAAATCTCATTCCGTGCGACGCTTTTATAAGCACCGCGTCGCCCTCTTTGAGAGCGTCCTTTACGAAGTTGCACGCCTCGAGCGTCTTGTCGAACGCGTGTATTTCGCTTACGCCCTGCTCCTTCGCACCGCGCGCGAGATTTTTCATATTCTCACCCGCCGTCACAAGCACGTCTACGCCGGCTTCTTTTACGTATTTCGCGAGAACGTAATGCGCCGAGGGAGCGTGTTCACCCATTTCGAGAACGTCGCCGAGTACCGCGACGCGCCTTTTCGCGTCAGTCGCGGCGAGTACCTTAAGCGCAGCCTTTATCGAGTCGGGCGAGGCGTTGTAGCAGTCGTTTATTATCGTTATGCCCTTGTAATCCTCGACCGCGAGCCTCTGCGCCGTCGGTTCAAACGTCTTTATGCCGCGCAGTATATCGTCCATCGGTATCTTAAACTCGATACCCGCGCATATCGCCGCGAGCGCGTTATACACATTATGCTCTCCGGGTACGGCAAGCTCCGCCTCGTATTCCGTTCCGTTTACCACCGCCGTGAACGATATGCCGCCGAGACCTTTATTCACTATATCCTTCGCGTACACGTCGCTGCCGCTGTCCAAGCCGTAGCGCACGACCTTGTATTCGCCCTTTACCGTGCGGAGGAAATCATTGTCGCCGTTTACTATAAGCGTGTTATCCCTGCCGAAACGGTTTGTTATCTCCATTTTAGCCTTGAATATGCCTTCGCGCGAGCCGAGATTTTCAATGTGCGACTCACCGATGTTCGTTATTATCGCGGCGTCGGGCTTGCCTATCGAAGCGAGGTAGTCAATCTCGCCGAAATGGTTCATGCCCATTTCAAGCACAGCCGCCTCATGCTCCTTTTCAAGGCGGAAAATCGTCAGCGGCAGACCGATGTCGTTATTGAAATTGGCTTCCGTTTTAAGCGTGTTGTACCTCTGCGATATTACGGAGTACACCATGTCCTTTGTCGTCGTTTTGCCGACGCTGCCGGTGACGGCTATTGTCGGGACGTTATGCTTTTCCTTGTAGTACGCGGCTATCGCGCCGAGAGCCTTTTTTGTGTCCTTTACGCGTATAATGGTCTTGCCTATAAACAGCTCCGTTTCCTTCGATGTGAGCGCGGCGGACGCGCCAAGCTCAAACGCCGCGCGCATAAACTCGTGACCGTCGAACTTGTCGCCGACGAGCGGTATGAACAACTCGCCCTCTTTAATCTCGCGCGAATTTGTGGATATTCCCTTTATCACCGTTTCGCCGCCGCCTATGAGCGTGCCGCCGGTCGCTTTAATTATTTCTTCCGTCGTTAAAGACTGCATGACTGTGACCTTTAACCCCTTTCGCAAATATATCGGCTCAAGCCGTATTACATAAACAAAGGCTGCCGCTTGTGACAGCCCTTGTATTTTACTTATTCAAATGCTTGTAAACTACAACTCTCTCGTCAAAATCTATCTTTTCCTTACCGATTATCTGGTACGTTTCCTGACCTTTGCCGGCAAGAATTATAACGTCGTCCTTTTCGGCGTGGTCGAGAGCGTAGCCTATCGCCTCTCGGCGGTCTGCTATGACGGTGTACCTGCCGTCCGTCTTTTTCATGCCTTCCTCTATACTGTTTATAATCGCCATCGGATCCTCAGTACGCGGATTGTCGGAGGTGATTATGCTGTAATCCGACAGCCGTCCCGCGATCTCGCCCATTATCGGTCGCTTTGTCGTGTCACGGTCGCCGCCGCAGCCGAACAGCGTTATTACTCTGCCCTTCGCGAAATCCTTTACCGCGCGTATGATATTTTCAAGTCCGTCCGGCGTGTGCGCGTAGTCTATTATTACGGTGTAGTCGGTGTCGGTCGGAACGACCTCGACGCGTCCGACAACGCCGGTCGCTTTTTCAAGTCCTCTTACTATCGTCGGTATGTCTATGCCGAGCTGCAGCGCCGCGCCGAACGCGCATATCGCGTTGTACACGCTGAACCGCCCCGGTATTACTATATGAACGGGGTACTTTTCCCCTTTATATACAACGTCAAAATCAGTGCCGCGCGCCGTTATGCGGATATTCTCCGCCTGAAGGTCGCACCCGTCGCCCAGACCTACCTTTATAATGTCGCACGGTGCGGACGCGGCTATCTTCTTACCGCCCTCGTCGTCAAAGTTTACGACTCCCTTCGCGCTTATATCGAACAGCTTCGCCTTCGCGGCGAGGTAGTTTTCCATAGTTTTGTGGAAATCGAGGTGGTCGCGCGTAAGATTTGTGAACACGCCCACGTCAAAGCGGCAGCCGTGTACTCTTTCAAGCTCCAGCGCGTGACTCGAAACCTCCATAACAACGCCGTCCGCGTCGCTCTCCGCCATTTCCGCGAACAGCTTTTGAAGCTCCAGAGCGTTCGGCGTCGTGGGAGTGGTGCTTTGCGTGACAAGCACCTTGTCGCCGATTATATTCTGGTTCGTGCCGATAACGCCTATGAGCATACCCGCCTCCTCGACGATGCTCTTAATGAGGTACGTTATCGTCGTTTTGCCGTTCGTGCCGGTAACGCCTATGAGCTTAAACTTCTTCGAGGGATTGTCGTAGTATTTGCAAGCCATTTCGGCGATTTCCTTACGCGAATTTTCAACGTACCACACAGGCACGCTCACGTCAAGCGCGTCCTCCGCGACTATGAGCGCCGCGCCGTTCTTTACCGCTGCGGCGGCGTATTTGTGTCCGTCTGTTTCAAAGCCTTTTATGCACACGAACACATTGCCGGGAAGCACGCTGCGCGAATCGTACGCTATGCCCGTAAGTTCGATGTCATCATGCTCTTCAAGCCATTTCGCTCCGAGAAGCTCACTTGCCAACATTTATAATTCCCCCTTTGTTTAATCCGAAGTCAACTGACGGAATTCTACTCCGATCACCGTCGCCGGAGCGACCTGTTCGCCGGCTTCAATGCTCTGCTTTACGGCGTACGCGCCCTTTTCCTCGCTGTGACCGACTCCGATCACCTCGAAGTTCAGTCCGCACAGCGCAAGAGTGTATTCCGCGTCCTCGACCGAGACGCCCGTAAGATCCGGCACGGTAACGGTATCCGATTTATCTCTTTCCTCTGTGTATATAATTACTGTTGAATTTTCTCCTATCATTACGCCCGGCTGCGGAAGCTGGTCCACAACGGTGTCGCCGTCGCCGACAACATTCAGATAAAGTCCCGCCTCGGCTATTTTCGCGCGCGCTTCAGACTCTTCAAGCTGCCTTACGTCGGGTATTTCCACCCTTACGTCAGGCGTTTCGTCCGCGGTGTACTGCTTCTCTATGCCGAGATAATTCATCGAGTCCTCTATGATCTCACCCACAAGCGGCGCGGCGATCGTTCCGCCGTACTTATTGTCCACCTGCGGCTCGTCGAGCATCACGAGGCATACAAGCTCCGGATCGTTCGCGGGAGCAAAGCCTATGAAGGACGCGATACGCTTTTCCTCCGCGCGGTTGCCCTTCTCGGACGTTCCCGTTTTGCCGCCTATGCGGCAGCCCTTTACGTAGGCGTTCTTACCCGTCGAGGTCGGGAGCGACACGACCGATTCGAGTATCTCGCGCATTTTCTGCGACGTTTCCTCGGATATTACCCGCGCGACCTCCTCCGACTCATAGCTCTTTACAACGCCGTTTGTGCCGCGTATTTCCTTTACTATTCTCGGCTTCATTCTCACGCCGCCGTTTACAACGGCTGAAACAGCCGTGGCAAGCTGTATCGGCGTTATCTGAAAGCCCTGTCCGAACGAGCTTGTGGCGATGTCCACGTCGCTCATTCTGTTGTGGTAGTATATGCTCGAGGCCTCGCCGACAAGTCCCATATCGGTCGTATCGGCAAGTCCGAAGGCTCTGAAGTATTCCATGAATTTGTCCGCGCCGAGACGAAGTCCAAGCTCCATAAACACAGGGTTGCAGGAGTTTTGAACGCCCTCGACGAACGTCTGCGGTCCGTGACCGTCTGTGTTCGCGCAGTTTATCTTTCTGTCGGCGACTATCTTAAAGCCCGGGCAGTAGAACGTCGAATCGAGGTCTGCCACGTGTTCTTCGAGCGCCGCCGCCGCGGTTATTATCTTAAAGGTCGAACCCGGCTCGTACGTGTCGGATATCGCCTTATTTCTCCACATCTTGTTACGCGCCGCCGCGACCTCCTCGTCGGTGAGGTTGTCTATTGTCTTTTTCGGCTTCGGCGTCGCTTTCGCGCCGTCCTCGTCGTCATCCTCGTCGTCTGTTGTTTCCGTATATTTGAGCATGTATTTCTCAAACTGCTCTATATCGTAAGGATTGTTTACGTCAAAATCGGGCTTTGTCGCCATCGCGAGTATTTCGCCCGTTTTCGGGTTCATGATTATACCCGCCGCGCCTTCCTTAAGCTCATCCTCGGCGACGGCTTCCTCCAAATGCTTTTCAAGGAAGTGCTGGAGCGTTTCGTCTATCGTCAGTACGACATTGTAGCCCTTTACCGCTCCGTTTATGTACTCCGCCTGCTGCGCCTTGAGCGTTGTGCCGTCGGCGTTTTGGTTCTGCTCGATGCTTCCGTTCCTGCCCATAAGCGCATCGTCAAACGTAAGCTCCACGCCCTGTATGCCGTTGTTGTCGTAGCCCGTGAAGCCGAGTACATGCGGCGCGACGTTAAACGGATAGTAACGCTTCGAGTCCTCCTCAAAGTATATTCCGCTGAACGCCTTAGCCGTTTCCGCGTCATTGTCGGAGCTTAAAAGCTCCTTTACCGCGTCTGTTTCGTCTGTTGAAAGACGTTTTTTTATAACCTGGTATCTGTTTTCCTTTGTAATAAGCTTTTTTATTTCGTCCGGCTTCATATCTATTACCGGCGCGAGCCTTGAAGCTATAACATCGGCGTTGCCGTCAGCCTTAACGTCCTCGGGATTGCATATCAGCGTATTCGCGGACGCGCTTTCGGCAAGCACCTTGCCGTTTCGGTCGTAGATCGTGCCGCGCGACGCGGTTATAACTCCCGAACCCTGCTGCTGCGCTTTTGCCTTCGCGGACAGTTCCTCGCCGCGTATAATCTGCCAATAACCGACGCGCAGCGTCAGAGCCATAAGCGCGATTACCACGACCGCGGCAATGATTGTACTTTTCTTGTTTATTTCATTAAGCGACGGTTTCATTGCCTCATTCCTTCTAAATTATATTACAGGACTTCCAAGAATTATTTTATGCTGAAAAAGTTGACAATATAACTTCCGGCACTCTTAATCATGTTCATAATTCTGTTTCCCGTGCCTTCGACTTCGCCCGCCGTCTTTTCCGTCATATCGTCCTGCTTGACGTTCACGTAAATTATCTGGTATTTTTCGGGGCGCTGCATACCGAGCCGCGTCGTCGCCTGCTTTTCAATTTCGGCAAGGTCAACGCTCTGCTCCATGTCAAAAATCATGCGGCTCGTTACCGCCTCCGTGTCGGAAAGCTGCTTACGGAGCGACTCGATCTGTCTGCTTCCCTCGTTTACGGCGACAAACTGTGATATCATAAAGCTCGCAGAAACAGCGACAGCCGCGATAACGCAGACTCTGCGAATCATCTTATTCCTTAACGCCATCTGCTTTCTTGTCCTTCTAACCTGTTTTTTCTTACGTTTTTTCTGCGTGGGACGCTTCGGGCGTTCCTCGGGCATTTTGTATGCCAGATTACCGTAATTCATATAAGTCTCCTTATTATCCTCAAAGCTTTTCCGCAATTCTGAGCTTTGCGCTCTTGCTTCTCGGATTGTCTGCGCACTCCTTTGTGCCGGGCAGTACGGGCTTGCGCGACACAAGCTTTACAGTCGGCTTGTTGCCGCACACGCACACCGGAAATTCCTTCGGACACGTGCAGCCCTTGCTCATTCTCGCAAATTCCTGCTTTACTATTCTGTCCTCAAGAGAGTGAAACGTGATGACCGCGAGTCTGCCGCCGCTTTTGAGAGCGTCCGTGAAGTCCGCAAGCGCCGTTTTAAGCGCGTCAAGCTCGCCGTTTACCTCTATTCTTATCGCCTGAAATACCCTTTTCGCCGGATGTCCGCCGTCACTTCTCGCCTTCGCCGGCACAGCCGCCTTTATGACGTCCACAAGCTCGTACGTTGTCCCGATCGGTTTTTCGGCGCGGCGTTTGCAGATAAATTCCGCGATACGCTTCGACCATCTTTCCTCGCCGTACTCGTAAAATATGCGCGTAAG
This sequence comes from uncultured Clostridia bacterium, assembly GCA_947624485.1. Classification (GTDB taxonomy): domain Bacteria; phylum Bacillota; class Clostridia; order UBA1381; family UBA1381; genus Hominilimicola. The sequence goes on from CANQKM010000007.1 coordinate 10,963, forward strand.
CTCCCCGCACGTGTAACCGTTCACAACGTCGCGCGCGCTTTTTCCGCTTCGCGCGTCCATGCGCATATCGAGCGGAGCGTCGTGCATGTACGAAAATCCGCGCTCGGGATTGTCAAGCTGGTACGAGCTTACCCCTATGTCGAGCAGCGCGCCGTCTATCCCGTCGACCGACAAGTCGGAAAGTATGTTTTTTATGCTGCTGAAATTGTCGTTTACAGCCGTGAATCTTTCCCCGAACCGTTCAAGACGCTTCGACGCGGCGGCGATCGCCTCGCTGTCGCGGTCTATGCCGATAAGGCGGCAGGTGTCGTTTGACGCGAGTATTCCGTACGAATGACCGCCGCCGCCGAGCGTGCCGTCGACGTACAAGCCGTTTTCCCTGACCTGAAGCGCGGCTATGCTTTCCTCATACAAAACCGAAACATGCCGAAAATCCATAACCGTTCTCCTTCTTATATATTCAGGTCGTACTTTAAGATACCCTCCATCATAACATCGTCGGAAAGCTCCGCCTGGTAATGCTCCCAAACCTCGCTGTCCCAAATCTCAAGCCGCGTGTTCGCGCCGACAAGCACAACGTCCTTTTTAAGTCCGGCGTACTCTATGAGACGCTTTGAAATAGGCACTCTGCCCTGCCTGTCAACGTCCGCCGAGCTTGCCTTGCCGAAAAAGAGACGCGAAAACGCCGCCGCATTCCTGTCGGTTGCGGTCGGCAGTCTGTTTATTTTTTCGGCGAGCTTGTCCCATTCCTCCTGCGTGAACAGAAGCAGACACCTGTCGGACATCGAACGGGTGACATATACCGTTTCGGACATCTTTTCCCTTACCTTCGCGGGCAGAATTATTCTTCCGCGCTCGTCAAGCTGTCTGGGATATTCGTCCACAAAATTTACCATTATATATGTCACCTGCCTTTCGGATTTAATTCGGAGTTGCCCAAAGTTCATGGTTTTTAATCCCATTTACTCCATTTCGCTCCCATTATCTCCATTTTAACCTAATTTTACGAAAAATGCAATACTTTTTTTATTTTTCGTACCCGTACTTTTCATTATTTTTCCGTTTCTCTTGTAATTTTGCTCAGGATACGGTATAATGTAACGGAGGCAGTCGAATGTGAATCATATATATTGTTAAATTTTGGATATACACATACAATATATTGTGTATATTGCTATTATATCACAAATGTTTCAAAATGTGAATAGGAAAATTAAAATTTGATTGCCGAAAGATTACAGAAATATTTCAAATGTTTCGATAAAATTTTGGAGGTTTTTACATGAACAATATTTCCTTCCCGAACATAGGACTGAGCATGAACATAAATCCGGTCGCGTTTCACGTGGGTTCGCACCCCGTGTACTGGTACGCGATTATAATACTCGGCGGCTTTATCCTCGCGATGCTGTTTGTGTGTGCCACCTGCGAAAACCGCGGCGTAAAAAAGGACAATATATGGGACATTGCTCTGTACGGACTTATCACCGGCATAATCGGCGCGAGAATTTACTACATTCTGTTTTCACCGGGCGAGTTTCACTCGTTCGCCGATATGCTGAAAATATGGAACGGCGGTCTCGCGGTTTACGGCGGCTTAATCGCGGCTGTGATCACGGCGTATATTTACTGCCGCGTCAAAAAAATAAACACCCTGAAGGTGTTCGACGCGTGCGCGCCCGGGCTTTTGATCGGTCAGGCGATAGGCAGGTTCGGCAATTTCACGAACGCCGAGGTTTACGGCGGCGAAACGTCCTCGCTGCTCGGTATGAGCATTAACGGCGCGCCTCCCGTGCATCCGCTGTTCCTGTATGAGGCGGTGTGGAATTTGATCGGACTTGCGATAATGCTGCTCCTGCGCGACAAGAAGAAGGCGGACGGTCAGGTGTTCTGCTTCTATCTTATGTGGTACTCGTTCGGCAGGTTTTTCTTAGAGGGTATGCGCGATCCGATGTATGTGCTGTTCGTTATACCGGGCAAATTCGGCATATCGCAGCTTGTGGCGATTATACTGTTCGTCCTCGCGGCTGCCGGAGCGGTGTTTTTGCATATAAGAAAGAAAAGAATGAGATATATGAAAATCACGATAAAATAAAGGACTGTAAAACAGTCCTTTTTTATGCTATATTAAAGAATTTAGCGGCAATGGTAAAGTAAATCAGTATTGACGCCGCGTCCACTATCGTGGTAATAAGCGGCGCTGCCATAACCGCGGGATCGAGCTTGCAGCGTTTCGCGAGCATCGGCAGCGTGCAGCCTATAAGCTGCGACACGACAACTATCCCCGACACCGACAAACTCACAACAAGCGCAATTCTGAGGTCATGGTTCATAAGCCATATTCGTATGCCGTTTACGACCGACAGCGTTACGCCGATTATGACCGATACCCTTAGCTCCGTCCATACGACCCTGAAGAAATCCTTTAGCTTTATTTCCTCAAGGCTCATTCCGCGTATTATCATTGTGGAGCTTTGCGAGCCGCAGTTGCCGCCCGTACTCATCAGCATCGGTATGAACGATATTAAAATAGGCACCGACGCGCAGGCCGCCTCGTACCTCTGCAGCACAGCGCCCGTCACTGCCGCCGACAGCATAAGCACAAGCAGCCATACTATTCTGTTGCGCGCGTGTTTTATGTCCGAGGTTTTGAAGTACGATTCCTCGTTCGGCGCGATAGCCGCCATTCGCTCGATGTCCTCCGTCACCTCGTCCTGCATTACGTCGATAGCGTCGTCGAATGTGACGATTCCGACAAGCCGCCTCTCATCGTCAACGACAGGCATCGCGGCAAAGTCGTAGTGGCTCATCTCACGCGCAACATCCTCCTTGTCGTCGTGCGTGTGGACACAGATAATCGTCTTGTCCATTATTTCCTCGATACGCTCGTCCTCGTCCGCGAGCAGCAAATCCTTTATCGGAAGGTAGCCGAGCAGCGTGCGGTCGTCGTTCGTCACAAAGCAGGTGTACGCCGTTTCCGCGTCGGCGATCGTGCGGCGTATACGCTTTTTCGCGTCGCTGACCGTCATTTTCGGGCGCAGACTGATGTAGTCCGTCGTCATGAGCGAACCGGCGCTGTCCTCGGGGTATTTCAGAATTTCGTTGATCGTGTGGCGCATTTCGGGATCGGCGTTCTGTAGTATGCGCTTAACGACGTTCGCGGGCATTTCCTCTACAATATCCGCCGCGTCGTCTATATAAAGTTCGTCGAATACCTCTTTAAGCTCGCTGTCGGAAAAGCCGCGTATGAGCATTTCTTGGTTGCCGCTGTCCATAAGCGCGAACACAGCCGCGGCAAGGTCTTTCGGCAAAAGGCGGAACAGCACGGGTATGCTGTCGTTTTCCGCTTCCTCGAATATAACGGCTATATCTGCCTCGTTCATCGACGAAAGCACATCGCGGAGCGACGAGTATTTTTTGTTTTTAAGCAGTGTTTCAACCGTTCCGGCCATCATCGAAGCCATGTCCGCCGCCCCCTTCCCGTAAATTTTCACTATTATATTATACCCTCATTTTACGGCTCTGTCAATTTCCCGCGCAAAAAATTTTATGATTATGCTTGACATTTATCCGTTTTGCATGTATAATATCTAAATGTCGGGAATGGCCCGGTAGTTCAGTTGGTTAGAACGCCAGCCTGTCACGCTGGAGGTCGTGAGTTCGAGCCTCATCCGGGTCGCCATATAAAAACAGCCGCATTTTTGCGGCTGTTTTTTGTCGTTGTTTTTAATATCCTTGGTCGTCAATGAGCCATTTGCCGTCCTTGCCGTCACGGATTAAAATCATGTCCCAGTCGGTATATTCGCCCTCGTTCCATGCTCCATGGTCAGTGCTGCCCTCGGGGAATGAAACGGTAAAATCCATTCTGAACACAATTACGTCCTCGTATTTTGTGCCGTTTACACTGCCAGCGCCGTATTTTATATAATTTTCACGCTCCACATCGTAGGGATCGTAACGAATGGCATCTATAGTGATTGTTTCATCGCCCCATAACTCCATATTCGGCGAGTCCTCCCATGTTGTTGTCGCCAGCATCGCCTCTTTGTCGTGTGCCTCTCTTGCGCGGTAGTATTCCTCCACGACCGCTCTTGCCGCCGCGACCTCCGCGTCAGTAAACGGCTGCGCGCCGTAAACTTCATCGTATGTGTTGGTAATTATCTCTTTCATTCCCTCGACGGACTCGTTCGTCGGGAACGTCACCCAATCCGCTGCCGTAATTATTGCGAAAAATGCTTCATCGGTTCCTGTGGGATTTATCTCCCATTCGTCGGGGCGAATACATTCCTCACCGCGGAAGTTTTTTAAATAGTTTACGCCCTCAAATATCCTCGTAAAATTTTCAATGTTGCGCCACGAATTTGTAAACAGCCTGTGCTTTGTTTCCAATTCCTGATTTTGAGTGGAAACAACAAGAATGACTTTACCGTTATTGTCCGTAACGATGCGCTTTACCTTTTTACCGGGATTTTCGTTTGTGTACTTATCCTGCTCCGCGGCAGTGCCGATTACTACCTCCTCACCTTGGGTGTAATAGCTTTCCGGATCGGTCGGCTTTATGACGTTCAGCCTGAAATCCGCAAACGACGAATAATACTGCATAATTGCCATAAAGCTTTCTATCGGCGCGTACATCACGCCGTCCACAATTACGGGACGGTTATTCGACGCGTACATTTCACGTTCGCCGAATGTTATCGAGGTGAAAGAATCCTCAGTAGCGTCAAAGCTGAAATATCTGAAATAGCCGCCCTCCGTTCCCGTAGGGATTGGGGACATTTCCTCATCCTCCGGCACAGTTACCGTCGCCACGCCGTCAGCGTAGGAAATATCGGTGTAGCCGAAGCCGTTAAGCGTTTCGCGCAGCGGCAGATAGTAGTCACCGTTGTAAATAAACGGCTCGTGAGCGGTTTCAATCAGCCTGTCACCGTCGTAAATTTCGTATTTTATAACGTTTCCGTCGTTATTGTTGCCGCCGCCGAGCACTCCGTCGGCGAGCACACCGCCCGCGAATACCGCCGCGGCAGTCATAACGACCGCGAGGCACGCAGACAGCGCGCGCGTCGCTTTTCCTATTATTCTTTTATCCTTAATCATAGTAAATCTCCTCCTTAAAACCCTTTTACCGCCCGTCATTCCCGTTGTGAGGGGAACGGTGCGTTTGCCGTTTGAAAGGAGAGCGAGAATGGTATCGATGTAGCCTGTTTCCTCGTCGCGCGTCATGCCCGACGTTACAGCCGCGTCGCATGAAATTTCACATTCCGTGTTCACGCGCGCCGCCATAAAATACACCGCCGGATTGAACCAGTGGACGCACTTCACAACGGCGGCGAGCCACTTGTAGAGAATGTCGCCGCGCTTTAAATGCGTCGTTTCGTGCAGCAGCACGTAATGGAGCTGCTCGCCGCTTAGGTCCGTGTCCGGCATCAACAGCGTCGGACGGAACACGCCGACTATCAGCGGCGACGCGATACTTCCCGAGCGGCGCACCGTCACGCGCCGTCTCGTGTACCGCGCAAGCTGCGGCAGGTCGATGATGTATGAGGATTTCCTCATTCTGCGGCAGAACAGCGCATAACCCGTAAGCCTTGCCGCGAAAAGCGCGGCTGCCGTGATAACCCATATGTACGCGAGCGTGTTCAATATGTCGTCCGCCTTCGCGCCGAGCGGATTGCCCGATGCGCGCACCGGTTCAACTTTTACCGGCGCATCTTCCGTTTGTTCCGCTGCCTGTACCTGTGCGGCGTTATCCGTCGCCGCCGCGTCGGTTTCGGTTACGGTCACGGGTGCGGGCTGTACGGCTTCACGCGCGCGGTGCGGCAGCGAAATACGTGCCGGACACAGCATGACAACCATTACCGCGAGCCATACGTAATAATTCCATCCGGCCGAGAACCGCCGCTTTGTGAACGGGTGCGCGAGCGCGATTATAAGCGTCAGCACACCGCCCGCAAGCGAAGTCACAAGCGCGGCTTTGAATATTTCCGCCATCATAGCCTATTCCTCCCTGTCGTCGAAAATAGCCCTCAATTCCTTTACATCCTCTTCGGAAAGCGTTTCCTCCTCGAAAAGCGACGCGGCAAGCTCTTTTGCCGAGCCGTCGTAGAGCGACCGTATCAGTGACCGCGTCTGCGCGCGGCGGTAGTCGCGTTTTGATATGAGCGGCGTGTAGTAATACATGTTGCCGCGCTTTTCGGACGTGACCGCGCCCTTTTCGCAAAGCCGCGCGAGGAAGGTGGAAATCGTCGTGCGCTTCCAGCCCTTGCTTTCAACGGCTTTACCTATGTACTGCGTGTTTACGGCTTCTCCCGCTTTCCACAGAACTTTCATGATCTCCAGTTCCGCTTCTCCTATACTGATATTTCCTGACGTCATAAGAAATACCCACCTTTCTACATATGTAGTCTACTGTTATTCTACACCGGTAGTCAGGATTTGTCAAGGGGTTTGGGGAATTTTTTGAAATAAATAAGCCTTCCCCTTGAGGGGAGGTGGCAGACGATATGCGGCGCACGCCGTATGGCTCCCCTTGAGGGGAGCTGTCGCTGTAGGCGACTGAGAGGTGGTTCTAAAAATTTGTATTGCCACCTCTCCGTCATCGCTTCGCGATGCCACCTCTCCTCAAGGAGAGGCTGACAGCGGGTGCTTTATAAATCCGAAAAAACTGTTATAATTTTATCTTTAACCCTATTGCACAAACTCAATCGTGTCACATTCGGGGATATACGTCATCTCTGCGCCGATTTTATCCGCCAGTTCCCTAATCGGCACGCACACCTCGCCGCCTATGTCAATGGTCTTTGAAAAATCCTCACATCTGACTTTACCCTCACAGTTAAACACCCTTACCGCCCGTTCAAACGGCACATACGTCACGTCACAGGCGCAGGAATGTATGCAAGGCAAATCCGACGGTGCGCCGTTTATGGTAACGTCGGTGTTCCATGTTAAAATCATGTTGTCGTGAAAACAAGCCGGCACGCTTATATATGTAAAGCGCGGAGGATGTATGGACTTGTCGCTGTATATTCTTTCACGTTCCCCGACTTCGGCATGATACGTCTGCACCGCGCCGCGTAAATCATTACACGCCAAGGTGAAATTGGTATTCGGCGCTTGAAAAAACAGCGATACGGCAAACATCACCGCACCCACTGCGCAAATTGTCTTCTTTAACCCTTTTCGGGGTTTCATATTTTTTAATCTGCCTGATATGTAATCCGCGATATAAAGCGAGTTCCCGAACATAAAAAATATGTACGCGAGATAGGACAGATTTTTTATCCGCGGTATATCGCAGTCGTTCATGGCGTAAAGCGGCGGAACGTACAGCGACGCAAGCAGACCGAACGACACGGCGAGAACGATAATCGGATTAAGGCGGTATGTTCTTTGTCCGTCCCACGAAAAAACGAAAACAGCGGCGCACATTATAAGCGCGCCTATAATTGCCGCGTCGGTGTAACGCGCAATGTCCGAAGCGGCATGACACAGCGCGGATATTACCGCGTCCAAAGGCGGCAGAGTATCAAACGCGGCTTGTCGTACGGCGTTGCCGGGCGCAGCCATGCTGATTACAAGTCCCGCGGCGGCTGAGAGCGTTATAAGAGCGTTTTTGACAACGGCTTGTTTCGTATCGCGTGAAAATGCTCTGTAAGCGGTGATAACAAACGACGTAAGGCAATACGTCAGCGAGGTTAAATAATTGCCGCCCGTCACAAAAAAAGCAAGCACACATTGCGCGGCAGCGGTTATTCTTTTCGGATTTTTATTTGTGATTTGCAGTATGACCGCAAGAACCGACAGGCACCAAAAAATAATATAATGCGCGCCGCCGTTCCACCAGAATACGCCCTCAGCCACAGACGGGAGGAATTGCACCGATAAAAGCGCCGTTACGCTTCCGATAAACAATTTTCCCGAGCGGCTCATACCGCGCACGGAATTTAATACCAAAAATATCGGAACAACAACCGCGGCGAGCATCACAAACGGTGTAATGATATAAAGCCTGCCGTCAAAAACGCCCGGCTGCAGCGAAAACAAAATAACCGAGCTGTACGTACCCTGCCAGTTCATATATGTATATCTCAGATTTTCCGCCAGCGCTTTAATTACGCCCGAAAATCCCGCTCCCGTCTGCAGCGCGTAATGCACGGGCGCGCCGTATCCGAAATCGTCCGCCGACGGAGCGGCATACGGCGCGAGCATTATAAGCGGAACCAGAGATAGTAAAAATAACGCCGCCGTTATCGCAGCCGCGTATTTGGTAGCTTTTTTCATGACAGAACCCCTTATTTTTTGTAATTCTACATATGTAGTCAGCTACCATTCTACATCTGTAGTCACGTTTTGTCAAGAGGTTTTGGGGAAATTTTTTGGAAATAAAAAAACACCCCGTGGGGTGTGGTAGTTAAACCCCTCCGTCGGCTGCGCCGACACCTCCCCTAGTAGGGGAGGCTCACGATATGCGCCGCTCGCCGTATGGCTCCCCTATTAGGGGAGCTGTCACACGTAGTGTGACTGAGGGGTTTATGCGGGCGGCCGATGACCGCCCCTACGTAAATGGGCTGTCGAGGGCGCCAGCCCCTACAGTGCATAAATTTCAAATTACGGGTGTAGGGGACGGCGCCCTCGACGTCCCGCCCGTCATATACATTATTTATTACTCTTCTCTATAGCTTCCCACAGACCGTTAAGGTATGTAGCGCCGAGGGCGCGGTCATACAATCCGTAGCCGGGCATGGCGACCTCGTCCCAAATCATTCTGCCGTGGTCGGGGCGTATCGGCCCGTCAAAGCCTATATCGTAAAGCGCCTTCATTATCTCATACATATCGAACGTGCCGTCGCTCGACAAATGCGCCGCTTCCTCAAAGTCGGTCGGCGAGTTGAATTTAAGATTTCTCACGTGCGCGAAATGTATCCTGCCCTTCAGAGAGCGTATCATGTCGGGAAGGTCGTTTTCAAGGTTCGTGCCGTACGAGCCGGAGCAGAACGTCACGCCGTTATGCACGTCGTCCACCATGCTCATCATGCGCAGAATGTTCTTTTTGTTTATTATAATCCTCGGCAGCCCGAACACGCTCCACGCGGGATCGTCGGGGTGTATCGCCATTTTAATGTCGTACTCGTTGCATACGGGCATTATTTTTTCAAGGAAGTATTTGAGGTTTTGGAACAGCTTTTCGTCGTCAACGTCCTTGTACATCCCGAAAAGCTCCTTGACACGCGCCATTCTCTCAGGCTCCCAGCCGGGCATTACCGTGCCGTTCATGTCGCCCGAAATGCTCTCGAACATCTTTTCCGGCACGATTTTATCTATATCGTCCTGATTGTACGCAAGCACCGTGCTGCCGTCCGGGCGTTTGCGCGCAAGCTCGCTCCTTGTCCAGTCGAACACGGGCATGAAGTTGTAGCACACAAGATGTATACCCTCTTTGCCGAGGTTTTCAAGCGTTTCAATGTAGTTCGCGATGTATTTGTCACGCTCCGGCGTGCCGACCTTAATCGCGTCGTGAACGTTCACGCTCTCTATGCCACTCACGTGAAGTCCCGCCGCCTCGACCTCGTCGATCATCGCGCGTATGCGTTCCCTTGACCAGACCTCGCCCGGCTGCGTGTCGTAAAGCGTCGTTATAACGCCCGTCACGCCCGGTATTTGTCTTATCTGTTTCAGTGTTACGGTGTCGAATTTGCTGCCGTACCAGCGCAGTGTCATTTCCATTTTTATACTCCCCTTTTCTCTTAAAATTCCCTGTAAAAATCGTCCTTCATTTCCGATACGGCGATGTAGCACTCTTTTCCGTATATAAGGCTGCACGGCACGCGCCACGTTTCGCCGTTGTAGAACCTGTCGGCGGCAAGCTCGCCGTCGGCGTAAAGCTGCAGCACGTCGCCTTCAACATTGATTTCGGCAAAGCCGCCTTCGCCGTCGGCGGTGATTTTCTTCCATGTTATTTCACGCTCGCCGCCGATCGAAAGCTGCTCCTTGTACTTCGGTATAAACGGCGCTTCGCTCACGTCCTCGATCGTGACGCTTGCTATGCGCTCGGGCTGATTTATCGTGAAGCTCTCAAAGCCAACGCCGTTCCACTTCTCGCACTCGTACTCCCCGTTTTCGGCGGAGTACACGCTGCCGCCCATCGTGTAGAGGTCGCAGCCGCCGCCTATGTGGAGAACGCCGCCGAGCCTGCGCAAGAACCTTGCGCGGTCGTAATCGAGCGTAACGATTCGGGTGTTGTTGTACGTGAAATCATTTACGTTTGTGAATTTCTTTCCGTCCGCGAACTCGTACTCCGCGTCAACATTCGGTATTTTCGCAAAAAAGTACGCGCCGCCGTCGGTACACAGCGGCTGCGCCGTCGCGTAACGCAAAGTGTTGCCGCCCACGCGCATATTAAACGGCATGAAAAAGCTCACATCGCCCTTTACGTCGATCGGCGGAAATTCGACCTTGCCCGTGTCTATCACAACATCCGTGAGGTCGTCGAGCGCACCGTACTGCTGGTGGTGGTTGATGAACACGAAGCCGCTCTCGCCGTCGGTGCGCATGCCGTACCGAAGCAATGAGTTGTCGTCAGGTTCGGGCGATATAACCGAATCCACCGCCTCCATAGGCGCAAGCACGTCCCCGAAATCGGCGGCGAACAGGTGGAGCATATTCAAAAGCCTGTACTGCTCCCTCACCTCGCCGTACTCCGACAGCGGCGCCTGGAAGTCGTACGACAAAATCGGGTAGTCGTTCGGGTAACCGGTCGCGCGCGACTCGTTAAATGTGGACAGCTTGCCTATTTTGTTCGTGCCGCCGTGGTACATGTAGTAGCCTATGAGATTGTTTCCACTGCCGAGCTTTACGAGCGACAGCGCGTAGGTGTCCATAGGCGAGACTATCGGTCGGCGGTGGTGCGTCGGCTGTATGCCGCCGCCAAGCTCGCACGTCGCGAACGGGTAACGCTCGTAAGGCAGCCGCCAGCCGTTGTCGTCCTTTCCTTCGATCAAATCCGCGCCTATCGCACAGTCGTTGCGCATACGGTTAAATACAAAGTGCGGCGTCGGTCCGAGCGGTCTTGTGTGGCGTGACCACGGCGACGTAACGTACGCGCCGAAAACAGGCACGACCTCGTCAACCGGTATTTCCGCGCCGTAAACGCTGTTCCAGCCGGTCACGGTGTAGAGCGGCGCAACCAAGCCGCACTCCACGGCGATTTTTTTAAGCTCCGCAAGGTGATCCGCGCCGTCGATGTACTCGTTTTCAAGCTGCACCGCGATTATGTTTCCGCCGTCCTTGTAGAAAAGTCCCTTTACCTCGTCGTATATGCGCGAGTACCATTTCCGTACAAGCGCGAGATACTCATCGTTGTTCGTTCTTATTTCAAACGGCTTCTGCACGAGCCAGTCGGGCAGTCCGCCGTTGCGGCACTCTCCGTGCGCCCACGGGCCGACGCGTATCACAACGTCAAGCCCTGTTTCGCGTGCGTCCTCGATAAACGCGCGCACATCGTTGTCGCCCGAGAAATCGTAAACGCCCTCCGTTTCCTCGTGGTAAATCCAGAAAATGTAGGTCGAAACTATCGTAATCCCGCCCGCCTTCATTTTGGCAAGCTCCCTTTTCCAGTTACCGCGGCTGTCGCGCGAAAAGTGGTACTCGCCCATCACGCCGATAAACGGCTTGCCGCCGCGCGTGAAGTAGAGGTTCGTGAGGTTTATTTCCTCGCCGTCGGGGTTAGCGCCGCCGAGGTTTAAGTGGTTCTCCATGAGCTTTGAGGGCTTGTATTCCTTAAACGTATATTTCATATTAACTCTCCCGTATCATTTCCGCGCCGAGCGGCGCGATTCTGCCGTTAAATTCATTTCCGCTTATGAGCGATTTACCCTTTACGTCAACGTCCGTTTCCGTTTCGTTGAAGTTCAGGATAACGGTGTAATCACCCTTCGGCGAGGTTTTACGTATTATCTCAACGCCGTCGGGCGCGTCATTCACGTCGATTCCGGCCGATTTTGAAATCATGCGCACAAGCTCCTTTACCGCCGCGTCGTCGAGGTCGCAGCCGACGTAATACACGCGTCCACTGCCGTAATCGTTTACGGTAATTGCCGCCTTACCGCTGTAATATTCGCCCGCGTATTCGCTTATCACCCTTGCCGTGACGGGCTTTATAACGTCGCACCAGACGTTTGCCGTACCGTTTATCTCGCCCGTTACGCCGACGCTTACGCGCGGCGCGTCAAATTCCTCGACCTCTATTCCGGCTATTTCGGCGAACACTCCGGGAACGGCAAGCGGTCTTACGCGGTTATATTCGTCGCGCGTGCCGCTTCGGAACGACAGCACAAGCGTGCCGCCGTTTTCGACGTAGGATTTTATCTCGTCAAGCTCGCCGTCGGTTACTATGTTATACGCGGGCATATACACAACCTTGTATTTGTCGTAATTTCCGCGTGAAACGGCTGTTCCGACGCGCAAATCTATACTCGCCTTGTAGTACGCGTAGAGCATATCGCGGTACGAGAATTTATCCGCGTGACGCTTTATGTCGTGCGCCCAGATATTGTCGTACGATTTTACGATAAGCGCGTCACAGATCGGCTCGGCGTTTATGATGTAGTCGTTTAACGCCTGCAGTTCGCGCCCCGTTTGCTGCAGCTCGTAAAACCGTCTGCGCGGCACACCGTCGTGGTCAAGCACTCCGTACCAGTACTGCTCCATGCCGAACAGAGCCGTGCGGAAACGGAAATATACCATCCCCTCCGCGCCGTGGGCTATTGCCTGGTACGTCCACAGTCTAAGCTCGCCCGGGCGCGGCGTGCGTCCCATAATATCCCAGCCTGCCGGGCCTGCCTGCTCCTCCATTACGATAAAATTCTTGTCCTTTGCGCCGCGCATCGTTTCGTGCGCCATCGAGACGTACTCGTGTTCCGAGCCGCCCCACTGGTTATCGGGGTAGTTGTCCCACGAAACAAAATCGAGATCCTTCGACAAATCGAACGCGCTGATGTCGGAAAAATGTCCCATTAAATTGTGCGTTATCGGCAGGTCGGTGTATTCCCTCAAAATGTCGATCTGGCGCTTCTGATATTTCACCCACGAATCGGACGAAAAACGTCTGTATTCGAGGTCAAGCGCGGGATTGTGCGACCACAGGTTACCGGAAGTCGGCTCGCACGAGTTGTACGCCGGCAGGATTATATCGTCGAACGAGTCGTAGTCGAGGCTCCAGAACACGCTTCCCCACTTTTCGTTGAGGTTTTCTATCGTGCCGTACTTTTCACGAAGCCACTCCGCGAACTCCTTTCTGCAATGCCCGCAGTAGCAGTGCGTGCTCGCGTGGCAGCCGAATTCGTTGTCGATCTGCCATGCGATTACGTTTTTGTTATTCGCGTAATGCTTCGCCATTTCGTTGACGATGATTTTACTTTTTTCTATGTAATCGGGATTGTTCGCGCAGCACTCGCGACGCGCGCCCCAGCCCTTTTTGCGGCCGTACTTGTCGCGCTGGAGAACATCGTACTTGTTCACGAGCCACTTCGGCGGCGCGGCGGTCGGCGTGCCGAGAATTGTCTTGACGCCGTATTTCGCCAGAATTTCTATCGCCTCGTCGAGGAACGAAAAATCGAACTCACCCTCGCTTTTTTCAAACAGCTTCCACGCAAACTCGCCCATGCGGACTGTATTGAATCCGCCCTCCTTCATGAGCGCAGCCTGCGCCTCCCATTCGGACTTGTCCCAATGCTCGGGATAGTAGTCAACGCCGAAAATCATATACCTTCCCCTTTCATTATACGCTTACTATACTTTACATCAATTTTATCAAATTTTCATTAAGTATGTTGGCGCAAAGATTGAGTATATTGTGCTAAAAAGGCAAGAATTTTTGCGTTTTATCTTGAAATGCGCGCGTGAAAATAGTATAATACGCTTATACCGAAGAAAGGGGCGCGACAAATGAAGCAGAGTCTTACATTTCCGAATCTCGATTTCGGTCTCGCGCACAAAATCGACGCGCAGCCGGACAATATCGACTTCAAGCTGCACCAGCACGACGACGTTTTTGAAATTGTGCTGTTTATGAGCGGCGACGCGGAATTCTACGTCGAGGGCAACGTCTACAAACTGAAGCCCTACGACCTTATTATAACGCGCCCGTTTGAGATGCATCACATACGCTGCCTGTCGCAGAGACCGTACGAGAGAATAATATTCTACCTCACGCCCGATTTTTTCACGCGTCATGAGTGTGAGGAATACAAGGATATTTTCATAAACCGCGCGGCGGGTACGGGCAACGTCATACCGTCGGACATAGTTAAGGATCTGCTCTTAAACTCGATAAACCGCATGAGCGTGTACGCGCACGACGGCGCGTATACGGCGGTCGGGGCGGTGATGGTGGAGTTTCTGTACCTGTTGAGCCACACCGTCACGGCGATCTCGCCCGAAAAGTCGAAGGACGAGCGCGTAAGCAAAATAATAGCGTACATAAACGAGCATCTCTCCGAGCAGATCACGCTCGATTTCCTGTCGGAGCATTTCTACATAAACAAATACCACCTGTGCAAGCTGTTCAAAAAAAATACGGGCTACACATTAAGTCAATACATAAATCACAAGCGCATACTTCTCGTGCGCGAGCTTCACGCGTCGGGACAGTCGCTGCTCGAAGCAAGCACGAACGCGGGATTTAACAATTATTCCCATTTTTACCGAATGTACGTAAGAAAAACGGGAATGACGCCGAAAAACATGGACTGATATGAGTTTTCAAAAAAAAGTGGAACTTCTCGTCGTGTTTCGGTGTCTAATATAGTGAAGGGACAAAAACAAATACACTACCGACAGAAAAGGAGAAAAATCATGAAAAAAACTGTTTCTTTATTGCTCGCGGCAGCGACAGCCGCGGTAATGAGTGTTTCGGCTTTCGCGGACAACACCGAGATTAAAGTGCCGGACACAGAACCTACTGTTCAGGGGGACATTATGCTGATAGGCGGCGAAAACAATGCCGTAGCGGAAATCGAGCGCTGGACGGTCGAGGCGGAGCCGACAGCCGTAAAGGACGGCGTTGTTACCTATAAGACAGCCGACGGTGAAGGCGGCGAGGTAGGTATCGCGGACGCGGTTATTCTCGACAGCAAGGGCAATGTTAAAGAGGCAAAGGACATTGAAGGCGCGAAAAAGCTCGTATTCTACATGAGCGGCGTTAAAAGCGCTTCAAACGTTGTTCCGTCAATAGTCGTAATCGACGACGGCGAGGGTATGGTTGAAGTCGGCAAATTCGCCGTTGACGCCGAAGGCGCGCTCGTAAACGAAGCGAACACGCTCGCGCTTAACCTTGACGAGACGGTTGAGCTTGCGAGACTTTCAAACTTACAGGACGGCATAGCCGAGGACGGTCCCGCTCCGACCGCCGAGGATCTTAACGGAAGATGGCTCATGGTATTCTACACGGATTCCACGAGAAGCATCCCCGCCCAGACAACTCCGTCAAAGGTAATCGCGCTCAACGAGGACGCGGTCGTTACCGCTCCCGGACCGGTTGTAACCGAGCCGCAGTTTACGATCGACCACGTAACGGTTGAGGAAAACGCGAACCCGCAGTTTGACGGCGCTGTTATATTCGACGCTGAGGGCAATGTAAAGACCGCGGCAGACATTGAGCCGGGCGACGTTCTCACTTTAATCCAGAACAAGGCGAAAACGGCTGTAGAACCCGAGTACGTTGTTATTATGAAAGACGTAAACGACGTCGGCATAGCGGCGGATTTGTTTGTAAATTCCACGACGCTCGGCGAATACGTTGACACGCAGAACGGTCTCGCGCTCACGATAGCGGACGACACGCCGATCGTTGACCTCGAGGGTAACGCCGTAAGCGACAGAAATCTTGACAACAAGTACCTGCTCGTGTTCTACGACAAGATTACGATGAGCATACCCGGAATAACGACTCCGATCAAGGTTGTCGTTCTCGGCGGTAACGACGGTATAGACACGGGCGATATGTTCCATAAGGTTGTGGAGATTGCTACCGATAAGGATTACAACGCCGACACGCTTCTTACGCGCGGCATGATTATAACGGCTCTCGCGAAGGAGGCGGCGGCTGCCGAGGATTTGACGACAGACAAGTACACCGACTGCGACGCCGGCGCTTATTACGCTCCCTACGTTGCATGGGCGACAAACAGCGCCATAGTAAACGGCTTCGGCGACGGCACATTCCGTCCGAACGACGCTGTTACGCGCGAGCAGGCGGCTGTGATCATAAAGAATTATCTCACGAGCGTTGTAAAGCTCACGGACGTTCCGATGCAGAAAATCGCGTACGCCGACAGCGAGGATATTTCCGATTGGGCGCTCGAAAGCGTTATGTACTGCACGTCGATCGATATGCTCCACGGACGCGATGACGGCCGCTTCGATCCGAAGGCTAACATCACCTGCGGCGAGTTCGATATAATGCTCGGAGATATGCCTAAGTAATATATTTAAAACGATCAGTTTAAAAACGACGCCGCGTCTGCGGCGTTGTTTTTTTTTTGCGAAATTTTAAATTCGATGCAACCTTTTGCCCTGTTAAAAAGTATTCTCATTGTAAGGGAAATAACAGGGAGGCATAAATTTGGAAAACAAAATGAAAAAACAAATCACAGCACTATTAACGGCAATTTCAATAGCGGTGCCGTTCGGCGCATCGGCTTCGGCGGCGGAAGCTCGGCAGATGGAATATCTCGGCCGCGGTACTGTCGCGGTCAAAAGCGGAAGCGGCGTGTTTCTGTCGTGGCGGCTTTTGGGTACGGAAAATTACGACACGAAATTCGACGTGTACCGAGGCGATACAAAAATCGCGGAGGCGCTCGACGCGATAAATTACACCGATACCACTGCAGGCGCGTCGTATACGGTCGTTCCGACGGGTGAAGCGGTATCGTCGGGCAAGGCGGTAACGGTATGGGAAAATCAGTATCTCACAATTCCGCTCGACCGTCCGACCGGCGGCACGAGCCTTGACGGAGACGAGTACACGTATTCCCCCAACGACGTTACTCCGGCAGACGTTGACGGCGACGGTGAGTACGAGCTTATTCTTAAATGGGAGCCGTCCAATTCGTTCGACAGCGGCAAGGACGCGCGTCACACGGGAAACGTTTACATCGACTGCTACGAGCTTTCGGGCGAGAAGCTGTGGCGTATCGACATGGGCATAAACATAAACGCCGGCGCGCATTTCACGCAGATCGCCGCGTACGATTTTGACCTTGACGGCAAGGCGGAGCTTGCCATGAAAACCGCGCCCGGCACGAAGGACGGCAGGGGCAGTTATGTTTCAAACCTGCTCGCGTCGGACGAAATAATCGACAACACCGCCGATTACCGCCACAGCGAGGGTGGCGTAAACGATACGGGCGGACGCGTTATGTCGGGGCCTGAGTTTTACACCGTGTTCCAGGGCGACACGGGCGCGGCGCTCGACACCGTTTACTATCCGCATCCGCGCGGCACGGTGACGGAATGGGGCGACGACTGGGGCAACCGCTCGGAGCGCTATCTTACCGGCGTGGCGTATCTCGACGGCAAAACTCCGTCCATGCTCGCGTGGCGCGGATATTACGCGAAAACCACCGTTACGGCGTATAATCTCGTCGATAAAAAGCTCGTGCAGATCGCGGATTTTGACACATCAAAAAACGGGTGCGGACAGTTTGCCGGTGACGGAAACCACAATCTTACGGTCGGCGATGTTGACGGTGACGGCTGCGACGAAATAATCTGCGGCTCGCTTGCGCTTGACAATGATTTGTCGGTGCTGTGGTGCAGCGGACGCGGTCACGGCGACGCGCTTCATCTCGCGGACTACGATCCGACGCACGAGGGGCTTGAATATTTCAGCGTCCACGAGGATTACGGCGGCAGCAAAATAACGGGCAGCACTACCGGCAACGACGGTCAGCGGCACTTGGGCGGCATGACGCTGTACAAGGCGGAAAGCGGCGAGGAACTGTTCCATGTCGATTCAAACAGCGACCAAGGACGCGGCATGATGGCGAACGTCGGCTACGGCGACGGCTATTTTGAGCTTTGGGGCGCGGGCAATTACATTTCCTACGGCGGTGCGGATGTGCAAAATGCAAGCTACCGTCCCGACTCGGCAAATCAGCGCGTTTTCTGGGACGGCGACACTTACGACGAACTGTTTGACGGAACGGGCGGCGATAATAACGGCAGCGACGCGAAAATATCCGACGACACGGGCAGAGTGCAGTCGCTCAGGAATGTCACGACAAACAACGGCACGAAAAACAACGCCGGACTTATCGCTGATATTCTCGGCGACTGGCGCGAGGAGATAGTTATGCGCGGTCAGGACGACGCAAGCCTCATCGTTTACACGACGACTATTCCGACAGAACACAAGCTCTACACGCTCATGCACGACAGCGCGTACCGTATGCAGGCGGCGGCGCAGAACGCGGGCTACAACCAGCCGCCGCACATCGGCTATTACATAAGCGAAGATAATGACGAGTACGACGCGCGCGAAACGGCGGCGTATGTGAAAACGGTTCACGACGGCGTAACGGAGGTCAGAACAGACAATGCTCCAAAGCCTGTTGTACCGTTCACGGCTGAAGCGGTCGGCGGTAAAATCACGATAACGAACAGGACGGGTAAAGAAATCGACGCTGTGGTTTACACGGCTCGCTATATTGACGGCGCGCTCGAACATGTGACGAGGAGGGACGTTACTGTAGCCGCGTCGGGATATATCGGCGATACGGACGCGCAGGCCGGCGACACGGTATTTATATGGGACGCAAACCAAAAGCCGCTTACGGGTAAGATTACGGTAAAGGCTGCGCCTACTCCCTCGCCTTCTCCGACGCCTTCACCCTCTCCCTCTCCGAAACCAACCCCCACACCGACACCTACGCCTTCTCCCACACCAACGCCTATTCCAACTCCGACACCCACGCCCGCGCCAAAATATGAAGTTGACGAGGACGGAACGCTTCTCGCATACAACGGCACGGACACAAATGCGGTCATACCCGACAAAATCGACGGCGTGACGATAACGGCGATAGGACCTGACGCGTTTGAGGATCATACGGAAACGGAAAGCGTGACGTTGCCGGACAGTGTGAAAAGTATAGGAAAAGCGGCGTTTTCGGGCTGCACATCGCTGACGGAATTTGATACAAACAAGGTCGAAACGATCGGCGAAGCCGCGTTTTACGGCTGCACGAATTTACGGGAGCTTATCCTGGGCGAAAATGTGGCGCAGATTGGAAGGCTGTGCTGCGTTGAGTGCGGAAATCTCGAAAAGATTACTGTGCTTAGCAGAACCCTGTCCTTCAACGGCTATTTATGGGATAGAAATGTTGTAAAGGGAATCCACGGCTATATCGGCTCTACCGCTGAGAAATACGCGTACTTGGATAAAATCCCGTTCTATGATATTGAAACCGGCGAAAGAGTTATCAAGGAATGGGTAATAATCGACGACAGCGGTGAAATCGCGTCGTATAACGGTGATGATACGGATATTATTGTTCCGCCGGAGGTTGACGGCATAGCGGTCGAGGGTATCGGCAGCGAAGCGTTCGCGGGCAAAGCGGTCACGTCAATAGAACTGCCCGAAAGCGTAGAATATGTCAGTTACAGCGCGTTTGAAGGCTGCACGGCTCTAAAGACCGTCAGGCTGTCGCCGTCCATGACGAGACTTCTAAATTGCTTCGGCGGCTGTACGGCGCTCACGACGGTATACATCCCGTCAACCATAAAGGAAATCGAAGAAGAAGTATTCCTGGACTGCCCGAATGTGACGCTTCATGTCGCGGACGGCTCGGCGGCTATGGACTACGCGTTAGCAAATGATATTTCGTACGTCGTAGATCCCGATATGGCAATTGTATAAATCTTAATTCAACACAAAAACGCCGCTGTGTATGCAGCGGCGTTTTTTATTATCCGTTATATCTCCACTTTTTATAATCCCTGTCCTTATTCATGAGCGCGTTGCGGTATATCTGACCTTCGTCCTCGCGTGTGAGAGTGCCGTAGCAGTTTTCGCTTACGGTGTCCGTGATCGAGTAATCGAGCCACATCTCTATATCGTCCTCGGTTATTTCCTCCGTCACGGGCGCGACCGCGTCGATGAATTTTTTAAGTCCCGGCAGATCCGTGCCGAACGCCGTCATAACGTCGACGGTTCTCATAACGTCGTACCTTGCCGCCCACGCTATAAACTCGACCAAAAGCGCGCCGTTCGCTCTGCCGTGGGGTATTCCCTTTTCGCACGTAAGCTGATGTCCCATTGCGTGTACCATGTTAAGACCGGTGTGCGCCACAGCCATACCGCCCGACGACGCGGCGACGAGCAGCTTTTCCCTGTCCTCCTCGGTTATGTTGCCCGAAGCGAGCGCGTCGGCGCACGAGCCTATCAGCCTCACCGCCTCAAGCGCCGCAGTATCGGAAAACGCGGAAGCCTGCGTGTTAAGGTACGACTCGACCGCGTGACAAAGCGCGTCGACAGCAGTGTTGCGCGTGACCTCTATCGGCAGCATCATTGTGTAGCGCGAATCGAGGTACGTCGCGTACGGGAAGCACTTGTCCGACTTAAAGCTGCGGCGGTTATGCACATCGTCAAGCATCATCATCACGTACTGCGTCGTGTCCGAACCCGTACCCGCCGTTGTCGGCACGCATATCACCTTAAGAGGGTCATCGAAGCTTTCCTCGTATATTTCCATAGGCTCTATGTCGTTCGCCGCGTACACGGCTGCAGCCTTCGCGACGTCGAGGGGCGTGCCGCCGCCGATACCAATCACAAACTCCACACCGCTCTCACGCATCGTCCTGCCGAGCTCGTATATTTCACTTATTCCCGTCTCGCCCGTAACCTTGTCGTATATATCGTACCCGATCCCGTTTTCATCAAGCACAGCCGTTATATCGTCGAGCGCGCCCGACAGTATCGCGGACTGTCTGCCCGTCACGATCATACACTTTTTACCGAGCCTGAAATGGCGCGGATGTCTTTTCACACAGCCGCGTCCGCTCAAAAGCATTGTCGGCATATAATATTTTGGCATACCGTTTACCTCCGAACATTATTTATTGTACCGACGACAGATACTCGTCCACGCCCTCGGCTATCGCTCTGCCTATCTCGTCGTGCGACGAGTTCAGTATCGCGAGATCCGAGCTGTTGTCAAAAAATCCTATCTCAAGATACGCTATCGGCACGGGACACTTATTGAACAGTATAAGATAGCCCTCGTTTCCTATCGCACCGTTTTCACGAAGTCCCGACGCCGCCGCGACCTTGCCGTTTATAATGCTGCCCGCGGCGTTCGACGTTTCAACGTAGTCGGGCGGTATAAGGCTCTGACCGTATGCACCCTCAAGGCTTATGTACGACGTACCCGAACCGCCGCCGGCGTTTGAGTGTATGCACACGTAAAGCGCCGCGTCGGGCTGCCGCGTTATATCGTTATTCGGGAAGCAGTACGACATACGCTTGTTCATCGACGGGTTCTGCTCGTTCGATGTGCGAGTAAGACGCACCTCGTAACCCATTGCTTCAAGGTACTGCTTTGCCGCGAGCGTGTTCTGCAGATTTATGTCGGGTTCGGCGTCACGGTCGCCGTTACCCATGGGGTACCAGCACGAGCCGTTTTCGGGCGCGGTAAGCGTGCAGCCCGAGCCGTGGCAGTCGTCGCCGTACGTGCCGTTTTTATAGTGCCGCCACTCGCCCCACGAGCCGCGGTCGTCGTTGTACTCGTAGCCCTCCGCCGTCTTTTCGCCGGACGACATTTCGGACGAGGGCTTGCCGTGTCCCGCGTCAAGCACGACAACGGTCTTTTGCGGCACTGACGGCTCGTTCGTCTTGTCGCCTTCAAGCGCGATCACGCCGTCGTCCTTTTTTTCGGGCGCGGGCGCGGCTTTTGCGCCAACCTTACTCTCGTCAAGCTCCGGCATCTGCATTTCGGCTATTTTTGTTTCATTCTCCACCCTGTCTTTTTCCATGCCTGTTTTCACGTTTTGCGTGTAAAACAGCGCGAATATGCAGAACACCACCGACAGCGCGAGATATATCACCGCCAGCTTCAATATCAAATTCAGTTTATTGTCGTTCATTCAGCGTCTCTCCCATAATCATTCATACGGATATTTTACCATTATATCGACAAAAATGCAAGTACCAAGACACGAAAAAAGCGCGAACCCCGAAGGATCCGCGCCTTTTACCTTATTTACTCATACTGCGCCGCAGGTACAGCGGGCTTTAACCCGTTTTCACCGAGACCGTTCCACATAAACAGCTTCACCTTACAGCCGCTTACGTCATTGTCAAACGTCAAATCGCCCGTGCAAACCTTGTTCGCAGTGAAATTGCCGAGTGACGAAATATCAGCCCACTTAACCTCCTTAAGCGCGGTTCCGTCATACAGCGCGCCGATTATTTTATCGTC
This sequence comes from uncultured Clostridia bacterium, assembly GCA_947624485.1. Taxonomy (GTDB): domain Bacteria; phylum Bacillota; class Clostridia; order UBA1381; family UBA1381; genus Hominilimicola. The sequence continues at coordinate 33,441 of CANQKM010000007.1, forward strand.
GCCCGACGCAGCCGCAAATTCGGCAGTCACCGTCTTACCGCCCGCGGAAGCAACCGCAACATACGGCTCTACCTCCTGATTCTGCTCCGCGCCCTCAACGAATTGAAGGACGGTAAGATTATCAAGTCCGTTGGGATAGTTCCAGTCGCCTATTACGGTCAGTGCCTGCATACCGAATGAAACACTGTCAAACGTGTCTTCGGAGTCAAATGCGAAATCTGCCGGCAGAGCCACGTCTGCGCCGTCAAGCTTAAAGCTCTTTACCTCATTTGTCGCCGTGTCGACAACCAAATGCACATTCTTGGTATAAGTGCTGCCGCTCGCGCCCTTAAACAGCTCCGTTTCCCCGTACGTTTCACCGCCGTCTGTACTGAGCAGTATTTGATAATATCTGTTCCAACCCAAACGCAGCTTTGAACCGAACTGAATATACTCATAGTTGGTATCGCTGCCATTCTTTGAGCCGTTCGGACTTAAGCCGGTATACCAGTCAAGGTCATACGTCACAAGCGCGTCCTCAGCAATGTCAAACGTCTTTGTCGCGCTGTAAGAACCGCCGGGGTTGGGGGGATTATACCAAATTCTGTTATTTGCTGCATCAACCGCCGGCGCAGCCACTGTTTCACCCTCAAGCGTCCAGTCCGAAACGTCCGCGTCTGTCCACTTGTTGGCGTCAAGTGTTGCCTTATCGTAAAGCTTGCTGCCCACACCGTCCGAGGGAAGAGCCTGCTGATACACTAAGTTGCTTATACTCGGCGTTACAGTCACAGTTGCGTTATCCTTATCTTTTGTCGTATACATCTTAAGAGCCGCAAATTTCGCGCCGTTAAGATTAAATGTCTTTTCATACACGTCACCGCTGCCGTCACCGCCAGTAATTCTTGCGGTTGCGCTGTCTGCGGTATAGTTAAACTCTATATCAACCTTCCATGTAGACATACTTCTGCCGAACGGACTGTTACTGTTATTCTCTACAAGCTTCCAATCGCTTGAAGCGGTTTTTTCTTCTTCGGTTCCTACCTGACTCTTGGTCGCCTGTGCGCTTGACGTTTGAGCCTGCGACACTCTAAGAATATTATTGTTGCTTTCATCGAGGAATTGTATTCCGTACGTGTATTCGTGTCCCGTAAAGTTTACGCCTCCGCTTGAACTGCCGTCAACGCGCTGACCTCCCGTATTAAACCTAAACGAGAGCTTAGCCTGACCTTCATTCATTACCTCAAACGTCTTTTGAACCGACGCGCCCGCCGTGGCGGCTTTCTGGTTAATCGATGCCGATTTTGCGTCGGTTGTTATTGTCGTTTCGGTACTCTCGCCCTCTTTTGTAAATTCGTTTGTACCCGTCTTGTCGGTCACCTTACCAGCGACACTGACGATTTTTTCGCCCATGAAGCCGCCCTCGGCTGTCACGGCTCTGATAATCGCGCTGCCCGGGCCTGCGCCGGTAACAACGCCGTCCGAGTCAACCGCTGCCACATTCGGATTTGTTGACGACCAGTTGATCGTCTTAACCGTCGCATTTGACGGAACTACGCTCGCGTTTATTTTAGCCGTGCCGCCCTGCATGATCGTGATATTGTCGTAGCCGGGCATCTGAATACCCGTTACGTCTGTGGCGTAAACCTCAACTTGGCACTGCGCCGAGAATGTGCCTTTTGTCGTGTCCTTTGCCGTTGCCGTGATAGTAGCCGTACCCTTGCCGACAGCCTTGATAGTGCCGTTTGCAACGGTCGCCACATTCTCGTCCGAGGTAGACCATGTTACCGTTTTCTTGTCAGCGTTGTCCGGCTCGATAATCGCCTGAATAAGCTCCGATTCGCCCTTTTCAAGCCTTACGCTGTCCTTTGAAAGCGATATGCCCGTTACGGGAGTTGTTATTTCCGTAGTCGCGTACTTAACCTTTGTAAACGGCGTTGCCGGAGCGAGGTAATTGAGCTTGTTACCGCTCGCGTCCGTCGCAAGCGCAGCCGAGCCTATGTAGTAGCTCGTGTGCGGCGGCTGGTTGTACGCTACATTCTGCCATGCTATCGCCTCTCTGTACTGGCAGTCGTGCATAAGCGTCGTGAGGCGGTAATCAGTCGGCTGAACTGACGTGAATATTCTGAGCGCAGCCTGCTCCGTTACCCCCACGCCGTCATTTACCGGCATAATTATTTCCTCGCGCCAGTCGCCCCAAAGGTCGGCAACAAGCGACGGGTTAGCCTTTGTGCTGTTATTTGAAGATCCGCTTACGCTGTAACCCAAATTATCATCGTAAAATCTTCTTGAAACTCCCGTGTCCGCGTAATATTTCAGTATTATATTATCATCAAATACTTCTCTGCCCAAATCGCCGTCCCAATAAACAAGACCGTTTACTCTCGCTGAAAATTTATCTTTCGATGTTGTTCCCGGAGGCGTTTCGTTAACTTGCTCGCCTTTTAAGTTATACACACCTGTATGATAACTGTCCCATGCGAGCGCAAGCGCATCCGGATTTTTACTTGCGTATGCGTCGTCGATATTATCCATAACGCCGCGTCCTACGTCGGGCCATGTCGGATTGCCGTTCTTGTCAGCCTTACCGTCTTTATTAACAGTCAGCTTAAATAAAGAGCTGTCGCCGCCTTTGCTCGGTCGTCTGAAGTTCGCACCTGTTCTCATGCTATCCGATGTGTCCTCTTTAACCGAGAACACCTCCTGCCAGCCGTCATTATCGAAGTCATTTGTGTGCATAGCGTCGCCGTGTCCCATGCGCGTATTGTCAACCATAGTCTGTCCGTCGTCGTCAAGGGTTGCCGAGCCGTATACGATTTCGTCCTTGCCGTCGTTGTCCACATCAGCTATTGAAAGATTGTGGTTACCCTGTCCAAACATGACGTCCGCGCTGTTTGTTCCCGCTTTATGCTCCCAGAGCATTGAAAGCGTTGAGCCGTCCCAGTTATACGCGCGCAGACAGGACTCGTCGTAATAGCCGCGGCACATGATAAGGCTCGGGTGAACGCCGTCAAGGTACGCTACGCCCGCGAGATATCTTTCGCTTCTGTTATATGTTTCCTCTCCGCTGTGACGTTTATCGCCCCATGTCGAAAACGTATCATAAGGAATGTACTCCGTGGTATAAAGAGCCTTGCCGGTCTCGCCTTCAAATATTGTGAGGTACTGCGTGAACGGATTTTTACCCTTAAGTCTGCCGCTCGTGCCGATGTAAGACGCTTCATTGTCCACATTTCTTATTTCGTCGCTGTCTCCAACTTTGGAAACGTATTCGCCGGTGCCGTCTTTTGAACCCGGCGCTGTTTTCATCGCTATTTCCGACTTGCCGTCACCGTCAAAGTCATAGACGATAAACTGTGTATAATGCTGACCTGCGGTAACATTTTTGCCGAGGTCTATGCGCCACTTATAGCCGTCGTTATCAGAATCTATTTCGTACGCATCTATGTATACATTTCCCGTATAGTCCGCGCCCGCGCTGTCCTTTGAATCCTGCGGATCCCATTTTAAGACAATTTCGTAATCGCCGTCGCCGTCGAGATCGCCGAGGCTCGCGTCATTTGCGCCGCCTATATTTCCTTCACCGCTGACTCTTGTTCTTCTGTATGTAGATGTTTTTCCGTCGCCCATTCTTTCAACGTCATCGGGTATTTGTATAGGAATGTCAACGTATGAAAACGCGTTCGGCTCACTTGTGCCGGTGTCTACATTGCTGCCTCTCGCGGTTCTGAACGTGCCCTGCGGCTTTACCCATCCGCTGTCAACCGGCTGCTGTCCGGATACCACGACCTGATATTCGCTGCTTGCCGTGCCGCTCGCGTCAATATAATTCGTAGCTTTGCCGCCGTCTATAGTGGCTATTTTTGTGCTTGTTCCTTTTCTGTAAATGTCGTAAGCGGTAGTCGCCAAATCCTCCGTACCGAAAACACGCCACGACAGATACACACCGCCGGTACTTATGTTATTTTGTGCGCTCGCTGTCACAACCGTTGCAATAAGTCCGCGGTTCAGCTTTTCCATTTGCCGCTCGTACTGCGTCGTGTTCGCTCCGTCAGCAAGTGCCGTTACGGAAAGTGACGCGCATACCGTGCCTGTCATCGCGATACACAGAAGCGCGCTTATGATCCTTTTCCTCATAATATATTCTCCTTCTCTATAGTTTCTTAATAGTTCTATTTTACTACAAATCAAGAAATTTCTCAACAGAATTGACAATTTATTTTTTCTCCGTTATATACAAAAAATTACACTAAATTTGTGCAATTTGGCAATAAGGCTACTTCTTCACTATTTCGATCCCCGTGTAGTACGTTTTCAGTATCTCATCGTACTTGCTCCCGTTTTTCGCCATGTAGTCCGCGCCGTACTGGCTCATGCCAACGCCGTGACCGTAGCCGCGCACGCTCATGATAACGTTGCCGTCCTTTTCGGTAAGCTCGGCATTTGTGGAGCGCAGTCCGTACATCGTACGGAAGTCCGTGCCGCGCACGCTCACGCCGCCGATTTTAATCGTTATTATGCCGCCGGCTTTGCTGCGCTCGATGTCCGAGAAAAGCGGGTTCGACCAGTCCGTGCCGTCGAGCGTTTCCTCGGCGGTAGCCTTGAAGTCCTCGGCGCTTAAAGTGAGGGAGCTTAGGTATTTGGGCGACTCGATGTCGCCGACGCTCGGCACGCTTTGAAGGTACGGCACGTCGCTGCCCCACACGTCAACAGCCGCCTCCGTCGCACCGGAGGACGTGGAGTGGAACAGCGCGGATATTATTTCGCCGTTGTAAGTCATGTACTCACCCGTCGTCTCGTTCACGGCGGAAATGATGTTGTCGGGCGGTTCGCGGTCGGTGTACGCCTGGCAGTGGGTGTAGTCAGTGCATACCGCCGCGCCGTTGTGGCTTTCGGAGATGCTGCCCGACGCAAGCTGCTCCATGCGCGAATACAGGTACGTGCGTGCCGCGACCGCCTGCGCCTTAAGCGCCTCGTACTCAAAATCCGCCGGCATTTCGGCTGCGACAACGCCCGTGAGGTACTCGTTTATGTCCATGTCCGCCACTCTGCCCTCGTCCGACAGGTACACCGCGACCGTTCCAGCGTCGTCGGGCGGCTCGTACTCCTTCGGTACGCCGAGCCTGCCCGCGAGCCTCACGATGCAGAGCGGTAAAATAAGCGTTATGAATATCACGATAAACAGAATTACAAGCAGTTTTTTCATTCACATTCCGCCTTTATTTTTGTTTTACATATCATTCTATTTTCACGCCGCAAAAAAAAGAACCCTCGAGGGGTTCTTGTAATTTATGATTATTCGACCGTTACGGACTTTGCGAGGTTGCGCGGCTTGTCGATGTCGCAGCCCTTGTTTGAAGCGACGTAGTAGCCGAAAAGCTGCAGCGGTATCACAGACAGTGACGGCAGCAGCATCTCGTGCGCCGTAGGGATTTTTATAACGTGGTCGGCGACGTCGCCCATGTGGTCGTGTTCCTTTGTCGTGACGCCCATTACGACCGCGCCGCGCGCCTTTACCTCCTTGACGTTTGAAACTGTCTTGTCGAAAAGCTCACGTCCCGTCGCGAGCGCGACAACGAGCGTTCCGTCCTCGATAAGCGAGATCGTGCCGTGCTTCAGTTCGCCCGCGGCGTACGCTTCGCTGTGTATGTACGATATTTCCTTAAGCTTCAGCGAGCCTTCGAGCGATACGGCGTAGTCGAGGTTCCTGCCTATGAAGAATATCGAATGGCAGTTGTAGAACTTTGACGCGAGGTACTGCACCTCTTTCTTATTTTTGAGTATTTCCTCGACCTTTTCGGGCAGCGCTTCGATTTCGGCTATAAAGTCCGCGTACTCCTTATCGGTAAGTCTGCCGAGCTTTTCAGCCATGTACGCCGCGATGAGGTATATTACCGCAAGCTGCGTGCTGTACGCCTTCGTTGTCGCGACGGCTATTTCGGGGCCCGCCCACGTGTATATAACGTCGTCGGACGCGTTCGCTATCGCGCTGCCGACAACGTTTACGATTGACATTACCCTTGCGCCGCGCGATTTCGCTTCCTTGAGCGCGGCGAGCGTGTCAGCCGTTTCACCCGACTGGCTTATCACTATAACGAGGTCGTTTTTGCCGATTATCGGATCGCAGTAACGAAATTCCGACGCCACCTGTACCTCAACGGGTATGCGGCACATTTTCTCAATGACGTACTTGCCCACAACGCCGACATGGTACGCGCTGCCGCACGCGGCTATGTATATCTTGTTTATGCCCTTTATATCGTCGGCTGTGAGTGATATGTCGTCAAGCACGACCTTGCCGTCCTTTATTCTGGGGCTTATCGTGTCGCGCAGAGCCTTGGGCTGCTCCTCGATTTCCTTCATCATAAAATGTTCGTAGCCGCCCTTTTCAGCCGCGCTTACGTCCCAGTCGACCGTGAATTTTTCCTTTTTAACTTCCTCTCTGTCGGTGTTGTAAACCTTTACGCCGTCCTTTTTAAGCACGACAATCTCGTTGTCCTCGAGGTAGTAAATGTCTCTCGTGTGCTTCAATATCGCCGTAACGTCCGAAGCTATGAAGTTTTCGTTATTTCCCAGTCCGACAATCAGCGGACTTGCCTTACGCACCGCCACAAAGCTGTCGGGGTAGTCGGAGCAAAGCACGCCGAGTGCGTAAGAGCCTTCGACGCGGTTTATGACCTTTATGACAGCCTCCATTATGTCGCCCTTGTAGTAATACTCGAAAAGGTGGGCGATAACCTCGGTGTCTGTTTCGCTGATAAACTCAAAGCCCTTTTCGGTAAGGCGCTTTTTGAGCGAGATGTAGTTTTCTATAATGCCGTTATGCACGACCGCGAAACGTCCCGACATCGACACGTGCGGGTGGGCGTTCTCGTCCGACGGCTCGCCGTGCGTCGCCCAGCGCGTGTGACCTATTCCCATCGTTCCCGGCACGCTTTCACCGTTATTCGTTTTATCGGCGAGTACCTTAAGCCTTCCCTTAGCCTTTGCGACGTCTATGTGTCCTTCGTTGAATATAGCGATACCCGCGCTGTCATAGCCCCTGTATTCGAGCTTTGAAAGCCCTTCGAGCAGTATCGGCGCGGCTTGATTTTCTCCTATGTAGCCAACTATTCCGCACATAAAAAATCCTCCTGTCAGATTTGTATATAGATTTATTTTATACCATGCGGCGGCGTTTTTCAATCCTTTTTTGAAAATGTAACTTAAATGTTAGTTTTTCCCTCGAAATTTGCCGATGATGTGTATAAATATGGTATTTATAGGTAATACTTCAATAAAAAACACGGAGGAATTATTATGAAATTAAAGAATACGCTGATTATTTCTTCATATGTATTACTTGTGGCTCTGCTGTTTTCGGGGAGCTACGTGCTTGGAAGAAGCACCGTTCGCCGAGACGCGCCCGAGCCGACAGCCGAACCCGCCGCCGAAACGGTCGAAACGGTAACGGAGGACGAGGTTAAAGCGCCGTTTTACGAGGTCGTTATGGAGGACGGCAAGCTCATCATCTACAAGTGCATCGGCAACACGAAAAGCATCATTGCGAGCGAGGAAGTGAGCGAGAGCATTTTCCCGAAAGACGACGTTAAAGAGCTTAAAAAGGGCGTAAAATTCGACAGGCTCGACGGCGCGCAGCAGATGTTCGAGAACTTTGTATCTTAAATGTGAACAATTTATGAAATATTCGTCTCCCCTATTGACAATTTATGCGCGCGGTGGTAAATTATACTTGTTAGCACTCGAAGGGGTTGAGTGCTAACAAGCTTATGTAAATACAATTTAGGAGGTAATATATATGAACATCAAACCGTTGGCTGACAGAGTAGTCGTTAAGATGCTCGAAGCCGAGGAAACGACCAAGAGCGGCATTATCCTTACCGCGAAGGCGCAGGAGAAACCGCAGGTTGCCGAGATAGTCGCGGTAGGACCGGGCGGCGTTGTGGACGGCAAAGAGGTCAAAATGGAGGTAAGCGTCGGCGATAAGGTGCTTATGTCTAAGTACGCGGGTACAGAGGTCAAGGTTGACGGCGAGGAATACACAATTCTCCGTCAGAGCGACATTCTGGCTATCGTCGATTAAAAATACGGGAGGTAATTTATTATGGCAAAGCAGATTAAATACGGACAGGACGCAAGACACGCTCTCGAAAGCGGCATAAACCAGCTTGCGGACACGGTTAAGATAACACTCGGTCCCAAGGGCAGAAACGTTGTGCTTGACAAGAAATTCGGCGCTCCGCTGATCACAAATGACGGCGTTACGATCGCGAAGGAAATAGAGCTTGAAGATCCGTTCGAGAACATGGGCGCGCAGCTCGTTAAGGAGGTCGCGACAAAGACCAACGACGTTGCAGGAGACGGTACGACTACGGCTACGCTTCTTGCGCAGGCACTCGTCAGAGAAGGTCTTAAAAACGTCGCGGCGGGCGCTAACCCGATGATCGTTAAGAAGGGTATCCAGAAAGCTGTTGACGCGGCTGTTAAAAAGCTCTTGTCCGAGGCGAAGGAGATCAAGGGCAAGGAGGATATAGCGAGAGTTGCCGCCGTTTCCGCCGCAAGCGAGGAAATAGGCGAGCTTATCTCCGACGCTATGGAAAAGGTAACGGCGGACGGCGTTATAACGGTCGAGGAAAACAAGACGACTGCCGAAACATATTCGGAAATAGTCGAGGGTATGCAGTTTGACCGCGGCTACATCACGCCGTACATGGTGACCGATACGGAGAAAATGGAAGCCGTACTTGATGATCCGGCTATACTTATAACAGACAAAAAGATTTCCAACATACAGGAAATTCTGCCGCTTTTGGAGCAGGTAATGCAGGCTGGCAAGAAGATGGTAATCATCGCGGAGGACGTTGAGGGCGAGGCTCTTTCGACGCTTATCGTGAATAAGCTGCGCGGCACGTTCGTATGCGTACCCGTCAAAGCTCCCGGCTTCGGTGACAGACGCAAGGAGATGCTCCGGGATATAGCTATCCTCACAGGCGGTCAGGTAATAAGCGAAGAACTCGGTCTTGAGCTTAAGGACACGCAGTTTGACCAGCTCGGCACGGCCAAGCAGGTTAAGATTCAGAAGGAAAACACGATAATCGTTGACGGCGCGGGCGACAAGGCGGCTATCGCCGACAGAGTCGCGCAGATAAGACGCGAGCTTGAAGCGTCAACGTCCGATTTCGACAAGGAAAAGCTCCAGGAAAGACTTGCGAAGCTCGCGGGCGGCGTTGCCGTTATCAAGGTCGGCGCGGCTACCGAAACGGAAATGAAGGAAATGAAGCTCCGCATTGAGGACGCGCTCGCCGCAACGAAGGCAGCCGTTGAGGAAGGCATTATCGCCGGCGGCGGCACAAGCTACATCGACGTTATCCCGACCGTCGCGGCACTTCTTGACGAAACGGAAGGCGACGAAAAGACGGGCGTTTCAATCGTGCTTAAGGCTCTCGAAGAACCGGCATGGCAGATCGCGAAGAACGCGGGTCTTGAAGGCAGCGTAATCGTTGACAAGGTTAAGGCGTGCGACGCGGGCAAGGGCTTTAACGCTCTTACCGAGGAATACGTGGATATGATAAGCGCGGGTATTGTAGATCCGGTTAAGGTTACGAGAAGTGCGCTGCAGAATGCGGCGTCGGTTGCGGCTATGGTGCTTACGACCGAAAGCCTTGTAACCGATATTCCCGAACCTCCCGCCGCTCCGGCTATGGACCCGAGTATGGGCGGAATGTATTGATAAACAGCGGGGACACTAAAGTAAAATACGCAGGGACACTAAAATAGGGGACACTAAAATTTTAGTGTCCCCTATTTTTCATTTTATCCGTTTTGCTTCAAGATAGAACCGCTTGTCTGCCGCCTCACCCATAGAGAACGTCTTGCGCGGAAGCGAGCCGTCCTTTATGACCGTTTCAAACAGTTCGTTCTTGCCCATTGCGTCAACCATAAAGCCTATCGTGTTTTCCTCGGAAGCAAGCTTTTTCACAACGTCGTTTCCGTGAATGTAATCTATCCTGCCGCCGTTTTCGGCAAGGTACTTGTCGAGAAAATTCTGCAGCGTACCCACAGGAAGATTTGACGAGGGATTTTCCACGTATATGCTGCCCTCGTTACCGGCGTACGCGTAATCTATCCGCTGTCCCTTGTCACCCGTTTTGTAATACGACTTGAGCGCCGCGAGCAGCTTTTCGGGATCGGTATCGAATATCACACGCTGTATCGGCTCAAATTCAAGCGCGTCGTCGTGGATATTCATAACCTCCGCGAGCGCGTACCGCGCGGGGTGGGTTTCGCGTTCCTTTTCGGTGAGGTCTTTTTTTATCTCGTCCCAGCACGACTTTGCCGTCGCGAGCGAGTGGTTGCCGTCGCCCGCCGCGAACATCAATACGCCCTTATCGTTCACGCCGTACTTTTTGCGGAACGCGTCCTTGTCGCCCAGTTTGTCGATTTTCGCGAGTATGCCGCGCTTTACCTCGTCGTCAACGAGATAGCCGGCGAGGTGTCCCGAATTTTTCATCAGGTCGAAGTCGTAGAGCTTGTCGAACCGCGCCTTCTGCTCCGCGAGCGGCTCTATTATATTTTTCTCGCGGTCGTCTATCAGCATTATTATGTGCGGCAGTTCAAGCGGCGCGCCGAGACGGACGCGCTTACGGGGCGGTATGCGCTCGACAATTGTGCCTTCGGTGGCGCGGATTTTCGACTGTGAGCCTTTCGTGTAGTCGTATTCTTCAAGGTCGAGCGCGCCTATAATGCCGCGGCGCGTTCTGCCGTCGGACTGCATGCGCTCGACGTAAATGAGCGAGTCGAGTATTTCGAGGAACAGTCCGTCGTCAAGGTAACGCCGCATTGTTTCGTTTATGCTTTCTATGCGTTTTTCGCCGTTTTCCTCGCCGAGGTACACCTCGGGATATATGATGTTGAGCGTTGACGGACTGCCGCCCACTATGCGCCGCACATCCTCCCAGTACGACGGCTCGGACGTGTACTGGTCGCACGCCACAACGCTCCATTTCGTGAAATCTACACCTTGCGGAATGAGTATGTCCGCCGATTTGAATATTGACATTTTTGTCCTCCTTTTTCTCCCCGTATTTACACTTGACAACGTTACTTATCTTATGCTATACTGTTTTGCCAAATAATATCAACAATTTAACATCTTTTTTTCTCGTCACGTGTTTTTTTGTTAAGCGAAAAATGCTTGCTCCTTTCAATGATGCGTGCGAGAAATCTACACATTGTTGATATTATTTGGCGATAATACGGAGTAATGCGTTTTTGGCGCGTTACTCTGTGACGCGCTTTTTTTGTTGCTGCACTTTCAGGTCGGGCGACCGCAAGGGTCGCCCCTACGTGAGGCCCCCTTTGCTACGGCGTTTGTTCGCAAGCGAACACGCCTACAACACGCAAGCGTGTTGTTCACTTGTCAAAGGGGGCTGTCACGCGTAGCGTGACTGGGGGATTCCTTTTTTCAATTTTTACATTGAATCCCTCCACCGCCTTCGGCGGTCCCCCTCCCTTTAACAAGGGAGGCTTACTTGCACCCCAACTCCCGCTATTTCACAATATCCTCAAACACACACCCTGTAGCTTTCTGCAAATCATCTGGCGAGAGCAGCACGGTGCAGCCGCACTTACCGCCGCTGACGGCAACGGTATCAAGCTCCCTCGCGGACACATGCACATACGTCGGGTACTTCTTTTTCATACCTATCGGCGACACGCCGCCGCGGATGTATCCCGTAAGCTGCAAAAGTTCCTTTACGTGTATCATCTCCGCCTTTTTGTTGCCCGATACCTTCGCGAGCTTTTTCAGGTCGACCTCGTCCGCGACCGGTATGCAGCACACCGCAATCCCCGTCTTGTCGCCGCGCGCGACGAGCGTCTTGAACGACTTTTCGGGCGGTATGCCGGTTATTTCGGCTATTTTTTCACCGAAATGCTCCCCCACCTCGTCCGCCTCGTATTCGACGGTCTCGTATTTTATTTTCGCGGCGTTTAGAAGCCGCATCGCGTTTGTTACGTTTTTCTTATCCTTTGCCATTTTCTCACCTATTTTAACTCCACAATCGTCACGCCGTCCTCGCCTTCGCCGTACTTGCCGAGCCTGTAGGATGTGACGTAACGGTGCTTCCTCAAATTCTCCTGTATACCCTTTCGCAGCACGCCCGTACCCTTGCCGTGGATTATGCTCACCGGCGAGATTCCCGCGAGGTAGCAGTCGTCGAGGAATTTTTCAACGTTCATCCACGCTTCGTCGAGCGTCTGACCGCGCACGTCAACCTCGGTCGTTGCCGTTTTCGCCTTCGACTCGAACGCTCTCGCCGGGCGCGCATACTTGTCGGCAAGCTCCTTTGTCGTCTTTTCCTCGACCTTTTTGAGGTTCGTGATATGCACGTCCATTTTTATAATGCCCGCCTGCACGCGCACGTTGCCGTTTTTGTCGGGTTCTTTTAATACCGTCGCTTCCTGGTTCATGTCGGCGATTTTTACGAGCATGCCCGGTTTTAAGTTTTTCGGCGGATCGGAGAATGTTTTTTTCGGCTTTGCCGCGCGAGCCATTGCCTTGTCAATGGTGTCCTCTTTTTTATTGAGCTTTTCGCGCATCGCGGCTGTTTTTTTGTCAAAGCCGCTTGTCATGCCCTTTTGACGCATTTTTTCAAGGTCGCGTATTATGGCGTTCGCCTCATCCTTCGCGTCCATTACGAGTATTTTCGCCTCGCGCCGCGCGTCGTCGAGTATGCGCGACTTGCTCTCCTTGACCTTTATGCGCTCGTTCTCGACCTGTCGACGCAAATCCTTTAACTCGTTTTTCAGCCTGCGCGCCTCGTCCGCGTCGCTCCTTGCTCTGGCGCGGTTCTGCTCGAGGTCGGTTATAACGTCCTCAAACTTTATATCCTCGTCGGAAAGAATGTCGTTCGCGCGGTCTATGACGCGCTCGTCAAGTCCGAGCCTGCGTGAAATAGCGAACGCGTTCGACTTGCCCGGCACGCCGATAAGCAGCTTGTACGTCGGGCGCAGCGTCGCCACGTCAAACTCGCACGACGCATTTTCAACCCTGTCTGTCGAGAGCGCGAAAAGCTTAAGCTCGCTGTAATGTGTCGTCGCAACGGTTTTAGCGCCGCGCGAGCGCAGAAATTCAAGAATCGCTATCGCAAGCGCCGCGCCTTCGGTCGGATCTGTGCCCGCTCCAAGCTCGTCGAACAGCACGAGTGAATTATAGCCCGCTTTTTTTAGAATTTTGACTATGTTTACCATGTGCGATGAAAACGTTGACAGGCTCTGCTCTATCGACTGTTCGTCGCCGATGTCGGCGTACACGTCCGTAAACACAGCCGCCTCGCTGTTGTCCTGCGCCGGTATGTGAAGTCCGGCGGCAGCCATTAGAGAGAACAGTCCTATCGTTTTGAGCGTCACCGTTTTGCCGCCGGTGTTGGGGCCTGTGACAACAAGCGTGTCGTACTCGCCGCCCAAACTTATGTCGTTCGCGACGACCGTATCCTTGTCGATAAGCGGATGACGCGCTTTTTTATAGCGCAGTTTGCCCTTATCGTTCAAAATCGGCTCGGTCGCGTTCATGTCGAGCGACAGTCTGCCCTTGCAGAAAATAAAGTCAAGCTCCGTAACGCTCTTGTAATCTACGAATACCGCGTGGCTGTGTTCCGCCGCGAGCGCGGAAAGCTCCGATAAAATCCGCTCGATCTCGCGCTGCTCTCTGCCCCGAAGGTCGCGTATCTCGTTGTTGCTGTTCACGACGCTCATCGGCTCTATGAACAGCGTCGCGCCGGTCGAGGACGTGTCGTGGACGATGCCGTTTACCTCCTGGCGGTACTCGCTGCGCACCGGTATGACGTACCTGTCGGAGCGCATCGTCACGATCGGATCCTGCAGGAATTTGCGGTAGTGGTTCGAGCGCACCATCGAGTCGAGCGTTTCCTTGATTTTCGCGTTGAGATTTCGTATTTTGCGGCGTATTGTGTTAAGCTCCGGCGACGCGTCGTCCGCGATTTCGTTTTCGGAGATTACGCAGGAGTTTATCCTGTCCTCAACGGCTTTCGCGGTGATTATTTCCGCTTCGATTTCATGCAATGCGGCGCAGTCGTCCGCCGTTTCACCGAGGTACGACTTCATGCGCCGCGCGATGTAAAGCAGGCGCGATATTGCCGTAAGCTCACCCGCGTGCAGGACGCCGCCGCGTTCCGCGCGTTTTACCGAACCCGTGACGTTTTCCGCCGACAGGTTTACGGGCGGTGAGCCGAGCTTTAATATTGCCGACACCGCCTCGGTCGTTTCGTGCTGCGCTTTTTTCGCGTCGTCAACCTCGGAAAACGGCACGAGAGACAGTATGCGCTTTTTTACATCCGCGCTCTCCGTGTACGACGCGAGCCGCTCCAGTATTTTGTCAAATTCAAGCGTTTTCAGTGTTTTGGTTTGTTTGTTTGCCATTGTTTTGTTCCTTTTTTGTGGTAAATTGGGATTTAGCGGTGTATTGACGGCGAGCGGCACACATCGTGAGCCTCCCCTCGAGGGGAGGTGGCATCGCGAAGCGATGACGGAGAGGTGGCAACGAATTTTAGGAAACCACCTCTCAGTCGCCTTCGGCGACAGCTCCCCTCAAGGGGAGCCTTACGTAGGGGTGAACCGTGTTCGCCCACATAAACCCCTCAGTCACACTACGTGTGACAGCTCCCCTATTAGGGGAGCCATACGGCGTGCGCCGCATATCGTGAGCCTCCCCTATTAGGGGAGGTGGCGCCGAAGGCGTCGGAGGGGTTTTACACATCTAAATCACAATTTATCCCATTATTCCACCGCGAACCGCGTTATTTTCGCCGCTGCGGTTGTTTTTGTATCCGACTGTACATAAACGCCGACCAGTACACCGGTAAAGCAGCGTTCGGCGATGTCGGTTGTTATGAATTTTGCCGAAGCCGTTCCGGTGGATATGTATTCACCGCCGTCTGCGGCATAATAAAATTCGTACTTTTCCGTGTCCGATTTTATCTTAAACTTAATTTTGCCTTTGGGTGCTTCCGCGCGGTATACTTCCTTTACAAAATCGTCCGCGCGCGCCGTCACTACTATATAATCTGCGCCGTTTTCACGTTTTTTCGCCACCGAATAAATATTATTCGGCGACAGGTACACGCAAAGTCCCGCCTCGTCTCCGTTTTCATTCGGAGTAAATTCAAGCTCGATTTCCGCCGCGCACTCAAAATCCGGCTGACGCACCGCCGCCATTGACGGGAAACCGCGCTTATCCGTCAGTTTTGCGTTCGGGCGAAGCGTCATAGCTCCGTTTGAGCGCTTTATATAATCATCGTTCCGTCCGCGCACGAAAAGCCACGGCATTTCCCAGTCCGCAGATTGAAAATCACACGCGAAACCCTTGCTTATACGCTGCTCCGCGTTCGCTTCGTTTTCAATACGCGCCCTGTTATTTTCTGCTATAAACCAGCCGTCTATCCGGTTTACGGGCGATAAAAACGTTTCGCGTCCGAGCGTCGTTTTGCCCGACACATACGGTCTTGCCGCGAGATGCGCCATGTACCAATCGCCGCTTGGGCTTTCAATTAAGTCCGCGTGACCGGCGCACGAAATTTGCTTCGTCGTGTCGTTTCGGTTCGTAAGTATCGGATTGTGCGGACACGGCTCGTATTCGCCCCAAATACTGCGGCTTCTTGCGAGAACAGCGGTGTGGTTTTCTCCCGTGCCGCCCTCGGCGGCAAGAAGGTAGTACCATCCGCCGATGTGATAAATATGCGGCGCTTCGAGCCAGCCTCCGCCCGTGCCTTCCCATACACGTTTTATTTCACCGATTACCTTCCCCGTTTTCGGGTTCATTTCGGCAAGCGATATGCCTTCGGTTTTGTATAGCTTGCTCCTGCTGCCGCAGTCGTTGGCGCAGCAGTACATTTTTCCGCCGTCAAACAGTATTGACGGATCTATCCCGTCCATATCCGTCCACACCGCGTCCGACCATTTGCCGCGCGGATCGGCCGCGGAAATTATAAAATTGCCCTTGCCGCTGAATGTCGCGATAATGTAGAAAACGCCGTCGTTATACCGAATCGTCGGCGCCCACACTCCGCCCGACGCTTCCGCTTCGGACAAGGGAAGCTGTGACGGGCGCGTTACGGCGTTAGCGATATGCTCCCAATTTATCAGGTCGGTGCTGTGGTAAATCGGTATCGCGGGAAAATACTCGAACGTACTCGTCGCGAGGTAATAGTCGTTTCCGACGCGGCACACGCTCGGATCGGGGTTAAAGCCGCGTATTACGGGATTTAAATATTTATATCTCATACACTTTTAAATTTGAATACTCGCCTATCATCGGCGCCATTTGCCTGAAGCCTATCTTGCCGCCGCCAAGCACCGCGCCGTATTCCACACCGTCGTCCTGCCACGAGAACACCGTCAAATCGTTTATCGCAAACTCGATTTTGCCGTACTTTTTCGTGAGGCAGATGTGGTAGCTCTCAAACGCGTCGTCACAGTTCGGGATTGGATCAGCGCCCTGCACGACCAAGTGAAAACCCTTGCTCTTGCGCAGGTTGCACGTGTGGAAGCCGCGCTCCTCGTCCCACTTGCGGCGGAAGTACGACACGTGGTACGCGTTTATGTCGCCGGAGTGGTAGAGGTTGTACTGTCCGTCACGCGGCGCGAGCGACGGATCAAACAAGTCCTCGCCCCTGCAGCCCTTCGCGCTGAAAAACATTATCGCAAGACCGGGTTCTTCGATCGGGCGGAAATCCCATTCTATGCACACGTCCGACGGAAAGTCGACATCGCACCAGTACACGAAATTCGACTTCTGCCCAAGATCCGCCGAAAGCGCGTTTTTCATCCGCATTTTTCCGTTTTCAAAATAAATTTCCGCGCTGCCCTCAAGGCGAAAGCCCTTCACATCCTCCGCGCATGACAGCTTGTTTTCATATATTAACCTTTTTCCCATGCGTAATCCTCCTTGCCGCACGCCGTTACAAAAAAGTCACGAGCCTTGCCCATGACCTTTTGCTTTTATTATCCCTCCGGCTTGTACTCCGGCACTATTTCCTCAAGTCTTGCCGCCGCGTTCGACGCAAGCTGACGCAGCAGAGCCTTCTGCTCGTCTCCCGCGCCGCTGCCCGCCGTTATCTCGATAAGACAGCCGCGGTCGTACACGTGGATTGTCGGGTACGCGATATACGTTTCCTGTCCGAGGCTTTCCAGAAGCTCCGCGTCCTGACGCATAGCCTTCTGCTGCTCGTAATAGTCGAAAATCTGCTGATAGCCCATCTCGTCGTTAAACTGTATAAGCTTGACCTCAACGGGATCGTACTGACCGAGCGGATCGCTCACGTACAGAACAGACGAGCGGTTGCCGTCGCGAGTTGTTTCGCTGATTACCGGAATATAACCCGCGTACGTCGTAACGTCGTCAATCGTCACAAGCTCCGTCGGCTCGATCTGCGGTATTTCCTTTTTCTGTTCAGCCTTTGAGCCGCACGCGCAAAGGCTTGCAGCCGACAAAAGAGCCGCCGCGCATAAAATTATCCTTTTCATGTCCGCCCCTCCGTTCACTTCTTCGCGATTACGGATTTCGCCTGCTTTACTATATTTTCGGCTGTCAGTCCGTACGCCTCGAAAAGCTCCGCCGGCTTGCCCGACTGACCGAAGTCCTCCGTGCCGATAATCTTCACAGGACACGGCGCGTTTTGGCATACTACCTCGCTCACCGCGCTGCCCAAGCCGCCCATTACGTAATGCTCCTCGGCGGTGACTATAGCGCCTGTTTCCTTCGCCGCTTTTATTATTATTTCCTCGTCGATAGGCTTAATCGTGTGAATGTTTATAACTCTCGCGCTTATTCCCTCAGCCGCAAGCGTTTCAGCCGCCTTTAATGATTCCTGAACCAATAAGCCCGTCGCGATTATCGTAACGTCCGAGCCTTCTTTAATCTGTACGCCCTTGCCTATCTCGAATTTGTAATCCTCGCCGTTAACGTCCTCAACAGCCAGTCTGCCGAAACGCATATATACCGGTCCGTTATGCTCCATCGCCGCCTTTACGGCAAGCTGCGCCTCAATGTCGTCCGCCGGATTTATAATGACCATGCCCGGGATCGTGCGCATGAGCGCTATATCCTCAAGGCACTGATGCGAAGCGCCGTCCTCGCCTACCGAAATACCGGCGTGAGTAGCGCCTATCTTTACGTTAAGATGCGGATAGCCGATTGAGTTACGGATCTGCTCGAACGCTCTGCCGGCCGCGAACATCGCGAATGTTGACGCGAACGCGATTTTGCCGCACGTCGCGAGACCTGCCGCTACGCACATCATGTCCGCTTCGGCTATGCCCATGTTGATAAATCTTTCGGGACACGCTTCCTTAAATTTAGTCGTCATTGTGGATTTTGAAAGGTCGGCGTCGAGAACAACGACATTCTCATTCGGTATGCCGTATTTGACAAGCGCCTGACCGTATGACGCTCTGGTTGCCTGTTTTGCCATTATAAGCTCGCCTCCAATCTCTTAATCTGCTCGTCAAGCTCCGCGATCGCCTTGTTGTAATCGTCCTCCTTCGGAGCCGCGCCGTGCCATGCGGGATTATTCTCCATAAACGACACGTTCTTGCCCTTTACCGACTTCATTATAACGGCAGTCGGCTTGCCCTTTGTCGCCTTCGCCTCATTTACCGCTGATTCAAGTTCGTTAAAATCGTGCGCGCTGCACTTTATAACGTGCCAGCCGAACGCCTCGAATTTTTTGTCAATAGGCGTGGGGTTCATGACCTTCGTTATATCGCCGTCGATCTGCAATCCGTTGTTGTCGATGAAAATCGTGAAGTTGTCGAGCTTGTAATGCGGAGCGAACATAGCCTGCTCCCAAACCTGCCCTTCCTCCAATTCGCCGTCGCCGAGAATTGAATAAACGCGGTAATCCTTGTTATCGAGCTTCGCCGCAAGAGCCATTCCGCCCGCGACACACACGCCCTGACCGAGCGAACCCGTTGACATTTCAACTCCGGGTACTTTATCGAGAACCGGGTGTCCCTGTAAGAAGCTGCCGAACTTTCTCAAATTCTTCATCTCGGCAGGATCGAAAAATCCACGTTCAGCCAGCGTTCCGTAAAGCGCCGGCGCGGTGTGTCCTTTTGACAGCACAAATCTGTCGCGTCCCTCCATTTTCGGGTTTTTGGGATCGATGTTCATAACCTCAAAATAGAGGTATGTAAGCACGTCCGCTATCGAAAGCGAGCCGCCCGGATGTCCCGAAGCCGCGTTGTACACGCCGGTAAGCGCGTGCTTGCGCACCTTGTTGGCGATTATGGACAGCTCTGTTACTCTTTTTGCATCCATTATATCGTTTCCTCCTGTTATTTTTATTAAATCGGTTTTTACGCCGTTTTTTACTTCTTTTCTCTCTCGTCCAACGCGTGTTCGTATGCGAACGCCATAAGCTCATTGAGCCTGTCCTTCTCATCCGCGAGGTACAGGTAGCCGAAAAGCGCTTCAAGTCCCGTCGCGTAACGGTAATCGGATAGGTCGGCGTTCTTCGGCACGGTCGGTGATTTTGCGTTACGTCCGCGCCTGAACACCGCCGTTTCATCGTCCGAAAGTATCGGGAGCATCGCGTGTATACTGTTCGACTGCGCGCGGGCTTTGACGTATTTTATACTGTGTACGTGCAGCTTATGCGCCGCCATGTCGGGGTGTTCCGCAATAAGTCGCGTGCGCACGTATACCTCGTATACCGCGTCGCCGATGTACGCCAGCGGCAGCGGCGCGTATTGGTTTGGTGGTTTCGTTTGCATCATTCCACATAGCTCCACTGTACACCCGTCGGGGTATCCTTCAGGACGATATTCATTTCCTTCAGCTTATCGCGTATCGCGTCCGCTTCAGCCCAATTCTTCTCCGCGCGCGCCTTGTTACGCTTTTCTATCAATTCCTCGACCTCCGCGTCGATCGACTTCTTCTGTTTCTGGAACAAGCCCAGAACGCCGCCCAGTTCGCGTATAAGTCCGAGCGTTTTTTCTATTATCGCCTTTGAGTTTGCACCCGTAAGCTCCGTATTCGCGGCGTACACTATATCGAATATCGCGGCGGTCGCGCCGGCGGTGTTGAGGTCGTCGTCCATCGCCTCGATGAATTTATCCTTAAAGCCGTCAAGCTTTTCCGACAGCTCCGTTTCGGTAAGCACCTTATCCTCCGCGCTTTCAAGCATAAATTCGAGATTGTCGATACACGTGTACACGCGTTCGACAGCCGATTTCGCCTGTTCCATAAGCTCGTCGGAGAAATTTACGGGGCTTCTGTAATGCGCCGCGAGCATGAAGTAGCGGATAACCTCGCCGTCAAACTTTTTGCGCACGTCGCGCACCGTGAAGAAATTGCCGAGCGACTTGCTCATTTTGCGGTTGTCGATATTTATATAACCGTTGTGCATCCAGTAATGCGAAAACGGCTTGCCGTTCGCGCACTCCGACTGCGCTATCTCATTTTCGTGGTGCGGAAAAATCAAATCCTGACCGCCCGCGTGAATGTCGATCGTTTCGCCGAGGTACCTGTTTACCATCGCGCTGCACTCGATGTGCCAGCCCGGTCTGCCCATGCCCCACGGACTTTCCCACGCAGGCTCGCTCTCTTCCTTCTGCTTTTTCCACAGAGCGAAGTCCATCGGATCGCGCTTTTTCTCGCCGACCTCTATTCTCGCGCCCGCCTCGAGATCCTCCAAAGGCTGCTTTGACAGCTTGCCGTAGCCCGCGAATTTCTTTGCCGCAAAGTACACGTCGCCGTCAACGCAGTACGCGTAACCGTTTTCCTCGAGCTTTTTTATAACGTCTATGATCGCGTCAATGTTCTCGGTCGCCTTCGGGTGAATTGTCGCGGCGCGCACGCCGAGCGCCTTCGCGTCGTCGAAATACTCCGCTATGAACCGTTCGCCGAGTTCCTTGACCGTGGTGTTTTCCTCTTTCGCGCGGTTGATCATCTTGTCGTCAACGTCGGTGAAATTCTGCACGAACGTAACCTTCATGCCGCGGTACTCCATGTAGCGGCGGAGCGTGTCGAAAATAACAAGCGGACGCGCGTTTCCGATGTGGATGTAATTGTACACCGTCGGACCGCACGCGTACATCTTTACCTCGTTTTCGGTAATCGGCACAAATTCCTGCTTTTGCCTTGTGAGCGTGTTGTATATCTTCATTGCGTTACTTCCTTTTTACATATTTAACCATTATAATTCTACCACATACCGCCGAAAAAAACAACCGTTATTTAGAATATTTTCGCGTGCAAGAGAAAAAATCTTGAATTTTTTGAAATCTGTGGTATAATGAATGTACCACATTATTTTTACTGCTGTGTATTTTTGCATGGCACTACTTTTTTAATACTTATTTTTATGGAGTATTCGGTATAGAATATTCTGTTTTGCGGTACACTTATTTCAAAGTAGAGTTTTGTGTTTGTCAAAAACGCAGGCTTCATATTGAAATGCTCTACTCTGAATAACGCAATAATTTTGTAGTGTTTCATTGGCAGTAAAAATGTGTGGTAACATTAAATCCAAGCCGCGTTTTTATGCGTGGCGCGGATTTGTGCCACGCATTTTTTGATGCGTGGTGTGAGGCTCCCCTTGAGGGGAGCTGTCGCCGAAGGCGACTGAGAGGTGGTCTTAAAAATTTGTTGCCACCTCTCCGTCATCGCTACGCGATGCCACCTCCCCTCAAGGGGAGGCTAACGTAGGGGCGACCCTTGCGGTCGCCCGCAAATTACACTAAATTACGGAGGAAGAAAACATGAAAAAACGAATTTTACTTGTACTGGCAGTACTGACAATGCTCCTGTGCGTGCCGCTTATCGCAAACGCCCAAATCATCGGCAGCGGAAACTGCGGAGCGGAAGTCGGTAACGTAACATGGACACTTGACGACGAAGGAACACTCACTATAAGCGGTGAGGGGGATATGGAGGATTATCCCATTTTTTCTGCTCCGTGGCCAATATTTATTACAAAATTGGTAATCGAACCGGGCGTAACAAGTATTGGAAGCTATTCGTTTTTCCTTTCCCCAGGCTTAACAAGCGTTACCATACCGGACGGTGTAACGAGTATTGGTGAAGGTGCGTTTGCCAACTGCGACGGCTTGACAAGCGTTACCATATCCAACAGCGTAACATGTATTGGTGAAGGTGCGTTTAATAGTTGTACCGGCTTAGCAAACGTTACCATCGGCAGCAGCGTAAAAAGCATTGGCAATTCTGCGTTTTTTTGCTGCAACAGCTTAACAAGCATAACCATACCCAATAGCGTAACAGACATTGGCAGACAAGCGTTCTATAGCTGCAGAGACTTGACAAATATTACCATATCTGAAAGTGTAACAAGTATTGATGAAGGCGCATTTTCTTACTGTGACAGCCTGACAGATGTATACTATTCAGGATCAGAACAGGACTGGAAGTTGATTGAGATAGGTTCATATAACGACTGTCTGAAAAATGCCACAATCCACTACGGAAGGCACGACCAAATCACTCCTGTCACTCTAACCGTCGCGCAGTCGGGCGGCGGCTACGTACTTACCGCCGAAACGGATTATGACGGCATTGCGTATGCGGCGGCGTATGACGCGGAGGGTGCGCTGATAAGCGTCGTAAGCGAGCCGTTTACCGACGGAGCGGCGACCGTTGCGCCGGATACGGCGGGCGCGGCAAAAATCAAATTTTTCGTTTGGACAAACACCGTGCAGCCTATTACGCTCGCGAAGGAGATTACATTAAACTGAACCAAATTTAACCAGCCGCGCATTATGTAATTTTTTGAATAATAAGCAAGAAAAGAAATCATAATAAACCCGTAGCCGATAATTATAATTTAAATACAGGAGGAGTTTATTTATGAAGGCAACGGGAATTGTAAGACGAATAGATGACCTTGGCAGGATCGTTATACCCAAGGAGATACGCCGCACAATGCGTATCCGTGAGGGAGATCCGCTTGAAATATACACCGAAAAAGACGGCGAGGTAATTTTTAAGAAGTATTCGCCCATAGGAGAACTCGGGGATTTCGCGACAAACTACGTCGAAACGCTCGCGAAGGCGTCCGGTCACGGCGCGTGCATCACCGACCGCGACAGCGTTATCGCCGTGTCGGGCATACCCAAAAAGGAACTTATGGAGCGTCGCGTGTCGAGCGAGCTTGAAAACGTCATGAACGAGAAAATCATTGTAAGCTACAAGGACGGCAAGCCCGTGTCGGTAGCCGACGGCGTTGACAAGTACAGCGCGGGCGTGGTCGTGCCTATCGTGAGCGAGGGCGACACGATTGGTTCGGTACTGTTTATCATGAACGACGGCGAGCAGCCGTCCGAGGTTGACGAAAAGCTCGCGGAAAGCGCGGCGGGATTTCTCGGTAAGCATATGGAAGGCTGAATATAAAAGCTCCCGAAAGGCAAACGCCCTTCGGGAGTTTTAGTGTCCCCGTGTTTTTAGTGTCCCCGCATCACGGCTTAAAGAAACGAAGTCTTAACGCGTTCGACACTACAAACACGCTGCTGAAACTCATCGCGGCAGCCGCTATCATTGGGTTAAGGCAGAATCCGCCGAGCCAGTAAAGCGCACCCGCCGCAACGGGTATGCCGAGTACATTGTAGAAGAATGCCCAGAAGAGGTTTTGCTTTATATTTCGCATTACGGCGCGGCTTAATTTCATCGCCGTAACCGCGTCGCGCAGGTCGCTTTTCATCAGTACCACGTCAGCCGCCTCTATCGCGACGTCCGTACCCGCGCCTATCGCCACGCCCACGTCGGCGCGTGTGAGAGCGGGAGCGTCGTTTATGCCGTCGCCGACCATTGCCACGCTGCGTCCCTCGGACTGCAGACGGCGCACCTCCGCCTCCTTGCCCGACGGCAGCACCTCGGCTATCGCGTCGGTGAGGTTGAGGCTTTTGCGTATCGCCTCGGCTGTAACCTTGTTGTCGCCGGTGAGCATTACCACCTTTAATTTCATATCGCGCATAGCGTCTATCGCGGCGCGGCTCGTTTCCTTAACTGTGTCCGCAACGGCGATTATACCTATAAATTTACCGTCAGCCGCAAAGTAGAGAGCCGTTTTGCCCTCCGCCGCAAGCGCGGTGTTTTCGGTCGCGGTCACGTTGTTTTCACACATCATTTTGTAATTTCCGGCAAGTATTTTTTTGCCGTTCACAACGCCGCTCACACCGCGTCCGGCTGTCTGTTTGAAGTCCTCGGCTGTCTTTACGTCCATGTCCTTTGCCTTTTCGACTATCGCCCGCGCGAGCGGATGCTCCGACGCATTTTCAACCGCCGCCGCGACGGACAAAAGCTCGTTTTCCGTCACGCCGCTGGGGATTATATCCGTCACGGACGGCTTACCCTCGGTTATCGTGCCGGTTTTGTCAAGCACAACGGTGTCGGTTTTGCAAGCCGTTTCAAGGCTTTCGGCTGATTTTATGAGTATGCCGAGCTGTGCGCCCCTGCCCGTTCCGACCATTATCGCTGTCGGCGTGGCAAGTCCGAGCGCGCACGGACACGATATTACGAGTACCGATACAGCCATTGTGAACGCGAAGCCCGCGCCCTTGCCGATAAGCAGCCACACAACGGCGGTGACTATCGCTATCCCGATAACGACCGGCACGAACACGCCGGCTACCTTGTCCGCGAGCTTTGATATCGGCGCTTTCGACGACGCGGCTTCCTCTACAAGGCTTATAATCTGCGCGAGCGTCGTGTCCTCGCCCACCTTTTCAACGCGGAACACGAAGTAACCCGACTTGTTCACGGTCGCGCCGGTAACGCTGTCGCCGACGGTCTTTTCGACCGCTATGCTCTCGCCCGTTATCGCCGACTCGTCAACCGCGCCGTTTCCTTCGGTTATCACGCCGTCGAGCGGTACCGTCTGTCCGGCTTTCACGACTACGTATTCGCCGACCTTAACGTCCTCGACCGCGACTGTTTTCTCCTTGCCGTTCCTAATAACGACAGCCGTTTTCGGCGAAAGGTCTATAAGCTTTTCTATTGCTCGCGAGGTTTTGCCCTTGGCGCGTGTTTCGAGGTATTTGCCGAGCGTTATCAGCGTCACGATAGTCGCTGCGCCCTCGAAATAGAGGTTCATCATGTAGCTTTCGACAAGCTCCCTGTTGCCGTGACCGAGACCGTAGCCGATACAATAAATCGCCACGATCCCGTACACGAGCGACGCGCCCGAGCCTATCGCAATTAAAGAGTCCATGTTCGGCGCGCCGTGAAACAGCGTTTTGAAGCCGTTTATGAAATATTTTCTGTTTATTATGACTATAGGCAGCGTCAGCAAAAGCTGCGTGAACGCGAACGCGAGCGCGTCCTCATACCCTTTTATCCATAAATTTACAAGCGGAAAGTTCCACATATGCCCCATCGAAAGGTACATAAGCGGAACGAGCAGCGCGACCGACACGATAAGGCGTATCTTCATGCTTTTAATCTCGTCCTCAACGCCCGTATCGCGCGTCTCCGTCTTTTTTTCACCCGTTTTGGACGCGCCGTAACCTGCCGCGATCACCGCGCCGATTATCTCACCCTCCGTCACCGCGTCATCGTCGTAATCGACGCTCATATTATTCATAAGGAGGTTCACGTTCACTTCGTTTACGCCGTCGAGCGAGCGCACCGCTTTGTCCACACGCGCGCTGCACGCGCTGCACGTCATTCCCGTTATATCGAATTTGCCCGTCATAACAACCGCCTCGCATATATGATAATTTAATATTAGTTTTTCCGACTTTGTTAATTATATCACATATGGTTTTACTTTTCAAGACGGGCGGACGCGTTTTTTATTCAAATACAATTCCCTCCATGCACGGCGCGTCGACCATATACGTCGAATAGCCGGCGGTATCGGGCTTGTATCCTATCGTAAACCGCTGATAAGTGCCGTTCAGGAGATCAATGTCCTTCATATTATCCACGTTCGCTTTGATATGCGCGAGCGCTTTTTCTATATCGGCTTTATCCGTCAAAATCGCGGATTTGCTGTTTTTGCCTGTATATTGGTAAACCGTAATCCTGTCAATTACGTCGGCGGGCGGCATAATATTGTAAAGTCCCCACTCCTTGAGCAGTGCGATACAGTTCGCGTATGACGGGTAAACGTTGTACTCAAGCGTCTGCTGCGCCCAGTGCGACTTGTCCTCAATCGGGTTCATATTCTCGTCGAGCGACGGAATACGGCTGTCAACCGAAAGACGCGTAATCGATTCGGAATTTGTCAGTTCGGTGTAGCTTGCGTTAAGCACGTCCTGTTTGAGCGCGGCGAGTATCTGCTCCTGCCGCGGCGGATCGAGCTGCGTAAGCGCTCCGAGATTTATTACGCTCACGTTCGTGTACTCCGTGCCGTCGTCTCCGATTATCGGAAATCTTTCGCATTTTACCTGTTTAAGCTCCTGTACGGCGCAGAAAAGACGGAACACCTCCTCGTTATCTTCGGTTACGGCATAGCTGCGCCGTATTTCGCTGCCGTCCTTAAGCGTGTACGTAATCGGCAGACCGTAAGCGTTTTCACTCTCTACCGCGCCTCTCTCGACTATCGCTCGGTGAAGCGCGATGACCTTTTCAATATCCTCCTTGTTGTAAAGCGTCGGATCGTTTTCGGAGGTGTACATTGTTTCGCCGTTTAAATTCGTACTCGACCTGACGCCGCTGTAGTTTGTGACGTTTACCGACGCGATGTTGTCAATGTCGGGTACGCGCTTTTCAAAGCCGGTTATGTCTGCGCCGTAGAACAGGTACAGCACGCACATCATAGCCGTGTATATAATGATAGGTTTCAGGATTTTCGTCGGCTTGAACGACTTCGATATAATCATGCGCGCTACGATAATGCCTATTATGCCGAACGGTAAGCCTATCCACATGGAAATTTTCACGCTGTCGTAGAAAATCGTACCCAGGTACATATATCCGACAAGACCGGCACAGAACGCAAGTCCGTACATGAAAACGGGGTTCAGCGCATCGAACGCGAGTATGCGCGTGTGGTTCTCGAGCCTTCTCATTCGGTAGAACCACGCGCCCAGCGCGATAAACACAATCCCCAGCGCGAGGCACACGTACATTTTGCCTTCGAGAAGGTTCGCGTAGCTCGGGTAAATCCACCGCATAAAGCCCGGCAAGCCGCTTGCGACGTAGCCGTGGAGGTAGTCCGTGCCGAGTATCTGCATCACGCCCGTGAAAAACAGCGGCAGGAACATCACGATCGACGGCAGCATCACGCCGGCGGCTGTGTTGCCGACGAGCATTGACGCGGCGGCGGAAAAGCCCGCTATCTCAAACGCGTATATCATCGACAGTGCCGCCCACAGCAGTATATACGACGGCAGCGTTTCAACCATTGTGAACATTATCGCGGCGTTAAGTATGATCGGCAGCGCAATAAGCACAGCAGCCGACACGAGGTGCGAGAAGTACAAACACTCGCGCCTTAACGGCAGGCGGTGCGTTTCGCACACCGAGCTTTTGTGGTGCAGGTACGAAAACAGCAGCGCCGGCGTTATTACGCAGAACGGCACGATTATAAGCAGCGAGGTGGTTTGCGCCATTAAGTAAAACGTGCTGTGTAAAAAGTCCCTTCCCGTGTCGGGACGGTAAAGGAGCGTACTCCTTAAAGGCAGCACCGTCACGACAAACAGCGCGAGTGCGAACGTCACGCCGACGTACCAGTAACGGCGCATATCGGATTTTATAACGCTTTTGTTAATCAATGATTTCAAGCTCATAGCCCATACCTCCCAACTCATATATAAATACTTCCTCAAGCGTAAGCGGAACGACGTCCAGAAGCAGCGGCGAATATTTCTTTATCTTGTCCGTTATCTCGCCGCTGTCGCCGCGTATGATAAGCATATCGACGCTGCCCGCCCTTTCGTGCTTCAATACGTTGAGCGACGTTTTTAGCTCGTCGGGCAGTCCGTCCCTGAACGCGGTCTGTACCTTGTGAATATTGCCCTTTACCTCGTCAAGTCCCTTTTCTATGGCAATTCTGCCCTTGTTCATAATTCCCACGTGGTCGCACACGTCCTCAAGCTCGCGCAGGTTGTGGCTCGACACGAGTACCGTCATGCCTCGGTTTGCGACCTCGGCGAGCATGATGTTCCAGACGTTGCGGCGCATTACAGGATCGAGACCGTCCATCGGCTCGTCGAGTATCATCACGTCGGGCTGCGTCGACAGTCCGAGCCAGAACGCCGCCTGCTTCTGCATACCCTTTGACAGCCTGCGCGCGGCGCGTTTCTCGTCAATTTTGAACACGTCCGCAATCTCCCTGAACCGCTCGTCGCTCCAGTTCGGGTATATGCCGCGGTAGTAGGCGGCGCTGTCCTTTATCGAGTAGCCCGGGAAAAAGTACAGGTCGTCGCTCACGTACGCGACGCGGCTTTTGATCTCCGCGTTCTCGTACACGGGCTTACCGTCTATCAGAACCGAGCCGCCGTCCTGGCGGTAAATGCCCGCCATACATTTTATTACTGTGGTTTTGCCCGCGCCGTTCGGTCCGACAAGACCGTAGACCGAGCCTTTTTCCACATTTATGTTCACGCCGTTAAGCGCGAAAAAGTCGCCGAAGCGTTTTATTACGTTTTTTACTTCAATCATATCTCATTCCTCCTTCTTTTCATACACGCCGTCGATTAAATCTATGAGCGTTTCCTTTTTTATCCCGAGAAACCGCGCGCGTTTTACGAGATTTTCCATTTCGTCGGTAAGCTCCGTGCTTTCCGTTTTCTCGCGCACCCGCGACACCGGCGCGACGAAGCTTCCCTTTGCGCGTACGGAGTAAATGTACCCCTCCGTCTCCAAATCGCGGTAAGCTCGCTGTATCGTGTTGGGGTTTATCGTAAGCTGCTGCGCCATTTCCCGCACCGACGGTATTTTGTCGTCCGGCTTTAATATCTCCGCTATTATAAGCTCCTTCATCTTCTCCTTAATCTGCTCATAAAGCGGTCTGTGGTCGGACAGGTCAAGCTGTATCATATTTTCACCTCCCATTTTGTGTGTATTATCTGTATTAACTATTATAATACAGTTAGTACGGTTATTTGTCAAGAGGTTTTTGAAAATTTTTCAAAAAATTTTTCACAACCCCCTTGACAACGGTATAAAATAATGGTAGTATAACATACGTTAGTTATAGCTAATCATTATTATTAGCGACTAATATACCTTGTGTACGGCGCACTTTGGTTTTTTAATGTTTACGGAGGGAGTGTATGGCTATGCCTTTAACTATGGTGAATATCGGCGAAACAAAAAATATCGTGAAAATCACCGGCAAGGACGAAACGCGGCGGTTTCTGGAGAATCTCGGTTTCGTGGAGGGTACGGAGGTAACGGTCGTGTCGGCGATTTCGGGGAATATGATTGTGAATGTCAAGGACGCGAGAGTGGCGATCGACAGGTCTATGGCGAATAGGATCATGGTGTAAAAAAAGGAGGTTAAAATATGAAAACATTACGTGACGCGAAAATCGGCGAAACGGTCAAGGTATTAAAGCTCGACGGCGAAGGCGCGGTTAAGCGGAGGATCATGGACATGGGCATTACTAAGGGCGTGGATGTGTTTGTCCGCAAGGTCGCGCCTTTGGGCGATCCGATTGAGGTGACCGTCAGAAATTACGAGCTTTCAATAAGAAAAGCGGACGCGAAAATGATATTGGTGGACTAAGGAGGTATACATAAATGGCAATAAAAATCGCGCTTGCCGGAAATCCTAATTCCGGTAAAACTACATTATTTAACGCACTCACCGGCTCAAATCAGTATGTCGGCAACTGGCCCGGCGTTACGGTCGAGAAAAAAGAGGGCAGATTAAAGGGCAGAAAGGACGTTATAATCGAGGATTTACCGGGTATTTACTCGCTCTCCCCGTATACGCTCGAGGAGGTCGTCGCGAGAAATTATCTCATAAACGACAAACCCGATGTGATTTTGAATATCGTTGACGGCAGCAATTTGGAGCGCAACCTGTATCTTACGACACAGCTTACCGAGCTTGGCATACCTGTCGTTATGGCTGTGAATATGATTGACGTCGTCAACAAAAAGGGCGACAAAATTGACCTCTCGAAGCTCGGCAACGCCCTCGGCTGCGAGGCTGTGGCGATTTCCGCGCTCAAAGGAACGGGCGTTAAAGAGGCTGCAAGCAAAGCCGTTGCCGCCGCGGGCAAGCCGTTTAAGGCGGTTCACTCGTTCGATAAGAAGGTTGAGGGGTACATTGACCAAATCGCGGAAAAGCTTGACGGTTCAATACCCGAGGAGCAGAAAAAATTCTACGCTATAAAGCTGTTTGAGCGCGATGATAAGATAGCGTCGCAGCTTAAATCCGTTCCCGACGTTGAGGATATAATCGCCGCCGCGGAAAAGGAACTGGACGACGACAGCGAGAGTATTATCACAAACGAGAGATATACATATATTACTTCAATCATCGGCGGCTGTTACAAGAAAAAGAGTACCGCCGCGAAAAACAGCCTTTCGGATAAGATAGACAAAATCGTTACCAACAGAATACTCGCTCTGCCGATTTTCGCGGCTGTTATGTTTATCGTTTACTACATATCGGTCACGACGGTCGGAACATGGGTTACCGACTGGATGAACGACGGCGTTTTCGGCGAAGGCTGGAGCCTGTTCGGGCTTGAAATACCCGGCATACCCGTGATTATCGAAAACGCGCTCAGTGCGCTCGGCACGGCTGACTGGCTCAACAGTCTTATCCTCGACGGTATAGTCGCCGGAGTGGGCGCGGTACTCGGATTTGTTCCGCAGATGCTCGTGCTGTTTATATTCCTCGCATTTTTGGAGGGCTGCGGCTACATGGCGCGAATCGCGTTTATTATGGACAGAATTTTCAGACGTTTCGGGCTGTCGGGCAAGTCGTTCATACCCGTTCTTATCGGTACGGGCTGCGGCGTTCCGGGAATTATGGCGTCGCGCACGATTGAGAACGAGCGCGACAGGCGCATGACGATTATGACAACGACGTTTATCCCCTGCGGCGCAAAGCTCCCGATAATTGCGCTTATCGCGGGCGCACTTTTCGGCGGCGCGGCATGGGTAGCGACAAGCGCGTACTTTGTGGGTATTGCGGCGATTATCGTTTCGGGAATTATACTCAAAAAGACAAAAATGTTTGCGGGCGATCCCGCGCCGTTCGTGATAGAGCTTCCCGAATACCACCTCCCAACTGTCGGCAGCATACTGCGCAGCATGTGGGAGCGCGGTTGGTCGTTTATCAAGAAGGCGGGAACGATTATCCTTCTCGCGACGATACTCGTCTGGTTCCTGCAAGGCTTCGGCGTTGAGGATGGCTCGTTCGGCATGGTCGAAGATATGAACAACTCGATACTCGCGTCAATAGGAAATATACTCGCTCCGATATTCGCGCCGCTCGGCTGGGGCGACTGGAAGGCGGCTGTCGCGGCTGTAACGGGACTTATTGCGAAAGAGAACGTCGTCGGCACGTTCGGCATACTCTACGGCGGTTTCGCGGAGGTCGCGGAGAATGGCTTCGAGGTATGGACGAATCTCGCGATGAATTTTACAAGGCTTTCGGCGTACTCGTTCCTCGTGTTTAACCTTTTGTGCGCTCCGTGCTTCGCGGCAATCGGCGCGATAAAGCGCGAAATGAACAGCGCGAAGTGGACGTGGTTCGCTATCGGCTGGCAGTGCGCGCTCGCTTACGCGGTATCACTGTGCATCTACCAGCTCGGCACGCTCTTTACCGGCGGCGGCTTCGGCGTGGGTACCGTTGCGGCGATACTCGTTGTGATAGGCTTTATGTACCTGCTGCTGCGCCCGTACAAGGAAAGCAAGACGCTGAGCGTCAAGGGCGGGCTTAAAGCGTAGGAGGCGGTAAAAATGATTGCTACCGTAATAATCTGCGTAATACTCGCCGCGGCGGTCACGCTTGCGCTTCGCTCGGTGATACGCACTCGCAAAAGCGGCGGGTGCGGCTGCGGCTGCGCCGACTGTCCGCACAAATGCAAAAAATAAAATCCCCCATTTTTTGTCATCGGGGCGGGCTTATGTCCGCCCTTTTCTCATGTCGTTTTCACCGCAAAAATTTTTTATAAAAACTTTTGCAAAACCCCTTGACAAATATATACTGCGGGTGTAGTATATAGATATACTACATGTGCAGTAATTAAAATATATCAAAGGAGTCATAGCTATGAAACTCAAAAAAATACCCGAAACGGAACTGGATATCATGCAGGTGATATGGTCAAATCCCACACCCATCACGACGACCGACATAAAGCGCGAGCTTGAAAAGACGCGTCCGTGGAGCCAAGGGGCGCTGCAGTCTCTCCTTTCACGTCTCGCGGAGAGAGGATTTTTGAAAACGGGCGTTCTCGGAAAGAGCAAGACGTTTGAGCCGCTCGTTACCGAGGACGACTATTTAATGGTCGAGAGCGCGTCGTTTTTTAAGCGGTTCGGCGAGAAGGGTACGATAACGGGACTTGTCACCGCGCTGTACGACAGCAAAACAATATCGGAAAAGGACATCGAGGAGTTGGACGCATTTATTGAGAAGATAAAGAAAGAGGGAAAGTAATATGGAAAATCTGATGATCGACATTATCGAAATTACTCTGCCCATAAGCGTATGGATTGCGCTGCTTCTCCTGTGCGCGCCCATACTGAAGCGGAGCTACGTTTCAAAATGGCGTTACTACATGTGGCTTTTCGTCGCGGCGCGGCTCGTTCTGCCGTTTAAGATAAGCCTCGCGAAATCCATTACAATGCCCATTCCGCAGACGATCCCGACGGCTGCGCAGACGCCCGTTGTTGCCGCAGCGGGGATAGACGTGCAAAAGCTCGTCACGTTCGTATGGATTTTGGGCGTTATCGTGTTCGCGCTGTACCAGACGGCAAAATACATATCATTTTCCGGCATGGTGCGCCGCTGGGCGAAAAACGTGACGGACGAGAGGATATTACACGCCGTAAAGGCGGCGAAGGACTTCGCGGGAGTGACACGCGATTTTAACGTAAAGCTCTGCAAAGCGGTCACAACGCCTATGGTATTCGGCATAGTAACGCCTGTGCTGCTGCTCCCCTGCATCGACTTCACCGACGCGGAGCTTACCATAGTGCTGCGCCACGAGCTTGTGCATATGAGACGGCGCGACATTTGGTACAAGCTGCTTGTCATGACCGCGAGAGCCGTTCACTGGTTTAACCCGATGGTTCACATCATGGCAAGCGCGGCTGACCGCGACATGGAATTTGCGTGCGACGCGGAGGTCGTGAGAAGTCAGAACGTCGATTACCGCCGCGGCTACTGCGAAACGATACTGCGCCTCGTTCACAACGGACGCGGACGCGGCACGGCTCTTTCGACCTGCTTCTTCTTTTCAAAGAAAACGGTCTTGGAGCGGTTTAAGGGTATACTCGACGAAAAGATAAAGCGCAGCGGCGTTGTGATGTTCTGTGTCATAGCCGTATCGGTGGCTGTGTCGGGCGGCGTTATCACGTTCGCGGCAGACAGCGTCGCGGAGGTGATAGAGGACGATTTGGGTATAGTGGAACGTCCCACTCCCCCGCCCGCAGCTGCGCCCGAACCGACAGCCGAGCCGCAGCCGGTTTACGAGGACGATACTGACGACACATATTACGAGCCCGAAAGCGACGACAGCGCTGACGGGTATGTATACGAGGACG
The DNA here is from genome assembly GCA_947624485.1 of uncultured Clostridia bacterium. GTDB lineage: Bacteria > Bacillota > Clostridia > UBA1381 > UBA1381 > Hominilimicola. Next base: position 67,129 of record CANQKM010000007.1, read on the forward strand.
ATTACACCGCTCCCGAATATGAGGACTACTCGGACTACGTTCCCGACGAACCCGCGGCCGACAACAGCGTAAACGACATCACAATAGGCGACGAGCGCGGCAGCGTGTATGACAGGCTCGGCGAGCCGGAAAGCTCGGCAGCTAACGGCATGAAGGACACTTACTCGCTTGACGACGGTTCGACAGCCGTGCTGCAGTACGAGGACGGCACGCTCGAACACGTATACATCGTCGAGCCGTCCGGCGGCGAAGCCGACACGGACAGTACCGGCGTTTCCGCTGACGGGGCGGAAACGTTGGAGGAATAAAAGGATAAAATGTATAGGATAAAAGGTGATTTGAAATGAAAAGAAAAATATTCGCAGCCTTGCTCATAGCGGCTCTTGCCGCACCGTCTGCGGCTCTTGCCGCAACGGTGAGCGAAGGCGAATTTGCCGCTCTGCCTCTCGGCACGAGCAAAAGCGACGTTCACGCGTCGCTCGGCAATCCCGAAACAGCGTCGGTAAACGGCGTTAAGGAGGTATACCGCCTGACGGACGGCGGCAGAGCCGTACTCATGTACAGCGGCGGTCACACGTATTTCGGATTTATAGTGCATTAAGGAGGCGGGCGAAATGAAAAAGAAGATTATCGGTATAATTTTATGTGCTGCAATGCTCGCTACTGCAACATCGGCGTTCGCGCGCGAAATCGTGCACGTGTCCGACTGGGCGTACAACGACGTAAGCGTGTTCACGAGCGAGGATTTGATTACGGAGGGACTCGCCGACGTGTCGGATTACAGACAGAACATAACGCGCGGTCAGTTTATAGAGCTTATGTGCAGTGTGCTTATAAAGACGATACAAATTAACAAAAACTACGTTCACCCGGCATGGTACAATTACTTTGAGGACATAGGCGACAATTACTATTATCAGCTTGCCATCGGCAATCATCTCGTAAACGGCGAAACGCTCGAAAGCGAAACGAACGAATACGGCGTCACGACCGTTACGCGCGCAAGGCTTCGCCCCGACGAGCCGATTACACGTCAGGACGCGGCTGTGCTCGCGCTTGAAACTCTCGGCCGCTTAGACTTCACGCGTGAGGAAAACTATACGGTTTACAGCACCACCGAATTTGACGCGGACGGCAGAGGTTTGGAAATTCCATACAAATCGAAGCTCACATACGACGACGCGGACAGCGTTGCCGACTACGCGGCGCGCGCCGTTTACGCGCTCAGCGACCTCGGGCTTATGCAGGGCATGGGTAAAAACAACTTCGAGCCGCTCGGCAATATCACGGTAGAGCAGGCAATATCGCTGCTTTACAGAATTTACCGCATATACCCGCACGCCGCCTACCCCGACGGCACAGGTATTACGGCTGACACGGAAAAGACGATTAAAACGTACGAAAACGGATATACCGAAACAAAGCTCGGCGAAACACTCTACCTCAAAAAGGACGGCGTGAGCATACCGTTTGACACGGACATTTATTCAAATATATACTGCAGCACGGCGAGCGACGGGAACGTGTACGCCGCCGCGCAGACGTACAGCGACACGACGGATATATTTAACGCCGTGACGGGCGAGCTTTTAGTCACAATCCCCGTCTACACGTACAAAACCGACGCGGATTACATATACGTAAAGGCGGCGAAATCGGGCGCAACGACGTTCGGTCTGTATGATTACTCCGGCAAGGAGATTCTTCCGGCGAAGTATTCAATGTCAGAGATAGATTATATGATAAAGAACGGCTTTAAGGAGCCGGAGTACAGCCGCCGCGCTCCCGACGGCTGGATCTACTACGCCGACTGGTCGGACGGCGGTCATATGTACAGGGTCGACTCGAACGGTGAAAACAAGCAGAAAATATCCGACGAGGACTGCTACGATATAAGCTACTACAACGGCAGACTTTATTATCACATACGCGGCAAGGACGAGGGCTGTCTGTTCACGATGCTCCCCGACGGCAGCGACGTGACAAAGCTGTCCGACGGCTTCTGCTACGGCATATTGGGCGACTTCCTCACATACGAGGACGGCTCGCCCTTGAGTGCGGACTACACGCAGAACAAGCCGTATATGTTCTTCCTTGACAGCATTGAAAAAGATGGCGTCACGTACTCACAGCGCTTGCTTTACAGGCTCACCTACGAAAACGGCAAGGCGCATAAAGAGCTTGTGACCGACGACTGCGGTTCGCTTTACAGAGTAGCCGCAAAGGATAAGAGTGAGAAATCATGGCTTTACTTCACGAGCGCAAAAACGAGGGTGGACGACACATCGGAGTCATATCTTTACAGAACGGACGGCGATGTTGTGGAATGTGTAAACGATAAAGTAAAAATAAAGTATTTCTCCCCGATAACCACCACCGACGGCAGAACGCTTTTCCATATAGAAGGTCCGTATAATGATGAAACGGAGTCGTATGAGTACGACTATGTAGCGGATTTGGACTTAAACTACATCGAGGAATATGACGATGAAAAGTGGGAATACATAGTAGACGGCATAAAGGTTAAGCATGTATCGACGCTCAACGAGGACGGCTCGCAATCCTTCAGTTATGTGCCGATAGATCCGTCGGACAATGCAGAGTTCTACAAGGGCAAAATTTCCGGTGCGTCTAAGGACGACGCGCTCAGCGACGACAAGTATTCCGTATACGACGACAACGACAGCGGAATGTTCTATACCTCCGACCCCGAAGGCGGAGAACGTCATAAGCTCTTGGACGGTGCGGATATATCTGATATACAGCGTTTCGGCAACAAGCTGTACTGCCTCGATTACCATTACGGCGACACCTCGCGCATCGACGGTACGATATATTCGGTAGATATGGATACGGGTGAAACCAAGGCAATATGCGACGATGTGTACAGCATCATATACACGACCGACAATGCGATTTTGTATACCGGCACCGATTTAAACAGGCGCAGACTTGACGTAAACACGGACACCGTTTCCGAGGTGTACCCTAACAGCAACAAAAACCGCTACGGAAAACCGATTGAGTTTTGGAGAAACGGCAGCACAAACCTTACAAAGCTCGACGAGGACGGCAATATGAGCGATATTCTGACCGATGACGTAAACGTAAATTATATGATATACGTTCCGAACGGCAGCAATACCGAAGTGGATATTAACCGCTACGGCTGGGAGCCTGTAAGCTATGGTGATGACAGATTATACAGGCTGGGATAATGCTTATTTCCGTGATTTCGGCAAGTAAAATATTGGTTACGCTTACTTCCGTAATTTCGGTATAGGATAAAAGGGAAAGCCCCGACGCGTCATATACGCGTCGGGGCTTTTCATATGTTTTTTACAGCACATCGTTTTTGATGAGGTCGTCGTAGCTTTCGCGCTTTACGATTACCCTTGCGCTGCCGTCCGAAACAGCTACCATAGCCGGACGGGGTATTCTGTTGTAGTTGCTCGCCATTGAATAGTTGTACGCGCCGGTCGCAAGTACGGCAAGCGTATCGCCGACGTGTATCTCCGGCATCATCGCGTCATTCAGGAGTATGTCGCCCGACTCGCAGCACTTGCCCGCTATCGTCACCTTTTCGGTGCGCGCCGCGTTTGCGTTATTCGCGACGACAGCCTCGTACTCGGACTGGTAGAGAATGTAGCGCGGGTTGTCGCCCATTCCGCCGTCTACCGATATGTATTTCCTGACGTTCTTTATATCCTTAACGCCGCCGACGGTGTAAAGCGTCACGCCCGCGGGCGCGGCTATCGAGCGTCCGGGTTCCATGAGTATGAACGGCAGCTTTACGTTTCTCCTTTCCGCCGCCGCCTTCACGACCTCGCTGACGTGCTTTATATACTCGTCATAGGGTACGGGATCGTCGTTTTCGGTATACATTATGCCGTAGCCGCCGCCGAGGTTAAGCTGCTCTATTTCAAGACCGAGCTTGTCCTTCACGTCGCCGATAAAGTTCATCATAATGTCGGCAGCCTCTTTGAACGGCTCTATGTCGAAAATCTGCGAGCCGATGTGACAGTGTACGCCCACTACCTTCACATTCGACATTTTGCATGCCTTTTCCGTTATCTCAAACGCCTCGCCGTTTTCGAGCGCGACGCCGAATTTCGAGTCTATCTGTCCCGTACGGATAAAGCTGTGCGTGTGCGCGTCAACGCCCGGCTTTATGCGGAACATGATATTCTGTACCGCGCCGTATCTCTTAGCTGTTTCGTTGAGCGTTTCAAGCTCGTACACGTTATCGACGATAAAGCAGCCCACGCCGCTCTTAACGGCAAAATCTATCTCGTCGGCTGTTTTGTTGTTGCCGTGGAAGTACACCTTGTCCATCGGGAAACCCGCCTTTATCGCGGTGTAAAGCTCGCCGCCCGACACAACGTCTACGCCGAGACCCTCCTCCATAGCGGCGCGGCACGTAAAGAGCGTACAGAGCGCCTTGTTCGCGTACAGCACAAGACCGTTGCCGCCGTAGTACTTGTCCATCGCGTTTTTGTAAACGCGGCAGTTCTTTCTGAACAAGTCCTCGTCAAGCACGTAAAGCGGCGTGCCGAATTCCTTCGCAAGCTCCACCGCGTCATTTTTGCCTATCACAAGATGATTTTTTTCGTTTACAGATAAGTTTTCTGATACAAACATTGTAATTGTCCCGCCTTCCTACTTAATATTAAGGCGCTCAGCGCGCACGAACTACGTGCGGCATACCGAGCGCCCCTTTGCACCGTTTTAACGCGTACCGCGTTTTAAGCCGTTTCTCTTTTTTCCGCGGCTTTCGCCGCCTTTTTGTCCTCGCGTATGACTTTGGGCATTTTGCCGTCCGTAATACATTTCTTGTCAATGATTACGGTCCTTACGCTGTTGTCGGACGGTATCTCGAACATGACCTCGTTCATCGCGCCTTCGATTATGGAGCGAAGTCCGCGCGCGCCCGTTCCGAGCTCGATCGCTTTGTCGGCTATCGCCTCGATCGCTTCTTCCTCAAATTCAAGCTTTACGCCGTCGAACGCGAACAGCGCCTTGTACTGCTTTATGAGCGCGTTTTTCGGCTCGGTCAGTATCTGCACGAGCGTTTCTCGGTCAAGCCTGTCGAGTTTCGTGTACACGGGCAGTCTGCCTATAAATTCGGGGATAAGTCCGTATTTCTGCAAGTCCTGCGGTATAAGCTCGCTCAAAAGCTCGCTCATATCCTTTTCCTTACGGCTCTTTATGTCCGCGCCGAAACCCAAGCCCTGCTTGCCTATACGGTTCTCGATTATTTTGTCGATACCCTCGAACGCTCCGCCGCATATGAACAGGATATTCGTAGTGTCAAGCTGGATAAATTCCTGCTGCGGGTGCTTTCTGCCGCCCTGCGGCGGTACGGACGCGACCGTTCCTTCAAGCACCTTTAGGAGCGCCTGCTGAACGCCCTCGCCGCTTACGTCGCGCGTTATGGACACGTTCTCGGTCTTTTTCGCTATCTTATCGATCTCGTCGATGTAGATAATGCCGCGCTCCGCGTCCTCGACCTCGTAATCGGCAGCCTGTATAAGCTTCAGCAGAATATTCTCCACATCCTCGCCGACGTAACCCGCTTCGGTGAGCGACGTCGCGTCCGCTATCGCGAACGGTACGTTCAGTATTTTTGCAAGGTTCTGCACAAGGAACGTCTTGCCGCTGCCCGTGGGGCCTATCATGAGAATGTTGCTTTTCTGAAGCTCCACGTCCTGCGCCTTGTCGGCGTTCGCAATACGCTTGTAGTGGTTGTATACCGCCACCGACAGGATTTTCTTCGCTTCCTCCTGCCCTATCACGTAATCGTCGAGAAACGCTTTTATCTCGCGGGGCTTCGGGAGGTCGTCGGGCGAAAAGTCTCTGCCGCCGTCGTACGCTCCGCCCAAAATCTCGTTGCACATCGCGACGCACTCGTCGCAGATGTACACGCCGTTGCCCGAAAGCAGCTTGTTTACCTGGTTTTCGTTCTTTCCGCAGAAGGAGCAGATATAATGTCTTGTCTCTTCCATATATATACCTCTCAGTAAAGATGTTACTTGGACTTTCTCTCTATTACCTCGTCCACAAGTCCGTATTCCTTCGCTTCGAGTGCGGTCATGAAGTTGTCGCGCTCAGTGTCGGCGCATACCTTTTCGTAAGACTGACCTGTCTTTTCCGCAAGGATACGGTTCATCTTTTCCTTCGTTCTCATAAGGTGTCTGGCGTAGATGTCAACGTCCGTCGCCTGACCGCTCAGTCCGCCGCCGGAAATAAGCGGCTGGTGAATCATTATTTCGCTGTTGGGCAGCGCGAAGCGCTTACCCTTTGCGCCGGCTGACAAAAGGAACGCTCCCATGCTCGCAGCCATGCCTATGCATATCGTGGACACGTCGCACTTTATATACTGCATAGTGTCGTAGATCGCCATACCCGCCGTTATCGAGCCTCCCGGCGAGTCGATGTAGAACTGAATGTCCTTGTCGGGATCCTTCGCTTCGAGAAAAAGCATCTGCGCGACGACAAGGCTCGACGTCGCGTTGTCGACCTGATCTGCGAGGAATATTATTCTGTCCTCCAAAAGTCTCGAATAAATGTCGTATGAACGTTCGCCTCTGTTGGTTTGCTCAACGACCATAGGTACCAATGCCATAGTATTCATTCCTTTCGCTGTTTGTGAAATTTATTTTACGGAAGCGTTGTTTACAATCATGTCGATTGTTTTCTGTATTTCGAGATCCTTCTTTATATTTTCCTTCTCGTCGTCCGAAAGCGCTTCCTTGAGCTTGTCAAGCTCCATGTTGTACTTCTTTGCCATATCGACAAGGTGAAGCTCCAGTTCCTCGGGGCCCGCTTCTATTCCCTCTTCCTTCGCTATCGCTTCAAGCACGAGCGAGCCTGAAAGCTGCTGCTTCGCCTGCTCCGTAAACTGCGCTCTGAACGTTTCGGGCGTCTGACCTGTGTACTGCATGTACATTTCAAGCGTCATACCCTGGTACGCGATTCTCTGCGAGAAATCTCTTACGATGTTGTCGATCTGCGCCTCGACCATCTTTTCGGGAAGCTCGAACTCGGCGTTCTCGACAACCTTGTTTATTATGGCGTTTTCCGTTTCGGTTCTCGCCTTGTTTTCGGCAGCTTCCTCGAGCTTCTTTCTGATGTCCGCCTTGTACTCGTCAAGCGTGTCAAACTCGCTGACCTCGCTCGCGAAATCGTCGTCAACCTCGGGAAGCTCGCGCTTCTTTATCTCGTGTACGTGTACCTTGAAAAGCGCGTCCTTACCCGCGAGAGCGTCCGAATGGTACTCCTCGGGGAACGTTACGTTTACCTCTACGTCCGAATCCGCGTTTGCGCCAACAAGCTGCTCCTCAAAGCCGGGAATAAATGTGCCGCTGCCGATTTCAAGCTCGTAGCCCTCGCCCTTGCCGCCTTCAAACGGCTCGCCGTCCGAAAAGCCCTCAAAGTCGATCACCGCTATGTCGCCGTTCTCGATAGGTCTGTCCTCAACGGTTATAAGTCTCGCGTTCTTCTGTCTTGCCGCCTCGATGTCCTTGTCAACATCCTCGTCTGTTACAGTATAGTCAATTTTATCCACATCTATACCCTTGTAATCGCCGAGTGTAACCTCCGGCTTTGTCGTAACAAGCGCGGTGAACACGACCGGCTCGCCCTTTGTTATATCCTCAACGTCTATTTCGGGGCGCGCCACCGACTCAACACCCGACTCCCTAAGAGCCGCCTCGTAAGCGTCGGGGAGAACGTCGTTGATCGCCTCGTCATAGAACACAGCCGCCGTGTAGTACTTCTCGACTATCGCGCGGGGAGCCTTGCCCTTTCTGTAGCCGGGAACGTTGAAGCGGTTAGCGTTCTTTCTGTACGCCCTGTTTATAGCCTTGTCAAATTCCTCATAGCTTACGTCAAACGTGAGCTTGACCAAATTCTTCTCTACCTGTTCTGTTTTCACTGCCATAGTGATGATTTCCTCCTTAGATTTTGTCCGTTTCCGTTACGGACATATTTACCAGCGTACATTGTACCACACTTTTTCCCCGATTGCAACGACTTTTTCGGATAATTTTCAAATTGTTAATAATTGGTTAAGAAAAAGCGCCGCGTTTTCGCGCGGCGCGTGTGTAAATCGGATTTTTCTTATTTTATGTTTCTTGCGTTCCAGCCGAGGATTATCATATCCGCACCGGTTTCGATAAGGTATATGCCTATCCACAGACCTATAAGCGCTGCCGAAACGATCGGCTTTATGCAGGACACTATTCCGAGCAGCACGCCCAGCACGCCCAGAATTATGCCGAATATCCATTCCCTGCCGCCGGACACTCTTTTCATGTTGAGCGAGAGGAACATGGTCACAAGTCCCTTGATTATGAACCAGAACGACACGATATAAAGCGCCGCACCGCCCGCGACAATGCGCATACCGGGTATGAACAGCACCGCGCCCGCTATTACGGACAGTATGCCGAACAGCATATTCACGCCGTATTCCTTGTCTCGCACAGCCTGTACCACGTTCATTACGCCGTACACGATCATCATCGCGGCGGCGATCACAATCGTTATGTAACCCGTTCCGACAAACGTCATGACCGGCGCGAACACGCACGATATTCCGCCCAGTACCATTACTATTCCCAATACAATCATTAAAACAGCCATTTTTTTCATCCTTTCATGCTTTGCATTTTAGCTAACGGTACTATTATACATCATTGGCAAGCGTATTGCAAGATGAATTTTTTTGGCGGGCGACCGCATCTACAACACCCGTTGTCAATGGACAACTCCGTAGGGGCGAACCGCGTTCGCCCGTTTCCAATGTATCGCAGCACACAAACCCCTCCGACGCCTACGGCGCCACCTCCCCTAGTAGGGGAGGCATACGGTGAGGCTCCCCTACTAGGGGAGCTGTCACACGTAGTGTGACTGAGGGGTTTTAACGGGCGACCAGTGGTCGCCCCTACTTAATCTATACCGAACATAGCGCGGCAGAGCCGCTTTCCCGTTTCGGTCCTGAAAATTTTATCGTACGCCGCCTTAACCGCGGACACCGATTCGCCGTTTTCATACAGATTTACGAGAAAATCAGCCTCGATAAGTATCTGATAATCCGCGCCGTCTATGTCGGTATATGTATGATGATGCGCGACAAGATAACACACGCGTGCTGTAACATCACGGTCAAAGCCGAGTTCCTCAAGCATTTCCTCAGCAATCGGAGGTCCAAGCTCCTCCTGATAATGTCCGGCGGAGCTTCCGTAAATCTCCTCAGCTTTCTTTATCCCGATGTCATGCACGAGCGCGGCGGTTTCGAGAGTGAAAAGCTCCTTCTCCGAAAGTCCCTCACTCACGCCGATAAGACGCGCGAACGCGTGGACCTTGATAAAATGCTGCACCCTCGCGGGATCGGCGGTGTAGTATTCGGTCATTTTGAATGTGAGTTGTTCCAGCTTTGACATGGTGTATGCCTCCTTTGTTGGTGGGGTAAATTATGATTTAGCGGTAAAATGCGGGCGACCGCAAGGGTCGCCCCTACGGCGCACAATTTATAAAATACGGGTGTAGGGGCGACCCTCGCGGTCGCCCGTTAAAACCCCTCAGTCACTTCGTGACAGCTCCCCTAGTAGGGGAGCCATACGGTGAGCGCCGCATATCGCAAGCCTCCCCTACTAGGGGAGGTGGCGGCAAAGCCGTCGGAGGGGTTTTATACATATAAATCACAATTTACCACAAAATATACCCATGGTTTCCCATGGGTATATTTTATCACATTTCCTCAAATTCCGCAATTACAATTTTACCTCAATTCCACTGTGACCGCCTTATCCTCGTCAAGCACATAGCCGTTTACGGTTGTGACTTCGAGTGCGGTGAAATTCTTCTTTATCGCCTCGGCGCTCACGCTGTCATCCATGGGTATGCGGTTGCCGTTCTCGTCGTGCGCGTCGTAGGAGAACACGTCGGTGTAGGAATTTGTGTCATGATGCACCTCGGTGTTGAGCAGGCAGCCGAGCTTGCCGCCGGGTTCCGCGCTTTCGCCGTTGTCGTTTAACAACTCGAAATACGGGCCGTACTTCACGTAGCCGTCGATGTAATAATCCACCTCGACGCGTCCGTCGTACACGCGCACGTCGGTTATTACCGTCTTGCCGTGCTCACTATCGACCGCGAACGGGTACGTTATGTCGGCAAGCTTTACCGTCGTTTTCGCCGCCCTTTTGTCACTCTCCGGCTCTACGTAATGCGTCGGCACGATTTTGAGCTTTTTCGTATTCGCGTCCGCCTTTAGGAACTCGAATGAGTTAAGCGACGAGCCGTCAGCCCCCATGCTCGCGCCCGCGTTCAGCATATCGAGGCACGTTCCGTTTTCGTCGAACAGCGCGAAATCATCAACTGCGCGAAGCAGGTAATCGGAGCTGTCCTCGTCGGGATCTCCGTTCACTTCGGTGCGGACTATGATTTGATTGCCGAACGGCGAGAACACCGCCTTGTCAAGTATTATACCGCTGTCGAGCGTAACGCCTATGCCGCGCGACGCGGTTTCGACCTCCGCCGCCGACTTGTCAACGTCGGCGCACACATACCAAACGCCCGCCTTCTGCTCGTCGGTGATTTCCGACGCTATGTCCTTCCAAATGAGGTTAAACGGCGAATCGTCGGGCAGCGCGGTTTTGAATGAGGAATTTGTTTCACCGAACAGCTCAACCTTGAAATTATCGGGTATCGTCTCGGTCGAGATATTGTATTTTCTCATAGCCTTATAGGTGTACTCGTCGGCGAAATAGCCGTCGGAGCTGTTATTGTTGCCGAAGCCGGCGACATTCCCGTTTATTATGCACTCCGTCCACAAAAGCCTATCCCAGACCTCATTTGAGTATTGGTTGTCGCCCTCGTAAAACGGGGTATCCGATGTTATCGTGTAGAATACATGAACGAAATTGTCGTCAGCCGCCACGTTGTCGAGCGTAAGCGTGATGCCGTCCTTCGTAACGCTCGCGCCGATCTCCTCGTTGAATTTCGCGAGTTCTTCAAGGCTCGTAATCTCCTTTGACTGCTCGTTTTGGAAATACGCCATAATGCTTGAAATTGCCTCCTGACCCGCCGGACTTGCCGCGAACGCGGCCGCCGACGCTATAACCGTTATTGCCGCCGCTATGAGTGCGGTCTTTAATGCTCTGCGTTTCATATATAGCTTCCTTTCCGGAGGATCGGCGCTGAGTGACGCGTGTACGCGCCGTTTAATATCCTTCGGCTCGATTTTAAATTCCATAAGCTCCTTTTTCATTGCCGTGCCTCCTTTTTCATCAAAATTTCCCTTAATTTTATCCTTCCTCGGCGGAGCTTCGTTTTAACGGTTGACTGATTTATCCCCGTCGCGGCTGATATTTTCGACACCTTCTCGCCGTACCAGTAGCGGCGCAGGAATATTTCGCCGTCGGTTTCGCCAAGCTCGCGTATAAGGCTTACGAACGCCCTTTTATCCTCGTTTTTTTCAAGCTCGTCCTCCGGCGTTCCGTACACCGACGTGACGCTTTCGCTTATGGGTTCGGCGCTGACCGCTTCACGCAGCTTTTTTCTCGCGCAGTTGCGCGCCATTGCCGCAAGATACGCCCTAAGCCCGCCCTTTTCCGCGTCGAGCGTTTCGGCGGTGCGCCAGAGCGACACAAACGTGTCGGAAACGGCTTCCTCAACATCCTCCTTCGTCATAACGCCGCCGATTATGTTGTATATGATAACGCTGATGTACGGCGTGTATATGTCTATCGTCTTTTCAAGCGCGGAGCATTTTCTCCTTTTTAAATCCGCGAGCAGCTTTTTCTCATCCGTCAACCTTTCCGCCTCCTTTGTATCGGATTAAAAACAACGTTATTTTTAAGTCGTACACCATTATATATCCAAAAAAGGCGCAAAAGGTTTCAAATTCTTAAAAATAATGTTAAAATAATAAAAATTTCATGCACCGTGTTCTTCCTACGACGTCACGCAAAATTTCCAGAAATTTACATTTTTTTCGTAAAACCCCTTTACAATTTCCCGAAACAATGATATACTAACCATACCACATTATTTTATCGTTGTGTGCGAAAGCGCGTGACACTGTTTTTTAATACAATTTTTGCAGATATTCCGTATGGGATATTTTATTCAACCAATTGGTTTGGCGACATTTGAAAAAATGTCGGCTTTGCATATTTGAATGCCGTGCCTTTTGGTCTTGCAGTGTTTCAAATAACGATAAAATGTGTGGTAACATTAAATCTAAGCCGCGTTTTTGTGCGTGGTATAGATTTATACCACGCATTTTTATTTGGTTAGGGAGGTGCAGGACATGAACGAGTATGAGGAAATGTACAGGAAGCTGTTCAATAAGATTACGGACGTTATCGAGGAACTTAAAGAGGTTCAGAAACAAACCGAGGAAATGTACATAAAAGCCGCCGACAAAAAAGAAACTCCCGAAGGTTAATACCTCGGGAGTTTTTTAATGCGGGCGACCGCAAGGGTCGCCCCTACGGCGCACAAATTTTATGTAGGGGCGACCCTTGCGGTCGCCCGTTTATGTGTGTGGGGCGGCGATCCGCCGCCCGCGGTTCGCCCCTACGTTTTAAGCGTGACAGTAACGTCTGCCATATTATTTGCATAGCAGTCCGCGTCCTCACCTTGGTATTTGACCCATGTGGTTCGTCCCGAAACGAATGCCGTATCCGGTTCGCCCCAGACCCAGCCTTCGGGCAGCGGAATATCCTTGTAGATGGCGTAATCGCCCGTAACCTCCATGTTCCGCTCCGGTTTGTTCGGCGGCGCGCCAGCCTGCCTTACGGAGTAGTCTATTTTGCGCGTTCCGTCGTATTTGCCTATTCCCGTCACGGTTGCATAAAACAGTCCCAAGCCTGTGGTTTCGGGGTAGTCCACTGTATAATCCTCGCCCTCGGCAAGCTCCTTGCCGTCAAAATATACGGTAAGGTCGGGGTGCGGCGGATTTTGGCTGTCATACGGCACGCTGCGGCGGTCAAAACGAATATCGGCGTATTTAAGCGAATTGCCCTTATGCTCCTCATCGGACAAGGCTTCGTTTTTCGTGAATACCTTGATTTGAGCGACGTGCGACCCTTTCAGGCGTGTATTTGTCCAGCCGTCGCCGGAATTTGAGAAGGTCATGTCGTTGGCGGGATATTTGCCGTCGGTTTTTTCGTATTCGGTCACAACGCGTATTTTCGCTCCGTTTGTCACTTCCGCAACCGCGCTGAATACCTGGTTTTGCTCCAGTTCAACAGGTTCGGGGAGCCTTACCGTGTACGCTCCCGGGTACGCAAGCGTGTCCGACTCCGCCTCCGCGACAAGAGTGCCGGATTCGGGATCGTTGTCCTCGCTGTATATGTCGGTAAAGTCGGCTCGGGGGTTTTTGTAAATTTTTACCTTTATTTTGTAATTGCCGCCCTCGTTCACAGCCACGTTCACGCCTGTAATAAACTCGCGGCGGTCGGCAAACGCCGTTCTCGCTTCAAACATCGCCGCGGCGCGCGTGCCCGAATCGAGCGACCAGCTTGAGCTTCTCGTCACGGCGGTATCGTAGTGGTAGCTGTTATCGTACGTATCGGGCATACACATATCGAGAGCGAAGCATGCAGACAGCGGAACGTCATACGACACGTAATAGTAGCCGTTCGCGCCGTAACTTTTACCCCAGCTGTTTTTCAAGATCCACGCGCCGTCGCGCGTAGCGGGATTGGGTATATCGTCAAAGCAAAACCAGTCTTTATTCGTGTTGTCGTCCCAGCCGACTATAACGCTTGCGTGTCCATTGCCGACGTAGCCGTTGTTGTTATAGTAGTAGCGTGTCCCGCCGTTGCCGCAATCCCAGCATACCGCCACGCCGCCGTATTTGACAATTGCGCGCTTTAACGCGTCTATGCCGTTTTTGCTGTTGGGGACATTAACCGCGTTTTCAAGAATATACGCGGGCTTACTTATTCGCGCCTCGTCCCACTCGGACGAAAGCGCGGGCGCGCTCCAGCGAAGCATCGCGTAAACGGCATCGTGCGTTCCGGCACCCGAGTACCAGCCGACAAAGGACTCGCTATAATCGGGCAGATTGTTGCCCAATGGGTCGATGGCGGGATTTAAGAAGGCGTTGGCGAGATGCTGCTCGTTAAAGTGGAGCGTCGAGGCTGACGCGTTCGCGTCAATTCCCTTGCGCAGAATGTTTATTTCCGCCGCGCCCGTAACGGAGTACGCCCAACAGATATTGCCTTTTTGATTTCTTACGGGCGTTATAATGCCGTAATTGCGTCCGTCAAATTTCGGCAGCTTCGCAAGAGCGTCAACAGCAGCGTCGTTGGCGGATCGAAGCTCATCAAGGCTTTCGGGCGCGCGCGATGTGTCGATATTCGGCTCGGGCGTTGGTGTCGGTTCGGGTGTAGGCGTAGGAGTAGGAGTGGGTATTGGAGTTGGTGTCGGTGTCGGTTCAGGTGTCGGCGACGGTGAAGGCGTGGGAGTTGGTGTCGGAGTTGGCGTCGGTGTCGGTGTTGGTGTCGGCGTTGGGGTTGGTGTAGGTGTTGGCGTTGGGGTTGGCGTTGGCGTTGGGGTTGGTGTAGGCTCAACCGTTGGCGTTTGTGTCGGAATAGCCGTCGGCGTCGGCTCGGGTGCGTCCTCGCGCGTGAGCGTTGACAGCACGCCGCACGCGGGCGTCATGCTTCCCATATCCCACAAAAACAGCTTTGCCATGTCCGCCGCCGTTTCGATTGCTGTTTCCGCAAAGGCCGAGCCGTCATTCGCCGCACCGATGCTTACGCCGACGAGCCGGTTATCTGAATACACGGCTAAAATGAGCGATTGGCCGTCCTCCGCACCCGATACGGACGCAGAAAACACGCCGCCGTCAAAGCTCGTGTCGCCCCATTGAACACTGATTTCCGCGTGTACGGGAGTAACATGGCACAGCAATAAAACCGCGCTTAAAACAAGCGCCGCAAAACGCCGTAATCCGATGCGGGTATTCATGTCAGCCGCCCCCTCCCCGTAAATTTTCGTTATATATTATCTTATCATATTTCGGGTGAAAACGCAACAGTGAATAAAAAAGCGGTTCTTGCGAACCGCTTTTTAACATTTTGATTTTATTCAGCCGAGAGCATTCTGTTCACAGCCGATATGAGCGCGTAAATCGACGCGGTGTTGATGTTGCCGTCAACGCCCGAACCCCAGTACACTTTATCGTCAATATGAATTGAAATGTACGCCGCCGCTCTCGAATCTGACGCGCGCTCGAGCGCGTGTTCGTCGTAGGAGCTTATCTCGAACCGCTTGCCGAGATACGGACGGAGCGCGTTGCAGAGCGCGTCCAAGGGGCCGTTGCCCGTGCCGCTTATCGACGACACCTTGCCGTCCGTTTCAATCGTAGCCGACAGCGTCGTTTTCTCGCCGTCCTCGCCGGAACGGTAGAAGCGCAGTTTAATAGGCTCGGACGTGTTCACGTACAAATCCTTGAACGCCTGATGTATCTCGTGGTTTGAAAGCACCGTCTGTTTTTCGTCCGACATATCGTTTATAATGCCCGAAAACTCGACGAGCATCTTCTTCGGCAGCCTGTAGCCGTACTTGTTTTCCATGATAAAGCTTACGCCACCCTTGCCCGACTGGCTGTTAATGAGGATAGGCTCGTATTTTCTGCCGATGTCCGACGGATCGATCGTGAGGTACGGGTTTGCCCACTTGTTGTCGGGGCTTATGCCGAAGCGATCCATGCTCTTTTTGATTGCGTCCTGGTGCGAGCCGGAGAACGCCACATACGCCATCGAGCCGGCGTAGGGGTGTCTGGGGTGAATGGGGATTTTGTTGTACTTCTCGAACACCTCGATCAATTCGTCTATGTTTTCGAGGTTGAGCATCGGATCTATACCCTGGCAGAACATATTGAGCGCTACCGTGATAATATCGGTGTTACCCGTTCTCTCACCGTTGCCGAATATCGTGCCTTCCACTCTGTCCGCACCCGCCAGAAGCGCAAGCTCGCTTGACGCGACGCCTGTGCCGCGGTCGTTGTGCGCGTGTACGCTTATAACGAGGTTTTCGCGGTGGTTGAGATGCCTGCACATGTACTCGATCTGGTCAGCGTACACGTTCGCGGTCGCGACCTCGATAGTCGAGGGCAGATTTATTATAACCTTGTTGTCAGCCGACGGCTCGAACACGTCAATAACGGCGTTGCACACCTCGGCGGCGTAATCCGGCTCGGTGCAGGTGAAGCTTTCGGGCGAGTACTCGTAGCGGATATTGCCGTCGAGCTTACCCGAAACAAGGCTCTTTACGAGCTTCGCGCCGTCAACGGCAAGCTGCTTGATCTCGTCCTTGTTCTTGTTGAACACAACGTCGCGCTGGAGCGTCGAGGTGGAGTTGTAGAGGTGGATAATGGCGTTTTTCGCGCCCTTGACAGCCTCTATCGTTTTTTCGATTATGTGCGTTCTCGCCTGCGTAAGCACCTGGATCGTAACGTCGTCGGGAATGAGTCCCTCGTCGATAAGGCGGCGGCAGAACTCAAACTCCGTGTGCGACGCTGCGGGGAAGCCTACCTCGATCTCCTTAAATCCGATTTTGACGAGGAATTTGAAGAACTCAATTTTTTCCTCGGTCGTCATCGGTGAGTAAAGCGCCTGGTTACCGTCGCGCAGATCCACGCTGCACCACACGGGTGCGTGCGTGATCTCCTTATCGGGCCACTCGCGGTTTTCGAGCGGCACGGGATGGTACATTTTCTGATATTTTTTGTAGTTCATAAAACTGACTCCTTTCCTTCGGGTACATTGCGAAGCCCTGCGCGATATTCATCAAAAAAGCTGAGCCACGCAATGGACTCAGCATAATTCCAATACTTATACAGTACAGAAAAACCAAACTGAAGACACCATTGCCCGTTCAGCTTAGAAGTAGGAGAGTATTTAATTTTGCGAACGCCTCGTAACGCATAATTAACACCTCTTTCATGTACTTTACGTTATTTTACAATAAAAATCCTTATATGTCAACATCTTTTTTGAATTTGAGCGCATAAAAAAAGAATATCGGCAAATTCGATATAAATGTATTTGCATTTTCATACGCTTTGTTGTAAAATATATATAGATTTTATAATGGGAGAACATGGATTATGCAAACTTACATAAACGAAACGACCGACGAGGAGCGCGCTTTTTACGGAATAAGCGGCGCGCGTCTCGTAAACTGTACGTTTGAGGGCGAGGCTGACGGCGAGTCGGCGCTTAAAGAAACGTCCGACCTTGAGATAGAGGGCTGCACCTTTAAGCTCCGCTATCCGCTATGGCACACGCGCCGAGCCGTTATAACGGACTGCGAGATGACCGGCACGTGCCGCGCCGCGCTTTGGTACGACAACGATATTGAAATCAAAAACACGCGTCTCGGCGGCATCAAGGCGCTGCGCGAATGCGGCAACATCACGCTCGGAAAGTGCGATATTGACTCCGTGGAGTTCGGCTGGTTCTGCCGTGACATAAGGCTCACGGACTGCACGCTCACGTCCGAATATCCGTTCATGCGCTGCCGGAACGTGGAAATCGAAAACCTGCATATGACTGGCAAGTACTCGTTCCAGTACGTCGAAAACATGACGATACGCGATTCCGTTCTCGACACGAAGGACGCGTTCTGGCACAGCAAAAACGTGACGGTGTACGACAGCGTCGTAAACGGCGAGTACCTCGCGTGGTACAGCGAAAACCTGCGCCTTGTGCGCTGCAAGATAAAGGGTACGCAGCCGCTTTGCTACGCGAAAGGGCTTGTACTGGAGGACTGCAAGATGATAGACTGCGACCTGTCGTTTGAAAAAAGCGACGTGACCGCGACCGTAAAGGGCGGTATCACAAGCGTCAAAAACCCCTACAGCGGCAGCATTACCGCAGACGGCATAGGCGAGATAATCATTGACGACGAAAACAGCAAGTGCCGTATAATATTCGGGTAACAAAAAACCGAGGCGAACAATGCCTCGGTTTTTTGTTATTTTCCGCATTTCTTTAAGCCCGTACCCATAATCTTTTTCTGCTTCAGGCCGCTTTGCATTTTGTCAAGCGCTTCGCCGAAACGCTGGAAATGCACGACCTCACGCTGACGGAGGAATTTAATTACCTCGTTCACGTCGGGATCGTCGGACAGGCGCAGAATGTTGTCGTACACGGCGCGCGCCTTTTGCTCCGCCGCGAGATCCTCGTAAAGGTTCGTGAGCGGATCGCCGGTAACGGCTATGGACGCCGCGTTAAACGGCGAACCCTGTGAGCTTTGCGGGTATACCGACGCGCCGTTGTCGCTGTAATATTCCCAGCCTTGCAGCTTTTCCCACTCTTCGGGCGGCGCGCACTTTGAAAGCTGCGACACGAGCGAGCCGACTATTTCAAGGTGCGCAAGCTCCTCCGTGCCTATGTCCGTCAAAAGTCCCTTGCTTACCTTGTCGGGCATGGTGTATCGCTGCGACAGATACCTTACCGACGCGGCAAGCTCACCGTTGGGGCCGCCGTACTGCGTTATGATGATATTCGCGAGGCGAGGGTTGGTATTTTTTATTTTCACGGGGTATTCGAGAAATTTCTTATATTCAAACATTACTTATTCCCCTCCTTTTCCCATGGCCACGGATTGTCGAGCCAGTTAAAGCTTTCCTGTTCGGGAACGGCGGACTGCATGAGCGGTCCGAATTTGTTCTCGTACTCCGCTATGAGAGCCTTTTTCTTCGCGCCCAGTGACTGAAGCAGCTTAAACGCCTTCTTGTCGTCCTCGTGCGTGTCGAGGTAAAGCAGCATATCGTACTCCGCGAAATTCGTCTGCTGTATTTTCTTGAGCAGATTTAACGCTTCCTCACTCATCCGCGCACACCTCCCCACTTCTTGCACACCTTTCCGTACTCGTTTATATCCAAAGCAAGCTCGGGGAATATCGTACCCTGTTCGAGCGCGGCGGCGCAGTCGTAAACAGACTCCATCATCTGCACGGGAACATAGCCGTAGCCGACGCAGCCGCACTGCGTCAGGTCGCACGCCGGCGCGTTGTATTTATCGCTCAGCGCGGTTATCATTTCCATTTGCAGCATCTCCTTTTCTTTCATATTAAGACGTTTGCGTCTCGATTTATACTATGCCGGCGCGGCGGATCGGGTGAAAAAATCCGATAATTTTACATTCATATATTGAAAATTCGGTATTCGCATAGTATAATGATACCGTCAAAAACGAATGAAAGGATAACTCTATGAAAGCAAAATTAAATTATTCCGAAAAACTCGGTAAAATCAGCAAATATATTTACGGACAGTTCGCGGAGCATCTCGGACGCTGCATTTATGAGGGCGTGTACGTTGAGGACGATTCCGTTCCCAATGTGAACGGTATGCGCTGCGATGTTGTAAACGCGCTTAAAGAGCTTGAAATACCCGTGCTGCGCTGGCCCGGCGGCTGCTTCGCCGACGACTACCACTGGCGCGACGGCATTGGCGAAAGGGAGAGCCGCCCGTACATGGTAAACACGAACTGGGGCGGCGTGGTCGAGAACAATCACTTCGGCACGCATGAGTTTTTTGAGCTTTGCGGGCAGCTCGGCGCGGAGCCGTACATCTGCGGCAACGTCGGCAGCGGCAGTGTGCGCGAAATGCGCGACTGGATAGAGTACATGACGTTCGACGGCGACTCCCCTCTCGCGAACGAGCGCCGCAGGAACGGACGTGAGAAGCCGTGGAAGCTCAAATTCTTCGGTATAGGCAACGAGGCCTGGGGCTGCGGCGGCGGCATGAGAGCCGAATATTACGCCGACCTGTTCAGGCAGTATAGCACGTACCTAAAGGATTACGGCGAAGAGCCGCTTTACAAAATAGCGTGCGGTGCGGACAAGCGCGACACGGAGTGGACGGACAAGGTCATGAAAAGCGTCGGCGGCAGAATGAGCGCAATATCGCTCCACAATTACAGTTTCGAGCGCGACTGGGATCATAAGGGTAGCTCCGTCGATTTCGACGAACACGGCTGGTACAGCAATATGGCGAGCGCGTATCTGATGAAGGAGACGATCGAAGCGCACAAAAAGGTCATGGACGAAAACGATCCCGACGGCAAAATCGCGCTAATCGTGGACGAGTGGGGCAACTGGTACGATGTTATGCCCGGCACGAATCCCGGCTTCCTCTACCAGCAGAACACCGTGCGCGACGCGGTCGCGGGCATGATGATACTGCACATTTTCCACGAGAATAACGACAGAGTGTACATGGCGAACATAGCGCAGATGGTAAACGTGCTGCAGGCTATGATTTTGACAGAGGGCGACCGAATCGTACTCACACCGACGTACCACCTGTTCAAAATGATGAAAGGTCACATGGACGGCGAGCGTCTCGCGCTCGAATACGACGAAAAGCCGTACGATACGGACAACGGCAAGGCGGTAAAGATAAGCATGTCCGCGTCTGAGAAGGACGGCGTTATAACGCTGTCGGCGTGCAACACGTCTCTTACCGACGGCGAGGATATTGAAATCGAGCTGTCGGGCGCGGACGCTAAGAATGCGTCGGCTCTCGTCATCACCGGTGAAATGAACGCTCACAACACCTTTGACGAGCCGGATAAAGTTAAGCCCGAAAAGATGGACGTAACACTCACTGACGGTGCGCTGTCGTTTAAGCTTCCCGCGAAAAGCGCGGCTGTTATCACGGTAAAATGACGGATAAGTGTAAGCGGTGCGCCGTTAAAACGGCGCTGTCGGAAAGCGATATACAAAGGATGATTGACGAGGTGAGCGCGATGCGCGGCGTGCGCCTTATCGGAGAGGACACGTACAAAAACCGCCTCGATTTGTGCGGGGAGTGCGAAAAGCTTCTGTACGGCACGACCTGCTCCGCGTGCGGATGCGTTGTGCGCGTGCGCGCGCTTCTCGCGGACGGAAGGTGTCCGAAGAAAAAATGGGGATAATTTTCAAAAGAAATTTTATCTGTGTGTTCTGCGAGGAACGCGTCAGAAAAGAAAACGTGTACATAAAAACCGAAAATATATGTATATGCCGCAAGTGTTACGGCGCGATTGTCAAAAATACTCCCGCGATGCCGTTTGAGGGCGCGGGCGATGTTTCATACGTCATATCGCCGTTTGAGTACGGCGGCGCGCTGCGCGACACGGTGCTTGACTTTAAGTTCCGCGGCTGTCATGCGTACGCGAAGCTGTACGCCGAAATGATGAAGGACTACCTGTTGTCATACGATATATGGCAGGATTTTGACTGTATCGTACCCGTGCCGCTGCACAGCGGCAGAATGAGGGAGCGCGGCTACAACCAGTCGGAGCTTATAGCAAGGCACGTTTCGGAATATATAGGCGTTCCGCTCCGTACCGACCTTGTGCGGCGCGGACGCGCGACAAAACGGCAAAGCTCGCTCGAGGGCATGGACAGAGTATCGAACGTGCGCGGCGCGTTTGAGTGCGCGGGTGACGCGTCGGGCAAGAGGATTGTGCTGTTCGACGACATATTCACGACCGGCAGCACGCTCCGCGCGTGCGCCGAACCGCTCAAAGCAGCCGGCGCGGAAAGCATATGCGCCGTTACGCTCGCCATGCACGCGCAGCATAAGCTGTCGTGGTCGGACAGATTAAACGCAAATATGCACTGAACAAGTAAGACGGACGAAAAATTCGGACGTCTTATTTTTTTCAAAAATAAAATCACTGTCCGTTTTTACACCCACTGAATGTGATATTATATATACAACAAAGGAAAACATTCCATTCGGAGGTGATATTTATGAAAAGGTTTTTAATCGGCTTTAACGCCGGCGGCACGGACGAACCGACGCCTGCCGCTCCGCCCGAACCCGCGGCAGCCGTGCCGAGGGAGTCGCTTGTCGACGTGTATTTCCCGAGCCGAGGCAGGACGTGGACGTACTATAACGATGAGTTCGACCTGCACGAGGGCGACGTTGTATACGTTGACGGCAAGCTCGAAGGCAAGCAGGGACGCGTGGTGAAGGTAAATTACTCGTTCAAAATCAAGCTGTCGGACTACAAGCGCGTTATCGCGGCTGCCGACACGTCGGTAAAGGGTGAATTTTACCTCGCGGATTCACACGTCATAACGTTTGACAAGACCGCGCTGCCTTACGAAAAGGCGCTGCCGTGGTTCAAGGCTCCCGACAAGGATGCGGAATACGCCGTCGGAACGGAGGATGAGAGCTTTCCGCTCGACGATTTGACAAAAATGAATATCAGTCCTATGGAGGCGTCGGACGGTAGAGGTTATTTTTATGACGGCAAGGTCGTGTACATATCACTCGACGGAACAAAGGGCAGAGCCGTTGCAGAGGGCAGCCGGTTTTACGAGATTGAATTTGAATACATTGACGGCGAAATACACAACCTCACATGCCCCTGCTACTGCAACGGCGCGTGCAGCCACGGTTTCGCCGCCATGCTTCAGCTTGACGCGATACTCAAAAAAATAAACGAGAATTATCAAGACGAATACGGCGGATATTTCGCGGCGATGGATAAGGGGACGTTTATGAACTGCGCGGTAAACGCGAAAGACACGGGAAAGATAACCATAGGTTGACAAGGAGGTTTTTACAATGCTTACGGCAATAGCAATAATCTACGTAATTTATCAGCTGATTAAATCGGCGGCGGAGGACGCGCAGATGAAACAGTGGTGCAAGAGCAAGGGATATGACACTTACCCGTCGAACACGGGCATGCGCGACGTTAAAACAAACAAGCACTGCTACGTTGATCCGCGCACGGGCAAAAAGACGCTGTGGTAATATTGCTTTCGCCGGAATTTCGTGGTATACTGAAAAAAAACGGACGGAGGCTGAAACGATGAGGCAGTCTAATCAAAGGCTTAAGCTTTTATACCTTATGCGGATATTGCTGGAGGAGACGGACGAGGAACATACCATGACCGTCCCGCAGATGATTGCCGAGCTTGCAAAGCTCGGCATATCCGCAGAGCGCAAGAGCATTTACGACGATTTGGAGTATCTGCGGCTGTTCGGACTTGATGTTTGCTCGCGGAAGTCGAAAACGACGGACTATTTTGTGGCGAGCCGTGATTTCGAGCTGCCCGAACTTAAGCTGCTCGTTGACAGCGTCCAGTCGTCAAAGTTTATCACGCACAAAAAGAGCATGGAGCTTATAGAGAAAATCGAAAAGCTGACGAGCAGACACAACGCGAAACAGCTTCGGCGGCAGGTTTTCGTGACGAACAGGGTAAAAACCTTTAACGAGCAGATTTACTACAACGTCGATAAAATCCATGAGGCTATCGCGGCGAACAAACAGATTACGTTTAGGTATTTTGATACCGACGTCAATAAAAAGCGCGTGTACCGCAGGGACGGCGGCTTGTACACGGAGTCGCCCGTGTCGCTGACGTGGGACGACGAGAATTATTACCTGATTACATACAAGAAAAAGTATGACAACTACGTCCACTACCGCGTTGACAAAATGGAAAAAATCGAGCTTACGGACGCGGACAGAGAATTGCCGGAGCGGGAGTTCGACCTGTCGGAGTACGCGAAATCCATGTTCCAGATGTTCAACGGCGAGGAAACCGACGTTTCAATAATGTTCGCGAACGAGCTTGTCGGCGCGGTGTACGACCGTTTCGGCATGAACGTCCCGATAATGAAAAGCGGCAAAGACCATTTTACATGCCGCGTAAAGGTGGCGGTAAGTCCGCATTTCCTCGCGTGGATAGCGGCGTTCGGAGATAAGGCGCGCATAGTCGAACCCGCCTCCGTCGCACGGCAGATGTGCGAAATGCTCGATAAGGCGCGCGCGAATTATGACAACACAGTCATTATTGACGAAAGCGGGTAAATATGGTAAACTGTATGATAGGAAACGGGCAAATGAGATAAAAATGTATTAAATTCAAATTATCGTTAAAAATAAGCATATATTACTTTTTAAGAGAGGATATGCTTATGAAACGAATATTTAACATTTTACTCGCAGCCGTTATGTGCTTTGCATTTACCGCAACGCCCGCGCTTGCGGTGTCGCGCATAGGCTCGACGGGACAGGAGGTCTCGAACATTCAGACGAGACTGAAGCAGTGGGGCTATTACGACGGCAGCGTTGACGGTATTTACGGGCAGAAAACGGCTGACGCGGTGAAGGCTTTCCAGCGGAGCAACGGTCTTACCGCCGACGGTATAGCCGGCAGCGCGACACTCGAGAAAATCGGCTTGCCGTCAGGCTCGTCATCATCGTCGGGCAGCGGCAGCAATTCAAGCAGCAATTCGCGAGACGTGACGCTTTTGGCGCAGGCGATAAACGGTGAGGCGCGAGGTGAGAGCTACACCGGACAGGTGGCTGTCGGCGCGGTAATCTTAAACCGTGTAAGGCATTCGTCGTTCCCGAACACGATCGCCGGCGTAATATATCAGCCGGGCGCGTTCACGGCTGTGAGCGACGGACAGATCAACCTCACGCCGCAGACGTCGTGCTACAACGCCGCGCGCGACGCATTGAACGGCTGGGATCCGACGGGCGGCGCGATTTATTACTATAATCCCGTGACCGCCACGAACCAATGGATTCGCTCGCGCCCGATTATAATACAAATCGGCAAGCACGTGTTCTGTAAATAATCCCCGTTCTGCGGCGGGGAAATATACATCGCAAAGGAGAAAAACATGAGACCGAAATATATTGTCCTCGCCGTATTGATTACGATTTTTATTATACTCGTTATAATAGACGGCAAGCGTAAGGTGAAACGCCGCCATGAAGCAGCCGTGAAGCCGAAAGAGAATACGGATGAATGATAACGAAATACCCCCCTCACACCGAGGGGGGCATTTTTATATAGAGGAGCGTGTCCTCCTATTCCTCTATACTCCACATTACCGCATTCGACTCATCGGCGTAATTTACCGGCACGTCATGTATTCTCGCGTCGACCGCCTCAACGTCGTCAATCAAAAACGTTCCGTCCGGCTGCGGCGCCATTCTTATAAGCACGTCTCTTTCGGCGTAATCGTCGGAAATTTCCGCATCCACATATATGTTGCCGTCGGTGTACATATTTATCGCACGCACCGTTACAAGCTCCGCACGCGGCTCGTAGAACAGCATATCGTTGTTAAACTGACTTTCCAAAAACTCTGCCGTACAGCATGCACGCGCCGCCGCAGCGTCACCGTTCGCAAACGCGTTGAAAAACCGTTCCGTAACTTCATAGCACGCCATTGTCATATCTTCATAGTTATCGTAAAGCGCGCGGCTTTCATAATCGTCTATCGCGGTCGGCTTCGTCCAATCGGTGTTTACCGTCACGGTCATGGTATTTTCGTCAAACGTCACCGCACCCTTATAGTATGTATCGCGCGCGCCGTCGTTCCACTTCACGTTGTTTGTGCCGCCTATGATGTTTGCAACGGCGCGTATCGGCAAATACGCACGCCCGTCGATAAGCGCGGGCGGCGTGAACGCGTAGCCGTTTGAATATTCCTTTGAGCCGATCTGACAGTATTCTGTTCTGCCCGCGGGCGATACCATTTCGATTATCGGCATATTCGCATTCAGCCGCTCCGTCGCGCCGTACATATACTTATCCGTCTCGGTTTTTACAAGCTCCTCGCCCCACGCATAGCTCGGGAAGTCAACGCCGCCCATTCTGTCGGCGTACTTCGACTTGTCAACGTCGTAATGAACCGTGAAGCCGAGCGACTCGAACGTTTCGCGCAGCGGCACGTAAAAGCTGTCGGTGTGCGTCGTCTTTTGACTTTCGATGTAGATTATGTCGATGCCCTGACTTTTGCCGTCAACAACCAGCGTGCCGTTTTTAATGTCAAGCCCGTCAATCGACGCGAACGCTATCGTCGCGAACATTGCCGCCGCCGTCAGCGCCATAGCCGCCGCGGCAGCCGTGCGGCGCGAGAACGTACCCGCGCCCGCGCGCATTTTCATGAACCGCGCCTGTAATTGCCGCGCCGACGCGCTCATGTGCGTTGTGTAAAATATTTTAAACATTGCGTGTTTCCTCCTTTTATCCCTTGTCGTTTGGGGTGCGGCATAAGCCTCCCTTGTCAAAGGGAGGGGGACCGCCGAAGGCGGTGGAGGGATTCATTATGAAAATTAAAAAGGAATCCCCCAGTCACGCTACGCGTGACAGCCCCCTTTGACAAGGGGGCCTTTCATACGGGCACCCTCGACAGCCCGCCTGCACTCCCCAATTATCTACCCTTTTCCAGCATATTCAAAATCGTTTCCATATACATCCGCCGATGCGCGTCGTCCATGCCGTCAATCACAGCCATGTCGCACGCGACCTCGCACGCCTCGTTAATATTCGCGGTCAAAAGGTACGCCAGCGGATTGAACCAGTGCGCCGCGTTCACAAACATCATGAACCATTTAATCAGCAAATCCCCGTGCCTGTAATGCGTAAGCTCGTGGCGGAACACCATTTCCTCAGCGTCGGCGTCCATACCCCCGTCGGGTATGTAGACGACCGGAAACAGCGTCCCGACAAGCATCGGCGACCGCGCGCCGTGCAAGATACGCACACGTATTTTACGACGTATTCCGAGTTCCTTTTTCACGCGCTCAAAGCTTTCCCTTTTATCCAAATCTACGCTCGCGCGGCGTTTTCTTATCAGGAACACCGCATAGCTTAAAACCGACGACGCCGCGAACACGCACGCGCCGCCGAGCCACACGTACGCGGCAAGGTCGTAAAGGCGCACGCTTCTCCCCTGCGGCAGCGCGACCTCGCGGTACTCCATCGGCGTGTCCTCTATCACTACCGTTTTCGGGTCAAAATCCGCGTTCGGCGCTGTGTTTTCCGTCTGTGCTTCATGCGGAACATTCTGCGGCGCAATACGCTCAATACTTTGTCTCGGCACAAGCCGCCAGAACGGCAAAAGCATTACGACAGCCGCGACTATCCACAAATTCCGCTGCCACATCGCGGGGAATTTCCGCAGCGCGAGCGGCTTTAGGGCGAGCAAAATAAGCGTTGCCGAGGCGCCCGCCGCACTCAAAAGCAGCACCGTCTTAAAAATTTCAAACATACATTTCTCCTACTCGTCGTCCTTGCCGTCGATTATCTTCCGCAGATTTTCAATTTCATCACTCGAAATTTCGCGGCTTTCAAACAGCGACGCGACAAGATTGCCGACCGAGCCGTTATAAAGCTTCGACAAAAACGATTTCGTTTCGCTCATGCTGTAGTCCTTCTTATCCAGCACCGCGTAGTATAAATTCGACTTGCCCTTTCTCTCGTATGACACGACTCCCTTTTCGCAAAGGCGGACAAGCAGGGTACCCACTGTGTTCCTCGTCCACTTGTTATCGGAGGAGAGCGATTTTAAGATTTCACCGAGCGGGAGCGGAGCGTCCGCCTCCCACAGGATTTTCATCACCTCGTATTCCGATTCGGTAACGGTTTGCCTTGCCATAATATCACCTCCCGTTTTAAGACTACCACTGTGGTCATAATTTTATTATACGCCTACATTTGTGGTCTGTCAAGTATTTTGTCAAAATTTTTTCTCGTTCATATTGATGTATTGATTTTTGGACAAAAATGAAATATAATATAAGTTAGGTTAAAAACGGATCGAATAAATTAAGAAAGGATGATATTATGAACAAAAAATTTACCGCGTTTCTCGCGGCTGCGGCAATCGCGGCATCGTGCACGCCGGCGTTCGCGCAGTACGAGCAGTACACAGGCGCGGAAGCCGACGGTATGACGCTCGGTCACTACACCGACGAGTTTAAGGCTGCCGACAGAGAAGAGACCGAAAAGCTATACGAGAGCCGTCCGAAGAACGAGAGACGGTTCGAGTACCTGACGCGCGGACTTACCGCCGTTCCGGGTGAGGGCGGAACGCTCGTAAGCTGGCGTTTCCTCGGCACGGATTCCGACAGTCTTTGCTACAACCTCTACAGAAACGGTGAAAAGCTCAATAACGAACCGTTAAACGCGTCGAGCTACTTCGACATCGGCGCTCCAGCAGGCGCGAAGTACGAGCTTCGCGAGGTCGCAGACGGCGCGGAAAACGGCGTTACGACGGAAACGACCACATGGGATAAGAATTACATATCCTTTAAGGTCGAGGAACGCGCCGACTACAATATCGACGACGGCTCGGTTGCCGACCTTGACGGCGACGGCGAGTTTGAGATCATTCTCCGCCGTATCCCGAGTATGGACACGACAAAGGAGCGCACCGACTATCCGCTCATCGAGGCTTACGACACCGACGGCACGCATATGTGGACGATAGACATAGGCCCGAACGAAATCAATGAGCATGACATAAACGTCATGGCGTACGATTTTAACGGCGACGGCAAGTCCGAGGTCGTTATGCGTTCATTTGAAGGCACGATCGACGGTGCGGGCAGCGAGATCGGCGACACTAACGGCGACAAGATAACCGATTACACAAAAAATCCGAGCAACCTCGCGATTTTCCAGGACAGACAGTACGTAGTTTCAACGCCGGAATTTCTGTCGGTATACGACGGCGAGACGGGCGCGGAGCTTGACAGAACCGACCTGCTGCCCGTAAAAGAGCCGCTTTCGGAGTGGTCGTACAACTACACCGACACCGGCAGACTTACAAAACGCGCGAGCCATTACCTGTTCGGTCTCGCATACCTTGACGGGGTTACGCCGAGCGTCGTAATAGTGCGCGGCGCGTGGGATAACGTGCGCGCGGCGGCGTGGCACCTCGACGAGAACGGTAAGTTCGTCGTTGACTGGCAGTGCCTCACGCCCAACAAAGCCGACGACGACAGTATATGGGGCGCGTGGAACCACAATATGGCGGTTGCCGATGTTGATTTTGACGGTAAGGACGAGATTTTGTCGGGCCCTGCCGCGATAGATCACGACGGCACGCAGATGTACGCGACAAAGGCTTACGACAACGACGGCAAGGCGCAGAAGCTGCTTCACGGCGACGCGTTCGACGTTGCGAAGATGGATCCCGATTTTGACGGCTACCTCGTTTGGGCGTGCCACGAGAACCATCCGCTTATGGCGAACACCGATCTGCACGACGCGCGTACCGGTCAGGTCGCGTGGGGTTACGGCAAGAACAAGGACACAGGCAGAAGCCGCGCCGGCGACATAGATCCGACGCACAAGGGCTACGAGGTATGGGCGTCGACGGCGCAGAACCCGTCAACCTTCAATGACGAGAGAATAACCGACAGCGTGTGGAACGAAATTTCGTTCAGAAATCCCGACGGCTCGGAGGCGGCGGTAAATTGTCTGCCGGTTAACTTCAAGGTTTACTGGGACGGTGATTTACTGAGCGAGTTCCTCGACGACATTTCCGTTTCAAAGTGGAACTGGGAGGACAAGACGGTAGATATTCTCATGACAGCCGACGGCTGCGCGTCAAACAGCGGCACAAAAGCAGTGCCGTGTGCGGCGGCGGATATTTTCGGCGACTGGCGCGACGAGATTATCTTCAAGACAAAGGACGAAAAAGAGATAAGAATTTACTCGACGGCTATTCCCACGTCATATAAAATCCCGACGCTTATGCATGATTCCTTCTACAGAGCGTCGATCGCGATGCAGAACAACCACTATAACCAGCCCGCGAACGTTAGCTACTACCTCGGCGCGGAAACGACGGAGGTTCCTGTATTCGAGGGCTACGTTATGAAGGACGGCGAAAAGCTTACAAATCCCGATTTGACGGGTACGCATCAGACATACAAAATAAACAGCACTCAGCCGAGTACGTTCAGCATGAAGCTGCTCGCCGACAGTCCGAACGCCATTGTCGGCAACGACATTGTTAAGATAGATTCCGAGGACGATAAGGTCGTGCCGACGATAATTGACGGCAGAACGCTTGTACCTGTGCGCTTTATCGCGGAAAACCTCGGTATGACCGTTGACTGGAACGGCGGCACTCGCGAGGTAAGCTTCGCGGGCAACGGCTACAGCGTAAAGATGACGCTCGACAAGGCGGAATACACGGTAAACGACAAGCCGTACACGCTCGACGTTCCTGCAGCTTCGATAAACGACAGGACGATGATTCCGCTGCGCGCAATGGCTGAAGCGGTCGGTATGCAGGTCGAGTGGGACAGCGACAGAAAGCTCATATATCTCGGCAAGCACGCGTTCTACGACAAGGACGAGTCCGACAGGTATGTTGAGGGTATGAAAACAGGCGTGATCCCCACTCCCGCACCCGTGGCGACGCCCGAACCCACCACCGATCCGTCGCTTACGGCGGAGCATACGGAGTACACCGACGACGCGGGCAACACATGGAACATCTACGTTGACGAGGATTTTGAAAGCTGCAGCGCCGGTGACGCGGCTGGCTGGGCAGGCACAAAGCCCGCTCCGCTTGACAGCATAGGAGTACTGAGCAGCGGCGGCAGCAAGGTCATGGGCATATCCGGCTCGTCGAAGGGTAACAGGAACGCCGTATACACCGCTCCGTTCGCGATGAAGGACAACGCGCTTATCGAATTTGACTGGATGCCCGGCGAGTGTACCGGCGGAACGTCTTACGGCGAAATCCGTCTTGCGGACGACAGCGGAAAGGTATTCCTCGGTATACGGACGGTTGTCGGCACGGGACTTGAATATTCGACGGGCGGCTCGATCTCAAACGGCGGACTTGAAACCGAAGGCTGGAAGAGCGCGGGCGTAACGGCTCTTGACAAGGCGTGTCACGTCAGCGTTACAGCCGATTTCGCGGCGAAGAAGTGTACGCTCTCAATCAACGGCAAGAAGGTCGGCGATATGGAATTCTTTAACGCCGAAAACTTCGGAGCGATAGAGGTTCTCGCGGTAAGACAGGAAAAGAACTTCACATGGGCGACCGAAATCGACAATCTGAAAATCGGAATGCTTAAAAAACAGTAAAATTACGACAAAACTCTTGCACTTTTGCGCGATACACTATATAATGTAGCATGAGTAATATTCAGAAAGGAAACACAAGTATGGAAAAATACGAAAAGTTAAAGTCGTTTGACCAAGAGGTTTACGCGGCTATCCAGGACGAGACAAACCGTCAGAACAATAAAATCGAGCTTATCGCGTCGGAAAACTTTGTTTCGGAGCGTATCATGGAGGCTAACGGCTCGCCGCTCACAAACAAGTACGCGGAGGGTTACCCCGGCAAGCGTTACTACGGCGGCTGCGAGTATGTTGACGTTGTCGAGACGCTCGCGATAGAGAGAGCGAAAAAGCTGTTTAACGCCGGTTACGCGAACGTGCAGGCGCACAGCGGCGCGCAGGCTAATATGGCTGTGTTCTTTGCGCTGCTTACGCCCGGAGACACGGTTCTTTCGATGAGCCTCGCGCACGGCGGTCATTTGAGCCACGGCTCGCCGGTAAATATGTCGGGTAAGTATTTTAACATTGTCCCCTACGGCGTTACCGAGGACACGAACACGATAGACTACGACGAAGTTCGTAAGCTTGCTTTAGAGCATAAGCCGAAGCTTATTCTCGCCGGCGCAAGCGCGTACCCGAGAGTTATCGACTTTGAGAAGTTTGCCGAAATCGCGAAGGAGGTCGGCGCGTATTTCATGGTTGATATGGCGCATATTGCAGGTCTTGTCGCGGCAGGCGAGCATCCCTCGCCTATGCCGTACGCGGACGTCGTTACGACGACCACGCACAAGACGCTGCGCGGCCCGAGAGGCGGTCTTATCCTCACGAACGACGAGGAGCTTGCGAAGAAAATCAACAAGGCTATATTCCCCGGTATTCAGGGCGGCCCCCTGATGCACACGATCGCGGCAAAGGCGGTTTGCTTTAAGGAGGCGCTCGAGCCGAGCTTCAGGGAGTATGCGAAGCAGGTCGTAAAGAACGCGGCTGTTCTCGCCAAGACGCTTCAGGACGAGGGCTTTAAGCTTGTTTCGGGCGGTACGGACAACCACCTCATGCTCTTAGACCTCACCGACACCGGCGTTACCGGCAAGGACGCGGAGCATATGCTCGACGAGGTCGGCATTACCGTCAACAAAAACGCTATCCCGTTCGACACGAAAAGCCCGTTCATCACGAGCGGCCTTAGAATCGGTACTCCCGCTTCAACGTCGCGCGGCTTTAAGGAGGACGATATGGTTGAGATAGGTAAGCTTATCGCCATGACAATAAAGGACTTCGAGGGTACAAAGGACGAGGTACGTGCAAGAGTTAAGGCTCTCTGCGATAAATATCCGCTGTATAAGTAATTTACGTAAAATTTAAGGGCTGCCGTCGGCGAGCATTGAATGTTCATCGGCGGCAGCCCTTTTTATTCTCCCTTTATCCGTTGCAGTTCCCTTTCAAAAAAATCGGCATAATTTGAAAAATTCCGTATTTTTTCTTCTCCGTCCATAGCCGCGATAAGAGCGAGAGCGTGTTCAATTTCGGCGTCGGCATCGGCGGAGTTTCCTTCGTCTTTGTAACATTCCGCTACTTTTTGCATCATCTGTAACAGCGTTTCAAACGACAGCCATTTCTGCTTTTCCGCCGCCGTAAATTTCACCTTGCCGGACAGCGTAAATGCCATCTCCGACAGCTTTGAAAAATATATTTCGGGAATTTGCTCCAACGCCTTTACCGCGCTGTCCGTATCGCCCTTTGCTCTGTATGCGTACGCCAAGAACCTCAGCGCGTCATAGCGAATATCGCTTTCGGTTGTTTTGTCGATAAGCCGGCTTGCTGTGCGTATGGTTTCATCGGGATTTTTTGAGTAATCGAGCACATACAGCAGATTGTTCAAAAGTACATCGTTGTCGGGATATTTTTGTAACCCTTCCTCCAATATACGCCGTCCTTCTTTTGGATTGCTTTCACGCAGCTTCGCCGCTTCGTCAACATATCGCTCTATTTCCTCACGCATTTCCGTCAGATTGTATGCGAAAAGCTCGTCGGTTGTTACTCCGAAAATCCGCGCGAGTGTCGGTACAAGCGAAATATCCGGCAAAGCGATATTGTTTTCCCACTTGCTGACCGCTTGAAACGAAATTCCTATCAACTCCGCCAACTGTTCCTGCGTCATGCCGCTTGCTTTACGCAATTCGCGGATTATGTTTCCTATTTGTAATTCCATAAAATCACCTCATTAATTTTAGTAAAAGCGCTTTTCTGAAATTATTATATCCGTTCACGCCATATGCGTCAATAACCGCGTAAACGAGCGTTTTCAACCGGCGGTTGAGGATTTTACCGCGCTGAGTTTGCTTTTTCTTCGAGTTCTTTTTCAAACGCCTTAAATTCCTCGCTGTCACGCATAAAATCAAAGCAATGCCACTGACGGATATTTCTCAAAATACGCTCGTATTCGTTGTTGTCGCCGTGGCGCGTTCCCGCAAACTCGAACTGCAGCTTGTCGAAAAAGATAGACGTGTATTTTAATCCCTTGTTCTTGTTGGTTTCAAAATCATCGGCATGATGCTCCGCCAGCTTTAGGCAGTTCATAGCGTTTTCGCTGTCTGCGTTTAGGGCATATAATCTCGCCATGTAGCGGTACACGTGCGCCAATTTCCCGTTAATCAAATAATAATTTTCGTCTTTAAACGGCAGCTTCAAAAGCGAGAGCACAGTATTATATACCGTCAGCTCATCGTCAAACGACAGTTCAAAATTGCCCATACCCATATGATGACCGGTTCTGCTTATCATATAGCCGCCCAGCTCCATAAGCAAATCCAATGTATTGCTCTGGATAATCATAGCTTTATTTTCACCCTTCGCGATCCACGCAAGAGTACCCTCTCTCGCGTATTTGCGCGGCGGCAGCATACGCGCGTATTCCGCCGCCTTTTCGTCCTCGCCGATATAGCTGTACGCTCTGCATATGGTCTGAATTGCCGAAAATCTGATTGAATCGTCACGGCAGCCCGCTATAATTCGCTTGCACAGCTCGATTATTTCCCGGTAATCCTCAGGCTTGCCGGTAACGTGCGGCAGACTGCGCGCGAGATTATTCATAAATTCGTAGTTCCTCGGATATTCCGCGAGAGCTTTTCTCATAAGCTCACATCTGCCTTTGTTATCGCCTTTTATCTGCAGTTCGCGGTACTTCCTGCGGTATTCCTCAGTTTTGCTGTCGCGGACGTCGTATTCTATGCCGAGCAGATAGTCCGCGGTAACATTAAATATTTCCGCAAGCATAGGCAGCGCCGTAATGTCCGGCATAGACGTGCCGTTTTCCCATTTTGAAACCGCCTGCGGCGATATGCCCAGATATTCCGATAATCTGTCCTGCGTTATTTTCTGCTCTATTCTTAACTCCTTGATTCTTGCACCTATATTCATTGTAACTGCTCCTTTGAATTTATTTAACAGCGCTGTTGTTAAGTATATTATAGCATCGTAACACGCCGGACACAATGGATTATTCGGTTAGTTTTTTGTCAACCGGCGGTTGAGAACGGCATACAAAAGAAACCGCCTTGATTTCTCAAAGCGGTTTCAGTGAAATCGGCATTTTGGCGGGTGTGCCCTTTCCCGCATTTCTTTTGACCCGAAGGTGCGTAGCAGCACAATCTCTACTTCAAAATGTCTATTTTATTGTATCTATATTATATCATATTTATTCTTTTTTGTAAAGAGCCATGCGCGCCGCGCAAAGTCGCACACAAAAAACCCGACACCTTCGTGTCGGGTTTTGGTGACTCGTGCGGGAATCGAACCCGCGTTGCCGGCGTGAGAGGCCGGAGTCTTAACCGCTTGACCAACGAGCCGTACAGCTTGTATATAATACCACAAAAAACCGAGGTTGTCAAGAGAAAAAAATCGGTTTTTGAAAAAATTTTCATACGCCGATTTTTCTCTCAAAACCGCCTTAAATTAAATCTCGACAAGCTCGTAATCAGTCGTGCCGAAGCCGAGCTTTGCCGCCGCCTCAATCGTGTGAGCGCCGTTCATACTCTCCACTCTTTCGAGAAAATGCGCCTGACCGGGATCGTCCTTCGCGGCGTAAATCAAATCGAGACACGCCTTGTCTATCGCTATCGGATCGTCGGATGCGAGTATGCCTATATCCTTCATGCACGGATCCTCCGCAACGGCGCAGCAGTCGCAGTCGACCGACAGATTTTTCATCACGTTTATATACACGATATTCCCGTCAAAATGCTTCGCGACGGCGCATGCCGCGTCAGCCATAGCCTCCAGAAACTCGTCCTGTCCGCATATCCACGCCTTGCTGAGGTCTCCGCCGCCGTGGATAAGATTTTTACCCTTCGACGACGCGCAGCCTATCGCAAGCTGCTTGAGCGAGCCGCCGAAACCGCCCATCGGGTGACCTTTAAAATGCGCCAGCACAAGCATCGAGTCGTAATTCAAAAGATTTTTGCCGACTATATCCTTCTTCATTCTCGCGCCGTTCTCAACGGGTATCTCCGCGTCGGGGCCTTCGGCGTCCATTAAATCAAAGTCGAAATAATCCTCCCAGCCGTGCTTTTTGATAAGCTTCAAATGCTTCGGCGTGGTGTTTCTCGCGCCGTCGTAGGCGGTGTTGCACTCAACGGCAGTACCCTTTACAGCGTCAACCATGCCCTTCCAGAAGTCGGGCTTTAAGAAATTCTGATTGCCCTCCTCGCCGGAGTGGATCTTTACCGCGACCTTACCCGTAAGCTCCTTGCCGACTGCGTTGTACAGCCGTATAACCTCGTCGGGCGTTATATTTTTTGAAAAGTAAACCTTCGCGCTCATAATTATCTCCTTTCGCTTAACTTAATATCTGCAATATCTTCCATTATTATAACACGTCCGTCAGCCATTGTCACGCTTTTTTCGTATTCGTTTACGCGTTTTATCCGTCCCTCGGCGGTCACGTACGCGCCGCCCGCCTTTTTCCCGTCCGGCACGAAGTACGTTACCGCGGCGAACGGCTTTTCTCGTATATTTTCGGCGAGCAGCATGAGTTTTTCGTTTATGACCTCCTTTTCACTCTCCGAAAGCTCCGTTTTTTTATCGGTGAGCCGCTGCATTTCGCTTACCTCGCCGTCAAAGCCCACAAGCGCCATAAACGGCGAAAACTGCGCCGCCCTGTCAACCATCGACATGTGCGCGTGCTTTTTCGAGACGTGATGAGGGAGGTTTATTATATCGTCGTATCTCACGCCTTATGACCTCCAATCTGCCTGTTGCGGTCCATGGCTGTACCGCCCTCCTCCAGATTCATACCCTTTATGACGGCATTTTTACCGTACTTTTTCTTTATATCCAACAGCGCGTGCTGCATATTTTTCTCTTTTATTTCGGCGCGTTTTTCCGCCTCGCGCCTTTTATCCTCTTCGCCGTAATCGGTGAAAAGGTCAAGCTGCTCGTATTCACGTTTCGGCGGCAGACTGTCCTCGCTCACGACGCGTTCCGCGACAAGGTTCACGCGCCTTATAAGCAGCTTCGGATCGATTATTCTGTCGTATAATTCCATTACAGCGTCGGTGATAAGCCGCGTTGACGACGTTTTACAGCCGAGATTTATCGTGCCGTGCGCATGCTTCGGCACTTTTCTGCCGTAGTGATCGGTCGTGACCTCGCCCTTGTACGCGCGGCGCTTTTCATCGGTTGAGAGGTTTTCAATATCGTAGCCCACGGTCAGTACCATTCGGTCGGTCACGAGCCGCTTGTCCACCAAATCGAGTACGAGCAAATCCGCCATTTCACGCACGATAAGCCTTCCCTTCACCGCGTCATACGGGCAGTGAAGCACCTGCCCCGAGCCGACGGAATGATTTTCGGGTTCGTACGCACGTACGTCCTCAACGGTACACGGCTCCCAGCCCCACGCGTGGTCGATAAGAAGCTCCGCGTTCACGCCAAACAGCTTGTACAATAAGTCCTCGTTGTAAAATTCGTTCGGCTTACCTATCGAGCATCGCGCCACGTCGCCCATGGTATACATACCGTTTTTTTCAAGCTTGCGCGCGTAACCCCTGCCGACGCGCCAGAAATCGGTTATCGGCCGGTGTTCCCACAATAAGCGGCGGTACGACATTTCGTCAAGCTCGGCAATTCTCACGCCGTCGCTGTCAGGCTCTATATGCTTCGCCACAATATCCATCGCGACCTTCGCAAGATACAGGTTTGTGCCGATACCCGCCGTGGCGGTTATGCCCGTTGCTTTAAGCACCTCGCGCACGACCTTTACCGTCAGGTCGCGCGGCGACAGCGCGTATGTGCTTAAATAGGATGTAACGTCGATAAAAACCTCGTCCACCGAGTACACTATAATATCCTCGGGCGCGAAAAACCGCATATATATGCCGTATATGCGCTTGCTGTACTCCATGTAAAGCGACATGCGCGGCACAGCCGTAATATACGACACGGCAAGCGACGCGTCGTTTTTAAGCTCCGTATCGTCGAACGACTCGCCCTTAAAAAAGCCGTCGGGCGCGGATTTAAGGCGTTTCGCGTTTACTTCTTTAACCTTAGACACAACCTCGAAAAGCCGCGCTCTGCCGGGTATGCCATAGGCTTTAAGCGACGGCGATACCGCGAGGCATATCGTCTTTTCGGTGCGGCTCTCGTCCGCGACAACGAGGTTTGTTTTAAGCGGATCAAGTCCGCGCTCGGCACATTCCGCGGAGGCGTAGAACGATTTTAAATCTATCGCTATATATTTTCTTTCCATTGTCCCGCCTCCGTCCGTGAATTACCAGAAAAGCAAATCATTGCCGCGCAGCTTGTAAAGCGCCTCGGCAAAGAAGTAATCGCCGTAAATTATCGGTATGTGTCTGCCGCGCTCGCGCGGATACGCCTCCGTTCCCATTTGAAGAACGGAGTCGTTACCGTCGGTAAAGTCGCAGTATTTTTCGAGCGCCTTGAGTATTTTAATAGCCGCGTCGAGGTACATTTTCTTTTCGTACTCCCCGACATTGTTCGCAATCTCTATAAGTCCGCACGCGGCGCATGCTCCGGCAGTCGTGTCGATTATCGTCTCGTCCGGCGCGCGGAAGTCCGAACGCGGCACGTAATCCGTCGCCGCGACAGCCGCGATAAAGTAATGCGCGGCCTTTTTCGCGGTGTCGAGATATATTTGCTTACCGGTGCGGATATAGCTCAAAACGTAACCGTACACCGCCCAGCTTTGACCGCGCGACCATGATGAGCCGGTTTTATAGCCCTGACCGCCGATACTCTCTATAACCTCGCCCGTTTTAAGGTCGAGATTTACGATGTGGTTCACCGAGCCGTCGTCACGGATATGCGTTCTCAAAAGCGTGTCGGCGTGGTTCTCGGCGACGTAGCGGTAACGCGGATCGTCATGCTCCGCGCCCGACATATAAAGGAGCGGTATATTCATCATGCTGTCGATAATAACCCAGCCCTTGTTGTCGCCGCCGTTCCACGAGCGTATGAATTTGCCCTCGGCGTTGTAGCGCGCCATAAGCGTGTCAGCCGCGTACAGCACGCGCAGACGCGACTTTTTGTTGCCCGTAATTCGGTAGTTCGCACCGCTCGACAAGAGCCACATAAAACCCACATCGTGATGCAGCTTGTCGTACTCCTCAAACGCTGCGTCAAGAAGCTGCTCGGCTCTTTCCGCCGTTTCCCTGTAACGCTCGTCGCGCGTGTCAACGTACATGAGCCACATAAGCCCCGCCCAGAAGCCGTTTGTCCACCACGTAACATCGTCCTTCGCCATATCGTTATGCACGCCGTTCACGGCGGTATACGGTATTTTATCTCTGCTGCGCACGCTCACGGTTTTAAGCTTTTTGTCAAGCTTCTCCCACGTTTCGTTTACCCACGCTCTGTCTGTGTCGCTTAAATTATACATCATTTATCCTCCCGTTTCGCCGCCAGCGCCGCGCCGACTATTCCCGCGTCGTTGTACAGCTTCGCTATTCTTATTTCCGTTTTCGGCATATGTTTGTTATAGTCGTTCTTTTCAACGTATTCGCGTATCGGCACAAGCAGCTCGTTGCCCTCGCGGCTTATTCCGCCGCCTATAACGAAAATCTCCGGCTGAAATACGTTTATCATATTGCATACGCCGACCGCAACGGAACGTATATACTGCTCCTTGACGAGCCTTGCCGCCTCGTCTCCCTCCTTCGCGCACTCGAACGCCGTTCTGCCGCTCACGTATCCGCGCCTGCGCGCCCAGTCGTTTATGAGCGAGTGCGGATACCTTTTTCGCGACTCCTCCGTCAATGCCTTAAGCGCCGTTACGGACGCGTACATTTCAAGACAGCCGCGCCTGCCGCAGCTGCATTTTTTGCCGCCCATGACTATCGTCGTGTGACCTATTTCCGCGCCCGCGCCGTTAAAGCCGCGGTAAATTTTGCCGTCAAGTATTATACCGCCGCCCACGCCCGTGCCGAGCGTCATAAACACAAAGCTCGACGCGTTTTTACCCGTCGCGATATACTCGCCGTACGCGGCAGCGTTCGCGTCGTTTTCGAGGTTTACGGGCAGGTCGAAGTATTTCCGCATTTCGGCGGCTATCGGCGCGTGATCCATTTTGAGGTTGTTCGCGTACACGACCATGCCGCGCGAATTGTCCACCGTCCCCGGACTGCCTATGCCTATCGCCCTGACCTCGCTCATGCTGTGACCGCTCTCGCGCGCCACGCACCTCGCCAAAGACGCCATATCGCGCACGATTTCCTCATAGCCGCGTTCGCGGCGCGTCGGCGCGCTGTCCTTTTTTATTATTTTGCCGTTCTCGTCCACAAGTCCGACGGCAATGTTCGTGCCGCCCAAATCGATTCCTATATACATTGCAAAAACTCCTTATACCCGTATTATCTCACAAACCGCGCCGTTTGTAAAGCAGGTCATAGCCGTACTCCGCGTCAAGCTCGTAGCCGTCCCCGATTATTTTCAAAAACTGACTGCTCTTTATTATATCTATATTGTGTATTACCACCCACTTCGGCGGCGTTTCAAGCATAAACTCGTTTATTTCGCGCCCGAACTCCGGGTAATGACCTGCCCACGACTCCTGAAGCGTAAACAGTCTGAAGCACGGCATTATATCCGCCTCCAGAAACCACGCCGCCGCAACGTCGTAGCCGAACACGCTGTCTCTGTCCTCCTCGGGTATGCGCGCGGAAAGCGTTTGCGCGCTGCGGTACACGTCGGTGTGAACATCCGGCGACTGCTGCCTTTGAAGCAACTCGTAGTAATGCGCGACATTTTCCGACATATTCACAAAATATCCCGACAGCGGAAACATCATCGCAACGCACAAAAGCACCGACCAGAACGTTATGCGGCGCGTCGCGATAAAGAAAAACACCGCGCAGTAAAGCGATATGAGCGGTATGAGCGTCGTGTAGTAGTGCGTGTACGCGAAGCCCATCAGCGCCGGTATAAGCGCGAACACCGACACCGTCGTTATGAGCGATGCCACCTTCGCGCCGAGCCTTTTCGCGAATATAAGCGAAATTACGACGAGCGCGATTATCGGCAGCGTCCAGTTCAGAAGCACCGACAGAAGCGAAGCCGTCTGCTCCGCGCCCTCTGCGGCGTAGAGGAAGTTAAACGTAAACGTCGCAAATATCATGTCGCCCAAAAGTCCCTTTGCCGCGAAAAATATACATACGGGCGCGGCTACAGCAGCCATACCTCCTATCACCGCTGCAAGGTTTATGAGCGCGCTTTTTGCGCGTCCGCTTATAAATTCCGTCACAAGCGTCACAAGCACAACTCCGCCTATCATAACGCCGTTGTTTATTCGTATAAACGCGCAGACCGCGAAGCACGCGCCGTAGACTGCGGAGTACAGCGGCGGGTGCGGCTCGTTTTCGGCTATCGCGAAATATTTCACCGCGAAATATATCGGTATAACGCACATGAGCATGCAGTATTCCTCGCTGAGATTTCCGTCGCTTATCGTCGCCGCGAACGCAAGTATCGTAAAAACGACGCAAATAAGCGAACGCACGGTTTTGGTAAAAATTCTTGCCGTCTTATACATAAATATTGCCGTAAGCGACAAAAATACGCACTGCACAATAAACACGCCGCTCTTTCCGCCCGTAAGCGCGAAGCCGAGCGCGTTAAGGTAAAAGAGTATCGGTCCCTTGTGGTCGAAAACGTCGCGGTACACATCGCGTCCCTGCGCTATCGCCTTGCCGATAACCATAAAAATGCTCGAGTCGCCGTCGCAGTACTCGCCGTACAAAGGGCTTGTGGACGCCGACAACAGCAGCAGAAACGCCGCGCAGAACGCCGACAGCAAAATATATATCACCGTTCGCTTTATAAGGTATTTGCGGTAATCTCCGTCCTGAAGGCGCGTCGGATCGGGCAGGCGTATAAGCTTCTTTTTCCCGATTTCCCCCGCCTTGAGTATCTTATCCATGCTTATTTGGTACTTTACCTCTTTTTTTGCCATACTTACACCTCCGGCAGTATATCATATAAATAATATCACGCGCCGCCTCCATATTCAATTTACGTCATATTACATTTTTCTAAAAATAACATAACATAAGGAGGTGCGGCATTTATTTTTTGTTGAAAATTACGGAATTATATGGTACAATAATTTTATGGTATGATTGTGTCAGTAAGGGGGGTAAGTATGGCTGAAATACGGAATTTCAAATGTCCGTGCTGCGGCGCGGCGCTTGTGTTTGACGGCGTTTCCCAAACGCTTGACTGTGCCTCGTGCGGCAACAGCTTCGAGGTCGAGACGTTAAAGCAGCTCGACGAATGTACAGACGCGACGGCAAAGGAATCAAAATTCGACTGGGAACATTACGAGCCGCGCAGCTACGAACCCGACGGTGAAATCGATCTCGCGTCGTATTCGTGTCCGTCTTGCGGCGCGGAGATAGCCGGCGACAACAATCTCGGCGCGACGGTATGCCCTTACTGCGGCAATTCCACGATAGTGAAGCGCAATTTCGAGGGTACGCTCCGACCGGATTACATCATTCCCTTTAAGACCGACAAAAACGGCGCGATGCGTGCGTTTGAAAACGCGCGCGCGAACGCTCCGTTTCTGCCGAAGGAGTTTAAGGATAAGCGCGTGGTTGAGAAAATGACGGGCGTGTACGTGCCGTACTGGATGTTCGACTGCGACTGCGAGGCAAGCGCGGTATTCAACGCGACGCGCGTTTCGGCTTGGTCGGACGGTCGGTTCGACTACATAAAAACGGATTTCTACAAGCTTATCCGCGCCGGAAACATAGGCTTCACAAACATCCCCGTGGACGCGTCCTCAAAAACCGACAACAGGTACATGGAGGGCGTCGAGCCGTTCGACTGCGGCGCTGCGGTTGACTTTAACGCCGGATATTTGTCCGGCTACCTCGCCGACAGATACGACGTGAGCGCGGACGACAGCATAGAGCGCGCGAACGAAAGAGTAAAAAACACCGCG
Organism: uncultured Clostridia bacterium; assembly: GCA_947624485.1. Lineage (GTDB taxonomy): Bacteria > Bacillota > Clostridia > UBA1381 > UBA1381 > Hominilimicola. The sequence goes on from CANQKM010000007.1 coordinate 109,457, forward strand.
GCAGGCATCCTTAACGGCACCGCCGCCGGCTTATACGCGACGATAATTCCCGAAAGCTCGCGCGTGAGCTTTTCGGGCGGCAAGATACGGTATTCGCTGCTTCCCGTGTGGATGCTGAATATCAAATATATGGATAAGATGTACAAGTACGTCATAAACGGTCAGACGGGCAAGGTGTCGGGTGAGTTTCCGACGAGCAAGGCTAAAAAAGCACGCTTCTTCGCGGCTGTATTCGGCGTTACCTTCGCCGTCTGCGCGGCGTGCGTCTGGGCGTTCACGAATTTTATGTAAGGGGGGGGACGCTGTGATGAAAAAAAGAATTTTGACGTTCCTCGCGGTCATATTTACGCTGACCGCCTCACTGCATCTTACAGCCCTCGCCTACAACACGCCCGTCACGGACGAGGTCGGCTATCTTACGCAGGACGAGATAAACGCGCTGAACTCCTATCTCGAACAGGTCAGAAACGAGTACGGCATGGACGTGGTCGTGTATATAGAGCAGTCTGCAGGCAGCGACAACGTGCTTTACCGCGCGGACGACATATACGATTACCGCGGCTACGGCGTCGGCGAAAACCGCGACGGCATAATGATGTACATAAGCATGTATCCGCGCAAATACACGTTTTCCACGTGCGGCGAGGGTATACGCGTATTTAACGACGCGGCGATAGAGCGTCTTACGGAGGTTACGGGCGAATACCTCCGCGCAGACGACTACTATGACGCTGTGGCGGCGTACGCCGAGGAAGCTTACAGTATGCTCACGGCTGCGGCAAACGGCGAGGTATACGGCTACGGCGAAGGCGCGGCTGACGATTACGCTAAGCCCGTAGCGTGGGGACTTGCCGGAATTATACCGCTCATAGTCGCCGCGCTCACCACGCACGCGCGCGGCAAGGGCATGAACACGGCGCAGTACAACAATTCGGCTGCAAACTATGTGAGCGGCAGTCTGAACCTCACGACCTCAAACGACCTCTTTCTGTACAGCTCGATAACGCGCACACCGCGTATGCAAAATACCGCGAATTCCGGCGGCAGTACAACTCACATGTCATCGAGCGGCGAAATGCACGGCGGAGGCGGCGGAGGCAGCTACTAAGAAATTGATCCGCACAGCGGATTAAAATATAAAAATAATTTTTACGGAGGGACTAATATGAAAAAAACGAACAGGGTGATAGCCGTTTTAGCGGCAATGGTTATGGTACTGGCTCTTGTCGCGGGCTGCGGCAACCAAGCGGCTGACGAGCCTAAGACGGAGTCCGTTGCGGGAAAGTGGACGGTTGTGTCAGGCGAGCTCCAAGGCGAGGAGCTTGATCCCAAAACTCTCGGCTTAGCAATAGCAATGGAATTTAAGGATGACGGTTCCTTCAACCTCGTTGCGACAAGCTCGATGTTCCCCGATGCAGCCGAACAGAATTTGTCCGGCACATGGACACAGAACGGTGATAATGTTACCGTTACCACGAATGGCGAGGACGCCAACGGAAAACTTGAGGGCGGAAAGCTTACTTTTTCGGACGACACCAGAAGCATAATGCTCGAAAGAGACTCATTCTAAAAAGGAGATAAAATTATGGGACTTTTAAAAGCCGGAATCGGCGCGCTCGCGGGCGTACTCGCCGATTCATGGAGGGACTATTTTTACTGCGAGGCGCTTGACGCGGACACGCTCGCGGTAAAGGGAGCGAAGCGCGAAAGTAAGCGCAGTTCAAACAAGCACGGCGACGACAACATCATCTCGAACGGCTCAATCGTCGCGGTAAACGACGGTCAGTGCATGATTATCGTAGATCAGGGCAAGGTCGTCGAGGTCTGCGCCGAGCCGGGCGAATTTGTTTACGACACATCGACCGAGCCGAGCCTGTTTTACGGAAATCTGAAGGAAACGATTAAAGCCACCTTCGCGCAGCTCGGCAAGCGTTTCACGTTCGGCGGCGAGCCGGCGAAGGATCAGAGAGTGTACTATTTTAACACGAAGGAAATCGTCGGCAACAAGTACGGTACGCCAAGCCCCGTGCCGTTCCGCGTGGTTGACAAAAACATCGGTCTGGATGTGGACATTGCTATCCGCTGCCACGGCGAGTATTCGTACAGGCTCACAGATCCGATTTTGTTCTACACAAACGTGTGCGGCAACATATCGGACGCGTACAAGCGCGACGCGATCGACAGTCAGCTTAAAACGGAGCTTCTTACCGCTTTGCAGCCCGCGTTCGCGAAAATTTCGGAGATGGGTGTGCGTTACAGCGCGCTGCCGGCTCACACAACGGAAATTTCGCAGACGCTCAACGAAATACTAAGCAAAGAGTGGCGCGAAAGGCGCGGTATAGAAGTCGCCGTATTCGGAATATCGAGCGTAAACGCTTCCGAAGAAGACGAGAAGATGATCAAGGAGATCCAGCGCAACGCCGCTCTGCGCGATCCGAGCATGGCTGCCGCGCACCTTACCGGCGCGCAGGCACAGGCTATGCAGGACGCCGCGAAGAACGAGGGCGGTATGGGCGCTATGGGTGGATTTTTCGGCATGAACATGGCGAACAACGCCGCAGGCAGCCAAGCCGCGAACCTGTTCGCAATGGGACAGCAGCAACAGCAGTCCGCGCCCGTAACAGGCGGCTGGAAGTGCGAATGCGGCACGGAAAATACCGGCAAATTCTGCTCCAACTGCGGCAAACCGCAGCCTACCTTGTGGAAATGCGAGTGCGGAGCGGAGAACACGGGCAAGTTCTGCTCAAACTGCGGCAAGCCCAAGCCCGAGGGCTTTACGTGCGCGAAATGCGGCTACACCGGCACGGGCGCGGCTCCGAAATTCTGCCCGAACTGCGGAAACGCGTTTTAATCGGGAATAAACATAAAAATCAAAAACTGTGTCAGCCCGGGGGTAAATGGCTGACACAGTTTTTTGTTTGCCGCCGCGCGGGCGGTCGTCGTATTCAGTTTCCCGTAATGAGACGCTTCGCCTTCTGCACAAGCTCCACAACGCCGAAGCGTATCTCCACGTCCCTGCCCGTGCCGGTGATTATATCGTAGGAATCGGCGTTTAGCCCGCTTTTGAGGCGCTCGTCGCTTTCCTCACTCAACTTACCGCCGCTGCTTTCGGTAAAGCACATCGGCGGGTACATCACGCACCACCAGTTTTTACCGCCGCCGCTGCCGAGCACGACGCGCACGCCGTAATATTCGCCCTCCGGCAGCGTTATACCGTCATACTCTTTGCGCGGAAAATAAAATTTTCCGTACTCCGCGCGCGACGTGTATGTACAGCCGTTTTCGCGAAGCGTTTCGTCCGCAATACGCTCGATTTCGTCAAGATTATTTGTTATTTTCTCCCTGCTCTCGTCTATATCCGCGCTTTTAAGCTTCTCCCCCGCCTCATTTATAACCGCGTCGCGTACCTTAAGCTTCACGCTCTGCGCGTCCGCGCCGTCGCTGTCGGCAATTATGTGCAGACGGATAAGATTGTTTTCAAGGTCGCCGTGAACCGCGTCGGAATACGACGTGACGGCAGCCGTCATAATAAGCGCGATAAAAAACGCAGCCGTAATCTTTTTCATTTATTTTCTCCCCGTTTTCGTGATTTTACTTTAAGTATTGACAAATCCTTGAATTTAATACATATTTTCTTTTTTTCGATAAATACTAAAGAAAAAAAGTAAAAGGAGTTTTATAATGGAAAAAGTAAAAAGTATACACGTATGGCTTTACGCCGTGCTTATCGCCGGACTCATCACCGCGCTCGTGTGGGGCGCGGCGTCGTCAAAGGACGCGAAGGCGCTTGAAATCTCGAACGAAAACGCATACAACCGCGCGTTTTTCGAGCTTACCGACCACGTGTCGAACATCAACAACTATTTAAGCAAGGCGCGGCTCGCGAACGGCGCGTCGTCGCTCGCGAAAATTTCGGGCGACATATTCCGCGAAAGCACGTCGGCAAAGGCTTGTCTCGGTCAGCTTCCAACGTCGCAGGTGCAGCTTGACAACACGTCGAAATTTCTCTCACAGGTCGGCGATTACACGTACGTGCTGTCGCAGAACATGATTAACGGTCAGTCGCCGTCGGATGAGGAACGTGAAAACCTCGCAAAGCTCAATGAGTACGCGTCGGATTTGAGTGAAACGCTGACGGAAATCCAGAGCAGAATCACGAGCGGCGAGATACACATTTCGGAAAAGGACAGCCGCGGTATTGTAAGCGAAACAACAGCCGAAGCCGCGGGCGGTGACATTTTCGCCGACCTTGAAAACGTCGAAAAATCGTTTGAGGATTATCCGTCGCTGATATACGACGGCCCGTTTTCGGAGCATATAGAGAACCGCAAGCCCGCGCTGCTCGAATACGCCGACAACATCTCGCAGGCTGACGCGCTCAAAAAAGCGGAGCAGTTCCTCGGCGGCAACGGCGGCTCGCTCGTATTCTCGGGGCTGTCGGAAAACACGCCTGTACCGGCATACACGTTCACGAAGGACACCGATAACGGTCAGATTTCGATTAGTGTCACGCGCAAGGGCGGTTATATCCTTTCCTACCTCAACAGCCGCAGCGTCGGCGACGCGCTTTTGACGGTTGACGAGGCGACGGAGCGCGCGGCGCAGTTTCTGCAGACGAACGGCTTTTACAGTATGCAGCACAGCTACTATGACAAGCTCGGCTCTATCGCCACGATCAACTTCGCGTACGTTCAGGATAACGTGACGTGCTACAGCGACCTCGTGAAGGTGCGCGTCGCGCTCGACAACGGCGAGGTTATCGGTATCGAAACGAACGGATATATCATGAACCACACCGAGCGTTCCCTCGCCGAGCCGCAGCTTACAATGGACGAGGCGCAGTCGTACGTTTCTACGGGACTTGAGGTGAGCGGCAAAAAGCTCGCGCTCATACCGAAGGACAGTATGCGCGAAGTGCTGTGCTACGAGTACGCCGGAGCGTTCGCGGGTAAAAACTTCCTCGTGTACGTCAACGCCGACACCGGCGCGGAGGAGGAAATATTTATCCTTATCGAAAGTCCCGAAGGCGTGCTGACGGTGTAAGGCACGGAATTTCGGCTTAAAGGTTTATGTGGATTTGTGTTTTGCGTCATGTCGGTCGAGCGATTATCCCCCCCTCCGATATGACGCTAACCACAAATTTATGCCCGCCTCCGCAATTTATTTTGTAATTTTTCAAAAAAGTTCAAAAAAACTCTTGCATTATTAACCAAACTATGTTAAAATACTGCTTGATGTTTTGAAATGCTATTCAGGAGGTGTAGGAAAATGGCAAAATGCGATGTTTGCGGCAAGGGCGTAACCTTCGGTATAAAGGTCAGCCACTCGCACAGACGCTCAAACAGAACCTGGAAGCCGAATGTTCGTAAGGTAAAGGCTATCGTAAACGGAACTCCGAAATCTATACACGTATGCACACATTGCCTTCGCAGCGGAAAGGTAGAACGCGCTTAACTTATGAAACAGCGGCAGCTTGCCAAAGGGCAGGCTGTTTTTTTCTGCCGGCGGTCATGCGATGAAATTTTTCGGCGAAATTTTACCAAAAAAATTTGCAATTCGCCCTTTTTTATGATAGAATGAATATGTATGGATTTTACTTGTAACCAAAGGGGTGTCACATTTGGAGAAACTCTTGATAAAGGGCGGTAACAGGCTGCACGGCGAAGTGACCGTGAGCGGCGCGAAAAACGCTGCGGTAGCCATACTTCCGGCTTGCATACTCGTCAAGGACGTTTGCCGGATCGAAAACCTGCCCGATATAAAAGATGTAAAGCTGTTTTTAACAATATTGTCGCGTCTGGGCGCGGAAGTAAATATGATTGACAGAAACACCGTTGAAATCGACTGCACAAACGTAAATTCTTACGAGCCGATGAGGGATCTGACGCGCAAGATGAGAGGCTCGAGCTATCTCATGGGCGCGCTTCTCGGTCGTTTCGGAAAATTCAAGGTGGATCCGCCGGGCGGATGCGACTTCGGTACAAGACCGATAGACCAGCACATAAAAAGCTTCGAGGTTCTCGGCGCGGAGGTCGACGCTTCGCGCGGCTTCGTAAACGCTTCCGCGGACGCGATACGCGGCGGACATATATTTTTCGACGTTGTTTCCGTCGGTGCGACGGTAAACGCCATGCTCGCGGCGGCAACGGCTGACGGTCTTACGATTATCGAAAATGCCGCGAAAGAGCCGCATATAGTTGATTTGGCGAACTTCCTTAACAACATGGGCGCGAACATACGCGGCGCGGGTACAGACACTATACGTATACGCGGCGTTAAGGATTTGCACGGCGGCACGTACGCGATTATTCCCGACCAGATCGAGGCGGGTACGTTCATGATAGCGGCGGCGGCTACGCGCGGCGACGTGACGATTAAAAACGTAATACCGCGCCACCTCGAGGTCATAAGCGCGAAGCTCATCGAGGCGGGCGTAAACGTCGAGGACGGCACGGACAGCGTGCGCGTGTGGGTTGACGAAAACAAAAAGCTGCGCCGCATAAACTTTATCGCGCTTCCCTACCCCGGTTTCCCGACCGATATGCAGCCGCAGCTCGTCGCTTTTCTTACGACGATAAGCGGGACAAGCACCGCGAGAGAGGGCGTTTGGGACAACCGTTTCAGATACGTAAACGAATTGAAGCGCATGGGCGCGAACATACGCGTCGAGGGTAAACTCGCGATCGTTGACGGCGTAGACCACCTGCTGGGCGCTCACGTCAAGGCTACCGACCTCCGCGCGGGAGCGGCAATGATTATTGCCGGTCTTATGGCTGACGGCACGACCGAGATTACCGACATATACCACATTGACCGCGGCTACGAGAGCTTCGAGGAAAAGTTTGCCGCTCTCGGCGCGGACATTCACCGCGTAACGGTCGTGGACGATATTTATTAAACAGATTAAAGAGCCTGTCTCACGACAGGCTTTGATTTTGAGGTAAACGATGAACAGATTTGTTTCACTTATAAGCGGCTCGTCGGGCAATGCGACATTCATATCCGACGGCAAAACGAACATACTTATAGACTGCGGAATGTCGGGTTCGGGACTGAAGGAGTCGCTGCGTCTTATCGGCGTTACACCTGAAAGTCTCGACGCGCTTTTGATAACGCACGAGCATTCCGACCACACGAAGGGCGCGGGCGTTGTATCGAGACGATACGACCTGCCCGTGTACGCGACGATCGGCACTCACGCCGGTATGGACATAGGCAGGATCGACGACAAAAATATACATTTTGTGCGCGAGGACGTAACGACCGAGGTCGGCACGATCGCCGTAACTCCGTTCGCTATCCCCCACGACGCGCAGCAGCCGGTCGGTTTCACGTTCGACCTCGGCGGCGAGCGGTACGCGCTTGCGACCGATATAGGCGTGATGACCGACGAGATTCTGAGCCGTATATCGGGCTGCAAAAAGGTCATTCTCGAATCGAACCACGACATACAAATGCTGCGCTACGGCTCGTACCCGTACCCGTTAAAGCAAAGGATTATGAGCGACAGGGGACATCTGTCAAACGACGCGGCTTCAAAGGCGGCGCTGTTCCTTGTGCAAAGCGGCACTGAACATATCGCGCTCGGGCATTTGAGCAAGGAAAACAACCGTCCCGAAATCGCTATGCTCGAAACGTACAACCTGCTCACCGACGCGGGCGTTGACGTTGGAAACGACGTGACGCTCAAGGTCGCGGACAGGTACAAGCCGACAGCGCTGTAAGGAGCTAATATGAACATAAATATTATATGCGTCGGAAAAATCAGGGAAAAGTTCTTTACCGCAGCCGTTGACGAATATGTGAAGCGGCTTTCGCGGTTCGCGAAGGTTACGGTCACAGAGGTCGCGGACGAGAAAATTCCCGAAAAAGCGTCGGAAAAGGAAATCGAGGCTGTAAAGAAAAAAGAGGGTGACAAAATCCTCGCAAAGCTCGGAAACGAGTACGTTATCGCGCTGTGCATAGAGGGAACGGAAATGCCGTCGGAGGAAATCGCCGCAAAAATCGCGGACATTTCCATGACGTCGAGCGGTATCGCGTTTATAATAGGCGGCTCGCTCGGGCTGAGCGGCGAGGTCAAGAAAAGAGCGGATATGCGTTTGAGCTTCGGACGCGTCACGCTGCCGCACCAGCTTATGCGCGTAGTGCTTGCGGAGCAGATTTACAGAGCGTTTAAGATAAACAACAACGAAAGCTACCACAAGTAAAGGGGACACTAAAATTTTAGTGTCCCCGTTTTAGTGTCCCCACTATTTTAGTGTCCCCGATTTACAGTTCTACTACCGTTTCAACCTCAAGCAGCACGTCCTTCGGCAGACGCGCTACCTCCACGCACGAGCGCGCGGGGTACGGCTCGGTAAAGTATTTCGCGTAAATCTCGTTTATCTTCGCGAAATCGTTCATATCCTTTATAAACACGACGGTCTTTACAACGTTGTCTATGCTTCCGCCTGCGGCTTCTATGAGGTTTTTAACGTTCGTGAGAGCCTGCTCCGCCTGCGCCTCAACTCCTTCGGGTATTTCGCCCGTCGCGGGGTTTATAGGGATTTGTCCCGACGTGAACAGCAGATTGCCGACCGTTATCGCCTGCGAGTAAGGTCCTATCGCCGCGGGTGCGTTTGTCGTTTTTGTTTCTTTCATTTATATCATTTCCTTTCAATGTATAGTCAAAATTAACCTCAGCATGATGCTCAAAAACAAAAAGTAACCAAGCAGCATGGACAGCAGCGTCTTTGACGGCGGCACGGAGTACCATTCCGTTTTGAGCGCGACATACGTGAGCGCAGCCGTAATTGCCGCGCCGCAGAGTATGAGCGCGGCAAGCGTCAGCGGTGACAGAAGGCTTAAAAGCACGCCCAAAAGCGATATCGCCGTGAACGGTATCCACGCGGTTACGAGTCTTACGCAGGACTGCCAATACGGTTCACGGACGCGTACGACAAATCTGCCTATAAGGTAGAATATGCCGGTGTAGAGGAAAAACATTATCACTCCCGCGACCGCTCCCGACAAAAGCGTCAGCCCTATCCGCGCGATAAGCGGGTAACCGCCGCCGAATCCCATCATCGCAGCCGCGAGCCTGAACGGCCCGACGCCGCCGCCGCTCAGCACGAAATACACGCCGAGCCACAGAAACGCTCCCATGGCAGCCGCGATTATCAGCATCGCCGCTATACCGAGGTTCGGCGGATTTGTCACAGCCTCCACGGGTGAAAGCACCGCCGACCAAATATCGCGCCATGTTCCGCCGCGCGGTCTCGCGCCTCTTGCGGCGCGCTTCGCCTTGTAACGGTTACGCGCCCTCTCAAACGGACTGTCCTTTCCGGCATAACCCGTTTTGTACGACGTGCCTTGATTTTTCGTATACTGCGTATTTTGTGCGTTTTGATTACTGTTCGTTTCGCTTTTGCCCGTTTCGGACGCGCCCTGCGCATTGCCGCCGCGCCGCATAACGCTCTGCGGACACGTGCATTTTTCGCCCTTCGCAAGCTCTCTGCCGCAATACATACACGTTCTCAACCGTAACACCTCTCAATTATTATAATACAGAATTATATCCCCCGCCGCGCGGCGCGTCAACGTATAAATTGTAAACAATATGTTAATTCGCGCCGTAAAGTCTGCTCTCGAAATCCGCTATATCGCCCGGCTCCTCGTTTCTCACACGATGATAAAGCTTCACCGTTACGCCGTTTATTACCGTTTCGCACTCCGGCACCTCCTCGTACGCCGTCGCAATGTCGGCGTACACCTCGAAGCTGCGCACGGCTTCCTCCACCACCGTCTGGCTTCCGGGCGCAAGATGCGTCTGCGCCGGGTACGCGGCAAGCACGTAATTCACGGTGTAAAGCGCGCTTAAATCCCTGTCGCGCGAGTCTACCTGCGGCAGCGACACGATATAATTTTTACGCGTCTCTTCTATGCCGAGCGACGCTTCGACATTTTTTAATATATCCTCGTTCAGTGTGAACGACGACGCGAGTACGCCGAGCTTGTCTCCGTCGGGTACTGTTTGATCGAGCTTTTGCTTAAGCGCGAGTATCTCGTCCGTATCGGTGCGCCGTTCGGGTATCATCGAAAAGGTCGGTATGACCGCGAGACCTTTTATCTCCTGTATATTATGCGGCTGGGTACGGGGTATATACACAAATACCGAGTGCAGCAGCGCGAGCGCGCCCAGTCCCACGAGCATCCACTCCTTCGTTATATGCCGTATCACTATGAGCGTAATCATTATGAGCGACGGTATATACAGAAGAAGATGCTGCTGTCCGTGCGTCTGCGTCGAAATGAACATCACAAGGCACACAACCGCCTGCAGCCACATAAAGACCGTTCTCGTCTCTTTTTTCTTAACATAAGCCGCCGCGGAGCTTACGGCAAGAACAATCAAAAGAAGCAGTCCGAAATATCTCATTATCAGCTTAAAATCGGTCATCGCGGGGAATTTGTAGCCGGCGTACAGGCTGCCGTAGTCAGCCATCAGCTTATATATCACAAAATCCGTAAAGCACAGTCCGAGTATCGAGGCGAACGTCAGTAACGTTATAACGGGCGCGTACCATTTGCGTCTGAAAAGCGCACTGTCGGCTACCATAGCCACAATAAACGACACCGCGAAAAACGCAAAATACCGCCGCCACAGCACAGCAAGCACAAGCAGCGCGCCTATGAGAACGTACCTTAAAGGGTTATCCTTCGCGCCGTTTTTTGGGTAATACGCGTAATACGCGATAAGGCATATCAAAAGCGCGCCGACGTCCACAAAGCCGATAAATGTCAAAAACGCCGTGCATGGGAAAAGCAGCGCCGTTATAACAAGCGCAATTTTAGGCGCTTTGCTTACCTTTTTCGCGAGCAGGTAAATCATAACGTACGACGGCAGAAGGTACATATTTACAAGTCCCAAGACGTACGCGAGCCTTGACTCGCCGAACAGCTTCATCACCGCCGCCGACGGCAGCGCGGCTATATAGTTGTAGTCCTCCGCCGCGACGGACTTGTACACGTTGCTCCAAAAGCCGCCCTTATCCGCCGCGCCCGACGCGATACGGCGCGATATGCTCCAGTAGGTCGCGTCGTCCCAGAAAAAAATCGCCTTTCCGCCGTTTACGTAAAGCACGGCAAGCAAATTAAGCACAGCCGCCGCGATTATAAAAAACAGCGCCGTCTTGTGCCAGTCCTTTATCACAAACTTCTTTTTATCATCCAAATCGTAACGATCGCTCAGTACCGCTCTGAATTTCAAACCTGTAAACCTCCGTTATTCAAACAGTGAAAGTATCTCCCTGTCGGTCAGCGAGGCGAACGTTTCGGTGTTCACCCTCACTATATCGTCCGCGAGATTGCGCTTGCTTTCCTGAAGCTGAATTATTTTTTCCTCGATCGTACCCTTCGCCGCGAGGCGCATTATCTGCACCGCCTTCGTCTGACCTATGCGGTACGCACGGTCGGACGCCTGATCCATTACCGCCGGGTTCCACCACGGATCGTAATGGATAACCGTGTCCGCGCCGGTGAGATTAAGTCCCACGCCGCCCGCCTTGAGCGAAATAAGGAACACGTCGCGCTCGCCGCCGTTAAACCGCCGCGAAAGCTCGCTTCTCTCCTTCGACGGCGTGTGACCGTCGAGGTAGAAATACTCGCACTCCTCCTCGTCGAGCTTCGCGCTTATTATCGACAGCATCGACGTGAACTGCGAAAACACAAGCACGCGGTGACCGGCGCTGCGCGCGTTTGAGACAAGCTCCAAAAGCAGGTCGAGCTTCGCGCTGTCCTTTTTGTAATTCTCGTCGAACAGCACGGGGTGGCAGCATATCTGTCTCAGTCTCATAATCAGCGACAAAATCTTCATTCTGCCACTGCCGCCCTCCTCGAGATACTCCTTCGTCTGCTGACGCGCGACGGCGAGGTAAGCGGAGTACACGTCCTTCTGCTCGGGAGTAAGCTCCGCGTAAATCGTGTTTTCAATCTTGTCGGGAAGCTCCGTCAAAACGTCGCGCTTCATTCGACGCAGCATAAACGGCTTTATCCTCGCGCGGAACGTGTTCGCCGTCATTTTATCGCCGTCCTTTACGAGCGGCATTTCATACTTTGTACGGAACTCGTGCGCGCTGTAAAGGTAGCCGGGCATTATAAAGTCGAATATCGACCATAATTCCATGAGAGAATTTTCAATCGGCGTGCCGGTAAGCGCGAATTTGTGGCGCGCGTTTATCTTTTTCACGCTGTGCGCGCTCATCGTGCGCGGATTTTTTATGTGCTGCGCCTCGTCTATGAAACAGTAGGAAAATTCCTTTTCGCTGTAAAGCGCGATGTCGCGCCTTAAAAGCGGGTACGACGTTATTATAAACTCGTACTTGTCCATGTCCTCCATGCGTTTTTCGCGTTCCTCCCTCGCGCCGTCAATTATAAGCGATTCCGCGTCGGGGATAAACTTGTTTATCTCGTTCTGCCAGTTGTAGAGAAGCGCGCTCGGCGCGACTATAAGACACGGCTTGTCGGGCTTTATGCCGTGAATGTACGCGATTACCTGCAAGGTTTTACCAAGTCCCATATCGTCGGCAAGTATGCCGCCGAAACCGAGGTACGCAAGCTGCGTGAGCCATTCCATGCCGTCACGCTGGTACCCTCTTATTACGCCCTCGAGATTTTCCGGCACAGCCGGTTTTATCTTTTTCATGTCCTCCATAAAGGCAACAAAGCTCTTGTTTTTCTTTACGCTGTCGAGCGAATTTAGGTAAAGCGCGTGGTACTTCGGTATCGTTTTTGTGCCGACGCGCAGATCCTCATACGTGAAATCGAGCTGATTGAGCAGGTTCAGCGTTCCGAGCTGCTTGCTGTGTTCAAGGTCTATAAAGCTGCCGTTCGACATGCGGTAAAAGCTCTTTTTCAGCTTTACCGCGTTTAATATTCCGCTTATCTGCTCGTACGACAGGTTGCTTTCAAATCCAGCCTCGAGCAGGTCGATATGCGACATGTAGCTTACCGACGCGCGTATAGGCACGTCGTCCGTAATCGTGAGGCTCTTAAACCTGTCGGAGAAAAACAGCCTCGCCATTTTTTCAAGACGCGGTATTTCGTCGGAAAGGAATATGTAAATATCCCTGTCGGAGTCGAGCGACAGCGTGCCGTTATCGTTCGCGAACGACGCGAACGAGGACATAACGGCTTTCTCACTCTCAAAATCGCGCACGACAATTTTGCCGTCCGCCGGTGCGTCCGACGGCAGCTTCACCGATAAATTGCCGTACTTCGCGAGTACGACGGCTGTTATGCCGTTGTCAATCGTGTCAAAATATATCTCGAAAAACGGCTTCTCGCTTATTACGAGGTCGTCTATTCCGCGCGCGATAACGCCGTGTCTTTCTTTCAGGTGCGGCAGCACGTGCGTGGCGAACAGTATCGAGTTGTCGCCGCGGAAGCTCAGCTGTGTCCTTCCCTCGGACGCGAGCGCGCGGTATATCGGCATAAAGTAGCCGCGCCACTCCGCGTCGGTGCGGTATATGGTATTCTCGTACAAAAACCACTCTCCGCCGCGCGTCAGCGCGAAGCCGCGCTCGCTTACCGACATGGTGATCTCACCGTCGCCGCCGTCTATATCTATTATAATATCGGGATTTTCGTCCGCTATACGCACCCTGCCGAGCGTCATACCGTCGAACACGACGCTGTAATCAACATGCTTCAAAAGCGGAAAAATACGCTGCGCCGCCATTGAGCCGAACGACGCGCGGTAAGCCGCCTTCATATACATCTGCGCCGACGCGCTGCGGCTCTCGTACGTTTCCGCGAGTATTTTTATAATCTCGTCCTGCGCGGGCGTGAACTCATGCTCGCGCGGATTGTATTTGTTGTAGCGGTCAAACTTAAATTCCTCGCCCTTTATATATTTTTCGAGAAATTCCTCGACGCCGTGAACTTCAATTTCGTCCACTTCGAGCGACATACTGTAATCCGCGCCCGCTTTGCCCTTTCCGATATAGAATATAAATTTCGCGTGAAGCTGCTTCTTTTCCTCCGACGCGGAAATGTAGTCGCCGCAAAGCTGCATGGCGAGCTTGTCGTTCTCGTCGACAAAATCCGCGCCCTCTTCAAGCTCCGTCTGACGCTGCTTCAGAGCCGCGATTATATGCTTGCAGGCGGCGTTCATCGTTTCGTAATAGGGGCATGTACAGAAATACTCCGTAACGCCCCCGTCGCCGAGCTTTACGTTCACGCTGTAAAGCTCGTCGCCGTCCACGACGGCTGTTATTAAATTTTCCTCGCGCTTTCTCAGATGCACACGCCACTCCTTGAAATATTCAAGACCTCTTTTATACATCGTGGGTGAGCAGATTTTTCTGATCATATTTTCGGTAATCTGCATATTGCCGCCTTTCGTCTCTGATGTGTAAATCTTCGGTATCTTATAATTATATCATATTCCCGCTGTTTGCACAATAGTTTTTTTGATTTTACTGTGGATTTATTCGGAATAATGTGGTATTATATGAATATATTACCGCTTATCGGCAAAACCGAGCGGCGAATATACGGCAATTTTACGGATTTACGAGGGTAATTTTATGAAAAATACAAACGGCGAAAACCCGCAAACAAAGAAATACAAGGTGACGATCTACACCGACGGCTCAGCGTCGGGCAATCCCGGTCCGGGAGGGTACGGGACGATTTTGCATTACGTCATGCCCGACGGTCAGAAGCATGAGAAGGAGCTGTCGCAGGGCTATAAGCACACGACAAACAACAGAATGGAAATAATGGCTGCGATAGTCGGTCTGGAAGCGTTAAAGGCGGAATGTGACGTCGTGATTTATTCGGATTCGCAGTACCTCGTCAACGCCTTTAACAAGGGCTGGATAGACGACTGGGTGAAAAAGGATTGGAAAAGGAAGGCGAAGGATCCCGTTAAAAACGTGGATCTGTGGCAAAGGCTTTTAAAAGCGATGAACGGTCACAGCGTCCGGTTCCAATGGGTTAAGGGACACAACGGTCACCCCGAAAACGAGCGGTGCGACAAGCTGGCAACCGATGCCGCCGCGGGTGAAGCTTTGATTGACGACGTTCAACAGGGCGATGCGGCGGATACGGAGCAAACCGTTTAAGGAGAAACGTTATGGGAAAATTTGACGGAATACTTTTATGCGTCGATTTGGACGACACGCTTTTAACGTCCGACAAGCGTGTTTCGCGCGGAAATTACGACGCGATAGAATACTTTAAGTCGGAGGGCGGACTGTTTACGTTCGCGACGGGGCGCATACCGATAGGCGCGAAGCCGATAATAAGGCAGATTATGCCGAACGCGCCGGCTGTGTGCTTTAACGGCGGCTCAATATACGACTTCGGGAAAAAGGAAACGCTTATGCTGCGCACACTTGACAAGGGCGCGCTCGACGCCGCGCGGTACATAGAAGAGACGCTTCCCGATGTCGGCATTGTGGTCTGCACTGCCGACAAGGTTTATTTCTGCAAGGTGAACGATATTGTTCTCGAGCATCAGCGGCTTGAGGAGCTTCCCGATAACTTTGCCGGTTATGAGGATATAGGCGAGGACCGGACAAAAATTCTGTTCATGACGGAGGAGGAAAATATGTCCGTGCTGCGCGAAACGGCAGACAGCGCGCCTTTTGCGGACGATTACACGTTTGTAAAGTCAAGTCCGTGGTATTACGAGCTTCTGCCGAAGGACACGGACAAGGGTACGGGACTTTTAAGGCTTGCGGAAATGCTCGGCATACCGATGAATCGCGTCATAGCCGTCGGCGACAACGAAAACGACCTCAGCCTGATCAAAGCAGCGGGCATCGGTATAGCTGTCGCGAACGCCGCCGACCGCGTTAAAGCCGCAGCTGATTACGTGACGCGCGAAAGCTGCGACGACGACGCGATCGCCGCTGTGATACGCATGATAGAAAACGGCACTCTCAATATTACGTAAAAAGCACGCCGCACGGCGTGCTTTTATTACTCCGAAATCAATCTCTTATACGCTCTGCCGGCGGATTTTATCACTATGCCGGGGTTACGGTAGCGCATTGCCTGAAGTATTTTTATAATATCCTTCGTGCCGAACTGCACTATCGGCATATAGCAGCAGTCGCCGTCGTGCGTCTCGACATAGAAAATATCCATCGACGAAATTGTGCGCTTGCGGTAAAAATCCCTGCTGTTTTCAAGCGCGCGTATATTTTTTGCGAACGCGGTATCGCTGCTCGTATTGCGCTTTATGTAATTCTTTGTGCCGATAATAATCGTGCGTATCTCGTTTATCGGAATTTCGAGCGTCTTTGTTTTCGCCGGCACAAATTCGCTTAAAATCTTGATTTTGTAGCCGTAGTCATACGGAAGAAAATCGTTCGTCCAGTTTTTCATATAAAGGTTTACCGTGTCCGTCGATATTGACGTGGTGAAAATGGTATTCACGCGTATGATTATGTACGTGGCGAGCAAAATCATCGCTATGATCCACGCAGCCATAAACAGGAATTTCCTCTGCGCGATACTCACCACAGCCATCACAAGCGAGAAAACCGTCAGCAGCGCGCATATCACTATAATGACTGCGTTTGTTCGCCTGTACCGCGGATTTGTATACGCCTTTAATTCGGTTGCCATATTATGTACCCCCTGAAATTTAATAAACGCGTCTTGCGCCCGCATATTCACTGCGGTAATAATCCGTGTCTATCGACTGGTATTTCACAACATCCCCCGTATGCGGAGCATGGATCATCATGCCGTTTCCGGCATATATGCCCACGTGATGAATGTAACCGTTCTGTTCAAAGAATACAAGATCGCCCGGTCGAAGCTCGTCGCGGTTCACGCTTACGCCGTTTTTAAACTGCTCTTCGGCTACGCGGTTCACGCTTATGCCGAGCGACTGCATTACGTACTGCACAAGTCCCGAGCAGTCAAAGCCTTCGGGCGTAGTGCCGCCCCAGACGTAAGGCGTGCCGAGGTATTTCGACGCCTCGCTCACAATCGCGCCGCCGATCGTTCCGTCGTACATGACGCTGTGCTGTGTGATCGTCGGATCTCCGGTGGTGAACTCAGGTTTTGTGCGGTACGCGTCAAGCCGCTTGTAACCGCTCGTCGCCTTTACCTGCTTGCGTATAATCTTTTTCTTCGTTACGGTTTCTCCGTCCTCCTCCACGTCCACAAGCTCCTCGTCGTAGAAATAGAGAAGTCCCATTTCCTCATCCTCGTAGATGTAGTAATATACCTCGTCCCTGTCAAGGATTATTTCACTTATAACCGGCTCGGGGATTTTAGCCGTAAACGTGACGCAGTCCTGCGCCTTTACAACGCCCGTGCCGCGTCTGAGAGCCGACACGTACAAAAAGTATTTGCCGCCCGCAAGTCCCTCTATGTGAGCCTCGTTTTCACCGCGCACAACCGTGCTGTAAACAAGCTCGTCATTTTCGTTGTATATGTCAACTCCGAAATCGTGGTACATGTCGGACTGCCACGTTATATCGAGGCAGTCGTCGTCGAGTATGCCCTCGTTGTACGGCGCGATTATGTTTACGCCGTTGTCGTACGCGCTGCCGTAGCTTATGAGCGTTTCCTCCGCCGAAAGCGACTCGCCGTTCTCCGTCACGGAGCTTACAGTCAGCAGATAGTCGCTTCCCTCGGTAAAGAGGTCGTGCGGCAGAGTTATGCCCGTACCGTCCGTCACTATGTACTCGTTTACGGCGTATCGGTCGTTTTCAACGTCGAACGCCTCTACGTGGTACTTCTGCGCCGCCTGCATCGCAAGCTCTATCACAATATCGTCGCCGGCGTTGTAAGTGTCCTCGGTTTTCGGGGACACAAGCACGGGCGTTGTCACCTCGTCCACGCCGTTTATATCGTAATCCTCGTCGTCAATTTCGGCTTCCGTAATCTCCGGCGCGCTCACCTCGCGCGTCGCGTCCGAAATTATGCTTGCCGTCACGCCGCCCCCGTCCTCGTTTAAGGAGCTTATTCCGACCGGCGTTACGTAATCGGTATCCTGCGTTAAAATCCCGCTGTCGTCAGCCACAAGCTGTCGGTACACGGAAAACACGTCGTAACCCGTTTTCGTTACCGTTTCGTCATTCTCCGTGCCGATAGCGGTAAGCCACGCCTCGCTGCTCAGCGCGCTGTCCTCGGCATATATCATTCTGCCGTTTTTCGCGCGGTTCGCGTTGATCATGTCGAGCAGTAAAAGCGACTTTGAACGCTTTACCGCCGCGCTTTCGTCCTCGCCGCGGTAGGCCGGATTGTAGAGAATGCTGTCAACCCTGCCGTCGGGCGTCGGATAAAATCTGAAGCACCTGTCGTCCTCGTAATCGGCGGTATACACCATGTCGCAGCCCGACGTTACGCCGTTGTATTCAAAATCCGCGCCGTTGGAAAATACGGCGCATATTCTGTCCGCCTGTACGCCGACCATGAAGAAATTCGCATAGTCGGAGTTGTACACGTACCATTCAAAGCCGTACTCTGTCTTGTCTATACGGTTCGGCTCGCCGAAAACTTCGGTAACCGTGTTCACGTTCGCGCCGACCGTTATATCCGCGCCGCCGACCGTTACCGTAACGTCCTTCAAAAATCCGACGCGCACCCTTTCGACAAGCGCCGCGCACTCGCTTTCGTCAAGCTCCGCCGACGGATCTGTATCGCCGCCGCAGGATATTACTCCCTGTTTTATCATAAACGCGTACGCTATTCTGTTTTCATCGTCTATGTACGCGTTGTTGTAGCATTCGTTAAGTATGCTGTCCGCCTCGTCGGAGGAAATCATATAGCTGTCGTCGGTGAGGACTATCGCCTTATACAGCACCGATATGAAGTCCTGCCGTCTTATGCCCGCACCCTGTGAAGCGTAATATGTATCGTCGAGGTTTATGTAACCGAGCAGAGCGGCTTTCAAAAGCTCCGTATCCTCCGTTTCCGCTATCGGTTCGGGCGGAATTTGAACCTCCGCGCCCGACAGCGTCTCATACAGCGAAACCGCGTCCGCAAGCGCGTCGCGCTCCGTTATCGGTGAGGCGTATGCCGATATGCCCAAAGAAAACGCCGCCGCAATAACTGCCGCCGCCAGCGCCGATTTTGTCGAAAATCTCAAGCATATCACCTCTTTTACAAACTAATACAGAGTATATTATATCAAAAAATTATTGAATTGTCTACCTCTTAAATGTTAATTTTTTGTGACATGGCTTATTTAAGCCGTTTTCGCGCAAAATCGAACGTAAAAATACGGCGGTGATTTCTCACCGCCGCACAATATTTACCTAAGCTGCGCTCCCAGTCTGTGTTCGAGAGAGCGTACCGCCTTGTCGAAGGACTTCTGTACCTCCTCGCCCGTAAGACTTCTGTCGGACGCGCGGTATACGACGCTGTACGCCACACTCTTTTTGTCTTCGGGTATTCTGTCGCCCTCGTACACGTCGAAAAGCTTGATGCTCTCCAGATTCTTCGACGACTGCGCTATTATTTCCTCTATATCCGCGACGGGAACGGTCTTGTCGACCAGAACCGCTATGTCGCGCGTAACCGCAGGAAATTTCGGCAGCTCGGTGAATTTGATGCTCGTGTTGATATTCGCGAACACGTTCTCGAAATCAAGCTCGCCGGCGTAAACGGGAGTGTCTATGCCGTATTTTCTGCGTACCGCGGGGTGTACCTCGCCGAACACGCCGAGCGTCTTTCCTCCGGCTGTTACCTTCGCGCATCTGCCGGGGTGGAAGGTCGGGTTATCCGTTACAGCCGCATACTTCACCTTTTCAACCTTCAAATCGGCAAGCAGCGTCTGGACAATGCCCTTTATATCGTAGAAATCGCACTTGTTTCCGTACATACCGAGCGTGATTTTGTACGGCTCGTCGGGAAGCTCATCGCCTGTTGGGATAAACACCTTGCCTATCTCGTACAGCTTCGCGGCGGGGTTCCTGTAGTTGTAGTTTCTCGCTAAGATCTCCATCATGCTCGCGATTGTAGTCGTACGCATAACGGACGTGTCCTCGCCGAGCGGATTTGTGATTTTTACGGTGTTTCTCAAATCGCTGTCCGCGGGAATGCTGAGCTTATCGAATATCGACGGGCTTACGAACGTGTACGTGTAAATCTCGTACATGCCCTGCGCGTTGAGGCTCTCGCCGACCGCGTCCTGCATTTTCTGTCTGTCGTTCTTTCGGCCGCACGTCGCTTCGCCCGAAAGCAATGTCGTCGGGATTTTGTCGTAGCCGTAGAAACGCGCCACTTCTTCCGCGATGTCAGCTTCGCCCGCAAGGTCAGGTCTGAACGACGGCGGCGTGACCGTCATGTTTTCAAGGTCTGTCTTTATTCCGAGCGCGTCAAAAATCTTAATCATGTCGTCCGTCGGAATGTCCGTGCCGAGGAACGCGTTTATTTTGTCCGGTCTAAACGGCAGCGCCGCCATATCGGTTACGTTGCCCATAACGTCGATCATACCGCCGACATTTTCGCCGCAGCCGAGCATCTCGACAAGCTGACACGCGCGCTCAACGGCGGGAACGGTATTGTTGTAGTCAAGTCCTTTCTCGTAACGCGAGGAAGCCTCGGTTCTGAGTCCGATTCTCTGAGCCGTAAGTCTTACCGACGCCGCGTCGAACGTCGCCGACTCGAATATAACGGTCGTAGTGTCGTCCTTTACTTCGCTGTTGAAGCCGCCCATTACGCCCGCGACCGCGACCGCTCTCTTACCGTCCGCGATTACGAGATCCTCCGCTGTAAGCTTTCTGTCCTGACCGTCGAGCGTTTTTATGACCTCTCCGTCGTCGGCGCGGCGGACGATAATCTTACCGTCCGCGAGGTCGCGCAGGTCGAACGCGTGCATAGGCTGTCCGTACTCGAGCAGGACGTAGTTCGTAATATCTACTATATTGTTTATCGGGCGTACGCCGCAGGCGGTAAGACGCTGCTGCATCCATGACGGCGACGGACCTATTTTCACGTTCTTTACCATTCTCGCGCAGTAACGCTTACACTTGTCCTTGTCGAGCACCTCGACGCTTATCGCGTCGTTAATGCTGCCGTCCGTCTCGGTGAATTTGACCTCGGGTATCGTAAACTTTTTGCCGAACGTCGCCGCGCTCTCGCGCGCGAGACCGATTATCGAGAAGCAGTCGGGGCGGTTCGAGGTGATCTCAAACTCAACGACCGTCTCGTTCATGCCGAACAGGTCGCGTATATCCTTGCCTATCGGTGTGTCGTCGGGCAAAATCAATATGCCGTACTCCGGCTCGTAGCCGAGCATTTCCTTTGTTATGCCGAGTTCGTCGTGCGAGCAGAGCATACCGCACGACTCCACGCCGCGCATTTTGCCCTTCTTTATTTTTCCGCCCGGCAGTACAGCGCCCACAAGCGCGACCGGCACGATTATGCCCGCCTTGCAGTTCGGCGCGCCGCAGACTATCTGCAGCGTTTCGCCCGTGCCCGCGTCAACGGTCGTGATTTTCAAGTGGTCGCTGTCGGGGTGGTCGACGCAGGTCAGAACCTTGCCCGTAACAACATTCGTAACGCTGTCGCCGAGGCTTTCGTAACCCTCGACCTTCGAGCCGCTCATTGTCATTTTGTCCGAATATTCCTTCGGCGTAACGTCTATGTCCATGTAGTCGTTAAGCCAGCTTAACGGTAAATTCATTTATTTTCATTCCTTTCATTTTTTTTGTTTGGTAAATTATGATGGCGCAATAAACCCCTCAGTCACTTCGTGACAGCTCCCCTAGTAGGGGAGCCATACGGTGAGCGCCGCATATCGTGAGCCTCCCCTATTAGGGGAGGTGACGCCGAAGGCGTCGGAGGGGTTTAATGCGCTAAATCACAATTTACATTCCCTCTATCCCCCGAACAAATCGTTCCAATCCCCTCGGGTTTGTAAACGTATACGCGTTTTTGCCTTCCATATTTTTCAAACGCTCCATCAATTCCAGATTGCTTTTCCGCTTTTTCCGTCCGCCCCATAACACCCAGCGCAGAAACTCGAAATCGATTTTTTCCTCGCAGCCCGCGCCCATGTCGGGACGCGTTTTTCCCTCGTACATTATCCTGCGCTTTATCACACGGTAAAGGCACAGGAACCTGTTAAAATCGAGGAATATGACCGTGTCCGCCGCGTCGATGCGCTCCTTCCAGAGTATACGCCTGTAGCTTCCCTCGATTATCCAGCGGTCTTTTTCAAGCTCCTTTTTCACGCGCTCGGTTTTGTATTCGTCGCTGCTTTCTACCCAGCCGGGCAGCCAGTGGATCGTGTCAAAATACAGCGGCTCAATGCCGAGCGCCGCACCCAAGCGTCTTGCGAGAGTTGATTTTCCGCAGCCGGAAAAGCCGATTATCATGATTTTGTCCATGATTTAGAATTGACGCAGGAAGCGTAAATCATTTTCAAAGAACAGTCTCAAATCGTTTATATCATACTTACCCATCGCGATTCTTTCAAGTCCGATACCGAATGCGAAACCTGAATAAATCTCGGGATCGATTCCGCAGTTCGCGAGTACCTTCGGGTGAACCATGCCGCAGCCGAGAATCTCGATCCAGCCTTCGCCCTTGCACATCGGGCAGCCCTTGCCGCCGCACTTGAAGCACGATATGTCAAGCTCCGCCGACGGCTCGGTGAACGGGAAATGGTGCGGTCTGAAACGTACCCTCGTTTCGTCGCCGTACAGGCGGTGAATGAACATTTCAAGCGTTCCCTTAAGGTCAGCCATCGTAACGCCCTTGTCGACCACAAGTCCCTCAATCTGGTGGAACACCGGCGAATGCGTCGCGTCGACCGCGTCGCTTCTGTAAACCTTGCCCGGCGCGATTATGCGTATCGGCGGCTTCTGCTTCTCCATTACGCGCACCTGCATGCCCGACGTCTGCGTTCTCAAAACGACGTTGTCGCTTACGTAGAACGTGTCCTGCGTGTCGCGCGCGGGGTGGTTCTTCGGGATATTCAAAGCCTCGAAATTGTAGTAGTCAAGCTCCACCTCGGGGCCGTCCGCGATCTCAAAGCCCATGCCGATAAACGTGTCCTTGATGTTGTTCATTACCTTTGTGAGCGGGTGAAGCTCGCCGCGCTCCTGCGCCCTGCCGGGCATCGTAACGTCGATTACCTCGGCTTTGAGCTTTACCTCCTCGATTTTCGCGGCAATTTCAGCCTTCTTCGTTTCGATCATGCCTTCGACCTGCGAGCGAACCTCGTTCGCAAGCGCGCCGATTACGGGGCGTTCCTCAGCTGTGAGCTTGCCCATGCCCTTCAAAACGGCTGTGATCTCGCCCTTTTTACCGAGGTACTTAATCCTAAGCTGCTCGAGCGCGTCAAGGTTTAACTCGCCCGCAAGCGCCTCGTGCGCCGCCGCTCTGATTTGTTCAAGTTTTTGTTTCATTATATTTCTCCTTCCGATTAAAATAAAAAACACTTCGTCCATATAGGGACGAAGTGTGTAAACTCCGCGGTACCACCCGACTTCCGATTTTACTCGGCGCTCTGTTATGGATAACGGCATTACCCGTCGCGGACTACTTGCCTTGTGGTTTCACCCGCGCGGCTCCGGAATGAAATTTCGCGCCGCGCTCTTACCGCGTAAACTCCCAGCTCACCAATCTACGCTCTCTCTGTGGCGAAACGCGCGCTACTTTGTTCCTTCATCGCTTTTATATTCAATTCGGTGGTATTGTAACATATATTTTTTGAAATTGCAAGTGTTTTTGGGGAATTTGGTGTGATTATTTCAATAAAGATACAAATGAATTACTTGCATTGACACGATATGACATTTTTCTTATAATAAATTTGTCGGCATCCTCCGACAGGAAGGAGGTGTAATACCGTGTCGGTAATCATATCCCTAATTATATCTGTCGCAGGAGGTATAATATCGCATTATATCTGCAAGTGGCTTGACAGATATGCCGACAAATAAGCACAAAGAAACCCCGAAGATCTCGCTCATCTTCGGGGTTTCGCTTTTGGTGTAACCCGTGACATAGTAATATCCCTAACATGTCATGTATATTATACTCTACATTTCACGATATGTCAATAGTTTTAATGCGATTTTTAATCCCGCTTCATTAAGTTCTTTGCATACCGCAGTTTGTACAGGTCGAGCTGTTATTCTTATTTTGCGCGCCGCATCTCATGCACTTCCAGCCGCTCTCCGTATTTTTACGCGCGGTCTCACGATCCTTGAATATAGGTTTACCGCTTAAATTATATGCCGCTGACGCGCCGCTCTTTCTTTCAGGCTCGGTATTATTCCGCCGCTCCGACTCGATATTCTCTCTTATACGCTCGGCATTATCCACAAGGTCGCCGAAGCCGTAAATAAATATGACGGACAGGTATGACCACACGATAAATACCGCCGCAAGCAGCAAAAACACCAAAAATCCTACGCCGCCGTTCATGATGCCGCTCACTATTCCGAATCCGATGTAACCCGCGCCTATAAGCGAGAGTATAACATTAAGCACAAATAATATTTCCGCATATTTCTTAATTTTCTCTCCGATGCTGTCAAACATTTTCTTCTCCTTTCATAACGTACCCCTTTTATGTTTCATTGCATAGATTTTTGCATTTTTGTCAATTATTACTATACCATAGTATTTTTACAGTGTCAAGTAATTTTTATACAATAGTATATAAATATAGGATTTGGGGTGATTTTATGTTGAACGAGCGGATAAAAGAAATGCGGCTCGCGCACGGTATGACGCAGGTGGAGCTTGCGCGCGAATTAAGCGTGTCAAAGCAGTGCGTTTCCAACTGGGAAAACAACAACATACAGCCGTCCGTCGATATGCTTGTGAAAATAGCGTCGTTTTTCTCGGTCAGCACGGACTATCTTCTCGGACTTGACAATCGGAAAACCATTGACGTATCATCACTTAGCGACACTCAAAAAGCGCATATAAATTTGATAATAAAGGATATTACGGGAAAAATATAACCCGTAAGCACTCTACGGCTTACGGGTTTATTTTTAATCCCAGTCAATATCCTCATGCGAAACGGTTTCACCCCTCACAAACTCCTCCTCTGCGCGTTTCATATCCGCCGCCTCGCGCGGCGTTACTTTCGTGTAGTCGGGATCCCACGCAAGAACAACACGCTTTACAAATTCGTTTATCAGGCTCTGTTCGCTTTCGGGAAGCATCTCCATCATATCTATCGTTTCTTTTGTCAGTGCGGACATAGTAATCATCACCTTTCTCACTTGTAAATATCGCCTCTGCTGCCTATATCCATTATGTAAAGTATTTCCAATTCATCTTTGATATATTTATATATAACCCTATATTTTCCTATGCGCAGTCTTTTACGTCCGTCGTCAAAACCCTGCATAAGCTTTATATCACCCTCCGGCGGCGACTTGACCAGTCCTTCTATACCGGCTTTTATTCTTTGCTTTGCCGGTCTGTCAAGAGACTGTATAAATTTTACGGCTTTTTTGCTGTACTCAATCTTCATAATCTTCATCCGCTTTTCAATATTTATCAAGCTAATTTTATCATACAATCTCCTTTTATTCAATACAAATTTTATATTTTTCAATTTTCAATCAGCCTCACCGCGGCGACGGTCATATCGTCGAGGACGGAGCCGCGGCTTTTTTTAACGGCGGTGTCCATTACGGACTGCGCCATTTCGTCCATTTCATCGAACGGTTTTTGAATTTCCTTTTTGAGCCAGTCGGTGCGCGCCGCTCCGAAGCCGGCCTCGCTTATGCCATCGCTCATCATCAGTATAACGTCGCCGTCGGCGAGCTTCTTCACCTGTCCTTCAACGTTTATGCCGCCCGCGATCCCAGCCGGAAGCGACACCGAAAATATCGTCTCAACATTCGCACCGTGCATTATCACGCTTTCCGCGCTGCCTATCTTGAAAAACTCGCATATGCCCGTCATTAAATCCACGCTTAAAAGGTCGATCGTCGAAAAGCTCTCGTCGTCGAGCTTTAAGCACAGCGCGGAGTTGATCATGTCGATCGCCGTTCGCACGCCGAAGCCGGACGTTAAAAACTCGCGCAGAAGCCGAAGCGTCATGCGGCTTTCAGCCATAGCGCGGCTGCCGCTGCCCATACCGTCGGAGATTATTATGTACCGCTTGTAATCGCCCGCGGAAAAGCTGTCCGCGCCGTCGCCCGACACCTCGGAAAAGTCGCGGCACGTCTGACGTATCGCAACGTCGACGCTGAATTTCGCCTTCGAGTAAAACCGCATGTACGCGCCCGAACCCTCCTCGTCGTACGCCATCGACGCGTCAAGAACCTCCTCAAGCACGCGCGCAATCAATGCCTTTTCGGACGGCTTGTTCACCCTCAAAAACACCTCGTACTTACCCTGACCGTCCTCAACGACGTTCACCTCGTAAGCCGTTATATCATTTTTGCAAAGCCCGTTCGCAATATCCTCCTCGGCGCGCTCGCGGAAGTCGAAGCCCTCGGTTATATTGCCCGCCATTTCGTCCATAAGCTCCGCTATCTCGCGGTACTGGCGCGTCACAAGGTCGCGCGACTCGCACGCCTCCCCCACACGCACGAGCTGCTTTTTGTAAAGCTCGTACACGTGGTTGAACTCAACGACGAAAAGCTCGGTGCGTATGCATTTTTCGCGGAACGACGCAGGCACGTTGTCCATCGCGAGTATACCTTTTTCTTCTATTGTTGTGAGCAGGAGCATAATATTTTTATATGTAAGCCCGAAATCCTTCTGCCAGCACTTCGCCGCGTTAGGGCAGCCGTCGCACACGCGGTCGGCGGTTTCGTCGAGCAGTGCGCCGACCTCTTTGCCGTAGGATTTGAGCCGTTTTTCGCTCACTTCCTCAAAGCATTCTTCAAGGCTTTTGAACGCGTCGGCGGTCTTTTCGAGACGCATCGTGAGGTACTCCTTCACGCGCACGTCGGGGCTTAACGATTCAAGCTGTATCGTCCTGTTGAAAAACGAGCCGATAATGTTATGTACGCGCCGCGGCGTAAGCGCGAAAAACGACGCGCCGAGCGCGACCTCTATTACCGATACGGGAAGCTCGAAGCTGCCGCCGACGTACAGGAACGCAATCGAGCAGCCCGCCATAAAGCCGAGCGCCGCGCCGAACCTGCCGAAGCCTTTTAATATATTTGCGCAAATCGCGCTTATGCCGAATATGCCCATTGTCACGATTGCCGACGGCGACGACATCGACGTTAAAAAGCCTATACTGAGTCCGCCGCTGCCCGCAGACGTTAAGGATGTGTGGTACGCTATGCACAGCACCGCGTACACCGACAGTATATCGGCAAGGCTGATGTTCGGCGGGAACACAATCCCCGAAAGTCCCGTTATGAGTACGCCGGCGCTTACCGCCACGCTTATAAGCTCGTCCTGCGGAGCCTTCATACCGCTGCGGCGGCTCGTGACAAATTCCTCGGACTTGCGGAAAATTATGTACATAACGCCCGAAACAGCCGACTCCACGAGCAGCATCAAAATATCGTAAAACCCCTGGTAGTTGTATATGAGGTACATTATTCCGCCGACGAGCATTGACGCGGCGCAGGCGGCGGCGTTGTAAATATCGCCGTCCTTTTTCCTGACGCGCGAGTATATCCAGTACACGAGCGCGGCGACGAGATATTTCACGACAGCGCTCCGTCCGCCGCACGTCATAAGACCTATCGCCATCGCGGCTATTCCCGCGTACGCTATGCTTTTATCGAAGCACGCCGCGAAAAATGCCGCGCCGAACGGGTACATTCCCAGCACCGACGCGCGCGAGGCGAGCAGCAGTATTCCCGTCCTCCACCCATCGCGCAGCAGCGGCGGGCGTAGATTTTCAGCGTTTATTTTATCCTTTATATCGGGTTGTGTCATTAAAATCATTCCTCCGTAGAACGGCGCGGTTCGCCGCCTTATGTATAACGGAACAATTATAACACGCCGCGCGCGTATTTTTTGTCATATACGGTTGTCAAATAATAAAAACATTTCGACAGTTTTCTTTGACAACGGTGCGCGCGTATGATATAGTAATTGAAACACGTTACATTGGGAGACAAAATATGAAAAGAATACTGATTTTTTCGGACACGCACGGCTATACCGATCCGTGCATTGAAATTATAAACAATTCGCCTAAGCCTTACGCGATAATCCACGCCGGCGACTACACGCGCGACGCGGAGGATTTGTCGTACATTTACCCCGACATACCGCTCTATTACGTCAAGGGCAACAACGACCTGCTCTCGCGCGCGTCGTCGGATATAACGATTATGGCTGAAGGCGCGAAAATATTCGTAACGCACGGTCACGAGCAGCGCGTAAAGTACGAGCCGACGCTCACGACGCTTAAAGCGCGCGCCGCGAAGGTGAACCCGTCGCTTGTGATTTTCGGTCACACACACTTGCCCTACACCGAATACTGGGGAAACGCCGTAATATTAAACCCCGGCAGCGTGCGCTATTCAAAAACCTACGCTGTCGCCGAAATCAGCGGCGGTAAAGTTACGACGAAAATTCTAGATATTGATTGAGGTATGTAAAAAGGTCAGACTTATATTAGGTCTGACCTTTTGGATTTTATGGTTAATGCGTTCTAACCGTCTACTCCGTATCTTCACCGCGCAGAATATAGTACATCGGCTCGCACCCGTCAATAAAAGGCGCATTGTCGCGGTGCATATACGGTTCAAACTTTTTGAAATTCAAACGTTCGTAAAAGTGAACGGCTCTCGGTACTGCATACAGACATATATGCGTCGCACCCACATATTCATCGGAAATCATTTTAATATGCTTAAGCATCAAGGCAAACAAAGCCGCGCTCAATGTCTCATATCTGTTAGACGTCTCATCATATTTAATGCTTCGATACCTCTCGTCTACCGCAAAAAAATCGATTTCCACAGCCGGCATAATAGTGGTAAATTCCCCGTCTATGCGCGTTTCGGCATTGATTGTTATTCCGCTGCAGCACAATGAGCAAAATCCTATAACCGTATTATTTTCTTCGTCAAGGAAAATATAGGTAACGTCTCTGTCCGAACCGATACTGTTTGTCTTTAAAAATTCGTTGATACTTCCGTTGCCGCAGTCAAAATCACTTAACATACGCTCGTCGGACGGTTCTATCCGGCGAACGGTTATATGATATTCCGAACCGTATGTGTGCTTAATCATTCGTTTTGCCGAATCGGATTGTGGTATTCGGATTTATCTCGATTTTTTTTGCGAGTGCCTCAACCTTCTTTGCTTTAACGGGATTGTTTTTCTGCGACAAAAACTCCGCCGCCTTGTCGGAAGCAACAACCAACGGTCGGTCGCATTTTGCTGTTAGTATAGCCATTTTAATCTTCCCCTTCGATTTATCGTTTGCGTTGTTCATCATATTCACCCCGTACAAGTATACTGCACGGAGTACAAATTTATTCTTTCGGAACATCATGTGATTTATATTATTTTACCACATTCCGCTCCGTTAGTCAACATTTCACAGCGAAAAAGGCGCCGCGAAGCAACGCAATTATCCCGTTAAAAGATGCTCATTATGAAAAAATAACGGTATTTACAAAAAATTAACAAAAAACAGTGGTAATTATTTCGTATTTGTGGTATAATAAGGAATAGTGATGTAAAAAAGCCGGTTTGTGCGGATTTTTTATAAGGATAAAATACATGAGGAGATATAAAGCATGGGCATATTTGACAAGATATTCGGCTCGTATTCGGACAGGGAGCTTAAAAAGGTTTACCCCATAGCCGACAAGGTTATCGCGCTCGAGAGCGATATAGAAAAGCTGTCGGACGCGGAGCTTAAAGCGAAAACACCCGAATTTAAGGAACGTCTCAAAAACGGCGAGACGCTCGACGACCTTCTCCCCGAAGCGTTCGCGGTAATGCGCGAGGCAAGCTGGAGAGTACTCGGCATGAAGCACTTCTACGTGCAGGTTGTCGGCGGCGTTATACTGCATCAGGGACGTATCGCCGAAATGAAAACAGGTGAAGGTAAAACGCTCGTTTCGACGCTTCCGGCGTATCTTAACGCGCTTACCGGCAAGGGCGTACATATCGTCACAGTGAACGATTACCTTGCAAAGCGAGACAGCGAGTGGATGGGTAAGGTTTACCGTTTCCTCGGAATGAGCGTCGGTCTTATAATACACGACCTCGACAACGCCGAAAGGCGCGAGGCTTACGCCGCCGACATCACGTACGGCACGAACAACGAGCTAGGTTTTGACTACCTCCGCGACAACATGGTTGTACACAAGGAGGAAATGGTACAGCGCGGTCACAATTACGCCATCGTGGACGAGGTAGACTCTATCCTTATCGATGAGGCGAGAACGCCGCTTATTATTTCCGGCATGGGCGAGGACGCGAACGAATTGTACCGCGTGGCGGACATGTTTGTTAAACGTCTTAAAAAGCACGTCGTAACGGAGCATGACGACAAGCAGCTTGACGAGGATCTCGACGCGGACTATATCGTTGACGAAAAAGCGCGCACGGCTATGCTTACGCCGCGCGGCGTTAAAAAGGCGGAGCAGGGCTTCGGAGTGGAAAACCTTTCCGATCCCAACAACATGAAGCTGCAGCACCACATCAATCAGGCGCTTCAGGCGAACGGCGTTATGCACCGCGACCAGCAGTACGTCGTTCAGGACGGCGAGGTGCTTATCGTAGACGAGTTCACCGGTCGTATAATGCCCGGCAGACGCTACAGCGACGGTCTGCACCAGGCTATCGAGGCAAAAGAGGGCGTTAAGATCGAGAACGAGTCGAGAACGCTCGCGACGATAACGTTCCAGAATTTCTTCCGTCTGTACGGCAAGCTGTCGGGTATGACAGGTACGGCGCTTACCGAGGAAGAAGAATTTCAGCATATATACAAGCTTGACGTTGTGGCTGTTCCGACAAACAAGCCCGTTATACGTCAGGATATGCACGACGTTGTGTTTAAGACCGAAAAGGGCAAGTTCATGGCTGTCATAAAGCAGATACAGGAGTGCCACGCGAAAGGTCAGCCGGTGCTTGTCGGCACGGTCAACGTCGATAAGTCGGAGCTTTTGTCGGCACTGTTAAAGCGCGCCGGCATCAAGCACGAGGTACTGAACGCGAAGTACCATGCGAAGGAAGCGGAAATCATCGCACAGGCGGGTAAAAAGGGCGCTGTAACGATCGCCACGAACATGGCGGGACGTGGTACGGATATTATGCTCGGCGGTAACGCGGAGTACATGGCTAAGCACGAAATGGCAAAACAGGGCTTCGACGACGAGCTTATAGCGGAGGCTACCGGCTTCGGCGACACCGACGACGAGGATATTATAAACGCGAGAAAGGTGTTCACGGAGCTTAACAACAAATTCAAGGAGCAGATCCGTCCCGAACAGGAAGAGGTCGTTCGTCTGGGCGGTCTGTTCATAATCGGCACGGAGCGTCACGAGTCGAGACGTATCGACAACCAGCTCCGCGGCCGTGCCGGACGTCAGGGCGATCCGGGCGCGTCAAAGTTCTTCCTTTCGCTCGACGACGACCTGATGAGAATTTTCGGAAGCGAGAGGGTTAAAACGATGGTCAACGCTCTCGGTCTCGAAGAGGACGAGCCGATCGAGGCGAAAATGCTCACAAACGCCATAGAAAACGCGCAGAAGAGCCTTGAAAGCCGCAACTTTGATTCGCGTAAGCACGTCCTCCAGTACGACGAGGTTATGAACGAGCAGCGTAAAATCATATACTCACAGCGTCAGGCGGTGCTTGACGGCGAGGATATAAGCGGCACGATAAAGGGTATGATCGAGGCATGCATAGACAGCGCGCTCGACGATTATATCGGCATTTCGGAGATACCCGAGGAATGGAATATCCGCGCGCTCACCGAGTTCGCGAACACGAACCTCAACGCAAAGGGCGAGTTTAAGATCGACGACAGCGAGCTTGAAACGATAACGCGCAACGACGTCAAGGACGAGCTTATGGAAATCGCGATGAAGCGTTACGCCGAGCAGGAGGAAATATTCGGCGAGAATATGCGAGAGCTTGAAAGAGTTCTTATGCTGCGCGTAGTCGACACGCTCTGGATGGATCACCTCGACGAAATGGAGCATGTAAAGCGCGAGATAGGACTGAGGGCGTACGGTCAGCACGACCCCGTTGTCGAGTACAGAAACGTCGGCAGCGAGCTTTACGAGGGTATGCTCGACAGTATAAAGAAGGACACGGTGCGTTACGTACTCACCGCGCAGCCGCGTATCAAAATCGAGCGCGAACAGGTGGCAAAGCCTATGGACACCGGCGGCGACGGCTCGCTTTCACAGACGAAAAAGGCTAAAAAGCAGCCGGGCAGAAACGATCCCTGCCCCTGCGGCAGCGGCAAGAAATACAAGCACTGCTGCGGCAAAAATAAATAATGCCGAAAAATTTTAACCGAAAGAAGTGATAATATGTTAGAGTACGACGAGTACCGTCTGAGGCTGCAAGGTCTCGAAAAAAGCATAACGGATTTGAGGGATTCACTTTGACATCGCATCGGCGCAGGAGGAAATAACAAAGCTCGAGGGCGAGGCTGTCAAGGAGGGCTTCTGGGACGATATGGAAAATTCCCAGAAGGTGCTGCAAAGAACAAAGCAGCTTAAAGACAAGGTCGAAGCTTACGAAAATCTTAAGAATAAATGGGAGGACACGCTCGTTCTTATCGACCTCGCAAACGAGGAAAACGACGAGAGCCTTCTCCCCGAGGTCACGCAGGCGGCAAAGGAAATCGAGGAAGAAATCGACAAGATGACGCTCGAAACGCTTTTGTCAGGTCAGTATGACAAGAGCAACGCCATTATGACGTTCCACGCGGGCGCGGGCGGCACTGAGGCGCAGGACTGGTGCGAGATGCTCATCAGAATGTACCAGATGTGGGCGCAGAAAAACGGCTACACGTTCGAGATAGTCGATTCGCTCCCCGGCGACGAGGCGGGCATAAAGAGCTGCTCGGTCGAGATTACCGGTCTTAACGCCTACGGGTACTTAAAGGCTGAAAAGGGCGTTCACCGACTTGTGCGCATATCGCCGTTCAACAGCGCGGGAAAGCGCATGACGTCGTTCGCGTCGGTAGAGGTTATGCCGGAGCTTGACGATGACGTTGAGGTTGACATACGTCCGGAAGACATAAAAATGGAGGCGTTCCGCGCGTCGGGCGCGGGCGGTCAGCATATCAACAAGACCTCGTCGGCTGTGCGCCTCACGCATATCCCGACGGGCATAGTCGTGTCGTGTCAGACGCAGCGATCGCAGTTCCAGAACAGGGATTATGCCATGAAGATGCTCAAGGGTAAGCTCGTTGAGCTTGCCGAGCGCGAGCAGAAGGAAAAAATCTCCGATTTGCAGGGCGTACAGATGGATAACGGCTGGGGCAGCCAGATACGCTCCTACGTTTTCCAGCCCTACACTATGGTAAAGGATCTGCGCACAGGCTACGAAATGGGCAACATCGGCGCGGTAATGGACGGTGAGCTTAACGGATTTATAAACGCGTATCTTAAAGCGGCGAGCCTCGGCACGCTGAGCAAGTAACATAGGGACACTAAAATGGGGACACTAAAGTTTTAGTGTCCCCCTGTTTTTTATTATCAGATATTGTTCGGCACCGGTTCGCCGAATACCGGCAAGCCGTTCTCGTCGTAGTCAAACACCTTTGCGCGCGCGTGGCGGTTGTTGTCGTCGAGCGGATCGCCCTCGGTTTCCCTGTAGCTGCGGCTGTGGTATATAAGCACGTCTCTGCCGTTGTCGGTCGTGAAGCTGTTGTGACCGGGCCCGTACTGGCCTGCGCCGTCGCTTGACATAAACACCGGCACATCGCTCTTGCGCCACGATATGGGATTTAGAAGGTCGCTGTCCTCGTCCGCCCAGAGCATACCCATGCAGTAGTGGCAGCCGGTGTCGGACGCGGAGTACGTCACTATCACCTTGCCGTTGCGCCTAAGCACGGCTGGGCCTTCGTTTACCTCAAAGCGGTGCTTTTCCCACGGGTACTGCGGCGTTGTGAGCAGCATCGGCTTAGTTTCGAGCGTCCACGGATTTTTCATACGCGCCATAAAAAGCTCCGACGGGCCGCCGTGGTACATGACCTGCGCCCATATTACGTATTGTCTGCCGTCCTTGTGGATAAAGCTCGTCATGTCGAGAGAAAAGCTCTCATGTCCGACATCTATCCTGCCAAGCTCCTCCCATTTTCCGGTGATTGGGTTCTCGCCGCGGCAGCGCAGAACGTACGGGCGTATGCTCCACCTGTCCGCGCTGGAGCTTGCGGTAAAATATATG
The DNA here is from genome assembly GCA_947624485.1 of uncultured Clostridia bacterium. GTDB lineage: Bacteria > Bacillota > Clostridia > UBA1381 > UBA1381 > Hominilimicola. Next base: position 143,738 of record CANQKM010000007.1, read on the forward strand.
TACCATACGCCGTCTATGTAGTGAAGCTCGGGCGCCCATATAAGTCCCGACATTTCGCCCGTCATGTGCTTTTTCCATACAATGAACGAGTCGGCTGTCAAAAGACCGTTGAGCGTCCTTGCGCGTCTTATCTCAATGCTGTCGTACTGCGGAATTGTGCCTGTGAAATAGTAGTAGCCGTCGGTGTGGTAATGCACGTAAGGATCGGCGCGCTGGTACACCAGGGGGCTGTTGTATATCTGCTCTTTGTCCATGTGTGATTGTCCGCCTTTCGGAATTTTCAAACATTGTATATGATACCACCATTCCGCGCGTTTGTAAATGGTTTTTTGAAGAAAAAATGGGGAATTTTCGGATTTTTACGGACAGCGGAAAGGCTCCCCTTGAGGGGAAGCTCACGATGTGCGGCTTTCGCCGTATGGCTCCCCTACTAGGGGAGCTGTCACACGCAGTGTGACTGAGGGGTTTGTTCGCAGCATCAATACCAAACCCCTCCGCCGGCTCCGCCGCCACCTCCCCTGATAGGGGAGGCTCACGATATGAGGCTTCCGCCGTATGCCTCCCCTACTAGGGGAGGCTGATATGTTATCATCTCAAGTGCAACAGAAAAAAGTAGACAACATAGCAACTTTTGTGTAAAATGAATTTACCACAA
>CANQKM010000008.1 GCA_947624485.1 uncultured Clostridia bacterium
CTTCCATTGGCGATGCGGCGTTTTTCAACTGTAGATCGTTAGAGAATATAACGATACCCAACAGCGTGACAAGCATCGGCAAAGCTGTATTTACACAAACAGGACTTAAGAGTATTACAATACCTAATAGTGTAACGAGTATTGATAAACAAGAAGGCGTCCCATCATTTCCGATTGATACGATAATAAACTATGAAGGAACAGAAGAACAATGGCGTCAGGTTTATCCTTATGATGATAACTTTATAACTGTTTTATGTAATGGCGTGCCTTTAACACAGGAAACACCTGAACCGACACCCGCTCCAACAGCGGCTCCCACGGAAGCACCCGCGACACAGCCGACAACTGCGCCGCAGACCGACTCGTTTACTGACGTTCCCGAAACACATTGGGCGTATGACAACATAATGCGCATAACGGAGCTTGGCGGTTTCAACGGTTACGAAGACGGCACTTTCAAGCCTGACAATCAGATTACACACGAAGAATTCCTCACCGTTGTGATGAAACTCACGTACAAGGGCGATGTAAATGACGCTCCCGCAAGCACGCTCAGCGCAAACTGGGCGGACTGGGCGAAGGCTACGCTCAATGCCGCAGTAGACGCGGGTATCGTTACGGCTGACGACGCTGACCTTCTTGCGGTAAACACGCCGATTACTCGCGCAGAAATGGCGAAGGTTATAAGTCGCACGCTCGATTATCTCGGCAAGGCGAAAGCCGCTAACCCCGACACAAGCAAGATTACCGACTGGAATTACGTTGCGGAAGCTTACAGACCGTATGTTGCCGACGCGTATTCCACAGGTATAATCACAGGTTACAGCGACGGCTCATTCGGTCCGGCGAACCGCCTCACCAGAGCCGAGGCTTCGGCGGTAATTGTGAGAATGATCGACGCGCAGTAAATTATAAAAAATCTTACGTTCCGTCCACATACGCGGGGCGTGATTTTTTATGATTAAAAACCGATTGACACTCTCCGAAAAAAATTGTATAATAGTTTTATAAACAACACGTGAAGAAAGGAAAATCGGACATGTATACTGCAGACGAAAAAAGATACGACACTATGAAATACAACCGCTGCGGAAACAGCGGACTTAAATTGAGCGCGTTTTCGCTGGGGCTTTGGCACAACTTCGGCAGCGCCGACAATTATGACAACATGGTCGCGATGCTTACGACCGCCTTTGACCTCGGCATAACGCACTTCGACCTTGCGAACAACTACGGCCCTTATCCCGGCAGCGCGGAGGAAAATTTCGGCAAGGTGATGAAGAACGAGCTAAAGCCTTACCGCGATGAAATCATTGTATCGACGAAGGCGGGTTACGGCATGTGGGCAGGCCCCTACGGCGACCACGGCTCGCGCAAGTACCTCATAGCAAGCCTTGACCAAAGCCTGAAGCGCCTCGGTCTCGACTACGTGGACATTTTCTACCACCACCGCCCCGATCCCGAAACGCCCATGGAGGAAACTGCCCGCGCGCTCGACCACATCGTTCGGAGCGGCAAGGCGCTGTACGTCGGCGTTTCAAATTACAGCGCAGAGCAGACGAAGCAAATGGCTGAAATTATGAAGAGTCTCGGCACGCCGCTCATTATCCACCAGCCGCGCTACAACATGTTCGAGCGCTGGGTTGAGGACGGACTTCTCGACGTGCTTGACGAGGAGGGAATGGGTTCGATTTCGTTCTGTCCGCTCGCGCAGGGACTGCTTACAAATAAGTACATACACGGTATCCCCGCCGATTCGCGCGCGGCGAAAGCGTCGCCGTTCCTCACGAAGGACGGTATCACAGCCGAGAAAATCGAAAAGGTGATAAGCCTTAACGCTATCGCCGAGAACCGCGGACAGTCGCTCGCGCAAATGGCTTGCGCGTGGAATCTGCGCGGCGGAAGACTGACGAGCGTGCTGCTCGGCGCGTCACGTCCAGCGCAGATAATCGAAAACGCCGCCGCAATCTCCAACCTCGATTTCACCCAAGATGAACTCGATGCGATTGATAAGATTTTGAAGTAAAACACGGTAAAACCCTCTCGTTAAAACGAGGGGGTTTTTATTATCTTCGGGCGTCCCTCAACAAAATCACCAAAACGCCCATATAAAAATTGTGTAAAATGATGAAATCGCACAAAATAAAAAAAATGATTGAAATTTGCGTTCATATCGTTTATAATGTAACTATATGAATGTAACTTGTATGTGTGTCGTGCGAAAATTTAAGACACTCAAACAAAACAAAATTTTATCAAGAAAAGGGGTAAAAAAAATGAAGAAATTCACAAAACTATTTCTGTCATGCGCACTTGTATCCGCGATGGCTGTAACGGCTGCTGCGTCGGCATTTGCGGAGGCGCCCGAATCGGTTCCCATTACGGGCAAACTTACAGGTACGGCGAAGATCGGCGAAACGGGTGTGACGATAACGGAGCTTAAGCTGCCTGAGGGTACGCAAGTAGCAGCCGAGTCAGAGGTAACATTCCTTGTATTCAAGGGTGTTACGGATGTTGCAACCGACGCTTCAAACGTTGAGGGAATCGACCAGAATACTTACAGCAATACGGTTGTTCCGACAAACAACGGCTTAAAGAGCGCTAAGTGGGTAGACACTCCCGTAGCGAACGAGGTAACTACATACACCGTAATGGTTGGCTACACAAACAGCGAAAACAAGTTCGAGACCGTTAGCGGTACATTTGAGCTTACAAAGAAGCAAGGTCAGGAGATCACCATCGGTGACGTTGACTTGCAAGATGGTGTGGATTCTATGGATGCTACCTACATTTTGAGAAAGATTGCAACCAAGCCGACTCTTACTGGTTATGCGGGTACAGAGGTAACAAATGCTAGCGATTCAACTAAGTTTGTAATTGGCGATGTTGACTTGCAAGATGGTATGGATTCTATGGATGCTACCTACATTTTGAGAAAGATTGCAACCAAGCCGACTCTTACTGGTATTGTTGGAGAAACCAGAACAGTTATTCTGCCTGAGGGTGTTACAGCGCCTGCGGAATAATAGTTGCTTATTTATTATTGGTATAATATGTGATAATTCAGCCGCGCACAGCGCGCGGCTGAATATCTGATGTTATATAAATAGGATAATTGAAAGGGGTAAAAAATTAACATGAAGAACAAGAAAATTATTGCGTTTGTATGCGCTATTTCAATGATTTTCTCTTTGTTTTCAGCATTTTCCGTTGTGAATGCCGCAGATAAGGGGATTGTCCTTGAAGTATCACAAAAAACGGCTACTGAAGCAGTAGTGACAGCTAAGTATGTCGGATTTGATGACGGTGTAATTGCAGGTAACGTTGTCTTTACATATCCTACTGGTGCCACTGTTGCATTGGAAACAGACAACTTTGGAGTAGGCGACAATTATACTGCAGCGGATGGCAAAGTAATATATCCGTTTGCTAAATCATCTAACACAAAAACAGAAGGCGATGTTATAGCATCATTCAAAGTCACACTTGCTGAGGCTCTTACAAAGAACTTTACATGTAAGCTTATAGAACCCTCAAAGATTAATGCTATTTTGGACGAAGCTGCTGGAACTAAGGAAAGCTATTCAGTAGAGGACGGTAGCTTATCGGCAACCGCAATTATCGCGGCTGATCCGAACAAGACTCCGGAGAATCCTCTTCCGAAGCCGCCGGTAGTTGATCCTTCAGCCAATCCGCTTCCGGAAGCAAAGGATCCTGTAACTGTAGGAAAGGGTATCGAACTTACAGCTGAAAAGGCTGCTGACGGCAAGTCGATTTTAGTAACGGCTAAGTATGTCGGATTTGCTGACGGTGTAATTGCAGGTAATGTTGTCTTTACATATCCTACTGGTGCCACTGTTGCATTGGAAACAGACAACTTTGGAGTAGGCGACAATTATACTGCAGCGGATGGCAAAGTAATATATCCGTTTGCTAAATCATCTAACACAAAGACAGAAGGCGATGTTATAGCATCATTCAACGTTACTTTTGAAAATGCTATTACAGATGATATAGTATTCGAGTTGATAGAACCTTCTAAGATTAATGCTATTTTAGATGAAGCTGCAGGAACTAAAGAAACCTTAGCAATAGACAATGAAACACTTCCTGCTGCATGGGTAAAGGTTGAAGCAGGCGAGTCTATGGACGCCGAGATTCCTCTTATCCAGGATGAAAATGGCAACGGTCTCGTAAAGGATCCCGGAACGCTCAGTGAGAACGCATATGCGGCTCTCGAGGTTAAAAAGGCTAACGGCGAACCTGCTAAATACGATGAGGACTATGTTGCATACTACAAGGGCGAGAAGCTTACTAAGGAGCAGCTCGATAACCTCCTTGCAGGTGCGTACCTTGAAGAAGGTCAGTCGCTTGTTGATATGCTGAAGGATGTTGTTCTTAAGTACAACAGCGGTATCACAGGTAAACTCCAGATCATTGATGTTGACGAGGACGGTAATCCCGAGGTAATTACAAGCGGTGAGACTCCGGACACAAGCACGGAGGATAACACGTCTGACGGTTCATTGTCGCTGCGCAACAAGGAAAACAATATAGATACAGGCGAAAACGTATCACTTAAGTTCTCGATCAAACCGGCAACAAATAAGAAGGGCGAAGAACTGCACGGTGGTGATGAAGCCTTAACGATCAATGTTAAGGAGGTTTCCTACAATGTTCTTTCCGCAACAGGCATCACGGTTGAATCAAAGGATAGTGAAGGAACTGCAGTAAGAGACAGAGTAACGATTAACGATGCTGAAACAGATAAGGCGTTAACTATTACACCTAATGAGTATACGATTAAGTTCACACCGGTATTGAAGACTCCGGATAAGGAACCGATCGAGTTTACTGTTACATACATCGACGCTAACGGAAAAGAATCGACTGCTACACTTAAGTATAATGTAAGAGAAAGAAGCACGAGCAGCGGTTCGTCAAGCAGCAGCGGCGGCAGCGGTAAGGACAGCAACGGCTCAAGCAGCGACGTTCTCGCTAACGGTAACACAGGTTCGCTGAACGGATTGCTCGGCGGCTTCACCGATATGGCAGGCTATGACTGGGCGCAGACGGCTGTAACCGCGCTTGCTATGAGAAACATTGTAAGCGGCAGAGGCGACGGTACATTTGATCCGGGCGGTCAGATCACAAGAGCTGAATATGCTCAGATGCTTATCAATGCAATCGGTAAGTCGAGCGACTATGCGGATACAACGTTTAACGATGTTCCGACAGACGCTTGGTTCTATCACAATGTAGCTGTTGCGGCTCAGCTCGGTATCGTATCGGGTTACGGCGACGGTAACTTCGGTCCGTATGACCTGATCACGAGAGAGCAGATGGCTCTTATGACGCAGAAGGCTGCGATCGTAATGAACAAGTCGCTTACCGGCGCGGCAGTTGCGGCATTCTCGGATGACGCTGAAATTGCTGATTGGGCAAAGGCTGCTGTATATGACCTCGCTAACGTAGGTATCATAAACGGTATGGGTGACGGTACATTCGCTCCTAAGGCTAATGCTACAAGAGCTCAGGCTGCTGTAATCATCTACGGTGCTTTCGTAAAGTAATTGATGGTTAATCAGTGATTATTAAAAGAACGGTTCATTAGAACCGTTCTTTTTTTGCGCTTATTTGATTTGTTGACAAAATGTGACATGGTGGGGTATAATTAGTATATTGGCAAACAAATCTCCGAAAGGAGGTGAGGCAATTGTCTAATGTGGTAATCTCATTTATAATATCTGTCGCGGCAGACGTAATTTCACATTATTTCTGCAAGTGGTTGGACAGAAAGTTTGCCAATAAAAAGTAAACAGCCCCGGCTTTGATTATATACATAATCTCAAAAAAAAACCCCTCAGAGACTGATCCTCTCTGAGGGGTTTGCCGTTTGGTGAGACAATTGCTTTTTGTTATAATCTCATTTCACATGATTATAATATCACACTGTTTTCAAAATGTCAACAGTTTTATTCACTTTTCGGAACGGTTTCCCAGTCCTTCAAAAATCTTTCGATACCCTTATCGGTAAGCGGGTGGTTGATCATCTGCGTAATAACCTTGTACGGTACGGTCGCGATGTCGCAGCCGGCTCTTGCCGCGTCGATAACGTGAATGGGGTGTCTGATGCTTGCCGCGATTATCTCCGTCTTGATGTCGTGGAGCTTGAATATATCCGCGATTTCCTCGATTAAAATCATGCCGTTCGTGCCGATGTCGTCAAGTCTGCCGAGGAACGGGCTTACATACGTCGCACCCGCGCGCGCCGCCAAAAGCGCCTGCGCCGCCGAGAATACGAGCGTCACATTCGTCTTTATGCCGAGCTTTGTGAGCTGCTTTACGGCCTTAAGTCCCGCCGCGCACATCGGTATCTTGATTATGATGTTCTTGTGGATAGCCGCGAGCGGCTTCGCTTCCTCGACCATCTTGTCAGCCTCGAGCGAGATAACCTCCGCGCTTATCGGGCCGTCAACAATCGTTGTGATTTCCTTTACTACCTCGACAAAATCTCTGCCTTCCTTCGCTATAAGCGACGGGTTTGTCGTAACGCCGCAGATAACGCCCATGTCGTTTGCCTGTCTGATTTCATCGACGTTAGCGGTGTCCAGAAACAGTTTCATTTTAATTCCTCCTATAAATTGGTTTAACTTATTATATAATTTTTTTTCGGCATAGTCAATACCATATTGAAAAAAGCGGATTTATGTTGTATAATTGAGAAAAGGAGGAGACGAAAATGGGTAAATTTTCATATGAGCCGAGCGGCGTGTGCAGCGCGCTGATCACGTTCGAGGTGGACAACGGCATTGTTAGGAACGTGCAGTTTACGCGCGGCTGCAACGGCAACACGCAGGGTATAAGCCGCCTTGTCGAGGGCATGAACATCGACGACGTTATCGCGCGGCTTAAGGGTACGAACTGCAACGGCAAGGGTACGTCCTGCCCCGACCAGCTTGCGCGGGCGCTCGAGCTTGCGAAAAATCAGTAATATTTGCACAAAAGCCTTCATATAATGTTTATAGCATTACTATGGAGGTTTTTACGTTGAAGAAAAAAGCAGGGTGCGCGGGGTATTTTACATATTTTTTGATTTTTGCGCTGACGATAGCGGCTGTGGCGCAGGGGCGCGGCGCGCACGTGCCGGTGACGGAGACGCGGCTGTATTTTGTGGACGCGGAAATGCTGCGGCTCGTGCCGGTCAAGACGTCGATCCCCGAGGGCAGCACCGAGCGTATGGCGCAGCGCGTGCTTGACGAGCTTGTGGACGGGCGTGACAGCAATTATAAAATCCGCCGTATTATCCCGAAAATCAAGGGCGGACTTAAGGCGAGCGTCGACGGTGAGACGGTGTGCGTGGATATAAGCCGCGCCGTCGCGGACAACCACCCCGAGGGGCGCGATTTGGAGGTGCTTACGATTTACCAGATCGTGAACTCGCTGACCGAGCTTGACGGCGTGAAAACTGTTCGCTTCACGATTGACGGCGTGACGCAGCGCGATTTCATGGGCTATATTGATATGCGCGAGACATTTGTGCCGGATTATTTTGTTTAAGCGAATAACGGTTGACTTATGCGGAAAATGTGGTATAATAATTGTACCACATTTTTTACTTTGTTATATTTAATATATAACACTGCTTTTTTAATACCATATTTTAGAATATTCAAATATGAATATTCTGTTTCTGTTATGTAAAGGCTTGTGTGTGTAAAAAACGCAGGCTTTATATGAGATGCCTTTGCATAATAGATTTCTTTTAGTGGTGTTTTGTATACAAAGTAAAATGTGTGGTAACATTTCCGAGCCGCGTTTTTGTGCGTGGTGCGGATTTGTGCCACGCATTTTTGGTGGGGAAATTTATTTGCGGGAGGAATTGAAATGAAGAGAAAGATTTTGTGTATGGTAGGAATGATTTTTGCCGTTGTAGCTTTGTACACCGTTTCCGCAAGCGCAATAACGCGTGATCAAGCTGTAAATTGGGCAAAAACACAGGCCAACAACGGAGTTATGTACAAGGATTCGGGTTTCGGCGGTCAATGTACGGATTTTGTGTCGGCATATATGAATTATATAGTATACGGCGATGCGCACTACTGGAAAAACAGCGGCGGTAAAGGCTTTAGGACTTATGACGCTAAAGATTATTTCAGCAAATCATATCCGAGCGGCTGGCAAAAAATCTCAAATACGTCGGATTTCGTACCGCAGCCGGGAGACATATTATGCTTTGGAGCCAACTCGTCAAACTCGTTTGGTCATGTGGCGGTGGCGATTGAAGGCTGTACCGTGTCAATTATGAAAGGTGTAGGTCAAAACGGTGCCGCCAACAATTATAATGGTACCGCAGCACAGTATCAAACTATGCAGTATTTTGGCGGTTGGGGAAATTTCCAAGGTGTTATCCGACCAAAGTGGGACAGTGGCGAGCAACCCGTAAATCTCGGCGATAGCTTTTATGCAGTTATATTAAATAAAGCCTGTTGGAAACCATTGGAAGTACAAGATGATGGTTGGGTGTTGCTTGCGTCAGAAAAAGGAATTGCAAGACAAGTATGGCGTTTCAATCGGGAATCGGACGGCAGTTACAAAATAGCTACCGCTTTAAACGGAAATGTATTGGATGTACAGCAATCCGGGAAAGAAAATGGTTCCCGGGTAGGCACATATACGGATAAAGCCGGAAATAATCAACGCTGGTTTATTTATGCGAAAAACGGTGGTTATACATTAAAGCCAAAGCATGCCGACAAAAGATTAGACTTGAACGGCGGAAACAGTGCTGATGGTACAAAGCTGCAAATATGGGATAACAACAATACCGATGCGCAAATATTCGCAATTTATAAAAGCGATGATGTTCAGTTAAAGTCGCCCACCTTATCGGCAAGTGTAAATCAAAGTGATTCAAAAGTTACTTTTGACTGGAGTGAGGTGTACGGCGAGGGTAGATATGACGTTAAAATATGGAAAAATAAGGTCTACCAAGGCGACGCCTATCATATAGAATGGGGTGCGGGACACAATTACAGTATTCAATTGCCGCCCGGTTATTATGAGGCATATGTAGATGCGTCAAACGTTTTTGAATGTAAAATGAGCAATGTTGTCGGATTTACCGTTCCGGCACAGTCTACCCCGTTTAATCTGACTTGTACCGATAATATCTCAACAGTAATCAATAATACATCATCACCGCAAACAGTTACAATAGCGGTTGCCGAGTACGCAAACGGAGCGCTGAGCGATGTGCATACACAAACCGAGACCTTCGCACCAAATGAAACAAAAACCTACTCCCACAGTGCGAACGCAAGAGTATTCGTCTGGGACAGTCTTACGGGCATGAAGCCGATGGCGAAATAAACCCACGCAAAAAGACCTGACATTGAAAGTCAGGTCTTTTGTATTGCGAAAAATCAATCCATATCGGAAACAAGCCACGTGTTGTCGGGCTGCTTTTCGAGCGTCACGGTAGAGGGGTAGTCCGTCTGCTCCGCGTTTTTCAGCGAACTGCCCAGCATATCGACCATGCCTTCGATGAACTTATCGGTCTCATCCTTAAAGGTCTGATAAAAGTCCTTTATAAAATCAGCCTCGTCACCGGAAAGCATCTGGTACACGTCCTCGACGCTCACGCCCTTTTTCTGCGCAAAGGCGTTGATCAGAGCCATAGGATCATCGGAGTCAAGACCGAATGAGGTTTGTATCAGCTTTGCAAAATCCTCGTCGGAGTAATCGCTCACCGCGTTTGAAAAATCCGGCATAGACACGTTGACCTTCGCCTGCGCATCATCGCCGTCAACCGTTATTTCCCCTATCTCGTATTTAATATTGTCCTTGACGAGAACCGACAGCCTATCCGTTACAGCTTTTTTGCTTTCCTCGGGAATTATATCCTCAAAATCGCCGAACGCCTCCTCCGCGCCGTCGAGTATGTCGGGAATATCGTCAATATTTTCATCGGTAACATATTTTTTCGCCTCGTCCGTGTCAAAGCTCAGGCACGCGTCCATGAACGCGGTAACGGTTTGACGAACCTCATCCTCGGGACTTTTGGCAGCCGTGGACGACGAACCGCCGCCGCATGACGCTAAAAGCGCCATAGCAGTAAGCGCCGCCGCGATACCCGTAATCGTTCTTTTCATAATTTTACCCTCCTTCGGTTTTAATGTGATTATACAATTTTATCATACTTCAAAAATATTGTCAACGTTTCGCGCCGCGCCTTTTTATGTTCTAAACTCCGCCGCAAAATAATATATATCATATACAAAACAAAAGGAGGACAGGCATATGTACATAGCAACAAGCGCGGCGGTGCGGCAGACGAGCGGCATAACGTCTTTCATGCCGCGCGATATACGTAAGTTTCTTTACAATATAGACCTCGGCGGCGCGAGCGAGATAAGGCTGCGGCTCGGCAAACCGGCGGCGATTTACTTCCCCGACGGCTGCCGCTACGTGAGCAGGCGCGGCAATCTTACGACCGTTCCCGCGTCGGCGGTGCGCGTGACGCGCTCGCACATCGAGGAGGCGCTCGAAACGGCGACCGCGTCGTCGGTCTACTCGGTAAAGGACGAGATAAAAAACGGCTACATAACGGTTCGCGGCGGCCACAGGATAGGCATAGCCGGAACGGCTGTTCTGGAGGGGGACAAGGTGTCGTTCCTGAAGGACGTGTCGGCGCTCAATTACCGCGTAGCGTCCGAGGTTATCGGCGCGGCGGACAAGGTTATGCCGCTTATCTTAAAGGACGGTAAAGTTAAGAACACGCTCATAATCTCACCGCCCGGCGCGGGTAAAACGACGATGCTGCGCGACATAACGCGCCGTCTGTCGTACGACATGTACCGCGTCAGCGTGGTGGACGAGCGGCGCGAGATAGCGGCAATGTGCGACGGGGTGAGCGCGTTCGACCTCGGCAACAACACCGACGTTCTCGAAGGCGCGGACAAGGCGGAGGGTATGCTTATGGTGCTTAGGTCGCTTAGCCCCGACGTTATTGTGACGGACGAGCTCGGCGGCGCGCGTGATATAGAGGCGGTGAAGAAAATAACGATGAGCGGCGCGGCTGTGATAGCGACCGTTCACGGCAGCGGCGTGGAGATGATAAAAAAACGGCGCGACCTCGCGGACATGCTTGACTGCTTCGACCTTGCCGTTACGCTCAGCCGCCGCGACGGCGCAGGTACGATTGAGGAGGTACGGACGGAGTGGTAAAGCTTATCGGCGCGGTAATGACGGGCTTCGCGTGCGGATATTTCGGATTCAGGCTGCGCATGACGCTTAAAACGCGCATGATAAGCCTTGCAAATATCGTAACGTCGCTTGAAACGCTCGAAAGTGAAATCAATTTCAGCGTGAACAAGCTGAAAAAGGCGTTAATGCGCGCCGACACAAACGGACTGTTCGCGCTCGCCGCCGAAAAAACAGACACGCTCGGCGCGGAAAAGGCGTGGAGCGAAGCGGTGCATGGAATGTCGGGCAAACTGTGCCTTACCGGCGCGGACTGTGACGCGCTGAATTTGCTCGGTAAGAGCCTCGGCAAGACCGACCGCGGCGACCAGATAAAAAATATCCGTTACGTCAAAAGCCTTGCAGACGCGCAGCGGCGCGCGGCGGAAGCGGAGTACGCGAAATACGGGAAGCTGTATTCCTCGGGCGGCGTGCTTGTCGGTGCGTTTATCGTGATTGCGCTCATGTAGCCGCGGATAACAAAAGGAGAACGAAATGAACATAGATTTAATATTCCAGATAGCGGGCGTGGGGATAATAGTCGCGGTGCTGAACCAGCTTCTTACCCGCGCCGGACGCGAGGAACAGGCGCTCCTTACCACAATAGCGGGACTTGTGGTGGTGCTGTTCATAGTGACGCAGCAGATAGGGGAGCTGTTCGACTCGGTAAAGAGCATTTTTAACTTATGAGGTACGCTCTATGGATATATTCAGGATAATCGGCGTAGGTCTCGCGGGCGGCATACTCACCGTGACGGTGCGGCACTGCAAGCCGGAGTACGGCGTGCTTACGGGACTTATAACGGTCGCGGTTATGCTCTTTATGACGCTCGACGCGATTGTTCCCGCAATAAACGGCATAACCGAAATAACAGAACGCGCGGGCGTTGACGCGAAATACGTCGCGGCGGTGGTGAAGGTGGTAGGCATAGCGTACGTGTCGCAGTTCGGCGCGGAGGTGCTGCGCGACAGCGGCGAAAACGCGATAGCGTCAAAGGTGGAGCTTGCGGGGAAGGTGGTAATTTTAGGCTTGACGCTCCCGATAGTCAGGGAATTTCTGGAGGTGTGCATCAATGCGCTCTCTGCTGTTTAAGCTTATCATCGTTTTTATGTTCGTGCTGCCCGTAACGGCTTACGCGGACACGGAAATGTACGGCACGGATCTGACGCTTTCGGGCGAGGACACGTACAACGAGGCGGTGGACAAGGTATCGTCCGGCACACTGTCGCTCGATCCGATGTCGGTACTCAATATGCTGACGGACAATTTACTGGGGGAGGTCAGGACATGCGCGGGGGACGTGATGATTTTATTTATAATGGCTGCGATTTCGGGCGTGATAACGAACGAGTTCGGCGCTCTCGGAAAAAGCGGTTCGGGCGAGGCGGCGTTTTTCGCCTGCTTCACACTGATGTCGGCGGCGGCACTAAAATGCTTCACGACGGCTTTAACCTACGGCGCGGACACGGCGCGGCTCATGACCGATTTTATAACGAAGCTGTCGCCGCTTGTAATGCTGTCGCTCGCGGCAAGCGGCGCACCGGTGAGCGCGGCTGTGTTTCAGCCGGTGATGTCGGGTTCGGTGTACGTCGCGTCGCTCGTGATAGACAAATGCCTTGTGCCGCTCGCGTCGTTCGGAGCGGTACTCGCGGTGTCGGGCAACATAAATGAGCGCGTCAGACTTTCCGGCTTTACGCGGCTTGTAAAATCGGTCGGCAAATGGATCATGACGGCTGTAATAACGGTGTTCACGGCAATAAGCGCGATATACGGCTTTTCGTCGCCGTCGCTCGACGCGGTGGGCGGCAAGGCTGTAAAATTCGCGGTCGGAAGCCTTGTACCGGTGGTGGGCGGCTTTGTGTCGGACACGCTCGAAACGGTCGTGAGCGGCACGCGCCTTATGAAAAACTCGGTCGGAACCGCCGGCATAATCGCGGTAATAGCGATATGCGCGCTGCCGGTCATTAAAATAGGCGTGATACAGCTAATGCTCAAAATAACGTCAGCCGTCGCCGAACCGCTGACGGACAAACGTATTTCGGGCATGATGTGGGAGGTGTCGGAGGCGGTTACGTCGGTTTTCGCTATAGTGGTAATGACGGCTGTGATGTTCATCATAAACATAAGCATAATGATAGGCGCGACAAATATAAGCGTCTGACAGGGTAAAGGGTATGAAAGCATATATAATAACTGTAATCGGCGCGGCTCTTCTGAGCGCGCTCGCGGAAATAATCTCGCCCGAAAAGTGGCGCGGTTACGTGAAAATAATAACCGGTCTTGTAGTAATAAGCAGCATAATCGCGCCCGCCGCGGGACTTGTTCACAGCGGCGTTTTCAAAGGTCTCGACGAGAGCATCGCAAGCGTCGGCGAAACGCGTGACGCACAGAATGAAATTATAGTCTCGGAGCTTCAAAAGAACATTAACGCCGACATAGAAAAGCGCATGAAGGACGAGTACGGACTGAATATCGGCGCGGAGTGTTCTCTCAGCTTTGACGGAGACGGAAAAATGACGGGCGTCAAGGAAATACGCGTGTACGGCGGCTCGCTTACGGACGGCGCGAAAAGGCGGCTCTGCGAGGTGTACGGACTGAATATCGAGGGGATACACGATGAATAAGGAACAAATTTTAAAAATCTTCAAAAATAAGAATAACAGGATAATATTCATAATATTTATAATTGGAGTTGTACTTGTGCTGACCGCGCAATATCACAAGGACACGGGCGGCGGAAGCGCGTACACGCCCGCCTCGTCGGTATCGGTGCGGGACGAGGAGGAACGTCTTGCCGAAATGCTCGCGCAGATAGAGGGCGCGGGGCGCGTTTCGGTGATGATAACGTACGAGTCCGGCACGGAGAAAAGCCTTGCTTACGAAACGCGAACCTCGTCGCGCGAGTCGGGCGGCGAGAGAAGCGAGGACCGCAAGGCAGTCACGTCCGGCGGCGAGCCGATGGTGGTCAAGGAGGTGTATCCGCAGGTTAAGGGGGTTATAGTGGCGGCTGACGGCGCGGACAGCGCGTCGGTCAAGACGGCTATCCGCGAGGCTGTCACGGCGTCCTTGGGCGTAAGCGCGCACAGAGTATGTATTTTCAAGAAGGAGGAATAGACAAATGATTTTGAAGAAGAAGGAAATTATAGCGGCGTCGCTCGTGGTGCTTATCGGAGTGGCGGGTTACCTGAACTGGTCGTATCAGGACACGATAAAGGTGCGCGACGGCGAAAGCTACGTTGAAACCGGTAAAAAGCTCGGCGAGGCGCAGTACGTTTCGTCGAACGAGGAGGTCGAGGAAGCGTCGCCGGACGGTGAGACGCAGGAAGGCGACACCGAAACCACAGCCGCCGAAAACGGTGACGAAAACAATGACGGCGGGAACGCGGAGGGAACGCAGGCGGAGGAAACATCGGGCGGCGCAGAAGCCGGCGCGGACTACTTCGACCGCGCTAAGCTCGACCGTGAGGAGTCGCGCTCAAAGTCGCTCGAGATACTGAACCAGACGGCGCAGAACGAGAGCTTTGACGAGGAGATACGCAAAAAAGCAGGCGACAAAATCCTCACCGTTGCCGACAATGTGCAGAAGGAATCCGAAATCGAGGGCATAGCGCAGTCGAAGGGCTACAGCGAGATTTGCGTGTACGTTGACAATGACGACGCGAACGTCGTTGTGCGCAAGGACGGCTTCAATAACGACGACGTTGTGAAGCTCACCGAGCTTGTCACGGATCATCTGAAAATTTCGGCTCAAAACGTAAAAATAGTTGAAGTTAAATGAAAACTGTGATACAATATATATACGGCTTGAAAAACCCGATGAAAAATCTTTATGGAGGTAACGGTATGGAAGAAGAAATCAAGAACGTAACCGACGAGGTCGAGGCTGTCGAGGAAACGGCTGCCGAGACGGAGGACGAAAGCGCGGCTGAGGAAACGGGCAACGTCAGAATATCCTTGGAGGTCGTATCGACAATCGCCGGTATCGCGACGAGCGAAATTGAGGGCGTAGCCGGTATGTACGGCACATTCGCGGGCGGAATAGCCGAAATGCTCGGCGCTAAAAAGAGTCCGTCAAAGGGCGTTAAGGTTGACATGAACGGTGAAAACGTGACGATCGACCTTTACATCGTCGTGCAGTACGGTGTGAGAATACCGGAGCTTGCGTGGGAAATTCAGGAAAATGTAAAAAACAACGTGGAAACCATGACAGGTCTCAACGTGCTGAAGGTGAACATACATATCGAGGGCGTGAGCTTCGATAAGGAAAAGACCGAGCAGCCGAAGAACGAGGCGGAGGAAACTGCCCCTGCCGAAACGGACGATAATGACGAGGAAGAAATAACGGATTGATAAAAATTCGTGCCGTTCCGCTCCAAAGGCGGAACGGTCTTGTATTATAGCCGCATAATGCACAAAAATGACATATATCTCTCCGAAATCCGGGTAAACTCTGTCAGGCGGCGGCAAAACAACGCGTCCGGGACGCGCGCGGCGGAGCGGAGCTGACAGAATACGCCGAAACCGCGCAAATATGCGACAGACTTTGTCGGGACGTATTGCAATTATCCTTTATGTGAGATATAATACAGATACTCTGAGACAGGTTTATTTTGGGATAAAACGAGAACCCTATGCGGGTTTTCGTTTTTTGTGTGCAAGGGTGTCTTGACAGGTGACTTTACATGTGGTATACTGTTCAAAATATCACTTGAAAGGTAATGACGTCACAATGGAAGAACTCACAAAGGAAATAGAAAAACTCAAAAAGGAGAAAAACGTCGTAATACTCGCGCACTATTACGTGAACGACGAGGTGCAGGAAATAGCCGACTACATAGGCGACTCGTACTACCTCGCGAAAGCCGCGCGCGAAACCGACGCGGACGTTATAGTTTTTGCGGGCGTGTCGTTCATGGGAGAGAGCGCGAAGATATTAAACCCCGACAAGACCGTCCTCATGCCCGATATGTCGGCGGACTGCCCTATGGCGCACATGGCTGATGCGGAAACGATAGAGGAAATGCGCGAAAAGTACGATGATTTGGCTGTCGTTTGCTATATAAACTCGACAGCCGACTTGAAATGTTTGAGCGACGTGTGCGTAACGTCGTCGAACGCCGTTAAGATAGTGAAGGCGCTCCCGAACAAAAACATTTTCTTCATACCCGACGAGAACCTCGGACGGTATGTCGCGGAGCAGGTTCCCGAAAAGAACGTCATATTAAACAAAGGCTTCTGCCACGTTCACGCGTCAATGACGGCGGAGAACGTGAAGGCGATAAAGGAAAAGTACCCCGATGCGCTCGTCGCGGCTCATCCCGAATGTCGGGAGGAGGTGCTGTCGCTCGCGGACTACATCGGCAGCACGTCGGGCATTATAGATTACGCGGCGAAAACGGACAATAACGAATTTATAATCTGCACCGAGAGCGGCGTGGGATATATGCTCAAAAAACCTAACGACGGCAAGAAATTTTACTTTGCCGGCACAAAGCATTTCTGCCCGAACATGAAGCTCAACACAGCCGAAAAAATACTGCATGTGTTAAAGACGGGCGAAAACGAGGTACACGTAAGCGACGAGGTGAGGGAAGGAGCGTTAAAGCCGCTCAACAGGATGCTGGAGCTTGCGAAATAAGGAGACAGACATGAAAGCGGACATAGTGATAGCGGGCAGCGGTGTGAGCGGACTTTACGCCGCGCTGAACCTGCCGCGCAATAAAAAAATAATAATGGTGACGAAGGACGAGCTTGAGAAAAGCGACTCGTACCTCGCGCAGGGCGGCATATGCGTGCTGAAGAGCGAGGACGATTACGACAGCTATTTCGAGGACACAATGCGCGCCGGACATTACGAGAACAACAAGCGCTCGGTCGATATAATGATACGCTCGTCGAGGGACGTAATAGCCGATTTGGAGCGTTACGGCGTGCGTTTTACGAAGGAGAACGGCGGGTTCGTGTACACGAAGGAGGGCGCGCACTCCACGCCGCGCATACTGTTCCACGAGGACATAACCGGCAGGGAGATAACGTCGCACCTGTTGGCGGCGGTGCAGAAGCTCGATAACGTGACGATAATAGAGCGCTTCACCATCGCGGATATAATCGAAACGGACGGAGAATGCCGCGGCGTGGTAGGCTTTAACCGTGACGGCGAAATGGAAAGTATAGCGGCTGACTACACAATTCTTGCCACAGGCGGTATAGGCGGACTGTTCAAAAACTCCACAAATTACCGCCACCTTACGGGCGACGCGCTTGCGATCGCGTTAAAGCATGGTGTAAAGCTCAAAAATCCTGACTATATCCAAATCCACCCGACGACGCTTTACAGCGAGAAAAACGGCAGACGTTTCCTTATTTCGGAATCTGTAAGGGGAGAGGGCGCGCTGCTTCTCGATAATAACGGCAATCGCTTTACGGACGAGCTTGCGCCGCGCGACGTTGTGACCGCCGAGATTTACAAGCAAATGGAAAAGGACGGTAAGCCCTACGTGTGGCTGTCGTTAAAGCCGATACCCGAGGAAACGATAAAAAAGCACTTTCCGAACATTTACCGCCACTGCCTCAAAGAGGGGTTCGACGTCACGAAGGAGCCTATCCCCGTCGTGCCGTCGCAGCACTATTTCATGGGCGGAATAGACGTTGACGCGTACAGCAAAACGTCAATGGAAAGGCTGTATGCGGTCGGCGAAACGGCGTGCAACGGCGTTCACGGAAAAAACCGTCTCGCAAGCAATTCGCTTCTCGAAAGCCTTGTGTTCGCGCGCCGCGCGGCGGAAAGGATAACCGAGACGTATTCCGTGACGGAGAAAAACGATTACATTCCGAACGCGGACGGCTATAAAAATTACAGGGCGGCGTACAAAAAAGCCGTGCTTGACGAGATAGAAAAGGAGAGGAAAAAGCATGAATAACATAACTATGACGCTTAACGCGGACGAGCTTATCTTAAACGCGCTCCGCGAGGATATAACGAGCGAGGATATAACGACAAACTCGGTAATGCGCGCGCCGAAAACGGGCGAGGTCGAGCTTATATGCAAGCAGGACGGCATAATAGCCGGACTTGACGTGTTTAAGCGCGTGTTTACTTTGCTCGACGGCGCGACCGAAACGGTTTTCCACGTAAAGGACGGCGACGCGGTCAAAAACGGCGACAAGCTCGGCATCGTACGCGGCGACATACGCGTGCTTTTGTCGGGTGAGAGAACGGCTCTCAACTTCCTGCAGCGTATGAGCGGTATCGCGACGTACACCCGTTCCGTAGCAAAGCTGCTCGAGGGCAGTAAAACCAAGCTGCTCGACACAAGAAAAACCACGCCGAATATGCGCGTGTTCGAGAAGTACGCCGTAAGAGTGGGCGGCGGTTATAATCACCGTTACAATCTGAGCGACGGTATTCTGTTAAAGGACAACCACATCGGCGCTGCCGGAAGCGTTAAGGAAGCCGTCAGAATGGCGAAGGAGTACGCGCCGTTCGTGAGGAAGATAGAGGTTGAGGTTGAAAACCTCGACATGCTGCGCGAGGCTCTCGAAGCCAGCGCGGACATTATCATGCTCGACAATATGAGCGCGGAGGACATGAAGGAAGCCGTTCGTCTTACGAAGGGCAGAGCCGAGACGGAGTGCAGCGGCAACGTCACGAAGGAGAATATCGCGCGCCTTAAGGACATTGGCGTTGATTACATTTCGTCGGGCGCGCTGACACACTCCGCGCCGATACTCGACTTGTCGCTTAAAAATCTTCACGCGGTATGAGGTTTTGGAAATGAACACAGAGGAAAGAAGAAACGAAATATTGCGGCTCATAACCGAAAGCGCCGCGCCCGTTTCGGGAAGCGCTCTCGCAAAAAAGCTCGGCGTGTCGCGACAGATCATAGTCGGCGACATCGCGCTTTTGAAAGCGTCTGGACAGGAGATAATCTCCACGAGCCGCGGCTATATAATGAGCGATCCCAACGCGTGCATACGCGTTTTCAAGCTTTACCACACCGACGAGCAGACCGAGGACGAGCTTAACACGATCGTTGACCTGGGCGGCACTGTCGTGGATGTGTTTGTGTGGCACAGGGTTTACGGCAAGATCGAGGCGAAGCTCAATATTTCCTCACGCCTCGGCGTAAGACAGTGCGTGGAGGGACTAAGGAGCGGTAAGTCGGTCGCGCTCATGAATATAACGTCCGGCTACCATTACCACACCGTTAAGGCAAACAGCGAGGAAACGCTTGACCTTATCGGTAAGGCGCTGGAGGATAAGAACTATATCGCGCCCGAGATATGAGGGGTGAACCTACGTGAGGCTCCCCTTGAGGGGAGCTGTCGCCGTAGGCGACTGAGAGGTGGTTGTAAAATCTCTCTGCCACCTCTCCGTCATCGCTTCGCGATGCCACCTCTCCTCAAGGAGAGGCTCACGATGTGCGCCGCCCGACATTAGCCTCCCCTACGTTAAACCCCACACAAAAAACCAAACTCCGCCGAAAGGCGTTTTTTCTTTCCCTTGATTTTTATGTAAATATATGGTATAGTTTTATCACAGGCAGATATGTGCGTTAAAGACGAGAAAGGAAATACACGCGATGAAGAAGCAAACGAGAAGCGAGGCGCGCGACGCGGCGTTCACACAGGTGTTCCAGATGGATCAGCACGAGGATGGCATGGACGTTATCATGGACGAGCTTTTAAAGGCGCGCCCAGAGTGTGAGGACAACCTCGGCTATATACAGTCGGTCATAGACGGCGTGAAGGAACACGGCAGTGAAATAGACGCAATTATAACGAAAAACCTCCGAAAAGGCTGGTCATTCGCGCGTATTTCAAAGGTTTCGCGCACGGTGCTGAGAATAGCGATATTTGAAATGAAATACCTCGACGACGTGCCGCCGCGCGTGGCTGTCAACGAGGCGGTTGAGCTTGCGAAGCGTTACGGTGATGAGAACGATCCGACATTCGTGAACGGGCTTCTGGCAAGCGTGATAAAGGCGGAAGAATGAGCGCGCTCGGATTTGACACAAGCAATTACACCGCGTCCGCCGCGTGGACGGACGGCGCGGGCGACAAAAGCGTGAGACAGCTTCTTTCCGTAAAATCGGGCGAGCGCGGCATACGTCAGAGCGAGGGATTGTTCCAACATGTAAAGCTGCTGCCCGAGCTTTACGGGCGGCTCGATGTAGACATGAACGACGTTAAGGCTGTCGGCGCAAGCACAAGACCGAGGAACGTCGAAGGCTCGTACATGCCGGTGTTCCTCGCAGGTCACGGCTTCGCCAAAATAGCCGCGAAATCGCTCGGAGTGCCGCTTTATGGGTTTTCACACCAGGACGGACACGTTATGGCGGGGATTTACTCCTGCGGCGCGTTTGAGCTTTTGGAAAAGCCGTTTTTGTCGGTACACCTTTCGGGCGGCACGACGGAGATACTGCTAAGCCGTTACGAGGGCATAAATTTCATGCACAAAATAATCGGCGGCACGAAGGACATAAGCGTAGGACAGTTTATCGACCGCGTGGGCGTGAGAATGGGTATGGCGTTCCCCGCCGGACGCGAGCTTGAACAGCTTGCGCTCACGGCGGATACAGCCGCAAAGCTCCCGGTATCAGCCGACGGCACGCTCGTGAGCTTTTCGGGCGTGGAGACGAAGGCGGCGCGTATCGCCGACGAAACGGACGGCGCAAGCCTCGCGCTCGGCGTTCTCTGCTGTGTGCGCGACACGCTGACACGTGCGATAAACAGCGCGGTAAAGGAAACGGGAGCAAAGGATATACTTACAGTCGGGGGAGTCGCGTCGAATGGCATAATACGGTGCGGCTTTACCGAAAACATAAATGGGCGCGTGTATTTCGCGAAGCCGGAATACTCAACGGATAACGCGGTAGGTATCGCGTATCTGGCGCACATGGCGAAGGAGGCTTGAATTTGGAACCGAGAGTTGCGACGGTATCGCAGATAAACAGCTACGTCAAAAAAATACTCGACCACAACATAATACTGAACAACGTCTGGGTAAAGGGCGAGCTTTCAAACTTCAAGCGCCACTATTCGGGACACCTCTACATCACCCTGAAGGACGAGGGCGGCGTTTTGAAAGCCGTAATGTTCCGAGGCGCGGCGGCGACGCTCGCGTTTGAGCCTGCGGACGGCATGAAGGTACTCGCGCGCGGACGCGTCAGCGTGTACGAGGCAGGCGGCGCGTACCAGCTTTATATAGAGGAAATGATCCCCGACGGCGTGGGAGAACTGTACATCGCCTACGAGCAGCTTAAAAAGCAGCTTGCGGAGGAGGGACTGTTCGACGAGCGTCACAAAAAGCCGATACCGAAATTTCCGAAGGCGGTCGGCGTTGTCACCGCCCCAACAGGTGCGGCGGTAAGGGATATTATAAACGTGATAACGCGCCGTTACCCGATGGCTGAAATCATACTCTACCCGGCGAAGGTTCAGGGTACGGGCGCGGCGGAAAGCGTCGTAAAAGCGATTGAATACTTTAACGCCACTCGCGAGGTCGACACCTTGATTGTCGGGCGCGGCGGCGGAAGCATAGAGGATTTGTGGGCGTTTAACGAGGAAATTACGGCGCGAGCGATTTACGCGTCGGAGATACCCGTAATAAGCGCGGTCGGTCACGAAACGGACTTCACGATAGCGGACTTTGTCGCCGACCTGCGCGCTCCCACGCCGAGCGCGGCTGCGGAAATAGCCGTACCGTCGACGCCGGAGCTTGCGGCGCGAATAACGGCTGACAAAAGCCGTATACAGCAGAGCATCGTAAGCCGTATCGAGGGCGGCAGACTGCTGCTCAAACGCTTTAAGATGCGCACGCCGAAGGACAGGATAGACGAGTACAGCCTGCGCGTGGACGCTATGACGCGCTCGATGGAAAACAGCTTGAAAATGAAAACAATGTCACTGCGCCGTAGGTTCGCCGCGCAGGCCGCGAAGCTTGACGCGCTCTCACCGCTGCAGACGCTGTCGCGAGGCTACGCGATACCGACGCGCGAGGACGGCACGGTTATACGGAGCGTCGGCGAGGTAAAGAGCGGCGACGAATTCACATTGAGGTTAAAGGACGGCAGCAGGGACTGCGTTGTGAAATAAGGAGAAAATTATGGCTGAGAAAAAAACATTTGAGGATTCCGTTGCGGAGCTTGAAAAAATCGTCGCACAGCTTGAGGGCGGCGACGTAACGCTCGACGAGTCGCTGACACTGTTCGAGCGCGGAATTAAACTTAGCAAAAGCTGTCAGAAAATGCTCGACGAGGCGGAAAAGAAGGTCTCGATACTTATGACAAACGACGACGGCGAAATCGTGAAGGAAGAATTTGGAGATTTGGGCGAATGATAAAGGAACGTCTTAAAGAGCGTGCGGCGGAGGTTGACGCTTATCTCGACAAATACCTGCCCGTAAAGGACAAAGAGCAGAAAATAATATATGAGGCTATGCGTTACAGCGTGTTTGCGGGCGGTAAACGTCTGCGCCCCGTGCTTATGCTCGAAACGGCGAAAATGTGCGGCGGCAGCGATGAGGACGTAATGCCGTTCGCGTGCGCGATGGAAATGATACACACCTACTCGCTCATACACGACGACCTCCCCGCCATGGACAACGACGACCTTCGGCGCGGCAGACCGACGAGCCATATAAAATACGGCGAGGCGGTCGCGATACTCGCGGGCGACGCGCTTTTGAACCGCGCGTTCGAGGTCGCAAGTGACGTGCAGGGTGACGCGGAAAGAACGCTCAAAGCGATGCGCATACTGTCCGCGTCAAGCGGCACGGAAGGCATGATAGGCGGTCAGGTCATGGATATGGAGTACGAGGGCAGGGAGATAACGCTCGACGCACTCCGTCTCATGCACTCATGCAAAACCGGCGCGATAATACGTTCGTCGTGCGTCATAGGCGCGGTAATGTCGGGCGCAAACGATGAGGAAACTGCGGCTGTTGACGAGTTTGCGAAAAACCTCGGCATAGCGTTTCAGATACAGGACGACATTCTGGACGTCGAAGGTACGGAGGAGGAGCTTGGCAAACCGATAGGCTCGGACGCGGAAGAGAACAAAAACACGTACGTGAGCCTTCTCGGTCTCGAACGCGCGAAGGAGCTTATGAAGGAGTACAGCGCGAAGGCGAAGGACGCGCTCGCATCGTTCGGGGAGCGCGCGGAATTTCTCGCGGATTTAACGGATTATCTTACATCAAGGCGGAATTGAGGAGTAAAAATGAGGTATGTAAACGATTTTTTTGCCAACTCGGTATTTTTTTCGGCGATACTCGGCTGGGTGATAGCGCAGGTGCTGAAAATTGTGCTGACATGGGAGAAAAAATTTGATTTTAAGCGCATAGTCGGCTCTGGCGGTATGCCGTCGTCGCACGCGGCGTTCGTAATGGCGCTCACAATGGGCGTCGGCTTTACCGAAGGCTTTTCGAGCGCGATGTTCGCGGTGTCGGCAGTGCTGTCGTTCATCGTGATGTACGACGCGGCGGGAGTGAGGCGCAGCGCAGGTCAGCAGGCGGCGATACTAAATAAGCTCGTCGAGTCCATAATCGCCGACGACCGCCCGAAAACGGGTAAACGCCTTAAAGAGCTTCTCGGTCACACACCGATAGAGGTAATCGCCGGCGCAATATTGGGGATTATAATAGCGATTATACGGCACACACCGTGATTCAGAAAACCCCTCAGTCACACTGCGTGTGACAGCTCCCCTAATAGGGGAGCCATACGGCAAGCGGCAATCAAGGGAAGGCTCCCCTGCTAGGGGAGCTGTCGCTGAAAGCGACTGAGGGGTTTAAACGGGCGACCGCGATTCGCCCCTACATAAAATTTTCACCGTAGGGGCTGGCGCCCTCGACAGCCCGCCAATCCACCACTCCCATATTGACAAATAATACAAACAGATGTAGAATATAACCATACACATGCGAAAGGAAGAGAAACAATGGCAAAACGACTATTCACCTCGGAATCGGTCACGGAGGGACACCCCGACAAAATATGCGACCTTGTTTCCGACGCTATACTTGACGAAATACTGAAAAACGATCCCATGGCGAGGGTGGCGTGCGAAACCACCTGCACCACGGGCATAATCTCGATAATGGGCGAAATCACAACGACCTGCTACGTCGATTTCCCGAAAATTGCGCGCAAGACGGTTCTCGACGTGGGCTACGACCGCGCGAAATTCGGCTTTGACGGCACTACCTGCGCCGTTGTGACGGCGATTGACGAGCAGTCGCCCGACATAGCGCAGGGCGTGAACAACGGCTACGAAAACCGCGAGCAGGGCGGCAGCGAGGACGAAAACTCCACCGGCGCGGGCGACCAGGGCATGATGTTCGGCTACGCGTGCGACGAAACGCCGGAGCTTATGCCGCTCCCGATATCGCTTGCGCACAAAATGGCAAAGCGCCTCACCGAGGTCAGAAAGAGCGGCATACTCGATTATCTCCGTCCCGACGGCAAAACTCAGGTGACGGTAGAGTACGACGACGATAAGCCCGTACGCGTTGACACCGTTGTCGTATCGAGCCAGCACTCGCCCGAAATCGATATAAACACGCTGCGCGGGGACATAAAGCGCGAGGTAATATTAAAGACCGTGCCTGAAAATCTCATAGACGAAAACACGAAATTCTTCATAAATCCGACGGGACGCTTTGTTGTCGGCGGACCTGCCGGCGACAGCGGACTTACCGGCAGAAAGATTATAGTCGACACCTACGGCGGCTACGCGCGTCACGGCGGCGGCGCGTTTTCGGGCAAGGATCCGACAAAGGTTGACCGCAGCGCGACATACGCGGCTCGCTGGGTTGCGAAAAACATAGTCGCGGCGGGACTTGCGAGACGCTGCGAGGTACAGCTTGCCTACGCCATAGGCGTGGCGCACCCCGTTTCGATAATGGTTGACACGTTCGGCACGTCTGCCGTTGACGAGGCTAAAATCGAGAAAGCCGTAAAAGAGGTGTTCGATTTAAGACCTTACGCCATAATAAACAGGCTCGACCTTAGAAAGCCCATATATAAGAGCCTTGCGGCGTACGGTCACATGGGACGCGAGGAACTCGGCGTAAAGTGGGAAAATACCGATATGGTTGACGCTTTAAAGGCGGCAGTCGGAAAAAATTAAATATTTTAAAGGACTTTATTCAAAGTCCTTTTTTTCGTACACGAAATATGGTATAATATATGTATATGTAAAATCCGCAAAGGAAGGGGAGCGAAATGGGCGTAAGAATAATATCGGGCGCGATAGGCTCGGGAAAGAGCCGCATGTGCCTTGACGAAATAGATATAACGCACGGCAGAAACCCGTCCGCGCGGTGCGTGATGATAGTACCCGACCACTACTCCTACGAAACGGAAAAGCGGTTCGTGGAGCGGTTCGGCGGCACGGGGCTTAACAATATAGAGGTGCTGACGCTGCGGCGCATGGCGATAAACACTCTCACTCTCTCCGAGCTTAACCACCTCACCGACGCGGGACGGCAGATGCTCATATACAAGGCGGTAAACGAGTGCTGCGGCGAGCTTTACGAGGTTGAGGGAATGGATAAGCGTCTCCTGTCCTCGATGCGGCGGCGCGGTTTTCTTGACGTTGCCGCGTCGCTCATAAGCGAGATGAAGCGGTACATGGTAACGCCCGAAATTCTTGCCGAAAAGGCTGACGAAACGACCGACAACGCGCCGCTCAAAAACAAGCTTACGGCGTTTTCGCTGTTGTACGCCAAATATACGGCTTACGTCGAAAAATCCGGCGCGAGCGACGGTGACGACGATCTGCGCGTGCTTGCCCGCCACATCGAAGAAGAGGATAATTACGACGAAAACACGTACGTGTGGATAGACCGTTTCGACAAATTCATGCCGCAGCAGGCGGCGGTAATCGAAGCGATACTCAAAAAGGGCGCGCACGTCACGATAAGCGTGTGCTGCGCCGAAAACGGCAGCGAAACCGAAAAAGAGCTGTACGCCGAAACGTTTCCGATGCTCAAAGCGGCATACCGCTGGGGCGAAATTTACGGCTTTGAGGGCAGCCGCGGAGCGGGAAAGGCGCTGTCGCACCTTTTGTCCAAGCCCGACCTTTACACGCTCCTGAGCCGCTGGAACGAGGAATACGAATACGACACCGCGCCGCCGAACATACGGCTGTTCAGGGCGCGCGACACGTACAGCGAAACGGAGCGCGCCGCCTGCGAGATATGCGACCTTGTGCGCGCGGAGGGCGCGCGTTACCGCGACATAGCGGTAATGTGCGGCGACGAGAACGACTATATACATCTGATAGAAGCGATATTTTCCGAGTACGGCATACCGTATTTCACCGACAGGAAAATAATCCTGAGCGACCACCCTATCGCAATGCAGATTTTGTCGCTGTTCCGCGTGATACGCGAAAACTGGAGCTACGAATCGGTAATGAGCTACCTGCGCGCGGGATTTATATACAAAAAGGTCGGCAGAGGCGTGTTCCCGCTCGACCAGAACGAGACGGACGAGCTTGAAAACTTTATATTAAAGTACGGCATACGCGGCGCAAAGCGGTGGCTGTCGGAGGACAAATGGTTTTACGAAAACGACATTATCGGCACGGCGTTCGGCGACGAGCCTGACGGGGAAAACGCTCCGAAAACCGACACGGTAGACGCGCTCCGCCGCGAAATAGCCGCGCCCGTGGCGAAATTCGCCGAGGCGGTAAAGGGCAGACACGACGTTAAGGAAATCGCAACCGCGCTGTTCGAGTACCTCGGCGACATAAACCTGTACGCCGGTCTTAAATTTGAGATATCGCGCTTTAAAAAGAACGGCATGGTAAACGAGGCGGAGCAGTTCACAAAGATATGGAACCTTATCCTCGACGTGCTGAACCAAACCGCGCAGGCACTTTCGGGCGACAAGCTGACAAGTGCGGAGTACGAGGAATATATGAGCGTCGGTCTCACGAAATGCGAGATACGCGCGATACCGTCGGGTATAGATCAGGTGTATGTCGGCAGCGCGGAGCGAATGAGCGGCGCGAACGTGAAATATATTTTTGTACTCGGCGCGAAAAACGGCACGTTCCCTACGGGCGTTACGACCGAGGGCTTTTTCTCCGACCGCGACCGCAGCACGCTTGCGGAACGGTTCGGCATACGTATCGCGCCCGACACGCGCCGCAAGACGGACGAGCAGTATTTCAAGGTGTACCGCGCGCTGTGCGCCGTGAGCAAAAAGCTGTACGTGAGCTACTCCGTGCAGGACGAGGAGGGCAAGCCGCTCGGTGCGTCGCATATGTATATCGACATAAAGCGCAAATTCCCGAAGCTCAAAGAGGAGGACAACCTCACCGAGAACGGCAGCGAATACGTGTACATATCCTCGCCGAAGGCGACGATGCACCACCTTATCACGAGTCTTGCGTCCGCTTCACGCAAAAACGCCGCGTGGGAAGCGGTGTACGACTGGTACAGGGATAAGGACGAGTGGCAGAGGCAGCTCGGCATTATCGACAGAGCTGATTATTACGAGCGTCACGGCGTGCTGCTTAAGGAGGACATCGCAAATCTTCTCTACTCCGGTCATACGGAATACAGCCCGACGCGGCTGAACTCGTTTTCGATGTGTCCGTTCGGCTACTTTATGCGTTACGGTCTGGGCGCGAAGGAGCGCGAGGAATGGGACATATCGCCGATGAGCATGGGAACGTACGCGCACCGCGTAATACACGATTTCTGCGCCGAGGTGGAAAAGGACGCTCATAGCGACAGCGAGAAAATAGACGCGTGGCGCGCCCTCACCGACGAGGCGCGCGACAGCCTGATAGACAGTATAATAGACGACACGTGCGCGAAAATAATCGCGTCCGACTCGCGCGACAAGGAAAAGACGCGCAGCATATTCCGACGTATGGGTAAAACGATACGCTCGTCGGCGGCGCTTGTGCAGAAATGTCTTTCGTCGGGCGATTACGCCGAGCGCGGCATGGAAAAGGAGTTTTGCGTAAAGCTCACCGACGGCGCGTCGTTAAAGGGTACGATAGACCGCGTTGACGCGTGCGAGACGGAGGACGGAAGGACGTATCTGCGCGTCATTGACTACAAGACGGGTTCTACCGAGTTCGACGTTGTGAATATTGCGAACGGCTACAATATGCAGATGGTAATATACGCGCTTGCCGCTTGCGGGGAAATGAAAAGCACGGACACGGAGATTACGGGCATTTATTACACCGCCGTGCGCGACGAGTACACGAAGCTGGGCGGCAAAACGCGCGAGGACAACATAAAAGAGGTGAACCGCAATTCGCTGCGCCTTGACGGCGTGACGTTCGCCGACGAGGACGCCGACCGCCGTAAAAGCACGCTTTTGGGTATTGACCGCGATATTGAAAAAAACGGCGCGAGCGGTTTTATCGGCGTAAAAACCGACAAGAACGGCAATTTTTCGGGCGTGCGCACGCCGGACGAGATAAACGGTCTTATGAAGAGCGTGCGCGAAACGGTTGAGGATATAGATAAAAGGACGCGCGCGGGCGACATAGGCTTAAACCCGTACAGCGACAAAAACGGCGGCAGCGTGTGCAAGTACTGCGATTACGCGCCCGTGTGCAAATTTGACGAGAATAAGCGTATCGTGCGTGAGAAAAAAGGCAGCACCGCGGAAATCTGGGAGCAAATGAGAGTAAAAGGCGCGGCGATGAGAGGAGTGACAACCGATGACGAAATGGACAGCTGACCAGCAAAAAGCCATATACGCGCCGTCGTGCGAGGGTAACATACTCGTGTCGGCAGCCGCCGGTTCGGGTAAGACAGCCGTGCTTGTCGAGAGAATTGCGCAGATGATACTGCGTCACGACGATCCCGTATCGGTTGACAATCTGCTTGTCGTGACGTTTACCGAAGCAGCCGCCGCCGAAATGAAGGAGCGCATAATCGCGCGCATAAACGAGGCGCAGCGCGCGGCGTTCGAGGCGGGCGACACGTCCGAAGCGAAGCGTCTTCGCGAGCAGATACACCTCACCACCACAGCCGACATAAACACCATAGACGCGTTCTGCTTAAGAGCCGTAAAAAATAACTTCCACGTTCTCGGCGCGGATCCGAATTTCGGAATTATGGACAAGGGCGAGGAGGACATACTCGCGGAGGACGCGACCGAGGAACTGTTTTCCTCTCTTTACGAGTCGGAGGACGAGTCGGAGAGGGAGCGTTTTGAAAATCTCGCGCGCGTGTACGCGTCGAACCGCGGCGACGAGGGGCTTGGCAGAATAATAAGGAAGCTCTACGTTTTTTCGCAGTCGTTTGCCGAACCTTTGAAGTGGCTGCATGACGCCGCCGACATGTACGATGAAAATATGGCGGACAGCAAGTGGATAAAGAAATTCGTGCTGGAGGGGCAGAGAGATTACGTGGCAAGCATAACGCTCGAACGGTTCGAGGCGCAGCTTGACGACATGAAAGCCGAAACCCCGTCCGGCATCGCTCCCGAAAAATACTGGGGTTCGCTGTGGGAGAAGGCAGGCAACTGCCGCGACGCGGCAAAAATGCTCAAAAACGCGCGGGACTGGGACGATTTCGTTAAATTTTACGATAAATGTATAGCCGACGCATCATATCTCGGCAGCGGCAGAAACAGATACACAAAATCTGTAATCGCGGACGAGGAAACGTGGCGGAAATATTTTACGCGGTGTGACGGCCCGAGGAAGTTTTTCCGCGACGAGTGCGCCGTGTTCCCGTCGGTGAGCAGGGACGAGTTCAACAAGAGCGTCCACGCGCCCGAAATCAAGCGCGCGATCGACGATATTGTGTGGCTTACGGAGCTTTTCACGGCAAAGTACGAGGAAAAGAAGGCGGCGCGCAATATAAAGAGCTTTTCCGATGTGGAGCATCTCGCGTACCGCCTGTTTGCCGACAACGAGAGCATACGCGGCGAGTACGCGGAGCGGTACAGAGAGATACTCATAGACGAGTACCAGGACACAAACGGCTTGCAGGACAGTATTTTCCGCCTCATTTCCACGGACAACAAAAACATCTTCATGGTGGGAGACCTGAAGCAGAGCATATACCGCTTCCGCGGCGGCGATCCGATGATATTTAAGGGCAGGAGCCGCGATTACGGCAGGTCGGACGGCGGAACGCTTATTTCGCTGTCGCAGAATTTCCGCAGCAGAATGCAGGTAATAGACAGCATAAACGCGGTGTTCTCACGCATGATGACAAGCGAGGTCGGCGACGTCGATTACAAGGGAGCCGACGTTTTAAGGCGTGACGCGGACAAGGAGATATACCCCGAGGGCGGCGGCAAAGCCGAGCTTTACCGCGTAGCCTCGGTTAAAGAGGAAAACGGCGGAATAAGCCGTGCAAGAGCGGAAGCCGCTGCCGCGGCGGAACGCATAAAGGAGCTTGTAAACGAAAAATATAAGGTATACGATAACGGAACATACCGCGATATAGAGTACCGCGATATTGTTATACTGATGAAATCGGTAAAGTCGGACGGCGCGGTTTTCCGCGAAGAGCTTGAAAAGCGCGGCATAGGCGCGTTTGTGCAGAAGGAGGAATACTTCGAGCGGCGCGAGATAAAGCTGATGCTGTCGCTCATATCGGTCATAAACAACCACATGCAGGACATACCGCTTTTGGCGGTAATGCGTTCGCCGATAGGCGGGTTCACGGAAAACGACCTCGCGAAAATACGCTTAGCGAGCGGCGCGCGCCCGTTTTACAGAGCCGTTTTAAGCTACCGCGCGCCCGAAAACCCATCGGACGGCGAGACGCGTCTCGAAAAACGCTGCCGCCGCTTTACAGATGATCTCGAGCGGTGGCGCGGGTACGTAAAGCGCAGGTCGATAGCGTCGCTGATATGGACGCTTTTCGAGGAAACGGGCATATACGACCTTATGGGCGCGACCGAGGGCGGAGGGGAAGCGCAGGCGAATTTAAGACTGCTCTACGAGCGCGCGAAGCGGTACGAAACGTCGGGCTTCGGCGGCATATTCGACTTCATACGCTACATAGGCAGAATGGAGCGCCGCCGCGAGGATATAGCGGGAGCGCAGCTTGTAAACTCGAACCACAACGTAGTGCGTATCATGACGATACACAAAAGCAAGGGACTTGAATTCCCCGTCGTGCTGCTTGCCGGCACGGGCAAGGAGATAAAGTATACCCACCCCGGCGACGAAACGCGCGTCATGCTGCACAACGTCCTCGGTATAGGAATCGACTATTACAACTACGAGGATATGTACGTGAAGCCGCTTCTTTTCAGGGATCAGGTAAACGCGCGGAACAGACGCGAGCAGCTGAGCGAGGAAATGCGCCTGTTGTACGTCGCGGCGACGCGCGCGAGGGAGAAGCTTATCGTGACTGCGGCGTATGAGTTCGGCACGCGCGCGAAGTACGAGGAAAAGCTTACCGCGTGGGAAATGCTCAAAGAGGACATGCCGTGGGATATAGAGCGCAGCGCGAAATGTCTTGCCGACTGGATAATACCGGTCGCGCAGTCGGACAGCAAACACTGGATTTGCCGCGACGTGTGCGGCACGGAGGATAACGAAGCAGAGGACGAGACAGCCGAGACGCTCACGGAGGAAGCCGACAGCGCGCTGCGCGAATCCGTGAGGAGGATACTCGAATACAGCTACCGTTACCCGAAAAGCGGCGCTATACCGGCAAAAACGTCGGTTACGGCGATAAAGGAAATGGCGGACGAGGAAAATACGCTCAATGAAAATCCCGTTTACATGGCGTCAAAGCCCGCGTTCATGCGCGGCGAAAACCTCGGCGCGCGCATAGGCACGGCGCACCACCAGGTCATGGCGTACATCGACCTCGAAAAGATGAAAACGCTCGAGGAAACAGAGTATGAGGATTTCGCGGCGGACGAGATAACGCGCATAGCCGAGGCGGGACAGATAGAGGGCGAAATAGCCGATGACAAAGAAATAACCGATAATATATGTAAAAACGTGTGCGCGTTTTTCCGCGGCGGTATGGGTAAAAGCGTGCTGTCGGCAAAGCGCGTATACCGCGAGCAGCCGTTCGAGATAGAAATTTCCGCGAGGGAATACGACGCAAGTCTCGGAGAGGAGTACGAAAACGAGAGCGTCGTCGTGCAGGGGATTATCGACCTGTTTTTCGAGGACGCGGACGGCAGTATAACGCTCGTGGACTACAAGACCGACCGCTGCAAAACGGAAGAGGAACAGCGCGCGGTGGGTGAGCGTTACCGCAGGCAGGTGGAGCTTTACGAGCGCGCTATGGAAAGAATTTTGAAAATTAAGGTAAAAAATAAATTTTTGTATTTATTTTCGACGCATAGTGTGGTAGAATTATAAGCATAAGGGGCGTGACGATATGGCGAATTACGTTAATTTCAATACTGCGAAGCCGAGAAAGAGCAGGAAATATATAATAGTAATACTTTGCGCGGCAGCGTTTTTGCTTGCGTGCGTGTATGTTATAGGCATAATAGCCAATATGAACGGCGAAAGCGGCCGGGAAGCCGCGTCGGCTGTGTCGGAGAATGTGCAGCTAAAGCAGGAGATAAGCGAAAAGGACGCGGAAATAGAACGGCTCAACGGCGAAATAGCCGCTTTGCGCGGCGAGCTTGACGCGCGACCGACACCCGCGCCGGAGCCTTCACCCGAACCGTCGCCCGTACCGGCTGCGCCCGGCAACGCGGACGGCGGCTACGCGCCTCCGCGCTCCGATATGTGATACGCGCGAAAAAATTACAAAAAAATTAAAAAAAAGGCTTGACTTCATCCCGAACCAATGTTATAATAACAGGGCTGAAGAAAAGCTTCTTTTTTTTTGCATAGGAAAAAGAAGTCCACACATACAGATGCGGAGGTGTAAAGAATGAGAGTAAAGATCACATTGGCATGCTCGGAATGTAAGCAGAGAAACTATAACACAATGAAGAATAAGAAGAATGATCCTGACAGACTTGAGATGAACAAGTACTGCAAGTTCTGCAGAAAGCACACTCTTCATAAGGAAACAAAGTAATTCCCGTCAGGGGCAATTTAAGGTAAGGATGTGTAAACATGGCTGATACAAATTTAGCGAACGGAAGAAAGCTCAGCGTCGGCGAGAGAATAAAAAAGTTCTTCAAGGACACAAAGGCGGAGCTTAAAAAGGTTACATGGCCCACAAAGGACCAGCTTATCCACAATACAGGCGTAATTATAGTATTCATTATTATAGTAACGATAATCCTTTCCGTACTGGATATTGCTTTCGGTAAGCTGTTCCAGGCGCTTTCGGGCATACTGGCGGCGTAACCGGCGGTCAAAAAAATCGGGAAGGAGAACGGTTATGGCAGGAGAGGCAAAATGGTATGTGGCTCACACATACTCAGGTTATGAAAATAAGGTAAAAGCCAACATAGAAAAGTCTGTTGAGAACCGTGGTATGCAGGATTTGATTCTCGACGTGCGCGTACCCACCGAGGACGTTGTCGAGGAAAAGGGCGACGAAAAAAGGGTTGTAAAGCGCAAGCTGTTCCCCGGCTATGTCGTCGTTAAAATGGTTATGACCGACGAGAGCTGGTACATCGTGAGAAACACGCGCGGCGTTACCGGTTTCGTGGGCCCCGGCTCAAAGCCCGTTCCGCTGTCCGACGCGGAAGTCGAGAGAATGGGCGTTGAGGTAATACGCATGAAGGAAATCGACTTTTCTGTCGGCGATATTGTTTCCATAAAATCAGGCCCTATGGAGGGCTTTTCGGGCAAGGTTACGAGCATAAACAACGAGACGCGCAAGGTAAACGTCGCCGTTTCGATGTTCGGACGCGAAACGCCCGTAGAAATAGACTACACGCAAGTGGAGCTTATGGACTGATTAAAGTTGATAAAAGGATAAATCGGTTTATTCTTTTCTCATATTCCCTCTGGTAACAGTGGGAGAACCCTAAGGGTTCGCAATTACCACATGCAGCGCGGAGTTTTTGCTCACGCGGCTGTAAAATTTCAAGGAGGTGGCCATTATGGCACAAAAGGTTGCAGGATATATTAAGTTACAAATTCCTGCCGGAAAAGCAACCCCGGCGCCCCCGGTCGGACCGGCACTCGGTCAGCACGGCGTAAACATTATGCAGTTTGCGAAGGAATTTAACGAAAAGACGGCGAAGGACGCAGGTCTTATAATCCCCGTAGTTATTACGGTGTACGCGGACCGTTCTTTCTCTTTCGTAACAAAGACGCCGCCCGCAGCGGTTCTTATCAAGAAGGCTTGTAAGATCGAAAGCGGCTCGGGCGTTCCCAACAAGACAAAGGTAGCCACGATTTCAAAGGCTGATCTGCAGGCGATAGCCGAGCAGAAAATGCCCGACCTTAACGCGGCAAGCCTTGAGGCAGCCATGAGCATGATTGCCGGTACTTGCAGAAGTATGGGCGTTCTTATCGGAGACTAATAGGTATATTGTTGAGACGGTGGGAGAGATTAAATCTCGTTTGACCACGAAGGAGGAAAGAAATGTTTAGAGGAAAGAAATATCAGGACAGCGTAAAGCTCGTTGAAAAGTCAAAGCTTTACGACACGGGCGAGGCTATGGAACTCGTCACAAAAACGGCTAAGGCTAAGTTTGACGAAACGGTCGAGGCTCATATAAGACTCGGCGTTGACTCGAGACACGCAGACCAGCAGGTAAGAGGCGCGATCGTGCTTCCGCACGGAACGGGCAAGACCGCGAAGGTTCTCGTATTCGCAAAGGGCCCCAAGGCTGACGAGGCACAGGCAGCCGGCGCGGACTACGTCGGCGAAATGGAGCTTGTACAGAAGATACAGGGTGAAAACTGGTTCGACTTCGACGTTGTCGTTGCGACTCCCGACATGATGGGCGTTGTCGGACGTCTCGGTAAGGTTCTCGGTCCTAAGGGACTTATGCCGTCACCGAAGGCTGGCACGGTAACGATGGACGTTACAAAGGCCGTAAGCGAGATCAAGGCAGGTAAGGTCGAGTACAGACTTGACAAGACCAACATAATCCACTGCCCGATAGGCAAGGCTTCGTTCGGCGCGGATAAGCTCCGCGAAAACTTTGACGCTCTTATCGGCGCTATCATAAAGGCTAAGCCGGCGGCGGCGAAAGGTCAGTATCTGAGAAGCGTTGTTGTCGCTTCGACAATGGGTCCCGGAATTAAGATCAACCAGGCAAGGCTCGGTTAAAAAACAGCTTGACAAATCGTATCATAAATGGTATAATGCCGTTTGTTGATAAATCCGTAGACAGCAGGCGTTCGGCGAAAGCCGAAAGTAAGTCCCGCCGAGGAATTATAGTAGAGATTACTATGGCTCTTTGCGTCTACGGCAAAGAGCCTTCTTTATTCACGTAATGAAGGCATATTTATCCGAAAATACAGGAGGTGAAACAAAATATGCCAAGTGCAAAGGTATTGGAAGCAAAGAAAGCACAGGTTGCGGAGGTTATAGACGTACTCAAGGAGGCGCAGACAGGCGTAATCGTCGATTACCGCGGTCTTACCGTTGAGGAGGACACAAATCTTCGTACAAAGCTTCGCGAAGCGAACGTAAAGTATTTTGTCATCAAGAACACGCTGCTTTTAAGAGCCGCAAAGGAAGTAGGTCTTGAAGCGCTCGAGGAGGCGCTGCACGGCCCGACGGCTATCGCCGTATCTTCCGAGGACGCCGTTGCTCCGGCAAAGGTTCTCGCGGACTATGCGAAGGAAAACGACAAGCTCGAAATAAAGTCCGGCTTTATGGACGGCGCGGTTATGACACTTGATGAGATCAAGACGCTGGCTGCTACGCCGAGCTTCGAGACATTGATCGCGAAGATGATGGGAAGCCTCAACTCTCCCATTTCGGCACTCGCACGCACCTTGCAGGCTATCGTTGACGGCGGTAAGGAAATTTCCGACCTCGTAGCCGAAAAGGCGGGCGAGGCAAGCGCTGAAGCACCCGCGGAGGAGGCTGCTCCGGCTGAAGAAAAGGCTGAAGCGCCCGCGGAGGAAAAGGCTGAGGAAGCCGCTCCGGCAGAGGAGGCTGCTCCGGCTGAAGAGGCAAAGGAGGAAGCTCCGGCTGAGGAAGAAAAGACAGACGCGGAGTAATCCAAAAGAAACAAAGGTTATATTTTTAGAAATTAGGAGGAAACTAAAATGGCAGATATCAATGCAATTCTTGATGAAATCAAGGAATTAAAGTTACTTGAAGTTGCTGAACTCGTAAAGCTCATGGAAGAGGAGTTCGGCGTAAGCGCGGCTGCTCCCGTAATGGTAGCCGGCGCTGCAGGTGAAGGCGGCGCGGCTGCTGCCGAGGAAAAGAGCGAGTTTGACGTAGTTCTTGCTGATGCGGGCGCTGCTAAGCTCGGCGTAATCAAGGTAGTAAGAGAGCTTACAGGTCTTGGTCTTAAGGAAGCCAAGGCTCTCGTTGACGGCGCACCCAACACCGTTAAGGAAGCGGCTGCAAAGGACGAGGCTGAGGCTATGAAGGCTAAGCTC
Organism: uncultured Clostridia bacterium; assembly: GCA_947624485.1. Classification (GTDB taxonomy): domain Bacteria; phylum Bacillota; class Clostridia; order UBA1381; family UBA1381; genus Hominilimicola. Next base: position 36,707 of record CANQKM010000008.1, read on the forward strand.
GAAGAAGCCGGCGCTAAGGTAGAATTGAAGTAATTTGCTCTGATTTGATTAAAGGCGTAGGAGTAGCATGAAAACAGACGTATCTTCAATACTTAAAGAAGCGGGCGGACAGATAGAAATTGACGGCTGTGTCAAGCTTCCCGATACGAAATTTTTGGGCGAGTACCGCTTCCCCGAACCGATAAAGGTCAAGGGTGGCGTGTCCAATAACGGGAAATCGCTTATACTGCGCGCGGACGCGGAGGGCGTTATGATAACGAACTGCGCGCGCTGCATGAAGGAGATTTCCGTACCTGTGAGCTTTCATATGGACGAGAATCTCGCGCGGGAGGACAGCGGCATAGACAAGGACGCGGACGTAATCCTGTTCCGTGACAGCGAAATTGATATAGACGATATCGTGTATGACAACTTCCTCATGAACGTTGAGGGCAAATACCTCTGCATGGAGGACTGCAAGGGACTTTGTCCCGAATGCGGCAAGGATCTCAACGAGGGAGACTGCGGCTGCTCAAAGGATAATATCGATCCGAGATGGTCGGCGCTTTTGGATATTATGAAGGACAATGAATAACAGGTCAGAGAAAGTTATGGAGGTGTAAACTATGGCGGTACCCAAGGGTAAAGTTTCTAAAGCCAGAAGAAATAAAAGACGCGCGAACTGGAAGCTCACGGCTCCCAACATGGTAGCTTGCCCCCAGTGCAGCGAATATATAATGCCTCATACTGTTTGCAAATTTTGCGGTTATTACAACGGCAAGGAAGTAGTAAAGAAGGCTGAGGACTGATTCGGCTTTAACAAAAAAGAGAACGCGGCGCGTTCTCTTTTTTGCGTTTAATGACAAAATATAAAAAAATCATGGACAAAATATACGGAATTGGTATATAATAATACAAAATCCGAAAAGGGGGCGCGGACAGATGGCGGAGGAAAAGAAAAATGTGCATACAGGTCACAGGAAGCGCATGCGCGAGGATTTCGGGCGCAGCGGCTTTAACAACTGGCACGACCATAAGGTGCTTGAATATCTTCTCCACAGAGTCATACGCCGCGCCGACACAAACGAAATCGCGCACAGCCTCATAAACGAATGCGGCGGCTTTGCCGAGGTGTTCCGCGCGTCAAAGGAGAAGCTGACGGATATAGTCGGCGTAGGCGGGGAAACGGCGCAGTACATACGCGAGCTCGGCGAGTTTCTGCGCTACTACAACGGCGTGCGCTACGACGTGAACCGCCTCGTACTCGACAGTGACACGTGCGAAAAGTACCTGCTTAACCTGTTTGACGGCGTGGAGCGTGAAAATTTTTACATGATCTGTCTTGACGCGCAGAACCGCATACTATATAAAAGACAGATGTTCGAGGGCAGCTTTGAGAGCATGGACATCGACATAACGCAGCTTGTGCGTGTGGCTGTGAAGTGCGACGCGTCGTACGTTGTGCTGTCGCACAATCACCCGAGCGGTATCGCAGTCGCGTCGAATGCCGATATAACCGCGACAAGGACGATAGAACGCGCGCTTTCACTTGCGGGTATAAAGCTTTTGGATCATATTATAGTCGCCGGAGGCAAATGCGTGAGCGTTAAGAACGAATATTTCGGCGCGCGGTCAAGAAAGCAAAGGAAATAATGTCAAAAATATTGACTTTACCGCGCTGATGTGATAATATATGCAGTGTATTGTTTTTTTGAAAATAATGTCATTTAATCATAGAACAGGGAGGCACATTTATATGGCGAAGGCTGCAATAATGGGATACGGCACTGTCGGCAGCGGCGTGTACGAAATTATAAAAACCAATGCCGATAAGCTTACAAAAAACACGGGCGGTGAAGCGATAGACGTAAAATATATACTCGATATACGCGACTTTCCGGATCACCCCGAGCCGAACCTTTTTACAAAGGACTTTAACGATATACTGAACGACGGCGAGGTAACGGTCGCCGCCGAGGTCATGGGCGGACTTCACCCCGCGTACGAGTTTACGAAGGCGCTTCTGGAGGCCGGAAAAAGCGTCGTAACGTCGAATAAGGAGCTTGTCGCGACGTACGGTACGGAGCTTCTCGAAATAGCGCGCGAAAAAAACGTAAATTACTTCTTCGAGGCGAGCGTGGGCGGCGGTATACCTATCATAAGACCGATGCACCAGTGCCTCACCGCAAACAACATAAAGCGCATAGCCGGCATACTGAACGGCACGACAAATTATATTTTAGACCAGATGATACGCAGGGGCAAGACGTTTGACGCGGCGTTAAAGGACGCGCAGGCGAAGGGCTTTGCCGAGAGAAATCCCGCCGCCGACGTGGAGGGACACGACGCGTGCAGGAAAATAGCGATACTCGCGTCGCTCGCGTCGGGACTTGCGGTAGATTACAGCGACATCGACACCGAGGGCATAACGAATATAACGCTCGACGACGTGAAATACGCGGCGCAGATGAACTCTGTAATAAAGCTCATAGGCTACGCCGAGTTCCGCGAGGACGGCAAAATATACTCGATAGTGTCGCCGATGATTATAAACAGCGAAAATCCGCTTTCGGGCGTTGACGGCGTAATGAACGCGATTACGGTAACGGGCGACTGCGTGGGCGACGTTATGTTCTACGGCGCGGGCGCGGGCAAGCTGCCGACGGCGAGCGCCGTTGTCGCGGACGTTGTTGACGCTGTAAAGCACGCCGAGAGAAGCAAAAAGATAATGTGGCAGAAGCCCGACGGCAATATTATGGCTGACGGCGACAGCAAAAAGTTCGCGTGGTTCGTGCGCACGACCGACAGCGCGGAAAACGTGAGCAAAATATTCGGAAGATGTGAGTTTGTGGATAACATAACGGAGGGCGAGTCGGCGTTTGTAACCGAACCCCTTACGCGTTCAGACGCGGAGAGCAAAACAGGCGCGCTCAGGGACGTTATCACAAGCATAAAAATTCTCGGTTAAAACAGACGATCACCGAAAGGAGTATATATATAAATGGCACTGGTAGTTCAGAAGTACGGCGGTACTTCGGTAAAGGACGCGGAAAGAGTAATGAACGTCGCAAGACGCGTTACGAACACATATAAAGAAGGCAACAGCGTCGTCGTAGCAGTATCGGCGCAGGGCGATACGACAGACGACCTTATCGAAAAGGCGATGGAGATCAACCCCGACGCGTCAAAGCGCGAGATGGATCAGCTTCTGTCGAGCGGCGAGCAGATTTCGATAGCGCTTTTGGCTATGGCGATAGAAAAGCTCGGCTATCCGGTAATATCGTTTACCGGCTGGCAGGCGGGGGTTTTAACTGACTCAAAACACAGCGCGGCGAGAATAAAGAGGATAGACACGGAAAGAATACAGACCGAGCTTGACAGAAAGAGAATTGTAATCGTCGCGGGCTTTCAGGGCATAAACAAGTACGACGATATAACAACATTGGGACGCGGCGGCTCTGACACATCGGCGGTCGCTCTTGCGGCTGCGCTGCACGCGGATTTGTGCGAGATATACACCGACGTTGACGGCGTTTACACGACCGATCCGAGGATTTGCAAGACGGCGTATAAGCTGAACGACATATCCTACGACGAGATGCTGGAGCTTGCGTCGCTCGGCGCGAACGTGCTTCACAACAGAAGCGTCGAAATGGCGAAGAAGTACAATGTCAAGCTGTCCGTTCGTTCGAGCCTGAACGACCACGAAGGCACATATGTTAAGGAGGTTTCTAAAGTGGAAAAAATGTTGGTAAGAGGCGTTACGAGAGATAACGACTGTGCGAGAATAGCGCTCTGCGGCGTTGAGGACACGCCGGGCAAGGCGTTCCAGATATTTGAAATGATTGCGAGAAAGGGCATAAGCGTTGACCTCATAATCCAGTCGATAGGCGACGGCAGGACGAAGGACATCAGCTTCACCGTCACCGAGGGCGATTTGCAGAAAACGCTCGACCTGCTCGAGGAAAACAAGGAGTTCATAAACGCGCGCGAGATTAAGTCCACAAGCGATGTTTCAAAGGTATCGATCGTCGGCGCGGGCATGGTAAACAACTCCGGCGTTGCGGCGAAGATGTTTGAGGCTCTGTACGACGCGCACATCAACATCAACATGATAGCGACGTCCGAAATAAAAATCTCGGTGCTTGTCGCGCGTAAGGACGCGGAAGCGGCGGTCATTGCGATACACGACAAGTTCTTACTTAAATAATCGGATACCAATCACAGAAAACCACAAGGGCGTAGTTTTTCGGGCACTTGTGGTTTTCGTGCCGAATGGAGATATATAATGGACGATAAGATAATAGGCAGAAACCCCGTCCTTGAAGCGATAAAGTCTGGCAGGGCAATCGACAAGATACTGATTAAAAAAGGCAGGTACGAGGGCGGCGTTATACCGATAGTGAAACGAGCCAAGGAAAACGGCATAATCATACAGGAAACGGCTAAGGAAAAGCTCGACGCGCTTGCCGAGGGCGGCAATCACCAGGGCGTTATCGCGATAGTGAGCATGCGGGAGTACGCGACGGTCGAGGATATTCTGCAAAAAGCAGCCGAAAAGGGCGAGCCGCCGTTCGTGATTATCTGCGATAAGATAACCGATCCGCACAACCTCGGTGCGATAATCCGTACCGCGAACTGTGTCGGTGCGCACGGCGTAATAATCCCGAAGCGCGGCAGTGTCGGGGTAAACAGCACCGTCGTAAAAACGTCGGCCGGCGCGGCGGTTTATACGCCGGTAGCGAAGGTCACGAATATCGCGCAGACAATAGACGACCTCAAAAAGGCGGGACTGTGGATAACCGGCGCTGATATGGACGGCGAGGTAATGTATAAGACGGATCTTAAGGGCGCGCTCGGTATCGTGATTGGCAGCGAGGGTGAGGGCATTTCGAGGCTCGTTAGGGAGAAGTGCGATTTTATCGCGAGCATACCGATGGCGGGCGATATAAATTCGCTGAACGCGTCCGTCGCCGCCGCCGTACTGATGTACGAGGCATTGAGGCAGAGGAAATATAAATTGTGATTTAACGATGTAAATGCGGGCGACCGCGAGGGTCGCCCCTACGTGAGGCTCCCCTTGAGGGGAGCTGTCGGCGAAGCCGACTGAGAGGTGGTTTTCTAAAATTCATTGCCACCTCTCCGTCATCGCTTCGCGATGCCACCTCTCCTCAAGGAGAGGCTAACGGGCTGTCGGGGGCGCCAGCCCCTACGGCGCAGTATTTACAAATAACGGGTGTAGGGGACGGCGCCCACGACGTCCCGCATTTACACAAAATAAAAGGAGAAAAACCATGAAAGCAGTTGTAACGGTAATAGGCAAAGACCAAAAGGGAATAATCGCGAAGGTCAGCAACATACTTTACGCGCACGAGGTAAACATCCTCGACATATCCCAGACGGTTATGCAGGACATGTTCACGATGATAATGCTCGTAAACTTCGAGAGCGACGTTATCCCGTTCAAGGACGTGACGGACGCGCTTGACGAGTGCGGCAAAGGAATGGGACTGTCCATTCACGTACAGAGAGAGGAAATATTCACCTCCATGCACAGAATATAAGGGAGGGATAAGTAAATGATAAATCCCTTTGAAATAGTCGAAACAATACGCATGATCGACGATGAAAACCTTGACATACGCACGATAACAATGGGCATATCGCTCAAAAGCTGCGCCGGTCCCGACATAGACGTTGTGTGCGGCAAGGTGTATAAAAAGATAACGACGCTCGCGAAAGACCTCGTAAAGGTCGGAGAGGACATAGAGGAACAGTTCGGCATACCTATCATAAACAAGCGCATATCCGTAACGCCCGTCGCAACACTCGTTGACGCGCTCGACGAGCCAAGTGAGGAAAAGGCTGTGATGATAGCAAAAACGCTCGACAAAGCGGCAAAAACGGTCGGCGTAAACTTTATCGGCGGCTACAGCGCGCTTGTGCATAAGGCTTACACGAACGGAGAAAGAATACTTATAAATTCGATCCCCGACGCGCTCGCGTCAACCGACCTCGTATGCTCCAGCGTCAACGTCGGCTCTACGCGCGCCGGAATAAACATGGACGCGGTAAAGCAGATGGGCGAAATCGTGAAAAAAACGGCTGAAAAGACAGCCGACACGCAGGGTTTCGCGTGCGCGAAGCTCGTTGTGTTCTGCAACGCCGTCGAGGACAACCCGTTTATGGCTGGCGCGTTCCTCGGCGAGGGCGAGGGCGAATGTGTGATAAACGTGGGCGTATCCGGACCGGGCGTCGTAAAATGCGCGCTCGAAATGGCGAAGGGCAAGGATTTCGGATACGTCGCGGAAACGATTAAAAAGACCGCGTTCAAGATTACGCGTATGGGACAGCTTGTGGCGCGCGAAGCGTCGAAACGTTTGGGCGTACCGTTCGGAATAGTGGACTTGTCGCTCGCGCCGACTCCGGCGATAGGCGACAGCGTGGCGTATATATTAGAGGAAATGGGACTTGAAAAATGCGGCGCTCACGGCACGACAGCCGCGCTCGCGCTTTTGAACGACGCGGTGAAAAAGGGCGGCGTAATGGCGTCCGGCTACGTCGGCGGACTGTCCGGCGCGTTCATACCCGTGAGCGAGGACGCCGGAATGATAAGCGCGGCAAAGGAAGGCGCGCTGACGATTGAAAAGCTCGAAGCCATGACGTGCGTATGCTCGGTGGGGCTTGACATGATAGTAATCCCCGGCGACACGCCCGCATCGACCATATCGGCGATAATCGCCGACGAAGCCGCAATAGGCATGGTAAATTCCAAAACAACGGCTGTTAGAGTGATACCTGCGCCCGGCAAAAAAGAGGGCGACGTTGTGGAGTTCGGCGGACTGCTCGGTACGGGGCCGGTAATGCCCGTGAAACGGTATTCGAGCGAGGAATTTATAAACCGCGGCGGACGTATCCCCGCACCGCTGCAGAGCTTGAAAAATTAAGGCGTAGGGGTAAAAAAGGAGATGTTTCATAATGGAAGAGATTATCGAAAAAATTATGGAAATTGAGGACAGAGCGCAGGAGATTATCTCCGACGCGAAAAAAGCCGACAACGGGCTTGACGAGTCGATCGCCGAAAAGTCGAAGGAGCTTGAAGCCGACATAGAACGCCGCGCGCACGAGCGCGAGGAATACGTCAAAAACGTCGAGGAAAAGGACACCGAAGAAAAAATCTCCGCGGTGAAAAAGGAGCTTGACGAAAAAATCGCGGGACTTGAAAGCCAATACAAGGCGAACAAGGACGCGTGGGTAAACGGAATAGTCGAAAACGTAATCGGAAGGCGGATGAATTAAGCGATGAGCGTTGAATACAGCGCGGTTGCCGCGAAGCTCAAAGCCATGTACGCGCGGTTCCTCGACCAAAAGGACTATGAGGAGCTGCTGTCAAAGCGAAGCGTCGGCGACGTGTGCGCGTACCTTAAAAGCATGTCCGGCTACAGCGATGTGCTGTCGGACGTGGACGAGCGCGAGATACACCGCGGCGTTATGGAGCTTATACTCGAAAACAACGTCATGGACGAGTATATCAGAATTTACAAATTTGTGGACAAGGAAAAGCGCAGTCTCTTAAGCTTCTGGTTCATGCAGCGCGAGGTGGAATTTCTGAAGCGTGAGATACGCTACATCTACAACAACGAAAAGCGCAGCAGCGACGAGGTGAACCAGGGCAGGTTCGACGCGTTCTTTGAAACGCACACGAAGATAGACAAGTCGATAATGCAGAGCGCGTCGTCGCTCGACGACTGCATACGCGCCTGCGCCGACACGCCTTACGCGATGCCGCTCGGGCGCGCCGCAAGCATAGGCGCGGACTTCTTCTCGATGGGAGCGGTGCTTGACTCGTTTCTATACTCGCGCGTATGGCGCGAGGCGCACAAAAAGCTGAAAAACGGACAGCTTAAGCTGTTTGAGGAGCTTATAGGCTCAAAGATAGATATGCTTAATTTAATGTGGATCTACCGCGGCAAAAAATATTACGGCTTCCCGAGCGAGATTATCTTCACGTATCTTCTGCCGGTGCGCCACCGCTTAAGCGAGGAAAGCCTGCGCGCGGCGGTACACGCGTCCGACGCGGAGAAAGCCGTTGAAATCATAGTCGGGCAGACGTCTTACGGAGAACTGTTCGACGGCATTTCGAGCGGCAGCTTCCCCGAGGAAAATTACCGCACTATGTACGCGCGGACGGCGAGAAAGATATTCGTGAACCACACGGAGTCACTTGCGGCGATATTCGCGTATCTGGTGCTTAAACAGTTTGAAACGGACAATATAACGACCGTGACGGAGGGCGTACGATACGGATTAAATCCGGGCGCGATAAGCGGTCACGTAAGATTTTAGGAGAGGAGGTACAACATGGCGATAACAAAAATGAAAATGGTGGTAGTGTCGGGACCTATCGACCGTTTTGACAGCGTTGCCGAGAAGTATATTTACGGCAGGGACATTCATCTTGAAAACGCGATGTCGGTGCTTACGGGAATTAAACGGCTTCGCGCGTTTGACGAGGCGAGCGAGTATGACGCGGTCGTAAAGAGCGCGGAAAACATTTTCCGCCTGACCGGCGGCATACCGCAGGACACCGAAACCGAGTGCGGAGAGCAGACGGCTGACGAGATGCTCAAGTTCATAGACGAGATAAACAGCCACATCGAAAACGAAAAAAAGGAAGCGTCGTCACTCAGCGCCGAAATCGAGAGCAACAACGACGCGGTTAAAACTCTCGGCTTGATGAACGGCTTTGACGTCGATATGGCGAAGATAAACAGAATGGAATTTGTCAAATACAGGTTCGGACACATTCCCAAGGCGAGCTACAAAACGCTCATGACGTATCTTGACGACCTCGAAACGGTGTTTATACAAACAGCCGAGGATCAGACGGATATATGGGGCTTTTACTTCACGCCGCGGCTTAAAAAGTCGAAAATCGACGACGTGTTCACATCGCTTTACTTCGAGGAGATACCGCTTGACAGAACGTACTCCGGCACTCCCGAAGAGATAAAGCGTATGCTCACGAACCGCAGCGAGGCCCTAAAGGGGCAGATCACGGAGCTTAGCCAAAAGACTGCCGGCATTATAGCCGACTCAAAGACGGAGCTTATCGGCATATACAACCTCGCGAAAAAGCGCAAGCAGTTCTCCGAAATACGCAGATGCGCGGCTCACGGTGAAATGTTCTTCTACATCGTCGGCTGGATGGAGGCGAAGGAGGCGGCGAAGCTCGAAAAGGAAATCGGCAAATCGGGCGACGTTGTCATATTCAATCAGGAGGACGCGGAGGACGTCAAGAACATCACCCCTCCGACAAAGCTCAAAAACAACCCGATATGCAAGCCGTTCGAGATGTTCGTAAAAATGTACGGTCTGCCGAATTACAGGGAAATAGATCCGACGCCGATACTGGCGTTCACGTATATACTCTTTTTCGGAATAATGTTCGGCGATGTGGGACAGTCGGCAGTGCTTGCGATAGCGGGATTTCTGGCGTACAAGTTCAAGAAAATGGATCTCGGCGGCATAATCGGAATGGTCGGACTTGCCGGAATTATCAGCGGCTTCATATACGGAAGCGTGTTCGGCAACGAGGAAATATTGCCCGAGCTGTTCCATTATACGCCATTGCAGCCTATGGAAAACATCATGTCGCTGCTTATCGGCACAGTCTGTATGGGCGGTATAGTCATAATATTCGGCATGGTCTTAAACGTCATAAACATGCTTAAAAGCGGCAACAAGGGTGAGGCGTTCTTCGGGCATAACGGACTGGCGGGAATTTTGTTTTACGTCGCCGTGGTGCTGCTCGCCGCGAATATACTCTTAAACCTCGGCATACCGACGGTCGTATTCGTGGTAATGCTAATCGTCGCGGTACTCGTCATGTACCTTTCCGAGCCGCTCACACGGCTTATCGAGGGCGAGAAAAACCTGTTCCCGACGGGCGGAATGTTCTTTGTGGAGAGCTTCTTCGAGCTGTTCGAGGTAATACTGAGCTTCTGCACGAACACAATATCATTCCTGAGAATAGGCGCGTTCGCGGTCATACACGTCGGTATGATGATGGCTGTCGCTTCGCTTTCGGCAGGCGGCGGCGTGGGCGGTATGCTCGTGACCGTTTTCGGAAACATACTCGTCATGGTTCTCGAGGGACTTATCGTCGCGATACAGGTACTGCGTCTCGAATACTACGAGATGTTCAGCCGCTACTACAGCGGTCACGGACGCGAATTCGTATCGCTTAAAAACAAGTAAACAACGCCTCTCGGCGCGAATATAAAAACACATATTGGAGGTAATTGAAATGTTATTGAAGATTTTACTGATTTTGGTTGGTTTGAGCGTTGCCGTTCCGTACGGCATTTACCGCGCGACGGGCAAGGAAAAGGGTAAGGAATGCCTTTTGATGAACACGATCGCGTTTTTCAGCGTTATGGGCATAGGCGTTATTTACTGCCTCGGCTGCGCCGTTCCCGCGCTTGCGGCAGGTGAAACGGCTGCCGGCTTAAGCGTCGGCGAAGGCTTAAAGTACATCGGCGCGGCTGTGTCAACAGGTCTTTCCGGTATCGGCGGAGGTATCGCCGTATCGTCGGCAGCGTCGGCAGCTATCGGCGCGATGAGCGAGAACGAGAGCATAATGGGTAAAACGCTTATCTTCGTTGCGCTTGCCGAAGGTATCGCGCTTTACGGCTTGGTAATTTCATTTATGATCCTTAACGCATAAGTTTGGAAAAAGGAAATGATAAAGCAATGAAAATGTATTTAATCAGCGACAATATCGACACCCTTATCGGTATGCGTCTCGCCGGAATACCCGGCGCGGTGGCGCACACGCCGGAGGAGGTTGACGCGGAAATACAGAAGGCTCTCGGGGATAAGGATCTGGGCATACTCATGTTTACCGAAAAGGCGGGCGCACTCGTGAAAGGCGAGCTTGACCGGTTAAAGCTCACGCTGCACACGCCGCTCATAATCGAAATCCCCGACCGACACGGCAGCCGCGATATTGCCGGCTCAATCAACAGACTTGTTCAGGAATCGATCGGCTTGAAGCTGTGATTTTGCATGGAAAGAAGGAAATGACATATGGAAAATTTAACAGAAAAATTAAACATTTTTTCCGAGCTTGTACTGCGCGACGCGACGCAGAAGCGCGACGAACTGATAGCTGCTGTCGAAAACGAGCGCAGCAAGCGTCTCACACAGAAGGAAAACGAGTTCCTGCAGCGCGCTTACGACGAAATTCAAAGCACGATAACCGAGGCGAAAAAGGAATCGAACTCAAAGCTCCTGCGCGCGCAGCTTGACGCGAAGAAGCAGCTTTTGATAAAGCGCGAGCAGATTGTGGACGACGTAATGGGCGAGGCGGAAAGGAAGCTCCGCGGTTTCTGCCAAAGCGCGGAATACGAAAAATGGTTCAAGGATTTGGTAAACAAGGCGCTGTTCGAGGTGGGAAAGGGCATGAAAACCGTATACATTTCGCCCGACGACCTCAGATTCAAGCCGTGGATAGAGGACATAGTCGACACGGCGAAAATCACCGTCGAAGCGGCGCACGAGCATGATTTTATCGGCGGCGTGAGGGTTTACAACAGCTCCAGACGCGTGGCGGCGGATTATTCGTTCGGTGAGCTGCTTGCGGAGCAGAAGGAAAAGTTCCTGCGCGAAAACAGCGCAGCGCTGAACTGACGGGAGGTAAACAGATATGGCAATCGCAAACGGTACAATATTCGGCATAAACGGCCCTGTCGTAAAGGTAAAAGGCTCCGACGCGTTTGAGATGCAGGAGATGGTGTACGTCGGGGACGAGGAGCTTATCGGAGAGGTCATAGGCGTTACCGAAAACGAAACGATTGTGCAGGTGTACGAGGAAACGACAGGTCTTAAAAAGGGCGAGCCGGTGCGAGGCACGGGCGGACCTCTGGCGATTACGCTCGCGCCCGGAATACTCTCCAATATTTTCGACGGCATAGAGCGTCCGCTCAAGGACATACGCGCCCTTTCGGGAGCGTACGTAACGCGCGGACTGAAGGTATCAAACCTTGACGAAAGCAGGGAGTGGGACGTTGAGATAAAGGCGGCGCAGGGCGATTACGCGCACGGCGGCGACATTATAGCGACCGTCCGGGAAACGAGCCTTATAGAACACCGCGTAATGGTACCGCCGGATATAAGCGGCAGAATAGAATGGGCAGCCGAAAGCGGCAGATACAAAATAACCGACATAATAGCGAAGGTGAGCGTCGGCGACGAGATAAAGGACATAACGATAGCGCAGAAATGGGCGATAAAAAAGGCGCGTCCCTACACCGAGCGTCAGCCGATTTCAAGACCGCTCGTTACAGGTCAGCGTGTGATCGACGCGTTTTTCCCGCTCGCGAAGGGCGGCGCGGCTGCAATACCGGGCGGCTTCGGTACGGGCAAAACAATGACGCAGCACCAGCTTGCGAAGTGGTGCGACGCGGACATAATCGTATACATCGGCTGCGGCGAGCGCGGCAACGAGATGACGCAGGTTCTGCAGGAATTTTCGGAGCTTATAGATCCGAAATCGCAGCGTCCGCTGCTCGACAGAACGGTGCTTATCGCGAACACGTCGAACATGCCCGTTGCGGCGCGTGAGGCGAGCATTTACACGGGCGTAACGCTCGCGGAGTACTACCGCGACATGGGCTACGACGTCGCGCTTATGGCTGACTCCACGTCGAGATGGGCGGAGGCTCTGCGCGAGATCTCCGGCAGACTTGAGGAAATGCCGGCGGAGGAAGGCTTCCCTGCCTACCTTGCGTCGAGACTTTCGCAGTTCTACGAGAGAGCCGGATACGTCACGAACCTTAACGGCACTGAAGGCTCGGTGTCGATAATCGGCGCGGTTTCTCCTCAGGGAGGAGATTTCTCCGAGCCGGTAACGCAGAACACAAAGCGTTTTATCCGCTGCTTCTGGGCGCTCGACAAGCCGCTCGCGTACGCGCGCCACTATCCTGCGATACACTGGCTCACAAGCTACAGCGAGTACCTTGACGAGCTTGCGAAGTGGTACAGCGACAACGTCGCGCCCGACTTTATGCAGAAGCGCGAGCGCCTTATGGCTATTTTGCAGGAGGAATCGAGCCTTATGGAGATAGTAAAGCTGATAGGCGCGGACGTTCTCCCCGACGGTCAGAAGGCGACGCTGGAGGCGGCAAGGGTTATACGCGTGGGATTTCTGCAGCAGAACGCGTTCCACGCCGACGACACGTACGTGCCGCTCGAAAAGCAGAACAAGATGATGGACGTAATACTGCTGTTTGACAAGCGCATAAGAGAGTGCGCCGAAAAGGGCGTCGTGCTGTCAAAGGTCGCGGAAAGCGGCATAGCGGACGACATTATACGCGTAAAATACACCATAGGCAACGAAAATATCGACGCGCCGTTCGAGGCGCTCAAAGACAAAATAAACGAAACGTTTGACAGGATTATCGGGTGAGGTGATAAAAATGGCAATCGAATATATGGGACTTAACAACATACAGGGACCTCTGGTAGTTCTCGAGGGCGTGGACGACGCGTTTTACGAGGAAATGGTAACGGTGACGCTCGACAGCGGCGAGAAGCGTATCGGACGCGTCACTGAAATTTCGGGCGACAAAGCCGTTATACAGGTGTTCGAGGGTACGTCCGACCTGTCGCTCACAAACACAAAAACGAAATTCAATGGCGAACCGATGCGTCTGCCGCTGTCGAAGGAAATGCTCGGCAGAACGCTTGACGGCGTCGGCAGACCGATAGACGGACTGGGCGAGTATTTCGCGGACGAGATACGGGACGTAAACGGACTGCCGATAAATCCGGTGTCGAGAGAGTACCCGAACAACTTCATACAGACCGGCATATCGTCCATAGACTGCCTTATGACGCTTATCCGCGGACAGAAGCTGCCGATATTCTCCGGCGACGGTATGCCGCACGACGAGCTTGCCGTGCAGATCGCGCGCCAGGCGAAGGTCGCGGACGCGGACGACGTGGACGGCGACAACTTCGCGATAGTGTTCGCGGCGATGGGCGTAAAGCACGACGTTGCGAATTACTTTAAGCGTTCGTTCGAGGAAAGCGGCGTACTCGGAAAGGTCGTAATGTTCCTAAACCTTTCAAACGATCCGGTAGTTGAGAGAATAATAACGCCGCGCTGTGCTTTAACGGCGGCGGAATACCTCGCGTTTACGCACAACATGCACGTGCTTGTAATCCTTACGGACATGACATCCTACGCCGAGGCTCTTCGTGAGGTGTCGTCGTCAAAGGGCGAGATACCGTCGAGAAAGGGCTTCCCCGGCTACCTGTACTCCGACCTCGCGTCGCTGTACGAGCGCGCCGGAATAATAAAGGACTCGCAGGGTTCGGTAACGCAGGTGCCGATACTCACGATGCCTAACGACGACATCACGCACCCGATACCTGACCTTACCGGCTACATCACCGAGGGACAGATAACGCTCGGACGCGATCTGCACCTAAAGGGCGTGTATCCGCCGGTGGCGATACTGCCGTCGCTGTCGAGACTGATGAAGGACGGCATAGGCGAAGGCTTCACGCGCGAGGATCACCAGGATCTTGCGAACCAGCTGTTCGCGTCGTACTCGAAGGTCGAGGACGCGAAAAGCCTCGCGTCGGTAATCGGCGAGGACGAACTGTCGGATATGGATAAGAAATATATCGCGTTCGGAAAGGCGTTCGACGATAAATTTCTCCGTCAGGGCAAGGACGAGAACAGAAGCATAGAGGAAACGCTGAATCTCGGCTGGGAGCTTTTGAAAATGCTGCCGAAATCCGAGCTTGACAGAGTGGACGACAAGATACTCGCGAAATACTACAAGGGCGAATAAAATCGAAAGGAGAGGATATTATGCAAAACGACGCAGCCCCCACAAAGGGCAACCTCATAGCGGCGAAAAACACGCTGCGCCTGTCGCGGCAGGGATATGAAATGCTTGACAAAAAGCGTAATATCCTTATCCGCGAGATGATGAACCTCATCGAGGAGGCGAAGCGCGTCGAGGACGATATAGAGCGCACGTTTGCCGCGGCGTACAAGGCGCTCGAGAGCGCGAATATAATAATGGGCGTGAGCCACGTTCAGTACCTTGCGCGATGCGCCAAGATAGAGGACAGCGTTAAGATTGATTTAAGGAGCGTAATGGGCGTGGAGATACCCGTAGTGACCGCCGGCGAAAAAAGCGGCAGACCGGCGTACAGCTTCGGCGACACGTCCTCCGCGCTCGACGAGGCTATGGCTGAATTTAACGAGGTAAAGTCGCTCACCGTGCGCCTTACGGAAATAGAAAACGCCGTGTACCGCCTTGCCATGAACATCAAGAAAACGCAGAAGCGCGCGAACGCTCTCGAAAACATCACGATACCGCGCTACGAGAACATCACAAAGGAAATCGCGAACGCTCTGGAGGAAAAGGAGCGCGAGGAACACACGAGACTGAAAATCATCAAGCGCACCAAAGAAATCGGGTAACCACTATATCTTGTGGCAACAATTTTACGTAAACACAAGGGATATGTAAGGCTGCACAAAAAACAGCCTTATTTTTTGTCTATTTTGCCACCGCACAAAGTAACATTATTGTAAAAAAAGAAATGTCGGTTTTACGTGTTTTTTTCGTGTCAAGTTACATTATGTTTACAAAAACAAATTTTTTGCCCTTTTTTGTCGCAAACTTGTAAACATAAATCAGTTGCATTTGGAAAAATCTTGTGCTATAATTTGGTTCGTATTCAAGATATAGAGAGTTTGCGGAACGGACGGCACAAAATATAGTGGTATATGCGCGCCGCCGTTTTCAAAGCATTTCGGGAAGGGAAGGAAAGAAAATGAAGGTTCAGAAGCGTGACGGAAGAATTGTCAGCTACGAAGTGGAAAAAATAACGAACGCCATAGAGAAGGCGAACGTCGAGGTTGAAAATTCGCAGAAGGCGGACGCCGAGCTTATCGCGCAGGCGGTAGAGAACGTTGAAAACCTCAGCGGCGACGTTATCCCCGTAGAGACGATACAGGATATTATAGAAAGAACGCTCGTAAGCAATAACAAGTATGTGCTTGCGAAGAAGTACATGATTTACCGCTACCAGAGAAGCCTGCTCCGTAAAAAGAACACGACCGACGAGTCGATATTAAAGCTCATAAAGAACGAGAACAAGGAGCTTGCGGAGGAAAACTCGAACAAGAACACGGTTCACGCGTCGACGCAGCGCGACTACATCGCGGGCGAGGTATCGCGCGACCTTACGAGAAGAATACTTCTCCCCGAGCATATCTCGATGGCGCACGACAACGGCGTATTGCACTTCCACGACGCGGACTATTTCATTCAGCCGATATTCAACTGCTGCCTCATAAACATAAAGGATATGCTCGACAACGGCACGGTAATGAACGGCAAGCTTATCGAGTCGCCCAAGAGCTTCCAGGTTGCCTGCACCGTCACGACGCAGATCATAGCGGCGGTCGCGAGTAACCAGTACGGCGGACAGTCGGTAAACGTGGCGCACCTCGGCAAGTATCTCAGAAGAAGCCGCGAGAAGTTTGAAAAGGAAGCGAGAGAGAAGTTCGGCGACGGCATAGACGCGGACACGCTCGAAAAAATAGTTTCGATGCGCGTTGACGACGAGCTTAAGTCGGGCGTGCAGACGATACAGTACCAGATCAACACGCTCATGACGACAAACGGTCAGTCGCCGTTCGTAACGCTTTTCCTCTACATCGACGAGAACGACGAGTACGTTGAGGAAAACGTAAGAATAATAGAAGAAATCCTCCGTCAGCGTCTCGAGGGCATAAAGAACGAGCAGGGCGTTTACGTAACGCCGGCGTTCCCGAAGCTCGTGTACGTGCTTGACGAGAACAACTGCTTAAAGGGCGGCAAGTACGATTACGTTACGAAGCTCGCCGTAAAGTGCAGCGCGAAAAGAATGTACCCCGATTACCTCAGCGCGAAAAAGATGCGCGAAAACTACGAGGGCAACGTTTTCGGGCCTATGGGCTGCCGCTCGTTCCTCGCTCCATGGAAGGACGAGAACGGCGAATATAAGTGGGAGGGACGCTTCAACCAGGGCGTTGTCAGCATAAACCTCCCGCAGATGGGCATTATCGCAAAGGGCGACATGGATCGCTTCTGGAAGCTGTTCGAGGAAAGACTGGAGCTTTGCTTCGAGGCGATTATGTGCCGTCACAAGGCGCTTGTCGGCACGGTTTCGGACGTAAGCCCGATTCACTGGCAGTACGGCGCGATAGCGCGTCTGAAGAAGGGCGAGAAGATCGACAAATACCTCTACGGCGGCTACTCCTCGATCTCGCTCGGCTACATCGGACTGTACGAGCTTACCTACCTCATGACCGGTCAGAGTCAGACGCACGGCGAGGGCAAGGAGTTCGCGCTTAAGGTAATGAAGAAGATGCGCGATAAGGTTCAGGAGTGGAAGAAAAAGACGAATATCGGCTTCGCGCTTTACGGCACGCCGGCAGAGTCGCTCTGCTACCGTTTCGCGAAGATTGACCGCGCGAAGTACGGCATAATCAAGAACGTGACCGACAAGGGCTACTACACGAATTCGTACCACGTTGACGTAAGAGAGCATATAAGCGCGTTCGACAAGTTCGACATCGAGAGCGAGTTCCAGGATATTTCGCTCGGCGGCGCGATCTCGTACGTTGAGATACCGAATATGCAGAACAACCTGCCCGCGCTCGAAATGCTCGTGAAGTACATTTACGACCATATCCAGTACGGCGAGTTCAATACGAAATCCGATTACTGCCAGGTATGCGGCTTCGACGGCGAGATCAAGATAAACGACGACCTCGAATGGGAGTGTCCGCAGTGCGGAAATAAGGATAAAAACAAGCTGTCGGTAACGCGCAGAACGTGCGGCTACCTCGGCGAGAACTTCTGGAACACCGGTAAGACAAGCGAAATAAAGAGCAGAGTGCTGCATCTGTAATACGATTTTTCGGGGCGGTTGTGCCGCCCCTTTTTTTCTGAAAAAATGAGGGAGCGGGATTGCATCACAATGCGGGCGACCGTCAAAACCCTTCCGACGCCTTCGGCGCCACCTCCCCTAGTAGGGGAGGCTTACGATATGTGCCGATCGCCGTATGGCTCCCCTAATAGGGGAGCTGTCACACGTAGTGTGACTGAGGGGTTTTTACGGGCGACCGCAAGGGTCGCCCCTACATACAATATGTGTACCGTATGGGCGACCCTTGCGGTCGCCCATATTTACACCCCCAATCCCCCAAGAAAGGAACCCAATATGAACTACGCGACAATAAAAAAAACCGACGTTGCGAACGGGCCGGGCGTGCGCGTATCGCTGTTTGTAAGCGGCTGCCGCCACGCGTGCAAGGGCTGCTTCAACAGCGAGGCGTGGGATTTCGCATACGGTGAGCCGTTCGGCGGCGATACGCTCAAAGAAATACTCGACGCACTCGAACCCGACTACATAGAGGGCTTCAGCGTACTCGGCGGCGAGCCGTTCGAGCCGGAAAACAGAGAGACGGTGCTTAGCGTCATACGCGCCGTAAAGGACAGACACCCCGACATGAACATATGGTGCTACAGCGGATTCACGTTCGAGCAGCTTAAAGACACGGAAGTGTCAAAGGACATACTCTCGCTGATCGACGTGCTTGTCGACGGCAAATTTGTGGAGGCGAAAAAAAATCTGCGCCTCAAATTCCGCGGCAGCGAGAACCAGCGCCTGATAGACGTGAAAAAAACGCTCGCGTCAGGCGAGATAAAACTTCTTGAAATATAAAAAAACGACACAAAAAAATCGTTCCCATCGGGAACGATTTTTTTATTACTGAATAATTATTGGACCGGTACTTCCGCCGGACGTACCCGAAGACGGCGCGGGAGATGTTGTGCGTTTCGGCGCGGGAGTACTGTCCTCGTCCTCATCGCCGCTCGTATCCGTATCCTCGTCATAGTCCGAATCGGTATACTCATCGTCCAAGCCTGTACCGACGGAGGACGATTGGTATTCTATATCGTCAAGCCTGTGGAACGTGTAACCCTCGCCTCTCAAATATTCAATAATCGAGCCGAGCGCGTCCGCGGTAGCCTGCTTCGACGCCGCGTCGTGCATAAGCACAACGAGATTGTCCTGACCTTCGGCAGAGTCTATGAGGTAATCGAGAAGCTCGTCGGCGTCCTTAGTTTTGCCCTCCGCGTCACCGTTTAACGCGTTCCAGTCGCAGTAGTAGAAGCCGTACTCCGCGAGAGCGTCCTTACACTCCTGCTTTACGGGCGAATAGCTGTCCGCGCTCGAATTAAATCCGCCGCCCGGGAAACGCACGAGCTTGAACGGCTCAGCCTCGCCGGTAATGTCCTTGATCGCCTCGTAACATTCGTTGACCTCATTCATAAATGTGTCGGTCGAAACATATAATTTTGCATAGTTATGTCCGTCGGAATGGTTCGCGATAAGGTGTCCCTCCTCGTAAACGCGGCGCGCCATGGACGGGTTCGTCTGTATGAGCGAGCCAATCTCGAAGAACGTCGCCTTAACGTTGTAGCGTCTTAACGTGTCGAGGATCTGCGGCGTTATATTTTCCGTGGGGCCGTCGTCAAACGTGAGATAGCAGCGCTTCTCCTGACCGGAATCCTCGATAATATCCATCAAATCGTTGTTCTCCGACGCAGGGGGTATCGTCATCGGATTTGCCGTGGGAACGGGAGTGGGAGCGGATGTTTCTCCGTCCTGGGGAGACAGCGTAGTCTCGCTTGTGCCGTCACCGCCGAGCTGCACCGTTTCGGCAGGCTTGTTTGACGAGCATCTGCTCATAACCAATATGACAATCAAAATAACGGCGCATACGAACGCTGTAAGAATAATAGCGGCACGAATACGCTTTTTCCTGCGGCGCTCACGCATTCTGCGCTCACGGCGCCTGCGTTCAAATTCGTTCATAGTTGCCATCGTGATCCCCCTTTAAACAGTGTATATAAAATATATATTTAGTATACACCAAAACATTATAAAATTCAACAAGATTTGACAAAAAAATATTACAAAAAAAGAAAGGAAGATGTAAATATGAAAAAATTTTTAATCACAGTCACCTGCGCCGCGCTTCTTTTGACCGGCTGCGGCGCGGAAAAAACCGAAGAAACAGCGAGCGTCTCGTCAAGTCAGACCTCGTACGAAGCGATCGACAACACGGGAACGGGCTGGGGATTTGTGAAAAAAAAGGGCAAAGCTCCCGACATTCCGCAGAAGGACAAGGACAGAATGGCAAAATACGGCTGCTACTACATTGACGAAAACGCGCCGAAAACGCTTTATCTAACGTTTGACGAGGGCTACGAAAACGGCTACACCTCGCAGATTCTCGACGTTCTCGAGGAAACGCAGACTCCCGCGGCGTTTTTTGTGACGGGGCCGTATCTTGAAAATCAGCAGGAGCTTGTGCGGCGCATGATCGACGACGGGCATATCGTCGGCAACCACACCGTCAACCACGTAAACCTCCCGAAGCAGAGCGTTGAAACGGTGCAGAAGGAGCTTGACGATTTGAACAAAACGGCGCAGGAAGTGTACGGCTACACCATGACGTACATGCGGCCGCCGGAGGGCGAATGGTCGGAGCGCGTGCTTGCGGTGGCGCGCGACATGGGGTACAAAACGATTCTGTGGAGCTTCGCATACAAGGACTGGGACATAAACATGCAGCAGGGCAAGGATCACGCGTTCAAGGAGGTAACGCCCTATTTCCACGACGGCGCGATACTGCTTCTCCACGCCGTTTCCTCCGACAACGCCGCCGCGCTGCACGACATAATATGCTGCGCGAAGGAGCAGGGCTTTGAATTCAAGAGCCTCGACAACATCGGAGCGGGAACGGACAGCACGGAATAACGCGCGTAAAATTTTGAACTTTTTTCTAAAAACCTCTTTACTTATTCCCCGCCTCTGGTGTATAATTAAAATGATATGTTATACGCCGAGGTGCGCCCGTGCGCGTCGGCGGGGACAAAATTTACGGGATGAAAGGTAATGGAAAAAGGTTATGTTTACAGAAGCAAGCTTTGATTTCGGAAAGAAAACCGCTCAAAACGGTTACACAAAAGTTACGGAAACCACGCTTTACACACCGGAAAAAGGCTATGGTCTCACAAAAACGGCTTCGGCTCTCGAAAGACCGGAGGGCGTGAAGGAAGTAAACCGCGATTTTCTTTTTGTCGACGAAAATACGTTCAGAGTTGACATGGAAAACGGTACATATATCGTGCGCGTATCGACCGGCGACTATGACGACGAGGGCGATACCGTTGTGCGCTACTCGATAAACGGAGACGTAAAGCGCGTATGGGTGCGCTGCAACGTCGTTGCCGAGAGAGTGTACACCGTCGAGGTAACGGACGGAAAGATGGAATTTGCGTTCCAGTCGAGCCGCCACACGGCGCTTAACAGTATAGATATAACGATAAAGCGCACCGTCGGCGTTACAAACCTTAAAAGCAGCGTGAGCGCGAAGCGCAGCGGCGCGGCGGTAAAGCTCACGTGGGATAAGGCGGAGGACGTCACCGGCTACCGCGTGCAGCGCATAAACCACAAGAGAAATCACGAAATCGAGGTCTGCACCGAGGTTACATGCGAGGAATTTACGGACGACACCGTAGAGCTTGCGCAGGAGTTTGAGTACACCGTATGTCCGCTTTACGCGCAGAGCTTCCTCGGCGAAGCGTCGTCGGTAAACGTCACCGTTGTGGACGGCGGCACTGTTACGGCGAAGATAGAAAATCTCGACGCTAAGGAAACGGCAAATTCCGTCGCACTCGTGTGGGACGGAGTTAAGGAAGCCGTTTGGTACAACATTTACCGCAAAGCTCCCTACGGTATATACAAGCTCATAGCGCGCACGACCGACGCCGATTACATAGACGATAAGGTTATAACGAACGTGCCTTACGTGTACGGCGTGGAAGCCGTTACGACGAGCGGCAAAACGGCGCGCGCGGACGTTACGATTGATATGGAAGCCGAGCCGAAGAAATATAAAATGGAAACGCTCGGCCGCGGCGCTGTGGCAGTTCCGACCGAGAACGGCATATTCCTTAGCTGGAGACTGAACGCTTACGAATACGAGCAGGGCATAAACTTTGTCGTATACAGAAACGGCGACAGAATAACCGATATAATAACCGATTCCACAAACTACCTCGACACAGACGGAAAGCAGACCGACGTTTACACGATAAAGGCGGTAAAGGACGGCAAGGCTGAAAAGCACGGCTGCGAGGTAAAGCCGTGGGATAAGGAGTACCTCTCGATACCGCTCGACAAGCCCGCCCCGTGGACAGATCCCGTAAGCGGCAGGGTTTACGAGTACACCGCGAACGACGCGTCGGTCGGCGACCTTGACGGCGACGGTGAATACGAGATAATCCTCCGCTGGGACGCGAACGGCAAGGACAATTCGCACAAGGGCTACACCGGCGAGTGCATACTTGACGCGTACAAGTTGAACGGCAAGCGCCTTTGGAGAATAAACCTCGGCAAAAACATCAGAAGCGGCGCGCATTACACTCAGTTCATGGTATACGATTTCAACAACGACGGCAGAGCCGAAATGGTATGCAAGACCGCGGACGGCTCGGTCGACGGCGTCGGCAATGTGATAGGCGACAAGGACGCGGATTACAGGAACAAGGACGGCTTTATTATAGACGGACCGGAGTACCTGACGCTGTTCGACGGCTTGACGGGCGCGGCTCTCGACACCGTTGAATACGATCCGCCGCGCGGCAACATTATAGAGTGGGGCGACAACTGGGGCAACCGCGTTGACCGCTTCCTCGCGTGCGTGGCGTACCTCGACGGCGAAAATCCGAGCGTCGTAATGTGCCGCGGCTACTACGACCACGGCTGCCCGACGGTGCTTGTGGCGTACGACGTAATAGACAATAAGCTTGTCAAGCGGTGGAAATTCCTCGCGAACAAGGATCAGAATATAGAATTTACGGCGCAGGGCAACCATAACCTCGGCGTCGGCGATATAGACGGCGACGGTCTCGACGAAATCGTTTACGGGGCGATGGCTGTCGACGACGACGGAACGGGCATATACTCGACCGGTCTTATGCACGGCGATACCTGTAACCTCGGCAACTTCACGCCGAACACGCCCAACCTCGACTATTTCCAGATACACGAGGAGCTTGAAGCGGAGCTTGGCTACGAGGTACGCGATCCCGCTACGGGCGAGATAAAGTGGGGCTTCTACACGGGACGCGACACGACGCG
The DNA here is from genome assembly GCA_947624485.1 of uncultured Clostridia bacterium. Lineage (GTDB taxonomy): Bacteria > Bacillota > Clostridia > UBA1381 > UBA1381 > Hominilimicola. The sequence goes on from CANQKM010000008.1 coordinate 59,987, forward strand.
CGGACTGTGCGCGAAAATAGATCCGCGCTACGTCGGCAACCAGTGCTGGGTAATGGACGACGGAATTTTCACTATGGAAGGCGAAATGATCAACGAACACGGCCCGGAATCTATCGCGTTCGCGATTTGGTGGGACGGCGACCTTCTCCGTGAGCTTCTCGACCACGAGTTTGTCGAGGAAAAGGGCTACGGCTACCCGAAAATTTACAAGTGGGACTACGAAAACAACAAGCTTGTCACAATTTTAGATCCCGCCGGCACGCTTTCAAACAACTGGAAAAAGGGCAACCCCTGTATTCAGGCGGATATCCTCGGCGACTGGCGCGAGGAAGCTATATGGCGCAACGAGGACGATACGGAGCTTCGCATATACACGACGACCGACGTGACGCACCACAAGTTCTACACGCTCATGCACGACCACGTGTACCGCCTGTCCGTCGCGTTCCAGAATACGGCGTACAACCAGTGTACGCAGACGGGCTTCTATATCGGGCCGGAAATGGATGAGAATATCCCCGTTCCGAACAATGAGTATGTGAACGGCGTGAACATTCCCGACTTCACGGAGGATATAGATTAAATTACAAAAACCGACAGAATGTTACAAAAAAGTTACATAAATTACAAAAAAATTATATAAATTAAAAGAAATTGTAACATTTGTATTGACCTTTTGGCTGAAATGTTATAAAATAGACTGGTAGTGATTGAATGTGAGAATTATAGCCGGAAGCCGGCGGGGACATAAGCTGCTTGAATTTCGGGGTGACAGCGTGCGTCCGACGACCGACAGGGTAAAGGAATCCGTGTTCAATCTCATACGGGATTACGTTCCCGACAGCGTTTGCCTCGACATGTTCGCCGGAAGCGGCGCGCTGTCGTTCGAGGCAATATCGCGCGGAGCGGCAAGAGCCGTTCTTCTCGACACTGACAAGCGTTCGGTTGAAATAATAAGAAAGAACGCCGAAAGCCTCGGTTTTGAAGCGCAGTGCGGGATACGGAACGAGGACTGTTTTATATACGCCGAAAGGACGGGGGAGAAATTCGATATAATTTTTCTCGATCCGCCGTACAACAAGGGCTTTATCGAGCCTGTACTCGACAAAATCGCGGAAAAGGAGCTTCTCGCGGACGGCGGGATAATCGTGCTTGAAAGCGACAGTACCGACTTTTCCGGCGAAAGGGACGGTCTCACGGTTTTGAAGCAGCGCAGGTACGGCAGAACATATATCACGGTTTACGAAAAGCAGGTAACAAAAGAATGAGAACAGCAGTTTATCCGGGCAGCTTTGATCCGATAACTAACGGACACCTCGACATCATAAAGCGCGCGAGCCGCGTGTACGATAAGGTAGTCGTGGGAGTTCTGAGCAACAAAAGCAAAACGCCGCTCTTTACCGCGGAGGAAAGAGTGGATATGATAAAGCGCGTGACGAAAGAGCTTGATAACGTAGAGGTCGACACGTTCGAGGGACTTCTGGTCGACTTCGCGAAGAGCAAAAACGCCACCGTTATAGTAAAAGGCCTTCGCACCGTAGCGGATTTTGAATATGAATTTCAAATGGCGCTCCTCAATAAGGCGTTAAATCCCGAGTACGAAACCATGTTTATGATGACCGACACGAAATACTCCTACATAAGCTCCAGCATGGTCAAGGAGCTTGCGGGCTTTCACGGTGATTTGACAGGCTTTGTGCCGTGTGATATAATTGAAACGATTAAGAAAAAATACGAATAAAAGGAAAGGATGAATATAATATGGCAATGGACATGGATATGGACATAATGGAAATTGTGGACATGCTGGAGGAAACGATTGACAAGGCTTCATCTGTACCCCTTACGGGCAAGGTAATGGTTGACAAGGACGAGCTTCTCGATTATATTCAGGAAATACGCCTTGTTTATCCGGACGAGCTTAAAGAGGCAAAGTGGGTTAAGGAGGAAAGACAGAGGATTCTTTCCGAGGCGGAGAGCCGCGCCGAGGCGATACAGAAGAACGCCGAGGAAACCCAGATGCAGCTTATCGACGAGCATGAAATTACAAAGCGCGCCTACGAGCAGGCTAATGAGCTTGTGAACGCGGCGCAGTCGAAATCCGTTGAGATTAAGACCGACACCGACCAGTACGTTGACGACATCTTAAACGACGCGGAGCATCGTCTCGACCTGCTTCTCCGTAAGATCCGCGAGGACAGATCGTATTTTAACAATAACTGATTTTCCGCAAAAAACAACAAAAAAGAGCTGAACCTATCTTCAGCTCTATTTCTGTTTGTATAATAAAAATTACCGCATAAGGAGGACATTATGTTATCTGATATTGAAATCGCTCAGGGAGCGGAAATGAAGCACATCCGCGACATCGCCGCGTCCGTAGGAATAACCGAGGACGAGCTTGAATATTACGGCAAGTACAAGGCGAAGGTATCGGGCGAGCTGTGGAACAGAGTAAAGGACAACGACGACGGCAAGCTCGTGCTTGTGACCGCGATAAATCCGACGCCCGCCGGCGAGGGTAAGACGACAACGACGATAGGTCTCGGCGACGCGCTCACGAGAATGGGTAAAAAGTGCGTGCTTGCGCTGCGCGAACCGTCTCTCGGCCCTGTCATGGGCATTAAAGGCGGCGCTGCAGGCGGCGGTTACAGTCAGGTCGTGCCGATGGAGGACATCAACCTTCACTTTACCGGTGATATGCACGCAATAACAGCCGCGAACAACCTGCTTTCCGCGATGATCGACAACCACATTCACCAGGGTAACGCGCTCGATATAGACGTGAACAACATCGTGTGGAAACGCGTTCTCGATATGAACGACCGCGCTTTGAGAAGCGTCGTTGTGGGACTGGGCGGCAGACTTAACGGCGTGCCGCGCGAGGACGGATTTATGATAACGGTCGCGTCGGAGATCATGGCGATACTCTGTCTCGCGTCGGATCTGGAGGATTTAAAAAACCGTTTCGGCGAGATTATAATCGGCTACAACCGCTCGGGACAGCCCGTAAAAGCGTCGGATCTGAACGCGCAGGGCGCAATGGCGGCGCTTATGAAGGACGCAATCAAGCCGAACCTTGTTCAGACGCTCGAGCATACGCCCGCGTTCATTCACGGTGGCCCGTTCGCGAACATAGCGCACGGCTGCAACAGCGTTCAGGCGACAAAGCTTGCGTTAAAGCTGGGCGATTACACGATCACCGAGGCAGGCTTCGGCGCGGATTTGGGCGCGGAAAAGTTTATGGACATAAAGTGCCGCGCCGCCGGACTCAAACCCGACGCGGTAGTTATCGTCGCGACGGTGAGAGCGCTTAAATACAACGGCGGCGCCGCGAAAACAGACCTTAAAGCGGAGAACGTTGACGCGCTGCTTCGCGGTATAGGCAACCTCGAAAAGCACATAGAAAATATGAAGTCGTACGGTGTGCCTGTCGTTGTCGCGGTCAACCGTTTCGACACCGACACAGACGCGGAGCTTGACGCGGTAAAGGAACGCTGCGCCGCGCTCGGCGCAAAGTGCGCTTTGAGCGAGGTGTTCGCGAAGGGCGGCGAAGGCGGAGAGGAGCTTGCAAGGCTCGTAATCGAAGCCATGGAAAACGAAAAATCCAACTACGCCCCCGCCTACGACGTGAACGACAGCATAAAGGATAAGATAAACACCATCGTGACGAAAATCTACGGCGGCGCGGGCGCGGTTTACAGCGCGAAGGCGAACCGTCAGATACGCGAAATAGAAGCTCTGGGACTTGACAAAAAGCCGGTATGTATGGCAAAAACGCAGTATTCGCTGTCCGACGACGCGTCGCTTCTCGGCAGACCGAAGGACTTTACCGTCACAGTGAACACCGTAAGAGTATCGAACGGCGCAGGCTTTATCGTCGCGGAAACAGGCAATATTATGGTAATGCCCGGACTTCCCAAGGTACCAGCCGCAAACAACATCGACATCGACGCAGACGGAGTTATTACGGGACTGTTCTAAGGGGACACTAAAACCCGTGGGGACACTAAAGCTACGGGGACACTAAAATATATAAAGGGACACTAAAATGCAATTTATTTCAAACAGCCCCGACGAAACGCAGACCTTTGCCGCCGATATGGCAAAGAGGCTACGGGCGGGCGACGTACTGTGCCTTTACGGCGATCTCGGCGCGGGCAAAACGGCATTCGTGCAGGGACTTGCAAAGGGACTCGGAATAGACGAGCCTATCACAAGCCCGACATTCACGATAGTGAACGAGTACGAGGGACGGCTGCCGCTCTACCATTTCGATGTGTACCGAATAGCGGACAGCGATGAGATGTACGAGGTCGGCTTTGACGAATACGTGTACGGCGAAGGCGTGTCGGTTATCGAGTGGCCGCAGCTTATAGCGGACATTCTGCCCGAAAGGCGGTACAACATAGAGATAAAAAAAGACCTCGAAAAGGGCGAAAACTACAGGGAGATAACGGTAAAGGAGTGTGTGCGATGAGAGTTCTGGCGGTGGAAACGTCCGCGAACGCCGCGTCGGCGGCTGTAATGGAGGACGATTTGCTTCTGGGCGAATATATACTTAACCACAAAAAAACGCACTCGCAGAAGATAATGCCGATGATCGACGCGCTCCTTACGGATTTGGAGCTTACGCCCCGGGACATCGACGTGTACGCGGCAAGCGTAGGCCCCGGCTCGTTTACGGGACTCAGGATAGGCGTTGCGACCGTTAAGGCTCTCGCGCACGCGGCGGACAAGCCCGTTGTGAGCGTCGGAACGCTCGAAGTGCTCGCGTGGAACGTGCCGCACGCGGAGCATATAATCGTACCCGTAATAGACGCGCGCGGCAATAACGTGTACGCCGCGAGCTATATCTGGGACGGCACTCTTAAGGAGCTTGGCGCGCCCGAGGCTATGACGATCGAGGAATGTGTTGAAAGCTGCGGCAATTTCCTCGACACGATTTTTGTCGGCGACGGCGCGGCTGCGCACAGAGAATATATAACGGAAAAGCTCGGCGATAAGGCGTTTTTCCCGCACGGCGCGGCGTTAAATCCGCGTGCGTCGTCGGTCGCGGCTGCCGCGCTGTACAAGGCGAAAAGAGGGGAAACGCAGAATTACGCGGACATGAAACCGTACTATATCAAAAAGTCGCAGGCTGAAAAAGAGCTTGAAGAACGCGAAAAGCGGGGACACTAAAATAAGGGGGACACTAAAATGATAGCGATAGGAAGCGACCACGGCGGTTACGAGCTTAAGGGACACATAATAAAGCACCTCACCGAGCGCGGCATAGAGGTAAAGGATTTCGGAACGTACACTGAGGACAGCGTGGATTATCCCGACTGCGCGAAGCCGGTGTGCGAAGCGATTCTCAAAGGCGAGTGCGAGAGAGGAATACTCATCTGTGGCACAGGCATAGGCATATCCATGGCAGCGAACAAGTACAAGGGCATACGCGCCGCGCTGTGCGGAGACGTGTTCAGCGCGAAAATGGCGAAGGAGCATAACAACGCGCACATCGTCTGCCTCGGCGGACGCGTGACTGGCAGAGAGCTTGCGTTTATGATTGTGGACACGTTCCTCGACGCGGAATTTCTCGGCGGCAGACACCAAAAACGAATAGATAAAATCCACGTGATAGAAAACGAATAACGCGTATTTTCGGCGGTTTTTCTTCTCTTTGAAACAAGAGCGGGAAAACCGCCGTTTTTTTGCAATATATACTTGAAAAATTTAGTAAAAAAGTATATAATATAATTTACGGAAAAACCAAATGAAAAGGAGATATGCAAATGAGTACATTTATCGGCAGGCTCAAGGAAAGAGCTAAGAAGGACATTAAAACGATCGTGCTTGCGGAGGGTGAGGACATCAGGACGCTCAAAGCCGCGGAAACGGTTAAAAAGGAAGGCTACGCGAAGGTCATTCTTGTGGGAAACCCCGATAAGATCAAGGCGGCCGTTGCCGCCGAGGGTATCGACATCGAGGGTATCAAGATCGTTGACAGCGAAAACTCGGACAAGAACGAGGAATACGCGAACGCGTTCTACGAGCTGCGCAAGGCTAAGGGCATGACGCCGGAGCAGGCGGCGGAAACGATAAAGGATCCGTCCTACTACGCCGTTATGATGGTTAAGCAGGGCGACGCGGACGGCATGGTTTCGGGCGCGATCCACTCTTCGGCGGACACGATAAGACCGTCGCTGCAGATATTAAAGACCGCCCCGGGAACAAAGCTCGTTTCGGCGTTCTTTATCATCGTTGTACCCGACTGCGAGTACGGCGAGAACGGCACGTTCGTATTCGGCGACAGCGGACTTAACCAGGATCCGACGGCAGATGAGCTTTCGGAAATAGCGATTTCGTCAGCTGCGTCGTTTAAGCAGCTTGTCGGCGCTGAACCGAAGGTGGCTATGCTTTCGTACTCGACCTACGGCAGCGCGAAAAGCCCTCTCGTTGACAAGGTTCAGGAGGCGACAAAGCTCGCGAAGGAAAAAGCCCCCGACATAAAGCTCGACGGCGAGCTTCAGCTTGACGCGGCGATAGTCGGCAGCGTGGCGGCTTCAAAGGCTCCCGGCTCGGACGTTGCGGGCAGCGCGAACGTACTCATTTTCCCCGACCTTAACGCGGGTAATATAGGATATAAGCTTGCGCAGAGACTTGCCAAGGCAGAGGCGTACGGCCCGATTCTGCAGGGTATAGCAAAGCCCGTAAATGATTTGTCAAGAGGCTGCAGCGCCGACGATATTGCGGGTGTTGTGGCGATTACGGCAGTTCAGGCACAGGGGAATTAAAATATGAGATAAATTATGATTTAGCTACGTGAGGCTCCCCTTGAGGGGAGCTGTCGGCGGAGCCGACTGAGAGGTGGTTTTCTAAAATTCGTTGCCACCTCTCCGTCATCGCTTCGCGATGCCACCTCCCCTCGAGGGGAGGCTCACGAGATACGTCGTCCGTCGTTAGCCTCCCTTGTCAAAGGGAGGGGGACCGCCGAAGGCGGTGGAGGGATTCATAGTAAAAATCAAAAAGGAATCCCCCAGTCAGCTACGCTGACAGCCCCCTTTAACAAGGGGGCCTTACGCGCAACACACAAAAACAGAAAGGAAGCAAAACCATGAAAATATTAGTAATAAACGCGGGAAGTTCGTCCTTGAAGTACCAGCTTATCGACATGGACAGCGAAACCGTTCTCGCGAAGGGTTTATGCGAAAGAATAGGCATAGACGGCTCGAATCTTCAGCACACGAACATTGCGAAGGACGAAAAGACAAAGATAGAAAAGCCGATGAAGGATCACGGCGACGCGATACAAATGGTTATCGACGCGCTTGTTGACAGTGAAATCGGCGTTATCTCGTCGATGGACGAGATAGGCGCGGTGGGACACAGAGTGGTACACGGCGCGGAGGAGTTCGCGGACTCGTGCGTGATAACGGACGCGGTAATGAAGGCGCTCGAAAAGTGCGTGCCGCTCGCGCCGCTGCACAATCCGCCGAACCTGATCGGTATCGAGGCTTGCACAAAAATCATGCCGAACGTTCCGCAGATAGCGGTATTCGACACGGCGTTCCACCAGACGATGCCGCCGAAGGCGTTTATGTACGCGCTTCCGTACGAATACTACGAGAACGACGGAATAAGAAAGTACGGCTTCCACGGCACGAGCCACAAGTACGTTTCGCAGAAGGCTGCCGAGTTTCTGGGTAAGCCCGCCTCGGAGCTTAAAATTGTAACGTGCCACCTCGGCAACGGCTCGTCAATATCGGCTGTTGACGGCGGCAAGTGCGTTGACACGTCGATGGGCTTTACGCCGCTCGACGGCGTGCCGATGGGTACGAGAACCGGCTCTATGGATCCTGCGGTCGTAACGTACCTCATAAATCAGAAGGGTATGGACGCGAAGGCCGTTGACACGCTTATGAACAAGCAGAGCGGCGTGCAGGGCGTTTCGGGCGTGTCGTCCGACTTCCGCGATTTGAGCGCGGCGGCGGACGAGGGCAACGAGAGAGCGAAGCTCGCGCTCGATATGTTCGCGTACCAGGTCAAGAAGTATATCGGCTCGTACGCCGCTGCCATGGGCGGAATCGACGCCGTTGTGTTTACCGCCGGAGTGGGCGAGAACGACGCGCAGACGAGAGCCGCAGTTACTGACGGTCTCGGCTTCCTCGGCATCAAGGTTGACGCGGACAAGAACAACACACGCGGCACGGTCGACATTTCGGCGGCCGACGCGGCTGTTAAGACGCTCGTCATACCGACAAACGAAGAACTTATGATAGCCATAGACACAAAGAGACTTGTCGAAGGTTAAAGACAAAAATACGGGGGCTGCTTGTCAGCCCCTTCTTTTTAGAGAAATTGTGCGGAGTGATAGTATGCGTATAAGTATGCCCGACAGCGTAACAGAGATTATGAGCCGTTTGGAGGAAAACGGCTTTTCGGCGTACCTTGCGGGCGGAGCGGTGCGCGATATACTCATGGGCAAACAGCCGCACGATTACGATATTGCAACGAGCGCGCTCCCGCAGGACGTGAAGCGGATGTTTAAGCGCACGATCGACACAGGTATAAAGCACGGCACGGTGACGGTTGTCGTGAACAAGACGGGCTACGAGGTGACGACGTTCCGCTCCGACGGAGTATACCGCGATGGCAGGCATCCCGACAGCGTGGAGTTTGTGAGCCGTCCGAAAACCGACGCCGAGCGGCGCGATTTTACCGTGAACGCTATGATGTACAATCCCGAAAGCGGTATTCTCGACTATTTCGGCGGCAGAAACGATATTAAAAACAGGCTCATAAGGTGCGTCGGCGACGCGGAAACAAGGTTTAAAGAGGACGCGCTGAGGATGCTCAGGGCTGTGCGGTTCAGCGCGGCTCTGTCGTTCAAAATCGAGGAAAAAACGTGGCGCGCGATAAAAAAGTGCGCGGTGCTTATAAAAAAGGTGAGTGCGGAGCGCGTGCGCGAGGAAATAAACAAAATCATACTTTCCGACAACCCCGACTATATGCGCAAGCTGCACGAGTGCGGACTTCTGCAGCACATCATGCCGGAGCTTGACCGCTGCTTTGGCGAGCCGCAGCGCAACAAGTACCACATTTACGACGTCGGCGAGCATATCATGCGGACGGTAAAGAACACGCCGCCCGATCTGACGGTCAGGTGGGCGGCGCTGATGCACGACATAGGAAAGCCGCTCTGCTCGTCAACCGACCAGAACGGTACGATCCATTTTTACGGTCACCACCGCGAAAGCGGCTCGATAGCCGTTGACCTTATGCACCGCCTGCGCATGGACAGCGATATTATACGCGATGTGGCTGTGCTTGTCGAGAACCACGACGTGCGCGTCGAGCCGGCGAGAGCGCCGGTAAAGCGCATGATGGCGCGCACGGGCGAGACGCTGTTTGAAAAGCTTCTGCAGCTGCAGACAGCCGACAATATGGCGAAGAACCCGATATATTTCCCCGAAAAGAAAAAGCGTATAGACGACGCGTACACGCTGTACAAGGAAATTCTCGCGGAGCGTCAGCCGTATCTTGTATCGCACCTCGCGGTGAACGGCAAGGATCTGATAAAGCTCGGCTACCGCCCCGGCAGGGAGATAGGCGACGTTTTGAAAAAGCTGATCGACGAGGTTATAATAGATCCGAAGCTCAACAACCGCGAGTTTCTGCTCAAGCGCGCGAGGGAGTACAGAGTAAGCAGAAGATAAATTTACCGCCATACACATCCGATCGCTCATGGGGACACTAAAAAACGGGGACACTAAAATTTTAGTGTCCCCGTTTTTTGCTGCGCGATTATCCCAAACCGTTGAACTTTTGTAAAATTTCTCCCATCCTTTTTGTGTATTCGGCAACGTCGGCGGGAGACATATCCTTTAAGCCGTCCTCATATTGTTTGGCTTTTTCCGACCATTCGGCTGTATCGCCCGCGAATTCCGCGTATTCGGATATTAACGCGGTATCGGTCGGATTTTCCTTATATTTTTTCATAAATGCAATGTAGGAATCCACCCAATCCTCGTAATCGTCAAGGAACTGTTTCCAGTCCGAGGAAACATCGGACGTACTTGCGGTTTCACCGCCGGTGTCCGCCGCCGCGGGAACCGGCGTCGGCGTCGGCTCGGCTTCGATGTATGTATAGTCGTCCTGCGCATAATATATGGTGACCTTCTTGGTTTTTGTCGTTTTGTAAGTGTAATCGGGGTTTGTTTCGTTGTTGACCTTAAACACTTCGCCCTTTTTCACGCTTCTGTCATATATGCCGTCCGCTAAAATACTTCCGGCGTCGGCTTCGACTGTGGTTACCTTAAATCCGTTTTCATTCAGCACCGTTTCCGCGTCCGTGTAATTTATGCCCATTACATTCGGGATTTCCTTTGTCCTCGCTTTGTCTACGGATGTACTCACTATGCGGAATATAATCAGAAGAGCGATAAGTCCGATAACCCATATCCACCATCTTTGATAAAGTTTTTTCTCTTTCTTCGTATTGTTGTTTGTCTGTTCGCTCATAACAGAACCTCCTTTGTAAATATATTGACAACAATATTATAGTAAATATTTTTACTAAAGTCAATAGTAAATATATTTATTAGGATAAAATATTTATATCCTGATAAAATGAGGCGTTTGCTATGAAGTATATTAAAAGAATACGTGATTTGCGTGAAGATAACGATAAAACACAAACTGAAATCGCCGAATATCTCGGCACATCTCAGACAATGTACGCGCGTTATGAGCGGGGTGCAAACGAGCTGCCGATACGCCATTTGCTTGCGCTGTGTAAGTATTATAATGTGTCGGCGGACTATTTGCTGTGCATCAGCGACGTGAAACAAAGGGCTGACAATATCTCGGACAATGAAAGAAAATTACTGAACACCCTCCGTTCCCTGCCGCGCGGCAAACAAAATCAGGCGTTCGGAATGATTTCCGAGCTTTCAAACACATGAATCTTACGGGCGAACGCTGTTCATCTTTGCGAATACACCGAAGGATTTACTTTCGCCGCGCTTGCTCAGTCATTTTTTCGTTCATCAGCATTTCCGTGTAGTATTTTTCAAGCTCGGGGTAGTCTAGAAGCGCCCTGCGTCCCTCGTCGGTGATACGGTAAACGCCCTTTTGTACCTTTTCGTACCAGCCGTATGAATTGTACCGCAGTATGGTCTGCGTGTTGTCCGCGCCGCCCAAGCCGCGTATCTCCTTTGGGCTAAGCTCGCCGTACATATCGAGTATACACGCTATTTTTATACACTTTTCCGTGTACGCGGTGACGATTTTCGTACCCGTTACGCCGCCTGTATTCGTGTCGATGCTCCGGCCGTCAATTTCGCGCAGTATCTCCCTGCGCTTTTTTTGATTTTTGTACGTCGACGTGTACGGCTTCGGCTCGAACACGATCTCCGCGAACGAATGCTCGCCGCGCAGCGACACGAATATAAGACCGAGTTCCAGCTTTTTCAGCACAGAAAACACCTGCCGGAACTTATTGAACGAGTAATTCTTCGGCTTCGGCACGGCGACAAAAACATCCGCGCCCGTCCTCTGACGTTTAAGTCCCTGCGCTAAAAGCGTGACCGTCATGTTTCGCTTAAGCTCTATAATTATAAATTCATCGTCCTTTACCGCCGTCATGTCGCAGTCCTTTACCTCGGCGTTGACCTTGTAGCCGCGCTTTTCAAACAGGTCGCGGACAGGCGGATAAAGCTCCTTCTCCGTCATATCTCTTTAAGCTCCCCGCCCTTTACCTCTATATGCTCGCGGTTGACCTCGATCCACACGGACGCGGCGTTCGGGTTATACACCTTATCGCAGTCGGCTGTGAATTTGAGGTTTTTCGCCGCGTTCATGTAATCGACGATCTCGATATTCGTTGCGTACCAAATGTCGTCCCTGCCGCCGATAAACCCACAGAACTCCTCTATATCGCCCCACGTGTCGTCGCGGTCAAACTCGTAGCTGTGTCCCCAGACGTACATCATGTAAAGGTACTGCGTCTTATGTAAATCGGCGAACCGCCGGGCGTTCTCCATGAGGTTGTGGCTGTGGTGGCACGTGGCTTTCCACTCAAGAAAATTGTCGGGGAAGCCGAATTCGTCGGTGTTTCCGACGACGCGGCTGTACTCTATGCCGCACGCGGGCAGAAGGTTTATTATGTCGCGGCTGTAAGAGCCGTTGGGGTAGCTTAAGCCCCTTACGGGATATCCGCAAGCCTTTTCGAGCAGCTTCCTGTCCTCGATGATCTGCTGCGCGACGAGCGTCAGCGGGCAGCGCTCTATCGTCGGGTGCGTGAGCGTGTGGCACGACACCTCATGCCCTTTGTACAAATCCTTTACCTCGTCGAGCGTTACGCGGCGCTCATCGACGCCCATAATGCCCGAATTTAAGTGAAACGTTCCCTTGATTCCGTGCCTGTTAAAAATTTCGATAAGGCGGCGGTCGAATATCTGACCGTCGTCGTAGCTCATCGTGAGTACCTTGTGCTTTCCGCCGGGGAAGCATGTGTAAATTACCTTAGGTCTTTTGTTTTCCATTTTGTATATCTCCTTTGTAATTAGTTTGCGTGTTTAAGCGTTATAACCGCGAGTTCGGGACGGTTAAACAGCCTCGGTATTACCATCGGGTTGCCGATACCGCGGCTCACGAGCATTTCGCACCCCTCGGACGCGTACCGTCCCGACGTGTATTTCGGGAAGAACACGCTGCTGCTCGTCCAGCCGGATTTCGGCGCGACCATGCCGCGTCCGCCCGGCAGTCTTACCTGACCGCCGTGCATATGTCCCGACAGTATGAGGTCGAAGCCCTGATCCTTAACGCAGTCGAACAGGTTGGCGCGGTGGAACAGAAGTATATCGTAGCCGTCGTAGCCGCGTATTTTCGCAAGACATTTGCGTACGGCTTCACTTGCCTTCGCGGAATTGAGCGTGAACGGATCGTCTATTCCCGACAGCGACACGCTCTCGCCGCCCGACTCCAATATGACGCGCTCGTTGTGCAGCGTCGTAACGCCGGCGTTTGCGATGTCGCGCTCAAAATCGTTGTAATCGTCGCGCCACACGTCATGGTTACCGGTCACGGCGTACACCGGTGCGACCGGCGCGATCCTCTCACACAGGTGCAGCGCCGGAAGGTAGCTGCCGTCGTCGTCTGCAAGGTCGCCCGTTGAAACTATAATATCGGGTTTTATATCGCGCACAGCGTCCGTAACGCCCGGTACACTGTCATTGTGATAATCTGAAATCTGCGCTATCTTAAAGCCGTCGAAGGACATCGGTATTTTGTCGGAAGTGACGGTGTAGTTTGTGACCTCAAGCCGTCTGTCTATGCCCTGCGCCAGCATGAACGCGCCGCCCGTCATGGCGGCAAATTTGAATAACCTACCCATTCGGTTCGCCCCTTTGATGTTCTTATGTGGATAGTATACCACCTATTCGGAAGAAAAACCACATTTTCAGCGAAATTTTCAAAATTTTTTGCAATTTTCGGCACGTTTTATACGATATGCGGCGCACACCGTGAGCCTCCCCTAATAGGGGAGGTGGCGGCGAAGCCGACGGAAGGGTTTTGAAATTATTATAAAATAAACCCCTCAGTCACACTACGTGTGACAGCTCCCCTAATAGGGGAGCCTTCCGTAGGGGACGGCACCCTTATCCGTATACCTCTTTCGCATCAATTTCCCCAACATTTCTTTACAAACACTTGAAAAACGCGCCGAAATATGATAAAATAACTATATCTGTATCATATTAAAAAGAGGTAACAAAAATGGTAAGACATATAGTATTATGGAAATTGGTGCCGTCGCCGGACATGGCTGAAAGGGCGGCTGCGATAAAGGAAAATCTTGAGGCGTTAAAGGACAAAATAGACGTTATTAAGGACATAGCCGTGGGCATAAACGCAAATCCCTCGGACGACGCTTCCGACGTTGCGCTCGTGTCGGAGTTTGAGACAATGGCTGATCTCGGCGAGTACCAGAACCACCCCGCGCACAAGGCTGTTGCGGCGGCGTACGTAAGACCGTACGTCGAGGAACGCAGAGTGTGCGACTACGAGTTTTAACGGGGGAACGCTATGGCAATTCATATAACCGACGACCAAATGAAGGAGCAGCGCGGCTATATTATGAAGCTCCGCGGGGACAACGCGCGCTACGCCGCAGAGTACGGTCACACGCGCTGCGCGCTCACGGAAACGTACGGCTGTCAGCAGAACGAGAACGACACCGAGCGCATACGCGGTATGCTGCGCGACGCGGGGTTTGAGTTTACCGACGACATGAAAAACGCCGACGTTGTGATATACAACACCTGTGCGGTGCGTGAAAACGCGGAGCAAAAGGTGTTCGGCAGGCTCGGACTGTTAAAGCCCGTAAAGGAGCGGCGGCGGAACATGGTGATAGGCGTGTGCGGCTGCATGGTGCAGCAGGAGCATATAACCGAGAAAATAAAAAAGTCGCACGAGCATGTCGACCTCATTTTCGGCACGCACGCACTTTACAAAATGCCGGAGCTTCTGTATAAGGCAATTAACGAAAAAAAGACAGTGGTCGACATTGAAAACAGCGACGGCGCGATCGCCGAGGACATGCCTATAATGCGCGGCGATGCGAAAAAGGCGTGGGTATCGGTGATGTACGGCTGCAACAATTTCTGCACCTACTGCATTGTGCCGTACGTGCGCGGACGCGAAAGGAGCCGCAAGCCGGAGGCGGTAATCGCCGAGGTAAAGGAGCTTGTAAAAAACGGGTGCAGTGAAATATCGCTGCTCGGTCAGAACGTCAACTCCTACGGCAAAGACTTAAATACCGATATCGATTTCGCCGACCTCATGCGGATGGTAAACGATATTGAGGGCGTGGAGCGTATACGGTTCATGACCTCGCACCCGAAGGATCTGAGCGACAAGCTGATAAATACAATCGCGGAGTGCGGTAAGGTGTGCAAGCAGCTTCACCTCCCGTTTCAGGCGGGCAGCGACAGGATATTAAAGCAGATGAACCGCCGCTACACAAAGGCGGAATACCTCGCGAAAATAGAGAAGGTAAAAAAAGCCGTACCCGGCATATCGCTTTCGACCGACGTAATAGTCGGCTTCCCGACCGAAACGAACGAGGATTTCGAGGAAACGCTCGACATTTTGAGAAAGGTCGAGTTTGACAATATTTTCTCGTTCATATATTCGCGCCGCGAGGGAACGCCGGCGGCAAAGCTCGATTTTGTGCTTACCGACGAGGAAATACACAAAAATTTCAACAGGCTTTTGGAGGTGCAGAACGAAATTTCCTTAAAGAAAAACAAGGAGTATGTCGGACGCGTCGAGAGAATACTTGTTGACGGAGTGAGCAAAACAAACCCCGAAATGCTGTCGGGAAGGTGCGACAGCTCGAAAATAGTGAACTTTAAGGGAACGGACGACCTTATAGGCAAATATATAAACGTGCGCATAACCGAGGCTCACACGTGGAGCCTTAACGGTGAAGTAATAAAGGAGAATTGAAATGAACGAAGTGCTTGACAAAACGAGAGAGCTCGGCGTGCTGATACAGGCGAGCGAGCAGATGAAGAACATGAAGAACGCCGAGATTTTACAGGCGAACGACGACAAGGCGCAGGAGCTTATGAAGGAGTATAACCTTGCGCGCCTGAACCTTGCCAGAGATATGCAGGCGGGTAAAATTTCACGCGAGGAAGCCGTAAAGAAGAACAACGAGGCTTTTGACTATATTGTTGAAAAGTCGGACACGATAAAGAAATATATAGCCGCGAAAAAGGAATTTGACACGCTTGTAAATCAGGTAAATCAGATTTTGAATTTCTATATCACCGGACAGGATCCCAACTGCACGCATGATTGCTCGACTTGCGGCGGCTGCCATTAAAAAAGTATGCCGTTAGCCTCTCCTTGAGGAGAGGTGGCATCGCGAAGCGATGACGGAGAGGTGGCAGCAAATTTTAGAACCACCTCTCAGTCGCCTACGGCGACAGCTCCCCTCAAGGGGAGCCTCACGTAGCCATTATATATTTACCTACCAAACAAAGGAGAAAACCACCATGCCGAAAGAGCAGTTTACCCCGATGATGCAGCAGTATCTCGAAACGAAAGAAGAATACCCGGACTGTATTTTGTTTTACCGTCTGGGTGATTTTTATGAGATGTTTTTCGATGATGCGATAAAAGCGTCAAAGGAGCTTGAAATAACGCTTACAGGCAAAAACTGCGGTACGGAGGAACGCGCGCCCATGTGCGGCGTTCCTTTTCACAGCGCACCGATGTATATAGCGAAACTCATTGAGCGCGGCTACAAGGTCGCGATTTGCGAGCAGGTGGAGGATCCGAAGCTCGCGCAGGGCATAGTAAAGCGCGAGGTAATACGCGTCGTAACGCCCGGCACGGTCGTTGACGAGGAACTTCTCGACGAAAAAACGAACAACTACCTTGCCGTTATTTACGCGCAAGGTGGCGAGTACGGCTTCGCGGTGTCGGATATTTCGACGGGTGAAATTTACGCGTCGCAGCTTTCGTCGGACGACGATGTTATGTCGGAGATAGCGCGTTACGAGCCTAAAGAAATACTTGTAAACGGCTTGGCGGCGGAGCGTCTGGGCGGACAGATAGAGCTTCGCTTTCACGTAAAGGCGGAGGAGTGCCGCGACGACCTGTTTGAAAACGACGGCTATGAAAATAAAATATTAAACCAGTTCGCGAAATCGTCGCTTGACGAGGTAAAGCTCGCGGATAAGGAACAGGCTGTGTGCGCGGTCGGCGCGATGCTCACGTACATCGAGCATACGCAGAAAACGAGCCTGACCTACATGAACACGCTTACGGTTTACAATTTGAACCAATACATGGATCTTGACATAAACACGCGCCGCAACCTTGAAATCACTGAAACGATGCGCGACAAGTCTAAGCGCGGCTCGCTTCTGTGGGTACTCGACCACACGGAAACGTCGATGGGCGCGAGACTGTTAAAACAGTGGGTGGAAAAGCCGCTCGTGAACCCGATAGCGATAAACAAGAGGCTTTACTCGGTACAGGAGCTTGTTTCGGACATCATGCTGCGCGACGAGCTTAAAGGCGTGCTTTGCGATATGCGCGACATATCGCGTATCATAACGCGCGTGTCGCTCGGCACTGTAACGCCGCGCGATTTTTCGGCTCTTCGTGAAACGCTCCTGAAGCTGCCGGAGCTTGAATACGCGTTAAGCTCGGTGAAGTCGCCGATGCTCGCGGAAATGAAAAAGGATTTCGACCTATTGGAGGACGTGGCTGATTTGCTAAGCCGCGGCATAAACGATAACCCGCCCGCGGTACTGCGTGACGGCGGCGTAATAAAAGAGGGCTTCAATGAGGAAATTGACAAGCTGCGGCTCGCGATGAACAACGGCAGCGCGTGGCTCGCGGAGGTTGAAAAAGAGGAAAAGGAAAAAACCGGCATATCAAAGCTGCGCGTGGGCTACAACAAGGTGTTCGGCTACTACATCGAGGTCACGAAGTCGTTTATGAACGACGTGCCGGACTATTACATCAGAAAACAGACGCTCGCAAACTGCGAGAGATATATAACGCCGAAGCTCAAAGAGATAGAGAACACTATCCTCGGCGCGTCGGAAAGAGTGCTGACGCTGGAGGCGCACGTGTTTGAGGAAATACGGCTTGCCGTTGCGAAGGAAACAGAGCGCCTCAAAAGAGCGGCGAACGTTGTCGCGGTAACTGACACGCTTTTGTCGCTCGCGGAGGCTGCGGCAAAGAACGGTTATGTTATGCCCGAGATAACCGACAACGGCAAAATTGAGATAAAGGACGGCAGGCACCCCGTTGTGGAGCGTATGCTCAAAAATGCGATGTTCGTTCCGAATGATGCTGTGCTGAACACCGAAGGCGACAGAATGCTTATAATAACCGGTCCGAATATGGCTGGAAAGTCCACGTATATGCGCCAGGTCGCGCTCATAACGCTGATGGCGCAGACAGGCAGCTTTGTACCGGCGTCGTCGGCGCGTATCGGCGTTGTGGACAAGATATTCACGCGCGTCGGCGCGTCGGACGATATAGCGTCGGGGCAGAGTACGTTCATGCTCGAAATGAACGAGGTCAGCCACATACTCAAAAACGCGACTAAAAATTCGCTCATTATCCTCGACGAGATAGGACGCGGCACAAGCACCTTTGACGGACTTTCAATCGCGCAGGCGGTCGCCGAATATATAGTAAACAAGCGCAAAATAGGCGCGAAAACGCTGTTCGCGACGCATTACCACGAGCTTACGGAGCTTGAAAACAATATCGAGGGCGTGAAAAATTACAGCATAGCCGTCAAAAAGCGCGGCGACGATATAACGTTCCTGCGCAAGATAGTGCGCGGCGGCACGGACGACAGCTACGGTATCGAGGTCGCGGCGCTGGCGGGTGTGCCGAAGGACGTTATAAACGGCGCGAAGAAGATTTTAAGCCGTATTGAAAGCGGCGAAAGACCGAAGGAGCGCGCCGAAATCCATGTTGAGGAAACAAATCAGATAGGCTTCGGCGATACCGCGGCAAACGAGATTGCCGACGAGCTGCGCGGCATGGACGTTACGACGTACACGCCGATAGAGGCGCTGAACAAGCTTTTCGAGCTGTCGAATAAGGCTAAGGGAAATTGAGCGAGGGAGATAAAATGGGCAAGATAAGGGTGCTGGACACCGAGGTTTCCAATAAGATAGCGGCGGGCGAGGTCGTTGAACGTCCATCGAGCGTCGTCAAGGAGCTTGTCGAAAACAGCATAGACGCGGGCGCGAACGTTATAACCGTCGAAATAAAAAACGGCGGAAGCTCGTATATCCGCGTGTCGGACAACGGCAGCGGCATGGGCGCGGACGACGCTAAGATATGCTTTCTGCGTCACGCGACGAGTAAAATACGTGAAAGCTCCGACCTTGACGCGATATACACGCTCGGCTTCCGAGGCGAGGCGCTGTCAAGTATCGGAGCGGTCGCGGAGGTAAGCCTGTACACGAAGCGGCGCGGGGACGAAACGGGTATCTGCGTGACGTGCCGCGGCGGAGAGATACTGTCGAGCGACGAGGCTGGCGTGCCGGACGGTACGTCCGTGACGGTCGAAAACCTATTTTACAACACGCCCGCGCGTATGAAATTTTTGAAAAGGGACGCGACCGAGACGGGTTATATAACCGACATTATGACGCGCTTTATTTTTGCACGTCCCGAAATTTCGTTTAAGCTGATAACGGACGGCAAGGAAAAGCTGTTTTCACCCGGCGACAGCTCTCTGAAAAATTCCGTTTACACCGCCTACGGCAAGGATTACGCGAACGGTACAATCCCTGTTGAGTACGAGGCGGACGGCATACGCGTCACAGGTCTTATAGGCAAGGGTACGCTCGCGCGTCCGAAGCGGAATTATCAGAGCTTTTTTGTGAATAAGCGTTACGTTATGAGCCGCACCGTTACAGCCGCGCTCGAAAACGCGTACAAGAACCAGATAATGATAGGCAAATTCCCGATGGCTGTTTTGAATATCGAGATAGATCCGTCGCAGATCGATATAAACGTACACCCCACCAAGCTCGAGGTGAAATTCTCGAACGAAAAAGCCGTGTATGACGCGGTGTATTACGGCGTTAAAAACGCGCTGTACGCCGTGCCGAACGTGCCGAGGATAGAACGCGGGGACACTAAAGAGGAAAACCCGTTTGTAATTGAGGGCGCAGACGAGGTCAAAAAACGTGAGCAGCTGAGTCTTTCCGATATGGCTGACGCGCTGCCGAAAAACATGACGAAAAGACCGTACACACCCGACTACAATCCGAGAGTAAATCCGTTCCTGAAAAACAACGGGGACACTAAAAGTCATATGAGCCGTTCGTGCAGCGGGGACACTAAAGTTAAAGAAGATGATTTTACTGTCCCCAAACGTGTAAGTGTCGCGTCGCCGAGAGAGGAAATAAAACCGCTTCTCAAAAATAACGGGGACACTAAAGTTAATATGAGCGGGGACACTAAAACCGAAGAAAGCGCGAATGTGTTTGCCGACGAGTATTTTAAGATCGTGGGACAGATATTCGACTCGTACATCATAGCCGAAAAGGGCGATGAGATGATGCTCGTTGACCAGCACGCGGCGCACGAGCGCTTAAACTACGAGCAGCTAAAGGAAGAAATCGCGTCGCGCCGCGCAATGTCGCAGATACTCATAGAGCCGGTCGCGGTGAATTTGACGCCGCAGGAAATGCAGTCGTACCGCGACAATGCGGAGCTTTTTGCGGACATGGGCTTTGAGTGCGGCGAGTTCGGAGAAAACGCGGTGATTATAAGAAGCGTGCCGGGCGGCGTGGAGCTTGGCGAGGCCGAGCCGCTGTTTACGGAGCTTGTCACGCAGAGCGAAGAGCATAAAAAAGAGCTTATCACCGACCGCCGCGAGAGGCTTTTGTACACGATTGCGTGTAAGGCGTCCGTCAAGGCGAATATGCGCATGAGCGCGGAGGAAATGGAGTCGCTCGTAAGGCGCGTGCTGCGTCTCAAAAACATAAACACCTGTCCGCACGGCAGACCGATAATAATCACAATGAGCAAAAAGGAAATCGAAAAGGAGTTTAAGCGAATTGTCTGAAATCCCTTTAATAATCGTCGCCGGACCGACCGCGTCGGGCAAAACGGCGCTCGCTATAGAGCTTGCGCGTCACGTCGGCGGCGAGATCGTAAACGCCGACAGTATGCAGATTTACAAGTACATGGACATCGGCACGGCTAAGCCGACGAAGGAGGAACGCGCCGCGGCGGTGCATCACCTTATCGACTTTCTGGAGCCTGACGCAAGCTACAGCGTCGCGGACTACGCGCGTGACGCGCACAAGGTCATCGCAGATATAACGTCGCGCGGTAAAATTCCCGTAATGTGCGGCGGTACAGGGCTTTATATAAGCTCCGTCGCGGATGACGTGACGTTCGGCGAGGTCGAAACGGATTACGCGCTGCGTGAGGAATTAAAAAAGACCGCCGGGGAAAAGGGCGGCGAATATCTTATCGAAACGCTTCGGGAGTTCGATCCCGTATCGGCTGAAAGGCTGCACCCGAACAACCTAAAGCGCGTCATACGCGCGATCGAGTTTTACCGACTTACCGGCGTTCCTATCTCCGAGCATCAGGCGGAGACGAAGCGTAAAAAAAGCCGCTACGATCCGCTAATAATGTGTATCGAGTGGGAGCGCGAAACGCTTTACGATCGTATAAACCGCCGCGTGGACATGATGTTTGACGCGGGGCTGGTTGATGAGGTAAAGCGGCTGCGCGAAATGGGTTTTACTCGTGAGCTTAACTCGATGCAGGGGATAGGGTACAAGGAGGTCATGGACTACCTCGACGGCGCGGCTACGCTCGATGAAACGAGGGAGATAATAAAGCAGTCCTCGCGCCGCTACGCGAAACGGCAGATAACGTGGTTCAGACGCGATAAGCGCGTGCGGTATATCAGCGCCGACAACGCGGCGGTTGAGGCGAAAGGGATAGTTGATGATTTTTTGAATTAAAACGGCGGCTCACAGAGCCGCTGTTGTTATATTTATCTTTATCGTTTGCATTCCCCTTGAGGAAAGGCTATGATGCATGTTACTCTTCGTGAGGCTCCCCTTGAGGGGAGCTGTCGCCGAAGGCGACTGAGAGGTGGTTTTTCGGAAATACTTGCCACCTCTCCGTCATTTGCTGCGCAAATGCCACCTCCCCTCAAGGGGAGGCATACGATGTGCACCGTACATCAGTTCCCCTATCAGGGGAGCCTTACGGGCGAACGCGGTTCACCCCTACTTATCCCTGCTGTATCTCGAATTTTCGCCCTTTGTGTCGCGCTGGTTACGCTCGGTGTGGGACGCGCGGCGGTCTGGGGTGCGGGAGTTTGTTTCGTTCTGCTGTCTGTTCTTCTTTATCTGCTGTATACGCTTTTGTCTTTCCTTCTTTTTCTTCTTATGCTTCGCGTAAAGCAGAATGAATATGAGCATAATCACCGGCACGAAGAAGAACGGGCTTGTGATTACTCTTATTATTATATGGAACACGTGCAGAAACTGATTTCTCGCGACGTCGTTCGTGGCGATAAGGTTCGACGAACCGATAGGCACATCGTTATAGTAATAGCTTATCGTGCCGAGAACGTCGCCCTTCGCGACCGGCGCGTCGATCTGCTCCGGCAGGTCAACGACCGTCTTAATATTATCCTTGCTGTTGTCGCCCGCGGGAATAAGCGCGCTCACGTCGTTTTCGACCGTGACGGCTACGCGCATATCGTCCTTCGCCTCATACACCTTTGAATCGGCTGCAATATCGCCGTTTTTCACGATATCCTGGTGCCTGTAATTGTTAAAGCCGTACTCGAACAGCGTTTTCGAGTCGATGTAGGAGTACGCCTGCTCGCCCACGTCCTCGTCGGGGCAGCCCATTACGATTGCGAGAAACTCCATATTTTCGTATGCCGCCGCTGACACGAGACAGTAGCCCGACTGCGAGGTGTGACCGGTTTTAATGCCTATCGCGGGCGGATAGTAATGGTACTTCGAGCGCGACGTTCCCAAAAAGAGGTTGGTGTTGACGAGAATACGCTCCATAGTGTACTTGTTTGTCGCGGGAATTTTGTAAATCGGCATTTTGACTATATCGCGGAACGTTTCGTTTTTCATCGCGTATTTTGTGAGAATCGCAAGGTCGCGCGCGGTGGTGTAGTGGTTTTCGTCGTGCAGACCGCAGGTGTTCGCAAAATGCGTATTCGTCATACCGAGTTCCTGCGCCTTTTGGTTCATCAAATCAACGAATTTGTCGAGCGAGCCGCTTATATGCACCGCGAGAACGTTCGCGCTGTCGTTCGCGCTGTATACGAGCATGCTTTTTATAAGCTGCTCGACCGTCAGATTTTCGCCAACGAGTATACCCATCTGCGAATCCTCGAGCGTAATATCCTTAAGAGCCTCGTAGGGCGCGCTTACGGTGTCCTCCATGTTCGCGTTTTCGATTGCGAGAATACCCGTCATTATCTTGGTCGTACTCGCGGGGTACACGCGCTCGTCGAGATTTTTGCTGTAAAGCACGCGTCCGGAGTGCATGTCCATTAAAAGCGCAGATTTCGCGTACTCGACGTCCGGCGGAGTGAGCGACGGATCCTCCATCGTTATACCGTTCGCGAGCGGAGCGGCTGTGCTTTCGGGCGCGGCGGTTTGGCTTGTCTCATCATCCGTATCGCCGCTGCCCTCGTCATCCTCGTCCTCGTCCGCCGGCGACGGCGTAACCGTTTCACCGTCCTCGTCAACGACGCGCGTCGTGCCGTCGGTCGATGTGACCGTCGAGGTTGACGGAGCGGGTGAAGCCGTCGGCGCGGCTGCGGCGGGTATTACGGACATTGCCGCTATGAGCGCCGCGATTATAAAAGTAATCAGCTTTTTATTCATCGTTAATTATTTCCTCCAAAAATAAACCTTCCTTATTAAACTATTATACCGAAATAATATTTATATTGCAACATTTTTTTTATCGTTTACCGAAAAATAAAAGTATATTCAAATTGACTCACACGGTAAAAACATATTCGGTAAAATGTGCAAAATTATCTTCGCCTTGATGTTACGCGGTTTCCGTTTTTAACGTACGCTTTAGCTCCCTCCAAAACGGCACAAACAGCGCAGCAGCCGTCACCATCGCGAGAAAGTCCGCGGCGGGCGTCGCCCACGCGATACCGCTTACGCCTATAAGCCTGTTCAGGATAAACATTATCGGAATATCAAGTCCGCCCTTACGCATGAGCGACAAAATGAGCGGCGTGACCTTTCTGCCTACCGATTGGAAAATGGTAATGACGATCATCGTCACGGGAATACACGGACCTGTAATGCAGATAATGCGCTGGAACAGGCTGCCGTACTCGACGGTGAGCGGATCGCTTATAAACGCTTTTACGACCGGCGCGGCGCATGTGAGCAGAAAAACCGTTCCAAGCACCGCGACTATAAGGCTGTAAATAAACGTCACGCGTATAGCCGACATCATGCGCTTAAAGTTCCGCGCCGCGTAGTTGTAGCCGATAAGCGGGATCACGCCCTGTGATATTCCCATAGAAACGGCGTATGTGAGCATATCGACCTTTTTCGCTATTCCGATACCCGCGACAGCCTCGTTGCAGTACGACGCCATAAGGCGGTTCATGCACACGTTTGAAAGCACGCCCATAATGTTCATGATACAGCTCGGCAAACCGACCAGAAGTACCTCGGACGCGATTTTGTTTTTCAGTGTGTAATGCCTCGGATTAAGCGTCAGCACGGTGGCGCTGCCCTTTTTGACAATAAACACGGCAAAGTATACTGCCGCGGTCAGGTTGGACAGCATGGTGGCTATTGCCGCGCCGGTAATTTCGAGACGGAACAGGAAAATAAAAATCGGATCGAGGATAATGTTCAAAATTCCGCCCATAGTTATTCCGAAGCTTGCCTGCTTCGCGTAACCCTCCGCGCGCACAAGATGCGCGAGAGCGGCGTTCAGAACCGTCGGCACCGCGCCGACCGTGATCGCCCAGAAAGCGTAGCTGCAGCAAAAATCGTATGTATCGTTGT
Organism: uncultured Clostridia bacterium; assembly: GCA_947624485.1. Lineage (GTDB taxonomy): Bacteria > Bacillota > Clostridia > UBA1381 > UBA1381 > Hominilimicola. The sequence continues at coordinate 84,580 of CANQKM010000008.1, forward strand.
CCGCTCCGACCGCCCGCAGGATCCAGGACCTTCCAAGAAATATGAATATTCCGTACAAAAACGCGATAACTGCCGCAGTCCAGATACAAAATGCCGACACGTTTTTCGCTTTATTTCTGTTACCCGCGCCGAGGGAGCGCGAAATAAGGCTTGCGCCGCCGATACCGAACAGGTTTGCCATGCCGGTGAGCAATATAAAAGGCGGCATACACAGAGACGCCGCCGCGACCTGATTGGGATCGCCCGTCTGACCTATAAAAAACGTGTCCGCCATATTATATATAACGGTGATAAGCTGGCTGATTACCGTCGGCACGACGAGATATATCACAGCGCGGCTCACGGGTTTTTCTTCAAAAAGCTCCTTGTTGCTGTCCATAATCAATTCCTCCGGTATGTAAAATCGTCAATATTTGTCACTGTAAATATTTGATGAGGTGATCGGGAAAAGTAAAAGATCCGATCACCCCAAGCTTATTCCTCCACATGGATCACCATTTGCTCTATTATTTTTTTAACGTGGTCGTCGTCAATGGAGTAAAAAGCGTTTTTACCGTCGCGGCGTGACTTTATGAGCCGCGCCTGACGGAGCGTTTTAAGCTGGTGGCTGATTGCCGACTGGCTCATGTCGAGCTTTTCCGCAATGTCGTAAACGCACATTTCCTTGTCAAACAGCGTCCACAATATACGTATTCTCGTATTATCGCCGAATACCTTGAACATATCCGCAAGCTTTGTCGTAAGCTCGTTGTCGGGTACTTGGTTTTTTATTTTCTCTATAACCTGCATATTATACTGGCATGACTGACACATATCCATTTTTACCACTCCATTCATATGTTCATATATTCATATATATTATATACAAATTTAACCGATTTGTCAAATTTGCTGTAATAATTTGTAAATACCCGCATATAAATATAACATATAAAAGCAAAACTTATCATAAAATTGTAACATTTGTAATAAAATTGTAATAAAACTATTGACAATGTAACAAATTTGTATTATAATGTGTGATAAGTAACGAAAGGAGTACTTACTTTTTATGGTTACAAAGGAAGAAAACAGAAAGGAACTGCTGAAAGAGCTGCGCGCAAACCGCGAAAAGAAACGGCAGAAAAAAATTCGCGCAAGAGCGCGTCGGCGCGTCATAGCGCTTGTCACTGCGGTAACAGTCGTATGCGTCACTCTCGGCATAGTTTACAGTGTTTCGGCAAAGGAAGTTACCATAACGGAGATAAACGAATTTACGGGACTTAAAGAATCGCATAAGGTGGTGACGACCGGAGGGAACGTCGAGGACTTGCTGAAGGACCGCGGTTTATACGTCGGCGAGGACGACCGTCTTAATGTGCCGCCGGACAAGCCTGTGTGCGACAATGACGATATTGTCCTTACGCGCGGCAAGCGTGTAACGATAAAGGTCGGTGATACGGAGAGCGTTGCGACGGTTACGAAAGCCGACGCGGCAGATGCTCTTGTCGAAGCGGGATACGCGCCCGGAATGTACGACAGTATCACGACGGACGGCGACACGATAGAGCTTGTGTCGGTAAGCCATACCGAGGAAACCACGACGGAAACCATCGCCCGCGACGTGACGTACGTCGACGATCCCGAGCTTCCGCAGGGAAGCGAGGTCGTGATAGACGAGGGTGAGGACGGCGTAAAGGAAATACAGCATAAGGTTACGTATCTGAACGGCGCGGAGTCCGAAAGGACTACGCTCGGTGAAAATGTTACCGAGCAGCCGCGCAGTAAGGTTATCGCGCGCGGAACGGCTCAGCCGGAGCAGAAAACGTCTGCGGAAAAAACGGAGAGCGTAGGCGTGAGCGATAACGGCGGCACTGTCAACGGACACAGATACAAGAAGAAATATACCATGACAGCCACCGCTTATACCGATGATCCGAGTGAAAATGCCGGCTACACGGTAAGCGCAATGGGTAATACGTTAAGATACGGAATTGTCGCCGTAGATCCGAATATAATACCGCTCGGCTCGACCGTATACGTAACGGCGCCGGACGGCTCGTGGGTTTACGGAGTGGCGAGCGCTGAGGATACCGGCAGCGCTATAAGGGGCAACAGGATAGATTTATGCTACCCGTCGGGCGCCGAAGGCTTCGGAAGAAGAAGCTGCGTCGTTTATGTGCTTGAATAATAAAAGCCTTGCGCTCACTTTATCATTTCAATCAAGTCGCCGATGCAGTCCTCGAACATAACGCCGTACCAATGCTCTTTTTTGTGACCGAGCGTGTGTTTTATGCAGTCGACGGTAAAATCGACCGCGACCTTTATCGCTCTGCCCATGTCAAATCCCTTTACGAGCGCGCCGGAAAGCGTCGCGGAGAACACGTCGCCGGTGGAATGGAAATAACCGGGGATATTGTCGCTGAAATAAGACGAAAATTCGCCGGTGACGCGGTTGTAGGACATTACGCCCTGCGAATTTTTGTCAAAGCTCACGCCCGTGAGAACAACTATATCCGAGCCGAGCGTTGCAAGACGCGTGAGAAGCTCCTTTATGCTCTTCTCGTCATAGCTGTCGCCGAGGTAGTCCTCGCCCAGAAGCAGCGCGGCTTCGGTGAGGTTCGGCAGTATCACGTCGGCTTTTCTGCACAGCTTTTTCATCTCGTGCGCGAAGCCGTCGTTAAAGCCCTTGTAATACTCGCCCTTGTCGCCCATTACGGGATCGACGATTATAAGGTTGTCGTCTGTGCCGAAATCGTCCATGAAATCAGACACGATTTTTATCTGCTCGAAAGAGCCGAGGTAGCCGGTGCAGATCGCGTCAAGTCGGAGGTTGAGCCGCTTCCAGTGCGCCGAAATCTGAGGTATGTCGGACGTGAGGTCGCGGTACGTGTAGCCCTCGAAGCCCGTGCCGGTGTGCGTGGAAAGCACCGCCGTCGGTATGACGCACGTCTCTATCCCCATCGCCGACGTTATCGGCAGCGCCGCCGTCAGCGAGCATTTTCCGAAGCATGATATGTCTTGTATTGATACTATTCTTTTCATATATTTTCTACTCCCGTTTATTGCCAAATAATTCTACATCATTTTTACCGATATGTCAATAACAAAGTGCCTGCCGCGTTGGCGGAGGCTTATTTTTTATTCCTGCGACCGCGCGTTGGCACAGGTCTTGCTTTTTGCGCGCGGGAATGGTATAATTCTTTTGCGCGCGTGAGCGGCAAACTGAAACAGGGGGATACGGATATGAAGATTAAAAGGCTTGACGGGGATTTTACGATATGCAAGGTCACGGATTTTTCGGAGGCGGATTTTGAAGCGGAATACTGTTTTACGGCTAAAACCGATGAAGAAAATTCCGTTGTGTGCCTGACGCGCGACACGCCGAAAAATACCGTCGCCCGCGAGGACGGCTGGCGCGGTTTTCGCATAGAAGGCGTGCTGGATTTCTCGCTCGTCGGCATACTGGCAAAAATTTCGTCACTGCTCGCGGAGGAGAATATAGGGTTGTTCGCGGTCTCCACGTACAACACGGATTATATTTTTGTAAAGAAGGAAAATGAGACGGCGGCTCTGCGCAAACTGCAAAACGCTTTATAAAATGTTGATTTTTTCTTGATTTTGTGGTAGAATACCGTTGAAGTCCGCGGTACGGAAAGGGGCGATAAAGATGTACAGGCTTGCTATATGCGACGATGACAGGGATTTTTGCTCTTCGCTTGAAAAATTCCTGCGCGGTTTTTTTGCCGCAAAAAACATGGAATGTGCAATTTCATCCTTTGCCGATACGCAGTCGCTCGACGCTTCTTTGACGGGCGGCGCGGATTACGATTTGCTGTTTCTCGACATAATGTTCAAGCAGGATAACGGTATGAACTACGCGAAATATCTGCGCGACAGGGGATATAAGCTTGACATTGTTTTTATAACCACCTCCAAGGAATACGCGGTCGAGAGCTTTGACGTAAACCCGCTCTATTACTTGATAAAACCGATAGAGCAGCAAAAGCTGACGGCTGCGCTGCGGCGTTTCTTTGAAAAAAATGCGCCCCGGTACATATGCTTTAATTCGCTCGGCGGCACGATAAAAATAAAGCTTTCGGATATATATTACTTTGAGATTTACGGGCATCAGGTTCTTATTCATAAAAGCGACGGAACTCAGTCGGACATCCGCGGAACGCTGAAGGATATAGAGTCACAGCTTCCGCCGGGAATGTTCATACGCCCTCACAGAAGCTACCTCGTCAACACCGAGTACATCACCGAGATTATACACTATACCATAAAAACCACAAACGGCGACTCCATACCCGTAAGCAGGTCGCTGTATAATAAAATCCAGTACGAATTCGTGGATTACCTTGCCGAAAAGGAATTGTTTGTATAAAAACGCGCCTCCGGCGGGCGTCATAACCCTCATTCTTTCCATGCAAAAAGCACGTCCGCTTGAACGTGCTTTTAAGTTGTGTCTTTTATTAGCTTGCTTTCTTCTCAGCCTGCAACCGCTGTTGTTTTTTTGCTATAACCTTAGCTTCGAGACGGGCAATTTCGGCATCTAATTCCTCACTTGTCATGTTTTTGATATAATCAGGAATTATACCCCTGTCATCTGCGACAAATACTTCTTTTTCCATCTCATTCCACCTCCCAAAAATCTATATCACTGTTATCCTTCAATTTTGTCAAAGCCTTTATTTGTGCATCAAATTCAGAAAACCCTTGTTCTATGAATTTTTCGATATAAGCAGTATATAACGTGTTTTCAATATTTTCATTTGCGTTATATCCAAAAATTTTACCGTTGTGACAAATAATAAAGCCTTGCTTATAGTTGTTTTTGTAACAAGCATTAAAGTCCGAAGCGCTCGGCGGCATACTATGTGGGTGTGTATGCAGAGCAATTATATTATCATGTCCTTTTAAGGCTTTCTTCATTGCTCCGGTATACGCAACCGCTCTTTCCGTTTGCTCGTTTAAGGCGCTTATAATAATCTTTCCCGTATCACCGTCAATCCAGTACATATCCTCGTACAAAGTACCGCTCCTATGCTTTAGCATTTCCTTTGCCTTTGAATATAATACGCGGTTTACTTCGGCGTTCGGTGTTAAATTGTCAAATTTGCGCCGATAATCGCCGCTTTCGATATACGCGCTGTTTATAAGCGTTGACTTGTTTCTTCCGTATCTTTGGTTTTCGAGTGCCACCGTATCACCCCTTACACTCATTATATCATTTTTAACGGAATTGTCAACAAATTTCGTCTTTTGCGTCCGCGCCTCCGGCGCGTTTTTATATATTTTCCTTTTTCATATAAAATCCGCTTTTTAAGGAGAAGGACGTATTGTCGCGGTCGATTTTTACGACGCCGCCGTATTTTTCGGCGATGCGTTTCATATTTTCCAGACCGTAGCCGTGGGTGCGGCTCTTTTTTGCTTCCGCCTCGGGGTGATGCGCGCTGTTTGCGCAGCCTATAAAGAGGTAATTTCCCTTTATATACATTTTCGTCTTTATATACCGTTTCTCCGACGCGTCAACCTTCTCGCAGGCGTTCAGCGCGTTCTCGAACATATTCGTGATAAACACGCACAGATCCGTGTCGGCTATCGGCAGCGTTTCGGGCAGGTTTAAGCTGTATTCCGTTTCTACACCGAGCGACTTCGCCCGTTCAAGATACGTACCCGCGATTATATTTACCATAGTGTTTTTGCTGTAGCGCCCCTTTGGAAGCTCGTCATATTCGTCCGTCAGCGCGGCGGCGTACTCGCGTGCCTTATCGGTATCGCCCTCCTGAAGCATACCCGACAGGACGACCATGTGATGCCGCATTTCATGCCTTGCGGCATACGTCGCTTCCTCCGACGCCGCTATGCGCCTGTAGCTCTCCATCGCGTAACGGTTCTGCTCCGACAGCACATTTATAAGCTCTCTCGTGCGCAGCGTTCTTTTCACAAATTCAATTATTACAGCCGACGTGACGGTAACGGCGCAAACGTACGATACGAACAGCATCAGCGGGTAAAAATAACCTGCGAGCGGCTCCGCCAATACTTGCTGCATATATACACCTATATTGCCTCCCCATTCCGCGCTCTTTATAATTATACGGCTTATTATGGCAATTATGGCAATTCCGACGTACACAAGGTCGGATTTTGCCGGGCGTTCCCTCTTTTTCAGCTTTATTTCAACTATTGCAAATGCCGCAGCCAGCGCATACAAAAGCAGTATTATCGGAGCGGAGGCCTGAGCGAAAAACGGTCCGTACATTATTCTGTACCGTATCAGCCTTATAAAGTCGTACACGAACCACGCTCCCGTCGCGGAAGCCAATATCCACCGCCGCCACGATGTCAGGCTGAACGCCGCGAACATCAAAAGCGGCGCCATATACAGCTCGCAGATGAAATCAAGCATATTCAGCTTATCGGTAAAAACGCTGTACGATCCCGCCAGGGAAGAAAATGCCTGCTGTATTGTCAGCATAAAATAAAACAGCGTCAGAAGCAGCACCTTTTTGTCCGGCTTGCCGTTCGATATGTCAAGGACGTATACAAGCGCTGTCAAAAAGGCGAGAATCGCGCACAGCGTCGCGCCGGCTACGGGCGGAACATTCTCCACCGACGTTATGGCAAACGACGCGTCAATGCTGGTCATGTAGGGAAAAACGGGAATTATCTGATCCGTTTCGGCAGGGAAGTACGTAATCACCGTAAGTTCCTTGCCGAGGTAATCGTCCGGCAGGAAAAACTCAGTCGTTTCCGACGATGCGGGTGCGAGACCGTCCGTAACGACGAACCCCGCCTCGTCCCTCGGCGCACCCTCAAAGCTCGTGTAAAGCATTTCACCGCCGAGAAGCACGTCAACTCCGCAAACCGCGTCGTACAGGTATACTCCAAGCTGCGCGCCGTCCATTTGCTCATTTATCGTCCGCGACGCTTTTACCGCGCGGCACGTTTCACCGGGAAAGCCTACGGTAAAATCGTCAATAAGCTCGGGTGAGACAGGTCTTGTTTCGGAGCCGGTAATAAGCTCATATTCCCAACCCATATCGGGCGACGGGTTCATGGATATATCCTTGATATCTGTCCTGCTGAGCAGCACAAACACCGCAACAAGCATAACAAGGACGGCTGCCGCGATAAATCCGCCGAATATGTATTGTTTTTTCTGTGCCGTATCCATCGCACGCCCTCCTTTCCGATGTCGTTTCACTTACAGAGCTTATATAAATTTAAGCGTGTTGATCGCAGTGTCGATCTGCGGTATGATTACATTCCTAATGCTCTGCACCACGCCTTTCGCGCGCTCCTCATACGAGCTGACTTTGCTATTTACGATAAGGCGCAGATACGCGTAGCGCACTTGCGCGAATACGTTCATACCGTCAATCGCAGCCTTAAACCGGTCGTCCGTCAGACCTCCGAAATATTTTTCGTTGAACTTTTCAATAAGCCTTTTGCACATATCCGCGCTTATGCCAAGATACCGCATAGTGTCGGCGTCGCCGCGCTTTGGCATTTCCGTGTACGCGTAATAAATATTGCACAGGTCGTATATCGGGTGTCCGCACATTATCTCGTCCATGTCGATAAGCAGAAGCTCGCCGTTTTGAATCATGATATTGCGCGCGTGCAAATCGCCGTGAACCATCGTGTTCCTGTCGGGTATCGCGTCAAAAAGGCGCATAAGCTCACCGTATTCATCGTCCGTCAGATGATTTTTTATCTTGGCAAACGTGCCGCGGTACAAGTCGTTCGCGCGGACGGAAATAATATCGCTCACGTCCGTGGAATGTACCGTCCTTACCAGATTTATATACTTTTCCGCGTACTCGTCGAATTTTTCGGGATTGGCGGTAAGCGCGTTCGCCAGCGTGTCCGACTTTATGAGCTCGAATACCACGCCGTAACGGTCGCCGCACTTTACCATATCGTACGAAATAGCCGTCGGAACGCCCTTGATAAACGCCTGCTTTGCATAATTCATCTCTCGCTTTATCGTGTCCGTTCCGGCTGACTTGTACACCTTTACGATCGTTTCGTCGTCAATGCGGTACACTATTCCGAAGCCGCCCTCGCCGATTTTTTCACAGCCGTCAACCGATATTTCGCGCAGCGCCTTCTCTACGTCGATTATTTCGGAAAAGCCCGTCATTTCAAATATCTCGTACACCTCCGGCGACGCGTTTATAACCTTTGAATCATCTATCGTCTTTTTGAGCTTTAATATAACCCTAAGTCCCGCACTCGATATGTACTCCGTGCCGGCAGCGTCGAGTATAACGCCCTTCGCGCCGCTTTTATGCGTAAGGTCAAATATCTCGTTTTCAACCTCCGCGGCGTTGTTTGAGTCCACTCTGCCGCACAATTTAACCGTTAAAATTCCGTCATTGCAAATGCTTTCCATTTTAACTCTCCTTGCCAATTTAATTTTCTGATATATAACTCCATTTTAATTTTATCTTATTTTGCTCAAAAAATCAATACCGTGGCGTGAAATGCCGTATATATGACATAAATTTATCTTGAAAGGCGGCGGGGAGAAGTGGTACAATATAATAAAGCAATATTAACCCAAGGAGGATTAACCATGAATAATTTAGCAAAACGCGTACTTGCCGCAGTTGCCGCGTCGTCGGTTATTTTGACCGCCGCATGCTCCGGCGGCGTGACGCAGGAAAAAGAGGAACAGCCGCCGACCGTTTCACTCGAAACGCAGGCGATAGAGCTTGACGGGGTGGGCAATGCGCGTCAGCTCGGCGGCTACGTATGCGCCGACGGACGGAAGATAAAGGACGGCGTGCTTTTAAGGAGCGCCGCGCTTTCCACTCTCACGGATGAGGGCGCGAAAACTCTGTCGGAAAAGTACCATTTAAGGTACGTGTTCGATTTCAGAACGGAAACGGAGCGTGAAGCGCAGCCCGACAAGGAGGTTGAGGGTGCGGAAAACGTATGGCTGCCGGCATTCGCGTCATCGCTGTACGACGATGAAACAGTGGCTGCGATAATGGAGGCAAGAAAAACGAACGATCCCGAACAGACGTATATAACGCTTGCGAAGCACAAGGGACTTTCAACGATATATTCAAAGATGCTCCTGACCGACGAGGGCAAAAAGGCATACTCGGAGTTTTTTGACAAGCTGCTCACCGTCGGGGACGGCGAGGCTGTACTGTGGCACTGCACGCAGGGCAAGGACAGAGCCGGAATGGCGGCTGTGCTGCTTCTGTATGCGCTCGGCGCGGACGAGGACACGATCAAACAGGATTATCTTTTGACAAACGATTCGTACAAGGACTTGATTGCACAAAGCGAGGCACGTGCGGCGGAGCTTGGTCTTAACGAGGACGAAACAAAGGAATACGTCGGAACAGCCGCGGCGGTGTACGAGGATTTCTTTAACATTGCGGTTGACAGCGTTAAAGCGGAGTACGGCTCGGTCGAGGCTTATCTCACCGACGGTCTCGGCTTAACGGACGGCGATATAACGGCTCTGCGCGATAAATTTCTTGAATAAAAATTGGAGACGTTTATGAAGAAAATTTTATTTGTAAACACATGCGTGCGAAAAGAGTCGCGCACAAACGCGCTCGCGAGCGCTCTCATTGAAACTCTTGACGGCGAGGTTACGGAGGTACGTCCCGATTTGTGCGGACTGAAGCCGCTCGATGAAAGCTCGCTCAATCGCCGTGAGGAACTGCTTGCGGCGGGAGATTTTGACGCGGCGGAGCTTGACGCGGCGAGACAGTTCGCCGCCGCCGACATAATCGTGATTGCCGCGCCGTACTGGGATCTGACGTTTCCCGCGCTGCTTAAAATTTACCTTGAAAACATTACGGTATGCGGCGTGACGTTCCGCTATACCGACGAGGGTATTCCGGAGGGCTTGTGCCGCGCGGAAAAGCTGTATTACGTCACGACCTCGGGCGGACCGATTATACACAATTTCGGCTTTGAATACGTCGACGCGCTCGTGAGGGAGTTTTACGGCATAAAGGAAACGCGCTTTGTTTCCGCCGAAGGACTTGACATAATCGGCGCGGACGCCGAGGGAATACTTAACGATGCGATATGTAAAATCAAAACGCAGAACTAAAAAAAACAGACCGCTCCTGCGGTCTGTTTTTTTAATCAGTTTACGCGAATGTCTTTTTAATAACTATATCCACATTCCTGCCGATAACGCCGACGATTACGTCGTCCGCGAGGTTGGCGATTATGGACTTTTCAAGCTCATCCCATGCGTCGCTGTCCTTGTTGTCGTCGGCGCACTCCTTGTAGCTGCTCAGTGACCATGCGTGGAGCCACCTGTCGTCATACGCGTTCGCGGCGCACACGCCCATGTCGTAAAAGTCGTAATATTCGCCGCCGCCCGACACCTTTGCGGCTTCGAGGTAGCCGTCGAGCATACCCTCGGCGACAAGTCTTATCTTGTTTATAATGCCCTTCGACGCGGCGTTTTTGCCCGACTTTGAAAGGGAAAGAATGTCCTCCTTGTCGAACATCGACAGGCGCTCCGCCTTGATCGATGCGTGAAGCTCGAAGTTATTTCCTTCATTTTCAATCCAGAACTTACCGCTGCCGACTTCGAGAAGCTCCGGCAGCATGCCCACAAGCTCCTCCGCGAGAAGCCTTAACTGCAGAGCCTGCTTTTTTGGAAGCTTGTTGTACTCGGCTGACTTTTCAACCTCGGCAAATATTGCGCCGAATGTCTCCTTATCGCTTGAAATCGTGCAAATATCCGTTTTCATATTTTTTCCTTCTTTCTGTATTTTTATGAGTTCAAAGCCATTACAAGCTTCAAAATATTTTTATTGTTTTCGTATTTGTAGTCCATGCTTTCTGTCATTTGCTTGACCATGAAAATGCCCAGACCGCCTATCTGCCGCTCCTCGGCTGACAGCGTTATATCGGGATCCTCCTTTTCGAGCGGATTGTACGGCTGACCGTCGTCCTCGAACGTCAGATTCAGCTTGTTTTTCTCTATCGAATAGGAAATCTGCGCCGTTTTCGCCTTGCTGTAATTGATTATGTTCGAGGCAATTTCGTCTATCGCAATGCTCACCTTGCTCGAAATTTTCGGAAGCACGTCGAGCTTCGACGTAAGCTGCTCCGCGAAATCGCTTACCGCCGCGCCCGCGTCCTTGCCGGGGATGAACGATATTTTATCGTCGCCCTTGATGAAGTTAAGACGGAAGCTCACCATCGTAATATCGTCAAACTGCGGCGCGTCGCCGACGAAGCGGTCTATGTCCTTCTTGACCTCCCCGCAGATCGACTTTACGTCGGTGTCGCCGAGCGAATTCAAGAAACCGACAAGTCTGTCCTCGCCGTAAAGCTGATCATTCTTGTCCGTCGCCTCGGTCACGCCGTCGGTGTAAAGATAAATCCTGTCGCCGGGGGATAGCTGTATTTCGGTCTTTCTGTATTTGATCCCTTCCATGCCGGCAAGAACAAATCCCGCGCGCATTTTTTCGTAATCGAATTTACCGTCCGCGCGCTTTATGACGGGCGGATTGTGTCCCGCGTTCGCGACGCTCATAATACCGGTTTTCAAATCGACTATCGCCATCCACGCCGTAACGAACATGCCCGCGTCGTTGTTTTCGCAGAGCTTCGCGTTTGCCTGCGTGAATATGTCGTTTACTTCGAGACCGCTTTCTGCGAGGTCTTTTATAATGGTCTTAGCCTTCATCATAAACATCGCAGCCGGTATGCCCTTGCCCGAAACATCCGCTATAAGGAACGCGATCGTCGAGTCGTCGAGCATATAGAAGTCGTAGAAATCGCCGCCGACCTCCTTCGCCGTGTCCATCTGAGCGTATATGTCAAATTCCCTGCGGTTGGGGAACGGGGGGAACACCGACGGAAGAGCCGAGCTTTGTATCTGCTTCGCGAATTCAAGCTCCGCGTCGATCCGTGCCTCCGCCTCGGAGATGTACCGCTTTAACGTGTCGACGGTGGAGTTAATGTCGTCCGACAGCGACGCGAATTCCTCGTTGTCGCGCACGTCCACGGTAACGTTGAGGTTGCCGTTCGTGATTTTCGACAGCGCGCGGTTTACCTCGTTCAGATTGTCTATGATAAGCTTCTTTATGAGGAAGTACACGAGCGCGAACAGAGCCGCAAAAATCAGCACCTCCATGAATGAGCTTAGATAAACCGACACGTCGCGCATAAACAGCGCCTCTTCCTCGCCGATAACGCCGACGATGTAATAGCCCTCCGCGAACTCATATTCGCCCAGATACGGCTTGCCGTTAATCTCCGTGCCAAATATGGTATTTTCCGCGTACTTTTCGGTATCAACCCGTATGCCGAGGCTTGCGAGGTTGTAGCCGGTGTAATCCGTGCCCTCGCTCACTATGTTCCACTCCTCGTCGCAGATAACGATAAAGCCGTTTTCGCCTATGTGGCGGTTTTTTGCTATTTTTTTAACGGTGCTGTCAATATCGGCGCGGAACTCGTTCGCGTCGTAGCCGACCTGCAGGAATCCGCCGCCCTGGAGCGACACGCCGCCGTATTTGTACGCGACGCTGCTGTCGTAGGACTGCGGGCGGTACTCCTGCGCGAACGACTTATGCGTGCCGTCAAGGAGTATGAGAAACTCCGCTGACTGCTCGCCGCTCGCCATATCGAAGCCGATATACTGCGGAACGTTTGTGTTCACGATTATGCCGTTATCGTCGATAATATGAATTTCCGCGACCTTGTATTTGTCCGCGAGCGACTGCAGAAACTCCGCGCTTTTATCGCCCGACGCGATATATTCGCTCTTTATGAGGTTCGTTTTATTGAGCAGGTTTTCGTCCGACGTATCCTGAATATCTTGGTTCACGTCGTCGATGCTCGTCTTTATGACTGTTTCCGTCTCCGTGTTGGACATTTGACTCTGCAGCATATAGGTGTACGTGCTTGTCAGCACATACGCCACGACGATACATATAAACAGCCACGTCTGGAAAGTCCGCGAAATATGCCTTTTCCCGAACTGCACGGTGTCCCTGTCCTTGCCGAGCAGCGATATTGCAAGCACCGCCGCGCCGACCGAAAAGCCGTTGCAGAGCATCATCGGCAGCGAGCATACCTTAACGAAGCCGAACGCGGTACTCGGATCGTTCGCGTTTGTGAAGAAAATCATCAGCATGTGTATGACTTCACAAATCATGCCGATACCCAAGCCGTAGATCCAGCCCGGCTTTTTATCGTCGAACATGAATTTCCTAAGCGCCGCCGCGATAAAGCCGGCAAGAGCCGTGGAAATCGAGCATGCAAGCTGCGTGTACGTTCCCGTAAGCCCGAAGAACGCCGAAATATATCGGTACAAGCCGCCTATGATACCGGCGATAATACCCGCCGGCGCGCCGAATATAAGACCGGCGCAGAGCGGAGCCGCGTCGCGGACGTTCATGATCGTGCCGTCGCCGATGTCCACACCGGCGATACTCGTGCTTGCGAACGACGCCATCGCTCCGAACAGAATACCTATAATTATCTGTTTCTTCTTATATCCTATCCGCCCGAACGCGGTCTTTTTTTCGGCGATATATATAAGCACCGCCAGAATCGCGTTGTAAAGAGCCGTCAGTATAAGTGTAAAAACCATCGGATACACTTCCTTTTATCGAATTACTCGATTGTGAGAATATCAACAAAGCCGGTAATATCGAATACTTCCATGATTGTTTCGTTCACGCCGGTAATCTTCATCGTACCCTTTGTGTTCATGATTTTCTGCGCCTTTAAGAGTACGCGAAGTCCCGCCGACGAGATGTATTCGAGGTCGGTGAAGTCCAGGCAAAGCTCCGTCGCGCCGCCAAGAGCCGTGTCGAGAGCCGCTTCAAGCTCGGGCGCGGTAACCGTGTCAAGTCTGCCCGATAAAGCGAGCGTTACTTTTCCGTTTTCGTTTGTTTGATTGATTGTCATAATAAATCTCTCCTTAATATTTATTATATTAAATTTTTACAAATTTAAGCGTATATCAGCGGTCAGAATTTCACCGCGCCTATTAAGTTCTCCGCGTTCGGGAAGAACGTCTGTCTGCTTATACCGATAAGCGTTTCCTTCAGCTGCTGCGGGTTTGACTTGTTCACGGCTGACGCGACGGTGAATTTCATCATGCCGAACGCCGTCAGAAGACCGTTCATCTTCTTAAGCCCCTCTTCTCCGAGAGAGCCGAACCGCGCCTTTACGAGATCGTTCCACAGTCTTACGCCGGTCTCGTAGTCTATGCCCATTATCTGTACCGCTCTCTGGGGCGCTCTGCCTCCGGCAATCACGTGCGTGAGAGCCATGCCCATGTAATCGAAAACGGGGTGACCGTATGTGATGTCCGCCATATCTATAAACACAAGCTCTCCGCCCTGGACCATCACGTTTTTCGGGTGAATGTCGCCGTGGACGAATGTGTTCCTGTCTGGGACACTGTTTATTATTTCATGCAGGATCCCGATTTCATCAGCCGTGAGAAGCTCCGCCATTTCGTCAGCCCATTGGTTGTATAAGCCCTTTATGTTCGACAGACGGCTCGTGTCCGCCTCGGTCGTGTGGAGCGTGTTTACAAGCTCGATATACTTCTTTGAATATTCGTCGTACTTGTCGGGATTCTTGGCAAGTACATTTCCCAGCGTGTCGGCGTTTAAAAGCTCGAACACCGAGCCGTAGCAGCTGCCGCATTTCACCACGTCAAACGGAATAGCCGTCGGAACCCCTGCCACAAACGCGTTTCTCGCGTACTCTATTTCACGCTCTATCTCGGCGAGCGGCTCTGTTTCGGCGTACATTTTCAAAATCGTGTCGCCGTTAAGACGGTAAACCGTGCCGTGACCGCCCTTGCCGATTATCTCGCAGCCCTCGACCGAAATCTCGCGGAACGCTTTTTTCATGTCGATAATGTCGATAAAGCCGGTCATGCTGAAAATATCGTACACCTCCGGCGACGCGTTTATTATTTTCGAGTCCTCGACGGTTTTTTTGAGCTTTAAGATAACTCTTAATCCCGCGCTCGAGATATATTCCGTGTCAGCCGCGTCGAGAATCACGCTTTTTGCGCCGCACTCCCCGATCGCCGCGAACAATTCCTTATCGACGTCGGACGCGTTGTTCGAGTCGATTCTTTTTAATAATTTAACTGTCAAAATTCCGTCACTGTAAGAGTGTTCCATATATGTCCATTACCTCCATATTATTTTATAACCACGGCATGGCTTAAATTTCCGAGCCACGTCGAGCCGTTGCCGCGAAGTGTCGAAAGGTCGTTGACTATAACGCTTCTCGGCTTCACGATAACGCCCGGACGGTCGGGCGGCACGAGCGAGCTTACATCGTTTATCGTGTAATACAGCCCGTTGTCCTTGCCGAGGTAGAGCATTTCATGTCCCGGGAATATCAGTATCGCGCCCGCCGGGAGCGTGTCGAGGACGGCTTTCTTCTCGTCGTCCGTCATATCGGACATAACCGTCACGTCAGCCGGCATTGCCGACTGCCACGTCGTATTTCTCGGAATTTCGAGACCGAAGCAGCGGTACACCTCGCGCGCGTAGGACGAGCAGTCCTGTGAGTTCATCATGCCGCCCCAGCCGTAACGGTTGCCGAGCGACTTAAACGCCTGCGTGACAACGTTCGCGGTAGAGTAGGGGAGGTAGCCGACGTTCACGTCGCGGTTCGCGGGAATGAGAGCGTTCTTTTGGTAAAAGCTTCCGTCCTTGTTCCGCGCGGGCATTTTAACGACGTAATTGTTCCACGGCAGCCTGTACGACACCGTGCCGGTCTCGTCCGTAACGAGCGGCAGAACCGTTCCCATCGTGAGCATTTTCTCGTTCAGATCCGCGTCCGCGCTCGGCTCAAGGTATACCTTTTCACCCGTCACGACAAGAAATTTGTCGGGATTTAAGTATTTTTCCCACTCCGTCTTGTCGGCGCAAACACCTATATCCTCCGTCGGAACCCAGCCGGAGCAGCACCGGCTCCTTGCCATTGTGAATTTGCCGTCGCCCGTTGTGAACAGCAGCACGAGCGGCTCGTTCACTGCCACGCCGCTCGAAACGAGGTTATCCCATTCGGGATCGGACGGATCGTCGGACAGGTAATCCTCGTACGGGTACGCCTTCATGACCGTCCTGTTTACCGCGAAGCCGAATCTGTACGGCATATTATCTGTTACCGGCGAATTGCGTATGTTTTCACGTATCGCCTCGTAATAGCTTTCCGGAACGGGTTCGCCGTTTAAGTAAAGTCCCGCGGGCGACTCAAAATCCGCGTTAAGCTCCGCAAGCATAACTCCGTTATATGTGCCTTCCACAGCGGCGAGGTCGTTTGTGTACGTTTCGGGAGTGTCAAGAACCTTGCGGTTAAACGCCGCGATTTCATCTTCCGTCATAACAATTTCGTCCGAGCAGTTTTCCTTATTGTGCCAGAACGACGCAGCGCACATCTCGCTCGTAACGTTCGGAGCTTTAACGGTGCCGTCCATATTGTTAAGCACGTCGCCCACTCCGCGCGTGTAGTCCGACATAATAACCTCACCGACGGGACGAAGACCGCTGCTCCATTGGAACAGCTTCGCCTTTGCCGCATCGTCGGGCGCGAGCGTGTCAAGTACGTTTTTAAGCTCGCCTTCGTCAAATTTTTTCGCGTCTATGAGCGCGCCGCTGTCGTTGTAGTACGCGCATATATACATAACGTCATCCGCCGCGTGCGATACGGGCGCAATGACTGCCGCAGCGATCAGCGCGGCGGCAATGGCTTTAAGTTTCATTTTATTCGCTCCTTTTGCCGCCCGCCGGCGGCAAAAAAATTTATATCAGTCTTTTATCGTGTCACAGTCAATACACAACAATTATACCACATTTTAATCAAAAAATCAATACTTTGTACATGAACGCCGCCCTTTGCGGCGCGAAACGCTTTGCATTCGGACGCATAATCACTCAATACCGACCGATCTTCCGCTTACGGGGAAGTCAAAATACGTGTCGGGGTACGGCTCATCCGCGAGCGTGAAGTGCCACCACTCCGTATCGAGCGGCTTAAAGCCGTTTTCAAGCATTATATCGCGCAGAATATTTCTGTTTTGTATCTGTTCCTCCGTCAGTTCGCCCGTGTAATCGGGGTGGGAAAGCTCGCCGAAATAGTCGAACGTGCCGCCCATGTCAAGCTCCTTGCCCGTACTCATGTCAAACAGCGTGAGGTCAACCGTGCTGCCCCTGCTGTGACCTGATTTTTCGGCGATGTAGCCCTGGTCGAACAGCACCGATTTGTCAAGCTCGGGGTAGAAATACGCCTTCATACGCGTGTCGTCCGTGTCCTCCGCCCACTCGACAAAGTTTTGAACCGCCGTCTGCGGACGGTACGCGTCGTAGATTTTGAGCCTGTAACCCTTTTCCACAGCGTCGTCCGACGCGTTTTTGAGCGCGGCTGCCGCTTCCTTTGTCAAAAGCGCGCACGGCTCTTCATAGCCGTCAATTCTGTCGCCGACAAAGTTATATGTGGAATAATATCTTATTTCCATTATCGCGTCGGGAACGGCTTCCGCGAGCGAAACGAAGCCGGACGCGTCCGTTGCCGCCGTTTGCTCCGCGCCCGTGTCCGAGGTGAGCGCGACGCCGCTTATCATCGCGGCAAATTCCGCGCGCGTTATGCCCGATTTCGGAGCGAGCGTGCCGTCGCCGTAGCCGTGCATAACGCCTGTGCCGCACGCCCACTGCAAAGCGGGAAATGCGTATTCGCTTATTTCGTCCGCGTCGGTAAAGCTTAAAATATTCGTATCCTCACCGACCGACACATCCGCGCCGATGTACTGCATATATCTGTACAGTATCGCCGCGGTCTGCTCGCGCGTGACGTTTTCGCCGGGACGGAACGTGCCGTCCGTAAATCCCGACACTATGCCGTTTTCCGCCGCCCAAGCGACATACGGAGCGTAATACGCGTCCGCGTCAATATCTGTAAACGCCGTTGAAACGTCCGCCGTTTCAGCCGCGCCCATGCGGCCTATTATCGTTGTGACCATGCCGCGCGTAAGCGCCGCCTTCGGCGCAAATTCCGTTTCCGTTACGCCACTCATAAGTCCTTCATTATACACCGCCTTAATCACGTTATAGAACCAATCGGCTGCTTTTACGTCCGTGAACGGGAAAGCGCCCGCTTCGGGTATGTCTGTAGACTCCGGCTCAACCGATATTTTCTTTACGAGATTTCCGTCCGCGTCAACGTAGCCGTATTTTTCGCTGTCGTATGTCACGGTCTTGCCGTCCGACACAACCGAAACGCCCGTAAGCTCCGCCAATGACGCGAATGTCGCGCCCTCCGCGGTAAATGTGCTGCTTCCGTCAATATCTGCTTCTACCTGCCCCAGGTAGGTGGGAGCGACGCCGTAGCCGGCTGCGGTGTCGCCCGCCTTTGACGTAAGCGAACCGCCGTTTGAAAGCTCTATTTTTCCGTTGCCGTAATTTTCGCCGTTGTAAATCATAAGTCCGGCGGCGTAGTATTTTTCTCCCGTGCCGGGAACCGACAAGGTCACGCTCGAATTATCCTTTATTATAAGATGATTCACCGCGCTGCCGCAGCTTGTGCTTTCCTCCGCGTTATCACATCTGCCGCTTTTCGCGGCGACATGCGAGCCGCCGCTGACGGTAAGCGTATGAGGCTCTGTACCGGGATAGTCCGCGACTATGCCGAAGCTTCCATTGTAAGCGTTGCCGCCGACGGCGTTTAACTCGGCGATAGATATGTTAATGTCGTCGTAAGCGCCTATCGCACAAGAGGTTCCTCTCGGTCTGTCCTCCGTTACAGCCTTGTCGTACGTGATGTTTCCGCCGTAAACGGTAAGACTGCCCTTGCCCGTTATATCTATATCCTTGCCGACTCCCGCGTCGATGATGCCCCAGCTGTCTATGTTCACGCCGCCGCCCGCGGTGACGGTGAGAGAGCCGTCTACATTTATCGTATTGTTTCCGCAGCAATATATGCCCGAAGTACCGCCGATATGTTCGCTCAGCACAATGCCGGAAACTGCGCTGTGAACCGACGGACTTGCGCCTTCGGGAACATAGAGCGTCGTGCCTTCGCCGAGAGCCAAGCCGTCCTCGCAGTTCGTGTAGAATTGGAAATCCGACGTGAGCGTCAGCTTGTTTTTCTCGCATACCGCGCCGGGTACCTCCACGGGATCCGAAAATGTTACCTCTCCTGTCGGAAAGCTGTGACTGAATTTCTTGTAGAACTTAGCCGTTTCGCCGTCGTAGTAAATCCCGTAATCGACCGCCGCGGACTGCCCGTTATCGGCGAGTACCGTTAAGGGCATGAGCGCGCAGGCGATCGCCGCGGTCAATATGTACGATATAACTTTTTTTATTTTCTTCATTGTTGCTGTCCTCCGTTCGCATGATTTATTTTATACAGATAACGGAAATTATGTAAACCTCCGTCGTGCCTTAATGTGCATTTCGGCACACCCAATATAATTATATCACATTTACGGACGACGCTCAATTCTTTTTACGTCAAATAGTCTACATTTCATGCCATGCGTCAAAAAATACCGCATACCCTATTGCAATACGCGCAGTTTTATTATATAATGATACAGGTTATATGCAAAAGGAGAGATATTGATGGAACAAGCAAGAGAAAACAAGATGGGTACGATGCCGATAAACAAGCTGCTCATCACAATGGCGCTGCCGATGGTAATATCGATGCTCGTGCAGTCGCTTTACAATATAGTAGACAGCGTATTCGTGTCGAGGCTGTCGGAGAACGCGCTCACAGCCGTGTCGATGGCGTTCCCGATGCAGAACCTCATGATTTCGGTGGGTTCCGGTTTGGGCGTAGGTATGAACGCGCTTCTGTCGCGCTCGCTCGGACAGAAAAACTACAAGGCGGCGAACAAGGTCGCGATGAACGGACTGTTCCTCGAGGCAATAGGCTGCATACTGTTTATACTTATAGGAATATTCTTAGTAAAGCCGTTTTTCGCGGCGCAGACAAACGACGCGGAAATAGCGAGTCTCGGCGTTTCGTACACGCAGATATGTCTTATACTTTCGGTCGGAATATTCGGACAGTTCACCTTCGAGCGAATGCTGCAGAGTACGGGACGCACGCTGTACACGATGATAACGCAGATCACGGGCGCGGTCATAAACATTATCCTCGATCCTATCATGATTTTCGGTCTGCTCGGTATGCCGAAAATGGGCGTTGCGGGCGCGGCTGTCGCGACGGTAACGGGACAGATCGGAGCGGGCATACTCGCGTGTATAATGAACATCAAGCGCAACCCCGACGTCAAGCTTGAATTTAAGGGCTTCCGCCCCGAAATTTCGTACATAAAGACAATCCTCGCCGTCGGCGTGCCGTCGATAATCATGGCGTCCGTCGGCTCGGTAATGACGTTCGGCATGAACATAATACTCGGTATGTACCTCGCGTCCTCGACCGCGGTCGCGGTGTTCGGCGTGTACTTCAAGCTCAACAGCTTCATATTCATGCCGATATTCGGTCTCAACAACGGCATGGTGCCTATCGTTTCCTACAACTACGGCGCGCGCAAAAAAGACCGTATCGTAAAAACAATACGCTACTCCGCGATATACGCGGTATCGATGATGCTTATAGGCATCGCTCTGTTCTGGCTGATACCGGACAAGCTGCTCGGACTGTTCAACGCGTCGCCCGAAATGCTAAACATAGGCACATGGGCGCTGCGCGTAATAAGCCTGAGCTTCGCGTTCGCGGGCGTGTGTATCATATTCTCATCGACATTCCAGGCGCTCGGACACGGCTTCCTCAGTATGTTCGTGTCAATCGTGCGCCAGCTCGTCGTGCTGCTGCCGTCGGCGTTCATTCTCGCGTGGCTCGGCGGTATAAACGCGGTATGGTGGTCGTACCCGATAGCGGAAATTTTCTCGCTCGCGATGAGCCTTATATGCTTCCGCTACCTTTACAACAAAATCATTAAGCCGCTCGACCTGCCTATAGAGCAAGACTGAACGGCGGTATTTTCGGCGGCGCGCTTCCCTTACAGCAAGGAACGCGCCGCCGTTTTTTATATTTATATTGACTAATTCCCATATTTTGTGATATAATAATAGTGTTGTAATAATGTTCGGAAAAATACAATGAAAACAGGAGGTTTAATTTAATAGTGGCAAAAGCTAAAAAACTGAAAATCATACCATTGGGCGGTCTTGACGAGATCGGAAAAAATCTGACCGCCATTGAGTACGGAAACGAGATCATAATGGTAGATTGCGGTATGGCTTTCCCCGATGACGATATGCCCGGTATAGATATGGTTATAAACGACATAACGTATCTTGAGAAAAACTATCAGAAGATAAAGGGCGTTTTTTTGACGCACGGACACGAGGACCACATCGGAGGACTGCCTTATTTCCTGAAGTCGATAAACGTGCCTGTATACGGCACGCGGCTTACGATAGGACTTGTCGAACACAAGCTGAAGGAACACAATCTGCTCTCGCGCGTAAAGCTGGTGCGCGTAAAGTACGGAACGGTCGTGAAGGCGGGACAGTGCTTCACGGTCGAGTTTGTACGCACAAATCACTCCATCGCCGACAGCGCGGCTCTCGCGATTAAGACGCCGGTGGGAATGGTCGTACACATGGGCGATTTTAAAATCGACACAACGCCGATTGTCGGCGAGATGATAGACCTTGCGCGTCTGGGTGAACTCGGCAACGAGGGTGTACTCGCGCTCATGTCGGACAGCACGAACGTGGAGCGCAAGGGCTACACGATGAGTGAGCGCACAGTCGGGGAAAAGTTTGACAACATATTCCAGAACAGCAAAAAGCGCATTATAGTCGCGACCTTCGCCTCGAACGTACACCGCGTACAGCAGATTATCGACGCGGCTGTTAAAAACGGCAGAAAGGTCGCCGTTTCCGGCAGGAGCATGGAAAATATCGTTGAAATTTCAATACTTTTGGGTTATATGAACGTACCCGAAGGCACGCTTATAGACATTGACAACATAAAAAAATACAGACCGAATCAAGTAGTTATTATTACAACCGGCTCGCAGGGTGAGCCAATGAGCGCGCTTACGCGTATGGCGTATTCGGACCACAGAAAGGTTGAAATCACGAAGGACGATCTTATCATCATCAGCGCAACGCCCATTCCGGGAAATGAGCGCTCCATATCGAATGTCATAAACGAGCTGTTCAAGATAGGCTGCGAGGTCGTATACAGCGCGCTTACCGACGTGCATGTGTCGGGACACGCGTGCCAGGAGGAGTTAAAGCTCATACTCGCGCTGTTAAAGCCGAAATTCTTTATACCCGTACACGGCGAACGCCGCCACCTCGTGCTGCACAAGGAGCTTGCGGAGAGCGTCGGCATACCGTCCAAAAACAGCTTCATACTCGCGAACGGACGCATATTGGAGCTTGACTCGCGAAGCGCGAAGATGAACGGAACGGTGCAGGCGGGTAAAATACTTGTGGACGGCTTGGGCGTCGGCGACGTCGGCAACATCGTTCTGCGCGACAGAAAGCATTTGAGCGAGGACGGACTTATTATCGTCGTTGTGACGCTGTCGCGCGACGGCAAGCAGATGATTTCGCGTCCCGACGTTATATCGCGCGGCTTTGTTTACGTGCGCGAGGCGGAAAGTCTTATGGACGGCGTGCGCGCAGTCGCCGCCGAATGTGTGAACGCGAACCTCGGCAAACGCGGCATGGACTGGTCGCTGCTCAAGAGCGGTATGCGTTCCGCGGTGTCGCACTACATCTACGAGCAGACAATGCGCTCACCGATGATACTGCCGATTATCGAAGAAATTTAAAGAATAAAGGGATTGCGTACGCAATCCCTTTCACATTCAATTTATAAATTTTAATAAAGAGAGGAATGATCTGCCATGGTGTCAAAGAAGATTATAGCCGCTTTTTGCGCGCTGGTCATGGTCGGTTCGCTCGCGGTTCCCGCCTTAGCGGCGACGGCTGTGTCGGACGAGAACGGCTTGGCAAATGCTATCACGTCCGGCGGAGATTACGAGCTTTCGGCGGATATTTCAGCCGCGAACGTCGGAATAAATCAAACCCCGTCAACGGGAACGCTCGACGGCAAGGGACACACGATAACCAAGAGCAATTCCAAATGGGGCGACGCAATTCTCTACCAAAACTGCGCCGGAAACTGGACGTTTTCAAACATGACGATTGACGGAAACAAGTCGGGCGGAACATTCACCGACGCAGCGCTGTGGTATATGGCCGGGACAGTAAAATTCGACAACGTTAACATACGTAATTTCAAAACGTCGACCGCCGCGCGCTACGCTCTAAACTGCGCCGAAACGGTAAATATGACGCTTAACGACGTGACGTTTGAGGACAATGAAAACGCAAGCGCGGCTGTAGATCCTGCTGATGTGTACATAGACAACGGCACGCTTCATCTTTCGGGGGACACTAAAGCGAACGTGTATTACGCGGGCGGCTCGATAGATATATTAAGTCTTACGGGCGGCTGCGATATAACTATCACGGCGAGCGACGCGGGTAGGTACGGCGAGCTTACAAAGCTGACTGCTCCGGCGGCGGTAAAAATGACGGCGGACGAGTCGGCGAGAAAGGTGACGCTCACACCGTCGGGCGTAAAATGGGCGCTCACAGCCGAAAAATCAAAGGCGGCCGGCGGTAAAATCACGGTATATGCGTCGGCGGCAAGCTATACGGACGAGGACAAGGCGGTGGATTTGTACGCCGCCGCGTATGATGAGGATAAGCGGCTTAAATCGGTTGATGTTTATCATGGCGCGTTGGGCGCGAAGGGCGCGTTAAATGAGGAACTCACACTCGACGCGTCCGATGCGGACGAGATTGCTGTATATCTTTGGGACGCTCAAACAAAAGAGCCGCTCACAGATAAAGCGACCGTTACAAATACGCGCGCGGACGGACTTACATATTATTACAGCTTTGAAAATTCTGCCGATACGTCGTCGCTGCTTCACGGCGGAGCGGCGGTCGGAAGCGGAAAGGGCATTTCCGGAAACGGTCTGACGCTCGACGGAACAAACGGCTACATGCAGCTCCCGAATAACATCATGACGGACAACATGACGATCATGGCGTGGGTCAAAACGGAAGCCGTTCAGGACTGGGCGAGAATGTTCGACTTCGGCTCGGATCAGAACAATTATTTCTTCTATTCGCCGTCGAACGGACGCGTTGAATCGAGCGTCGGCGGAACGAAGGACACAATGGACGTCACGCCGTTTACGAACACCGGCATATGGGAGCATTACGCGGTCACGCGCACCGCGAACCATGTCGCGCTCTACCGAAACGGCGCGCTCGTCGCGGAAGCGGACTGCGCGAAAGCGGTGACGGCGATAAACGAAACATCGAACTACATAGGCAAATCGCATTACGCGAGCGACAAGTATTTTAAGGGGAATATGGACGAGATCAAAATTTACAATAAAATCTGCACCGCCGGCGAGATAAAGGCGGCATACGACGAATACGCGTCGGAACTCAGCAATGCTGCGGCTTACAAGGACTGTGCCGACCTCGGTTTCGGCACGACCGAGCTTACGGACGGCGCATCACTTCCCGTAAAGGGCGCTAACGGCAGCGATATTACATGGACGTGTACGGACAGCGGCGTGATTAAAAATAACGCGATAGCCGCGCCGGCAGCGGGTAACGCCGACAAGCGCGTAACGCTTACCGCGGCGGTTAAAAACGGCGGAGCGGTTTACACGAAAGCGTTTAACGTGACAATTCTCGCCGCGCCGTCAATTACGGGACTTTCCGATTACAGCATGACGGACGTTGAGATGAAGGACGATTACCTCTTAAACGGTACGAAAAAAATGGCGGCGTATCTGAACGATTTCGATGTAAACAAGCTCGCGTCGGGCTTTCGCAGAACGGCGGGGCTGTCCTCAACGTCTGATACATACCCGGGCTGGGAAACGAGCCTTATCGCGGGTCATGCGGTAGGTCACTATATGACGGCTGTCGCTCAGGGCTACAATAATACGGGCGACGAAGGGCTTCTTAAAATGTCGAATGACCTGATCGACGCACTGTACGAGGCGCAGATCAAGGAGGACACTACTGTAAACGGCAATACCGTAAAGAAGGGCTATCTGTTCGCGACAACAAACGCGTGGAGCGGCGGCAGAGTGGTAACGGGCGAGATCCAGTTTGACAACGTCGAAAACAACAAAACGAATATCACAACTCAGGCGTGGGTGCCGTGGTACACGATGCACAAGATACTTGCGGGGCTTGTCGATACATATAAGCTCACCGGCAACGAAAAGGCGCTCGAAATGGCTGACGCGCTCGGAACGTGGGTTTACAACAGAGTAGGAAGCTACGATTCGACAATGCAGGCGCGTGTATTAAATATCGAGTACGGCGGCATGAACGACGCGCTTTACGAGCTTTATAAAATTACGAAAGGTCCAAATCACGCGAAGGCGGCGCATATGTTCGACGAGGTGAGCCTGTTCGACAGCATTTACAACCACAACGATGTACTCGCGAACAAGCACGCCAACACGACGATCCCGAAAATTATCGGCGCGCTTAACCGCGTAAGAGCTATCGACGCGACGGACGGTCAGCTCGAAACGGACGCTCCCGACGCGTCGCGTAACAGGGAATATTACTTGAAGGTCGCGGAGAATTTCTGGGACATAGTCGTAAACGACCACTCATACATCACCGGCGGCAACAGTGAAAACGAGCATTTCCGCGCGGCGCACACCGAAAACGCGTTCCGCGACGAGGTAAACTGCGAGACGTGCAATACCTACAATATGCTCAAGCTCTCGCGCGAGCTTTACAAGCTGACGGGCGAAAAGAAGTACGAGGACTATTACGAGGGCACGTTCCTCAACGCTATCGTGTCGAGCCAAAACCCAGAAACGGGCATGACTATGTACTTCCAGCCGATGGCGACAGGATACTTCAAGGTATTCTCGACGCCGTGGAACGATTTCTGGTGCTGCACCGGCTCGGGTATGGAAAGCTTCACGAAGCTCACCGACAGCATCTACTATAAAAAGGACGGAATGGTTGTTGTAAATCAGTACATAAGCTCCGTGCTGACGGACGAGGACAACAACATAAAGCTCACGCAAGCATCAACTCTCCCCGACGGTGAAACGTCAAATCTCACCGTCGAGCCGATTTCGGGCGATACGCAGAGCGCGGCTGTTGTGCTGCGCGTTCCCGAATGGTGCGCGTCCGCTCCGGCGATAAAGATAAACGGCGAAAATTACAGCTATACGCAGTCGGCGGGCTACGTTACAATAAGCCGCGAGTGGAAAGCGGGCGACAAAATCGAGATCACGCTTCCGATGGAAATGCGCGCGTACGGGCTTGCGGATAATGATACCGTAACGGCGTTCAAATACGGTCCGACGCTGCTGAGCGTAGGCTTGGGCAAGGAAAATATGACCGAGGAAAGCCACGGCATGGCGGTCAGAAAGCCGAAAACGAAGGCGGACGTCAACGAGTACGTTATAATCAATTCCGATTACGGCACGCGCGAGGAGTGGCTTAATAATCTCGGCGAAAATATGGTAAAGACCGACGGCAAGCTCGAATTCACGATGCAGAATACCGACCAACAACTCGTGTTCACGCCGCACTACAAGCGCTATGACGAGCGTTACGGCATTTATTGGTACATATCGGGCATGACCGCGGAGGAGCAGCAGGCGCAGATACTCGCCGACAAGCAAAAGGGACGCGATGAAAATATAATTATTGATTCGATCGAGCCGTCGCACGACCAGCAGGAGAACGGTCACGGCTACACGCAGGATAAATCCACAGGCGTTGAGGGAACGGGCGATATGCCAAACTACCGCGCGATTTCAAGCGGCGGCTATGTCGATTACCCGATGGCGGTTAAAAAGGGCGTTAAGAATTATCTCTCTGTGACGTATCATTCAAGCGACAGGGACACTAAAATGACGATATACATTGGGGACACTAAACTCGCCGACGTGACCGCTTCCGGCAAGGACGAAACGACGCTTTACGAAATTCCCGAAGCGTCCGTAAACGCGGCTTTGCCTGCGGCGTCGGGTACGATTGAGGGACGCGACGCGCTCCATATAGTATTCCGCGCCGACAAGGGCACGGACGCGCCGAAAATATGCGGCATGGTAAAAATCGTGACCGACTACGGCACGAACGCGTCGCTTTCGGCTCTGACGTTCGATGAGGGAACGCTCTCACCGTCGTTTGACGCGAACGTGACGGAGTACACGCTTACGCCTACGCCCGGCGCGGAGAGTGTTACGTTGAAAGCAACTCCGGCCGACAAATACGGGCTTGTGTACGTCAACGGTACGCTGATAAACGACGCCGTGCCGAAAACCGTACAGGCTTGCGGAAAAATCACAATTACGGTTTACGCCGAGGATCACGAAACGTCCAAAACGTATACGATAGAACTGTAAATACAAAAACCCCCATAGCCTCGCGGCTGTGGGGGTTTTGTATATTGTGTGTAAAAATTTGTCTCTTCGAGAGTGCAGAGGTTGGGGATTCGGTGTATTTATGCAGTTTTTTTTGGGGTGTTGGTGTTGCATATTTGCCGCATACCATGTGAGTTGCTCCCCGTGTTAGGACGGATGAAATGCTATATTGCCATGCCGCTCTTCTTAGAGGTTTTCCGCTGCTATAAATTCGCTCCGAGTTACATCTCGATCACTTCTCCGGCTTCGACTATCAGCGCGCTGGGCGTTACAAACTGCTCCGCTCTCTCGCGGTCAAACAGCTTGCCCGGCGACATATGGATCGGAACGGTGTGCTTCGCGCCGATAAGCTCCGCGCACTCGACCGCTTCGGGTATATCCATATTAAAATGCCCGTCGATCGGCAGGAACGCATATTCGATATTTTTGTCCTTAAGCTCCGCCATTTGGTCTGTCTTTGATGTGTCACCCGCGAAATACAGCGTTTTGCCGTTCACCGTAACAAGATAGCCGACGCACTGCTTTATGTCGTGGTTCTGGTTATACGCCTGTACAGGCTCGATATGAACGCCCGCGAAATCAAGCGTTTTATAGCCGTTGTCCGTTATCGCGTCGCTGTTTTGGAAAATCACGCAGCCGTCCGACTGCGGCACCAGGTCGATTTTGTTGTGGTCGGGGTGCTGATGCGTCACAAGAATTAAATCCGCTTCCTTGTCGTAGCCTTCGCCCGCGTACGGATCAATGTAAATTACTTTACCCTCTCCCGTTGTAAGACGGAAGCTCGCATGTCCCTGATATAAAAGCTCTGCCATATTGTTTTCCTCCTTGTTTTCCGTATTGTTTCCGCAGCCGGCAACAAATCCGGCTATGAGACAAAGTGATAAAATTGTTGTAAATAGTTTTTTCATCGGATTTCCCTCCATCATTCTTGCGGCTTTAACGGGCCATAATAATAACTTGCCGTCGCGCCGCCGTCGATAAGAATAGTTGAACCGGTAATAAATGCGCCGGCAGGACTCATAAGCAACTCTGCCACATTCGCCACCTCATCGGCAGTTCCGGGACGCCCCGCAGGACATTTTGCAAACATATTCTTGTAGAAATCACCGCGTATGCCATTAAACTCATCTATGGCAAGCGGAGTAACTATTATGCCGGGTGCAATATCGTTAAGCCTTGCTCCCCGCGTACCCCATTTTACAGACTCCGCCATCACACGTTTTTCGTTGCATCGCTTTGCCAACTGATACGCATGGAGTGTGTCGCGGATGTTTTCGGGCTGAAGCATATCAAGGCTCAAAAGCTCTTCGGCAGGAGTTGTCGCAAGAAGCTCGTCCTGTTTCGGAGTAAGTGCCGGCATTCTAAATCCGCTCTGGCTTGAAATCGTCACTCCGGCTCCTCCTGTTGCTATGACTTTTCCGACCTCCTCTAACAGCACCGCAGTTCCATAGAGGTCAACCCTTAAAATAGTTTCAATCGGCGCTTGACTCGGCGACACACCCGCGGCGTTAATCAATGCAGAAATTTCACCGTATTTCCGTGCTTCACTGATTAAACTCAATATCGACTCACGCGAAGATAAATCCATCTCAATTGGAATTGTATCAAATCCCGCATCATTCATTATTTTCGAGATGGTCTGCGCATTTTCAATGCTTTTGTCCCCGATTACAATTTTTTTCTCGAAACCAATCCTACGCGCAATTGCCATACCTATCTGACCTGCACCTGTTAAAATCATTACATCTTTTTTCATTGTATTCACCTCATATTTTTTTGTTGATTATATTCTATCACAATATTTTGGCATTATCAATTCAATTTAATTATAGATTTTATAAGTTTAACTTAATATGAATGATTTTTGTGTCATTTTACTCGGCTGAATATACCATATAATCGCAGATTATTATTTTCATTAGAAAATCAAAAAAATACAGCCGACGGTTTTGTCCCGTTGGCTGTATTTTTTTAATCAAACCGACTTTTTCGCCCATGATGCAACGGTTTTTTCGGATTTAGCCGCGTCCGCGCCGTGAACGGCAAGACCTTTTCCAAATGATGCGCCCGCGCATATTTTCTTTAAATCGCGCTCGCAGCTTCCCAAGCCGCTGCCCTCGTGCGTCATAACCGCCATAACCTTTTTGCCGCTCCAGTCGAGCTTTTCAAGCTGCGTGAACACCGCCATCGGGAACGTACCCCACCAGCACGGACCGCAAACGAAAATATTGTCGTAGCTGTCAATGCCGTCAAGATATTTTTTCAGCTCAGGTCTTGCGCCCGCGCGCAGCTCCGCCTTCGCGTCGTCAATACATTCGTAATAATCCGCCGAATATTCCTTTACGGTTTCGATTTCAAACAAGTCGCCGCCGACCGCTTTTTGAATAAACTCCGCAACGATCTCCGTGTTGCCCTTCGCAAGGTTTTCAATTCTGCCGTTCACATAGTTTTCGCCCTTGCGCGAATAGTAAATAATAAGATTTGCCATTTTTTTATTCTCCTTTCTGTTTTCACTCACAGCAGCGCCGCGCTTACCTTTTCAAGCTCCTCACGGATTTTGATATGC
Source organism: uncultured Clostridia bacterium (assembly GCA_947624485.1). Taxonomy (GTDB): domain Bacteria; phylum Bacillota; class Clostridia; order UBA1381; family UBA1381; genus Hominilimicola. Next base: position 114,612 of record CANQKM010000008.1, read on the forward strand.
TGCGGACACACCTGCTCGCACCTTCCGCATTTGATACATTTATCCGCGCGCTTCAAGCCATGTCCGTCCACGAGCCAGTTCATCTGACCTGCTGCCGCGTCCTTGCTGTAGAGCGTGCAGTAATTCATCGCTGTGAATGAGCCTGAAATTCCTATCTTTTCGGGACATACCTTCGCGCAGTAATTGCACGTCGTACACGGTATCAGCGGAATTGCCGCGAGCGCCTCGCGCGCATTTTTAAGCGTTTGCTCCTCTTTTTCACTTAAGCCGTTAAAACTTTTCATAACGGCTAAATTATCAGCCATTTGCTCAACGCTGCTCATGCCCGACAGCACGGTAATTATGCCCTCGAGATTTGCCGCGAACCGAATTGCCCACGACGCGCATGACGCGTCCGGCTCGGCTTCCTTAAACACCTTTTCCACAGGCTCCGGCGGGTTCGCGAGCATACCGCCCTTAACCGGCTCCATGATAACGACCGGCTTGCCGTGCGCCCGTGCCACCTCATAGCAGCGGCGCGACTGTACCGCGGGATTGTCCCAGTCGGCATAGTTTATCTGAAGCTGAACGAACTCCATTTCCGGGTGATTATTCAGTATCTCGTCAAGCTCCTCCGGCGTGGAATGAAACGAAAAGCCCATGTGCTTTATTTTGCCCTCGGCTTTTTTCTCTTTTGTCCAGTCCCACATATTGAAATCGTCAAACACCTTCGTCCTGAACTCGCCAAGATTATGCAGAAGATAAAAATCGAAATAGCCCGCGCCGGTGTTTTTGAGCGATGTTTCAAACTGCGCGATCGCGTCCCCGCGCGTTTTGCAGTTGATCCAAGCCGCGTTTTTCGTCGCGAGTTGATAGCTCTTGCGCGGATAGCGCTCCACGAGCGCTTGGCGTATCGCGCTCTCGCTCTCGCCGTATGCCCACGCCGTATCGAAATATGTAAATCCTGCGCCCATGAACATATCGACCATTTCCTTAGTCTGCTCAATATCGGTCGCCCCGTCCTTCTGCGGCAGACGCATCAACCCGAATCCGAGCTTTTTGATTTCTTCGCCTAAATATTTCATAATCAAACCTCCGTTTCAAAAATTATTGCGTATTTGTTTATAAATATTATATATGCTGCGCGGCAAAAAATCAATTAGAATTTTGAATGGATTTGGAGAGTATATAATCCTGATATTAAGCTTAGTAAAGATATTTTATGGACAATACGCTCAGCAGTTAATCGTGGGAATGATTTGAATCTTCCAAGATTGGTTGGCAAAACAGCGGATGAGGCAAAGATTTTTGCAGATGAATTATATAAGAAAATAGGAAATAACGGAATAGTTATTTTCTATCCCTATTTTGTTGCACATAAAAGCGGAACATTAAGTATCTCATATGATAACATAATTGTGGAAGCAGTAAATAAGGATTTGTGGAATCTTGTCACCAATCAAGATCTTGCTGTTTCTTTATCTTACAGTTACGACGGAACATTGTTATCATATCACGGATTTATTTGAAGTTATAAGGTTATGCCGACGGCAATTCTGTTTTTATTCTCACTCCGCCGCAGTTCTCTATCGAAAACTCTCCTCCATGGGCTTTTATAATACGGTACGCCATAGGCAGTCCCAGCCCATGCGCGGATTTAGGGATCTCGGCAATATTGTCTATCACTTCCTGCGGCACGCCATTGCCGTTGTCGGCGATCTCCACGATGACACGCCCTTTTTCCTCATACTGCGTTATAGTGATTTTGCAGCCGCTTTTGTTATGCGTGATACTGTTGTTTATCAGATTATACACCGCGCGCTCGATAAGGCTTTCGTCCGCAGATATAGTTGATTTTTCGTTCCGCAAATCAAGCTCGATCTCGCATTTGTCGGCGATGCCGCTGTTTAATATGTCCGACACAACACGGCGCAGCAAGGGACAGATTTTGACCGCCGTTTTATTGGATGGCTGCATATCGTATTCGAGCGACGAAATTAAATTCAAATCCTCGATAAGCTTCTTTATTTTCACGCCCTGCGCGGTTATCGCTTCGGCTTTTCCGCGCTCCGTTTTTGTGAGGTTTTCCGAGTTCGCAAGCTCGTCCGAGTAGCCGACTATTACCGAAAGCGGCGTGCGGATATCGTGTGAAATACCGGAGATCCAGTTTGACCTTGCGCTGTCGCGGGCGGCGAGAGCGGCATTTTTGCGCTCGATCGCGTCCGACGCTCGGTTTATGTTCGCGGATATTTCCTTGAAAATTCCGCGCTCCGGCAAGCTGACCGGCTTTTCGTTACGCAAATCGGCTATTCCGTCGGTGAGCGCGCGCAAGCGGCGGTAAAGACGAGAGCCGAAAATACACGCCAACAGCGCGGCGAAGCACAGGTTGACGAGAAGGATCGTCAAAATCCTTTGCGGCAGCGTGTCGAACCAGCTCATCGAATAAATCATTTCGTATTTGGCGACCGCGTTTTTCGGTATGCCGAGCACCAGCAGCCCGTAGTCCTCCGTGCGGACGTAGACGGGGTAATCGTTCAAAAACCAGTGCGTCATTCTTGCGACGTCATTTATGGAATAGTGCGAAGGAATATCGTCGGGCTTGTTTTGCGACCATATAATACCGCCGTTTTCGTCAATCAAAATGCACCAATAGTTGTCGGGGATAACGTTTTCCGTAAGCTCAAAGCCGCGTTCCGTCCGCGTCAGATTTTCGCTTATCAGCGCGAGCGTTTTTCTCGGTCTGCCTTCTTCGCCGGGATCGCTCGCGATATATGCGTATCCCAGAAAATTCACGCACAGCAGAATAACCGCGATCACCGCCGAGGTAAGCGTAAAACAGATAAAAATTTTCAGGCTTGTTTTATTCATTTTCAATCACCAGCTTGTATCCCAACCCCTTGACCGTCAGCAAATGCTTCGGCTTCGACGGCTCGGCTTCGATTTTCTGCCGCAGCCGCCGTATATGCACCATCAGCGTGTTTTCATACCCGTAATATTCCTCGCCCCAAGCCGCCATGCAAAGCGCGTCGGATGTGACGATTTTATTTCTGTTTTCCCACAGCTTTTTAAGCAGAATATACTCCTTCGCCGTGAGCGGGATTTCCCTGCCGTTTTTATTTACCGACGCGGTTTCAAAATCAACTGTGCAGCCCGACATACCGAACGCCGATTTTGTTTCCGCGATTCCGTAAACGCGTTTTAAAACGGCGTTTATACGCAAAATCAGCTCGTCCGCCAGAAAGGGCTTTACAATATAATCGTCCGCGCCCAAGCCGAGTCCTTTTATCCTGTCGTTCCCCTCGCCGCGCGCGGTCAGGAAAATCGCGGGAGCGGACGAGATCTCGCGGAGCTTTTCAAACAGCGCGAAGCCGTCTCCGTCGGGAAGATTTACGTCGAGCAGATACAGCGCGATCGACTGTTCTTTCGCAATTCTAAGCGCCGCTTTACAGTCGGGCGCGGTGTAGATATTATAAAATCCGTTGTTGTATAAAATTCCCGATAAAATTTTCAACAGCTCCGTTTCGTCGTCAACGATCAGGATTTTTTTGTTTTTCAATTCGTTCATGCTTATTCTCCGATTTCTTTAATAGGCTTCCCCTTGAGGGGAAGCTGTCAGCGTAGCTGACTGATGAGGTGTAGCTGCGAAGCAGCGTTATTACGCTAACTTTCAAATTATAACGCCCTGACGGGCTACACCTCATCCACCGCTTCGCGGTCCCCCTTCCCCTCAAGGGGAAGGCTTTATTTATCTGCTATTGTATCATAATTCGTTCCGTATTGAAACCGAATTTATAAATATTTAAGGTTCACGTAAGGTTTAGTTTATTTTCCCGAAAGGTTTATATGTTAACATTAAATCATTCCAAAACGAAAGGAGAACTACCATGAACGAAATTGTAAAAACAACAAACCTCACCAAACTCTACAAGGGAGCGACGGCGGTAAGCGGTCTTAATATGCGCGTGAACGAGGGGCGCATATACGGCTTCTTAGGCCCCAACGGCGCAGGAAAAACGACTACGCTTAAAATGCTCCTGAGCCTTATCCGCCCGACGGAGGGCGAAATTGAGATAATGGGGCGGCGCATGGACACGAAAAACCGCATTGAAATTTTGCGTGGTATCGGCTCGCTTATCGAGTCGCCGTCGTTTTACGGGCACCTTACGGGAGCGGAAAATCTGCGTATCTTGCAAACGCTTCTTGACGTGCCGAAAAGGAATATCGACAAGGTGCTGCAGATAGTCAGGCTCGACAATCAGCGCGGTAAGAAAGCGTCGGCGTACTCGCTCGGCATGAAACAGCGGCTCGGGCTCGCGGGCGCGCTTTTGTCGTTTCCTAAGCTTTTGATACTCGACGAGCCGACAAACGGGCTTGACCCGTCGGGCATACAGGAAATGCGCGAGCTAATTAAATCGCTGCCGCGTCAGTATGGTATGACGGTGATAGTGTCAAGCCACCTGCTCTCGGAAATTGACCAGATGGCGGAGGATGTGGGCATAATCGCAAACGGTAAGATGAAGTATCAGGGCGCGCTTGACAATTTGCATAATATCGACAAGTCTAAATCGCTCGAGGAAATATTCCTCGACCTTACGGGAAAGGAGCGGAGTTTATGATAAAGTTACTCAAATGCGAGTTTATGAAAACGCGCCGCCGCTACGTATTCGTGACCGCGCTCGCAGTAACGGCGGCGATGCTGTTATGGATTTATCCGAGAAATCATAGCGAAGATTTGCTGCGACTCGGCTGGATGGCGAATTTATACGAGCTGCCGCTTATAAACTCGATCTTTATGCCGCTGCTTTCGATAATAGTGTCGTCGCGGTTGTGCGATATCGAGCATAAGGGCGCAATGCTAAAGCAGCTTGCGGTCACAAAAAAGCGCGGGCAAATCTACGACGCGAAGCTTTTATATGGGCTTGCTATCATGCTGTTCTGCGTGGTTTTAAGCTGGGCAGCGACGATCGCGTTCGGCTGTATCGCGGGCTTCGGCGGCGATTTGCCGATAAAGCTGTATCTTTTGTATCTGCTGTTCACCGCCGCGCCGACTGTCGCGGTGTACATTTTCCAGCACACGCTGTCGCTCTGCTTTAAAAATCAGGCGGTCACGTTTTTTTCGGGCGCGATAGGCACGTTTTTCGGGACGTTTTCGATGTTCCTGCCGCAGCTTTCGTGGCTCCGCAGGTCGCTTATCTGGGGCTATTACGCCGTGCTGATGTTTGTCGGGCTGTTTGACTGGACGAGAGATGACCGCTATAAGTACGCGCATTTCGACGTTATGGGAATTGATTGGAATTTCTTTATCGTATTGCTTTTTATATGCGTCGCTCTGTATATCATCGGGCGCGAAATATTCAAGAGAAAGGAGCTGTAAATTATGTTACTGAAATTATTGAAGGCGGAGCGAATGAAGCTAAAGCGCTCTCCCGTATGGCTAGCATTTTTGCTGATGCCGGTCATTCCGGCGGCTTTGGGAACGGCGAATTATCTGTATCAGAAGGAGGTTTTAACGCGCGAATGGCTGAGCCTATGGACGCAGCACACGCTGTTTACCGATTATTTCTTCCTGCCGATAATGCTCGGTATTTACTGCGCGTATATAATGCGGCTGGAAAACGCGAACAATAACTGGAATAAGGTTTTCACCATGCCCGCGGGGCGCTCGTCGGTGTTTCTCGCGAAGCTCCTGACCGCCGCGATGATGCTGCTTTTCAGCATGATATGGATTTGCGCGCTGTTCGTGATCTCGGGATATATGGCGGGGCTTACAGATCCGCCGTGGCTCACGATCGCGCAGTGGTGCGTGTTCGGCACGCTCGGAGGAATGGTCACGGTCGCGATACAGATTTTTATCTCGATGAACATAAAAAGCTTCGCGCTGCCGATAGGAATATCGTTCGCGGGCGGACTTTCGGGGCTTGGATTTCTTGCTAAAAATATGGGACACATATGGCCCTATTCGCTTATGTCCTACGGCATGAACTCGAACGCGCCGCAGAAGATCGCCGAAAGCGGAGGATATGTTCAGTTTGCCGCTGTGTGTGTTGTGTATATCGCGATATTTACCGCGCTCGGGGCTGTTACGGCGGCGAGGAGGGATATATAAATTTTCCTGCTGCAGAGGTAACGTATCGCCAAGGCGGATTGACATAGGAAACAGCCGGAGCTTCCGGCAATAAAAAATCCGGAAAACATATTGCTTTCCGGATTCGTTTCTTGTATAAAATTTATCTCTTAGAGAACTGCGGCGCACGACGTGCTGCTTTGAGACCGTACTGGTGCAAATTTCAGCGCCGAAACCCTTGATACAAGCGGGTTCGCGGGCTATTGCCGCTTTGTTTCACCCATCGCTTAACCCATTTGGGATACTATGCTTCCGCAGCCGATTTTTTGCTTAGTGCCGCATTGACTACTCCGATTAAATCTTCGGGTTTATTATATTTCACTTTTGCGTAAATGTCCATAGTTATTTTGCTATTTTCGTGTCCCGCAAGGTATTGAACCGTCTTAGGGTCAATTCCCATGTAAATAAGGTTGGTAATGTAGGTGTGGCGAAGCTGATGCGGAGTAACATCAAAATCCAACGCATACACTATATTAGGGTTGCTACGCGAATGTGTGCCAAGTATAGGGTTGACAGTCCGCACAATCCTTTGACCATTCACATATTGGTAGTATTTTCTTTCCTTTGCCGTGCGAACTTTAATATATTTCCAAACACGCTGAAATTGTGAATAGGAAAGGGGTTCACCGTTCCTGTCAGCAATAACATAATCGGAAATCGACTTCTCTTTCGCCTCTCGCAAACAATCTGCAAGACACTTTGGAATTGGTATATCACGTTTGGCAGCGGGTGTTTTTAATACTGTGCTTATAACAGGGCGGTTATTTTCATTCCGCCATGCCCTGCGAACAGAGATATACGGTGTTTCCTCATCCAAAAAAACACAATCCCATTGCAGAGCAAGGATTTCTTCTCGCCGCAGTCCCGAATACAGTCCAATCATAACAAATAAATACGGCGGTAAACCTTTTATTGTATGGAGCAGTGTGCTAACTTGCTCGTCACTTAGAGCCGTTTTGCTTTTCATTGCCTTTCCGCCTTTGGCAGCAAGCGTAGCAGACGGGTCATCTTCAATTATTTGATTTGCTTCAGCGGAATAGAATATACTCTTGATTAACATATTCATCTTACTATATACGCCGGAGGACAGTTTAGATACCGGCACCATCAGCACTTTCAGGTCGTCCAGTGTTACCTCATCCATATACATTTCTCCAATAGGTTTAATTACATACTTCCGCAGCAAAAGTTCATATCCTCGCAAGGTTTGAGGGCTTACGGTTGCGGATTTCATTTTTAACCATTTCTCACAGTATTCTTCCACGGTCGGATTAACCCTGCGAAAGCGTATGTCGTCTACTTCTTTTTGAGCTTTTTTTACTTTATCATACAGTTCTTTCTGCGTTTTGCCATAAATAGCAACTCTTTTTCCGTCTGCGTCCATTATTCTTGTTCTGTAATATTCTTTTCCGTTATGTATTACCGATTTATAATCGGGTATGACTTCCTTTTTTCTCGGCATCTCGTATTTCCTCCTTTTACGATATATCTGCTTTATTATTCGGGTTTTCGTTCCACATAGAGAATACACCGTCCAACACGACTGCAAGCTCCTGCGGCTTATTGTATTTGACCTTTGCATATATGTCCATCGTTATTTTACTGCTTTCGTGTCCGGCAAGATATTGAACCGTTTTCGGATCAACGGAAGCGTGTATGAGATTTGTAATGTAAGTGTGCCGAAGCTGATGGGGAGTTACGGTAAAGTCTAAACTATATACAACCTTTCCGTTGTGAGCCGCTTTTTCCCCAAGAACAGGTGTTACGGTATGCTTTACCCGCTCTCCGTTTTCATAACGATAGTAATGACGTTCTTTCGCGGTTCGAGTAACAATGTATGCCCATAGCTGCCTAAACTGCGTATATGATAGCGGATTTCCCTCTCGGTTTGATACGACATATTCCGATTTGGATTTCGCCTTTGCTTCTCTCAGGCATTCCGCCAGGCAATCGGGGAGTGGTATATCTCTGTGAGCGGCGGTTGTTTTCAGTTCATCCAATATTACGGGTCTATTGTGTTCTGTGTGCCAAGCCCTGCATACCGTTAAATATGGAGCTTCCGTGTTCAGAAACACCGAGTCCCATTTCAACGCGAGAATTTCCTCGCGGCGCAATCCGGCGTACAGCCCAATCATAACAAAAACATACGGCGGCAGGTCTTTGACCGTATTAAGCAGCTTATCTACTTGTTCGTCTGTAAGCGGTTCTCTGTCCTCCTGCGGAATACCGCCGCCCTTTGCGGAAAGATTTAGCGTAGGGTTATTATTTATAACTTTACTTTCTTTTGCTGATGTGAAGATACATTTCAACAATATATTTACCGATTTGTAAACAGAAGCCGATTTCTTTGATACCGGGATAAGCGCCATACGAATATCATCAAGTGTCACATCGGACATATACATATTACCAAGCGGCTTAATAATATAGTTTTTAACCTTTGATGTGTAATCTGTTAATGTGGTCTGTCTCACATTTGCCGATTGCATAAGCAGCCATTTCTCACAATATTCCTTAACGGTAGGAGATGCTCTGCGGAATGTATTATTCAGTAGTTGTTCGCGCGTTTCATCAATTTTTTCTTCCAATTCCGCTATGGTTCTTGCATATAAAGCGATACGCTTCCCGTCAGAGCCTTTAATGCGGGTTCTGTAATACTCAATACCGTTCAATACAACAGTTCCAATTTGTTTTGTTTGTTTTCTGTTCATACATTTTCCCTCCTTGACAATGATTACATCTCAGTCCTTGCTCAAATGATATATTTATTTTATTTCAATCAAATAAAAAGAACAAGGATGTCAACCCGTGTCTCAGCGTTACCTTGCTTTACGGTAAGTTTCTTGCTTTTCAAGAGGTAAAGCCCTGTGTGTGCATTTCGCAATATATTCTTGCAAGGCATCGTTTGTAAAATACACACAACCGTTTGGGACATATTGAACAAATGATATTGCCCCGATAGTTCGCGCCGTGTCAAGCGTCGCAATGCTGATGCCAAGTATTGATGCTGCTTCTTTTCGGGAATATAATTTTTCCATTGATTTCTCCTCTCTTTTGCCTTTTAACCCAAAACCGCCATCTGTAAAGTACAGATGACGGTTTGATAATAGCCTGTTACTGTGACGCATTATTTACCTTATAAACCTTTTTATCGCCCGTTACGGAGTAAGACTCGCTGTTGCTGCCTGTCAGAACGTCAATTCGGTTTCCCCTTATCGCGCCGCCCGTATCGTGGGCGGTTCTGTAACCGACGCCCTCTATGTAGACCGTACTGCCGAGCGGAATAACATTCGGGTCAACCGCGATTATCTCTCCGATTTGCGGCTCTAATGCCTGCCCGAAGCAGTCAACACTGTATCCGCCGTTTTCGGACGGCGAGGAAGTATAGCCTGTGATATAGAACGTACCTATGCAGTCGCCTATGTCGCCGCTGTTTTCCGACGTTTTCGCTTTCGTCTTTGACTTTGTTTTCGTTTTATCGGCGCTTTCAGACATATATTCGCTATACACCCACCCCTGGCGAGTGCCGTCGTAAACCTGCCACCATTTGCCGCCGTTTGTTCCTATGACCTTTAACTCCGTATGCTTCGGATACGCTGTTATAACGGAGCTTCTCGTGGTCGGTTCGGCGCGAAGGTTAAGTCCGCTCCGTGCGTTCACATACCACGTTTCAAAACCCGCGGCTGATGCTGAAAAACTTATTGACAATGCTGCCGCCGTTAAAATAATTCCTGTATTCCTGATGATTTTCTTTTTATTCTTCATTAGAACTGTCCTTTCTCTTTTGCCTTTTGAGTTTTTTATTAAATGGTTTATTGCCGCCGCTGTTTTTGTAAATGTTGACAATCGCCTGATAAGCGGTTAAATCAATATAGCCCGAACCGTTGTATTTCAATCCTCTGAACATCTGTCCGAACCCCTTTCACGGCACTTCCATTTCTTCGGGTATGTAAAGTCCTAAACTTTTTTCTATGCACTCGCTGATTTCGTCCATTTCAGCGCGGTTGACTTTGCCGATATATTTCTGCACCTGTCGTTTATCGATTGTGGTAATCTGCTCAAGCAGAACGAGCGACGGGTAAAGCACAGCTTCGTGTTCAAGATAGTAGTGGGTAGGTAGGTCGCGCTTCTTGCTCACGTTCGAGGACAGCGGAGCTACAATCAAAGTCGGGGCAAAAAAATTCCCGCAGTTGTTCTGAAGAACAATTACGGGTCGCGTTCCGCTTTGGACAAATCCGATTTTCGGTGCTAATTCTGCCAAGTAAATATCGCCTCTATGAAAAATCCAATCTTCTTTTAACATATAAATGCCTCTCTTTCTCAAATATATATGTATAGTCCGTATTTGTCCTCGACACCCCCGGACAGGGAAATCATCAGGCGGCGATTAGCAAAATCGCTCCATAGGGGTCTAACCTCTCCGTCTTCTTTATGACCGAGCCGCGAGTTACGGAAGTATCATTGTCCCCGACCGCTATCGTCGCGCTGTGTTTGCAATTCACAGTCTGCACACATTGAACTATCGCTCGCTATATTGCTGCATATAGGTCTTGGCGCTCAACGTGCATAGCTCCTTCGGTCGGTAATGTACCTGATGAATGACTTATTCAGTTGTAAATTTGGGGTTTATATTTTCGCAAATTATGTTTGCCCGAAAATTATCCCCTACTATGTAGGCGTTGAAAATGGCAATTTGTACACGCCTATTTCAATAATTTTTTAATTCGTGCAATTTTATTGCAAATTGCCGAGCGGTGCTGATGCCTTTGCTTGGCAATCTCGGTTTGCGAATATCCCTCAATCAGCATTGTCAAAATTTCTATGTAATCTTTAGATAAAGCCTTTATTTTTTCAGCCAATCGAGGATTATCAATATTTTCAATCCATGAATATTTCCCAATAAAATCTTCAATAGAGAATGACACCGATAAACTCGGATACTTGTTAAATAACCTGCTGTTTGAAGCCGTGGTCACAACATCATTGATTTCTTCAGGTATCGTATGTGTGTGATTTTTGTAAACTCTTTCGCTGCAAAAAACAGCCCAGTCAAAATCTTTTATATTTTGTATGGCTTCTTCGCTCATACCTTCCGAACGATACCATTCAGAATTGCGTTCCCACTGTGCGTCAAACTTTTTCTTTTCTGCTGCATAATTAAATCCCATTTTTATAGCCTCCGATTTTGAAATTTTGGTTGAATTTTCAAAATCGGATTTATGGATAACGAATAGGGGGCTTGTCCCATTCGCGTGCTATAAAAATACAAATATATATTGGATAAGAGTAAATAACAAAAATTCCGCAAATAAGATTAAAAAAATTTTGCCCATACTTTGTCGCATAAAAAAAGAGCGTAATATTATGTGTTATAAATTCACATAATATTACGCTTTTTCTGTTATTTACTCTGAAACTGTCATTTTTCGCGCTGTCGGGTACAGAACTTGAATTTTGTGACTGGATTTTTTTGATAATTCTAATGTTTTACATCGCAAGGCTAAAACGATTAGTTTTATCTTAATATGTAGTAAACTCAAATTCCTCACTTTCTCTCTATACATATGATAAAATCAGCTCACAGTTTCCTGAAACACTGCATGCGCTATTTTGAGCAGGGATAAAGATACTATCACCCTTGATAAACTCAAGTATGTCAGAACCCATTGTAAGTGTTCCGTTTCCATCGGCTACTATAATAGAACGAAAGCTGTTTGAGCCAAGCGGAATATTCTTTATTTCGCCACCGACTATAATTCTTCTTGTTGTGAAGTAATCGCATTTAGCGAGTAATGTGTCACTGCTCTTTCTTTCCTGAGCCAATTTCGGCATTTTTTTCAGAGATGATACATCGATTGCCTTTTCTATATGAAGTGGTCTCGTATTTCCGAATTTATCACGTCTATCGTAGTCATACACACGATAGGTAGTGTTTGAGTTCTGCTGTATCTCGCATATTCTTATTCCTGCTCCGATAGCGTGAACTGTTCCCGCCGGAATGAAGAATACGTCGCCCTTGTGAACCGGCACACGGTTCAGGACATCGGATAGCGTACCATTTCTGATAGCGTGATAATACTCATCGCTTGTAATATCGCGTGAAAAGCCGTAATAAAGACTTGCACCTTTTTCGCAATCGAGGATATACCACAGTTCAGTTTTGCCGTATTCGCCCTCGTGCTTGAGTGCATAAGAATCGCTCGGATGAACTTGAACCGAAAGTCTGTCCCTTGCGTCTATCAGCTTTATAAGGATAGGGAAGTAGTTGAATTTTCGTGCGTCAGAACCGAGAATACAATCGCCTGCTGTATGTATATACTCACTTAGAGAAAGGTCGGCGTATTCTCCATTGGATACTACGCTTTGTCCATCCTTGTGCGTGGATAATTCCCAGCTTTCAGCAATTATATCCATATCGGTTTTTTTGTTAAAGTCAGTTTTCAATTTTGTGCCGCCCCATAGGTAATCCTTAAATGCGGGACGCATTTTTACCGGTGATAATTGCGACATTTTTCATACTCCTTGTATTTATCAATATTTATAATTAAAGTAGTTGTAAGCCTATCAAATTTGTATTATTGAAAAAGTTAAATACATAAATAATATCGTGACAAAGTCATATAACTTCTCCGAAACCTACAAACATATTTTCTTTGCAACAGCAACAAGCTGTTCCGGCAAAATTTTTTTCATGGCAAGCCCTTCGTTAATATCAACATCGGTAATGACGTGATCCCTCATACACACGATCCTGTTCTGTTTCCCTTGCAAAAGCAGTTCAACCGCAAGACAACCCATTTCCGAAGCCACTACTCTATCGCGCGCGGAAGGACTGCCGCCTCGCTGAACGTGTCCGAGGATCGTGGCTCTTGTTTCAATTCCTGTTGTCTTTTCTATTTCCTTTGCCATCTCAATAACGCCGCCCACACCTTCGGCTACAAGAACAATACTGTTTCTGTTACCGCGCGCTTTTCCTTCAAGAATCGGTCTTAAAACATCATGCTCAAATGACCATTCCACCTCCGGTACTAAAATTACATTTGCGCCGCAGGCTATTCCGGCGTGTACTGCTATGTATCCCGCCGCTCTGCCCATAACCTCAACGACGGAGCAGCGCTCATGACTTTCTGTTGTATCCTTTATTTTATCTACAGCGTCTTTAACCGTATTTAAACAGGTATCATAGCCTATGGTATACTCGCTGCAGTCAATATCGTTATCAATAGTTCCCGGCATAGCGATTGTCGGAAGTCCCGCTTCGCAAAGCTCACGCGCACCTCTAAAGGAGCCGTCACCGCCTATTACAACAAGACCGTCAATGCCGAACGCCTTAGCGATTTCAACGCTCTTTTCGATATTTTCTTTTTCTTTAAATTCAAGACAGCGAGCTGTTTGGAGAATTGTACCGCCTCTCTGTAAGATATTGGACACGTCACGGGATTTCATTTCTGCCATATCGCCGTTTAAAAGACCGTTATAGCCGCGCTTTATTCCGACTACTTTAAGCCCGTAATATATACCTGTTCTTACGACAGCTCTGATTGCGGGATTCATTCCCGGTGCGTCTCCGCCTGATGTTAAAACACCGATTGTTTTTATATTTGCAGTCATTCTATATATTCCTCCTTGTTATCCGTATTCACCTAAATATCCCCTGTTGAGATCAGCCCTTTGATCGTAAATGTACCAACTGTCACAATAATTCCCGATATAAGCAGACAGACGTGGTTTATATCCCTGTCCACTCACTGTTTTTTATAAGAGTGTATGTTATTTAACAAACTCATTAATTTCAGTAAGGAACTTATCACAGTCATCGGAATGAATTTCCGTTTTTATTGGTTTTGACAAATCCAAACTGAATATTCCCAAAATTGACTTTGCATCAACAATATGGCTGCCGACTATCAAATTAACCTCAAAATCATATTTATTTACTGCATTTACGAATTCTTTAACGCTGTTAACCGAGCTTAGTAATATAGGAACTGTTTTCATGACTTAAAGCCTCCTTCATTTATCAACACTTCAATTTCCGTTTTTTCCGGTATAACCTTAAGCGTGCCTTTTTTCGTAGTGATAAGCGATGCTCCGGCGTTGGCGAATATAAACAGCTCTTTCAGCTTTTTCTCGGTAAGATTTTGGATGCCGCAGTCAAGAAAGAAGCTCAGCATACATCCGGTAAACGTATTGCCCGCGCCTGTTTTTTCTTATGTTAAAACGCCTATGGCTCTTATTTTTCAGTCATTTTATATATTCCTCCTGCCTTAAATTTCCCCGAAAGCAAACGGACTGCCTGTTTTTACAATTAGGGGGAGCGGCAGTCCGTTTACTTTTAGGGTGCAGATTTACAATTAAAAACTCATTATCAATATTTAAGATATTCCCCGACTCTGCCCTTAACGGCGGTTACATCGGTTTCAATCACTTTATTCTTAAGCTCCGGTATTTTTCCGGGTGATACGGATAATTCGTCGATACCTATGCTTAAGAAAAACTCCGTGAGGGATATGTCCGCGCCAAGCTCGCCGCAAATACCTATCCATATTCCGTTAGCGTGAGCATTATCGGCGGCGATTTTTATAAACCGCAGAATTGACTCATGGTGGGTATCGCAGAATTTCTCGGCTTCGGAATTCTGACGGTCTATCGCGAGCGTATACTGCGTCAAATCATTTGTGCCGACGGAGAAAAAGTCGACCTCTTTCGCAAGCCGGTCGCTTACGATTGCCGCTGCCGGAGTTTCTATCATAATGCCAAGCTCAATGTTTTCGTCGAATTTTATTTCCTCGCTTCTAAGCTCCGACTTCACGTCCTCTACTATTGCCTTAATTCTTTTCACCTCGTCAACCGAGGTGATCATCGGGAACATTATCGCAAGTTTGCCGTATGCGGATGCGCGGAGCAGCGCGCGAAGCTGCGTCCTGAATATTTCTGGTCGGTTCAAGCATATGCGTATGGCTCGCACGCCCATCGCCGGATTTTCCTCCTTCGGCATATCGAAGTAATCCACCTGCTTATCCGCGCCGATGTCGAGCGTTCTTATCACCACACGTTTGCCCGCCATTTTTTCCAACGATTTTTTGTATACCGCAAATTGCTCGTCCTCGGTCGGGTAATGGTCGCTTTCGAGATATATAAACTCACTTCTGAACAGACCCACGCCCTGACCGCCGTTCGCATACACAAGCGGCAAGTCATCGGGAGTGCCGATGTTGGCGTAAAGTAAAATTTCCTGTCCGTCCTTAGTGACGGGATTTACATTTTTGAGCCTGTCGAGCATTTCCCTGCGCCGTATATCATCTTCGCGCTTTTCGCGCATTTGTGAAACCGTCGTCTCGTCCGGCTCTATGTAAATCGTACCCGTGCCTCCGTCAACGATCGCGTCCTTCATACCGTCGTTTCCTTCCATAAGACCTTCCACGCCTACGACAGCCGGTATATTCATAGTCCTTGCCAAAATTGACGTATGAGAATTTGAGCTGCCCTTTTCCGTCACAAAGGCGAGTATTTTTGACTTGTCAAGCTGTACCGTTTCCGACGGAGCGAGATCCTCCGCGGCGATTATAACGGGTTCGCTGTAATCTGTTCCGACATTTCCCGTGCCCGATAAAATTCCTATCACGCGCTCGGAAATATCCTTAACGTCCGCCGCGCGCTCCTTCATATACTCGTCGTCCATTGACGAGAACATTTCCGCAAAATTGTCCGCCGTTACCGCAACGGCTGTTTCGGCGTTTATACCCTGATCGGATATAATGGATCTTATTGAGTTCAGATAATCCTCGTCGCAAAGCATCATCTGATGTATTTCAAAAATCATGGCGTTTGCTTCGCCTACCTCCGCAAGCGCCTTATCATGCAGGGCTTCAAGCTGTTCCAGTGCTTCCTGCTGCGCCTTTTCAAAACGGCTTATCTCCGATTCCGTATCCTCGACATGAGTGCGCTTTACCGTTTTTTCCGTCTTGCTGAACAGATACAGCTTACCGAACGCTATTCCGCCGCATACGCCCGTACCTTTTAGAATACGCATTGTTATCCTCCCTTCGCTGTAATTTTATAAAAATCAGAGATTTTCCTCGATATATTTCTTTAAGCTGTCCGCGTCCTCCTGCTCCGTGATGCCGTCAACCTCGACGGTCACAACGTCACCATGCTTTACCGCAAGACCCATTACGTTAAAGATTTTTTTCGCGTCTCCGCTCTTGCCGCCTTTTTTCAAAGTTACGGCGCTTTTGCATTTCATTGCTTCCTTTACGAGAAGCCCCGCCGGTCTTGCGTGCAGTCCGTTTTCATCGTTTACCGAAAATGTGAATGTTACCATAATCAATTCCTCCTGTCATGCCTTATTCAAAATATGTTCCAACGCGAAAGCGATACCGCCCTCGTTATTTGTGCGCGTGATCAAATCCGCGTAATTTTTTAAGTTATCTATCCCGTTGCCCATCGCGACGCCAAGCCCCGCAGCCGTTAAAAGCGGAATATCCGTATCCTGATCTCCGAAAGCGATTGTCTCCTCCTTCGGAACGCCGTGCAAACCGCACAGCTTTTCAAGCGCGAAGCCCTTATCAATTCCAAGCGGCATAATTTCAAGATATATCCTCGATGAAAATCCCGGCTGAACATCTACCTCCGCGCGTTTAAGCTCGTCGTTGACACGGCATATAACAGGATATTCACCCGCGGCAAGGAATTTATGCGGCAGCCTTTGCCCCTCGCACCAATACGGCTTGAGCAGATTTATATCCGCAATTTCAGGCTTGTGCCGCACTATTGAGATCTCTCTTTTTATCCAATCGTCGATTTCCGTAACCGACCAATGCTCGCCTTCAAAAATCCACAGGCTCGCGCCCGCTTCGTTTATCGCGTCACAGGTTTTAACAGCCGCCTCACTGCTTAAGGTTTTTGAATAAATACAGCCGTTGCCATCGTATATGTACGCTCCGGCATAAGCCGCCTTTATGCACGGGATTCCAAGCTGCCTCTCTATCATATCGATCCCCATAGGGGAGCGCATCGACACAAGAGCGAGTTTTATTCCCATGTCGTGCGCTTTTTTCAGAGAGGTTCTGACATTATCGGGAATTTGCTGAAAATCGTCAAGAAGCGTTCCATCAATATCCATGCAAATCATCGAGTATTTCATATATATTCTCCTATTTGCTCTCCGCCGCCTTTAATATCCGTTCGACGTTCCGTCCGCCTTTTTTCAGCCCAAGATTTATCACTATCGCCGCGGTCACGGAAAGAACCGTGAGGATAATACCGGTCACTCCCAAAGCAGTATGCTTTGCCGCTCCCGCAAATCCGGCGTATATGAGCGCCGCGCCCATCGTTGAGACGCCTATGGCGTACATAAGCCACCGCTTTATTGTTTTTAACGCGTTCGTTTGCGCCTTTGCCTCATCGAGAAGCTGCGCTTTGGTAAGTTCCTTCATTGTATTATCCTCTCTTTCCTTATTTTTTTAATATGAAAGTCCCGGATCAAAGAATCCGACAAGCACTCCGACAAGCGAAATCGCCACAAGAATAAGCATTACGACCGTCGGTGAGATCTTCCTTTTACTCATAAGCCACCAGCACAGCATTACCGTTGCCGCCGATAGCAGCTTAGGACATATGCCGTCGAGCGTCGCCTGCAAATCAATAATCGTGCCGCCGTCAGCATTAAGCATTTTGAACGCTGTCGTTACGTTTATCCATGACGCGGCAACCGCACCGATTACAATAGTTCCGAGCATTACGACTGATTCGCGTATGGCGTTTGCCTGATCGCCGACTATAAATTCCACGGCTTTTCCGCCAAGCTCATATCCCTTGTAGTATAAAAATCTCATTCCGAGCGTCACAAGCACATTCCATACAACTATGTAGAATATCGCGCCCAGCGGCGAGCCGCCGCTTGATAAGCCGAGAGCGATACCAAGCAAAATCGGGATAAGCGTTCCGACTACGAGCGAGTCGCCTATTCCGGCTACCGGCCCCATCAGTCCGGCTCTGATACCGTTTATCATTTCGCCGTCAACATTCTGACCGTTTGCCTTAGCCTCTTCAAGACCCGCAGTAACTCCTACGATCACCGTGCCGAGCTGCGGCTCGGTATTAAAGAAAGCGGTGTATGTTGAGAGCGCCTCCTGCTGCTCCTCCGGTGTGTCATACAATTCCTCCACGATTGGGAGCATCGCGCACAGATAACCGAACGTCTGCATATGCTCCTGCGAAAAACAGGTCAAATGTCCGTAAAACCAGTTTCTGAAGGATTTTGCCAATGTTTTCTTTGATATTTTCTTTGTCATCTCAGCCATTTTATATATCCTCCTCATCATCGTCCTCAAACTCCGCATCAGCCGTTACCGCCGCAGGCTTCTTAAGCTGAAGCATCTTTATGTGGTAGAACAGCACCGCGAAAAATCCGCCTATTACAGCCGCTCCGATTAAGTTTACTCCCATAAGCGCCGCAAGTATGAAGCCGAAGAAGAACGTAAGTAAATCGGTCGGCTTGCTTACGACCTGCTTTAAGAGTATCGCGACTCCGACCGCCGGAAGCAGACTTCCCACGGTGAATAAAGTTTTCATAGCGATGCCGTCCATCGGCAAATAATTCTTTATAATATCGACCATGTTCGAGCCGAGTAATGTAATAACGACCGTCGGAAGGAAGCTGCAAAGAAGATGTGAGATCCACGGAAGTACCATATCAACTATGTACAGCTGTCTGAGCTTACCCTTCTCAACAGCTTTCCAGCCGATATGCTGCCATACAAGGTTCACGGTTGCCGTTCCATAGAACAAAACTGTTCCGAGTGTTCCTACCATTGAGCCGAGCGCGATTGCCATTGACTGTCCTTCGGATGATGCCGGATCGAGTCCCAAGCCTTTGATCGCTACCATTGCCAAAGGTATGCCTATATAGCTTATCGCTCTTACGTCGGCTGATACCGTTCCGCCCGGCGTTACAAGCGCTATATATACTACTTGAATCGCCGCGCCGATGATAATGCCCGTCGTTATGTCGCCCATTATAAGTCCGACCACAAGACCCGCCACAAGTGGGCGTCCGAGCGTGTAATTGCCGAAAACCGTTCCGCCCATGCCCGGCACACTTGACAGACATGCGCACAGTCCCAGCAGAATTGCCTGTAAAAGATTTACTCCTACTGTTTCCATAATAAATCCTCCCTATTTAAAATCCGAATTGTGAGCGGAATTTTCTCCAGTTGCCTATCGCCTCGTTTTTCACAAGCGCAAATTCCACTTCGTAGCCCGCGTTCATAATATTCTCGAGCGCCTGCGCTTCCTCCTGTGTGATCGACTGATTATTGCCGAGCTTGACCGCTCCCGGACGGTCGTTGCACGGGCCTATGATAACCGTGTTTATACCCGGCTTAAATCCCGCCTCGACAAGTATCTTTTCCATGTCAAGCGGGTTTTTCGTAATCAGGAAGTAGTTATCCTTGCTGTCAAGAACTTTCTGTGATTTCCTCAAAAACTCATCCACCGTCCAGACGAAGGTTTTTTTACCGCTCGCGTTTTTGTATGCCGCCTTCAATACCGGCGTGGTAGCCGCCGCGTCGTTTACCGCGATAAGTCCGTCGCACGGATATTCAAGCGCCCATCTTGTACACGTCTGACCGTGAATCATACGGTCGTCAACTCTTATAAATGATACTGACATTTTACTGTTCCTCCTTAAATTCTTTAAATTTCCCCGTCGTCATCGCCACCGCTGAAATCCATCAGCTTAAGCTCGTCATGCGCCTCGTTTAAAAGCATTTCCTTTAGATCCGTCGTTTCCATAGCGTCCTTCATCAAGGATGCGTTTAAGATCAACGGAAGATTTGCGCCGCCGTAAATCGTCGCCCTGTCCAAAAGCCCCATTTCGGACACGGCGTTCGCCGACATCGTAAGCGGTGAACCGCTCGCAAGGTCGCCGAACATCAGAATTTCATCCTCAGCCTTCACTACCTTGAGGGCATCCTTAAATTTTTTAACGAATACCTCCGCGCCCTCTTCCGGCTTTAAACCGACTGAGATAATGTCGCTTCTGTCTCCTCCGTCAAGCATTTTGAGCGCGCTTGCCATTCCGTCGGCAAAAGCACCGTGGCTTACAAGAACAATATATTTCATTTGATTTCCCCCTTTCCTCACAGCGTCCTCGGCTGCGTTTTTGTCTGTTCTTTGATGATTAAAGTATAGCAAAAAAATAACACACGGCATACTGCCATGTGTCATTAGTTCTTATGGATATTTGTCATATGTTTTATGACATTTGTCACATTGGTTTATAAAATTTAACAAAATGATTCTTTGTAAGCGTCTATACACTTGCTGATTATTTCCTTTGCTGCGTCTGCACCCTTAACCTCGTTTACCACGGTTTCCTTTCCTTCAAGTGATTTATATACCTTGAAAAAGTGTTTTATCTCATCAAAGGTATGAGTCGGAAGCTGTGAAATATCTGTAAAACTTGCATAAGTGGGATCATTTACCGGGACAGATATGATTTTCTCATCAAGACTGTCATTATCAATCATCTTCATAACGCCAATCGGATAGCACTCGACAAGTGTCATTGGAACGATTTTCTCTTGACAGAGAACAAGAACATCCAGCGGATCTTTATCATCTGCATATGTACGCGGAATAAATCCGTAATTAGCCGGATAATGCGTCGAAGTATAAAGTACCCTATCAAGTTTTAACAATCCGGTATCCTTATCCATTTCATATTTGTTTTTACAGCCGCTCGGAATTTCAATTACCGCAAAAAATCTGTCGGATGAAATCCTTCTGGGACTAATATCGTGCCATATATTTGACATTGTTTTTTCCTCCTTTATAGCTTTTTATTTACCTGATTAAATAAATCCCGCGAATACGGACGCGCCTATCACCGTGAGTATGCCCGATACCACGATTGAAAGGCTGCTCATCGCG
>CANQKM010000009.1 GCA_947624485.1 uncultured Clostridia bacterium
TCCAAAAGCATAAAAATCTCTCCCATCCGAATAATTAGTTATGAAATGTAATGGATAATTTCTAGTTATCCTTTATTCTCGACCTTTACTTTATTATAACACTAAATCTAATCACAGTCAACACATTTACCAAAATTTCGTAATAATCTTATATAAATATGTATATATCGACAACTTCACCCTCATGTTATATAATTTTATTCGTATCAAAAATTCAGAGATAGGAGTTATTAAAAATGTTAAATTTACATCAAGAAATGTCCGCATATCTTAACTATTGTGAAACCCAAAAAGCCTTAAGCGCACACACTTTGAAGGCATATCGCATTGATATGACGCAATTTCTGTCATACAAATCAAATATGAGCATATCAAAGGCTGATTTGCCAGATTACATACAATACTTGCACAAAACATTTAAGCCGAAAACTGTTCGTCGCAAAATTGCCTCTCTAAAGGCGTTTGTGCATCACCTTTATTACCAAGACATTATTGATAAAAATCCGTTTGACAAAATAGATATATCATTCAAGGAACCACTGCTACTGCCGCGAATCATTCCTGAGCAGCTTATACGCAAAATCCTCGCTGCCTTATACGAAAATATTAAAGCTGCTGCGACCGAATGCAAGCGATCCGCCGCTATACGTAATGCCGCAGTTATTGAGCTGCTGTTCGCTACGGGAGCAAGGATTTCCGAAATTTGCTCACTCAAGGCAAAGGATATTGACCTTGATTCTCAAACGGTCAGAATATTCGGTAAAGGCTCGAAGGAGCGTATTATACAAATAGAAAACGATGATGTTCTTGCTATTTTACACCGCTACAAGACGCTGTTTTCCGAATATATCCTGCCGGACGGATATTTCTTTCTGAATAATCGAAGACAGCGTTTTTCCGAGCAGTCGGTAAGAATAGTAATCAAGCATTTGGAGAATCAAATCAATTCAGATATGCATATTACACCGCACATGTTCCGGCATTCCGTGGCAACGATGCTTTTAGAAGAAGATGTTGATATACGATATATACAGAAGATTTTAGGGCATAGTTCTATCACAACTACTCAGATTTACACACACGTCACCTCGGCAAAGCAGCGTGAGATTATACGTACAAAGCATCCACGGAATAAGATGAATATAAATTAAACATATCATAGTAAAGGTTTTTGAATAAATCTTTATGGATATTCAGGCGGCGTATTTAGCGATTAATTTTTCGTAACATTCAAGGACAAAAATAAAGGCATACCGCTTCATTTTGAGCGATATGCCTTTTATTGCTTATAAATTAAATTCTTCCGCGTGTTCGATAATTGACTGCATAAAGTCAGACCATACAAACACCTTTGCCGTTACGCCGTTTTCCTGTTTATTCACAGAAACACTTGTGCTGCCCGTCATTTCAAGCGGTATGCGGTCAAGTGCGATTAGCGCGCCGTTCGCATCATAAACCGCCGCATAGACAAAGCAGTTTTCATACGCTGTTTCCAGCGTAACGGTGAACGTGTACGCGTCGGCGGTTTCCGCTTTTGTGATTTCCGCGGTCGTTACAATGAATGGCGTTTCTTTTATTGCTTCGTATATGTGCCTACAAAATCGTATGCCTGGTCAAAGATGTCGGGATCTTTGGTTAATTCCGCATTAATACCATTTTGCGTTGGTGTGATTTTATAATTTCGCCCCTGAGTTCCCGCTGCGTTAATGTACAGCAAATTACCATTTTGCATGACGTATGTAACGTTAAGATTAACTTCCACCGCTTTATGTATTGTGCTTGTACGATAAAAGTAATAAACAGATGACAGAAGCGAGCCTCCTAATTCCAGTCCACATTCAAGTCCATTAGAATTAGGTTTTGCATATGTTTCTTGGAGGTTTCTGATTGTATCGATTAAAGTATTGATTTTATCTGCGATTTGCGCACCATCCTCAAATTCGGTTATATATTCGAGAAAATTCTTATAATCAATCACTTCATCATAACTCATCTCTACAGTTCCGCTCAAGAATATTTTCAGTGAATTGTAGCAAAGATATTCTTTCAGTTTTTCATAGTCGGGATACTTTTCAAAGAGCGATGCTACACTGTCATAATAATTATACGCTTCCACGTAATTCCCACCGTCTACCAGACCTACGAATTTATCATACATGGTTTTTATCGAATTTTCCTTTAACGTATCAGCATCTTTGTACCCGTGTATTTCACCTATCAAATAAAAAGCCGATTGAAAATCTTCGACCGATATATACTCCTTTGCTCTTGAATACTTGCTCTCTGCTATCTGCATTTCGGAATCCTTAAATTCGCCGAGAGCTTCCAATTTTGCATATGCCTCATCATAATTTCCTACAGCCAGCATATCCATAGCGGCATTGTATTCCTTAAGATTTGCATGATACGGAAGTATGATATTGTTAACAACCACGAATACTGCTATAATCAAAACAGCGGCTAACGCGGCAATAACTGCAATTTTTTTTCTTTTAGCGTTCGCTTCACGCTCGTATACGGCTCTCGCTGAGCTTTTCTCTTTTAGCACTTCCGTATCAATTGAAAATATACTGACATCATTCTGACATTTGCAACATTTCTCTTCACTCACGCGATTCACCGCCCCACACGAGCATAACCACAAATCTCTATCTCTGACGGGAACATATTTGCAACTTTCGCCATATTCAAGCTTATACTGCTTGATAAGTTCCGGATTGCCAAGCGATGATTCGATACTTCCCTGAATCCTCAATGGTGTCCATTCTCCGCCGGCGCTTGTCCAAGTTGTATTATTTGTGAAAATAACTTCGTCTACACGGACATAAAACGAACGTATTGCATTGTTTTCCAGTTTAATCGGCTTTCTGTCTCCGAAATAGTCGTTTCGGGAAGCCGACAAATCAAGATACTGATATTTGATGTCTTCACCGCAGATTTTTTCTGTTATATCCATCGGAATGATACTGATCGTGAGTGCTTTGATCTGAATATTCGAAATATTCAGGAATTTCAACTGTGCCAGCACCGAATTTGACATATTATCTTTTAATAACACACCCGCGGCAATCACAACAGGTGCGCCCTCGCTATATAAATTACTCTGCAACGAAAACAATTTCGTATATCTTTCAGTCATACATTTTCCTCCTTACAGCGTAGGCAACTCGTCATATACGCCGCTCTGCAATCGCGCGCCTCTATCGGGTAAAGCGGTAACAAGCAGACAGCCGACAATTCCGAACACAAAAGTTATCCATAAATACTTTTTGTTATAATACCCCTTTTCCTTAGCAGCCTCATAAAACTGCGCTGCGATAAAATACCAAATAACACCCCAGATCAGTAAGCTTGAAATAATTAAAAAAACTAATAATTCGATTTCCATAGTTTTCGCTCCTCTCTTTATTTGATTTGCCGCATTTATGGCACACGGCAAGCCGTCTCTTGTGAACAAGTTGGTTTTATGTTTAATAAACGTTACCTGGCTCGTTCATTGATTTGGTGGTATTACAGAACAATATCCGTTCTCTAATATTTTTATTCCTTGAAACAAAACGGACATTTACTTGTCTTTGGCGTTATTCTATTGGGATACTCTAATGCTTCTTGCAGTGTATCGCAAAACAAAGCGTTATCTTGTTTCATCATATTTACCTTACATCTGGGGTTGATATTTAATGTGTTGTGAATATTTTTTGTTCTAATATTCACTAAATATCTTTTTTGTATTCCATTATAGATCCCTCCAAAATCTCATTATACATTAATTATAATCTCGTTTTACGAGATTGTCAACAAAATTTTAATGTTTTACAAGATTATTTGATAGTTTATCACGTTTTACATTACAATATAAGAGAGGTGATTTATATGAGTTTCGGAGAAAGATTAAGAAGTCTGCGCGAGGACAATGACGAGAAGCAAAAAGATATAGCAAAATTGCTGTTTGTGTCCGCAAATATGATCAGTGCATATGAATTGGGCAAGCATTTTCCGAAAAACGAAAAATCATTGATTACCCTTGCGGAGCATTTCAACGTAAGTCTTGATTATTTGCTCGGCTATTCCGATATTCCAAAACACGGCGATATAAAAATTATTGATGTTACAGGATTGAATAACGATGATATAAACGCTGTCATAACGATTGTGAACAGCTTGAGAAAGAATAAACAAAAAACCGCTTGAACACTATATTCAAGCGGTTTTTATTTGGTGAGCCATCGGAGATTCGAACCCCGGACAACTTGATTAAAAGTCAAGTGCTCTGCCGACTGAGCTAATGGCCCGCATAAAGAAAAAATGGCAGGGATAGCAGGACTCGAACCTACGCATGCCGGAATCAAAATCCGGTGCCTTACCGACTTGGCTATATCCCCATACTATCTCTACATTTAATAAAAAATGGGGTGGGTAGTGGGACTCGAACCCACGACATTCAGTGCCACAAACTGACGCTCTAACCAACTGAACTACACCCACCATATTTTTTATGGCGTGTCTGAAGGGACTCGAACCCCCGACCCATTGCTTAGAAGGCAATTGCTCTATCCAGCTGAGCTACAGACACATATGGAGCGGGTGATGGGAATCGAACCCACACGACCAGCTTGGAAGGCTGGGATTCTACCATTGAACTACACCCGCATACGCCGTCGTCACAACCGACTTGCAATATTATATCAGACCGATATTGGTTTGTCAATACTTTTTCCCAAAAAAAAGAGCAAGGGACAGATAATCTATCCCTTGATTTCACGGCAGATTTTGTATATTCTGTCCGTAAGCGAGCGAACATCGCCCATATTATTGTAAATCCCGAAGGAAGCGCGCACTGCTCCCGTTTTTTGTGTGCCGAGGCTGTGGTGCGCCAGGGGCGCGCAATGGTAGCCGCTGCGGACGGCGAATTTATCGCCGATAAGGTCGAACACATCGTCGCTGTCCAGACCGTCAATGTTGAAAGCGACGGTCGCGGTGCCGCTGCCGTCGCCGTATACGCTGACGCCCTCCATGTTCATGAGGTTTTCGCGCAGCGTCCGCGCGAGACGTCCCTCGTACGCGGCAATATAACTCACATCGTGCTTTAAGATATACTTAATACCAGCGCCGAGCGCGGCGATAGCGGGCGCGTTCATCGTGCCGCTGTGGAACTTGTCTGGCATAATATCGGGCTGAATAAGGCTTTCCGACACGCTGCCCGTACCGCCTGTCACGAGCGGACGCAGCAAATCGGGATTTTTCACATATAAGCCGCCCGTGCCGAGCGGCCCCATAAGCCCCTTATGCCCCGAAAACGCGATAAAATCGGCGTTCATCGCCTCAGCGTCAACCGGCAGACACCCCGCCGTCTGCGCCGCGTCCACGAGGAACGGTATACCGTGCTTCTGCGCGATTTTACCGATACGCTCCACCGGCTCGAGCGTGCCGCACACGTTCGACGCGTGCGTGCATACTATAAGGCGTGTGTCGCTTCTTATCGCGGCTTCAACGTCGTCGGCGTTTACATGGCCGTATTTATCGGAACGCACAACGGAGAAATTGCCGAGCAAATGCGCGGGACGCAGGACGCTGTTGTGTTCCATCGACGTCACGACGATATTTCCGCCGTCCGTGACCGTGCCGAGAATGGCTGTGTTCAGCGCGTGGGTGGCGTTTTGCGTGAAAATGATGTTCTGCGGCTTTGAAATATTAAAAAGACGGGCAGCAAGATCCTGCGTGTCCACGATAGCGCGCACAGCCGCCGCGCTTTTTTTGTGACCGCCTCTGCCCGCGTTGCCGCTTGAAAATATTGTGTTTTTCAGCAGGGAAGCGTATACGGCGAGCGGCTTTCGGGCCGTCGTCGCCGCGTTGTCAAGGTACGGCATGGTAAACGCTCACCCCGTTCTCCTTTTTAACAGTGTATATTTTTTTATATGAAACACCGGCGTCACGGAAAATCCGATTGATTACACCGAGCGCGCGGTCGTCAACTCTCACCGAATATGAGCAGCCGCCGCGTCTTATGGGCGGCGGTGTTTTTACAACGTAAGCCGGAAAAGCGATTGTCCGTTCTATCACCTTTCTTAGTCTTTCAGCGGTTGTCGCGCTGCCGACTACAATATACATATTCTCAACTCCTCTCATCATCTTTCGGTATTACTATAATATTCCGAAAGGGGCGGATTAGTGAAAATCATGTATTGACTTTTGGCGCGGCGTGTGGTATTATAATTGTTGCTTGCCGATGTGGTGGAACTGGCAGACGCGCGGGACTCAAAATCCCGTGAGAGCAATCTCGTGTGGGTTCGACCCCCACCATCGGCACCACTCAAACGCCCGAAAAACTTACCTTTCACGGGCAGGGTTTAAGGGCTTGAGGGTATAGAAGTCCCTTGCACGAGGCAGGGACAGTCCGTTAGATTCACTCACGGTCATGGGAATCGGGAATCGGACACAGGGGAACGCTGCGCCCGGAGTTGGCGCTCCGGGTGTGGTACGCCCCACACGCAGCAGTCCGGCTGCACGTTAATGCAGCCCGTACTCCAACCCAGAAGATTTTTAAGAGTTCATCTGTATTGCTCTTGACGGGCGCGCGCGTGCGTTCCCATGCACGTTTTACGCGTCCGGAGCGATTTTATAGCATCGGCCCACTCCGACCTACCCTTTATTTTCCGGTAAAAAAGGGTGCACGAAAAAAAGGTAAAAATTGTTGACTTTTTCACCGGAACTGATATAATAATACCAGCGACGGTCTTATAACAGCTCCTTTTAACAAAATAGCACACAATTTCTATTGTTGTCAAGAGAAAGGAGCGATTTTTTATGTTACAAATTTCTAACAAAGAGCAACGCAAGCGTGAAGCTAAACGCTGCAGCTTCGGAAATTACCTCAGAAGTATCAGGATAAGCACGAGCTTGTCCAGTAAAGATTTGGCGGAATTAGCGGGGTTTTCGCGCCCTACAATTTCGCAGTATGAGACGGCAAAAATCATACCGTCTATCAAGAACCTCGACAAGATCTGCGCAGCTCTGCGCGATATAAGCGTAGAGCCATACAAGATTGATATTCTGCGCAGGAAGCACGAGGACAGCCTCAACGCGTCGTCGGGAAAAGTCGTCGGAAGCGTCCTGAGGGATTGACATTTTATGTAAATCATGGTAAAATATTCCATGTGGTATTCCTGAGGTTTAACGCTGCGTAAAAGGCCCGACGTCGGCAAATCCACCACCAGTAAAAATCCTACTTACAAACGCTCCGGAAGGAGCGTTTTTTCTTTGCAGAATATCAGCGGCGCGGCGGAAATCGTCGCGGTCTACAGTGTCGTAGATCTGCAGCGTGATATACACGTCGGCGTGTCCGAGCCACGCGCTCACGACGCGCGCCGGAACACCGGCGCGAAGAGCGCGGTGTGCGAACGTGTGGCGTAGTTTATGCAGTCCGCAAGGCTCAATCCCTATATTCCCCAGAAACCGCCGCCACGCGTCCAAAACGGTACGATAAACGCATGGTAAGCCTAAGCTGTTGGTAAACACTCTATCGCACGTACGGCGGCGGTAACGGCGGCGTAAAATTGCTGAGAGGTCACCGTAAATCGGCAGCGTTCGGCGTCCACTGTCCGTTTTTACGGGCTGCAGAGTGCCGCGGTAGTCGGTATTTCGGATGTGAATTTCGCCGCCGACTAAGTTTACATCACGCCAGCGTAACGCTATCAATTCACCAACGCGCGCGCCTGTATACAATAACGCCAGGAATAAATCCGAATAAATCGAATTTTGTGCACACTGTACGATTTTTTCGTACTCTGCGGCGGAAAACGGCTCGACGGTACCAGCTGATCTGCGCGGAAGTTCGAGCTCCTCGAGCATAGCAAGCGAGCTCACAAGACCGAGAGAACGCGCTTTTCTGAGAGCCTGACGCACAAGAGTAAGCATATGCTTTATCGTGGACGTACTGAGACCTTCAGCGGCCATATCTGAAATCATACGCTGAATATCTATCGACGTCAAATCAGACAGATCCACATCACAGCGCACATAACACAGATTCACACAGTACGAATCGTACGTTGACGGCTTCACCATAACGCGCTTGTAATCGTGCAGCCACACTTTCACCCATTCACTCAAATTCATAATAATCACCTCAACAGCATTATAACACAGACCTCCGCGCACGCGCGCCCGCCTGACGGCGGCGGCCGGCTACGCCGTCCTGCGTCCGCTTCGCGTCCGCGCGCGCTTCTCGCCGCGCAAGCGCGCCGCCTACGGCGGTGGCGGCTGACGCCGCCGCGTCCGCTACGCGTCCGCCGCGCGCTGCGCTGTCGTGTATCACGCCGGTAGCGGCAGACCGCCGTCCAAGGTCGCTTCGCTTATGGCACCGAAAGCATATTCCCCACGCTTCGGGGCTATTTCGCTTTCGTCGAGCATCAGCGAAGGTAGAAACCGCAAGCGGTTTCTCTGAACTAATCTTACCCTAGAGGACGGTTATCTGCCCCGCCTTGATGTGTAGCTGGTCCTCGCCGTTCGCGCCCGCCGCCCTTTGCTCTCGGGGGTAGTGCTTTTTCTGCTCGGGCGTTTAGCCGCGCCGCCTTGATGTGTTTGTGTGCGTCGCCGCGGGGTTCTTTGTGCTGCGCCGTTGCTCGCCCTGGCGCGGGGGCGCTCTGGGGTGTGCTGTGGGGTCTTGCCGCCGCTGGGGTTCGCTTCCGTCTCCGCAGTCGCCCCCCACTGGCTCCGCCTGTTTTTCGCGGCGCGGCGCGGGCGCTCTCTGCTCTGGCGCGTGCCCCACCGCCCACCCTACCGTTAGCCCCGAGTACTATGTTTCCCTTCCTTCGGGCGTTCCCGCGTCGCTTGGCAAAATTTTAATGCTGCTCGCGCTCATGGGCGGCGCGTCCACGCACCCCGCACCACGTCAAATTCCCCTAAAAGGCGGTTTGCGCACGCTCCGCCGCAGTTATTTTGCCTGCGCTTTGTCGGGATCCCTGCGCCCTCGCCGGTCGGGAAACATTCCACTGTTGCGACAGGTAACAAGAGGAAATAAAAACAGCCGGTGTTCAAGCATTATCGAAGCCGTCTAAAAAAGCCGCCTCCTGAGCCGTTTCCGGAGCTTCGTCCGACGTCGATTCCGGCGTCGCTTTCGGCGGAGTGTCCGGAATGTCGTCGATGATTATGACGGTACCGCTGTCATAATCGGGATCGTTTCCTGGCGCGTCAATACCGTAATGCCGCGCGAGAGCTTTTGCGGCCTGAATTGTGGCGTTGTCGACCTCTTCACCGCGGATAACGCGCGTGTAGAGCTCCAAAACCTCTTCTTTGCTCGCTATACTCATATCAATCACCTCCTTTCAGGTCTGAATGTGTGTTGTAAATCAAATTATCATAAAGCAGCTGCAGAGCGTCGATCGCACCGCCGCGGTAAATTTCGGACGCTAAATACTGTTCGCGCCAAAAATTCATCTGTGATGTGATGATTTTCTGTAAATCCGATTTTAAAATAACCTCTTTCATTCGTCCTCACCCCCTCGCGTGGATAACTTTTTATATATTCCCCTTTTGGGGGATAACTCGCGTTTTTTTTGCGTCTCGTCGCTGCCGCTGGGCCCCTTTCTTGGATAATAAATTCATACAGACACACAGGAGACTCAAAATCCCGTGAGAGCAATCTCGTGTGGGTTCGACCCCCACCATCGGCACCACGTATAAAAGCCGCTGAATTGTCAGCGGCTTTTTGAATATACAAATATATCGCTAAACCGCGTCCTTGAAATTTCCGCCGCTTCGGTGTATAATACCCAAGAAGGGGGAATTTCCATGAAAAAATTTACTTTGGGCTTTATCATAGGCGGCATTATCTGCTCCGCCATAACGGGTTTTGCGGTTGAGTACGCCGTAACGGCTAACCCGTTCCCAATCAAGGTTGACGGTGCTGCCAAATCAATAGAGGGTTATAACATAAATGACAGCACATACTTTAAGCTCCGCGACGTTGCTGACGCGGTAGGCGGCTTCACTGTCGGCTTTACAAATAATACAATCACAATCAGCACGCAAGCCGAACCACCCGAACCGACAAATACCGACGGAGCTATCACAATTTATGAAGGTCAGCCGCGCGATAACCGCCTCGCAAGAGAAGGCGACATATTCGTCAAAGCGGACGGCACGCAGATAGTGTTAAAGAAAGATGAAGTAACGGGCGTGTTGGGGTACGGTCAAGGCGTTGCGCCGGATGTAGGGTTAATGGATGAAGCAGGACAGGGTGATGCTAAAACATACGGACCATTAGAGGCTAATGGTAGGTTAATAACAGGCAAATATGGACTTAATTCAGTGGGTAAAAATGTTAGTGATTCACAGTATCAAGTAAATATTTTTACCGGCGAAGGTCATTGGGCAAGTGAATGGTCTGTAATAGGTCAATACACAAGACCTAAAGAGGCAGGAACAGAAATAGGAGAAATATCTGCAGATAAGAATTATTTTTGGGATAGTATGGGTTGGGTATTAGTTGCCGAACATCCTGAATATGCAGATATATTCAAAGTAAATTAAAAGCACAGGCTGACCGCCTGACGGTTCGTCCTGATTAGTGCAAAACATTACCGCGTTTTCACTCATCCTTACGCAAAAATAAAATACATTTTTGCTATTGACAAATATTATTTTTATGTTAAAATAAAAGAAGAAAGAGGGCTTACCGCTTTAAAGGCGGTTCGTCCGGGATTTACGTGAATAGCCGCAATCCTTGACCGGGGCGGCTATTTTTTTATGTTACGGATAATCTCCAACACGACAATTAAAATTATCAGCTGAATAAGTATTTCCATGTCCATAATATCACCCCCTTTTAATAAGAGAGTGACGAACCGCCCTTAATAAGCCATCTTTCTTCCGTATGCCATTATAGCACATAATGTCGTTTACTGCAATACCGCCGCCTTGATTTTTCCTCCGAAGTGATGTATAATACATCCTAAGGGGGAATTTTTATGAAGAAATTTACTTTGGGCTTTATCATCGGCGGCATTATCTGCTCCGCCATAACGGGTTTTGCGGTTGAGTACGCCGTAACGGCGAACCCGTTCCCGATCAAGGTTGACGGCATTGAGAAATCCATAGAAGGCTACAACATAAACGACAGCACCTATTTCAAGCTCCGCGACATAGCCGACGCGGTGGGCGGTTTTACTGTCGGTTTTACAAATAATACAATCACTATCAGCACCTCGCAAGAGCCGCCCGAACCCGCAAACACCGATGGAGCTATCACAATTTACGAAGGTCAGCCGCGCGATAACCGCCTCGCAAGAGAGGGCGACACGTTCGTTAAAGCGGACGGCACGCAGATAGTGTTAAAGAAAGATGAAGTGACAGGCGTGTTGGGGTATGGACAGGGCGTTGCGCCGGACATTGGTATAATGGATGAGATAGGACAAGGTGATGCTAAATTCACTGTTCCTTTGGAAGCTAATGGTAAACTGGTTACAAATAAATACGGTAATGACTCAACAGGTGCTTGGACTGCTGCATCATTCTACAATGTAAATCCTCTGACCGGTGAGGGACATTGGGATAATGAATGGTCTGTAATTTCTCAAAAAACACATCCTCAAGCTCCTGGTACAACATTTGGTGAGATTTCAGAAGATAAGAACTTTATATGGGATGACGATGGTTGGGTACCATTAGCCTGTGATAATGGACACAAAATATTAGAGTATACTAATACTCATCAGTAATAGATAAAATAATAAAAGTTGAATAATTACTTAGTACATCCCCACCACAAGTGGGGATGTATAAAACGACTTAAAAAGATACTTACATACAAAAAAGTATTGACAAAAGATATAAAATGTGGTATAATATCTGTAAAAGATGCAAAAAGCTATGACGCAGCGTTAAAAATGCGAGGAGTTTATCCGAAAAACTCGTATCGCAGATTATCTTCCGAAAAATATATGTAATGTATGAAACGGGGAGTCATACATAAGCGAGGAGGATAATATGGCAACAATTTTACTTAAAAGAGGACAGGCAGCCGGCATAAGCGGCTTGACGCTCGCGGAGGGTGAGGCTGCCGTTGCGTACAGCGAGGACAAAAACACGGCGCAGCTTTATGTCGGAGGCACGGGCGGTAAGCCGATACTCGTTACGGCTGATGTTGCGGGCGCGGTGCAGAACGCGCTCGAACAGGCGAGGGAGTACACGGACACGACCGTTACGGCGAAGCTTAACGACCTCGTAAACGGCGCTCCGGCGACACTCGACACGCTCAAAGAAATTGCTGACGAGATAAACAAAAATAAGAGCGCGGCAGACGCGTTGAATTCCGCAATCGGCAGCAAGCTCGACGCGAACAGCACGATTGACGGCGGAACGTTTTAAGGAGGGTTTAATATGGCGAACAGAATTCAGTTAAGACGCGGTATTAAATCCAAGCTGCCGGCGCTTACGCTGGGCGAGCCGGCGTACACGACCGATACGAATGAGCTGTTTGTCGGCACGGGCAGCGGCAACGTCAGTATGGGCGGCAACAAGTGGTACACGGGAACTGCAATGAGCGGCACAACATCCACGGCGGGGTATTACAATTACAGCGGCTGCCCGACGGTGAAAACAGGCGATATGTATATGAACACATCGAACGGCAACGTGTACGAGTGTACCACGGCAGGCACAGGCACAGGCGCAAAGTGGACGTATAAGTGCTGCATGAAAGGCGCGACAGGAGCTCAGGGCGCGACAGGCGCTCAAGGACCGAAGGGTGACACGGGACCGACCGGTCCGCAGGGACCTGCGGGTACGACGGCGGCGAAGCTCACGACGGCGCGGACGATAGACGGCGTTGATTTCGACGGTTCGGCAGCGATTACGCATTACGGCGTATGCTCCACGTCGGGTTCAACCGCCGCGAAAACCGTAAGCATAACGGGCTTCAAGCTCGTTACGGGCGCGAGGGTGTTCGTTAAGTTTTCGGAAGCGAACACGGCGTCGTCGCCGACGCTCAGTGTCAGCGGTACAAGCGCGAAAAGCATACTCTTTAACGGAGTTGACGCCGCGCCGTCCAAGCTCGGTTCGGGAATATATGAATTTATTTATGACGGTTCATATTGGCAAGCGGTCGGAAGAAGTAATTTGATTTACACGAACGGCTCCAAAACAGCTATTGATAATTCCGGCGGCGTTATAGTCGGAGCAGGTAATTATACTTTTAGTAAGGGAATGTATTCGTGCATGTGCGGCGGTGAGAACAACCAAATGAACACTTTGGGTGATTCGTGCATATGCGGCGGCTCAGGCAATAATGTCACAGGCATAAGTGCGTTTGTGGGCGGCGGAAATAATAATAACGTTCTCGGTCATCAGGCAAAATTCGGTCATTATTCCACAGACGGCACCGGAGGTCATGACAGCGCCACAATCGGCGACGCGGTTATAGTCGGCAACGGTACGAGTAATTCCAAGTCGAACGCTTTCCGCGTGGCATATTCGGGCGACGTGTACGGCAAAGCGTCGTTCCACTCAACGGGCGCGGACTACGCGGAGTATTTCGAGTGGCTGGACAAAAATTCCGAAAACGAGGACAGAACGGGACTGTTCGTGACGCTCGACGGCGACAAAATTCGCGTTGCGAACGCGGACGACGATTACATTCTCGGTATTGTGTCAGCGGCGCCGGGCGTAATCGGCAACGACCACGCCGACACGTGGCAGGGCATGTGGATGACGGACGTATTCGGCAGAGTTATGACGCAGACGGTTCATCACGACGCGAAATACGACGGCGACAGACTTGTTCGCGAGGCGTACGATGCGGAAGAGCCGATCATCAATCCCGACTACAATCCCAATGAGGAATATGTTCCGCGCGAGAAGCGCAGGGAATGGAGCGCGGTCGGAATGATGGGACAGCTTGTCGTAATCGACGACGGCACTTGCGTTGTGAACGGCTGCTGCACGGTCTCGGACGGCGGAACGGCAACCGCGGGCGACAGCGGCTGCAGAGTAATCGCAAGAATTGACGATACACATGTAAAGGTGCTGTTCAGGTAAAATACAGGACATAAGAAGCAGGTAAAACTTACCTGCTTCTTTCTTAATATAAAAAACACGCGATAGTAGCGTGTTAGGAAAGATGCTAAAGCCGAGCCCTGCCAGTTAAAATAAAGAATACAAATTTTCTATTCTGCGTCCATTACATCCATAGTCCTTATGAATGCACACGTGGAATGTAACATCGGAGATAAGACAGATGTTGACAAATTCCGCCATTGTATAATATACAATATCATACAATGGATAGGCTTGACCGAATAGAGAGGAATATCACAAAACGCGACACAGAAAACGAAAGCCAAAAAGAGCGGTCATTATTCACTATTAAGATTTTAGATGCAGTAGACGAAAAGGGAAACATAAAGATACCAAGCAGCTTTCTGCGGCAACATTTTATAAAAGACATGTTTGTGACCAAGAAAGATGTTTTTATGATGTGTCAGGCTGCAGATAATATCGATCGTATGCATGTGCAAGGGTTTGTGGAATCGTTAAGAGAAGCCAATTACATTGTTAAGATTACCTAATCAAATAAGCAGTTTGCCGGATGATAAAGCCACGGGCAGCAAATTCACACTGCCATACGGGCGGTTTTTTTATATCAACCAGGTATACGTTTTTGGTTATACAAACCGTAGGGGCGGCCAATGGTCGCCCCTACGACTATATTTTACCCCCTCTTTGCCTTTTCACCGCGGTATTTTTCGCGTGTTGCCATACCTCCCCGTATATGGCGTTCTGCCTTATTCTGCTCGAGTACGCGCTGCGCCTCCTTATACAGCGCGGGATTGATTTTCGCGAGCCGTTCGTGGACGTCCTTATGCACCGTGGATTTGCTTATGTTAAAAACCTTCGCCGCCCTGCGCACGGTCGCGTTGTTCTCTATGATGTACTGCGCCGTTTCCACCGCGCGCGTTTCAATATAATTCTTCATTATCCCACCGACCTTTCTGTAAAATGTATATGACGCGGCGCGGCGATATATTCGGAGGGGACTTGCATAAATGATACGGGTTTGCGGCGTTTAACGGATATTGCGCTCCGGCAAATAATATTGTCTGTACGCTCCGCGCGCGATGTGGTATACTTACAGTACGCGGAAGCATAATATATCGCGGGGTGACACGGTTGACTTCATTTCTCATAAAACGGTTCGTGAAAAATTACGGCGACGTTTCGGATACGCGCGTGCGCGGCTCGTACGGGCTGCTCGCGGGCATTGCGGGCATTGTCTGCAATGTCCTTCTTTTCGCGTTCAAGCTGCTCGCCGGTATACTCGCCGGCTCGGTGTCGGTAATAGCCGACGCGGTGAACAACCTTTCCGACGCGTCAACCTGCGTGATGAGCTTTCTCGGCTTCAAGCTGTCGCAGCGTCCGGCTGACAGCGAACACCCCTACGGTCACGGACGGTACGAGTATATCGCCGGTATCATCGTCGCGGTTATGATCATAGTTATCGGCGTGGAGCTTCTGCGCGAGGGCGTCGGCAAAATCATACACCCGTCAGCCGTGAGCTTTTCCGCGCTGACGTTCGTGATACTTATCTGCTCGATACTCGTTAAGCTGTGGATGATGTTTTTTTACAGACGCATAGGCAGAACGATAAATTCCGAAACGCTTATCGCTACGTCAGCCGACAGCCGCAACGACGCGGTAAGCTCGCTCGCCGTACTTGCGGGCGCGGCTGTTTCAAAGGTGTGGGGCGTAACACTCGACGGCTGGATAGGTGTTGCCGTGTCGGTGTTCGTAATCGTGAGCGGCATACTCGCCGCGAAGGATACGCTTGATCCGGTGCTGGGCAGAGCGCCCGATCCGAAAACGGTCGCGGATATAAAGGAAAGGATAATGCGGTACGAGGGAGTTATCGGCACGCACGACCTTATGGTGCATGATTACGGACCGGGCAGGCAGTTCGCGAGCGTGCATGTGGAAATGCCCGCCGACGGAGATCCGCTTGCCATGCATGAGATAATAGATAAAATGGAGCGTGACTTCCTGGAAAAGGACGGTTTGCATATGGTGGTGCATTACGATCCGATACCGTCGAAAAATTCGGAAATGGGCAGCCTGCGCGAGTGGATTTGCGGCGAGATGAAAAAACTCGATGAAAGAATCACCGTCCACGACCTCGGCATGAACGGCAATACCGTGCGGCTCGACTGCGCCGTGCCGAAGGATATGGCGGAGAGTGACGAGAGCATAGAGGAATATATAAGGAATATCGTTAAAGTGAAATATCCCGACGCGCAGTGCGAAGTTAAAATTGACCGGTCGTTCGCGGAAATTGCGAAGTGACGGGGACAGTAAAGTTGGGGACACTAAAATTTTAGTGTCCCTGTTTTTGTGTGCGGAATATGCAGGGGCGACGCTTTACTACGGCGTTTGTTGCTGCGCAACACGCCTACAACACGCAAAGCGTCGTTCACCTCAAGGGGAAGCCTTGTAGTGAGCGGAACATTTCGTGAGCCTCTCCTTGAGGAGAGGTGGCATCGCGAAGCGATGACGGAGAGGTGGCAATAAATTTGGACAACCACCTCTCAGTCGCCTACGGCGACAGCTCCCCTCAAGGGGAGCCTCACGCATAAGTTGCCGAAAAAGAAACAAAAATTCAGAAAAAGTATTGACAAAAGATACAAAGTGTGGTATAATATCTGTAAAAGATACGAAAAGTCATGTCACACCGTTAAAAGCGCGCGGAGCTTATCCGAAGAAATACAGTGACGGGAATGCGGCGCGGCTTTTGTATCAAAACAGCGGAAAGGGGTGAACTGTTTGGTTCAACTCGACTTCAGCGCCTTCAAGCCCACTACCTTACTCAGCAAGTGGTGGCAGATCGCGGCGCAGCATTTTAAGCTCCTGCAGGACGCCCACAACGCGCTTGACGATCGTCTTACGGACGAGAGCGCGGCGCGTGAAGCTGACAAGCGGGAGCTTCTCAGCCGTCAGGGGGAGGAGACGGCGCAGAGGAAGCAGGCGGACAGCGAGCTCGAAGAAAAGCTCACGTTAAAAATTTCGGACGAGACGCAGCTCCGCGCTGACGCGGACGACGCTCTTACCGAGCAGATCCGCGCGGCGAAGGCGGATTTTTTGAACAGGATAAACGCGGAGACGGCGGCGCGCTCGGCCGAGGACACACGGCTCGATGGCGAAATATCACTGCTCAAGGCCGCGTCCCACACTCACGCGAATTCCGAGGTTTTGGGGGATATTACCGCGGAGGACGTATACAGGTGGAACGAGTCGGCGGACGAAAAGCTCGAAAACACGGCGTTTCTGGACTACCTCGACAGCGTGTGCGCGGACATTTCAAGAAAAATCGGCGAGCTTTACACGCTCGGCGGCGTATGCGTGTACGACGGCGGTCTGTACGGCGAAATGTACGAGGGCGCTTCGCTCGACGGCGGAGACGACAATGATACGGAGCGTACCGTTGTCGATTTCGGCGGCTTCGACGACACGGCGCCGAATACGGTTACAATCGACGGCGGAGTGTACGCCTGACGGCTCAATAACGAAAGCGCGAAGGGATACCCATAATATCCCTTTGCGTTTTTTTGCCGTCACGCTTGATTTTTCCGCTCAAACGTGGTAATATATAATGCGGAAATAATCAGAACGGAGGAATGAGTTATGGAGATAACAAAGGATACAACAATGGGCGAAATGCTCGATTATGACGGCGGAATAGCGTATATACTGATGCAGTCGGGTATGCACTGCGTGGGCTGCCCATCGTCGATAGGCGAGACGCTCGAGGAGGCGTGCGTTGTCCACGGTCTGGACTGCAACGCCGTACTCGCGCAGATCACGGAGTATCTCGCGTCAAAAAAGGAGGCGTAAATCATGGTTAAGACAATCGCAAAGGTTGAGGGTATGATGTGCGCCCACTGCGAGGCTCACACGAACGAGGCGGTCCGTGCGGCGTTCGACGTTAAGGACGTGACCTCGTCCGCGAAAAAGGGCGAGACGGTTATCGTTTCCGAAAA
This sequence comes from uncultured Clostridia bacterium, assembly GCA_947624485.1. Taxonomy (GTDB): domain Bacteria; phylum Bacillota; class Clostridia; order UBA1381; family UBA1381; genus Hominilimicola. The sequence goes on from CANQKM010000009.1 coordinate 18,024, forward strand.
CGAGATCGACGGCGCGAAGCTTACCGACGTTATTGCCGAGGCGGGCTACAAGGTTACGGGCGTTACGTCCGAGCCGTACAAGAAAGGTCTTTTCGGCAAATTCGGAAAATAATCGCGGTGAAAATATGCATAAATTGGACGTATCTGACGATACGTTCTTTTTTTGTGCAAAAAATTTGAAATATCGGTCATATTTTTGTATTTGCCGGAATATATTTAATGTAAAGGTAAAATTTTACCGTCAAATGAAAAAGAGTTCGGCTGCAGCGAACGTCAAAACAAAATCCACAAAAGTAAAAAAAAGAAGGAAGTGACTGTTATGAGTGAAAATGAAAACAACATTTATCAGGACGATTTTGATCTGCCCGAAAGCACCGCGGACGAGCCTGAAAAACAGCCGTACGAATATGATGCGGGCATGTCCGACAGCGGGAGCAATAAGCCTCCGAAGGGCGGCGGCGAACCGACGGGCGGCGGCAAATCGAAGGGCGGCAGCGAACCGACGGGTGACAGTGAACCGACGGGTGAGGAAAAAAAACCACCCGCCTTAATCGATCAGATATATCATGCAATAAACGAGGTAATAGGCGGAACAAACAAGGATCAAATGTTCTGCATGATGTCTCCGGGTACAACGCTAAATCCTTCGGATTACCAATACGACACCAAAGGCGAAAAGCCGTTGACGGTTGCGGCAAACGAATCGAGGCTCGTAAACAAGCTTTTCGATCCGTGCCACGTCACGGGCAGCGACAACGGACGCTCGCTCCCGACGCAGTTTTTATCTGCTCTGAATGTGCTTACCCCGAGGCTCAACCCTAAGCTTGCGAATGCGAAAAACATCCTGCGCTCAATGCTTATGATGAAAATAAAGTATGAGTTTGAGGACGGTCCCGTAGAGGCGACATTCCAAAAGATATTCTACCGTCTGTATGATGAATGGGTGGAGGAAAAGCGCAAATGGGCGCAGGTGCAGAGCAACAAAAAAGCCGAAATAAGAGCCAAACATACAGGCAATACGGATGAAGACAAGAAGAAGATAGAGGAGGAGTATCTGGAGTGGTATCAGATTGAGGCGGAGCCTTATCTGCTCGCGGTCGAGGCGAAGCTCGGCAAGGTACTCGGCTTGTTTTCCATAGACGATATGCAGATCATAGAGGGGGTATTAAACAGCAGCGTAGGTTCGGAGCTTTACGAGGCGAAAACATCCGTCTTAAACGCGAAGAGATACAATCCCGACGGCGGCGTTACATACCCCGTCACGCTTACGCCGTCCGACTGGCCCAAGCTTCTTGACAGTAATTTTGCCGCCGTTGATTTGCTTGATACGCCCGACGCGCTCATGCAGAAGTACAGAACGCTCTCGGCGCGCCGTCTGTCGCTTGCGAGCCAAATTGAGAGGTTTAAGGAGCTTGACATAAGCGAAAATCTTCCGAAGGACTTAACTGGCTTTAATACGGCAAAAGAAAAATACGATCAGCATTTCAACGGCTTGATAGAATCATACGGCAAAGGTACAGTAGCTCTGGCAAAAACAATAATCGGCTTCTTTAAAAGTGAAGAAGGGAGTCTTGATTTTGTATACAAGATGCTGTGTGACAAAGCAAACAGCGAGAACAGTAAGTCCGAAAGCATTGATTTAAACAAGTTAAAAGCCCTTATGCAAGCATCATCTGAGGCACAGAAGGATTTTGTAAATGCGGCGAAGGCGCTTGCCGATAAGGGAAAGGATATAATCGCCGATAAAGCGATGAAATTTTCGGATGTTCTTATCCCTCTTGTCAAGGAGCTTGACGACGTCAACAGACAAATCGAGGATATTCAGACGAGGGTACAGCGTTCTGTTTTGATGAGAAGCGAATCGACGGATCTTACGGCTCGGGCAGCCGAAAACGAATTTATGGAGGTCATTATAAGCACAAACGCATCCTCCACAGTGTCAAACAGTTCATTGTCATCGAGCGCGTCAGAGTCAAACCGCGGCGTTTCGTTCCTGCTCGGCGGTTACAGCGATTCCGCATCAAATGCTATGTCCGACGTTTCCGCTTTCAGCGAATCCAAAGACACCAAAATAGATATAGGATTTCACGTGACAAAGGTGGACATTTCGCGCGCATGGTTTAATCCGGGAGTGTTCAAGCTGAGCAATGATATGTTTAACATTGCGGGAAAGCGTATTTCGTATAATCCCAAGGAACATGATGACGAGATGACCGAGAGTGCAATACTGGACGAAATGAACAAGTGTATCTTCCCGTGCTTCCCCGCCGCATTTGTAATCGCGAAGGACGTTACGATACAGTTGACCAACGAGAAATTGAGCACCGGTACGGTACGCAATGTCATACAGGAGCAGATCGCAAAGGGCGGCGGCGTGTTCTGCTTCAGCGGAAGTTCGGCTTCGTCGTCCTCGTCGGAGACAAGCTCCGCAAAGGTACAACAAACAAGCGAAGGTATTACGATAAAATTCCCCGGACCGCAGATCTTGGGATATTACCTTGAAAAAACGCCTCCCGATGAGAGCCGTTACCTCACTTCGGGAAAATCGGAGGGTGATATTTCAAAGGACGATATGTCAGTCGAGGAGTTTATTGAGTCATGCAAGCAGATGATGGAAACACTGCAGCAATCACGAGAGAACTTGAAGGGAGGAACAGTATTATGAAGATAGGAGTTAACTGCGGTCATACGGTCAGCGGTCAGCCCGGGTGCGGCGCGGTCGGACTGATAGATGAGTCGGTTGAGACACGTGCTGTCGGCAAGCGCCTTATAGAAATTTTGAAAAAAGCAGGTCACACCGTCGCAGACTGCACGAACGATCACGCGAAAAGCACGAGTGAAAACCTTGCTGAGATAGTGCGTATGGCAAACGCACAGCCGCTCGATTTGTTCGTGTCGATACACTTTAATTCGGGCGGCGGCAAAGGCAGCGAGGTGTATACATACGGGTGTCAGCACCACGCGGAAGCGGTCGCGGCATGTGAGAAGCTCCACGCGCTCGGATTTGTAAATCGCGGCGTAAAGGACGGATCGGATCTGTACGTTATACACAGAACGGCAGCAAAGTCAATGCTTGTCGAGGTGTGTTTCGTCGATACGGCGTCGGACGTGGATTTGTACCACAAGCTCGGCGCGCAGCGCGTTGCCGAAGCAATCGCCGAAGCAATTACGGGCGGACACAGTGAAGGAGGCGGCGAGATGACGCAGACGCAGTACGAGGAGCTTAAAAAGGAGATAAACGGACTGAAGCCTATGATTTACGATTATATGGACGACAATATGCCGTCATGGGCAAAGCCGACGGTGCAAAAGCTCCTGGATAAGGGGATCTTCGCCGGCGGGAGCGACGGCAGGCTCGGTCTGACGGATGAAATGCTCCGCATATTTGTCATAAACGACAGGGCGGGACTGTACGGCTGATAAGCAAGCATGAAAAAAGTCACCTTAAACATTCGTTTAAGGTGACTTTTTTGGTACGCGATCAGGGGCTCGAACCCTGGACACCCTGATTAAGAGGGCGCGAGATTGCTTTTTGTCCAAATTTGTCTGGTGTTATGTAGGTTTATGCTTTTATTTTTTCAGCACTCTTGCCTCGGCTAAACAAGGTCCATGACTACCACTACTATTACTTTCAAGCGCAGCGCTTATTTTAAGCACGTTTACATCGGAAATGTCAACCTTGACATCGGTTGACTTTAATCCTTCTGAAATAATTGGAGAGGTATAGAGTAATTCGCCGTCGCCGTAAACCTTAATAGATGCGATACCGCCAACAATATCATCATAATATGCCGCTATAATTCCTTCAAGGCTTTTATATTGACCATTCAGCAAATACGAAACATCGGCATAACGTTCTCCATTTTCATCTCCACTGTATTCATCAATATAAAAATACAATCCCCTGTCATAGTTTACACCGTCCTTCATTTTATACGAGGAGAATGGGCTGACCTTGTTATCATTATCGGATAAATTTGTGTCAAAAACACTCATCTGGTCGAGCCAATCATAGTCGCGCTCACCTATTATAACACTGCTTGTTTCCCCGTCCCAATCAACTTCTTTACCGAAAGCGTCGGCAACGGCTCGTACCGGAAGGTAAGTCGTACCGTTTGAAACAAACGGTTCAACCGTATCACCATTCGGGTCTTTCGGGTCTAATAATAATCCGTCTATATAAATTTTGACGTTATTATATGCCGCTTCAATCATTTCCGAACCCGTTTTCGCGTAGGCCATACCACTTACCGCAAATATTGCCGTTGTCACTCCAACAATAAATCCCTTTACTTCTTTTTTCATTTTTAGTCCTCCTTAATAATATATTTTTCTTGAAATAGGTAATATATCTATTCTAATTATACTATATATTTTTAGTAAAATCAACCTAAATATTACTAAATTGAAGATTTTTTTGCTATTTATTCTATAAAATTCAAGTTATAGGCAATTAAGATTTATACTATAATAATGTAATAAAAGATATAAAAGAGGTTTGAACTTTATGGATAATAATAAACAAGAGTTAAATCCTTCAATATTTAAAATCGGTCAGCGAATACAAAAATATCGTTTACAGCATAATTTTACGCAGGAGCAGTTAGCCGAAGCGATAAATGTATCTCAAAAGCATTTGTCGAGAATTGAAAACGGCTATCACAATCCGCGTTTTGACATGGTAATCCAAATAGCAAACGCGCTTAATGTTCCCATTGATGTTTTCGCCCGCGATATGCCGGATGATGATGTTGATGTTTTTATTGCAAGTATTCGTTCCGATGTTGAGAGCATGAACAGCAGCCAGTTGAATTTTTTGAAAAAAATAATTGGTTTGATATTGGAAACAGATATATAAACAGATAGCAAAAACACCGCTTAAACGTAATGTTTGAGCGGTGTTTTTATGGTACGCGATCAGGGGCTCGAACCCTGGACACCCTGATTAAGAGTCAGGTGCTCTACCAACTGAGCTAATCACGCATATACCGTATTTCATCGGCAACGAATAGTATAATAACATACGAAAATGATTTTGTCAACAGTTTTTTTGAAAAAAATCAAAAAACTTAGCGCGGCGGGAATTGACAAAAACCGCGCTGTTTGATATATTAGAGAGTAGCATAAACTGTGAGGTGATTGACATGAGAATTATACTGTTCATCATAGGTCTTGCCCTGTCGCTGGACGGTCTTTACTGCGGATATATCGGTTCTATGGAGGTCGGAGAGGGAGTTGTCACGGCGTTCGGCATCGCGTTTCTCCTGTGGGCGTCCTTTTACGACGCGTTTCGCGCGAAAAAGTTCCTTAAATTTTTGAAGGGATTGTTTGTTACGGTGCTGTCAATATGCGTGCTGTACTCGTGTTTTGTATGCGTTATGGGAAGGCTCGACAGTGATAAGAGTAATGAGGAGTATGTGATCGTACTCGGCTCGCCGTTAAAAGACAACGAGCCTACCGATATACTCAAAAGCCGTCTCGATACCGCCGTGCGTTATCTGAACGGTCATCCGGGAGTGACGGCGATCGTTTCGGGTTCGCGGAGCGGTACCGGCTCGATGTCGGAGGCGCGGGCAATGAATAATTATCTTGTATCAAACGGCATAGACGACAGCCGTATCATGGTCGACGAGAGCGCGTTCAATACACACGAGAGCTTTATAAACGCGAAGAGTATAGTGAACGACGAAAGGACGGCGTTTATAACGAGCGAATTTCATGTTCTGCGCTCACTGCAGATGGCGAACCTGTGCGGCATAAAAAACGCCGCTCACATAGGCTCTCCGACGCCGTGGCAGCAGCTTCCGGCGTGCTGCGCAAGGGAAATTCTGGCGGAGATAGCCTCCGTGCGCTACTATTTTAACTGATGTATACCCGCCTTAAAGTATACAAAATGGATATATCTATATTGAAACGGTAAAAGATTTATGCTATAATATAATTATTGTTATTGTACCTACGGGTAGAAATAGGAGATATATGTTATGAAAGAAATATTGACGATAAATGAACTCATTAAATCAGCATGCCGTTTTTGTGAGATTGAGAGCCATAAAAACCACATTGACCTTATAGGGGTTACCGATGGTAAAAATGTAGGAACCTATGTTGAACACAAATTTGAGCAGTTTCTTCAATCACAGTATATTGTTGAAATTGGCAATAGCGCAAAAGGGATTGATTTACCCGGTGCGGATATTCAGACAGATATTAAAGTTACCTCTATTACACAGCCGCAATCGAGTTGTCCTTTCAAAAATGCGAGGCAAAAAATTTTTGGATTGGGGTATAATCTATTGGTATTTGTTTATGAAAAACATGATACAAACAATACTTGCACTTTGCATTTTACTCATTGTGCGTTTATTGCCGAGCAAAGAACGTCTGATTTTACCATCACAAAACGTTTACGTGAAATGGTACATGATGGAGCAAACAAGGAAGACATTATCGGATTTCTGCAAGATAGAAATGTTCCCGGTGATGAAATTGTTTATAATGATCTTGCATATGAAATCCTTAATCATCTACCGGAACAGGGATATTTGACCATTAGTAACGCGTTGCAATGGCGGTTGCAGTATTCACGGGTTATTGAATTAAATAACAGTGTTTCGGGAGTTGTCAATTATGAATGGTAAACGTGAATACGGCGATTATCAAACCCCTATTGGTTTTGCAGAAAAGGTTTGTGTTTATCTGAAAGAATATCGCCATATCAGACCGTCTGCAATAATAGAGCCAACCTGTGGCAGTGGCAGTTTTCTTAAAAGCAGTTTAATATTTAATGCAAACGAATATTACGGAATTGAGATAGACCCGGACTATTGTGAGATTTGTAGAAATACGGTTAATGACAAAAAGGTAAAGATTATCAATGCGGATTTCTTTACTTTTTCATCAAAGTCTTTAGTAAAGGACACAAGACAAATTCTTGTTATTGGTAATCCCCCATGGGTGACAAATAGCACATTATCTGTTATTGGTTCTGATAATATACCTATAAAGGAAAATTTTAAGGGATTAAAAGGGCTTGACGCTATAACAGGCGCAAGTAATTTTGATATTTGCGAATATATTATTTTGCAGCTCATAAACGAATACAGCAACACGAACACCGTTATATCTATGCTTTGTAAAACATCAGTTGCACGAAATGTTTTCAAGGAATTAAAAAGAAAAAATATTAACTTTTCCTCTTGCGATATCTTGGAATTTGATTCTGTGAAGGTGTTTGGCATAAACGCAAAGACGTGTGTGCTTTTAATTCAACTTTCAGAAAAAAACAGTTCATCAGATATTTGCAGTATATATGACTTTGAAAATCCGACAACGGTTAAATCACAGTTTGGCTATATAAACGGTAAGTTTTACAGTAATTTTGACATTGATGAAGAAAATTTTGATGGTAGGTGCTGCTTTGAATGGCGGCAAGGAGTAAAACACGACTGTTCAAAAATAATGGAATTAACAATGCGAAACGGGATACTCCAAAACGGACAAAAAGAAACGGTTCATATTGAAGATGATGTTGTTTTTCCACTAATTAAAAGCAGTATGTTCAAATCTCCTATCATTCACAGTTTTTCTAAATATGTGATTGTAACTCAAAAGAAAGCTCGTGAAGAAACAAAACACCTTAAGCATGATGCACCCAAAACGTGGGAGTATCTTACTGACAATGTTGAACTTTTTGAAAAAAGAAAAAGTTCAATTTACAAGGGTGCGCCTAAATTCTCTATGTTCGGTGTGGGCGATTACTCATATTCCAAGTATAAAGTAGGAGTTAGTGGATTTTATAAACACCCTTTATTTTCTGTTTTATATTCAGATGACGGCAAACCTGTTATGACGGATGATACAAGTTATTTTATCGGTTTCAATGAATATGATATGGCTTATGTGGCTATGCTTTTGCTTAATTCGGAAAAAGTTCAAGACTTTCTTACAAGTATAGCCTTTTTAGATGCAAAGAGACCATATACAAAAAAAGTTCTTGAACGTATAGATTTTGATAAAATAGTAGGTTCTTTAACTTTAAAGGATTTGTTGAAAACTGAAAAAGAATTAAATTTATCATGCTATGTAACATTGTATATGTATGAGACTTTTAGGTTATTTATCAATATGAATATGGAATAAATACAATTTTTATAATTTATAAACACAGCAACAAGCATATGATATGCTTGTCATTAGTGTATAATAGACGCTTTATGACTTGTCTCACACCATCATGTGCGCGGGTATTTTCGCTTTTTTAAGACCGGATTTGACAACGGCGCAAAAGTTTAGTATAATAACAGTTAAATCCACAAACAGTAAACAAGCGAGGTTTTAAATATGAAAAAGATAATTTCGGCAATACTTACCGCCGCGCTCATAACGTGCGCGGTGCAGATTCCGTCGTTTGCGGCGGAAAGCTGGCGTGAAGCGTTCGTGACGCGTATAATGAAGGTCATGTCGTCCGATCCGACGTACAACAACGTCGCGCTCACGGATCTTGACAGCAACGGCATACCGGAGGCGTTTGTTCTCCGCGACGGCGCTGACGGCGGCATAAGCGCGGGATTTACAATGAACGGAAATTCCATTTCGTCAATAGAGCTTCCCGGCAATATAATAGGAACGTGTCTTGCGGATATTACGGTTTACAACGACAACGGACGGCTCATTTTCGTGGGACGCGAGGTGCCGCGGTATTCGTCCGTCATAAATTACTACAAGCTGATGTTTGACGGTAAGGCGCTGACGGCGCAGAAAATACTTAAATCCTACGTCAATATGTACCCGACCGTTCCGTACAGCGACATATACGGCAGGGATTTCCTGACGAACGGCTACCCGAACAGAACAAAGATAAAGAGCTTTGTGGACGGATACGACAGCATAAACACGCTCACGGCGACTAACTCGAACGCGAAATTTATCGTTGACGGCGAGAGCGTTGAGATTTCGGGATATACGGTAAACGACTCGAATTATTACAAAATCCGCGATATAGCCATGATTTTGAGAACAACGGCGTCGCGGTTCGATGTGGCGTGGGATTCGAGCCTCGGAGGAATAACAATTTCCCGCGGAGTTAAATACACCATTGTCGGCGGTGAACTGAGCGGAGAAAGGGAAACGGCTTTGAACGTCAATCAGAGCAGCGCGCCCGTTTACGTGGACGGAGAGGCGAGAGATATGCTTTCCTATAACATAAACGGCAGCACCTACTTCAGGATACGCGATATAAGCGATATGGTCGGATTTACGGTCGATTGGGACGGAGAACAGCAAGCCGTTATAATAAGAACCGAGTAAGATGTATAATATTAGGAAAAAGCTGTGGATACTGGCGATAATCCTGTTTTCGTCGGCTGCGATAGTAGCGTGGATATTCCCGTCGGAGGGTGAGTACACGCCCGTCCCCATGCCGAGCGGCATGAGCGCCAACGCGCAGAGTGAAAATGTGCCGGTACTCGGCGGCGTGGGTGAACGGTTCGCGGCGCACCGAGGGTACTCCGGCTACGCGCCCGAAAACAGTATCGCGGCGTTTGAATTTGCCGGCAAGATGGGTTTTTGGGGTATAGAAACCGATATTTCCGAAACGAGCGACGGCGCGTTTGTGTGCATACATGACGACACGCTCGACCGCACCACCGACGGCGAGGGTAAGGTTACAGATTTCACGCTCGAAAAGCTCGGTGAGTACAGCATAGATACGGGAAATTATTTAAAACGCACCGAAAACCTCAAGATACCGACGTTTGAGGAATATCTCGATATATGCGGCGAATACGGCTGCACGGCTGTAATCGAGATAAAGACGATAAAAAATTACGACGCGTTTCTGTCAATAATTTACGAGCGCGGTATGGATAACAGCAGCGTGATAATCGGCGCGGTAAATGATCTGAAGGAAATTCGGTCGCGCGACAGCAAGATCCCCGTTCTCAACATAGGCTATTATCCGGAGCCGTACGAGGACAATATAAAGGCAATGGAGGAGATCGAGGGCGAAAAGGGTGTTCTCTACAACTATCCGCAGGTTGACAAGAAAGCGGTGCAGGAAACTCACGACAAGGGTATGTACTGTGCGGTGTGGGCGGTTGACGAGGAGGACGTCGCCGAGGATTATCTCGGTTACGGCGTTGATTTTATCGTCACAAACGAAATCCCCGCAAGACTGGAACATATGATAAATAAAAATGAATAAGGGACTGCATTGCAGTCCCTTTTGTGTTATCGGTTTTTCATTGCCGCGCGGTTTTGCGCTTCGGCTTTTGAGTACTCGCAGCCGCAGTAATTCTGGCGGTAGAGTGAGTAAACTGCCGACAGCTCGCAGGAGCGTTTGTAGCCTCCGCGCTTCTTAAAATCGCTGAAAAGGTAGCTTACGCCGTACTTTTCCGCAAGCTCCGCGCCTATCTCGTTGAGTTTTTTCGCGTTTTTCAGCGGGCTTATCGAGAGCGTGGTCGTGAAGTAGTCGAAGCCGCCCTTTTTCGCCTTACGCGCCGCTTCCTCAAGGCGCAGACGGTAGCACCTAAAGCACCGCTCGCCGCCCTCCGGCACGTCCTCAAGTCCCTTGCTTATCTCGTGGAACTTATCCGTGTCGTAGCCGCCGACGATAAGCTTCACCTCATGTCCGAACGGCATTTCGCGTATGAGCCGTTCCTGCTCGCCGACGCGCCTGTCATATTCCTCGCGCGTGTCAAGGTTGGGATTGTAGTAAAAAACCGTTATATTAAAGTAACGCGACAAATACTCTAAAACATAGCTCGAACACGGCGCGCAGCAGCTGTGCAGGAGCAGCGACGGCACTCGTCCGCTATTTGCTATGGTATCGAGCGTGCGGTCGAGCGTTATCTGATAATTCTGATTCATTATAATTCACCCGATACATTCTACCATATATCCGTAAAAAAGTAAACCGATATTGCAAAATCGGCGGAAATGTGGTACAATACTGTAGTATTATTATATCGTATACTGATTTGAAAGGAAATTGTTGTTATGCGGAAACTTCTCGCGGTATGGTTCGGCAAGGCGCTGACCGTGCTGGGTAAAATAATCGGTAAAAAATCATCGTCCTCGCCGGGACATTACGCGCTCAAAATCTGCCCGAGCCTTGTGGCGGAGCTTGGGAAGTGCGTAAAAAAGGGCATCGTTGTGACGTGCGGCACGAACGGCAAGACGACCACGAACAACCTCATGGCTACTGCTCTCGAGGCGAAGGGGTACAAGGTTATATGCAACCGTCTCGGCGCGAATATGCTCTCGGGCGTTGCGACGACGCTTATACAGGAGATGAACATATTCGGCAAGGTCACCGCCGACTACGCGTGTCTTGAGATCGACGAGGCGTACACGCCGATAGTGTTCGACTATATAAAGCCGGACGTAATGGTTATAACGAACCTGTTCCGCGACCAGCTTGACCGTTACGGCGAGATAGACATAACGTCGGAAATAATCAGCCGCGCAATAAAGAAAACGCCGAATGTGCAGCTTGTGCTGTGCGGCGACGATCCCTTGTGCGTGCAGTTCGGTCAGGGCAGACACAGCGACGCGCTCTACTACGGCATATCCGAAAAGGTGCTGCCGCAGCTTGACGACACGAAGGAGGGACGCTTTTGTCCCGCGTGCGGCGCGGAGCAGAAGTACAACTACTACCATTACAGCCAGCTTGGTGACTTCTACTGCCCGAAATGCGGCTTTAAGCGTCCGAAGATAGATTTTGAGGTTAAGAACGTGTCGCTCGGCACGCCGATGAAATTTACGATTAACGGTCAGCCGATGAAGATAAATTACAAAGGTTTCTACAATATATATAACCTCGTCGCGGTGTACGGCGCTTTGAGCGCGCTCGGCGAGAGTACGGACGATTTTGAAAGGCTGCTCGAAGCGTACAAGCCGCAGATAGGACGTATGCAGGAGTACAAATTCAACAAGCCCGTGATACTCAGCCTTTCAAAAAATCCCGCGGGCTTTAACCAGGCGATAGCGACGGTCAACACCGACAAGCGCAAAAAGGACGTAATAATAGCGATCAACGACAAGGCGAACGACGGGCGCGACGTGTCGTGGCTGTGGGATGTGGATTTTGACAAGATAGCTGACGAAAATATGCTGACGCTCACCACGACCGGCATACGCGTGTACGACATAAGTCTGCGCTTCAAATACGCGGACGTGAAGGTCGATATGATAACGCACAGCATGGCTGACGCGGTGACCGCCGCGCTGAAGACCGACAGCGAGGTCGTGTACGTGCTTGTGAACTACACCGCGCTCTATTCCACAGAGGCGGTGCTTAAAAAGCTGGGAGGTAAGGCGTGATGAAGATTAAGATTTTACACCTGTACCCCGACCTTCTGAACCTGTACGGCGACAAGGGAAATATAGAATGTATGAGAAAGCGCCTTATGTGGCGCGGCATTGACGCGGAGGTAAAGTCGTACACCGTGGACGACACGGGCTTTGACCTGTCGGACGTGGATATACTGTTCCTCGGCGGCGGCAGCGACAGGGAGCAGAAAATAGTATGCAACAAGCTCCTTGAGCATAAGGACGAGATAAAACGCTACGTCGAGGACGGCGGTACGCTCGTCGCGGTATGCGGCGGCTATCAGCTGCTCGGCAAATATTACAAGCTTGCCGACGAAACGATAGAGGGACTCGGCATACTCAACATAAAGACGGAGCAGGGCAAAAAGCGGCTCATAAGCAATATAATATTAAAGCCCGATTTTATCGAGGGTGAGATCGTGGGCTTCGAGAACCACGGCGGCAGAACCGACATCGGCATACACAAGCCGCTCGGCAAGGTCGTGTACGGCTACGGCAACGACGGCAAAAGCGGCGCGGAGGGCGTTGTTTACAAAAACGTTGTCGCGACGTATCTGCACGGTCCGCTGCTTCCGAAAAATCCGAAGCTGTGCGACTATATCCTGACGAACGCCGTAAAAAGACGCTATCCCGATTTCAAGGGACTCGCGCCGCTCGACGACGGGCTTGAAAACACGGCGAACGACTACATCGTAAAGCGGTTCAAAAATAAGTGACGAGCCGCATCAAAGGGAATGATTCAGTGTGGAAATAAAGCTGCGTGAAACGGCAAAAAAGCTTTTCACGCCCTTCAAAAACGCGTTAAAAAGCGTCGGAGGGTTTTTTTCGCGTACGGCGCGCGGCGCGCGGGATTTTATGTGCCGAAGCAGGCGTTTTGCGCGGTTCGCGTATGTGACGTTTCCGCATTGGCGCAGAAAAGCGGCTGAATTTATAAAAAACAACCGTTTTGTAAAATTTATCGCGCGTAAAAAGGCGAAAATCATAGTACCCGCGCTTGTGGGCGCGTCGTGCCTTGCCGTAATGCTGTGCGCGTCGGTTATTTACACCGTGAATTCCGACTATTATCCCGAGGGAAATTTCGACGTGAATTACGGCATGAGGATATTTACATATTCGACGTTTGACAAAAGCGACATAAAGCGCGGCTCGATAAGGTTAAGCTGGGACGACGGCGTTGTGAACCTTACGGGCGGCGAAACGCTGTTGAAGATAAAGGCGGACGTAAGCCCGATAAACATGAGCGACACGCAGGTCGAATGGTCGGTGTCGGACGGGGAGTACGCCGAGATCGACGGCGAAGGCACGATAACGGCTAAGGCTCCGGGACGGGTGCGTATATTCGCGAATCTCGTAAATTACGGCGTGACGGCGGAGGCGAAGCTTCTGATAAGACAGCCCGTCACGGGTATAATTCTCCCGACAAGCACAATGACGCTCTGCAAGGGCGGCAGCGCGCAGTATATAAGCGCGCGTGTGTTCCCCGAAAACGCGTCGGACAAGAGCGTCACATGGAGTTCAAAAAATCCGAAGGTGGCAACAGTGGATCAGAACGGCACGGTAAAGCCCGTGGACACGGGTATGACGCAGATCACGGCAGCGACCGCCGACGGTAATTTTAAGGCTAACTGCTTTGTCACGGTCGTAAATCCGTCCGTGGACGTGAGCGGTATTAAATTGCAGAACGCCGGCGATATGCGCCTTACCGTCGGCGACAGCGTAAACGCGGTCGTTACCGTTTCGCCGTCGAACGCGCGTAACAAAACGCTCAAATGGTCGAGCGACGACGAGAGCGTCGCCGTGGTGAGCGGTACGGGACGTATACGCGCGGTGTCGGAGGGTATAGCATATATCACGGTGAGCAGTGTAAACGGCGTGAGCGAGAGCTTCCCCGTGGAGGTGAGCGCCGCGCCCGAACAGGAGAGAACCGATATTGCCGCGCCGACGGGCGGCGTTACGTACACGCCGTATCCGCTTACGTTCCCGCAGGCGGTAAGCATACAGATGGCGCAGAATCCGCCGCTCAAGGTTTGGATGCGCGGCGGTATGATAAACGCGTCCGAGGCTGACGCGTCCGAATATATGGATCCCAACAACTACTGCGACGGTGTATACAAGTACCAGTTTATGGATCTGTCCGTGCCGTGCGGCGTGAGCGAGGAGCAGTTAAACGCGTACCTTGCCGATAAGGGAATCTTAAGCGGCCACGCGCCGGCGTTTATAGAGGCGGCGAACACGTACGGATTGAACGAGATTTATCTTGTCGTGCATTCGTGTCTTGAAACGGGCAACGGCACGTCCGCTCTGTCGCGCGGTCAGGACGTGGACGGCGTGACGGTGTTTAACGTGTTTGGCATAGGCGCGTACGACAACAGCGCGCTGTCGTCGGGCGCGGCGAGGGCGTACCGCGAAAACTGGACGAGTGTTGACGCGGCTATAACGGGCGGCGCGAAGTATATAAGCGAAAGCTACGTTCACAGCCCGACGCCGCAGAATACGCTTTACAAGATGCTTTGGAATCCGTCAAGCCCGACGGAGCATCAGTACGCGACGGACGTCGGCTGGGCGGTCAAGCAGGCGGCGGCGATAGGAGAGATGATGGCTGAAATGGGAATTGACGCTCCGGCGTACGACATACCCGTTTACAGCGGAATGATACCGCCGACGATAACGGATTAAAATCAAACACAAAGGCAAAGAGGGTGGAAAGAGTGAAGGATATTTCGATAAAAAAGGCGGCGTTCATAAACGCGGCGGCAAGCTACTCGTGCGTGATACTGCAGCTTGTGGCGAACAGCTGGCTCGCGTGGCTGCCCGGTCTTACAACGTCGGACTTCGGCATAATAGCGGAGGTAACCTTTTTCACGACCTTTTTTACCGTTGTGTCGAACATGGGCATAGGTCCGGCTATAATTCAGGACAAGACGATAACAAGGGACGAGATAAGCGACATATTTTCCTTTAACTTTTACGTCGCGATAGCCGTTTCCGCGCTGTTTTTCCTGCTCGGCGGACCGATAGCGGCGTTCCTCAATAACCCCGTATACATCGGGATATGCCGTATGCTGTCAATATCGCTGTTTTTCCACACGATGAACATTATCCCTCATTCAATGCTTCTAAAGGAAAAAAAGTTCGTGATGATAGGACTCAGAATGATAGTCGTTACGGTCGCGAGCTACGGCGTTGCGATAGCGATGGTTTACATGGGATTTACGTATCAGGCGCTCGTGTGGCAGGCGATACTGTTCGCGTTCGTGTCGTTCGTGTGGAATTATGCCACGACGAGAATACGCCTGAAGCTCACGTTTAAGATAAGCTCGATAAAAAAGATATTCTCGTTTTCAGTGTTCCAGATGGGTTACAGCATAATAAATTACCTGTCAAGGAGCATCGACAACGTTATAATAGGAAAGTTTATCGGCGAGGAGGGCTTGGGTATCTACGACAAGGCGTACAAGCTCACGCTCTATCCACAGAACAACCTCACGAACGTAATAACTCCGACGCTCCACCCGATACTGTCGGAGCATCAGGACGACAAGAAATACATATACGAAAAATATATGAACGTCGTAAAGGTGCTGTCGCTGCTCGGAATGTTCATAGGCTTTTATTTCTGTTTCGCGTCGAGGGAGATAATCACGATTATGTTCAGCGACAAATTCGCGCTGTCCGTGCCGTGTCTGACGTGGCTTTCGCTCTCGATATGGGCGCAGGTCATAACGGCGAGCGCGCAGGCGATTTTCCAGAGCGCGGGCAACACGAAATATATGTTCGTGTCGGGACTGTTCACGCTCATCATGACGGTCGGAGCGATCACTGCCGGCGCGCTTATGGGCGGCATAGTCAAGATCTCGTTTTTCCTGATGATCGCGTTTAACGTAAACTTTTTCGTGACGTACTACATACTCGTAAAATACACCTTGGGCATGAGCTATCTTGACTTTTTGAAGCGGTTCAAGCCCGACGTTATAATAGCCGCGATGGTGGCGGCGGCGGGACTTTTGTCCTGCCTGATACCGGTTGACCGGATACTCGTAAGCATGGGACTTACATACGCGGCGACCTCGCTCCTTAGCCTTGTAGCGGGCGCGTTCGTGAAGGGCTGTATCATGGGTGCGGCGTACATCGCGGGACTTATAATTTTCAAGCAGCACAAGGTTCTCATAGATATTTTGAAGAGTAAGCGGAAGAAGTAACGATACTATTATCACAGCCCCCGTAATAGAATAATTACGGGGGTGATTTTATGTTCCGCAGTTATAATTTGCGCCAGAAGGAAATAATAAACGTGAAAACAGCCGAAAGGCTCGGATATATGTGCGATGTGGAGATAGACGAGCACAGCGGAAATATAGAGGCTATGGTGGTGCGGCGGCGAGGCGCGTTCTGGCAGAGGCTGTTCGGCGGCGGTGAGCTCGTTATTCCGTGGAGTGCGGTGGAGGTCGTCGGGGACGATATAATACTTGTCAGGTTTTTTGCGCAGGAACATGAAAAATTGACTTGAAAAAACGGGAAATTTATAGTATACTTGTTATGTAAACAAAATATAGAAAAATTTGGGGGTAAACAAATGAAGTGTCCATACTGCGGCTTTACCGAAAGCAAGGTAATCGATTCACGACCGACGGATGAATTTACGTCTATAAGACGCAGACGCGAATGTCTGAAATGCCAGAAGCGCTTTACCACGTACGAGAAGCTTGAAGCCATATCGCTCGTTGTTGTAAAGAAAGACCAGTCGCGCCAGCCGTACGACCGCGGCAAGGTATTGAAGGGTATCATAACGGCTTGCGAGAAGCGCCCGATTTCGCTCGCGCAGATGGAGCAGATCGCGGATGATATTGAGAGCGAGCTTTATCAGTCAATGTCGCGCGAGTTTGACAGCACGCTCATAGGCGAGAAGGTAATGGAAAAGCTCAAGGCGCTCGACGAGGTCGCGTACGTTCGTTTCGCGTCCGTTTACAAGAGCTTTGACAACGTTGACACATTTATGAAGGAGCTTCAGGAGCTTAAAAATGACAGATAAAATCGACCTGCATACACATTCAACCGCTTCGGACGGCACTCTTGCGCCGTCCGAGCTTGCGCATTACGCGAAAAAAGAAGGCCTGCGTGCCGTTGCTATAACCGACCACGATACGGCAGACGGCGCGGCGGAGTTCATGGCTGAATGTGAAAAAATCGGTCTTGAAGGCGTGCCGGGCGTGGAGATAAGCGCGCAGCACGACAAGACGATGCACATAGTAGGGTTGTATATAGATCCCGACAATGCGCGGCTCAACGAAAAGCTTAAGGCGCTCCGCGGCGGCAGGGAGGAGAGGAACCGTAAAATGCTCGCCTTGCTGCGCGAAAACGGCATGGATATAACCGAGGACGACATTATTTCTCAAAAGGACGGCGCGACAATGGCGAACACCGGCAGGGCGCATATTGCCGCGGCGCTGGTGAAAAAGGGTTACGCCGAAACGATAAGCGGCGCGTTTGAGAGGTATATAAAGCGCGGCAGAAGCTGCTACGTGAAGCGCTTTACGTATTCGCCCAAAGAGAGCATAGATATGATACACGATGCGGGCGGTATCGCTGTTCTGGCGCACCCCATATTGATTTCAACTGATTGCGATACGCTTCGTCCCGTGATTGGGGAACTTAAAGCGGCAGGTCTCGACGGTATGGAGTGCTATTACAATAACTATACGCCCGAATTTCAGGGCGTGTGTTTTGATTTGTGCGCCGAGTTCGGACTTGTGCCGTCAGGCGGCAGCGACTTCCACGGCGCGAATAAGCCCGACGTCAGGATAGGCGTTGTCAGTACCGGCTTTGTGCCGTATGATGTGCTGGAGGGGATTAAAAAGAGGGTTGAGAGATAATAGAAGGAGCGGCGTCCGCAAGGCTCCCCTTGAGGGGAGCTGTCGCCAGAGGCGACTGAGAGGTGGTTTTAAAAACTATTTTTTGCCACCTCTCCGTCATTGCTGCGCAATGCCACCTCCCCTCAAGGGGAGGCATACATGGCGGGCGGCTATCAGCCGCCCGCACAAAGGAGATGATTACATGGACGACACGATAGCGGCGATATCCACGCCGGAGGGTGCGGGCGGCATAGCGGTTGTGCGCGTCAGCGGCGCGGACGCGGTGCGTATCGCGGACAAGGTGTTTTCCGCAAATATTATTGACGCACCGTCGCACACGGTACATTACGGACACGTTAAAAACGAGCGCGGCGAGACGGTCGACGAGGTGCTTTTAACGGTAATGCGCGCGCCGAAAACGTTTACGCGCGAGGACGTTGTCGAGATAAGCACCCACGGCGGTTTTTCCGCGCCGAGAGCCGTTCTTGACGCGCTTATACGCGTGGGCGCGCGTCACGCCGAGCCGGGCGAGTTCACGAAACGCGCTTTCCTAAACGGCAGAATCGACCTGTCGCAGGCGGAGGCGGTAATAGACGTTATAAATTCCTCGAACGACCTTGCGCGGCGTACGGCTGTTTCGCAGCTTGAAGGCGCGCTGTCGTCCGAGATCAAGGCGGTGAGGGACAAGCTCGTGCATCTTGCGGCAAAAATGCAGGTACTCATAGACTACCCCGACGAGGATCTGGAGGACGTGACGACGGACGATATACGCGCCGCCGCGCTCGAGTGCGCCGCGGAGACGGACAGGCTGCTCTCGACAGCCGACAGCGGCAAAATACTCCGAAGCGGCATACGCACAGCCATTGTCGGCAAGCCGAATGTCGGAAAGTCGTCGCTGCTTAACAAGCTCGCGCGAGAGGAACGCGCGATCGTCACCGATATAGCCGGCACGACGCGCGACGTAATAGAGGAATATATAAGTCTTGACGGTATACCTATCATACTTATAGACACAGCCGGCATACGCAGGACGGACGACACCGTTGAGCGCATCGGCGTTGAGAAGTCATTAAAGTCGATAGACACGGCTGATTTCGTTATCGTGCTGATAGACGGCAGCAGCTTTTTTGACAACGGGGATATCGAGGTGCTGCGCGCGACGAAAAACAAAAAGCGTATCGTGCTGATAAACAAGACAGACCTCGGTCAGAGCAAGTACATCGAAGCCGTTAAAAGCCGTGCGGCGGACAGTCCCGTGCTTGAAATAAGCGCGAAAACCGGTCTCGGTCTGGACAAGCTCGCGGCGGAGATCAAAAACGTGTACCGCCTCGGTGAAATAGCGCTGTCCGGCGGCGCGGTCATAACGAATATGCGCCACAAAACGGCGCTCATAAAGGCGGCGGACGCGCTCAAAAACGCAGCCGCGGCGATAGATAACGGTATGCCCGCCGACATCGCGTCGATCGACATAAACGACGCGATATACGCGCTCGGCGAGATAACGGGCGAAACGGTGTCGGACGATATTGTGAACGCGATATTCCATGAGTTCTGTGTCGGCAAATAACCGCGAATCGAATAAATATTCACTTATAATGAAAATTTAATTTATCTATTGCTATTTTCGGAAAACTCTGGTATTATATAAGGTAAGAAAAACGGGGGAGATGATTGTGGTATGGTTATTGGAACTGCGCAGATCGGGACTTTGGTAACGGGATGGATAAACGACTGTATAGCGGGCTTTCCGGCATTCTGGGCGTCGTTTTCGTCAAAAGTCGCGGCGACGTTTGTGAAGGGCAGCAGATGGGAATGGTTTTTGAGCGGTCTCGGCTACACGCTTTTGATTTCGCTCCTGTCGGTTATACTCGGCTGTATAATCGGCGTTGTCATGGCTATTATGCGTATATCGAAAAGCCGCCTGCTTCGGGCAATTTCCGGCACGTACATAGACGTAATACGCGGCACGCCGACGATGGTACAGCTTCTTATTATAAACTACATAATATTCGCGTCGGTAAACATTGACCGCTGGATAGTCGGCTCGATAGCGTTCGGCATTAACAGCGGCGCGTACATAGCGGAAATAGTGAGGGGCGGTATACTGTCGATCAACGCAGGTCAGACCGAGGCGGGACGCTCGCTCGGCATGACGTCGGGACAGACGCTCTGGCACATAGTCCTGCCGCAGGCGATAAAGAATATACTTCCCGCGCTCGGCAACGAGTTTGTCGTTCTCATTAAGGAAACGGCTGTCGTCGGTATGATCTCAAATATCGACCTCGTCGGCGCGGCGCGAAGGGTACAGGGCAGAACGTACGACTATCTTGTGCCGCTTTTGGCAATCGCCGTCATATATTATGTGGTAATAAAAGTCATAAGCCAGCTGCTCGCGCAGATCGAAAAGGCTATGAGAAAGGCGGACAAACGATGATAAAGGTAACGGGACTTAAAAAGCACTTCGGTGATTTGGAGGTATTAAAGGGTATAGACCAGCATATAAAGCAGGGTGAGAAGGTAGTTGTGATCGGACCGTCGGGCAGCGGTAAATCGACGTTTCTGCGCTGCCTTAACCTGCTCGAAATACCGACCGAGGGCGAAATACTTATCGAAGGCGAAAGCATAACGGCGCGCAATACGAATGTAAACGCGATACGCGAGAAAATGGGTATGGTGTTCCAGCAGTTCAACCTGTTCCCGCACCTCACCGTTCTCGGCAATATCACGCTCGCGCCGATAAAAGTAAAGAAAATGCCGAAAGCCGAAGCGGAAAAACTCGCGATGGAGCTTTTGGAAACGGTCGGACTTGCCGACAAGGCAAACTCCTACCCGGCGCAGCTTTCGGGCGGTCAGCAGCAGAGAATAGCCATAGCGCGCGCTCTCGCGATGAAGCCGGACATAATGCTGTTCGACGAACCCACGTCCGCGCTCGATCCCGAAATGGTCGGCGAGGTGCTTGCGGTAATGAAAAAGCTCGCGGACGACGGCATGACGATGGTCGTCGTAACGCACGAAATGGGCTTCGCGCGCGAGGTCGGCTCACGCGTACTGTTCATGGACGGCGGCTACATAGTCGAGGAAGGCACGCCCGACGAGGTATTCTCAAACCCGCAGAACGAGCGTACAAAGGAATTTTTGAGCAAGGTACTGTAAAACGAATTCAATCGCGCAGGCGATGGAAATAAAAAAGAAAAGAGGAAAAACCATGAAAACAAACTTCAAAAAAATCACGGCAATCTTAGCCGCGGCTGTTTTATCGACGGCGGCTCTCGCGTCATGCGGCGGCTCCGACGCTCCCGCACCCGTGACCGAAACCGCACCTCCTGCGGCAGCGAACGGCGACGAACTCATAATGGGTACGAACGCGGCGTTCCAACCGTTTGAGTACGTTACGGAGAACGGACTTGTTGACATTTACGACGGTATCGACGTTGCAATCGCGAAGAAAATCGCGGACGAAAACGGCATGACGCTTAAGATCGAGGACATGGAGTTCGACGGTCTTGTAGCGGCGGTAAGCACAGGCAAGATCGATATGGCTGTAGCCGGCATGACCGTTACGGAGGAGAGACAGCAGAACGTTGACTTCTCCGACACATACTACACTGCGTCGCAGGTAATGGTAGTACCGGCGGATAACGAGGACATAAAGACAGCCGAGGACTTGAAGAACGGTAAGCTCGTCGGCGTTGTACTCGGCTACACGGGCGACAACATCGTAACCGACACGATCGGCGTAAGCGAGGAAAACATCACACGCGCGAACAGAGGTATCGACATCGTTCAGGACGTAAAGAACGGCAAACTCGACGCGGTCGTAATCGACTCCGCGACGGGTAAGGCTCTCGCGGAAGCGAACGGCTTAAAGGTAGTTGAGGATCCCGCGGCGTTTGAGAGCGAGGAGTACGCAATAGCCGTACAGAAGGGCAACACCGAGCTTCTTGACAAAATCAACAAGGTTCTTGCCGAAATGAAGGCAAGCGGCGAAATCGAAGAGCTTGCTGTTAAATATAACAGTGAGGTCGGCGCGGAATAATACATAACAATCGAAAAGGCTGCTTACGGCAGCCTTTTTTACAAGGAGGACAAGCGATGCGGCTTGACAAATATATTGCCGCGTGCCGCGCGTGTACGCGCCGTGAGGCGAAGGAGCTGTTAAAAACCGGCACCGTTACAGTTAACGGCACGGTCTGCCCCTACGGAAACGAAAAAATCAACGAGTCGGACGATATAAGACAGAATGGCGTGCCGCTCATATACCGCGAACACCTCTACCTCATGCTGAACAAGCCGGCTGGTTACGTGAGCGCGGTACGCGACCGCCGGTATCCGCCCGTCACCGACCTTATACCGCCGGAGTTTGCACACATGAAAGCGTACCCTGCCGGACGGCTCGACCGCAACACCGAGGGGCTTCTGCTCCTGACGAACGACGGCGAATTTGCCCACCGCCTCACATCGCCGAACAAAAACGTCTACAAGCGCTATTTCGCGCGGCTTGACGCTCCGATGCAGGAGGAGGACAAGGAGACGTTCGCTTCGGGGATCGAGCTTAAAGATTTCCGCGCCAAACCGGCGCGGCTCGAAATAACCGACGATCCCTGCGAGGTATACGTTGAGATAGCGGAGGGCAAGTACCACCAGGTACGCCGCATGTGCGCGAAGGTGGGGAAGAACGTCCTCTACCTGCGCCGCGTCGCGATAGGCGGACTTAAGCTCGACGAAAATCTTGAAGTCGGCGGTATGCGCGAGCTTACGGACGAGGAATTAAAAAAAGTGTTCTCAGGCTGAGAACACTTTTTTCGTTATGCAATTATTTACCCGCGTTTACCGTAACGGGCGTGGTGTCGACATACAGTTCCTCACCCTTGTATGTCTTTTCGGGAGTGTTTTCCGGATCGAGCGTCGCCGCGAACAGTGTCGCGTCGTAGCCGATCTCCGTATTATAGCTGTTTAACAGAGAGAATACGCCTTCCTTGCCGTTTAACGACTTGAACGTGATCTTCATAACCTTGCCGTCCGTTTTTGCCGCAGTTTCCTCGTCTATGGTAACATAAACGGCTTTCATGATATTTTCGTCCATGTCGGCGTTGTCAGCGCTCGCCGAACTCTGAATTTCCGTATCGCCGTTCATCAGCGACGCCGAAACGTATTCAAAGTTTTCCTTATTATATTCCACAGCCGCCGTTACCGCGGAAACATATGTGTTCGCGGGGAGGTTTGCCAGATTTATGTACAAGTCGACAGTCTCACCCTCCGCAGCGGCATCCTTGTCCGCGCTGAGAGAGTACGCGGGTTTTCCGTCCGCCGCCTCGTTTACCGGCGCGTCCTCGGATGTTATCCGAACCGCGTAAGCATCCTCATCCCACTGAACGTCCGCGTCTATCGCCTCGCTTATCGCGCGCAGCGGAATCATCGTTCTGTCGTTTATGATCTGCGGAGCAACATCAAGCGTTACAACCGTTTCGGGAGCCTGGAAGTCCTGACCGGCCATCAGCGTTGCCATAAAGCCGCTCATATCATAAACCTTCATATCCGCGTCGTCGATTATAAGGCGCACCCATGTGTTGTTGTCCGCACTTTCGATCTGAACCTGCTGCTTTTCCTCGTCCCAAGACACCTTCGCTTTCATTGCCTCAAATACGCCTCTCGCAGGAACGAGCGTTCTGCCGTCAACAACGACAGCCTTTTGATCCGCGAAGAATATCTTTGTGCCGTTGATGAACACGTCGGGGGTGTTGCTCTCGCGGTTTGCTGCGAAAACGGGGCTTACCGCCGCGCACATCATGGCTGCCGCCGCAATGACGCTTATTGCTTTCTTCATATAAATTCATCCTTTCCTATTTGAATTCATCTCCCATTGTAACACAAAAAATTAAAATATACAACATAAAATTTGTTTTTGACAAAAATTTCGCATAAAATGAGGTAAAACCGTTCCCGAAAATACAGCAAATGCTATTGACAAAACGAAAATCCCAATTTAACCACCCACAAAATCCTCGGTTACTATTGAAAAAAGCGATTTTTTGTTATATAATAATAAATTAGGATAAAAACGAAAGGAATGTACATAATGGATTTAGAACTCAAAGAAATCGAAAAAGCGGCGGCAAGGCTCGCGCCGACGATACACAGAACGTCGATAGAGCAGTCGCAGACGTTCTCGCGCATGACGGGAGCGGACGTATACTTAAAATACGAAAACCAGCAGAAAACAGGCTCGTTCAAGATAAGAGGAGCTTCAAATAAAATAGCGGCGCTCGTTGAAAGAGGCGAGATAAAGTCGGCTGTCGCGTCGTCGGCGGGCAACCACGCGCAGGGCGTGGCGTACGCGTCGCACGTGCACTCGATACCCGCGACGATCGTAATGCCGAAGTCAACGCCGATTGCCAAGGTCAGCGCGACCGAGGGCTACGGCGCGAAGGTGGTTCTGTACGGCGACTGCTACGACGACGCTTACAACAAAGCCGTTGAAATTGCCGAAAAAGAGGGCGCGACGTTCCTCCACCCGTTTGACGATTTGGAGGTAATGGCAGGTCAGGGCACGATCGGCATAGAGATACTCGAGGATTTGCCGACGGTTGACATAGTGCTTGTGCCTGCGGGCGGCGGCGGACTTTTAGCCGGTGTCGCGGCGTGCATCAAGCAGATAAATCCGCGCGTGCAGATAATCGGTGTGCAGGCGGAGGGCGCTCCGGCAATATGCAAATCGTTTAAGCAAAAGAAAAAGGTCGTCACCGACACCGCCGCGACGATCGCCGACGGCATAGCGGTAAAAGCCCCGGGCGACAAGACGATGGAGATAATAAACAGGTACGCCGACGACGTTGTGACGGTGAGCGACGCGGAAATTTCCGAGGCTATACTGCTGCTTTTGGAAAGAACAAAGCAAATGGTTGAACCCGCCGGCGCGACGACGCTCGCTGCCGTGCTGAACAACAAGATAGACGTTAAGGGTAAAAAGGTCGTGTGCGTGCTGTCGGGCGGCAACATAGACGTTAGCTTCGTGAACAGAATTATCGAGCTTGGTCTTATGTCGCGCGAGAGGAAGCTGAAATTCGCGGCGACACTGCTCGATATACCCGGCAGTCTCGGACACCTTTCCGACATTCTTGCGAAGGAAAACGCGAATATCGTAATGGTGCAGTACGACAGGTTAAGTCCCGACCTCGACCCGAACGAGGTTATAATACACATCGCGTGTGACGTAGGCGGACGCGAGCATGGAGAAAGAGTAGTAAAAACGCTTGAAAAGAACGGCTACAAGGTAACGAGAGAGTAATAAATTTTTCAGGGGTGAAAGCCATGATAAAAAAATCTCTTATAACGCTCATGTACGAAGCCGCGTCGATACAGCGGTGGAACGACCATATCCGCCCGTGGACGGGCTTTACCGAGCTTGACAAGCAGGCGCACAAGATGTTTTACGCCTACGTTCTCGCGAGGTGCGAGGGTGAGGGAGTGGACATGATACGCCTTATCGAGGGCGGTATATTCGAGTTTTTCCACAGAATTGTAATGACCGACATAAAGCCGCCGATATACCACAAGCTTGTTGAGGAAAAGGGTTATCAGATAGACCGCTGGGTACTGTCGCAGCTTGAGGACGGTATGCGTGAGATAGGCGGCGGTTTTTTTGAGCGTATGGAGAGGTATTACTCCGATAAGGATTACTCCGCGCTCGAAAAGAAAATCCTTAAGGCGGCGCACTACCACGCGAGCAACTGGGAATTTAAGATAATCTACCCGATGAACGGCGAAACGTTCGGTATAGAGCAGGTCAAAAACGAAATGGCGCAGGGGCTTGCGGCGTGCGACACTTTCGCGGGTTTCCGGTACTTCGCGGGCAGCGAGTATCTGCAGCAGTTTTTGTCGCTTATCGGCAAGCTGCGCTACCAGCAGCGGTGGGCGAAAGCCGAGAGGATGCCGCAGACGTTCGTAATGGGACACATGCTCGTTGTGGCGATACTGTCGTACTTTGTGACGCTGGAGCTTAACAATCCCTGCCCGAAACGGCTCCAAAACAACTTTTTTACCGGACTTTTCCACGACCTGCCCGAGGTTCTGACGCGCGATATTGTGTCGCCCGTTAAAAACAGCGTTAAAGGGTTGGACAGTCTTATAAGCGAAATCGAGGACGAGCAGATGCGTAAGATCATATATCCGCTGCTGCCGCCCGAATGGCACAGGGATATAGAGTACTACACCGAAAACGAGTTTGACTCAAAGGTGATAAACGACGGTGATTTGGAAATCACGACGACGGATATTATAAACGAAAAATACAACGAGGATAAATTTAACCCGATGGACGGTCAGCTTGTGCGCTGCTGCGACCACCTGTCGGCGTACATCGAGGCGTATATGTCGCTAAGCTACGGTATACGCTCCGAACAGATGGTGTCGGGTTACAACCATCTTCGTGAAAAATATAAGGATAAGGTTACGGGCGGACTGGATATAGGACAGCTTTTCCGCTATTTTGAACTGAAATGAGAAAAGGAAGATACGAGAAAAAGGAGCTTACCTATGAGGAAGCGAAGGATAAGGCGTTAAGGCTTTTGGAGTACCGCGCGCACAGCGAGAAGGAGCTTGCGGATAAGCTCAAAATCGCGGGAGCGCGTGAAGAGGATATTGAAACGGTAATGAGCTTCTGCCGCGAGTACGGCTTTGTAAACGACAGGCAGTACGCGCTCACGAAGGCGCGCGACCTAAAAAATCTCAAAAAGTACGGCTTGCGCAGGATAAGGCAGGAGCTGTACTCGAAGGGCATAGACGCGGAATATATAGAAGAAGCGGTGGGAGAGCTTGACGATGACGAGGCGGAAACGCTGCTGCCGCTCGTGGAGAAAAAGTTAAGAGGTGATTTTGACAGGAAGAACGCGGACAAATGTATCAGATACTTTTTGTACCGCGGTTACAGCTTCGGGGACATAAAAGATTGTATTGACATTTTAAAATCCGAATATGCGGATGAATAGATTGGGGAAGTGTTATATATGATGAAATACAATAAACGCATGATAAAATCATCGCTCAACATGGCTGTACCGGCGATGATTGAGTCTTTTTTTATCGCGTTTGCCGGACTTGTGGACTCGCTTATGGTAAGCTCGCTGGGCGCGAACGCCGTCGCGGCGGTAGGACTGACGGCGCAGCCGAAATTTATGGGACTGTCTGTGTTTATCGCGCTGAACGTGTCGATTTCCGCGCTCGTGGCGCGGCGTTTCGGCGAGAACGACAAAAAGAGCGCGAACTCGGTATTGTACACGTCGCTTGCGGTAATCGTGTTTTTGTCGGTTATTCTCGGCGTGGGACTGTGCATTTTCGCGCCGGCGATAATGACCTTCTGCGGCTCTACGCCCGAAACGCATGACAGCGCGGTGCTTTACTACCGCATAATAATGGGCGGCATGATATTCAACTGCGTGCAGATGGGTATCAACAGCGCGCAGCGCGGCGTCGGCAACACGCGCATAACGATGCGCACAAATATAACCTCGAACACGATAAACATAATCTTTAACTATTTCCTGATAAACGGACACTGCGGCTTCCCCGCGCTCGGCATAATGGGCGCGGCGCTCGCGACGGTACTCGGCACGGTCGTGTCGTGTATAATGAGTATCATTTCCATAATGAAACCGTCGGGATTTGTGTCGATACCGTACATAATAAAGGAAAAAATCCGCCCGACGATGAGGGCGTTCAAAAATATCGTGCATGTCGGCTACAGCGTGTTCTTCGAGCAGATACTTATGCGTATAGGCTTTATGGCTACGGCTATAATGGCGGCAAAGCAGGGTAACGCGGCTATGGCGGCGCATCAGGTCGGCATGAATATAATGGGACTGTCGTTCTCGTTCGGCGACGGCTTGCAGGCGGCAGCCGTGGCGCTTATCGGACGAAGTCTCGGCGAAAAGAAGCCCGACAAGGCGAAGGAATACGGCAGCGTGTGCCAGATGATAGGCGGTATAATTTCGGTGGTGCTTGCCGTGCTGTACTTCTTCGGCGCGCGGCTACTGATGAGCATGTTCTTTAAGGAGGAGGAAATCATCTCGATAGGTATCGGTATTATGTATATCATAATCGTGACGGTGCTGTTCCAGATACGGCAGGTAATCTATATGGGCTGCCTGCGCGGCGCGGGCGATACGCTTTACACCGCCGTCGCAAGCACGATAAGCGTGACGATTATACGTACGTTTGTCGGACTGTTCTGCGGCTACACGCTCGGCTGGGGCATAAACGGCATATGGCTCGGCGTTCTCGGCGACCAGGTTGCAAGATACATATTCGCTACGATTCGATTTAAAAAGGGTAAGTGGACGGAAATTAAGATATAGCGGCGCGTAAGCCTCCCCTTGAGGGGAGGTGGCATTTGCGCAGCAAATGACGGAGAGGTGGCAGAAATATCAAAAACCACCTCTCAGTCGCCTTCGGCGACAGCTCCCCTCAAGGGGAGCCTAACGAAGCCGTCCGCATATCACAAAATCTTCAACAAATCCGTTACAGCGTCGATCGTCATGTCGGGGTTTTCGGCGTGACCGAGACCGTACGCGGCAAAAATCATCGGCACGTCTGCCTTTCTGCACGCGTCGAGGTCGCCCTGCGTGTCGCCGACGTAAACGGGTTTTTTTAATTTATTCTTTTCAATCAGCATACGCATGGTAACGTCCTTCTGCGCGCCGGTATCGCCGTAGCAGAGCCAATCGGTAAAATATTTTTCTATCCCGGTCGCTTCAAACAAGCACTCGATATATCCCTTCTGCGCGTTCGTCACTATAAAAAGCGGATACCGCTCTGCAAGACGGCGGAGCGTTTCCTCCGTACCGTCGTAGAGCGCGGGCGGGTGCGACGCGAGGTAACGATGCTCGTACGTGTAAAATACGGGTATAAGCTCGTTCATTCTCTCCTCGCTCATATCGGGAAAAACAGCCGCGAAAATCTCGTTCATCGGCTTGCCAAACAGCTTTCCGAGATTCTCGTAGTCTAGCGTAATATCGTAATCCGTACAGTCGCGCAGCGCCATGTTCCAGCTTTCGGCAACGCCTTTACGCGAATCCCAGAGCGTGCCGTCTATATCAAAAATAATTCCGTCGTACATATTATCCCTCCGACAGCAGTATATCACATATTTGCGCGTAAAGCAATCACACATTTTTTCGCGTTACATATTCTATACCAAGGGATTTAACCCGAATTTACAGAAAGGAATGATTGTAATGGCAGATTGCAGAAACGCAAGTGCAAACGAAACATGCAGCGGCAGAGAGTACCCCGGTACGAACTTCAGCGACGCTGTATGTATACATACAGATAAAGTTTACGATTCGTGCCGTGATAAGGATTGTCTTGAAAATATCCGAGTGTATTTAACCAACTGCGGTCAGGAAATCGTTGACAAGGCTATAAGCGTTAAGGTGACAAAGGCGGAGGTAATATGGGTGTTCACGGACGTTGAGCCTGTGCCGTTCGACAGGGGCTTTTACTCGGTAGACCTTCAGTATTACTTCAAGGTAACGCTCCAGGTTTACACGGGACTGGGCAACCCGACGGAGGTTGAAGGTCTCGCGACATTCGAGAAGAAGGTTATTCTTTTCGGCAGCGAGGGCAACGCCAAAATATTCGAGTCGAAGTACAAGGAGGACGCGTTCGACGCGCAGCTTTGGAAGAAGACGAATATGCCCCATGCTGTAGTCGAGGTAGTAGAGCCTATCGCGCTCGGCGCGAAGGTTCTCGACGCGAGAGACAAAAACTCTTGCTGCTGCTGCGACGACGACTTTGATATAGCGTCCGTACCGTCGGCTGTGTGCAACGTCTTTAACGACAGCATACTCCCCGGCAACGAGACGAAAAACGTCTATGTATCGCTCGGCGTGTTCTCGATAATTAAGCTCGAAAGACATGTTCAGCTTCTTATCCCGTCGTACGACTTCTGTATTCCGACAAAGGAATGCGTATCGGCGACCGACGACAACCCGTGCGACCTGTTCGACCGTATCGACTTCCCGGTTGATGAGTTCTTCCCGCCCGAAAGATGCGAGTTTCTCAGTGACGGCGACGAAGATCCGTCCGTGTCGGGCGGCAGTCAGAATTGTGACTGCGGCTGCGGCTGTAAGTAAAACCGACACAAAAAACGCCTTCCGCATTGCGCGGACGGCGTTTTTTCATTATTCGTTTATTACATTATATTCATATTCACTTTCAAAGCTGTCTTTAAGTCCATTCGTAATGTATACCTCGCCGCTATCGGTCACAAGCACAGCCTCAAAGCCGCCGCGCTCCCCGTAATACTTTTCCGCGCCGTCAAGTCCCATGACGAACAGCGCGGTTGACAGCGCGTCCGCGCGCGCTCCGTCCTCCGACACGACCGTTACGGACGAAAGACCGCTTTCCGCGCTTACGCCGGTTTTCGGATCGATTATGTGGTGGTACGTTTTGCCGCCGCTCTCGAAATACCGCTGGTACCCGCCCGACGTCACGACCGCCTTATCCGTGACCGGCAAAACGCCGATATAACCCTCGCCCGACGGGTTTTGCACCGCGACGCGCCACGCTTCGCCGTCAGGTCTTTCGCCGAGGCAATGCACGTTGCCGCCGAGTGATACAATCCCCGACGTGACGCCGCGCTCCTTAAAAATATCGATAATGCGTCCCGACAGATAGCCTTTAGCTATGCCGCCGAGGTCGAGCTTCATGCCGTTTTCAACGCTCACGAGTGTTCCGCTCACGCTGACGCGGCGGTAATCCACGTATTTGAGTGCGTCCTTGATTTCACCGTCGGACGGCACGCGGTAATCCTTCGTGAAAAATCCCCACAAATCCATGACGGGCGCAATCGTTATGTCAAACGCGCCGTCCGTGGACGACGATACATCGAGTGCCGCCCGGATAAGCTCCGCCGTTTCGGGCAAAACGTCAGCCGACGCACCGCCGTTTATCCTGCCGATGTCGCTGTCGGCGTTCCCGCGCGAAAAGAGCGTTTCGAGCCGCTTTATTTCGTTTTCGGCTTCGTCAACCGCCGATTGCGCGTCCGCGCCGTACGCCTTTATATCCATAACGGTGTCCATCGCGAACAGCGTTTTTTCGGCTTCCTTTGCGCCGCCGCACGATGCGAGAAGCGCCGCGCACACGGCAGCCGCAAGCAAATTTTTTATCCTCACTCCGTTATCCTCCGTACATCCTCTTTATTTAATTTTACCACCCGCACCGAAAATGTCAAGATAAATCATTACGCACAATATTGTCAATATTTTACGCAAAAATCGCAAGGAATATTTGATTTTTTTGTGCTACAATAAGCACATAATAAGCATTAAAGGGGATAAATATGGATTTTGTTATAAACGCGGGAACGCGTATAGAGTATGACGGCGCTGACAGCGCGGTGATCAACGCCGTAAATATGCTGTCGCGCGATATAAAAAAGAAATTTATCGAACCGACGCAAGGCAATATCATAAAACTTGTGCGTGACGCGTCGCTCGGCGAGGAGGAGTTTACCGTTACAGCCGGCGAAACGATGACAGTCGCCGCGTCGGACAGTCTCGGCTTCGTGTACGGACTGCTTTACATAAGCGAAAAATTCCTCGGTATACTGCCATTTTGGTTCTGGATGGATCAAAAAATCGAAAAGACGGACGGAATAACGGTAAAAGCGGGTGAGTACAAGTCTGTAAAGCCCGCCGTAAAGTACCGCGGATGGTTCATAAATGACGAGGTTCTCATAATGAAGTGGGCGGTTGACGGCGACAGCGAGGAGCCGTGGCGTATGGCATTTGAGGCGCTTCTGCGCTGCGGCGGCAACATGGTAATACCCGGTACTGACAAAAACTCGCGCCTGCACCGCCGCCTTGCCGCCGATATGGGACTGTGGATAACGCATCACCACGCCGAACCGCTCGGCGCGGAAATGTTCGCGCGCGCGTACCCCGACCCTAAGCCCAACTACCTCGACTACCCCGACCTTTTCCAAAAGCTGTGGGAGGACGCGGTAACCGAGCAGAAGGACGGCAGGACGATATGGTGTCTCGGCTTCCGCGGACAGGGCGACGCGCCGTTCTGGAGCCACGACACGAGCGGTAAATTCGACACCGACGAGAAGCGCGGCAAAATGATAAGCGATATAATAGAGCTTCAGCGGCGGATAGTGCTTAAACACGTCAAAAACCCCGTTTTCTGCACAAACCTCTACGGCGAGGTTATGGAGCTGTACGACAAGGGCTGCATAACACTGCCGGAGGACGTTATAAAAATAAGCGCGGACAACGGCTTCGGCAAAATGGTGACGCGCCGCCGCGACAATCACACCGCGCGCGTGTCGTCCATGCCGAAGGAGCGGCAGAAAAGCGGCGGAATATATTACCACGTTTCGTTTTACGACCTGCAGGCGGCGAACCACATCACGATGTTCCCGAACAGCGTTGATTTCGTGGACAGGGAGCTTAGCGAGGTTGCGGAAAAGAACATGACCGACTACTGGCTCGTAAACTGCTCGAATGTGCGCCCCCACGCGTATTTTCTCGACGCGGTGCGCAAAAAGTGGATGGGGGAGAGCGTGAGCGGCGAAACGCAAAGTGCGCAGTTCGCAGCCGATTACTACGGCGGAAACGCGGACGTCGCGGCGGTTTACCGAGATTATCACACAGCTATGATCAAATTCGGCAAACATGAGGACGAGCATGCGGGCGAGCAGTTTTACAACGATCCGATGCGCGTGGCGGTAAACGCTGTGTTCAAGGGTAAAAGCGACGTGCCGGGACTTAACTGGATTTCCGGCGAGGGTACGATACGGGAGCAGGTAAAGAAGTATACCGATTTTGCCGCCGATAATTTGGATAACATTGCCGCGTTCTACGAGCGCTGCAAAAGCGTGAGCGAAAGGCTCACGGGTGATGCAAAACGGCTTTTCGATTCGACGATTTTAATGCAGACCGCGATCCACCGCTATTGCACCGAGGGATTAAAGACATTCGGCGAGGGGTACGAGTACTACGCGGACGGCGACTACAAAAACGCGTTTATGACGTTCGGACGGTGCGCCGAGCTTTACAAAACGGCTAACCGCGTAATGCGCGGAAGCGAGTACGGCGTGTGGAAGGGCTTTTACTTTAACGACTGCTTCGCCGACATAAAGCACACGGCGTACATGGCTGAAAAAATAATGGGTTTGGCGCGCGAGATGGGCGACAGCGCAAGCCACGTGCAGTGGTACCGCGATGCGGTGTACGCGGATGAGGACAGAAAAATAATGACGCTGCTCGTAAACGACAACCACATGACCGATTGGGAGCTTTACGAGGCGTTTAAGAGAAAGGAAAATGTAAAATGAAGCTGAATCTGAACGGAATCGCAGACCGCGCGGACTGGGAAAAGGCGGGTATCGCGCTGCCGCAGTTCGACATAACCGCCGTGCGCAGGCAGACAAAAAATTTCCCCGAATGGGTACATTTCGGCGCGGGAAATATTTTCCGCGGCTTTATCGGCTCGATCGCGCAGCGGCTTCTCAATGCGGGCGAGATGAACACGGGCATAATCGCCGCCGAGAGCTTTGACTTTGACATTATCGACAAAATCTACGAGCCTTACGACAATCTTACGCTTAACGTCCTCATGGGCAAAAGCTCCGACCTGCACGCCGAGGTGCTTGCGGGCATAGCCGAGGGCGTGAAGGCAGACGATTTCGGGCGGTTAAAGGAAATAGCCGAAAATCCGTCGCTTAAAATGATAAGCTTCACGATCACCGAAAAGGGCTACGCCGCGTCCGACGTAAACGGCAAACTGCTCCCCGTGGTGGAGAGCGATATCGCGAACGGTCCCGTGTCGCCGAAGCACACGATGAGCATAATCGCGGCTATGCTGTACGCGCGGTACAAAAGCTGTGAAACGCCGGTCGCCGTTGTCAGCATGGACAACTGCTCCCACAACGGCGAAAAGCTGCAGGACGGCGTTATGCGCGTCGTGAAGGGCTGGCTCGACAACGGCAGTGTGGACAACGACTTTGCCGCGTATATGACGCAGAAGGTGTCGTTCCCGTGGAGCATGATCGACAAGATAACGCCGCGCCCCGACGACAGCGTAAAAACGCGCCTTGAGGAAATGGGCGCGGAGGATATGCAGCCTGTCGTAACGGATAAGGGAACGTATATCGCGCCGTTTGTGAACGCCGAAATACCCGAATACCTCGTGATCGAGGACGATTTCCCGAACGGCAGACCGCCGCTCGAAAAGGCGGGCGTGCATATGACGACGCGCGAAACGGTAAACAAGGCGGAGACGATGAAGGTGACGACCTGCCTTAACCCCCTGCACACCGCTCTCGCCGTGTTCGGCTGTCTTTTGGGTTACAAGACGATCTGGGAGGAAATGAAGGACAATGACCTTGTAAAGCTCGTCCGCGCGGTGAGAGAAGAGGGCATGAAGGTCGTTGTGAATCCGGGCATAATCGATCCCGAGAAATTTGCGGACGAGGTCATAAACGACCGTCTCCCGAACCCGTATATCCCCGACGCGCCGCAGAGGATAGCGACCGACACGTCGCAGAAAATCCCCGTGCGCTACGGTGAGACGATCAAGGCGTACATGGTTTCGGACGAGCTTGAAGCGTCCGACCTAAACGCGATACCGCTCGTGATAGCGGGCTGGCTTCGCTACGCGCTCGCGGTTGACGACGAGGGCAATGCGTTTACGCCGTCGCCCGATCCGTCGCTTGCGGACGTGCAGAAGGCGCTCGGCGGCATACGATTGGGCGAGCCGCAGATAGACGATGAGGCACTGAAGCCGATACTCTCAAACGCAAACCTGTTCGGCGTTGATTTGTACGACGCGGATCTCGGCGGAAAGGTCGAGAACCTGTTCTCGCAGATGCTCGCCGGTACCGGCGCGGTACGGCTCGCGCTTAAAAATATATAAATCAAAAACCGACGCTTTTAAGCGTCGGTTTTTACATATTCGCCGCATTTTTCACAGCGGCGAGGCATTTTTTGCACATAAATCTTCCGTTTCCGATTTCCGTCACCTTGTCGCTGCCGCCGCACACAAAGCAAACATTGCCGCTTTTGCGCAGCACAACGGCGTTTCCGTTTTTCACCGCTTTAACCTCATCACCGTCACTGAGTCCGAGCATACTGATAAGCTCTTCGCCGAGACCTTCGATTACGTTTTTTCTTACATTAAAAATTTTTTCGGACATGTTTTTTACCTCCCATAGATACAGTTTTAAATAAAAAATGCGCCGCAAAGCGACGCACAAAAAACGCCGCTTATATATATTTAATTGTATTGCGGTACAACTCAATAATGGTTACAACGGTACACGATAAAAAACGCTGTCCAAAAAGCGGACGTTTTTTACATGGTAATAACCCGTTGTGACCACTATTAAATTATTGTACCGCAATCCTTATTATATCATATTTACCGCCGGTTGTAAATACAAAATAAAAAAAATGCGCCGCATCGCGGCGCATAAAAACGCCGCCTTTTGCTGCAACACAAATCAATACCCGCAAAGCGCGAATTATTAAGGCATACGTTTTTTTACAGTGTATGCGCTTTTGGGCAAAAATATACAGAGATTTGTGTTGCCCAATTATTATACCATTGAAGCCGTTATTTGTCAATTTATACTATAATAAGTCGCCAAATTTTACATATATAATAATTGAAAAATGTGCGGAGCGGTGGTATAATCTAATTATCTACAAGAAATTTCAAGGAGGATAATTCGATGGGTTACAAGGAAACATATAACCGCTGGCTTACGAGCGACGTCGTTGACGACGACACAAAGGCGGAGCTTCGCGCCATTGCGGACAACGAAAAGGAGATAGAGGAGCGTTTTTACCGCGACCTTGAGTTCGGTACGGCTGGTATGAGAGGCATACTCGGCGCGGGTACGAACAGACTGAACATCTACAACGTGCGCCAGGCGAGCCAGGGCGTCGCGAAGTATGTTAAGTCGAGAGGCGAGGACGCGGCGAAGGCGGGCGTGCTTATCGGCTACGACACGCGTAATTTCTCGCGCGTGTTCGCGGAGGAAACGGCTAAGGTTCTGACCGCGGCGGGCGTTAAGGCGTATTTGTTCCCGATAGTACATTCCGTGCCGGAGGTTTCGTTCGGCATAAGAGAATTGGGCTGTGCGGCTGGCGTTATGATTACCGCAAGCCACAACCCGAAGGAGTACAACGGCTACAAGGTTTACGGTCCGGACGGCGGACAGCTTCCGCCCGACGCGGCTGACGTTGTTG
Source organism: uncultured Clostridia bacterium (assembly GCA_947624485.1). GTDB lineage: Bacteria > Bacillota > Clostridia > UBA1381 > UBA1381 > Hominilimicola. Next base: position 54,460 of record CANQKM010000009.1, read on the forward strand.
TGGCGGCGATAAACAGCTACGACATATTCGACGATGTAAAGTATATCCCGCTCGACGAGGCGAAGGAAAAGGGACTGCTCGAAATTCCGGGCAGCGAGCTTGACGAGAAATTTCTCGACGTTGTGCAGACGCAGCAGCAGAACCCCGAGGCGGTCAAGGCTGTTGCCGACACGTTTAAGCTCATATACACGCCGCTCCACGGCACGGGTTCGCGTCCGGTACAGGCTATCTTAAAGCGCATAGGCTTCAAAAACGTGCTTGTCGTTAAGGAGCAGGATACCGAGGACGGCAATTTCTCGACGGTCGTTTCGCCGAACCCCGAAAACAAAGAGGCGTTCGACATCGCTATCGAAATGGCGAAGCAGAACGACGTTGACGTTATCATAGGCACAGATCCCGACTGCGACCGCGTGGGTATCGTTGTCCGCGACGCGGACGGCGTTTACAGAACGCTCACCGGTAACCAGACGGGCGCGCTGCTCGTTGAGTATATTCTCCGTTCAAAGAAGGAAAAGGGCGTTCTCCCCGCCGACGGCGTTGTTATAAAGACAATCGTTACGACCGAGCTTGCGGCTGCGATCGCCGAGAGCTACGGCGTGGAGGTTATGAATGTTCTCACCGGCTTTAAGTACATCGGCGAGAAAATGACCGAGTTTGCCGAGAAGAAGAACCATACGTACCTCATCGGTTTTGAGGAAAGCTACGGCTACCTCGTCGGCACGCACGCGCGCGATAAGGACGGCGTTGTCGCGACAATGCTTATCGCGGAAATGGCGGCGTACTATAAGACAAAGGGCATGTCGCTTTACGAGGCGCTTATGGACGTGTACAAGAGATACGGCTATTACGCCGAAAAGACCGTTTCGTTCACGATGCCCGGCAAGGACGGCATGGAGAAAATGGCTGCGCTGCTTAAGGGCCTGCGCGAAAATCCGCCCGTAAAGGCTGCCGGTATGGATATTGTGCTTTACACCGATTACCAGTCGCAGACGGTCAAGGACACAAAGGGCAATGTTAAGCCGCTTACGGGACTGCCCAAGTCAAACGTGCTGAAGTACAACCTGTCGGATGATAAGACGTATTTCATCGTTCGTCCGTCGGGTACGGAGCCGAAGATCAAGATTTATCTCGGCACGTTCGCCGAGAGCTTCGAGGCTGCGACCGCGGAGATAGAGAAGGTTCTCGCAGATTGTAAGGAGCAGTTTGGACTTAATTGATAGCGATATATTATATAAGAAGAAATTGCCATATTTGGCGGCAAATCGTTAGCCTCTCCTTGAGGAGAGGTGTTATCGCGAAGCGATGACGGAGAGGTGGCAACGAATTTTCAAAACCACCTCTCAGTCGCCTACGGCGACAGCTCCCCTCAAGGGGAGCCTTTCATGGGGGATTCCTTTTCGATTTTTACAATGAATCCCTCCACCGCCTACGGCGGTCCTCCTCCCTTTGACAAGGGAGGCTAACATGGTTCGCCCCTACGGCGAAAATATATCACACAAGGGAGGGATTTCGATGTACACGGTTGATCTGCACAATCACACGGTTTTCAGCTATGACGGCTCAAACACGCCGGAGGAAATAATCGAAAACGCGATAAACTGCGGCGTGGACGTTATCGGAATCACCGACCACCAATTCTCGATAGGCGAAAACCTACCGGCGTATTACCGTTATATCCGTCATTGTCAGCTTAAATACGCCGACAGGATACGCGTGCTGTGCGGTCTTGAAATAGGAACGCGTCCCGCGCCGCCCGAAAGTCTGCCGCGCGCGACGGAAATGTTTGACTATGTGCTGTTCGAGAGCCTCGACGATGAGCGCGCGATGGATTTTTACGAGTTTCTGGAGTGGCGCAGGCTGTTCAAGTGCAAGGTCGGACTGGCGCACGCCGATATATTTAAGCTCGGCGAGCGTTACGGCGCGGATATGTTAAAGGTGATGCGCAACAACGACATTTTCTGGGAGCTTAACACGTCGGGAAACTACATATATTATTATGATTTCCTCACGAACGAAAAAAAGCAGCGCGCCGTAAAGGAAAGCGGCATACCCGTATCGGTAGGCTCGGACACCCACGCGGTGAACGAGTACCGTAAAAAACAGGTGCGCCGCGCGAACGAGCTTCTGCAGAAGCTCGGCATACCGCTCCCGTAATAAGCTTTATATGCTCCGCCGACGTGTTTTGCGGCGGAGTTTTTTCATTGCGTGTCAATATTTTTTAAGAAATTTTTTTGGAAAAATATACCTCAAAAAGCGCATAGGACAGCGAGTTGTATCAATTTCTTCACAACTTCTTAAAAAAATGTAATCAATTTGTAATATCTTTCGTTGATTTCACCATAATTTTCTCAATATGTAGATACTTTTCAAAAAAATTGTCAAGATTTTGTGGAAGTCAACTTTTTTATGTAAACAAAAAATGGAATAAAATGTAAAATTGGTAAACAAAATATCGTAATATTTCACTAAAATTACGCGATTATTTCAGGTAAATTACATTCAAATGACAAAAATAATACGAAAATTTTAAGATTCTTAACATTTTTAAGTCAAAAAGGCTTGACAGCTTTTTTTTAAAGTGTTACAATACATTCAGCGTCAAGGAAAAACGCAGAGAAACACATTCACACGGATAACCAAACACAATGCGAACGTATAGGAAACATCTTTGGAATTGAGAAGGAGAGATTTTATCTTGAATATTACGAAAAAGATTATCTTATCTGTTATATCTATGTCAGCGGTGCTTGGCACGTCGGCTCTGGCGGCTGATTTAAGCGGCTGGGCGATATCCGATTATCAGCAGGCCAATGAGGCGGGACTTGTATCGTATTCGGTTGTATCGAATAATCTTCATGACAGTATAACGCGTGAGGAATTTTGCGAGCTTGCTGTAAATCTGTACGAAAAGCTTACGGGAGAAGATATGGTTGAACCTCCGGTATCGCCGTTTACCGATACCGATTCCGTAGCGGTATCGCAGGCTTACGCCTACGGTATTGTTTCGGGTACGGGCGACGGAACGTTTACTCCCGACAGACTTGTAAGAAGAGAGGAAATGGCAACGATGCTCGTAAGCACGCTTACGGCGAGCGAGGTTTCCTTTAACCTTTCGGACGGATATGAGGACGCGTACGTAATCGACGCGTTCGCCGACTCGGACGAGGTCAGCTCTTGGGCTAAGCCTTCGGTCATTACAATGATAAACTACTCATTGATGAACGGGGTTGACGGCGAAAATTTCGCACCCCTCGGTTCGACGACAAGAGAACAGGCAATATCGAGTATCAACCGTTTATACAATAAGTTCAGCGACACCGATTACACGCTTGCTCTTCCGGAAATAACGCTTCCCGAGGACGGAGCCGAAATCGAGGAGGGTGACTTCTCGGTAGCATGGACGCCGATAGACAGCGCGTGGGCGTATCACGTAATCATTAAGGACGCGGACGCCGACTCGGTACTTCTTTCGGATGTATACGACGAGAACAGCGTTACAATAGAAGGCGCTTCACTCGTGGTTGACAGAGATTATTCGATAACGGTAGGCGCGGTGCTTTCGGACGGCAGCGAGGTTTACAGCCTCCCCGTAGACTTCAAATATAAGTCAAAGGCTCCGCTTGCAAATGAAGAGTACATAGCAGAGAATCCCATTGCGGGCAATTTGATCGATACTGCTGACGACTATCTCGGCGTACCGTACGTATGGGGCGGCACAAGTCCTTCGGGATTTGACTGCTCGGGCTTGGTGCAGTATGTATGCAGCTTAAACGGTATTTCGATACCGAGAGTGGCTGACGACCAGCTTCACGGACCGGGAACTTATGTGTCAAGAGCTCAGCTTGAACCAGGCGACCTCGTGTTCTTCGGCAGCGGCGACTACGCTTCACACGTTGGTATGTACGTGGGCGACGGCATGATGATCCACGCTCCCCACACCGGCGACGTTGTCAGATACACGTCGATCGACTCGTCTTACTATCAGTCAAGATTTTTGGGCGGTAAAAGGGTAATTTGAGGATAATTAAAAAAGACGCTTCGGCGTCTTTTTTTTGTGCCGCGGACACAAATTTAAAGAAAATTAAAAAAAACACTTTACTAATTTAACAGAATGAAGTATAATAGTTGAGTAATTTAATAAAAAGGAGTTAAAACACATGAACAAAAAGATTTTATCAATAGGACTTGCGGCGCTTTTGAGCGTATCGGCACTTGCGGGCTGCGGAAATCAGAACGCGGAGCCTGAGAAGGCGGATACGGCGGTTACAGATGATTCGCTCCAAAAGATACAGGAACAGGGCTATTTCACGCTCGGTCTTGACGCGGACTTCGCGCCTATGGGCTTCAGAGACGATAACAATGAGATTGTCGGCTTCGACATCGACCTTGCGAACGCCGTTGCGGAGAAGATGGGCGTTGAGCTTAAGGTACAGCCGATAAACTGGGATTCAAAGAACCTTGAGCTTTCATCGGGTTCGATCGACGTAATCTGGAACGGCTTCTCGATAAGCGACGAGAGACGTACCGAGGTTCTTTTCTCTAACCCGTACCTTTCGACGAAGCAGTCAATCATTGTAAGAGCGGATTCGGATATAGCGACAAAGGCCGATCTCGCGGGCAAGAAGGTTGCGCTCCAGGGCGGTTCGACATCGGAAGAGGCTCTTAAGAAGGACGAGGAGACATTCGCTACAATCGGCGAGGACAACCTTGTACGTTTTGACGAAAACTCGCTCGTGCTTATGGAGGTACAGGCGGGCAGAGCCGACGCGGCGGTTATCGACGAGGTATTCGTAAGATACTATCTCGAACAGCACGGAATGTCCGACCAGTTCAAGGTTCTCGACGAGGGCTTTGACGAGGAGGATTACGGCGTAGGCGGCAGACTCGGCGACTACTCGTTCATGGAAGCAATAAACAAGGCTCTCGACGAATGCAAGGCTGAGGGTATCACCTCCGAAATATCAAAGAAGTGGTTCGGCGAGGACCTTATAAAGTAAAATGACCGCGTTTATATCGAATATATCGGGATTTGCGGCATACATAGAATCGCTTTTGCCGACGCTGGGCAGGGGCTTCCTTATCACGCTTAAGCTGTTTATATGGACGCTTGCCCTGTCGCTCCCGCTGGGACTTTTGGTGTCCCTCATAAGAGAGGGAGTATCGGCAAAACCGACCGACAGAGGCTTTGTAAAGGTGATAAAGGCGCCGATAAGGTTCATTATAAGCCTGTACCTTTGGGTGTTCCGCGGTACGCCGCTGATGCTTCAGCTGTTCTTTTTCTACTTCGGGCTGCCGTTTATACAGCTGCCCGGAGCGGTGGTGCCGGTGCTGCAGTTTCTGCATATCACGGTGCGTGAAAGCGCCGCGGCGGCAGGCGCGTTCTGCATAGTACCGGACGCGTTTACGGCGGCGCTCGTCGCGTTTACGCTTAACTACGCGGCGTACTTTGCCGAGATATTCCGCGGCGGAATAATAGGCGTAAACAAGGGGCAGTACGAGGCGTCGAAGGCTCTCGGACTGGGTGGTATACAGACGATGGTATACATCGTCGTGCCGCAGATGATACGGACGGTCATACCGCCTATCGCGAACGAGACGATCGTTCTCGTAAAGGACACCGCGCTCGCGTACTCAATCTCGCTTGTAGACCTTATGACGGCGGCAAAGCAGAACATGAACAAGACGATGAGGGTTGACGCGCTTATCATAGCGGCGGTCGTGTATCTCGTGATTACGCTTATCCTCACGCTGCTGTTTAATATGCTTGAAAAACGGCTTTCGATTTCGGTAGAAAGTATACATTAGCGACCTGTAATGACCTACCCGCGCGGAAGGTCATTACGTTTTTTTGAACATTTATATCGGCTTTTTGTATATATTTTTTGTGCAAATTAGTGTAAAATATTTGTAATATGATAAATCTGCTTAAAGAGCATTGAAAGGAAGAGTGCGATATGACAAAAAAACTAATTTCAGTTATTGCGGCGGGAATACTTGCTGTTCAGGCATTTGCCATCCCGATGGTAAGCGCAGAAGACACGGCTAAGTACATTTCCAATTCCGACTTTACCGATTGCGCTATAGGCGGCGCGACAGGTCAGGGCATCTATGGTCTCGGAATTATTCTTGACGGTTCGCCGTGGCTTTCAAAGGGCAGCGCGAGCGTTCACTATCAGACCTACAGCCATGACGACGCGAGAAACATAAACTACTGCCATATGTATTCAAACAGTGATAAGACGGGCGGTAACGACGGCGCGGGTTCGATGTATATGTATCAGAGAAACCTCACAGCCGTAAACCAGATCGATCCGTACGGTCTCGTTGAATTTGAAGTACGTTTACATGAGGATTCGCAGAACTTCAACTTCATGATGGGTTGGTTTGAAGATCCTACAAGCGGCGGCTTCAACGCTGACAGAGACGTATGTCTGAGCCTTACGATAGGACCTGACGGCATACAGGCAAGCAGCGGTAAGAGCGCGGAGAATCTTGCGACGATTACACCGGAGAAGTGGTACAAGATAAGAGTTACCACAAACAACAAGCTTGAGGAATACAGCGCTTCGGTAACCGATATTGAGTCGGGCAAGGTAATCGGCACACTTGAGGAAGCTCCCTACAAGGCTTCAAAGCCGTCGGATATCAAGGGTATCAAGACGACATGCTGGGGTTACCTCAGAGGCAACACATACAACTACGACCTCACAAACGTAACGATTTCACGTTCGGACGAAAAGTATTCGATTAACTGATAACCGTAACAAAAATTACCGCTTCGGCGGTAATTTTTTTGTCTGTAAAATACAAGATATTGTGGAAAAATCCGTCATATAATGAACTATACCACAAAAATCAAAAATTTATTTATATTTAACAAAATTTAATACTTGAATTTGTTCAAAAAACCGTATATAATATACTATATAGTGTACGAGAGTGACTATAAAGGAGAGAAAAGCTATGTATAATAAAAATATACATAGTCCTGACAGCGCGACGTCTGGCGCAAGCTTTGCGGAGCTTGTCGCGGCGGAGGAGGAGCGCGTAAGACCGATGCTGAATGAGCAGCTCATGCGCGAACTGCTTATCGGCGGCGGCGACACAAATGAAATCTTAAATACGTACTGCGCGTTATTCAATGCGGACGCGCGGCAGACAGTAAGGCTTGTAATTCTAAAGCCTACCGGCGCAAAGGATTTAGAGGATTTCTTCTTTATTAAAAACACAGCACAGCAGTACATAGGAGAAGAAAAACTGATTTTTGCGACTGTAATAAGCGATTTTATAGTGCTTGCTGTACCCGACGGCGGAAAGACGGAGCTTGTGCAGGTTCTTGAAAAAATCCGCTGCTCGGTAAAGCGGTGCTACGGTTACAGCCTTATGTCGGTGTGCAGCGTCAAAACACAGCTTGACGATTTGCCGGAAACGTTTGAACGCCTCAGGACTTGTTTGGGATATTCATTTTATGCCGAAAGCGACAGGACTTTGTGCGAAAGCGACATAATCGTAAACAGCGGCGAAATAACCTTCCGCCCCGATTACAATGCGGTAGAGCAGGCGGTACGCTCCGGCGACGCCGACAAAACCAAGCTGTGCGTTGACGGCTTTTTCAAAAAGCTCAGAAAAACCGCTCCGCTTCCCGCGGTTGCGAAGATATACTGTCTGGAGCTTTACGTCAGCATAGCGCGCTGCTGCGGCGACGACAAGATCGACCGCTATATGAAGGGCGTTGTCGAGGTGCAGGAAGCCAAAACGCTCTCGGAGATACACTCTTACATTTTGGACAAGAGCCTTGAAATTACGCAAAGCAACGTTTCCGAGTCGAAGAAGGTCTACTCCTCGCTCGTGCGCGACACAATAAACAGCATAAACAGCAACATCGAAAACGAGAACCTCTCGCTCCGCTGGCTTGCAAGCTCGATACTGTTTACAAACGTGGACTATCTCGGCAAGCTATTCAAAAAGGAGACGGGCAAAAACTTCTCGCACTACGTAATGGAAAAGCGCATGGAAATGGCGAAGGAGCTGCTCCGCGAGGGTAAGAAGGACAGAATATACGAGATAGCGGAAAACGTGGGTTACGGCAGCAACTCGCAGTATTTCAGCCAGGTATTCAAAAAATACACCGGCGTTTCACCCTTGGAATACAAGGAATACGCGCGCTCCGTACGCGAGAAAAAGCAAAGTGCAAACAACTCTTAAAATTGCACAAACATAACTGATTTTTTACTGTTATGGGACGACACGCTAATATATAATTAAGTTTAGCCCAAACAGGGAAAATTTGTTAATAACATCGGCATGTCCGATTTTATTAAATGATACAATGTAAAAAAACTTTATGGAGGTATTCACATGAGTAATAAGATTAAAAAACTAATCTGCTCACTTCTTGCTGCGGCAATGGTTGTAAGCTCCGCAAGCATGCTCGTGTTCGCCGACGGCGAGGACACGGCTGCCGGCGAACCGGCTGCAACCACAGAAGGAGCGGAGGCTACGGCTGCTCCCGACGCTACGGCAGAGCCTGAAGCTGAGGCAACAGCCGCACCTGAGGCTGAGGCAACGGCTGCTCCCGAGGAGACAGCGGCGCCGGAAGCTACAGCGGCTCCCGCAGCTACGGCTGCACCGACAGGCACAGCTTATGACGATGACGCATATTATCAGAAGTCGCTTGCTCTCTGCTCATCACTCGGCGTTATTTCGGGTTTTGAGGACGGCAGCGTAAAGCCTGACGAAAAGGTAACGAGAGCGCAGATGGCTTCGATCGTTCTCCGTATGCTCAACATGAGCACCGGCTCGACGTACAAGGACATCTTCACGGATGTACAGGGCGGCGCGGGCGGTCACTGGGCAGCGGATCAGATCCAGGCTGCTTATGAGGCAGGCATTGTAAACGGTATGGGCGACGGCACGTTCGCTCCGGACGCGCAGGTTACATACGCGCAGGTTATCGTTATGCTTGTAAACGCTCTTAACTTCAAGAACGAAGCCGAAATGTACGGCGGCTGGCAGCAGGGTTACATAAAGGTAGCCGGCGACAAGGATATTCTTAAGAGCGCGTCGAGTACTGCTGACGAACCCGCAGACCGCGGACTTGTTATCAAGATGGTATACAACACGCTCCTCGCCGATTACAACAGAGCTTCCTCGTTCGAGAACGGCAGCGTTCAGTATACGGCTGACAAAACTCTCGCGGAGGATAAGTTTGAAGTAATCGAGGCTAAAGGTCTCCTTATCGGCACTTCAAAGACCTCGATCGGCACCACAGAGCTTGACGAAGGTCAGATTGAAATCAGAAAGAATAAGGAAGACACTTCGGAAGTATACGATACTCTCCTTACAGACCTCGACGACTGCGTAGCGCGCATGATTACGTTCTACTACAGAGAAAATTCGGGCAGAACACCCGAGGTACTTGCTGTTGCATACGATTCTTCAAAGTCTGAAACATACAAGATCGACGCGGAAAAGATAGAGGACGTTGAATTCAGCAACAATGTACTTAGCGTTAAGGAAGAGAAGGTAAACAAGAGAAGAGTGACAACGTCGGACGCGAAGTATATCTATAACGGCAAGCTTATGAGCGCAGGTGACATTACACAGGATATGTTACAGCCCGAAAAGGGTTCGATTACGTTCATAAAGAGCGACAAGAGCGCCGTTGATGATTACGACGTTGTATTCATCGACGCTTATGAGACTCTTCTCGTTTCGAGCGCAAGCAACGATAAGATTATAGCTAAGATCGCAAAGAAGCAGTCCGACGAAGAAACGGTCGAGCTTGGCGATACCGAAGCAATAACAATCACACTTGACGACAAGATTGACAGAACCATTACCGTTACCAAGGCGGGCGACAGCATTAAGGTAAGAAATCTTAAGAAGAACGATGTAATGACGGTAAGAGCAAGCTATCCGCTTGAGAATCCGGAGGTCATCGACATCGTTGTAACCGGTGAGAGCGTAACAGGCTCCGTATCGTCCATGTCCAAGGAATGGGATGAGACGACTGCCAGAATAAACGGTGAAGATTATGATGTTGCGAACATTGCCGTAGGCGACCTTAAGACAGGCGCGCAGGGTACATACTATCTTGACCAGTTCGGCAGAATAGCTTATATTGAATCAAGCGCTTCCGGACAGCTCGCATCCGGCGAAAAGTACGGCTGGATTATGAATATGTACAAGGCTGAAGGTTCAAGCGACCGTGTTATCAGTCTTGCGACGGCTGACGGCGTTGTTGAGGCAAAGTTCGCTTCAAACGTTGATTACTGGGGCCCGACAGATTTGGATTCGCAGCAGCTGAGCCGTAAGGAGGCTGAAGATGCACTTTTGGGAATTATGGGTGAAAACGGCGAAGGCACAGGCTTTAACACAACATCAAAGTCTGCTCAGGTAAGACTTGTTAAGTTTAAGGCAAATTCGTCGAACTCTATTTCAAAGCTTTACTGCGCTGTTGACGAAACGAAAGTAGACGATTCGGACGCTCTCAGAGTTCATCTCGAGAACCTCGGCGGCATCGGTTCCGCAAGCGGACTCGTAGGCGGCTATCAGATTAACGACGGTATTACCGAAATATCTGTACCGAAGAATGCGTCGGATATGAAGGAAGCGGCTAACTATAAGTTTGGCGAGGTTAATTCTTCAAGCTATGTTGTAAGAGAGAACGGCGCAAACTTCGACTTCGTAATCGGTGAGTTCACAAACAATATCGCTCCTTCGGTTGCGATCAAGTTCACAGACAGTGCGGACGCTGTTGCTTATGTTGGTGACCTTGATACGGCAGGCAATAACCCCGTAATGGTTGTTGAGAAGATCAATACGGGCGTTGACGCGGATGACAATACGGTTTATACATTCAGCGGTTATTCAAACGGCGCCGAGGTATCCATAACGACAACGCACAATACGTCAATCGCCAGGGTTAACGCTCCCCGCGGCAGCAATGCTATCGGCGATAAGACTGATGCTAACGGTGCGACAGTCAAAGGTGGAAGAATGTATCTGCACAAAAAGCTCTGGGATGCGCAGAACGGCTTTGCGGCTGAAGGCGGAGCAACGTCATTCGACGATGTTATAGCTGTCGGCGACGTTATCCTCTATGAGGGTACGGGCGACAGAATCCTCAGACTTTATCACGGCGCTGATTTGGTTGACATGATTCAGAACGGCACCGAATCCAATTTAATGCTTGGCGCTAAGGAGAACTATCCTACACGTAACATGTTCTACATGGAAGCTCTTGACCAGCATGACGCCGACGATGTTGCATGGATTTTACCGAAAGGTCTGACAAGAATTTCATTCGACGTATCTAAGGTTATGGATACTGTTGAAATCAATGCTACAACAGGTAGTGTAAAGGTTGTTCCTGAGGGCAGCGAGGTATTTGACCTTGAAGATTTTGATCCCGATACAAAGACGGGCGACTATGTATTCGCAAGACTTTGCGATAAGGGTAACCTCCAGGAGATCATAGTATTCAAGTTTGTAAACTGATAGCTTACAGCTGATATTTGACAAAACAAACGGCGGACACATATGTGTCCGTCGTTTTTCTGCGCAAAATAAAATTGTTTACAATATACCCAAAATGTGGTATAATATAAATAGTATCAAAAAGAGGTGACAAATATGAACATATGCGTGTTCGGAGCATCGAGCAGCACGATCGACACATCCTTTATAGACGAAACGACATTGCTCGGCGAAAAGCTTGCCGAGCGCGGTCACTCGCTCATATACGGCGCGGGCGCGTCGGGACTTATGGGCGCGGTCGCGCGCGGAGCGTATTCAAAGGGCGGAAGTATCGTCGGCGTCGTGCCGGATTTCTTCGTTGACGAGGATTTGGGCGTGGACGGACATGTTTTTGAAAACTGCACGGAGCTTGTTCTGACCGATACCATGCGCGAGAGAAAGCGCGTTATGGAGGACAGAGCCGACGCGTTCATAGTTGTCCCCGGGGGTATAGGCACATTTGAGGAGTTCTTTGAGGTGTTCACGTTAAAGCAGCTCCAAAGGCATAATAAGGCAATAGCGATACTGAATTTTAACGGCTACTACGACGCGATGCTCGGTATGCTTGACGAAGCCGAGAAGCTCCGTTTTGTGGGATCGGCTTGCCGAAGTCTTATAACGGTTTTCACCGACGCGGACGAGGCGCTCGATTACGTTGAAAGTTATGTGCCGGAAAAGGTCAACATTAAAAAAACAAAAAACATATGATATGAAAGGGGAGTTTCCAATGAAAATCAAACAGGTCATTGCCGAATTTATCGGCACAATGGTACTGGTAATCTTCGGCTGCGGAACGGCAATGCTTGTCGGCTGCGACGTTACGGGCGGTTATCTTCTGACCGCGTTCGCGTTCGGCTTGTCGATTGTGGCAATGGCGTACTCGATAGGAAACGTGTCGGGCTGCCACATTAACCCCGCCGTTTCTTTGGCAATGCTCATGCGCGGAAAAATGAGCGTGTCTGAGTTTGTACAGTACGTTATCGCGCAGTGTCTCGGCGCGCTTGCGGGCGCGGGTGTGCTGGCGCTTGTATTCAACCTCGGCGGCGTTATCGACCGTACCGGCGGCTTCGGCACGAACGGTCTTACAGGTGTCGGCGGCAGCGCGGCTGCAGGTCTTATAGTCGAGATCGTGCTGACATTCGTGTTTATAACGGCTATCCTCGGCGTAACGTCGAATAAGGCGAAGCACGGCTCGTTCGGCGGACTTGTGATAGGTCTTACGCTGACGCTTGTACATATTCTCGGTATCGGTCTGACCGGCACGTCGGTTAACCCTGCAAGAAGTATCGGCCCCGCAATCGTGGCTGCTATTTCGGGTAATACGGCTGCCGCTTCCTGCCTGTGGGTGTTCATCGTCGGCCCGCTTATCGGCGCGGCTCTCGCGGCGCTGTTCTACACGTATATCGCGGGTAAGGACGAGTAATTTGACGCATTTTGAAGGAACCGCTCAAATCGGGCGGTTTCTTTTTGCGCTTTACTATTGACTATCCGTATGGTAGGGTGGTAAAATATAGGGGTGTGAGGTGGTGTATGCGGGGTTATTTATAAGGCTCCCCTTGAGGGGAGCTGTCGCCGAAGGCGACTGAGAGGTGGTTTTTTGATTAGTTTGTTTGCCACCTCTCCGTCATCGCTCCGCGATGCCACCTCCCCTCAAGGGGAGGCTAACGAACGGCGGCGGTCGAATGTGTTTTGTGGGCTGTCGAGGGCGCCAGCCCCTACGGCACACAATTAAAAATACGGGTGTAGGGGACGGCGCCCCGACGTCCCGTTTCAGGAGAATATCATGTGGACAAGTGACAAATGGACGGAATACAGTCTCATAGACAGCGCGGACGGTGAAAAGCTCGAATACTGGGGCAAATACCTGCTCCGCCGTCCCGATCCGCAGGCTGTATGGAGTAAAAAAAGCGACAAAAACTGGAATAAAGCCGACGCGTGGTACCACCGCTCAAAATCGGGCGGCGGAAGCTGGCAGTACCTCAACAAGCGTCTGCCCGACCGCTGGACGGTTTCGTACCGCAAGCTTACGTTTAATATAAAGCCGATGGGTTTTAAGCACACCGGTCTGTTCCCCGAGCAGGCGGTTAACTGGGACTGGTTCTCGGAGCTTATACGCGGCGCGGACAAGCCTGTTCGCGTGCTTAACCTTTTCGCGTACACGGGCGGCGCGACTGTTGCTGCGCTCGAGGCGGGCGCGGAGGTCGTGCATGTTGACGCGTCGAAGGGCATGGTGACGTGGGCGAAGGAAAACGCCGCGTCGTCGGGGCTTAGCGACGCGCCGGTGAGGTATATAGTGGACGATGTTAAAAAGTTCGTGCAGCGCGAGCAGCGGCGCGGCAGAGAGTACGACGCGGTTATAATGGATCCGCCGTCCTATGGCAGAGGCCCGTCGGGCGAGGTGTGGAAGATTGAAAACGAGCTTTATCCGCTCGTGCTGGACTGTATGAAAATACTGTCGCCGAACCCATTATTTTTCCTCATAAACTCGTACACGACGGGACTGAGCGCGCAGGTGCTTGTAAACGTGCTGAGCATGACGCTCGGCGAACGGTTCGGCGGTAAAATTACGGCTGACGAGATAGGTCTGCCGATGAAGTCAAACGGGCTGGTGCTGCCGTGCGGTATCAGCGGAAGATGGGAGAGATAACAGTGGATATAAAGGTAAGACAGTACGCGCCGTCGGACGCGGCGGCAGCGTCGGCGGTGTGGAACGAGGTTGTAGAGGAGGGTAACGCCTTTCCGCAGGACGAGCCGCTCGACGAAATTTCGGGCGACGAGTTTTTCCGCTCGCAGTCGTACACGGGCGTGGCATTGGACGGCGGTGAAATCGTCGGACTTTACATACTTCACCCCAATAATGTCGGACGGTGCGGACATATCTGCAACGCGAGCTACGCGGTTCGCTCCGATATGCGCGGCAAGCGTATCGGCGCGGTTCTTGTGAAGGACTGTATGGAAAAGGCGCGTGAGCTTGGGTACGGTATTCTGCAGTTTAACGCCGTTGTCGCAACGAATACAGCCGCGCTCAAGCTGTATAAAAGCCTCGGTTTTACGCCGCTCGGCGTGATACCTAAGGGTTTCCGCATGAAGGACGGCAGCTACGAGGATATTATTCCGCATTACATTTCGTTTTAAAGGATTTTCGGTATGGAGAGCTATTTGACTGACAAGGTGTGTATGGTTACGGGCGGCGGCGGCAGTATCGGCGGCGAACTTGTCCGCGCTCTGACGCGCCTTGACGCGGCGAAGGTGGTCGCGGTCGATATATCGGAGAACGGTCTGTACGACGTTATAACCGACGTCGGCGATGTGACAGCCGAAATCGCGTCCGTGCGCGACTCGGGTAAGATGGAGTATTTGTTTGACAAGTACCGCCCGAATATCGTGTTCCACGCCGCGGCGCACAAGCACGTGCCGTTTATGGAGCGTAACCCGGAGGAAGCCGTAAAAAACAACATAATCGGTACGCGCGTGACTGCGGAGCTTGCCGAAAAGTACGGCGCGGAGCGGTTCGTGCTTATTTCGACCGACAAGGCGGTAGAACCGGTGAGCGTCATGGGCGCGACAAAGCGCGTGTGCGAAATGCTGATGTATGAAATGAGCAGGTCGGCGAAAACCGTTTTCGGAACTGTGCGGTTCGGTAATGTACTCGGCTCGAACGGCTCGGTAGTGCCGCTGTTTAAGAAGCAGATTGAAAAGGGCGTTGTGACCGTTACCGACAGGAATGTTGAGCGGTACTTTATGACCGTCGGGCGCGCGGCGAGAGTCGTAATATCGTGCGCCGGGCATATGAAGGGCGGCGACGTGTTTGTGCCGGACATGGGCGAGAGCGTGAAGATAATCGACCTTGCCGAAAAACTGATTAAGGAAAGTGGCAAAAGCGCCGAGATACGCGTCACATCGTTAAGGCAGGGCGATAAGCTTAGGGAAAAGCTGTTTTACGATTTTGAAACGCCCGAAAGCTGCGCCGTTCCGGGAGTGTACCGCGTGGACGGCAGCGGTGTGGAAGGACTTTACGAATATACGGACAGGCTGCGGAAAATGGCTTACGCGTGCGACCGTGACGGAATACGCGCCGTTCTGTGTGAAATGACTGCCGTGAAAGGATTGACATAAATTGGATATGCACGTATTGTTTCAGTCCATAGGGCAGGGACTTTACACGATGATAACTTCAATAGGAACGTGGCTCGGCAAGGCGTGGGCAGCCGTGTGCGGTTGGTTTAATTCGATACCGTTCCCGAACGCGTTAAAGCTGTTCAGCAACTCGACGGTTAACCAATACCTGTTTTACGGCATAATCGCGTACATTCTGCTGATGAATATATGGGCGCTCGTGCTGTTCGGCGCGGACAAGCTAAGCGCGAAAAAACAGGGTACGCGCGTAAGCGAGAAAAAGCTGTTCCGCGTCTGCTTCTGGGGCGGCGCGATAGGCGGTATGATAGGTATGTACCTGTTCAGACACAAGACGCTCAAAAAGAAATTTTCCGTCGGCGTGCCGATATTGTTCCTGATACAGCTGCTTTTGGACAGCTTTATACTCGGTTTTCTCGGTTTTTGGACTTTTTTTTAAAAACCTATGGAAAAACGCGGCGAAGTGTGGTACAATAGTTACGGAAAGGAATGTTTCGTATGGAGCTTAAGGATATACTTTCAACGGATGAAAAGCTTAGAATTATACAGGAGCTTGTGCCGGGCAAGCAGATTACGCTTTCGCACGTAATCGCAAGTCCCGATCCCATACTCTACACAAAGCTCGGCTTAAATCCCGAAATAGACTACGATAAAAGCGCGATAGGCATACTGACGGTAAGCCCCGCCGAGACTGCCGTAATTTGCGCAGACATTGCGACAAAGACGGCGAACGTCGATTTGAGCTTTGTTGACCGTTTCAGCGGCACGCTTATAATAACGGGCATGGTAGCCGATGTTGAAACGGCTCTGCGCTCAATTATGGAGTATGCCGAAAAGACGCTCGGCTACAGCTGCTGCAAGGTAACGAAAACATGAAAAAGATAATACTCGTCGGCAGGAGCGAATGCGGCAAAACGACGCTCACACAGGCGTTAAAGGGCGAGAAGATACATTATCACAAGACGCAGTACGTGAACCGTTTCGACGTGATAATAGACACGCCCGGTGAATACATACAGACGAAAAATCTCGGTAACGCCATCGCGATGTACACGTTTGAGGCGGACGTCGTGGGTATGCTCATAAGCGCGAGAGAGTCGTACTCGCTGTACCCGCCTGCGGTGACGCCGGTCGCGAACAGACCGGTTATAGGAATAGTGACGCAGATAAACGAGCCGGACGCGCATGTGGAGCTTGCGGAACATTGGCTTAAACTTGCGGGCTGCGAGACGGTGTTCCGCGTCGATTCCAAAACGGGCGAGGGCGTGTGGCAAATTATAGACTATCTCCGCGAGGACGGCGACGTTATGCCGTGGGAGGAATAGGACAGGACGGTTTTACACCGTCTTTTTTATTGCCTAAACTATTTACAACGGAATAAAAATATGGTAAAATAAATCTATTAAGATATTTTATGCAAAGGAGAGAGAAACATGGCAAAAACAACAGGCGGCTTCACACTTCCGGGCGAGAGCGGATACGAGGAGCTTACGCTTCAAATGGCTGAAAAGTGGGGCGCGGACGTAATACGCGACTCCGACGGCACGGAGCTTTCACCAGAAATAATCAACGCGGGCTACGGCATTTACTCGACTATCTGCATTATCCGCGACCATAACGAGTGGGCGAAGGCAAATCCGGACAAACTCCAGCAGACGTTCCTTATGACAAACCCGATCGTCGCGACGGACACGAGCCTTACGATAGACCTCATGAAGGACTTTTTCGCCGATCAGTTCAGGCTGAACGACAGCGAGGAGTCAAAGGAGTACTGGCAGGTGTTCGACCGCACGACGAACGAGGAAATAAAGGACTGGTCGTACGCGGACGGCAAGGTCACGATCAATAACATCACGCCGTTCCACAAGTACACGGTAAACTTCCTCGCGTGGCGCATCTGGGAGGAAATCTCAATGTACAACCACACGACGAACAACTGGGACAAGGAGCATCTCATGCAGATAGATCCGCGTTATCCCGAAACGCAGAAATTCATGCTTGACTGGCTAAAAAACTGGTGCGAGACGCACCCCTCGACGACCGTTGTGCGCTTCACGTCCATGTTCTACAACTTTGTATGGATTTGGGGTTCAAACCCGCGCAATCAGCAGCTTTTCTCCGACTGGGGTTCGTACGACTTTACCGTTTCGCCGCTCGCACTCAGAGAGTTCGAGAAGAAGTACGGCTACAGAATCACGTCCGAGGACTTCATAAACAAGGGCAACCTCCACGCGACACACATGACTGCGCCGAAATCGAAGATTGACTGGATGGAGTTCGTGAACGATTTTGTCGTTGACTTCGGCAAGCAGCTTGTTGACCTCGTTCACGATTACGGCAAGAAGGCGTACGTGTTCTATGACGATTCGTGGGTAGGCGTTGAGCCGTGGGGCAAGAGATTTAAGGATTTCGGCTTTGACGGACTTATAAAGTGCGTGTTCAACGGCTTTGAGACGCGCCTTTGCGCCGGTGTTGACGCGGTGGAAACGCACGAAATCAGACTGCACCCGTACCTGTTCCCCGTAGGTTTGGGCGGTGCGCCGACATTTATGGAGGGCGGCAACCCGACGAGAGAGGCGCAGGGCTACTGGAAAAACGTGCGCCGCGCGCTTCTCCGCGACAAGATAGACAGAATAGGTCTGGGCGGATATTTGTCGCTGACAATTCCGTTTCCCGATTTCCAGGACTATATAGAAAAAATATCGGACGAGTTCCGCGAGATACGCGAGCTGCACACCGAGGGCAAGCCGTATGTATTAAAGCCGAGAATAGCGGTGCTGCACTTCTGGGGCAATCTCCGCTCGTGGACATGCTCCGGTCACTATCATGAGCATCCCGAGGTAGACCTCATAAACGTAAACGAGGCACTCTCCGGTCTGCCGTTCGACGTTGAGTTTATCAGCTTCGAGGACGTTAAGGCTGGCAAGCTCGAAAACTTTGATGTTGTCATAAACGCCGGTAAGGCTGGCAGCGCGTGGTCGGGCGGCGAGTGCTGGAACGACGAGAAGGTAGTTTCGACGCTCACGAAATGGGTTTACGACGGCGGCGTATTCATCGGCGTAAACGAGCCTTCTGCGGTCGGCGGCAGCGATACGTACTTCAAAATGGCGCACGTACTCGGCGTTGACGAGGACACCGGCGCGAGAATTTGTCACGGACGCTACACCTTCGAGCCGACAAACTGCGCGTGCGTGCAGGATAAGGACTCGTTTAAGGTAAACGAGGGAATTTACCTTATCGACGCGGACACGGTTGTCGCGGCGGAAAAGGACGGCGTACCCGTTGTGGCGCGTCATGCGTTCGGCAAGGGCGCAGGCGTGTACCTTGCAAGCTTTACCGTGAACGAAAAGAACACGCGTATGCTTATGAGCCTTATCCTCAAAAATACCGGCGAGGGTATGGATCAGAATTACATCACCGATAACCTCTGGTGCGAGTGCGCGTACTATCCGAGCAGTAAGGAGCTTGTTGTAATAAACAACAGCGATACCGAGCAGACAACGACCGTAAAGACCGACTTCGGCGACAAGACCGTCACCCTCGGCGCGTTCGATACAAAGATTTTGAAGCTGTAAGAATGGCTTGTAGGGGCGAACCGTGTTCGCCCGTTAGTCTCCCTTGTGATTGTGAAAGAGAAACGAGCTGAAAGGGGTTTTATTCGGGCGGATAATATCCGCCCCTACAAATATGGTTGACGTTGGGTTGTCGTGGACGGGCGACCGTAAAGGTCGCCCCTACGACAAAGGGACGTCGGGGCGCCGTCCCCTACGGTTTGTGTTTTTAATAATGCGTTGTAGGGGCGACCCTTGCGGTCGCCTGCGTGTGGCTCCCCTTGAGGTGAGCGACGCTTTAGCGTCGTAGGCATAGAGCTTTGCTCGTATGCCGTAACAAAAGGAGCTGTCGCTGAAAGCGACTGAGTATAATACGCGGCAAACACACCTATTGAGCCTGTAATTATGACACCCGATATAATACCTATAATAAATCCCTGCAACAGTTTTTTCATTTTTATACCCCCAATACCCAATGTTATATTTTATGTTAATAATTATAACATATATTTATAACTGATGTCAAGATACAATATATGTGAGGTGTTAAAAATGAACGAAAAGCTGATCATAAACAAGAAAAATTTAAAAGGTGAGGACGGATACAAAACGTTTTCCATTCGGGTTAAGGATGAAATCGTTTTTAAGCTGAATGAATTATCCAAAGAAACCAATCGTTCAAGAAACGAATTGATAAATATATTACTGGAATATGCTATAAATAACAGTAAAGTAATGCCCGATTAAAATGTAGGGGCGGCCCTTGCGGTCGCCTGTTAGCCTCCCTTGTCAAAGGGAGGGGGACCGCCGCAGGCGGTGGAGGGATTCATTATAAAATTAAAAAGGAATCCCCCAGTCAGCTCCGCTGACAGCCCCCTTTGACAAGGGGGCCTTACGTATGAATGAGCAGCTACTACCCAAACCAAAAAGAGCGTATCGCATGATACGCTCTTAACATTTCTATTCAATTTTCATCAATCATCAATCATAACCGCGCCCTGCATACCCGATGCGACGTGCTTTGAGTAGCGTCTGAGGTAGCCGGTCTTGATTTTCGGTTCCTGCGGCGTCCATTCCGCTCTGCGCTTTGCGATTTCCTCATCGGAGAGCTTAACTTCGAGCTTGCAGTTGTCTATATCAATGGAAATTATATCGCCGTCCTTCAAAAGTCCGATAGTACCGCCTGCGAGAGCCTCCGGCGACACGTGACCGATCGCCGCGCCGCGCGTCGCACCGCTGAAACGTCCGTCGGTGATAAGCGCGACGTCCTTGTCAAGTCCCATACCGCAGATAGCGGAGGTGGGGGAGAGCATTTCACGCATACCCGGACCACCCTTCGGGCCCTCGTAGCGTATAACCACAACGTCGCCCTTCACGATTTTACCTGTGTAAATCGCCTCGATAGCCTCCTCCTCGCTGTTATACACCTTCGCGGGGCCCTCGTGCTTCAGCATTTCGGGAGCAACCGCGCTGCGCTTAACGACAGAGCCGTCGGGCGCGAGATTACCCTTAAGCACCGCGATACCGCCCGTCTCGCTGTACGGGTTGTCGATAGGACGGATAACCGAATAATCCTTAACGGTGCATCCCTTTATGTTCTCGCCGAGTGTCTTTCCCGTAACGGTCATTGTGTCGAGCTTCAGGAGGTTCTTCTTTGAAAGCTCGTTCATCAGCGCCTGAACGCCGCCGGCAGCGTACAAATCCTGTATGTGATGCTCGCCCGCGGGCGCGAGGTGGCAGAGGTTCGGCGTTTCTTTGCTTATCTCGTTCGCATAGTCGAGCGTGATCGGAGCTTTCGCCTCATAGGCTATAGCAGGGAGGTGGAGCATCGAGTTTGTCGAGCAGCCCAGAGCCATATCAACTCTAAGCGCGTTATAAATCGAGTCGGGAGTTATAATGTCGCGCGGACGGATGTTCTTTTCCAAAAGCTCCATAACCTTCATGCCTGCGTGCTTCGCGAGACGTATTCTCTCGGAGTACACCGCCGGAATTGTGCCGTTGCCGGGCAGAGCCATACCGAGTACCTCGCTTAAGCAGTTCATCGAGTTTGCCGTAAACATACCCGAACACGAGCCGCACGACGGACACGCCGCATTCTCGAGGTTTTCAAGCTCCGTTTCGTCGATCGTACCAGCCTTGAACGCGCCGACCGCCTCAAACGCGGTGTTGAGGTCGCGGTATTTGCCGCCGTAATTCATGGAGAGCATCGCGCCGCCGCTTACGACTATCGAGGGAATGTTCAGTCTCGCCGCCGCTATAAGCATACCCGGCACGATTTTGTCGCAGTTGGGTATCAAGACGAGCGCGTCGAGACCGTGCGCAAGTGCCATCGACTCAATGGAATCGGCGATAAGCTCGCGCGACGCGAGCGAGTATTTCATGCCGATATGTCCCATAGCGATACCGTCGCACACGCCGATTGACGGGAACTCCAGTGGCGTGCCGCCGGCAATTCTCACGCCCGCCTTAACCGCCTCGGCTATTTTGTCGAGGTTGATGTGTCCGGGGATAATCTCGTTTTTCGAGCTTACCACGCCGACCAAGGGGCGCTCGATTTCCTCGTCCGTCAAACCGGACGCCTTAAAAAGCGAGCGGTGCGGAGTTTTTTCAAGTCCTTTTTTTACCAAGTCACTGTACATTTCTTTTTCCTCCTGTTATCTAATAAATAATTTTAGCAGTATATTATTGTTATATAAATACTTGACCAGATAAGAGTTGTTTATAATCTCGTACAAGCCGCTGTCGGACGGCGCGTACATCGCGAACAGCATAAGTATGAGAAGCACTATAAACAGTATGTTTATAACCCCCAAAAGTCCGCCGAGGAACTTGTTCGTCCCCTTCAGTATCGGCAGCTTCACCGCGCTGTCGATGATTATATACAAAACCATAAGCACAAGCCGTATAAATATAAACAGCACTACGCACACGCCGATATTTATGATCGCGCCTGTAAGCGCGTTCGCGGCAGCGTTCTTTATCGCGTCGGCGGTTGACAGCGAGCTGTCGATGCCTATCATGAGTTTATCCTGTATAACCTCGGGCAAATTGAGATTTTCCGCTATGTTCACACCGCCGCCCGGCGGAACGGTTATTACCTGCGAGAGCGAGCTGCTTATGTTTTCAGCCAGCTTCGTCTGCGATATGTAATCCGTCACGGGTGTTTTCAGAAGCATGACGAGAATTATTGTCGCAGCGAGAGCGACAATTTTCCATACGGACTTTATAAGCCCCTTATTATGCCAATATACAAACGCGGCGACAAATATTGCCGCGAGACAAATGTCGGCTATAATGCTCATGTTACCCTCCTGTCAGACCTTAACAAATTCGATACTGTTTGAATATACTATCGCGAAGGTACTCGGCGATATAAGTATAAGCTTTTTAATATCCATAGCTGCGGTATATTTTGTGAGACTGCCTATGCCCGGTCTGCCGATAAATACGTCGCGTCCTATGCTGTAAAGCACGGTGTTCTCGTGTATATCGACAAAATCAGCCATACCGTCCATAGTAACGCTTGACCGTTCTTTTCCGCTGCCGTTGTATAAATTCAGCTTCGGAACTGCGCCGTCATACAGCGTGAGTACGGTGTTTCCGCTGTCGTCCATAGCGGAATGTGTGAGCTGACAGCTTGTGAGGTCGTTGTCAGCCACAACGCCGCCGTCCGCGGAAAGCACCGCGAGACGGTTGTCGCCGAACGCCGTCAAGGTATTCCCTACAAACCGCAGATCATACATAACGGTGTCCTCGGCGTTCACCTGCGCGCGGCTCTGCGTTTCGTTTATGTCAAAAAACTGTATAATGCTTTTCGCCGACGACTCCGTATTCAGGAGCGACACGGCAATATTTCTCGACGTCGGCGATATGTCCGCGCCTATAACGACGCCGCTTCCCGACGCCCACGAGTAAATCTGTTCACCGAGCTTATTGTAAACCGATATGCCGCCCTTGTACGCCGGCTTGCTCGTGATGAGTACCGAATCGCCTGCCGACGAGACCTTGACAGCGGCTATGCTGTCGGGATTGTCGGCTTCGTACAGCATGTTGCTGCCGTTGTAAAGACAAAGCTTACTTCCGCCCTTTTCGGCTGCCAGTATGTAGCCTCCGCTCGCGGAAACAAGCGGATTTGCTATAAGCGTGTCCTCGCTCCATACAGTATTGCCGGACGCGTCTATGTACGAGAGGTGATTCGGCGAGGCACACACAACGCCGTCCTTGTACGGGAGTACCTCCGCGCCGCGTACGCCGTCCGAAACCGTTATGCTTTCGCGCACATCTGTATTGTAGCTGTCGTCCTGCACATTTTCGTATTGAATACCGCTGTCAGCTGTTTTCATCGTAAACACGCCGAATATCTTTGAAAAGTTATTCGCAAAGTTTTTCTTGTACGTCGCGATTATTCCGGTGTCAATGCTCAAAACGGCGGCTATGCCCGTCAGCAGCGCAAGAATTACGGCTGCTATGATTATTTTCTTTATCTTTTTTTTGCTGTCGCCGCTCGTTTCGCTGCCGTCATCGTCATAATATTCTTCATCATACTCATCATCGTACCCGTCGTCATCATCGCAGAGAAGTTCGTCCTCATATTCACCGTCCGAACTGACGTGCGGCTCGTCCGTGTAATCATCCTCATCCGCCGACGGCTCGGACACGGGAGGCGCACTGTCAAAATCGTCCTCGTAGTCGGGTGTATTATCTTCGGCGTACGTTACAAGCTCGTCAATGGGGCTTTTGTTTGTCTCGTCGTTATTCATCATAATACACCTCCTTAAGGCACAGTCCCTCCGGCGGAGCGGTAATGCCCGCTCTGTTGCGGTCGCGTGACGCTATTATATCAGCCATATCGGCAGGATTTATTTTTCCGCCGCCGACCGACACGAGCGTGCCTGTGATTATCCTCACCATATTATACAAAAATCCGTTTCCGTGTATGTCAACAGTTATTATATCGCTGTTGCGCGTTACGTCAAGCGAATATATCGTCCTGACGGTCGTTTTGACCGAGAAACCGCTCGACGCAAAGCCGATAAAATCATGCTTGCCCAAAAACGCCGCTGCCGCTTCACGCATTTTCCCGACGTCGAGCGGGTATCTGTAATGCCATGCGTAACGGCCGAGTACCGCGTCGGGGAACTCTCTGTTTAATATTCTGTATACGTACCGCTTCGACCTCGCGCTTTTGTTCGCGTGAAAATCGCCGCCGACGCGCGACGCGCCGAAGCACACTATATCGCGCGGCAGCACGGCGTTTAAGGCGTACGGGTACTTGTCGGGCGGTATGCTTGCGGACGTGCGGAAATTGCACACGTAATTTTCCGCATGAACTCCTGCGTCGGTGCGACCGCAGCCCGTGAGCGCGACCGTTTCGCCGGTGATTTTTTCGAGCGCGCGCGTCACCGTTTCCTGCACGGTCGGCGCGTTCTTTTGTATCTGCCAGCCGTGATATTCCGTGCCGTCGTATTGTAAATCTAATTTAATGTTCATTTTATCACACATACGCTTTAATTTCAATCGGTTTTTTAAGGTAAGCCTATTTTAACGACGTATTCAAGAACCGCCAGAACGCCGCAGCACAGCAGAAATACAGCTGTTGCCGCCGCGTCGAGCCTCTTCATACGCGTTTCCTTCATTCTTGTGCGCTTGCCGCCGCCGTTGTAGCAGCGTGCCTCCATAGCCGTCGCAAGCTCGTCGGCGCGCCTGAACGCGCTCACGAAAAGCGGCACGAGTATGGGTACCATAGCCTTTGCGCGTCTTAAAATGTTGCCCGTCTCAAAATCCGCGCCGCGCGCCGTCTGCGCCTTGATGATTTTATCCGTTTCCTCCGCGAGCGTCGGTATAAAGCGTATCGCTATCGTCATCATCATCGCTATTTCGTAAGACGGCACCTTTAGCGGACGCAATGGCTTTAGCAGCTTTTCAATGCCGTCCGTAAGCTGCAGCGGCGATGTCGTGAGCGTGAGCAGCGACGCGCCGACGATGAGGAACAAAAGCCGTACCGTCATTGTCGCCGCGAGAACGATACCCTCGCGCGATATGTTTATCGAAAACGCCCAAAGCGGTATCGAAAACACCGTTTCGCCCTGCGTCATAAACAGGTTTATGAGCGCGGTGAATATCAAGATCCACAGCATGGGGCGTATACCCTTCAGTATTATTTTAACGCTTACGCCGCTCATAAGGATAAGCGCGGCGGTAAACACGAAAAACGCTGCGTACGAGAGCGGCTTGTGCAAAAAGAACAGCACGACTATATATGCTATCGTGAGTATTATCTTAAGCGCCGGGTACATTTTGTGCAGCGGCGACGAGCCGGGTATGTACTGTCCTATCGTAATATCCTTAAACATCTCCGTCACCGCCCTTCACGAGGCCGGCAATAGCCTTTGCGGCGTAATCCACCGTGTATATATGCTCCGGCAGCTTTACGCCCGCGTTTCTGAGCCTGTCGGTCAGAAGCGTAATCTGCGGCACGCTGAGACCTATTTCCTGCAGCCTCTCCGCATGCGTGAACACCTCCGCGACGCTGCCATGCATTTCCACGCCGCCGTCGTTCATCACTATGACGTTTTCAGCCGTTTTCGCCACGTCCTCCATAGAGTGCGACACGAATATGATTATCATGTCGGAGCGTGTTTTGCGGAGCGTTTTTATTATGCCGAGTATGTCGTCCCTGCCTTTCGGATCGAGACCGGCTGTCGGCTCGTCGAGTATCAGCACCTTAGGGTTCATCGCAAGAACGCCCGCGATTGCCGCGCGGCGCTTCTGTCCGCCCGAAAGGTCGAACGGCGAACGGTCGAGGTGCTTTTCCTTAAGTCCGACAACTTTCGCGCTCTCTCTTACGCGCTCATCGATTTCCTTTTCGTCAAGCCCCATATTTTTCGGACCGAACGCTATATCCTTGTACACGGTGTCCTCGAAAAGCTGATGCTCGGGGTACTGGAACACAAGCCCGACTTTACGGTGAACCGCCCTAAGATCCGCGCCCTTAGCCGTTATGTCTTCGCCGTCTATAAGTATATGTCCGCTCGTGGGCTTTAACAGCGCGCACATAAGCTGTATGAGCGTAGATTTGCCGCTGCCCGTGTGACCGATCACGGCTGTAAGCGTGCCGTCCTCTATTTCAAGGCTCGCGTTTTTGAGCGCGCTGCTCTCGAACGGCGTGGACGGCTGGTACACGTAGCTTACGTTTTCAACCTTAATCACGCGTCTCACCCCCAAGCACGGAAATGAGCGCGTCAAACGCTTCGTCGGCGGTAATTGTATCGCGCG
This sequence comes from uncultured Clostridia bacterium, assembly GCA_947624485.1. GTDB lineage: Bacteria > Bacillota > Clostridia > UBA1381 > UBA1381 > Hominilimicola. The sequence continues at coordinate 80,940 of CANQKM010000009.1, forward strand.
GTATATCTACGCCGAGCGCGCGGAGCTTGTACGCAAGCTCCGTCACCTGCGGCACGTCAAGTCCGAGCGATTTTATTTTTTCCACTTCGGAAAAGACCTCTCTCGGCGTGCCGTCGGTAACAATTTTGCCGTCGTCTATCACGACGACTCTGTCCGCTTCGGCTGCCTCGTCCATGTAGTGCGTTATAAGCACGACCGTTATGCCCTGCTCCTTGTTGAGCCGCTTAACGGTGCGCATAACTTCTTTTCTGCCCATCGGATCGAGCATGGCGGTCGGCTCGTCGAGTATGAGTATTTCGGGGTTCATGGCAAGCACCGACGCTATCGCGACGCGCTGCTTCTGACCGCCCGACAGCTTTGACGGCGCGCTTTGCGCGTACTTCGTCATGCCGACCGTTTTAAGGCACTCGTCCACGCGCGCGCGTATCTCTTTGGGTTCCACGCCGAGATTTTCGGGCGCGAACGCAACCTCGTCCTCAACGACCGCGGCGACCATTTGATTGTCGGGGTTCTGGAACACCATACCCGCGCTGCGCCGTATATCGAACACGCGCTTTTCGTCGGACGTGTCGATACCGTTCACATACGCCTTGCCGCCCGACGGCAGCAGTATGGCGTTGAACATTTTCGCGAGCGTTGATTTGCCGCTTCCGTTGTGACCGAGAACAGCCGTGAACGAGCCTTTTTCTATATTCAGATTTATATTTGACAATACCTCGTCCGTGCTGTCCTCATAGGCAAAGACAAGGTTTTCTGTTTTTATCATATTGCTTCACAATCCTATGAATTTTTCCATTCAAGAATTTTTTCGAGACGTTCGCCTATTTTCTGCTCGCGTCCCTGATTTGTCGGGCGGTAGTAGCGCCTGCCCGCAAGCGAATCGGGCAGACACTGCATTTTCGCCATTTTTTCTTCGGTGTTGTGCGCGTACACGTAACCCTTGCCGTAGCCTTCTTCCTTCATAAGCCTTGTCGGCGCGTTGCGTATCTGCATCGGCACGGGTTCGGCGGGCGCATTGTTTATGTCGCGCTTTGTCTCTATGTCCGCGACCTCAAGCGCGTTCGACTTTGGCGCCATTGACAGGTACACGACCGCCTGCGCCAAATTTACGCTGCATTCCGGCATACCGATAAAGTGGCACGCCTGATACGCCGCGACGGCTATAAGGAGCGCGTTGCTGTCGGCAAGTCCCACGTCCTCGCTCGCGAACCGTATAAGCCTGCGCGCGATGTAGAGCGGATCCTCGCCGCCGTAGAGCATACGCTCCATCCAGTAGAGAGCCGCGTCGGGATCGCTGTTGCGCATGGACTTGTGCAGCGCGGAGATTATATTGTAATGCTCCTCGCCCGTCTTGTCGTAGAGAAGCGAACGGCGGTTCATGCACTGCGCGAGCGTCTCGTCGTCGACCGTAACGCCGTCCCCCGTCATTTTGCCGTTAAAGACAGCCATTTCAATCGTGTTGAGAGCCGTTCTCGCGTCGCCGTTCGCGAACCGCGCGATAAGAGAGAGCTGCTCGTCGTCCACCTTTACCTTCATGTTGCCGAGACCTTTTTCGCTCGTCACGGCGCGGCGGAGCATTTCAACCAAATCGTCCTCCTCGAGCGCCTTTAGGATGAATACCTTGCAGCGTGACAAAAGAGCCGAGTTGATCTCAAACGACGGGTTTTCGGTCGTCGCTCCGACAAGTATAATACTGCCCTTTTCGACGTACGGCAGAAACGCGTCCTGCTGCGCCTTGTTGAAGCGGTGTATCTCGTCGGTAAACAGGAGCGTGCGTATACCCATTTTCCGCGCGTTTTCGGCGCGGTTCATAATATCCTTAAGCTCCTTAACGCCGCTCGACGTTGCGCTGACCTCGACGAAATCCGCCTTTGTCTGCTTCGCGATTATCCGCGCGAGCGTTGTTTTGCCCACGCCCGGCGGTCCCCAGAAAATCATGGAGGATATATTGTCGTTCTCTATCATCTGACGGAGTATCTTACCCTTGCCGACAAGATGCTTCTGACCGACGTACTCGCCGAGCGTTTCCGGTCTTAAACGGCTCGCCAGCGGCGCACCCGTTTCGCGGTCGTCAAACATGTTAATCTGTTCCATACCTCGTACCTCTAAAAAGGCTGCCGGCGGATGTTACGCCGGAAGCCTGCTTAAATCATTCGTCCTTAAACGGGAAAATATCCCCGAGAATTTCCTTCGCCTTATTTTTAACGCCCTCGCCCATGGGCTTTATAACCTTTGTTTCGCCGAGATCGTCCGCGCCGCCGTCATCGGAAGCTGTTTCCTTGCGGTGCGGCTTGTAATCCTTTTTGCTCGGCGTTTTAACGTCGTCGAAATCCTCCTCTATTTCCTCGCGCAGCGTCGGTCTTGCGGGGCGTACGCGCTCCGTTTTCGGTTTTGACTGCGCTTCCTCCCAGCGGCGGAAACGTTCCTCCTCCTCGGGTGACAGTTCCTTTACCGTGCTGCGCTGCTTAGGCTTTGCGGACGCGTCTATCTTTATTCCGAGGCTTTCGTTAAGGTTTTCAATATCTATTTCCTGCTCCGCGAAGCCGTCCACGCTCTTTACGAATTTATCATCGATATCGCGTCTTAAAGCACGTATTTCCGCGCCGATATGGTTGTCCTTCTTGGAAAGACGGTAAAAGCGGTTGCCCACCCAAAAGCTGAACGCGCCGTTTGCCAAAAGGATAAGTATAAACCATACAGCCGCGCCGCCCTTTGTGAGATATTTGCTGTTTGTAAATTCGGTCGTCTGCGCCGCCTGAATAGGCTGCTGTACGGGAGCCGAGGTTTCCGTTACCTGCGCGTCGGTCTGTCCGTCGTCCGTTTCCGGCTCCGCAAGCGCCAAAGGCGCAGCGGATAACATCATAATACCTGCCGCGAGCAATGCCATAAGCTTCTTTTTAACATTCATTTTCTTCACCATATATCCTTTCTTTCTTACGCAATTTCATTAAATAAATTCAGCATTTTCTTCCGTGCCGGAACATTCGGGAGAGCGTCCCTGCTCGCCGTATACACGCGCGTGTACGAGAGCAGCTTGTCCTCGTCGTTTTTGCTTTTGCCGTAGCCTATCAAAAACCATTCCCAGAAGCTCGGCGGCATCGTTTCGGCGTTTACCATAAGCTCGTGGTAATGACCGGGCGACTCGATGATTTCGAGAGCGAGCTTCGGTATCATGAAGTTGTAGCACGACCGCTGCGCCGCGCGCATTTCCATGAGCAGCTCGTATACCGCCTCCGCGCTTTTTTCCGCCTCTATCTGGTTGCCGTACGTGCTTTTCCAGCGGTACACGGCGTACAGAAGCCTTGAAATGAGAAGCGGCGCGTTGTTCGTGTAAATGTCGTTCATGACCTCCTCGCGCAGATCCGAATACGAGCCGCGCTGGTACGGTATGTACCCGACGCGTCCGAGCATACGTCTGATTTTTTGTATATCCTTTTTCTGTCCCTCCTCGGACTTTATGCTCTTTTTGATCTTCACGCCGTACTTTTCCCAATCTTCGTCCTGATTGGAGCTTATGAATTTTGCGCAGCTCTTTTTCAGTGAGTTATCATCGGTCGAAGCGTCAAAGTACGCCACAAGCTCCGCAAGGTCGGCGGTTGTCCAGCCGTTGACGTTCTCGAACGGATTTACGTCGCTGCCCGTTATGACAATACGCGCCGCCGCTTCGGTGAACGTTTGAAGGTTCTCCCTTGAGCCGAGCCATTCCTTCCATGTGTCAACGCCGGACGTGTGCTTAATATCGGCGAACAGCTTCAATATATCCGCCGTATTTTTTTCGGGCATCGCGGCGCTGTTTACGCGCATAAGCTCTATATATCTGTCCAGATGTCCTTTGACGGCTGCCGCTATGCTTTCCGACGACTCATTGCCGAACGGGTTTGTCTCTATGGTAACATTTTCCCCGGCACACAGCTTTTCAATGTACTGGTCGATGTATATTTCCGTAATTTTTTCCTTTTCGCTTTCAAAAAGCTCAAGATTGTCGAACATTATTTTTGAAAGCTCGTACCGCACGGCAGCCATGTTGATGTCGTTTATGGCGGGGTAAAGCTCCATTGTCCGCAGCCTGAACGCCTCGTCGCCGGCCGTCTTTTTAAGACGTATGAGCTTGCCGGCTATGCCGCTTTTTGTGGTGTTTTCACATGTCGCCTGCCACGCGAGGAACTGCTGCGGCGAGGTGAATTTGTACTTGTCGTATATTTCCCGAAGCTCCTTAACGGAGAAACGGAAAAGCATTGAGCGCGTGTCGCGCTCGAAACGCGTGTTTTCAATATCTATGTAAATGCAGTTCTTACGGACGTCAACCGCCTGCTGCGTTATGTTGTTCTGACCTTTGACCGTTCCGTGGAACACGATCTGCTTCTGCTTGTCGGAGGGGAGGTACACGTTGTACGTGGAAATACCGAGGTTTTCCGAGCAGTCGCGCGGCAGAAGCCACTTGAGCGCGAGCAGGTACATACGCGTAAGCTCCGGCTCGTTCGTCGCGATACAGACGTTTTTAATATCGCTCGACATAAGCATCTTCATTGCCTTGTCGAGAATATATGTAAGCTCGTTTTTATGATTGTCTATAAATTCGATAACCGATTGTTCAAGCCCCTCCGTGGGTTCAATATCGTCGAGCGGCTTTAAGTAATGCACGATCTGTCCCGACAGATCCTTTTCGGTGAGATGTGTGCGGTACTTGGGATGGCTGCAGTATTTTTCCGGCATAAAGTCGTCGGGAACGTCGTCAAACACGAACGCGTGCGCAAACACGTTGCCCGGATGACCTTCAAAGTCGTAGCCCGCGTAGGAAATCTGTATAGCGGCGTATCTGCCGTCCGACAGCCTAAGCGTGCGGAAAATTTTCGGGAACATCTCCGGCACGGCGGGATCGCACGGCTTGTTGCCGTATATGACGCCGCTGTTTTTCGGCAGACGGTAGGTGGAGAAGCGTATTATCTCGTCGATATTTCGTTTCGTGATTCCCTGCGTACAGGAAAACACCCGAAGTCCCGACTGATTTGCAAGACCTATTTCCGCGTCGGACAGGCTGCATTTTACAGAGGTATATATCATTTGGTATACCTTCATATGTTTACCATCCCTTTCTGTGTTTTATGCGCTTAGTCTAATTCCTTGATGCCCATGTAAAGCTCGTAATATCTGCCCTTCTTTTCGAGCAGCTCCTCATGTGAGCCGCGCTCTATGATCTCGCCATTTTCAAGCACCATTATCGCGTCGGCGTTGCGTATAGTGGACAGGCGGTGCGCTATGACGAATGTCGTTCTGTTCTCCATAAGCGCGTCCATTGCCTTGTTTATCTTCTGCTCCGTGCGCGTATCGACCGACGAGGTAGCCTCGTCGAGAACGAGTATCGGCGCTTTTGACAGAGCCGCGCGCGCAATGTTCAGAAGTTGCCTCTGTCCCTGCGACAGATTTGAACCGTCGCCGCGCAGCATTGTGTCGTAATCGTCGGTCATGTTGCGGATAAAGCTGTGCGCCGACGAAGCCTGCGCCGCCATTCTTACCTCCGCGTCCGTCGCGTCAAGTCTGCCGTAACGGATATTTTCCATGATCGTGCCGGTAAACAAATGCGTGTCCTGCAAGACCATAGCGATATTCTCGCGCAGGCTTTCAAGACTTATGTCGCGTATATCGATACCGTCGATCGTGATTTTACCCTCCTGTATATCGTAAAACCTCGTCATAAGGTTTGTAATCGTCGTCTTGCCCGCGCCCGTTGAACCCACGAGCGCGATTTTCTGACCGGGGTGCGCGTAGATCGATATATTTTTAAGTATCGTCTTGTCGGGGTTGTAGCCGAAGGTTACGTTTTCAAGCACAACGTCGCCCTTAACGTCCTTAAGCTCCAGCCTCTTGCCCTCGTCAAGCTCCGGAGCCTGATCCATAACGTCAAACACTCTCTCCGCGCCCGCGAGCGCCGACATGACGTTCGTGAGCTGCTGTGAAAGCTCGTTTATCGGTCTTGAGAACTGACGCGAGAAGTTTACGAACACGCCCAGACCGCCTATATCGAGCGACGCGAGCGGTATGCCGCCGCCCCACTGCGAGATAAACGCTATGACCGAGCCGACGCACGCGGTAAGCGTGTAGTTTACCTGTCCCATCGCGTTCATGCACGGGCCCATAATACCGCCTATGAACTGTGCCTTTGACTGCGCGGTGCGCAGATTGTCGTTGAGGTGCGAGAAGCTGTCAACGACCTCGTCCTCGTGGTTAAACACCTTGACGACCTTCTGACCGGTGACGATTTCCTCAATATATCCGTTCACCTTGCCGAGAGCGGACTGCTGCGCGCTGAAGTGCTTGTGCGACTTGTTCGCGATAGTCGTTCCGACAAGCGCCATGAGCGGCGAGAACAAAATTGTCACGAGCGCTAAAATCCAGTTTGTGTAGATCATAAGCGCGAGCGTGCCTATGAGCGTAATGCTGCCCGAAAAAATCTGTATAATCGTGGAGTTGAGCATTTCGCCTATAATATCTACGTCGTTTGTGAAGCGGCTCATTATGTCGCCGGTCGTGTTCCTGTCGAAATACCTTACCGGCAGCTTCTGCAGCTTCATAAACAAGTCGCTTCTTATCCTGTTCAGCGTACCCTGCGAAATGCCTATCATTATGCGCGACTGAATATATGTCGCGGCAACGCCCAGAAAGTAGATAACAGCCATTATGACAAGGTTTACCGCAAGCTCCGCTATTCGTTCCTCCGCGCTTTTGGCGGTTATGAGGTTGTTTATTATCGGCTTTAACATGTAAGTCGCCGAAAGCGTTGCCGCGCTTGAAATCATGACGCACAGCACCGCGCCGCCGAGCCTTAGCTTCTGCGTTTTCAAATACTGCGCGATACGTTTAATCGTCGCCTTCGCGTTTTTCGGCTTTGACCTTTTGCCGAACCGCTTTTCCTGCGACTGTCTCGGTCCCATCGGAGGCATATCAACCAACCTCCTTTTCTCTGTCCATCTGCGAATAGTAAATCTCGCGGTACTCCTCGCAGTCACGCATAAGCTCGTCATGCCTGCCGATACCCGAAATTTTACCGTCGTCGAGGACGATTATTTTATCCGCGTCGATTACCGAGGAGATCCTCTGCGCGATTAAAATCTTTGTCGAATCCTTAAGCGACGTGTAGAACGCGGCGCGGATTTTCGATTCCGTAGCCGTGTCGACCGCGCTCGTGCTGTCGTCGAGTATGAGTATTTTCGGCTTCTTCAACAGCGCGCGGGCGATACAAAGACGCTGCTTCTGACCGCCCGACACGTTTACGCCGCCCTGACCGAGTTCCATGTCATAGCCTTCTGTGAAGTTCGAGATAAAGCTGTCCGCCTGCGCCGTTTCTGCGGCGGCCTGCATTTCCTCGTCGGTGGCGCTCTTGTCGCCCCACCTCAAATTTTCCGCGATAGAGCCGGAGAACAGCACGTTTTTCTGCAGTACCATGCCCACGCCGTCACGCAGGTGGCGAAGGCTGTAATCCTTTACGTTTACATCGTCAACAAGCACCTCGCCCGCCGTAACGTCGTAAAGACGCGGTATAAGCTGCACGAGCGACGACTTGCCAGAACCCGTCATACCGATTATGCCCACGACCTCGCCCGGCTCGGCTGTAAACGATATGTTGTCGAGTATGTTTTCCTTTCGGTCGGCGTAGTATTTGAAGCTGACGTTGCGGAACTCAACCTTGCCGCGCTTTACCGTCAGTTCCTTGTTCGCCGCGCTGTCGTCGGTAAGATCGACCTCGGTCGCGAATACCTCTTTAATTCTCGACGAGGACGCGAGCGCACGGGAAAGCTGCAGAAACAGCATCGAAACCATCATCAGCGACATGAGTATCTGCGTTATGTACGTCGTGAACGCCACAAGCTCCGCCGCGTTCATCGTGCCGTTTACAACGAAGTGACCGCCCGTCCATACCATGACGAGCGTTGTTATATTCATCGCAAGCGTAACGACCGGCATCGTCGTTATGACGATACGCATTGCGCGCAGCGTCGTGTCCATGAGGTTGTTGTTCGCGTCGGTAAATTTCTTCGTTTCAAAATCCTGTCTCACGAACGACTTTATAACGCGCACGTTCGTGATGTTTTCCTGTATGCCGGAGTTGAGCCTGTCGAGCTTTTTCTGCATCGACTGGAAGCGCGGGAACGCCGTTCTCAAAAGCAGGAATATTGTGACGGCAAGCAGCGGTATGATAACGACGAGTATTGTCGCGAGCCGCGCGTTTATGGAGCAAGCCATAATAATGCCGCCTATCAGCATACCCGGGGAACGCATAGCCATTATAAGCAGCATTCTCACCATGTTCTGCATCTGCGTAATATCGTTCGTAAGACGCGTCACGAGCGAGCCGGTCGAAAAACCGTCTATGTTCTTGAACGAAAACGTCTGAACCTTCTCAAAAAGTCCCTTCCTCAAATCCGAGCTGAAACACACCGACGCCTTGATCGAAAAATAGTGACCGCCTATGCCGCCCATTATCTGTATCGCGATAAAGCCGAGCATCATAAGTCCGCGCGAGATTATGAAATTTATTCCGTAGCCCGCGGTCATCTCGCCGACGCCGTTCGCGACCATTATACTCATCATTTTCGGCAGCACAATTTCTCCCGCGACCTCCGTGAGCATAAGCACCGGACCGAGCAGGAAAAACAGCGTGTAAGGCTTTATGTACTTCCAATAATACTTCAAACCGATTACTTCCTTCCGTATTGCTTCATAGTTACTTTTTATTATTTTTCTTATCTATAGCCGCCTTTATAAACGACGCGAAAAGCGGGTGCGAGCGGTTCGGGCGCGACTTAAATTCGGGGTGGAACTGCACGCCTATGTACCACGGGTGCGCGGGGATCTCAACCATTTCAACGAGTTTTTCGTTAGGCGACTGACCTGCGATTATCATACCGTTTTTCGTTATCTCGTTTCTGTAGAAGTTGTTGAACTCGTAGCGGTGGCGGTGACGCTCGTAAATGAGGTCGCTGCCGTAAATTTTCTTCGAGAGCGAACCCTCGGTGAGCTTGCACGGGTACATGCCGAGACGCATCGTGCCGCCCAGATCCTCAACGTCCCTCTGCTCCGGCATGAGGTCGATAACGGGGTGCGCCGTGTCGGGGTTAAGCTCCGACGAATGAGCGTCCTTGTAGCCCAAAACATTTCTCGCGTATTCTATAACGGCTATCTGCATACCGAGACAAATTCCGAAATACGGTACGTTATGCTCTCTCGCGTACTGCGCCGCGATAATTTTACCCTCTATGCCTCTGTCGCCGAAGCCGCCCGGAACGAGTATGCCGTCCGATGCCTTAAGAAGCTCGTCGGCGGTGTCGGGCGTCACCTCCTCGCTGTTTACCCAGTTGATGTTCACGTTTACGTAATTCGCTATGCCGCCGTGCTTTAACGACTCAACTATACTTATGTACGCGTCGTGGAGCGCGACGTACTTTCCGACGAGCGAGATCGTGACTTCCTCCTTGCCGCCCGCCATAAGGTCTTTTACGACCTTTACCATTTCCTTCCAGTCCTTCAGATCGGGCTTTCTGTCCTCCAGACCGAGCCTCTTGCAGACAACCTTTGCCAGACCTTCCTTTTCGAGCGCGAGCGGTACCTCGTACAGCGTGTCAAGATCGAGATTTTCTATAACGCATTCTGGAGCGACGTTGCAGAAAAGCGCGATTTTATCGGCAAGTCCGTCCTCAAGCGGCTTTTCGGTGCGAAGCACAAGCACGTCCGGCTGGATACCGAGGCTTAAAAGCTCCTTGACGCTGTGCTGCGTCGGCTTTGTTTTCTGCTCGCCCGACGTTGAAAGATAAGGCACAAGCGTGAGGTGTATGTAAAGGCAGTTTTCCTTGCCGACCTCCGACTGCACCTGTCTTATAGCCTCCAGAAACGGCGTAGACTCGATATCGCCCACCGTTCCGCCTATCTCGGTTATGACTATATCCGTCTCCTGCGACTTCGCGACGCGGTACACGCGCGATTTTATCTCGTTCGTGATGTGCGGAATGACCTGAACCGTTCTGCCCTCGTAATCGCCGCGGCGTTCCTTTGAAATGACGTGCCAGTAGATTTTACCTGTCGTGACGTTCGAGTTGACGCTCAGATTCTCGTCGATAAATCTCTCGTAGTGACCGAGGTCGAGGTCTGTTTCCGCGCCGTCGTCCGTTACGAACACCTCGCCGTGCTGGTACGGGCTCATCGTGCCGGGATCCATGTTGATGTACGGGTCGAACTTCTGCATTGTTACCTTGTAGCCGCGCGCCTTCAAAAGCCTTCCGAGCGACGCGGCAGTAATGCCCTTGCCGAGACCCGAAACAACTCCGCCCGTTACGAATATGTATTTTGTGTTAGCCATAATTTCTCCTTCCGTTCACCTTGTAAACCTGTAAATTACTTACGCGTATGTCTTTGCACAAATTTTTCTATGCGCTTCAGCGCTTCCTGTATATTTTCTATCGAGTAAGCGTAGGAGCAGCGTATAAATCCCTCGCCGCTTTCACCGAACGCACTGCCCGGCACGACCGCGACATGCTCCTCCTCCAACAGCTTTTCGCAGAATTCCTCCGAGTTCATGCCGGTCGATTTGATGCACGGGAACACGTAAAACGCGCCCAAAGGCTCAAAGCAGCTTAGCCCCATAGCCCTGAAGCCGTCCACGATGTAACGGCGGCGGTAATTGTATTCCTGACGCATTTCCTCAACGTCGTCGTCACAGCTTTTAAGCGCCTCGATCGCCGCGTACTGCGCGGTTGTGGGCGCGGACATTATGCCGTACTGGTGGATCTTACGCATAAGGCTTATCAATTCCGCGGGACCGAGTGCGTAGCCGAGCCTCCAGCCCGTCATCGCAAACGCCTTTGAAAAGCCGTTTACGACGACCGTTCTTTCACGCATACCGTCTATTTTCGAGAACGGAACGTGTCCCTCCTCGCTGTAGCGAAGCTCGCCGTAAATCTCGTCCGACAGCACCATTATATCCGTGCCGCGAAGCACCTTCGCTATCGCTTCCAAATCGGCTTTGGACATAACGCCGCCGGTCGGATTGTTGGGGTAGGGGAGTATCAAAAGCTTCGTCTTGTCCGTGATTTTCTCCTTAAGCTGCGACGGAAGAAGCCTGAAATCGTCCTCCTCCTTCGTCTCGATAGGAACGGGTACGCCGCCCGCCATGATTGTAAGAGGCTTGTAGCACACAAAGCACGGTTCGGGTATAAGCACCTCGTCGCCGGGGTTTACAAGCGTGCGTATCATGAGGTCGATCGCCTCGCTGCCTCCCACCGTCACAAGGACTTCGGTTTTCGCGTCGTATTTTACACCGAACTTTCTGTCGTTGTAATCGCATATCGCCTCGCGCAGTTCTATGAGACCTGAATTGGCGGTGTAGTGCGTCTGCCCCTTTTCGAGAGAATATATACCCGCCTCGCGTATTGACCAGGGCGTGGTGAAGTCAGGCTCGCCCACACCCAGGGAAATCGCGTCCTTCATTTCCGCCGCTATATCGAAAAATTTTCTTATCCCCGAGGGCGGCAGAGCCGACACGACGGGGGAAACGATTTTACCGTAATCTATCATAAAGTAATCACCTGTCTTGTATCCTTTTCGTCGTCCTCGAATACAATTCCTTCCTCCTTGTATTTTTTAAGCACGAAATGCGTCGCCGTCGAAATAATGGAGTCCATCGGGGCGAGCTTCTGCGCGACAAAGAGCGCGACCTCCTTCATGCTCTTACCCTCTATCGTAACGGCGAGGTCGTAAGCTCCCGACATGAGGTAAAGCGACTTGACCTGCGGATACTTGTAGATCCTTTCCGCAACCTTGTCAAAGCCCTCGCCCCTCTGCGGCGTTATGCGAAGCTCAATAAGAGCCGTCACAACCTCGCGGTCGGTTTTGTCCCAGTTTACTATCGTCTTGTAACCGACGATAACGTTATCCTTTTCGAGCTTTTCTATCGCGTCCGCGACCTCCTGCTTGTCCGTACCCAGCATCTGGGCGATCTTGGCTCGTGATATATTGCTTTTTTCCTTATCGAGAATTTTGAGTATTTCGTCCATAAAAATCAGCACCTTTCCGCGCTTTTTAGAAAGCCGCGCACAAATAGTCATTCTATCTTATCATTATATAATATTTTCAATTAAAAATCTATACTTTTTGAAAAATAATCGGATTTTTTCCTAAATATTTTGTAAAATCACCAAAAACGGCAGCCTCACAAAACGGTGCCGGGCGCATATAATACAATAAAAATGTGTATCGGGGGTAATTTTATGTGCGGAATATGCGGATTTATAAACTACAAAACCAATCTTGTAAAGAACGAGGCGGAAAACAAAGCCGTGGCGCGCGCCATGGCGGAGAAAATACGTCACCGCGGGCCCGACTCCCGGGGCGAATGGGTGGGCGAGCATGCCGCCTTTTCGCACAGCCGTCTTGCGGTAATCGACGTTGAAAGGGGCTTGCAGCCGATGAAGCGCACCGTCGCGGGACACGAGTTTGTGATAACGTATAACGGCGAGCTTTACAACACTAAGGAGATACGCGACGATCTTTTGTCCTACGGCTATGAGTTTGAAACGTCGTCGGACACCGAGGTGCTTCTTACGGCTTACATACATTACGGCGAGCGTGTCGCCGAGAGGCTTAACGGAATATACGCGTTCGCGGTTTGGGACAGCATGCGCCAGTGCGTCTATGCCTGCCGCGACCGTTTCGGCGTGAAGCCGTTTTTCTACACGAAAAAGGGAAGCACCGTCGTTTTCGCTTCGGAAATAAAGGCGCTTTTCGAGTACCCGGGCATAAAGAGAGAGCTTGACAAAACCGGACTTTGCGAGCTTCTGGCGCTCAGTCCGGCGCGTACGCAGGGCAACGGTGTGTTTAAGGATATTTCGGAGCTTCGCCCGGCGCGGTACATGGTAATAGACCGCCGCGGCATACGCGTAAAGCAGTACTGGGAGTTTAAAAGCCATGAGCATACCGACAGCTACGAGGACACGATCGCGCGCACGCGCTCGCTCGTGTACGACGCGGTAAGACGGCAGCTTGTTTCGGACGTACCGATTGCGACGTTCCTTTCGGGCGGACTCGACTCGAGCGTGATAACGGCGATAGGCGCTATTGAGATGCAGCGGAACGGCGGACGGCTCTCGACATACTCGTTCGACTACGAGGGCAACTCAAAATACTTCAAAGCGTCGCATTTCCAGCCCGACAGCGACACAAAATGGGTGCCGCGCATGGTTGAGGAATTTGACACCGACCACACTTACCTCGTCTGCCCGAACAGCGCGCTTACGGAGCTTTTGGAGGAAGCGCTCACCGCCAAGGATTTGCCCGGTATGGCTGACGTGGACGCGTCGCTTCTCTACTTCTGCCGCGAGGTCAAGAAAAATCACACCGTCGTGCTGTCGGGCGAGTGCAGCGACGAGATTTTCGGCGGCTACCCGTGGTTCCGTGAGAAAAAGGCGTTTGAAACGGCTGCGTTCCCGTGGTGCTACGATTTGTCGCTTAGGAACAATATTTTGAAGGACGATGTGCGTGACGCGCTCGACCTCGAGGGCTATTCGAGTATGCGCTACGAGGAAAGCATAGCCGAAACGCCTGTTTTCTACGGCGACAGCGCGGAGGAAAAACGCCGCCGCGAAATATCGTACCTCAACATCAACTGGTTCATGACGAACCTGCTCGACCGCAAGGACAGAATGAGCATGGCGAGCGGTCTGGAGGTGCGCGTGCCGTTCTGCGACCACCGCCTTGCCGAGTACGTCTGGAACATTCCGTGGGAGATGAAAAATAAGGACAACGTGTCCAAAAACGTGCTGCGCGAGGCGGCAAAGGGCATACTGCCCGAGGACGTGAGGCTGCGCCGCAAAAGCCCGTACCCGAAAACGCACAATCCGCATTACGAGGCGGCTGTGAAGGAGCTTCTGGACGGCATAATCTCCGATCCGAACGCGCCCGTGCTCACGCTCTGCGACAAGGCAAAGCTCGACGATGTGTTAAACGGCTCGTCCGACTACGGCAAACCGTTTTTCGGTCAGCTTATGGCGGGGCCGCAGTTTATCGGCTACATAGTACAGCTTAACTATCTCCTGAAGGGCTGCGCCGTAACGCTCGATTAACGGACAGTATGCGACAATATTTGTTGACATTTTCCCGATAATAGTGTACAATTTATCATGGCTCATTACGCGCCGCTGTACCGGCGGCGCGTAAAACGGGCAGCAAAAAACTGCGCGACGGAAGGGGAGATGATCTTGGTATTTTCGAGCCTTATTTTTGTGTGCGTATTTCTTCCGGCCGTGCTTTTGCTGTACAACCTGTCTAAAAACATTACATATAAAAATATTGTCCTCGCCGTAACGTCGCTTATATTCTACGCGTGGGGCGAGCCTGTATGGGTGCTGCTTCTTATTTTCAGCACCGTAATGGATTATATAAACGGCAGAATAATAGACAAATATTACGCCCGGCCGCAGGCGACCGTTGCTCTTGCCGCGTCGCTCGTGTTAAATCTCGGTATTCTTTTTGTGTTCAAGTATTCGGGTTTTCTTATCGGAAGCATAAACGCCGCGGCTCATCTTTCGATCCCGAACCCAAGCCCCGCGCTTCCGATAGGAATATCGTTCTATACCTTCCAGACGCTGTCGTATACGATTGACATGTACCGCGGCAAAACGAAGGTGCAGAAGTCGTATCTGAACTATCTCACATACGTTTCAATGTTTCCGCAGCTTGTCGCCGGCCCTATCGTGCGTTACAGCTCCATTGCCGACCAGCTTACCGACAGGCGCGCGACAATGGACGATTTCGCGTACGGCGTGAAGCGTTTCACGGTCGGTATGTGCAAAAAGGTAATGCTCGCGAACAGCGCCGGAACGGTCGCGTCGATGCTTCTGGGCGGTACGCGCTACACCGTCGCGTCCGCGTGGCTCGGAATTTTGATGTACAGCTTTCAGATATATTTTGATTTTTCCGGCTACAGCGATATGGCGATAGGACTGGGCAGGATGCTCGGCTTCAAATTTCTCGAAAACTTCCGTTACCCGTACATTTCCGCGAGTATTACGGATTTCTGGCGCAGGTGGCACATGTCGCTGTCGCGCTTTTTCCGCGACTACATATACATTCCGCTCGGCGGCAACCGATACAGACAGCTTCGGAACATAATGGCTGTTTGGCTGCTCACCGGTCTTTGGCACGGCGCAAGCTGGAACTTCATAATCTGGGGACTTTTCTACGGTGTGTTTCTGCTTATCGAAAAAAAGGCGTTCGGCGGCAGACTGCAGAAAATACCGTCGCCGTTTTGCTATATATACACGATGTTTTTCGTCGTGATTGGGTGGAGCATATTCTACTTTACCGATCTGGGCGCGCTGTGGACATTCCTGAAAAGCGCGTTCGGCGTGGGCGTGCCGCTTTACGACCTGACGGTACACTCGGCATTCTTCACGAATTTGTGGCTGTTTATCGTCTGCATACTCGCCTCAACGCCGATACCCGTAACGGTATACAACTACCTGTGCAAAAAACACGAAACATTCGCGGCTGTGTCGCAGCCGCTGCTCGTAATCGTCGGACTGGGCGTATGCTTTATACTTCTTGTGGGACAAACCTACAATCCGTTTTTGTATTTCAGATTTTAAGGAAAGGGGAGAGTGACGGCAATGAAAAACAAGCTGATAATCGGCGCGTTCCTTGTGATGCTCGCGGCGTTTGTGACAATGCTCGCGCTCCCCGCGGACAGGGCGAGCATAGAGCGTGAGAACCGCGAACCGGCGCAAATGCCGCTGCTTAGCCGTTCTACCGTTTTTTCCGGCAAATTCGAGTCGGATTTTGAATCGTATTTGGGCGACAATATAGGACTGCGCTCGTATTTTACGGCTGCGTCGAAGGGACTTGACGCGGCAAAGGGTATAACGCCCGACACCGGCTCGGTAATTTCGACAAACAAGGACATAGGCACCGGCACGACTATAAAAATGACGCTGCTGTTTGTCAGGGACACCGTTATGGAGATGTTTTTAAGGAACGACGAAACGGAAAAAATATACACCGACGCCGTGAACGCGCTTGCGGAAAGGCTGCCGAAGAACGTTAAGGTTTACAGTATGCTTATTCCGACGCAGCTTGAATTCCGCGAGCCGATATACAAAAATCTCCAGGACAGCCAGACCGACGCGATAAGCGATATGTACGGCATGCTCGGCGACCGTGTGACGGCGGTTGACGCTGTCGGCGCGCTTTCGGAACACGCGGACGAGTATATTTATTTCCGCAGCGACCACCACTGGACGCAGCTCGGCGCGTATTACGCGTACCGCGCGTTTACGGACGCGTCGGGCGCAAAGGCGGTAAACGATACTGATTACAAAAGCTACGGCATAAGAGGCGTACTCGGCTACCTGTACGACAGAGTAAACACGCCCGGCATCACGAAAAATCCCGACACGGTGGAGTGGTACGATTTGGATGAGAGCGGAGATATAAAGGTAAGCTCGCTCAAGGACGGCAAGGACGGAGCGTTTACGGAGTACGAGGGCAAAATGTACCACGAGGACAAGCGCGGCTACAACTTCTTTTTCGGCAGCGACTATCCGCTTTTGGAGCTTGAAAACACCGCGCTCCCCGACGGGAAAACGATCGTCGTGATAAAGGACTCCTACGCGAACGCGTTCGCGCCGTGGCTCGCGAAGAGCTATAAGCGCGTAATTCTGGTAGATCCCCGTATATACGAGGGCGGCATAGACGCTGTCACGGAGAAATTCAAGCCCGACGAGCTTCTCGTAATGAACTACATTTTCACGACGAATTTCCCCGATTACTGCGGTATGCTGAAAAATTTATGCAAATAATTTCGGCAATAATTAAATTTACTATTCCAAAACCGGAAAATATATGTTACAATGGATAATGGAGTGATAGGGATGTTGGTTCACACGATACCTCCTTTGTACGATAACAATTCACAAATACTGATACTCGGCAGCTTTCCGTCCGTGAAGTCGCGCGAGGCGCGGTTTTTCTACGGACACCCCCAAAACCGCTTCTGGAAGGTAACGAGCGCTGTCTTTGAGGACGAGTGTCCCGTTACGACTGAGGAAAAGAAAGCGTTTCTGCTCCGAAACAGGGCGGCAGTGTGGGACGTGATAGGAAGCTGCGACATACAAGGCTCGGCTGACAGCACGATAACTAACGTCACGCCGAACGACCTCGGCGTAATTCTCGAAAACGCCGACATAAAGAGGATATTCGTAAACGGCGCGGCGGCGTACAAGTATTTTACGAAATATAACAAAGACCTCGAAGCCGTGCGTCTGCCGTCAACAAGCCCGGCAAACGCGGCGTACTCTCTTGAACGGCTGATAAATGAGTGGAAGGTTATAAGACAAATTTAAGACAGAGACAGTAACAACGGAAAAGGACAGGTGACAAATTTATATGGGCATTTTCACAATATTCAAGATATTCGGCGGACTTGCCATGTTCCTTTACGGAATGAACGTAATGGGCGACGGCTTGAAAAAGCTCGGCGGTTCAAAGCTTGAATCTATCCTTGAAACGCTTACGAAAAACAAATTCATGGGCGTGCTTCTGGGTACGGTCGTCACAGCCGTGATACAGTCGTCCTCCGCAACGACGGTAATGGTTGTCGGCTTCGTAAACTCCGGAATAATGAAGCTTTCACAGTCTATAAGCGTAATGATGGGCGCGAGCATAGGCACGACAATGACGGCGTGGATACTGTCGCTGTCGGGCGTGCAGGGCGAGAGCATATGGGCGAATATCCTAAAGCCCGAGAACTTTACGCCGATACTCGGATTTATCGGTATAGTTCTTATCATGTTTTCCAAAAACGAGAAGAAAAACAATCTGGGCAATATACTTGTCGGCTTCGCGGTGCTGATGTTCGGTATGACAACGATGTCGAGCGAGGTCAAGAGCATACAGGATAACCCCGCGCTTATAAATGTGATAACAACGCTGTCAAACCCCGTTATAGGCGTTATTGTGGGTATGTTTATCACTGCCGCGATACAGTCCTCGTCGGCTTCGATAGGTATTTTGCAGGCGCTCAGCGCGACGGGACAGATAACGTTCGTGTCCGCGATACCGTACATAGTCGGCGCGAACGTCGGCGCGAGCATATCCGCGCTCATATCGAGTCTGGGTGCGAGCAAAAACGCGAAACGCGCCGCGATATGCAATCTTTATTATAAGCTTATAAGCGCCATTCTGTTCCTGATACTGATATTCGTGCTGAACGCGTTTATAGATATGACTATCCTCGAAAGCAGCACGAGCGCGGTGACGATAGCCGTTGTGCATACCGTATTCAACGTGCTTGCCGCGGCGGTACTGCTGCCGTTCACGTCGCTTATCGAGAAGCTCGCGCGCCTTACGATAAAGGAAGGCGCGGAGAGAAGCGCGTTCCCTGTGCTTGACGACAGATTTCTTGCCACACCGTCCTACGCGGTAGAGCAGTCTCTTACGCTTGCGGTAAACATGGCGTATATTGCGAAGGACAGCTTTACAATGGCTCAGGACTGCGTCGCGAGCTACAGCGAAAGACTGGACAAGCAGATAATAGACAACGAGCGCGAAACGGACGAGTACGAGGACGCGCTGAGCGTGTACCTCATAAAATTAAGCGCGCAGCAGCTCTCGATGGTTGACGCGCAGAAGGTCTCGATACTTTTGAGCGCGATCTCGGACTTTGAAAAAATGACCGACTACACGACCGACCTTGTGTTCACCGCGCGTGAAAAGCACAATCAGAATGTGCATTTCTCGGAGAAGGCAAGGCAGGAGATTACTATTATGGTAAACGCCGTCGGCGAGGCTATCGACCTCACGATAAGCGCGTTCTCGAATAACGACGTGAAGCTCGCCTATAAGGTCGAGCCGCTGGAGGACGTTATAGACCACATCAGAAACGACCTCAAAAACCGTCATATCCACCGTATGCAGGAGGGACGCTGTCCGGTCGAGCAGGGATTTATTTTCACCGATTACATAAACGCTCTTGAAAAAATATCCGACCACTGCTCAAACGTCGCGTCGGCTATTATAGAGCTTAACAACGACAATTACGACATTCATAACGTAATGTCGAACCGCCGCATCGAGGAGGGCTACAAGGAGCAGTACGCGTACTACGCGGAAAAGTACAGCCTCCCGTTCTCAAAATCAAGCGGAAATTAAAAAATGACCTCCTCTATGAGGAGGTCAAATTTTTTATCAATAAACATCAAACACACTTCGCGGTTTGTTATGGTAGGCGACGCTCAGTACAAGCCCGACGGCTGTCATATTCACCACAAGCGACGTGCCGCCGTAGCTTATAAACGGCAGCGGTATACCGGTAACGGGCATAAGTCCGATACACATTCCGACGTTCTCGAACACGTGGAACAAAAGCATCGCGCCCACGCCTACGCAAATATATCTTCCGAACGAGTTATCAGCCTTTTTCGCGGTCTTAAAGCACTTGTAAATCAGTATAAACAGCGCGCCGACAAGTATTGCCGCGCCGATAAAGCCGAGTTCCTCCGATATTACGCTGAATATAAAGTCGGTCGATTTCGCGGGCAGGTAGCCCATCTGGTTCTGCGTACCCTGAAGATAACCCTTTCCCCATAGCTGTCCCGAACCGACGGCTATTTTTGACTGTATAACGTTGTAGCCTCTGCCGAGCGGTTCAAGGTCGGGGTTAAAAAACACCTGTATACGCTTCTGCTGATACTCCGACAAGACATAGCGGTACACGAGCGGCAGCGACGCCACACCGAGAACGAGCGCCGGTATAATGTATTTGTATGACAGCTTCGCCACAAACAGCATACATATAAATATGAACACGAACACGAACGCGCTGCCCATGTCGGGCTGCAGAAGTATCAGTCCGACCATTACGCCGATATGCAGAAGCAGTCCGAGCAGCACGAGCGGCTTATTTATATCGTCCTGCACCTTTGAAACGTGGTAGGAAAGCGTTATTATGAAGCAGATTTTCGCAAACTCCGACGGCTGTATACCGATCGCGCCGAAGCGTATCCAGCTTCGCGCGCCCCAGTCGCCGCTCACGCCGAATATAAGCACCAGTATAAGCATGGCGATTGCGAACAAAAATATAGGTTTTATCAGGTTTTGAAGCTGCTCATAGTCAAAAAAGCACACGACAAGCATAGCCGCGCAGCCCATGACAAACGCGGCTGACTGTACTATCACGTTCATGTTGGACTGTGTTGTGCGCGTCGCGCTGTATATCATAATTATGCCGAAAACGGCAAGTCCCACCGATAATATGAAAAGCAGCCAGTCAAATTCCATAAGTATGACCGAGCGCTTTGAAACGCTTTTCTTGTTCAAGCTACCGCCCCCTTAAAGTATAGT
Organism: uncultured Clostridia bacterium; assembly: GCA_947624485.1. Lineage (GTDB taxonomy): Bacteria > Bacillota > Clostridia > UBA1381 > UBA1381 > Hominilimicola. Next base: position 101,319 of record CANQKM010000009.1, read on the forward strand.
ATACTACATTATTCGCTTTTAAGCAATATTTTCATTTATATTTCGTTATAATTTTTATACGCCCGCCGTAAATTTATATTGCATACCGTATATGTTTATGATAGAATACCGTCGGAAAGGCGGTTGTATCGTATGAAAAAAATTACTGTTACGGAAAATGTCAAAGCGTCTATGGATGATTTTTACGGAATATTTTTTGAGGATTTGAACCACGCGGCGGACGGCGGACTGTACGCGGAAAAGGTGCGTAACCGCGCGTTCGAGTTTTCGCCGGCGGACAATCCGAGGTACCAGTCTCTTACGGCGTGGAAAAAAATCGAGCTCGGCGGCGCGTCCGTCGCGGCGAAGGTGTCATGCAGCGAGCCGTACTCGAGGAAAAATCCGCACTACCTCACGCTTGAAATATCGAAGGTCGGAGAACGCGCCGGAATCAAAAATCTCGGCTACAACAGCGGTATCGCGGTCATGGAGGGCGAAAAATACGCGTTTTCGTGCTATGCGCGCTCGGATAGGGAATGTAAGCTGAACGTATCGATCGACGACGCGTACGGAAATATAATCTGCTCGGCTTTTATAACGGTAAGCTCCGACAAGTGGACAAAATATGCGCTCACGCTCACACCGAACAGAACCTGTAACAGCGCGTCTCTTGCGCTCACGTCGGACGAGCCGTGCAAGGTATGCCTCGATTTTGTGTCGCTTATGCCGTTTGACACGTATAAGGGACGCGAAAACGGTATGAGAAAAGACCTCGCGGTTATGCTGGAGGAGCTTAAGCCGAGGTTTATGCGTTTTCCGGGCGGCTGCCTCGTGCATGACGGCTCGCTTAACGCCGACGACAGAAATTCCATGTACCGCTGGAAAAACACGATAGGCGATATCACGGAGCGCCCGTCGCGGCGCAACAACTGGAAATACAATCAGTCGCTCGGCATCGGGTACTACGAGTATTTCCTGTTCTGCGAGGATATAGGCGCGAAGCCTCTGCCGGTGCTGCCGGCAGGCTACAATCCGCACATGGAGCAAGCCGCACCGCTTGACGAAATGGACGAGTGGGTAAACGACGCGCTCGACCTCATAGAGTTCGCGAACGGCGGCGCTGACACAAAATGGGGCGCAGTCCGCGCGAAGCTCGGTCACAGCGAGCCGTTTAACCTCGAATACCTCGGCATCGGCAACGAGGAGGTCGGCGCCGGCTTTTGGGAGAGGTACGATATTATCCACAAGGCGGTACGCGAGAAGTACCCCGAGATCAAGCTCGTGAACAACTCCGGTCCGTTCCCCGCGGGCAGCGAGTTTGAGCGCGGCCGGGAAAATGCGCGCAAAAACGGCTCTGATCTTGTGGACGAGCATTACTACACCTCACCCGAATGGCTGCTCGCGAACATTCATCGCTACGACGATTATCCCGACAGCCCGAAGGTGTTCCTCGGCGAGTACGCGTCGTGGGGCAACACGTTCTATAACGCGCTTTGCGAGGCGGCGTACATGACGGCTCTCGAAAACAACGCGGACAAGGTAAAGCTCGTATGCTACGCGCCGCTTTTCGCGAACGTGGACTACGTCGACTGGAAGCCGGTCATGATTTGGTTCGACAACAGCCGTGTGTACGGCAGCGCGAACTATTACCTGTGCAAAATGTTTATGACGAACACGGGACGCGAGCTTACGGAAACGCGCCTTTCGGGCTTTGACGCGCCGACGGTAAAAGGCGATAACGCCATACGCGGCGGCATTGAGCTTGCGGCGGACGAGATAAACGGCAGGGTGTACGACATAAAGGTGACCGACCTGATAAGCGGCAAAACCGAGGAATTTGACGGCGCGGACTTTAACGGAAGCGGCGCAAAAAAGATTACGGATATAACGTCGGACAAGTACAAGGTTGAGTTTAAGCTTGCGAGGACGTTCGGCAACGCGGGATTTAAGCTGTATTTCGGCAAAAAGGACGATAAAAACTACATTCAGTGGTTCATCGGCGGCTGGGCGAACTTTGACAGCGAAGTAAACGCCGTTGTGAACGGACGCGGCTCGTGTTTGACGCACGAGATGTTCTCACTGCAGACGGGACGCGAATATTCGCTCTGTCTCGAGGTTGACGGACGCGGCATTACTACGTATATTGACGGCAAAAAAACAAATTCGACCGTGGACAAGCTGCCGGCGGTCGAGGAAATTTACGCGACTTCAAGCCGCGACGACAAGTATATTTACGTTAAAGCCGTGAATGTGCAAAATAAAGCGGTTACGGCTGAAGTTACGATAGACGGAACGGACGCGGTACGCGGCGAGGTTTCGACGCTTACCGCCGATTTGGACGCGGAAAACGGCTTCGATGAGCCGCAAAAAGTGTCGCCCGTCACGGAAAGCTTTGATTACGGATCAAACACGTTTGAGTACACCTTCCCGCCCCACAGCGTGACCGTGTTTAAGGTGAGCCTCCCCTACTAGGGGAGGGGGGCAGAAAGTCAAGCAAGTGCAACATAAATTTCTTTAGGGGATTTCCAGCCGAGGCACTTACGAGGTCGGTCATT
>CANQKM010000010.1 GCA_947624485.1 uncultured Clostridia bacterium
CCTCTACCGTTACCGCGTCTGACGTAACTGAACCCGAAAACGCGGAAGAGGTGTATTTTATGCGGTTTTTGCGACATGCCTTACACGATTTTTACACGAACGGAAATAATTTATTCATAAGCGTTACGGCACGCTCCTCCTCGCGCGGATAGAGGTGGGAATAGATGTTCCACGTTATCTCGATGTCGGAATGACCGAGCCTGCGCGCTATTTCCTGGATATTTATGCCGTTGTTCGCGAGCAGCGACGCGTGCGAATGGCGGAAATCGTGGACGCGTATGCGCTCCAGTCCGGCGCCCTGCGAGTAGCGCGTGTTGCGGAAGTCCGTCGTTGTTGTGCGAATGCTGCGTTCGCCGCCGCATATGCGGAATTCCTCGGTGAAGCCGTCAAGCTTTTCCTGACGCGCGCGGTGGTCGCGCAGTATGTTCACGAGCGGCTGCGGCATTTGCAGGTCGCGCATGGACGTTTTGCTTTTCGTCGGCGTTTCCATGTCGCCGCCGTTGATTTTCTGTATCAGGCTGCGGCGGACGTGAATGATGTCGCCGTCGATGTCCGACCATTTCAGCGCGCATATCTCGCCGCGGCGCATACCGGTGAAAAAGGCAATGTTGAAAAATACATAGTAATTCCACTCCTTGTCATTGCCGCGCGCCTCGGCGCGCTCCGATTCCTCGCGCGCGACCGCGATGAATTTCGCAAACTGTTCGGGCGTGTAGTATTTCATTTCTTTTTTCATTTCGTACGGGTTCTTGAAATTTCCCACGCTCGTGAGCGGATTGCGCGGCAGGTATTCCATGCGTACGGCGTAGTTGAGCATTGTGCGAAGCTCACCGTATATGTCCTGCTTCAGCATAAGTGATACCTTGCGGTCCGGACGGCGCGAGTTTGTGCGCTCGTCAAAGCACGACTTCCACTTTTGCAGCAGCGGCACGGTAAGCTCGCGCAGGGTGTAAGCGCCAAGCTCGGGCAGTATGTACGGCTCTAAGCGGGTTCGTATCGCGCGGAGCGTGTTCTCCCGAAGCTCATGGCGGCGCGCTTCGATGTATTCCGCGTAAAGCTCGTTTAACGTCATGTTGGGCGCGCCTATCGGCTTTACCTCATGGTTAAGGCGTTCTTCAAGCTGTTTCGCCGCCTCTCTGCCGTAAGCCACTCGGTCAAGCTGACGCGCTTTGCCGTTTTTGTCGGTGTAGTTGATGCGTACGCGGTAACGCTGTAATCCGTCGCGTTTTCCTTGCATTTTATAGATGGGCATGATGTTCGACCTCCTTTTGCGTATAGGTAAATTATACACAAAAATTCGACATGCCGCAATACGCTTATTTTTTGTACACGTTTCTTACACGATTAAAAATCATTTTACCCGAATTGGGTGTGGGTGTCCCGATAGCCCGTGTGTTGACATTACTGCCGACGCGTGATACAATAATTACAGGCTATGGAAGGCATGCAAAGGGCGGTTTGTCACTCTCTGAATAAGGGGGTGATTTTATGGACATGAATTTACTTATTCAATTGGTAATGCTAATTATCATTCTTGAAATAATTCGGAACATAAAAAAATAGCCGCCCCGACCAAGGAATGCGGCTATTTTCGCAAACCTAGGACAAACCGCCTTTAAAGCGGATGCCTTTCCATATGCCTATTATACCACACCCGTTATCTTATGTCAAGTGAATGGGTGTGGTATTTTTATTGTTCGCCGACGTCGATAATGTGGATGGGGCGCATATCAACATAGCTGTACGTTGACAGCGGGCGGCAGTTCGCGTCGTAGGAGTTTGCGGCAATAAGTATTCCGGACGGGGTGTTGTTGCCGGCGTCCACCACCACGGGACTGTGGTCAAACCGCGTTCCCTCGTCGAATTTTAGCTGAATAATGTCGCCGTCGCGTATCTCGTCCAATCCCGTCACGCGTCCGCGCGGCCCCGCGCCGCGGTTCGTCGTGAGAAAACGGTACAGCTCGTCAACGCCCGTCCACGCCGGAGCGCGGTTGTTTAATGAGATGTAGTACCAGCCGTAAATCGGCGTGTAATTCATAACGCCGCTGCCCGCGTACAGGCATTGCGACGCAAAATTTGTGCAGTTGCCGCCGAGGTCGGAAAAATCGAAGTATTCCGGGTTGCGCCGGTATGCCCATTCGTTCGCGTAAGCGACCGCGGCGGCTCTGTTATATTCCATAGCTATCCTCCCTTTCCTTGTAGTGTTATTATATTATGCCGGCGCGGTGCGTTTGGATAAAATTTATGTTGAATAATCCGTCGCGGCGTGGTACAATAGATACGCGAAAAACACAAAAGAGGTAAATTATGAAACGACTTTTTCCGTTCCTGAAGCCCTACCGCCTGCAGCTTACGATAGGCCCGTTCTTCAAGCTGTCCGAGGCGGTTCTCGAAATCCTTATCCCGACGTTTATGGCGATGCTCATAGACAACGGCGTAAACGCGGGCGACAGGTCATACGTTATTAAAATGGGTATATTTATGCTTATCGTCGCGACGTGCGGCGTTATTTTCGCGCTTATCTGCCAGTACAGCGCGTCGATCGCGTCGCAGGGCTTCGGCACGGACGTGCGGCGGGCGATGTTCAAAAAAATCGGCACGCTGTCATTTTCGCAGATCGACAAATTCGGTACGCCGTCGCTTATAAACCGCATCACCGGCGACGTGAACCAGCTCCAGGGCGCGGTCGCGATGCTTATCCGCCTCGTTATCCGCGCGCCGTTCTTGTGCGTCGGCGGACTTGTTATGGCGATGTCGATAGACCTCAAGCTGTCGGTTATTTTCATGATTGTAATACCGCTGTTCGTGCTTGTGCTGTTTCTCGTGATGTTTAAGGCTGTGCCGCTTTACAAGTCGGTGCAGACGAAGCTCGACAGGCTCACTCTCGTTTTACGTGAAAATCTGTCGGGCGTTCGCGTAATACGAGCGTTCGCCGGAACGGGGCGCGAGCGCAAACGGTTCGACGACAAAAACGACGAGTACGCGCGCGTCGCAATACGCGTCGGACGTATCGCCGCGCTCACGAACCCGCTCACCACGATTATTATGAATCTCGCTGCTATCGCCGTCATTTACTTCGGCGGTCTGCGCGTGTACTCCGGTAATCTGACGCAGGGCGAGGTCATAGCGTTCATAAACTACATCACGCAGATTTTGAACGCGATGATCGTTCTCGCGAACCTCGTCGTGCTGTACACAAAAGCATACGCGTCGGCGCTGCGCGTGAGCGAGGTGCTTGCGGAGGAGCCGGATATTAAGTACGGCGATAAGGAATTTAATGGTAACAGTGACGCGGCGGTTGAGTTTAAAAACGTGTCACTCACGTACGGCGGCAGCGGCGCGCCGGCGATTGAAAATATAAATCTCACCGTACACCGCGGCGAAACGCTCGGTATTATCGGCGGTACGGGCAGCGGTAAAACCACGCTCGTGAGCCTTATACCGCGTTTTTACGACGCGACTGACGGCGAGGTGCTTCTGGGAGGCGTGAATATAAAAGACATAAGCGAGAGCGAACTGCGTAAAAATGTGGCGATAGTGCAGCAGAGGGCAAATTTGTTTTCAGGCACAATCGCGGACAATCTGCGTATGGCGAAGGCTGACGCGTCGGAAAGCGAAATGCGTTCCGCCGCCGATACCGCGCAGGCGAGCGAGTTTGTGAACCGTCTCGGCAAGGGCTTTGACACGCACGTGTCGCAGAGCGGCAACAACCTGTCCGGCGGTCAGAAGCAGCGCCTTACGATTGCGCGCGCGCTTATGAAAAACTCACCGATACTCATTCTCGACGACAGCGCGAGTGCGCTCGATTACGCGACCGACGCTTCGCTTCGTCGTGCGATTAAGGAAAACACGGAGAGCAAAACCGTTATAATCGTTTCGCAGCGCGTGAACAGCGTTAAAAATTCCGACAGGATAGTCGTCATGGACGACGGCGTTATTGTCGGCGTCGGTACGCACAGCGAGCTTGTGAAAACGTGCGAGATATACCGCGAAATATGCGTGTCGCAGGAGCAGTACGGAGGTGACGGCGATGAATAAGGGTGTGCTGAAACGGCTTTACCGCTATATCGCGGGAAATAAAAAATATCTGTATTTCGTGATAATATCCGCAGTGCTTGCGAACATATTCATGCTTGCCGCGCCGTACATTTCGGGACGCGCTATAGATTTTATACGCGGCAAGGGCGACGTTGATTTCGGCATGGTTATAAAAATATCGTCCGTACTGCTCGGCGTGTACGTGCTTAACGCGCTGTTCACATGGGGCATGACGGTGTTCACGAACCACCTTTCCAACCGCACAATCGAAAGGATGCGCTCTGACGCGTTTAAACGGCTCTCTCGGCTTCCTTTGAGCTATTTTGATAATCATTCCCACGGCGACATAATAAGCCGTTTAACGAACGATACGGACGCCGTATCGGACGGACTTCTTCAGGGTATAACGCAGCTTTTTGCAGGACTGGTAACGGTTGTAGGCTCGCTTGCGGTAATGTTTAGTCTCAATTACAAAATCGCGCTGTGCGTCGTCGCCGTGACGATACTGTGTGTGTTCGTGTCGCGGTTTATAGCGGTAAATTCGGGTAAAATGTTCCGTATGCAGGCGGCTGTGACGGGCGAGCTTAACGGATACGTAAGCGAAATTGTGGGCAATATGAAGGTCGTTAAGGCGTTCGGATACGAGGAGCGCAGCGGCGAGGCGTTCGGTGAAATCAACTCGCGCCTGTACGACTGCGGTCAGAAGGCGCAGTTTTACTCGTCGCTCGTGAACCCGACGACGCGGTATATAAACAACCTCGCGTACATCGGGGTGGGTGTGCTGGGCGGTCTTGCCGCGATAGCGGGCGGACTGAGCGTCGGCATAATTTCGAGCTTTCTGATTTACGCCACGCAGTTTGCGCGTCCGATAAACGACATGACGAGCATACTCACCCAACTGCAGTCCGCGACGGCTGCCGCCACGAGAATATTCGCGCTCACCGACGAGCAGCCCGAAACGGACGACAGCAGCCGTCCCGAGTTAAAGCTTGACGGCGGCGAGGTCGTGTTTGACGGCGTAAGCTTTTCGTACGACAAGAACCGCGGGCTTATAAAGAATCTGAATATCACCGCGAAAAAAGGTCAGCGCGTCGCGATAGTCGGTCCGACGGGCGCGGGCAAGACGACCATTGTAAATCTGCTCATGAATTTTTACGGCGCGGATAAAGGCGCGATAATCGTTGACGGTCAGGACATCGACTCCGTCACGCGCGACAGTCTGAGAAAGAGCTTTGGAATGGTGCTTCAGGACACATGGCTGTTTTCGGGTACGGTAAGGGAAAATATCGCGTACGGCAAGGCTGACGCGACCGACGCCGAAATCGAGGCGGCAGCGAGAGCGGCGGAGGCGCACGGATTTATCAAGCGTCTGCCGCAGGGCTACGGCACGATGATAACGGAGGATGGCGGCAATCTGTCAAGCGGTCAGAAGCAGCTGCTTACGATCGCGCGCGCGATGCTCACAAATCCGGAGGTGCTGATACTCGACGAGGCGACGTCGAACGTTGACACAATGACCGAGCGGCGTATTCAGCGCGCGTTTTTGAAGATGATGGAGGGCAGAACGAGCTTTATTATCGCCCACCGCCTGTCCACGATCCGCGAAGCGGATCTGATACTCGTTATGGATAACGGCGCGATTGTCGAGCAGGGTACGCATGACGAGCTTCTCGCCAAAAACGGCTTTTACGCGAAATTGTATAACAGCTGACGCGATAAACCGACCGACCGTATTTGACGCTGCTGCGGCACGGATTTTGCCGGAATGTTCGTTCGCATTTTAAACAAAAAACACTGTAAATTACACACAAAAATTATAAAAAACCACTTTAAAATTTGTTCAAAATATGGTATTATGAATACAATAATCACTATGCTCTAAGACAGAGTATACAAAATGTGATATGTAAAATATCAGAGGGAGGACTGCGAAATGTTCAAAAACTTAAAGAAATTGGGTATATTTACCCTGGTTCTTGCGCAGATTGCGGCTGTAGGTCTTGCAATGCCGACAAGCGCGGGAGCATTTGCGGGATCGGCGTCGACGAGAAATATGGAAAAGCTCGACCGCGGCGTCGTTGCCACAAAAATCAGTGACGGCGTACTCGTATCGTGGAGAAGACTTGCCACGGAGCCGGCGGACACAACATTCACGCTTTACAGAAATAAGGAAAAGATTAACGAGGGCGCGGTAACGAACTTTGTTGATAAGCAGGGTACGGTAAACGATAAGTACACTGTTGTAGCCAACGGCGAGATGTCGGCTCCCGCTTCCGTATGGGAGAAGGGTTACCTCGACATTCCTCTGCACGACACGCCCGAAAGCGATGTTGTACAGATGGACAGAAACGGCGTTTATATCGGCGCTTACGCACCGGGCGACTCGTCCTACGGCGACCTTGACGGCGACGGTCAGTACGAGATCGTAATGCTCTGGAACCCGTCAGACGCAAAGGACGCGGCTACAACGGGCAGAACCGGCAACGTTTATATGGACGCGTATGAGCTTGACGGTACGTTCATGTGGAGAATTGATATGGGCTACAATATCCGCGCGGGACAGCATGACACAATGCTTAACATTGCCGACTTTGACGGCGACGGTGCGGCAGAGGTTATTGTAAGAACGGCTGACGGTACGATCGACGGTACGGGCAAGATGATCGGCGATGAGTCGAGAGGTACAACCTATGAGGCAAGCTGGGCTGCCTTGAACGCAGGCAAGAACCTCCAGGGACCGCTTTACGTAACATGCTTTGACGGTGAAACGGGCGCGGCTCTCGACACAATCGATTACTTCCCGAACAACGTTGTAGGTTCGATGGCTACATGCTATAGCTTCGGTGATGACTTCGGTAACCGCTGCGAAAGATACAACGGTACTGTAGCTTACCTCGACGGCGTAACTCCGTCCGCAGTATTCGCGAGAGGTTATTACTTCGGTAAGAACATCTCGACGCCGAACGGACGTACAGGCTGCGCTGCTTACAACTTCAAGAACGGCAAGCTTTCGCTCGTATGGTCGTTCGACACGGCTGAAAGCGCTAACAACGGCTATATAGGTCAGGGTAACCACCAGATCGAAGCCGGCGATATTGACGGCGACGGTAAGGACGAAATCATTTACGGCGCTCTTGCGTGGGACGATAACGGCAAGATTCTCTGGTGCACATATCAGGAACACGGCGACGCTATGCACCTCGGCGACTTCGATCCGACCAAGGAAGGTCTCGAATTCATGAAGGTTTACGAGGACTACGGCGCTGACAGCGAAGTATTTGCTCTTAACAGCAAGCAGCTTTCACCGTTTATCACGTCGAATACAATATTCAAGAATTCGGCGGGCGCGACCGGCGCTCCGGAAGACCGTCACCAGTGGGGCGGTACCGTTCAGAACGCTAAGACGGGTGAATTCTATCAGATGCACAACGGCGTTAAGGATACGGGCCGTGGTATGATCGGTAATATCGGTTACGGCGACTCCTACTATGTAATGTGGGGCGCAGGCTCGATGGGTTACTGGGATGACAAGGGTAACGAACTCGGCGATCTCGGCGCTTCGATGAACGGCAGAATTTACTGGGACGGCGACCTCCAGGATGAGCTTCAGGACCACAACGGAACAGAAGTTACGCTTACAAAGTGGAACGACGATACAAAGAAGTTTGATGAAATATTCAAGGGCGAGGGTTCGCACTCGATCAACGGCACAAAGGGTAACGTAAACCTCCAGGCAGACCTTCTCGGCGACTGGAGAGAGGAAATCGTTTCCTATGCTGTTATAGGCGAGAATACGGAAACAGAGCCGATGACAATCAAGGGCGACTATGATGCTGATGTTGAGGTTGAAATGAAGAAGACCGTATATCAGTACTCCCTGAGAATCTTCGAGACACCGTATCCGACGGATTACAACTTCTACACGCTTGCTCACGACGACATTTACAGAAACTCGTCGGGATGTAACTCGAACTGCTACAACCAGCCGCCTCATATCAGCTGGTACATGAACGACGCAATCGAGGGTTCGACATACACAACTCAGCCTGCGGCTAATGTAAATCTTGTAAACAACAAGTATACGCCGGCTAAGTTTGACGAGTCGCTTCTCCCCGAGGGCGGTTCATCGACACCTTCGACGCCTTCGACAGGCGAGACATTCTCGGATATAAGCACTCACTGGGCTAAGGACTTCATCCTTAAGATGAACGGCGTAGGCGTTATAAACGGTATGGGCGACGGCACATTCCAGCCGGACGGCACTGTAACAAAAGGTCAGTTTGCTACTCTTATCGTAAACGCTCTCAAGCTTGATGTTGACACATCGCTTGAAAGCGAACACTGGGCAATGCCTTATGTAAAGGCTGCGCAGAACGCTAACCTCATCGCTGAGGATATTCCGTTCACGCTTGACCAGTTCGATGTAAACATCTCAAGAGAAGAGATGGCTTCAATGGTTGCTAAGGCAGCGGCTTACAAGGGCATTACGGCTGAACCCGCTGCACAGAACGCGTTTATAGACGAAGGCGACATAGCTTCATGGGCTGCGGCGGATGTTAAGAACGCTGTTGCACTCGGTATCATCAACGGTATCGACACAGACGCAGGTCTTACATTCCAGCCGAAGGCTAACGCTACAAGAGCGCAGTCGGCTACAATGCTTTCAATGCTCTGGGATTTAATGCAGTAATATCGGCATAATTTAAGGAGGACGCTTATGCGTCCTCTTTTTTTTGCGGTTTGGGGGTATAACGGCGCGTAATTTGACCGCGCTTGACATATGAGCGCGAACTATGGTAAAATACCGTTATTGGAGGTGGACAGGTTGAAGAAAATATTTGCTATAGCGGTATTCTGCGCGGTTCTTGTGCTTGGAGCGGCGTCGGCTTCCGCGTCGGCGAATGTGGTGACGCTTATGTACCACAGTGTTACGGAGGATACGGAGCGTCTGGGCGACTACACGGTTTCGCCCGAACAGCTTGAAAGCGATATAAAGTATTTTATGGACTGCGGCTACATACCCATGACCGCAAGCGAGCTTGCAACGGAAAACCTTGCGAATATAAACAACAGGAAGGTGCTGCTGCTTACGTTTGACGACGGCTACGACAACTTCTACACCGAGGTATTCCCGATATTGCAGAAGTACAACGCCAAGGCGACAATGTTCCTCATAGGCTCGTATATAGACCGTTACGGCTATCTCAACCGCGACCAAATCTTTGAAATGGCGCACAGCGGTCTTGTTGAAATGGGGAACCACACCGACGCGATACATCACACGCCCGTGTCGCTGCTTTACGACATATACAACGATCCGTACACAATGTACGACGTTATCGAGGACGTGAGCCGCAACGGAGCGTTTATAAAGAGCATTACCGGTTACGACGTGACGAGTATATCATGGCCCTACGGCTATTACACGAGCTTTCTCGACTCATCGGTAAAAAGGATGCTCGGCTATAAGATTTCTTTCGGAACGACCTACGGCGTAAACTTCTTCACGGGCGACACGTCCGTGCCGCTCAAGCGCATGAACCGTGAAAGCTCCGCGTCAACTCAGTGGGTATTTGACAGGGCGAACAAGTTTTTCTAAAAAGCGGTGAACTTATGGACAGGACGGAAATTGAGGATTTTGCCGTAAAACTGAATAAGGACGACATACTCCGCGCCGTAGGCTGCGGTGAGAGCGGCGCGGCGCGCGACATGGCGTCACGCTGTTTCGATGAGCTTAAAAATGAGCTTGCGGCTGCGGCAGAGCCGTACGCCGCGGCGGTAAAGGAAAACGACAAAATATACTGCCTGCTCACGCTCGGCGACGGTGTGAGTAAGCTCATTGACCGTCTTTTCACAGAAGGCGAGGCGGTGAAGGGACTTGTCGCGGACGCTATGGCTGACGCGTATCTTTTTGAAATTGACGCGCTGCTTACGGAACGGATAAAGCGTGAGTGCGCCGTTATGAACGTCGGCGTGGGTAAACGCCTTACCGCACCCGACGACTTTCCGCTTTCGGAGCAGACCGTTATAATATCGAAAATCGGCACGAACCGCGTAACGGTGACGGACGCGTTTATGCTGAATCCCGTAAAAAGTATGGCTTACGCGCTGGAGCTTACCGACGACCGCGCCGTTTTCAACGCGCAGCACGACTGCTCGAAATGCGCCGCGAAGGACTGCCCGATGCGTAAAACAGAGCACAAGGGAGAATTTTCGATTTTGTCGGGTTACTCGTACGCCCCCGAAAACACGGTCGGCTCGGCGGTATGTATAGACATCGGCACGACTACCGTTGTGTTTGAATATATAGAAAACGGCAAAGTAACCGCGTCGCACAAGGTCATAAATCCGCAGCGCAGGTTCGGTCATGACGTGATTTCGCGTATCGAAGCCGCGAACCGAGGCAGGGGCGCGGAGCTTGCGTCCGACATACGCTACGCGCTGATAAACGGTTATAACGCGGTGATGCGCGGCAAAACGCCCGACAGAGCGGTAATAGCCGCGAACACAACAATGGTGCATCTGCTCATGGAATACGACTGCGCGCCGCTCGGACAGTACCCGTTTACCGCGCGGACGGACACGGTAAAAACGACATTTGACAAAGTCACCGCGTCGCAGTGCGCGCCTGTCCCAACGCTCATATTCGGCGGCATTTCCGCGTTTGTGGGCGGCGATATTACGAGCGGACTGTATATGTGCGATTTTGATTTGTCAGACAGTGTGAACCTTTTTATCGATCTCGGCACGAACGGCGAAATGGTAATAGGAAATAAGGACAAAATGCTCGCCGCGTCAACCGCCGCCGGTCCGGCGTTTGAGGGCGGACTTATTTCGTGCGGCACGGGCAGCGTTGACGGCGCTGTATGCTCGGTGCGGCTGAATCCGCCGCGCTTTGAGACGATAGGCGGCAAGCCGCCGGTCGGTATCTGCGGCACGGGCATAATCGAGCTTGTGTCGGAAATGAGGGACTGCGGCGTTATCGACGGTACGGGTAAGCTTTGTGATAAATACTTCGCGTCGGGCTTCCCCGTGACGGACAAAATAACGTTCACGCAAAACGATATACGACAGGTTCAGACCGCGAAAAGCGCGGTGAGAGCCGGAATAGAGTGTCTTGTGCGCGCTTACGGCGCAAATTACGACGATATAGGCGCGGTTTATATCGCCGGCGGCTTCGGTTACGGACTGTCGGTAAAAAAGGCGTGCAATATCGGTCTGCTGCCGGCGGAGCTTGCCGATAAGGCGGTACCCGTCGGCAACAGCTCGCTCGGCGGCTGCGTGAAAATGACCGCGCGCGCCGACGGGGAAGAGAGGATAAAACGTATACAAAACGTGTCGTCCGACCTGCCGCTTGCCTCGGACGGTGAATTTAACAAGCTTTACATTAAATATATGAATTTTTAAGGGGAGATTTTTATGCTATACATTGGTTGTCACTTATCCGCGTCGAAGGGATATATGCACATGGGCAAGGAGGCTGACGGTATCGGCGCGAACACGTTCCAGTTTTTCACGCGCAACCCGCGCGGCGGAAGCGCGAAAGCGATCGATGAGGAGGACGTAAAAGCGTTTCTCGAGTTTATGAAGGAAAAAAACTGGAAATATATCCTCGCACATGCGCCGTACACGTTAAACGCGTGCAGCGCGAAGGAGGAAACGCGCGACTTTGCGCTACGCACAATGAAGGACGACCTTGCGCGTATGGAATACACGCCCAACCAGCTTTACAATTTCCACCCCGGCAGCCACGTGGGACAGGGAACTGAGACCGGTATTGAGCTTATAATAAATCAGCTAAACGAGTGCCTCACGCCCGACATGACCACGACGGTGCTGCTCGAAACGATGTCTGGCAAGGGCAGCGAGGTAGGCGGCAGATTCGAGGAGCTTCGCGCGATAATAGACGGGGTAAAGCTGAATGAAAAGCTCGGCGTGTGCCTTGACACGTGCCACATATACGACGGCGGTTACGACATTGTAAACGACCTTGACGGCGTGCTTGACGAGTTTGACCGCGTGATCGGGCTTGACCGATTGAGAGCGATACACATGAACGACAGCAAAAACCCGTTCGAGAGCCACAAGGACAGGCACGAAAAAATAGGCGAGGGAAGCATCGGCTTTGACACTATGGTAAAAATCATAAACCACCCGAAGCTTCAGGGCATACCCGTATTTCTCGAAACGCCGAACGAGCTTGACGGCTACGCGAAGGAAATAAAAATGCTCAGGGACGCGTACAAAGAACAATAAAAAAATTCCCGAAGGACTGTCCTTCGGGATTTCTTCTTATGCGTCAGCAGCAGCAATCATTGTTTTGGTTCTCACAGCCGCAGCCGCAGTTATTGCCGCTGCCCAATACGTTACCGTCCGTAAAGAGAAGAACCAAAACGACTATGACGATAATCCAAACCCATGAGTTGTCGCTGTTGTTACCGAATAAACACATAATTATTACCTCCTTTTGACATATACTATGCCGCAAGGGGGCAAACGGTTACCGCTCCGCCACAGCCGATTCCGAGAAAATGTAATTGCCGTTTAGGTCGCACGTCACGTACAGTATGATTTTCGGCATACCGGCGCGGCGTATAACCGTAACCCAGCCCTTTTCAGTGG
This sequence comes from uncultured Clostridia bacterium, assembly GCA_947624485.1. Classification (GTDB taxonomy): domain Bacteria; phylum Bacillota; class Clostridia; order UBA1381; family UBA1381; genus Hominilimicola. Next base: position 12,661 of record CANQKM010000010.1, read on the forward strand.
CTGAAATGGGCGAGTAAAAAGCGCCGGGGTAGTGCGTCTCGACGTAATTCGCTATATGCTCGTGCTGGTCGCGGAAACGCAGCCTGTTAAAAGGACCTTTGCCGTTTACCGCGCCGTATATACCGGCGGCAGCGGCGCTGATTAAAAATGCCTTAGTGCTTCTTTTCATTTCAGTCCTCCCTGTGATATTCGTTGTACACATCGCGTTTCGGAACGCCTCGGTCGGCAGCCGCGGCTTTGACCGCGTCCTTTACCGTCATTCCCTGTGCGATGTAACGCTCGACATGCTCCTTTACCGGCACGTCCTCCCATTCGTTTTCCGTCTCATTTTCTTTTTCAGCCGCGCCTTCAACGACTATGACATATTCGCCGCGCGGCGCGTTTTCCTCATAGTACGCCGCCGCCTCGTCGAGCGTGCAGCGCATGACTTCCTCGTGTATTTTCGTAAGCTCACGCGCGAGCGCTATTTTACGCTCACCGCCGAACACCGACTGCATATCGGCTATCGTGTTTTTAAGCTTGTGGGGCGCTTCGTAAAATATAAGCGTACGCGTGTCGTTTTTAATGCTTTCAAGATGCTCGTGACGGTGACGCTTGTTCACCGACAAAAATCCCTCGAACGCGAACCGCGACGCGTTAAGTCCCGACAGTATAAGCGCGTTTACCGCCGCAACTGGACCGGGTACTGACGTAACCTCTATGCCGTTTTCAATGCACAGCTTTACCATATCCTCGCCCGGATCGGAAATAGCCGGAGTACCGGCGTCCGACACGAGCGCGACGTTTTTGCCGTCCTTTAACAGCGATATTATATAGCCGCCCTTTTCGTGCTTGTTATGCTCGTGGTAGCTTGTGAGCGGCTTTGTTATGCCGAAATGATTTAAAAGCTGCAGCGTCCTGCGCGTATCCTCGGCGGCTATAAGGTCAGCCGACGAAAGTACCTCGAGACACCGCGCCGATACGTCGCCGAGATTGCCTATCGGCGTGGCGCATAAGTACAGTTTTCCGCTCATATTCTCACTTTGTCCTTCCGTAGATAATGTCAATTTCATCCGTGTACGAGCCGTCCGCGTTATGCACGACAAGCGGCGGCAAAACCTTTAATTCTCCGCCGCCGTCCTTCATGCCCTCGACAAGCACAAGGTTCGGCGCTTTGCCCTCCGATGGACACACGAGCCGCAGCCTTTTCGGCTCTAACCTATATCCGCGCATACAGCACAAAATATCAGTAAGCCGCGACGGACGGTGTATCATAAAAAATCTGCCCTTCGATATGAGCAGCTTCGAGCTTACCCTTACAACATCATCAAGCGTGCATAAAATCTCGTGCCGCGCGACCGTTTTCGCGTCAGCCTCTCCCAAAAGTCCCGCGCCGCGCTTCATGTACGGCGGATTGCACGTCACCGTGTCGAAGCTCGCGCCGCCGTAAATCGCTGCCGCGTCCTTTAAGTCGCCGCGCGTCACGGTTATGCGGTTTTGAAGCTTGTTGTACTCTACGCTCCGCTGCGCCGCGTCAGCCATATCCTCCTGAATTTCGAGCGCATCTATACGCGGCGTGTCGGTTTTTGCCGCAAGCAGAATCGGCACAATACCCGTACCGGTGCAGAGGTCGAGCGTCCGTTTCGAGCGCGCGTCCTTTGCGAAATCGGATAATAAAACGGCGTCAACACCGAATTTGAAGCCGTTTTGTTTCTGAATGATGAAATAGCCGTTCTGCAAATCGTCTAAAATCTCGTCTGCTTTAAGCATTTGCCGCGTTATCCACTACCGCGAAGCTTATTTCGCCGCCCGCGGCAAGCTTGCCGTCAACCGTAGCCTTGACCTCCGCCTTACCCATACCGTGGCGGTACGTCACGAGGTCGGCGTGCAGCACGAGCGTGTCGCCGGGGACTACCTGACGGCGGAACTTGAAGTTGTTTATACCCGTGAAAACGCCGAGTTTACCCTTATTTTCCGGCATCGAGAGCAGCATCACCGCGCCAACCTGCGCGAGAGCCTCGGTTATAAGCACGCCGGGCATGATAGGGTTGCCGGGGAAATGCCCCGTAAACTGCGGCTCGTTCGCCGTCACGTTTTTGATACCTGTTATGCTCTTGCCCTCCTCGAACTCCGTTATCGCGTCAACGAGCAGAAACGGGTAGCGGTGGGGGAGTATTTTCTGGATATCCACATTTGTGAGTACAATATTTTCCATAGTCTTTGTCCTTTCTTTGTACTAATCTCTTATATACGCCTTTTTATGGAATATATGCGTCGGATCTTTAACGGTGTCGATGCTTTCGAGCGCCTTGCCCGCGCCGAGCGCCACACAGTCCACTATATTGTCGGCAAGCACTGCTCTCACGCCCGCAGCGTCGCTTATGCGCTTGTCGAGACCGTATATGAGCGAGCCGCCGCCCGTCATAATTATGCCGTCCTGTATAATATCGCCGTGAAGCTCCGGCGGCGTTTCCTCCAGCACCTCGCGCACACGCTCCGTGATGTTATGCACAAAGTCGTCAAACGTGTCGCACAGCTCGTCCGACGATATTGTGACCGACCTCGGCAGACCGGATACGACGCTTATACCCTTGACCTCGCAGTAAAGCTCCTTGCCGCGCGGTATAACGCCACCGACCTCGAGCTTTATCCTCTCAGCCGTGCGCGGACCTATCAGCATATTTTTCTCCTTGCGCAGGTAACGCATAATAGCGTCGTTAAACTCGTCGCCCGCGATTTTAAGCGAGCGAGACGCAACAATGCCGCCGAGCGAAAGCACGGCTATATCGGTTGTGCCGCCGCCTATGTCAACGACCATCGTTCCGCGCGGACGCGATATGTCAAACCCCGCGCCGAGTGCCGCCGCGACAGGCTCCTCGATGATATATATATCCTTCGCGCCCATCTCGCGCGCCGCGTCAATAACGGCTCTCTGCTCAACGTCCGTAACGCCGCTCGGAACGCACATCATAATACGCGGATGACCGAGCGTCCGCGCCAATATTTTTTTGAAGAAATACTTAATCATTTCCTCGGTAAGCGTGAGGTTCGAGATAACGCCGTCGATGAGCGGTCTCACCGCCTGAATGTGCGGCGGCGTTCTTCCGAGCATCTTGAGCGCGTCCTTGCCGACCGCGCACACCTCGTTTGTCTTGGTGTTTACGGCTATAACGGTAGGCTCGCGCAGCACAATGCCCTTGTTTTTGATATACACGAGCATTGTCGCCGTTCCGAGGTCTATACTTATATCATTATCGAACATTAAATTTACTCCCAAATCATATGTTTGTAAATATATTATACATTATTATTCCCGTCAACTCAATACAAATTAAGAAGTTTTTGAGCATTTTTGTAAAAAATATTGTCCGTTTCCTCCGCACTGAGTCCGAGAGTTTTGATATACTCCGCCGCGTGCGACTGTTTTTCCCACGGCGAATCGGTCGCGTAGAGTATTTTTTCGCTGCCGTGGTTTTTTATAATACGCACGAGCTGCTCCTTGTCAATAAAATCGACGGTAAACGCAGTGTCTAAGTAAACGGGTGTGCCGACGAGGTACTTTTCAACGTCGTCCCACATGTCCCAGCCGCCGAGATGTCCGGCGACTATTTTTTCGCCGCTCACATAATCAAGAGCGCGGCGCAGCCTTTCGGGTTCACAGTGTACCGGCGGATCCGTGCCGTGATCCTTTCCGGCGTGGAGCAGCACGATAAGGTCAAGTTCCTCGCACTTTTTAAATATCCTCAGCGCCTCAGGACTGTCAACGTAAAATTTCTGATACTCGGGGTGCAGCTTTATCCCTTTAAGCCCCTTTTCCTTTATGTCATACAGAACGCTCTCCCAATCCTCCTGCGCCGGGTGCAGGCTGCCGAACGAAAACAGTCCGTCCGTCTCATTCACGATTTTGGCGAAGCTGTTTATGCTCGCCGACTGGTGCGTGTTCGTCGCTATGGGCATGATGACCGAGTAATCTATATTGTTTTCCGCCATTGACTCTTTAAGCGCCGTAAGCGTTGCGGGAATAACGGCGCGCACATCGTCGCGGAAACGGTTGTGTATGTTGCTTTCGAGCGACGCCACCGCCCGCTCGGCTATTTTGTCGGGGAAAATATGCGTGTGAAAATCTATAATCATGGTATAACTCCTTAAAAACAGAAAAAAGACGTTGTATTAAATACAACGCCTTTAATTTCTTATATGTATTATGCCTGTGCCGGAGCGCCTACGGGGCAAACACCCGCGCATGCGCCGCATTCTATACATGTATCGGCGTCGATTGCGTACTTGGTATCACCCTCGGAAATCGCACTTACGGGACATTCCGCCGCACATGCGCCGCACATGATGCATTCATCTGAAATTGCATAAGCCATTTGATACACCTCCTCATGATATAACTATTTCAGCTATTACTACTTTAACACAAAAACGTGCTTATTTCAAGACAACTTTAGTTAGCCGCATCTTCCTTGGAGAAGTCGTTATTTTTGCCGCGCTTTAAGGGCTTTACATCCGCAACATCAAAATCCTTTAAGGTTTTTTCGTGATCGTTCTCAAACTTCACTTTCACAAGCCCTTTCAGGATATTGACATACTCGACCGTGCCGTTGCCTGACGGTGTGGAAACGGCCGCGCCCTGCTTCGGCGTGACCTTCAGAAGCTCTTCATACGTGTCCTGCTCGTATTTGAGACAGCACATAAGCCTGCCGCACGCGCCCGATATTTTTGACGGGTTAAGCGACAGTCCCTGCTCCTTTGCCATTTTAATGGACACAGGCACAAATTCCTCCAAAAAGTTGCTGCAGCAAAGGCCTCTGCCGCACACGCCTATCGAGCCGAGCGTTTTCGCCTCGTCTCTTACACCTATTTGCCTAAGCTCTATTCTCGTTCTGAAAACATTTGCCAGATCCTTTACAAGCTCGCGGAAATCTATTCTGCCGTCGGCGGTGAAGTAGAACAGAATCTTGCTTCCGTCAAACGTGTACTCAACCTCGACGAGCTTCATTTCAAGCTTGTGGTCGGCGATTTTTTCGAGACAGATTTTGTACGCTTCCTTTTCAAATTCCTTGTTGTAGCGGTACCTTTCCGTGTCGTCGTCCGTCGCGATGCGGATAACGTCCTTGACCGGCTTTTTGAACTGCTCCGTCTCGATTGCGCGCTTGCCCATAACGACGTCGCCGTACTCCATGCCGCGCGACGTTTCGACTATAACGTGATCGCCCGCCTTAATATCCAGTCCGGCGGGATTGAAATAGTATGTTTTACCGGCGCTTTTAAAGCGAACTCCTATAACTTCCATATATATCTAAAACCTTTCAACATAAATTATTTTGCGTGCTTCACGCCGCCTTTGATTTTTTCCGCCATTTTGTTTGAAATCGTGCATACAAGGAGCATATCCTCTTTGTTTTTCCTGTATAAGATATACCACAAATCCTTTTTGGAAAACACGGTCGTACGCATATTCTGCGCTCTCGGTGAATTTTTCGGACGCGTTCTTGTAACCGATTTCACGCTTGACAGCGCCACCTCAAATTCCTTGTTCCTGTGACCGATCTGACGGTTCGCGCGGAAGCGCGTATTTTTCAGCGAATATGTATACACCGCGCTGTAACGCGTCAGCACGAAAAATCCGAGTACGCAGAACATGAGCAGCGTAATTATCGTGCCTATCACCTTGTAACGCGGCAGCGCGAATATTATGAACCGTCCGGCAACCAAAAGTGCCACAGCCCACAATACGGAATACAAAAATTCCTTTTTACCGCCCGTTCTTTTTTCCTCCAATTTGATTTCTCCTCACAGCTTTGATCCCGTTAATTATATAACATATCGCGCGAATTGTCAACCGCACGGAATTTACTTCTTGCGCAGCATGTTCACCATTTCGCTGACGGTGCGTATGCCGTAAGCCGCGAAGCCGTCCGGCACCTTAACGCCGCGCAGCGACTGCTTCGGCACGAACGCCGACTTAAAGCCGAGCTTTGCCGCCTCGTTTATGCGTTTTTCGAGCCTGCTCACTCCGCGCAGCTCACCGCCCAGGCCGACCTCGCCGATAAACACCATATCGGGACTTATCGCGACGTCCGCCTGACTTGACGCTATCGCCGCGCACACGCCCAAATCGACGGCTGTTTCGTCGATTTTAAGACCGCCCGCGACGTTTATATACACGTCCGAATTCGACAAATTCATTCTCGACCGCTTTTCGAGTATCGCTATAAGCATTAAAGAGCGGTACATGTCGATACCGTTCGCCATACGGCGCGGATTGCCGAAGCCCGTGGGCGTGACAAGCGCCTGAATTTCAGCCATAACGCCGCGGCTGCCCTCCATTGCGCACACTACCGCGCTGCCCGAAATGTTCTCGTTCCGTCCCTCAAGCAGCGTCGCCGACGGGTTCTCCACCTCTTTAAGACCGGTGTCGAGCATTTCAAACACGCCTATCTCGTTCGTCGAGCCGAAACGGTTCTTTACGGCTCTCAAAATTCTGAACGAAAGCTGCCTGTCGCCCTCGAAATACAGCACGCAGTCGACCATGTGTTCAAGCACTCTCGGACCTGCGATCGCGCCCTCCTTCGTGACGTGACCGACAATGAACATCGCCGCGCCGGTCGATTTCGCGGCGCGCATAAACGCGTTTGTCGCCTCTCTGACCTGCGGCACGCTTCCCGCCGCGGACGATATTGCCTCATGGCTCATCGTCTGTATCGAGTCGATTATGACTATGTCGGGCTTTAGCTCATTTATTGTTTCGAGTATAAGCTCCACGTCCGTTTCGGTTATAAGGTACAGATTGTCCGACGTAACGCCAAGCCTTTCGGCGCGTATTTTTATCTGTCCCTCGCTTTCCTCGCCCGACACGTACAGCACTTTTTTATCCTTGCCGAGCGTTTCGCATATCTGCAGAAGCAGCGTCGATTTGCCTATACCCGGATCGCCGCCGACGAGAATGAGTGAGCCCTTTACTATGCCGCCGCCCAGCACGCGGTCAAGCTCCTTCATACCCGTCTTGTACCGCGTTTCATACCCCGCCTTGACCTCGCCTATGCGCTTGGGCATATGCGCCGACGCTGCGCTCTCGCGCACGAGCGACTTCGTTGCCGACGTTTTTTTTTCGGGAGCGACAATCGTCTCCTCGAGCGTGTTCCAGTTGCCGCACGACGGACATTTTCCGAGCCATTTCGGTGATTTATAGCCGCATTCGCGGCAAATATACGTTGTTTTCGATTTCATACGCCTTTTCCTTTCGGTTTTATCCCTAAAAATATTATATAACATTTCCGCGCCCAATTCAATTACAAATTTTTGTTTTACATAATAATGTTACAAATATGTTATTATCCTCTTTATCCCCGCACTTATCCACGTTTTTTCACGGCAAAATTTCCCGAAAGCCTGTCCTTTTGGTGAGTTATCCGCGCTTTTTACGTAAAACGGGGATAACTTTTTCGTTTACATAACATTTTCTGTCCCCGAGGGATAAAATTACATATACGGCGAATAAATGCTAAGGCGGCGGAAAATGTCAGAAATGGCTTGACAAACCTGTCGATATTCAATAAAATATATGTATAAATAATTATTATCCGCATATGAAAGGACAAGGTATAGATGAAAAATTCAGAGAAAACAATGGACAAAATCGTGGCTCTCTGCAAGGGACGCGGTTACGTATATCCCGGCAGCGAGATTTACGGCGGCTTGGCAAACACATGGGATTACGGCCCTTTGGGAGTTGAGTTCAAAAATAACGTAAAAAAGGCATGGTGGAAAAAGTTTATACAGGAATCGCCGTACAACGTCGGCATAGACTGCGCGATACTGATGAACCCCGAAACATGGGTTGCATCGGGACACGTGGGCGGCTTTTCAGATCCGCTTATGGACTGTAAGGAATGTAAATCGCGTCACAGAGCGGACAAGCTTATAGAGGATTTCGCGCACGAAAAGGGCGAGGATATAACCGTTGACGGCTGGAGCAAGGAAAAAATGGTTGAGTACATCAGCGCGAACAATATCGTCTGCCCGAAATGCGGAAAGAGCAACTTTACCGATATACGCGAGTTTAATCTGATGTTCAAGACGTTCCAGGGCGTAACGGAGGATTCGTCGTCAGTTGTTTACCTTCGTCCCGAAACGGCGCAGGGTATATTCGTAAACTTCAAAAACGTGCAGAGAACGAGCCGCAAAAAGGTGCCGTTCGGTATCGGACAGGTCGGTAAATCGTTCCGTAATGAGATCACGCCCGGCAACTTCACATTCAGAACGCGCGAGTTTGAGCAGATGGAGCTTGAATTTTTCTGCGCGCCCGGTACAGACCTCGAGTGGCACGCGTACTGGAAAAAGTACTGCATGGACTTCCTTCTGAGCCTCGGTATGAAGGAGGAAAACCTCCGTTTCCGCGACCATTCGCCGGAGGAGCTTGCGTTCTATTCAAACGCGACCGCCGACATAGAATTCGTGTTCCCGTTCGGCTGGGGCGAGCTTTGGGGCATCGCCGACAGAACCGACTACGATTTGAAGCAGCATCAGGAACATTCGGGAGAGAGTATGGAGTACATCGATCCCGTGACGAATGAAAGATATGTGCCGTACTGCATCGAGCCGTCGCTCGGCGCGGACAGAGTGGCGCTGGCGTTCCTTTGCGAGGCGTACGACGAGGAACAGCTTGAGGGCGGCGACAGCCGCGTGGTTCTGCACCTGCACCCCGCGCTCGCGCCGGTAAAGGCTGCGGTGCTGCCGCTGTCGAAAAAGCTTGACGAGGGCGCGACGGCTGTATATCAAAAGCTCGCGAAAAAATACAACTGCGAGTACGACAACGCCGGCTCGATAGGCAAGCGTTACCGCCGTCAGGACGAGATAGGCACGCCGTACTGCATAACGTTCGACTTCGACTCGCTCGAGGACAACGCGGTAACAATAAGAGAAAGAGACAGCATGGAGCAGGAGAGAGTGAAAATTGAGGATCTTGAAAAGTTCCTTGATGATAAATTAAATTTTTAACGTATTTTTAAGGGGGTAAATGTTCCATGAAAATCATTGACGAGTTTAAGGAGTTTATCGCGAAGGGCAACGCGATGGACATGGCGGTCGGCGTTGTTGTCGGCGGCGCATTTACGGCGATAGTAAATTCGCTCGTGGGCGACATCATCACGCCGTTTATCGGCTTTTTGGGCAGCCTTATAAAGAAGGGCGCCGGAGCCGTAGGCGCTGGCGGCGCGGTTGACAGCGCAAACTCCATGGCAAGCTGGGTAATTCCCGGAACGGAAATTAAAATCGGCGCGTTCATTTCAGCCATAATCAGCTTTCTGCTCATCTCATTCGTAATCTTCTGCATCGTTAAGGGCATAAACACAATGAAGGACAAGATGACAAAGAAGGAAGAACCGGTTGAGGAAGCTCCCGCAGGCCCGACACAGGAAGAGCTTCTCGCCGAAATCCGCGACCTTTTGAAGGAAAAGGAATAATAAATATATAATATACGATAAAACCCCCTTGCGAGGGGGTTTTTGTATTTTACGAAAAATACGAAATCGCGGCTGCTGCTTTCAGCGTGTCGCCGCGCGCGCCGCCGTCGTTCACCGAACGCACAGCCTTTACGAGCGGCGTGTCGGCTCTCATCGCTTCGGCGCGGTAGCAGTCGAGCACAAGCTGTTTCAGTCCGTCGAAGGTGTATATTTCAAACGGGTTAATACGCAGCATTTCAGCCGCCTTTTCGATGCCCGATATTAGATCAGGGCTGTACCTCGCACGCGCGGAAATGTAGTCGTCCGACGCGAAGCTGTACGTACCGCCTGCGGCGTGACCGAGCGCGCGCATACACGCGACGTAGCCCTCCTCCATTGCGCGTACTATTCCGGCGCGGTTAAAATCCATTATGCCCGTCTGCGGACGCGCGGCGCGCACCGTTATGATATTCGCGTCAGCCGCCGAGGGTGCGCGGTTTATGCCGATACCGCCCGCGTCAACGGCGATTATGTCCTTTATGCCCCTTTGGAGCAGCATGTTCACGGGTAGGTTGTCGTAAAGTCCGGCGTCGGACAGCGTTTCCGAGTTCACGCGCTTTGAGCCGAATATGCTCGCGCTCGCGACGATGTAATCGGTAAGCTCGCCGCACGGTATCTCGTCGGCGAAGCGGTACACGCCCTTTTTATCGCTCAGCGACAGCAGCGCAAGACCGAACATAATATCGGATTTACGGAGCTTGTCCTCATCCACGACGCGGTTTAAAAGACGTTTCAGCGGCGACATGTCAAGTCCGCCGTTTTTGTAGATTTCGCGTATTACGGGCGGTAGATTTTTTAATGCGAAAAGGTCATGCTGACCTTTCATGCACTTCGGCAGCGCGACAATATCGTCGGCTGAAATATTGCGCCACAGCCTGACGGCTTCGTCGTACTCGTCGAGCGCGATGAGCGCGCCGTTGATCGCGCCGACCGACGTTCCGACAGCCGCGCATATTTCCACGCCCGTTTTACGCAGCGCCCTCCACACGCCGATGTGAAACGCGCCCCTTACGCCGCCGCCGGCGAGCGCGAGACCGTACCGCATAAAAACACCTCCGCAAAAACGCTTAATGCTTTTATTATTGACGGTTTTCGGGAGTTTTATAGTCCTTTTTTGAATTTCGGAGCGATTTGAAAAAATCCTTCAAAACGGCGGCGCACTCATGCTCCATAACGCCGCCTTGCGCTGTGAGGCTGTAATTGCACAGTCCCTTGTCGAACAGGTTTACCGCGCTGCCGGCGCAGCCCGATTTTTTGTCGTACGCGCCGAAATACACGTTCTCTATCCGCGCGTTCAGAATAGCGCCCGCGCACATCGGACACGGCTCGAGCGTGACGTACATGTCGCAGCCGGGCAGCCGCCAACCGCCAAGCTTCCGACACGCCTTGTCTATAGCCGAAATTTCCGCGTGCATGAGCGCGTTTTTCTTCGTTTCGCGCTTGTTACAGCCGCGCGCGATAATTTTCCCGTCACGTACTATTACCGCGCCGACGGGCGTTTCGCCGAGGTCGGCTGCTTTTTTCGCCTGCTTTAAGGCTTCCTTCATAAATTTTTCGTCCATTATCTTAGCTCCAAGGTAAAACAACAGCCGCTCCACGAGGGAACGGCTGTGTGTGATTCTCATTTATCAGTCCTCTGAAAATTCCTTGTGGGTAAGCGAGATTTTACCGTTTCTGGTGTCGATCTCCTTAACTCTTACCTTAAGATAATCGCCTTCCTTGACGACGTCCTCGACCTTCTCGACTCTGTGTCTTGCAAGCTCGCTGATGTGGCACAGACCGTCCTTGCCGGGGAGTATCTCAACGAACGCGCCGAACGGCTGTATCGTCTTTACAAGACCGTTGTAAATCTCGCCGACCTCGGGATCCTTGACGATTGTTTCGATCGCGTCTCTCGCCGCCTGACCTGCTTCCTGCGTCGTGGCGAAAATGTAGATCGTGCCGTCCTCCTCGATGTCAATCTTCGCGCCTGTTTCGGCTACTATCTTCTGGATGACCTCGCCGCCCTTGCCGATTACCTCGCGGATCTTGTCAACCTCTATCTTCATAACGTCAACCTTCGGCGCGTACGGCGAAAGTTCATCGCGTACAGCCGGTATAGCCTTCAGAAGAACGTCGTCTATAATGTGGCAGCGCGCCTTGTACGTCTTTTCGAGAGCCTCGGCGATTACCTCGTAGGGAAGACCGTCGTTCTTTATATCGACCTGAATGGACGTTATGCCCTTTTTCGTACCTGCAACCTTGAAGTCCATTTCGCCGTAGAAGTCTTCAAGTCCCTGTATGTCGACCATTGTCGTAAAGCCGTCGTCGGTCGTGATAAGACCGCAGGAAATACCGGCTACGGGCGCTTTGATCGGCACGCCTGCAGCCATGAGCGCGAGCGTCGAGCCGCATACGCTGCCCTGCGACGTTGAACCGTTTGATGAAAGCACCTCGGACACGACTCTTATCGCATACGGGAATTCGTCCTCCGACGGAAGCACCGGAACGAGCGAACGCTCCGCGAGCGCGCCGTGACCTATCTCACGTCTGCCGGGACCTCTCGACGGTCTTGTCTCGCCGACGGAGTACGACGGGAAGTTGTAGTGGTGCATATACCTCTTTTCCTCTTCCATGTCGATGCCGTCAAGACGCTGATGCTCCGAAAGCGGCGCGAGCGTCGCAACCGACAGTACCTGCGTCTGACCTCTCGTGAACATACCCGAACCGTGCGTTCTGGGGAGCAGGTCGACCTCGGCGGCGAGCGGTCTTATCTCGTCAAGACCTCTGCCGTCAACGCGTCTGCCCTGCACGAGCCATGCGCGGACGATCTCCTTCTGCATCTTATATAAAATTTCGCCTATCTGCTCGTTAATGTCGGGGAAACGCTCCTCAAGCGCGGGGATAATTTCGTCCGTTATAACGCCGATTCTCTCGTCGCGGACGTTCTTGTCGTCGGTGTCAAGCGCGTACTGCAGCTTCTCGAACGCCATTTCCTTTATCGCGTCGTAAAGGTCGTGGTCAACGTCGTGCGACTCGTACTCAAACTTTTTCTTACCGATTTCAGCCTGAATACCGCTTATAAACTCACAGAGCGTGATGATTTCCTTGTGAGCGAACTTTATACCCTCGAGCATAACGTCGTTGGGGACTTCGTTCGCGCCGGCTTCTATCATAACGACCTTCTGCTTTGTACCGGCTACGGTGACAAGCATATCGCTCTTTTCTCTCTGCTCGACTGTCGGGTTTATAACGTACTCGCCGTCAACGAGACCGAGCCATACGCCGGCGATAGGGCCGTTCCAGGGAATATCCGAAATCGAGATTGCGATCGACGTGCCTATCATAGCCGCGACCTCTGGCGGGTTGTCCTGCTCGACCGAGAGAACCGTCGCGACAACGGTAACGTCGTTTCTAAGGTCTGACGGGAAAAGCGGTCTTATCGGTCTGTCGATAACGCGGCTCGTGAGTATAGCCTTTTCGGACGGCTTGCCCTCGCGCTTGATGTAGCCGCCGGGGATCTTACCGACCGAGTAGAGCTTTTCCTCGTAATCGACACTCAGGGGGAAGAAGTCTATTCCCTCTCTGGGCGAGCGTGAAGCCGTTACGTTTACCATAACCACCGTGTCGCCGTAGCGCACAAGGCAGTTTCCGTTTGCGAGCTGCGCCATTTTGCCCGTTTCGATAACGAGCGGTCTGCCCGCGAGTGTTGTTTCAAATGTTCTGAACATATTTTTTCTCCTTTTCTTTGTATTTTTCGGAGATATGTTTTAGCAGATAAATACAGGAGGGAAACATATTTCGTCAAAATCTTACTGTAAAACCCCTCAGTCAGCTTCGCTGACAGCTCCCCTAGTAGGGGAGCCATATTGTGAGCCTCCCCTAATAGGGGAGGTGGCGCCGCAGGCGTCGGAGGGGTTTCCCGTCCTCTATTTATTTGCTAAACAAATATCTCCGTAAATATATACAGGCAAACCGGACGAACCGGTTTGCCCCATATAACAAAATTACTTTCTTAAGCCTAATTTAGCCACGAGCGCACGGTATCTTTCGATATCCTGACCTTTAAGGTAGTTCATAAGTCCGCGTCTCTTACCAACCATCATAAGAAGACCGCGTCTTGAGTGATGGTCCTTCTTGTGGATGTTAAGGTGGTCGTTGTTAAGGTGGTTGATTCTCTCGGTTAAAAGAGCGATCTGTACCTCCGGCGAGCCTGTGTCGCCCTCATGCGTAGCAAATTCCTTTATAATCTGCTCCTTACGTTCCTTTGTCATGGTTTCACCTCCTATGATAAATCATCGCCCTCCGCTGAGATGCCGTTGGTGATTCGGCTTTCCAAGCAGGGGTTCACTTTGCATACTGAATTTGTTTTTTTTGTTTTGCGGCTTATCAGTTAGCCGGCTTTCTGTTGAAACGCTTGTTGAACTTTTCAACGCGTCCGCCCGTGTCTACAAGCTTCTGCTTACCCGTGAAGAACGGATGACAGTTTGAACAGATTTCAACCTGGATATTTTCCTTTGTGGAGCCTGTCTCGATAACGTTTCCGCATGCGCAGGTAATGGTTGTCTGCTTGTAATCGGGATGTATTCCCTCTTTCACGCATACTCCTCCTTTCTTGAATTTCACGCGTCCGTAAGACGCCATCATTTAGTATAACACAAGAATATTTTGTTTGCAAGTATTATTTTGCCGATTATTAAAATATTTTACCGCCTCGCCCGCGAGGTACAGCGAGCCGCACACGCAGACGATGCCGGTATTGCCCGACAAAGCCGCGTCAAGAGCCGCGTTCACGTCCTTTATGACCTCGGCGTTTTTAACAATGGACGCGATTTTTTCGGCTTTAAGGCAGCGCGGCATATTAAGCTCGGTCGCGATAAAGCGTTTTGCTGCGGAGCTTATTTCCCTTACGCACTCCTCCCACGCCTTGTCCTCCATCATAGCGGCGACAACAGTTATATCCTTATTTATTTCCTCAAGCGACTTTTTAAGCGCGCGTATACCGTCGGGGTTGTGCGCTCCGTCGATTATGACGTTATCCCCAACAAACTCGAACCGCGCGCGCCACGCCGTATTTTTCAATCCCTCGCGCACGGCTTCGTCGGGAATTGTATACCCCGTTTCTCTAAGCGCGTTCACCGTTTCAAGCACAACAGCCGCGTTGTACTTTTGGTATCCGCCTTTAAGCGACAGCTCGTAACCGTCGGCGGCGTGCGCGTCCGCGACGGTAAGGCGCGCGTTTTTAGAGTCGGCGCACGCTCGGATAATATCGGTGACACGTTTTTCGTTCGGGTACGCCACGACTCTGCCGCCTTCGCGGATAATGCCGCACTTCTCGCGCGTTATTTCCTCTATCGTGCCGCCGAGGTACTGCGTGTGGTCGAGAGCTATTTTGCATATCACGCTCACGACGCTCCAGTCAATCACGTTCGTCGCGTCGAGCTTGCCGCCCATTCCGACCTCCAGCACCACTATGTCGCATTTTTTTTCGTAAAAGTACAGAAACGCCGCCGCGGTGACGAACGCGAACTCGCTCACCGGCGCGCCGCTCGTTTCCATAATATTTTTTACTCTTCCGGCATATTCTATAAGTGCGGCGTCCGGAATATTTTCGCCGTTTATACTCACGCGTTCATTGAAGCGCTCGATAAAGGGCGACGTGAAAAGTCCCGTCACATAGCCCGAGCGTTTCAGAATTTCAGCCGTCATAGCGGCAGTCGAGCCTTTACCGTTCGTTCCTGCGATATGGACAAAGCACAGCTTTTTCTGCGGATCACCCAAAAGAGCAAGCAGTCGGCTCAGATTTTCGTTGCCCAGCGGACGGCGGAATTTCGGTATCGAATGTATGTAAGATAAGGTTTCTTCGTAAGTCATAATGCCCTCCCATAGCATAAATTATAATACGGCTCGGCGCGTAAGTCAAACCCGTAACAAAAAATTCACAAAAAACATATTGATTTTTTCTCGGCAAAGTGATATAGTTGATACAAATGTGTAAAAAGAAACAAGTTTTACCATTAACTATTATAAAAACGGAAGGAGAAAATTGAATGAAGAGCAGTAAAACGTCAAAATCCACATCAATGCTGACCTTGATTGCCGTTGCTGTTATAGTCGTGTTCGCGGTAGTATGCGGAATATTCGCGGGCCCCAAGTTCAAGGCTCACATCGACAGCAAGCGCGCGGAGGAAGCGGCGACAGCGGAGGATATGGCGGTGGCGAACGGCGAGAAGGAGCCGACCGTTTCATACGCGGCAAGAGCAACGGGAATGTCTGTTGAGGACTATCTTGCGGAGTACGGTCTTACGCTTGGCGACGAAATAACGGAACAGACCACTTTGGATGATCTGACACACAACATGACGGTAAGCAACTATGTAAAATTTGCGGGAATAACCGATGATGAAGGCAATCCCGATGTTGACAGCTATCTGGCGCAGTTCAGCGACGCGGTTACGGCTGACACGCTTATGAAGGATTTGAATGCGATGAGCGCCGAAACGGCGCTGGGAAGCGAAATGTTCAACGCTACCAAAGAGCAGTACGGACTCGGTGACGAGATAACGGGCGAGACAACACTCGAAGATTTTGAAAATGCTTTAGTGCAGGCGCAGCAGGACGCTGCGGCAGCGGCGCAGAGTACGGCAAGTCCCGAAGGTGAAGCTCAGGCAACCGAAGCACCCGCCAAAACACCTGCGGAATAATAAATTTTGTGTAGAGGAGACAGTAAAATGGATGAGGAAAAGAATTTAAATGAAGCCGCCGAGGAAGTAACGGAAGCGGCGGAGAATGTCGTTGATGACGCTGCCGACACGGCAGCCGATGCGGCGGAGGATGTTGTAAACGACGCTGCGGAAGCGGCGGAAACGGTGGTTGAACAGTCGGAGGAAGCTGCCGAAAACGCGGTTGAAGCGGTAACCGACGCGGCGGAGGACGCGGCAGACGCGGTTGCGGACACAGCCGACGATATTGCCGATACGGTAAGCGAAGCCGCCGGGGAAACGGCTGATATGTTTGAAAGCGCAGCAGAGAACACCGAGGACGCGGTAAGCGAAGCGGCGGAGAATATTGATCAGACGGCTCAGTACGGCGAAGATATGTTAGGCGAGACTGCAAAGCCGGAGAATAAAAAGACGACGACTATAGTTATAGCCGTATGCGCTGTACTTGTTGCGGCAATAATCGTGCTTGCGGTAATTTTCGTTCCGAAGCTTTTTCATAAAAATCCGTATAACAAGTACATTGACATTACCGGCAGAACGGTAGGCGAGATTGCGGAGCTGTCGGGTATGGAGCTTGACGAATTTCTTGAATCGAACAGTTTGCCCGCCGATATGCCCGCGGACACAAACGAGTCGTCGGCATTCAACACGATCCCCATCGGCAAGGTACTTGAGATGTATCAGTACGAGAATATGACTACGGTTGACGAAGCCAAGTCGTTCCTCGCGCTGCCCGATTGGGTAGACGAGAATACACCGTGGGGTGACGCAATAGGTGAAGCGCCGCTTAAAAACTATGTCGGTGAGGAAAATCTTGACGCGTTCCTCGAGCATTACGGACTTCAGGATACAGCCAACGGCGACACGCTTTATAAGGATGTAAGACAGACGGTTGACGCTGCAGACCAGCAGGAGAGAATAGAGTACGAGAAGCAGATGGAAGAGCTTCAGAAGCAGATGGAGGAGCAGCAGTCGCAGTCCGACGACCAGACTCAAACGGAAGCTCCCGCGGACGATCAGGCTCAAACCGAGCAGACTGCGGACGGTCAGGCTCCGGCGGAGCAGACCGACGCGGCCGGCACCGAGGCACAGCCCGTTCAGTAACTTTTAAAACAAAAAATGACGGATTTCGATCCGTCATTTTTTTTGCATCGTTTTATATGAGATGCGCGCGGATAAGCCGCTGCTTTACCGTGTATCCGGCGTACGACGCGGCAGCCGCTTTCACGATGTCGAACGGTATAAACGGCAGCACGCAGAGCGTGAGTGCCGTCTGCAGGTTCGTTTTCTGCACGAGCATGAATTGAAGCGTGCCGAGCACGTAGCAGATTACCACGGATATAAGGCATGACGCGAATATTGCCGCGAGGGCGGTAAGCTTTTTTTCGTACTGCCGCGATGCGGCGGAGCCTATAATCACAGCCATAATAACGTACGACCATATGTAGCCGCCCGTAGGCCCCGCGAGTACGCCGACACCGCCCTTAAAGCCCGAGAACACCGGCAGTCCGACCGCGCCGAGCAGTATAAACACAGCGGTTGATACCGCTGCCTTCGCCGGTCCGAGTATTACAGCCGTAATCATGATGCCGAACAGTCCCAGCGTTACCGGCACGATTCCCGTCGGTACCGTTATCACCGAGAACACGCATATTACCGCCGCGAATAACGCGCATGTAATCATTGTTTTTGTTTTCATTTTGCGCCTCCTTCATATATAGTATAATATATAAAATGTGATTTGTCAACCTTTATGTTTGAGGTGGGTTTACAATTGGCGAGCAAGAGCCTCCCTTGTCAAAGGGAGGGGGACCGCCGAAGGCGGTGGAGGGATTCATTGTGAAAATTGAAAAGGAATCCCCCAGTCAGCTTCGCTGACAGCCCCCTTTGACAAGGGGGCCTTTCATCGGCCGCCCGCATCACAACTCCGTCCGCAAAAATTGTCGTAAAGCTATTGAAATTTTACCATGATTGTTATATACTTATTATGTATGACCTGAAAAACAGGAAAAAAGGGGACATTTATATGCTTACGGAAAACAAAATCGGCGAGGACTGCGGCGTATTCGCGATATACGATCCGGCGGGTGACTGCGCAAGAACGGCATACTACGGACTATTCGCGCTGCAGCACAGAGGTCAGGAAAGCTGCGGTATCGCCGTCAACAATAACAGAGACATAACGTCTTACAAGGATATGGGGCTTGTAAACGATGTGTTTAACGAAGAAATACTGACGCGGCTCGGCGGCAAAATGGCGTGCGCCCACGTCCGCTACTCCACAACGGGCGAGAGCATGAGAGAAAACGCTCAGCCGCTCGTTCTGCGTTACAGCAAGGGCAACATTGCCATTGCCCACAACGGCAACCTCGTAAACAAAAACACGCTTATGGACGAACTCAGCGTTACGGGTGCGATTTTCCAGACGACAACCGACACGGAAATGATAGCGTACACGATAGCGAAGGAGCGGCTTAACTGCGGCAGTATCGAAGCCGCAATAGAAAGAGCCGTGCCGCACCTTAAGGGCGCGTTTTCGCTTATCGTGATGAGTCCGAGAAAGCTCATCGCGGCGCGTGATCCGTGGGGCTTTCGGCCGCTCTGTATGGGCAGGCGCGGCGACGCGGTTATATTCGCGTCCGAGACGTGCGCGCTCGACAGCGTGGGCGCGGAATTTGAGCGCGAGCTTGAACCGGGTGAAATCGTGGTCGTGTGCGAGGGCAAAATAAAAAGCATTAAGACATACGTCGGCACAAAGCCGCATACGATGTGCATATTCGAGTACCTGTATTTCGCGCGTCCCGACAGCGTTATAGAGGGACAGTCGGCGCACGACTCGCGCATGCTCGCGGGAAAATACCTCGCAAAGGAACACCCTGCAGACGCGGACGTGGTAATAGGCGTGCCGGACAGCGGCATAAGCGCGGCTATGGGGTTCGCGCTCGAGTCGGGCATACCGTACGGCATCGGTTTTGTTAAAAATAAATATATCGGCAGGACGTTTATCCAGCCGTCACAGGCGATGCGCGAAAACGCGGTCAGAATTAAGCTGAACGTGCTTCGCTCCACCGTCGAGGGCAAGCGCGTTGTTATGGTTGACGACACGATCGTGCGCGGCACGACTTCAAAACATATTGTACATCTTCTGCGCAGTTTCGGCGCGAAGGAGGTACACGTGCGCTCGTCCGCTCCGCCGTTTATGTGGCCCTGCTACTTCGGCACGGATGTGTCGTCGCGCGACCAGCTCGTAGCGTGCAGGTATGACATGGAGGGTATAAGACAGCTTATCGGCGCGGACAGTATCGGATTTTTGAGCGTGGAGTCGCTTCCAAAAATAATCCCGAACGCGCGGTGCGGCTACTGCGACGGCTGTTTCACCGGCAAGTACCCCGTGGAAATTGAATTAAACGAAAAGAGTGATTTTGATTGATAACAGACCTTACGGAAGGTAAAACCTCGCGGGTTTTGTGGAAATTTTTTGTGCCGATGCTGCTGAGCGTCGTGTTCCAGCAGCTTTACAACATAGTCGACAGCGTTGTCGCAGGCAAATTCATAGGCGCGGACGCGCTCGCGGCTGTCGGCGCGTCATACCCGATAACGATGATATTTATGGCTGTCGCGACGGGCGCGAATGTCGGCGCGGCGGTCGTTATCTCACAGCTTTTCGGCGCGAAAAACTACGAAAAGCTCAAAACGGCGATTTTCACGTCGGTAATCGCTATGGCTGCGCTCGCGGTAATACTCACAGCTGTCGGCGCGGTAACGTGTACGGCTATGCTGCGCATGCTGCACACGCCCGAAAACATAATGCCCGACTCGGTGATATATTTGTCCGTTTACATATGGGGACTGGCATTTTTGTTCCTCTACAACATCTGCACCGGCATATTTACCGCCCTCGGCGACAGCCGAACGCCGCTTTACTTCCTTATAGCGTCGTCGCTCGGCAATATAGCGCTCGATATACTTTTTGTGGCGGCGTTCAAAATGGGCGTCGCTGGCGTGGCGTGGGCGACGTTTATAGCGCAGGGAATAAGCATGGCCTGCGCGTTCGCGGTAATGGTAATAAGAGTGAGGAAAATAAAGTCGGGGCGGTACAGTAAATTTTCATGGAGCATGCTCGGACGAATATCGCGGTTCGCCGTGCCGAGTATTCTGCAGCAGAGCTTTGTGTCGGTCGGCAATTTGTTTATACAGACGCGCGTCAACTTTTTCGGCTCGGACGTGATAGCCGGTTACAGTGCGGCGATCAAATTAAACACGTTCACGATTACGAGCTTCGCGACGCTCGGCAACGCGATGTCGAGCTACACGGCTCAAAATACCGGCGCCGGCAGGTTCGACCGCGTACGCGCAGGATTTAAGAGCGGTGTTATAATGTCGGTAGTGACAGCGCTGCCGTTCTTTATCGCGTATTTCATTTTCCCGACATACATGATGCACATATTCGTGAACCCGTCCGAGGCGGATATTGCGCAGGTTACGGACGTGGGCAGAGCGTTTCTTATGATAGCGTCGCCGTTCTATTTTATAGCGGCGGTAAAGCTCGCGGCGGACGGACTTCTGCGCGGCGCGGGAGAAATGCGGCCGTTTATGATTTCGACATTCACCGACCTGTTGCTGCGCGTAATAATAGCGTACGTGCTGTCATATATGATGAACAGCGAGATAGGCATATGGCTGTCGTGGCCCGTCGGCTGGACTGTCGCGGCGGCGATTTCGGTTTCGTTCTACTTTGTGTATATACGGAAAAAACCGCGAAATTCCCTATTGTAATATCTGAAAGAGTGTGTTATAATATGTCGGACGGGCAATATTTCTTTATGAAAACTGCACCAGACATATTGTGCCGCTTCGGGCGGCGTACTTTTGTCATGGAAAATATTGTCTGTACCATGCGGTACATGCCGCGCGGTGCGGATTTTTTCAATGAAAGAGGGAATTTAACAATGAAATTTACAACGGCAAGCTTCCGTGAAGCGAAGGAGCGCGGCGAGAAAATCACTATGATAACGGGCTACGATTATTCGACCGCGCGGCTTGAGGACGAGGCGGGCGTTGACGCGATACTCGTCGGCGACTCGCTCGGAATGGTCATGCTCGGCTACGACGACACTCTTCGCGTCACGATGGAGGATATGATACACCACAGCGCCGCTGTTTCGCGCGGAGCGGAAAACGCGTTCGTGGTAACGGATATGCCGTTTATGTCATACCAGACCTCGGTCTACGACGCGGTCGTGAACGCCGGACGGCTCATAAAGGAAGGACGTGCCTCGGCGGTAAAATTAGAGGGCGGCGTTAAGGTAAAGGAACACATACGCGCCATAACCGACGCGTCAATACCCGTAATGGGACACATCGGCATGACGCCGCAGTCGGTGAACGAGTTCGGCGGCTTCAAGGTTCAGGGCAAAAACATTGCCGCCGCGCACAGGCTTATCGAGGACGCGAAAGCGGTAGAGGAAGCCGGAGCGTTCGCGGTAGTGCTTGAATGTGTGCCTGCCGAGCTTGCCGCGCATATCACAAAAATACTCACGATCCCCACGATCGGCATAGGCGCCGGCGCGGAATGCGACGGTCAGGTGCTTGTGTACCAGGATATGCTCACGATGTACGGCGGCTTTAAGCCGAAATTCGTAAAACGGTTCGCCGATGTTGGCGGCGCGATGCAAAGCGGCATAAAAGCGTATATAGACGAGGTAAAGGCCGGCACGTTCCCGGCGAAGGAACACACCTTTAAAACCGACGACGAAACGCTTGGGGCGCTCAAAGAAGGAAGGCTATAAAATGAAAATCATAAAGAAAATAGACGAATTAAGACCTATCATAAAATCGTGGAAAAGGGAAGGGCTGACCATCGGACTTGTCCCGACAATGGGCTATCTCCACGAGGGACACAAAAGCCTTATCGACCGCGCCGTCAAGGAAAACGACCGCGTAGTCGTGAGCGACTTTGTGAACCCGACGCAGTTCGCGCCGAACGAGGACTTTGAAACGTATCCGCGCGACCTTGACGCGGATGCGGCTCTCTGCGAAGCCGCCGGCGCGGACGTTATATTTAATCCCGAGCCTGACGAAATGTACCGCGATGCGCTCACGTTCGTGGACATGAACAAGATAACAAAGGTATTGTGCGGCAAAACGCGCCCCATACACTTTTCGGGCGTATGCACCGTCGTGAGCAAGCTGTTTAACATAGTAACACCCGACAGGGCGTATTTCGGTCAGAAGGACGCGCAGCAGCTGTGCGTCATAAAGAAAATGGTTGAGGATTTGAATTTCGATATAGAGATAGTCGGCTGCCCGATCGTGCGCGAAAGCGACGGACTTGCGAAAAGCTCGCGCAACACCTATTTAAGCCCCGAAGAAAGAAAAGCCGCGCTGTGCCTGTCGCGCTCACTCGAAATCGGCAGGCGCATGGCAGAGAGCGGCGAAACAGACGCGAAAGCCATAACCGACGCGGTAAGAAACGAAATTTCAAAAGAGCCGCTCGCGCGTATAGATTATGTTGAGCTTGTAGACCTTACGACGCTCGAACCGCTCGAAACCGTGAAAAAGCCGCTTTTGTGCGCGATCGCGGTGTACATCGGCAAAACGCGTCTTATCGACAATTTTATTATGGAGTAGGAAAATGAACATAGAAATGCTTAAAGGAAAAATCCACCGCGCGACCGTTACGCAGGCGGAGCTTAACTACGTCGGCTCGATAACGATTGACGGCGCGCTCATGAAAGCTGCGGGCATACTCGAATACGAGAAGGTTCAGGTCGTGGATATAGACAACGGCAGCCGCCTTGAAACGTATGTGATAGCGGGCGAAGAAAACAGCGGCGTGATATGCCTTAACGGTGCGGCGGCAAGGCTCGTCGGCGTGGGCGACAAGGTTATAATTATGGCGTACTGCACCCTCACGCCCGACGAGGCGGAAACGCATACCCCGACCGTCGTGTTCGTTGACGGCGATAATAAAATAAAGAAAATCTCCGCCGCCGAAAAACACGGCGGGACGGAGTAAGTTATATGCATTTATTACCCCCTGCAAAGGGGGTTTTTGCTATTCAAAATATTTTCTGTCAAGACTGCGGTACTGTATCGCTTCGGCGATATGCGCCGCTTTTATATTTTCGCTGCCTTCGAGGTCGGCTATTGTACGCGCGACCTTTAAAATCCTGCCGTGCGCCCGCGCGCTCAGACCGAGGTTGTCGAACGCGGCTTTTAGCATCGCATTGCTCTCGTCGTCAAGCGGACAGTATTTCTGCAGCATACCCGCATCAAGCTGTGAGTTTGAGTATATGCTTAAATCCTTGTACCGCTCAAGCTGAACCATGCGCGCCTTGTTCACACGCTTTTTGACCTCCGCGCTTGTCTCGCCCTTTGTTGTTGAGCTTAAATCATCGTAATCGACATTCGGCACCTCCACCTGTATATCGATTCTGTCGAGAAGCGGACCGGAGATTTTACTGCGGTACTGGTTTATCTGCATCGGCGTACACGTGCATTGCCTGCGCGTGTCGCCGAGGTAGCCGCACTTGCACGGGTTCATCGACGCTATGAGCATGATGTTGCACGGATATGTAAGCGTCGCGTTCACGCGCGATATTGTGACAACGCCGTCCTCAAGCGGCTGACGCATTATTTCAAGCGTCGAGCGGCTGAACTCCGGCAGCTCGTCGAGGAACAGTATACCGTTGTGCGCGAGCGACAGCTCGCCCGGACGCGGAACGGTGCCGCCGCCCGACAGTCCCACAGCCGAAATGGTGTGGTGCGGACTGCGGAACGGCCGCTTTAATATGAGCGGCTCGTCCTTGCTCAAAAGTCCGGCTATGGAGTGTACCTTTGTTACCTCCAGCGCCTCGTCGAACGTGAGGTCGGGCAGTATCGACGGCATACGCTGCGCGAGCATTGTTTTGCCCGTGCCGGGACTGCCGATAAGGAGTACGTTGTGGTTGCCGGCAGCCGCTATCTCAAGCGCACGCTTGACGTTTTCCTGACCTTTGACGTCGCAGAAGTCAAGCACCGACGCCGCCGACTGCGCGAAATATTCCGTCAGGTCAACCGTGTGACGCTGTATTTTTTTAATACCTTCAAAATGATTGAACAAATCCTCGAGCGACTTTACGGGGTAAACGTTCACGCCGTCTATGACAGCCGCCTCGTCGGCGTTTTCGGCAGGCACGAACATTTCCGTAAATCCCTCTCTGTACGCCGATATGACCATCGGCAGCACGCCGTTTATGCCGTTTACCGTGCCGTCGAGCGACAGTTCGCCGAGGAACACGCATTTTTTGATGTAATTTTCGTCAGCCGAAAATCTGTCCATAGCTCTTAAAATCGAAACAGCCATAGGCAGGTCATAGCCCGAGCCTTCCTTTCTCTGCGCCGCCGGTGCGAGATTGATTATTATGCGCCGCGCCGGGAATTTGAAGCCCGTGTTTTTTATTGCGGAGCGCACGCGCTCCTTCGCCTCCTTGACGGCTGCGTCGGGCAGTCCCACGATGTCGAACGCGGGCATACCGTTTGAAATATCCGTTTCGACCGATACGGGAAAACCGTCAATTCCCGCCAGTCCGCGCGAGTAAACCTTTGATAGCATAATTTCCTCCGTTAATTTTCATTTGTGGATTTTCTGCGGCTGAACACGAACAGCTTCATTGCCGCAAACGTTATCGGCGTTCCTATGATCGCCGCGAATATGTAGGCGGTGGTGCGGTGCAGTCCGAGAGCCGTGAATAAAAATACGAAAATATATTGAAACGCGAAATTCGGTATATAGCTGAGCGGAAATTTTACAAACCTTCGCAGCGTCGGTTTGACGTGGAAGGTGTATTTCGAGTTCAGGAAGAACGACGTCACGATGCTTATTATATATCCGCATATGAAGTTGACGTTTGTGCGCGCTGCAAGTATTCTGTACGCGCTGCCGACCGGCAGAAGCCGCGCGGTGAGTATGTCCAGAAGCGTGGCGGACGCTACGGAAATGACCGTGTTTATTATGCCCATAAGCATAAAGGTCAGAAACTGAACGGTCAGAAACGGACGCACCGTCCGCATCGCGCGCGGAGAAATATGGTTTTCGAGCCGTACGCGCAGATCCGATAAGACCTTATCCATGCAGACCACCCTTTCGCAGATATATAAATATATTATATAACAAAAAAGCAATAAAAACAATAGCTTTTTTTGTCGGAATATGACATAAGAATTAAATGAAAATAATCCGTAAAAATATTGACATTTTCGTCTTGCTATGGTAAAATATATAAGCACCGAAAAGGTGAAACGCTATATCGCGGGGTAGAGCAGTTGGTAGCTCGTCGGGCTCATAACCCGAAGGTCGTTGGTTCAAATCCTTCCCCCGCAACCATACCGAGTGTTCACATTGGATTTGAGTGATCCAAATGGACACTCGGTTTTTTTATTCGCATAAATCCGTCTGTGCCGCATAGTGAACAGCTATGCTCTCTCTATAAGCTGCTGCCACTTTCGTTTTTCGGCAGGAGTTTGCACACACGACCTACCGTAAACAATTTTTTCAAAAATCACTCCAAACTATTGACTCGTTCATGGGTGAACGTGTTATAATTATAATATCTATGAAGAAAAATGTCAATATGCAGCATATTTACAATAAAATTATAACCGGAGGAATGAACGATGAGAAATCGAATTTTAAGCTTAACTGTTGCGTTTGCGATGATATTAACATTTATTCCGGCGTTTTCGCTGACCGCGTCGGCGGCATTTGCCGGCGCAAACGGCGGCAGCGGCACGGAGGACTCCCCGTATGAAATTGCCGGCTTGGAGCAGCTTGAGGCGTTTGTGAATATATTAACAAAGGCAACGGCAGCGGCGAGTATTTTAAGCTGACGGCGGAGATAGATATGTCGGCAAAGTACAGCGAGGGCGGCACATCATGGACGCCGATCGGAACGTATTCAAGGATGTTTAAAGGCGAATTTGACGGCGGCGGTCATACGGTAAAAGTGTTGTTATATACCGATAGTGACGATTTTAATTATGTAGGCTTATTTGGAGCGTTAGGCAACAGCTACGGCACGATAAGAAATCTCGGCGTATCGGGTTCAATAAGCAGTACTGCCGCTATATCTGCTATCGGCGGCGTTGTGGGAGATAACTGGGGTATAATAGAAAGCTGTTACAGCAGCGTAAATATCAACGGAAAGGGTTCGATCGGCGGTATTGCGGGAATGAATACACTTGGATCGATAGTAAACTGTTATAATACGGGCGATATTATAAACAGTCCGACATATGACGATGACGGAACGGGAGGTATTGCCGGTGACAATTACAGTGGGATAATGAGCTGCTATAACACGGGAAAGATAACGCTTGCCATAGCCGCCGCAGACGCGGCGGCTTTAATTTAATCGGGGGTGTAGCTCAGCCGGGAGAGCGCTTGAATGGCATTCAAGAGGTCAGGAGTTCGATCCTCCTCATCTCCACCACGTCGGCGCGAACGTCGCAACGTTCGCGCCGACTTTTTTATTTCATAAAATCGTGTTCGCCCGCAGCGCGCAAAACAAAACGAGCGGCCGTGAAGGTCGCCCGTACGGAGGCTTAATAGATTTTACAGGGGAGGTATTTTAATTTAAGCCATTGGCTTCATTTATTTTTGCCAAAGTCTTTGGTCCTATATTTTGAACACAAACCTCCGTCCAAGAGTGCATAACATCATCCCAATACCAATTTTTATCTTCTGACAACTGATATTTAACTGTACCCTCTGTTGTCGGTATGGACTTCATTGCCATCCATTCCGCACCCCAGTGTCCTTCTCCTGTTATCTGATTTACATAGTAACCTTCATTATTTATGCGCATACCCGCTGAATCAACTTGGTCTCCAACATCACCTGAGAATACTAAACCTGTTACATTTGTCATTGTAACCGTGGTATTACCGACACCCGTTACCGTAACGCCCAAGTCCGGCGCAACTCCCTGTCCTTCGCCAAGCACGCCGTGCGGCCCTTTTTTCAGCACTACCGCTGTACCGTCCGCCTTTATAACGGTGTCGCCTTCTCTTGCAAGGCGGTTATCGCGCGGCTGACCTTCGTAGATTGTGATAGCTCCGTCGGTATTTGCGGGTTCGGGCGGTTCTTGTGATGTGCTGATTGTGATCGTATTATTTGTAAATCCGACCGTAAATCCGCCGACCGCGCCGGCAACGTCGCGGAGCTTGAAGTAGGTGCTGTCATTTATGTTATAACCCTCTATTGATTTGGCAGCACCGTCAACTTTAATCGGAAACGGGTTCGCAGTTACGGCGTACTCAACCGCAAAGCCGGTAAGGGCGGAACAGATAATGCCGCCTATGATAAAACCTAAAGTAAATCTTTTCACAAAAATTCCCCCTTCCCGGGTATTATACACCGAAGCGGCGGAAAAATCAAGGAGGCGATATTGCAATAAATGACATAATGTGATACAATAAAACAAGCCGAAAGGCTCGGGTATTGACAGCGAGCGGTAGGCGGTTGTTTCGGAAAGGAAATATTATGAGCGAAATAACGATAAACCTTATCTTAATTTTGCTTATTGTATGGATAATCAAGAAATAACCGCCCTATATCGGTAAGGCGGTTATCTGGGTAGAATAATCTTTTCTACACATTTAATTATACTACTGAAATAGAAACAACCGTTTTGCCGCTCCTATCTTTACCTTGATTATATCACTAAAAAATATGTATGTCAAGCACATCTTTGCGGGTGTGCTTTATTTATGGATACAGTATTGCATCAAACGACATTATGTGCTATAATGGCACACGGAAGAAAGATGGCTTATTAAGGGCGGTTCGTCACTCTCTTATACAAGGGGGTGATATTATGGAAATTGTCGAAATGATTGTGACATTATTGATTATAATAGCACTAATCGAATTGATAAAATACATAAAAAAATAGCCGCCCCCACGACCAATGCAGCGGCTATTTAGCTCGTATTGGACGAACCGCCTTTAAAGCGGAAGCCTCTTTCTTCTTTTATTTTAACATAAAAATAATATTTGTCAATAGCAAAAATGTATTTTGTTTTTACATAAATATGAGTGAAAATGTGTCGGCGGACGGACTGTATATATGAAAGCGCTTTTAATTGAAGGATAAGAGGGGGTAAATATGGACAGTGAGATGAGCGGAGAGGAATTGGCCGCATTTATGCGAGACGAGCCGGAACGCGCATTCGCGGCGCTTGTCGAAAGGTACGGCGGCGTTGTTAAGACCGTCTGCGCGAACACTCTTTCGGGATTTTGCCGCGAGGACATAGAGGAAGCCGTCGCGGACAGCTTTATAGGTCTGTGGCGGTCGCTCGATAAGCTCGCCGGCGCGCAGTCGGTGAAGGGATATATTATCGGAATAGCGCGCAACAGTGCAATAGACAAATTGAAGGCGGCTAAAAAGTCCGTGCCGCCGGTCGTGATTGATGATGATATTGACGCTGATATGACGGACGAGGTCGCGCGGCGCGAGAATATTGAAACGGTGCGCAGAACAATCTACAATATGCCGCCGTTCGAGCGTGAGGTGTTTGTGCGGCGGTACTACCTCTACGAGCGCGTAAAGTCAATCGCGGAGCATATGGGCTGCGGCGAAAAGAAGGTCGAAAACATACTTTACCGCTACAAGGAAAAGCTGAAAGCCGAATTGATAAAGGGAGGCGTTAATCTATGAGTGGAATTGATGAAATCATGCAAAACATTGAAATTGAGGACGACTGCTGCGAGCCGCTGACAAACGCGGAGCGTAACCGTATTCTCCACCTGATAAGCAAAAAGACGGGCGTTGTACCGAAGAAAAGGAAACATCACGTTATGCGTACCATGCTTATCGCCGCGTGCGTCACCGCGCTGCTTGCCGTTACGACCGCGCTCGCGGCGTACTATCTGGAGCTTGAAAAGCCGCTCGGCGATATGCTGGGCGTTACCGAGGAAAACTTTGATGAAATAGAAAATGCGGTTGACACTCCCGTATGCTCAGTCACGGATAACGGCGTTACGGTGAACGTGCTGCAAACGCTCGCCGACTCGCGGACGGTCTACGCGGTGTTTGAAGTGGTCGCGCCGGAGGGGACGGAACTGAAACAGTGGTACGAGTTTGAAAGGTATCATTTTGAACCGTCGGACAGCTGGGATCATCCGGAGAAATACAGCTCGTTTGCAATGGATGTATCGGTCGTTGAGGCGGACGGCAACAGAATGAAGTGCATAGCGACGGCAGAAGGCTTTGCGTCGGAGCTGCACGACTGCGAATGGTCGCTGACGCTTGAAAACATAAGCGAGCATGTAAGCTATGAGCCGGAGCATGAATGGAACAATATTATTGAAGGCAAATGGCAGCTTACGTGGAACTACAGCAGCGAAAAAAATCCCGATATGCGTGAGTTTAGCGTCAATATCCCGATGGAATGTGAGGAGCGTAATATAACCGTTACCGATATAACGCTGTCACCGCTGTCGGCACAATTTGTCGTACGGAGCGAGCTGACGGAGGACGAGGCGGCAAACATCAGGGAGAACGATCGGGCGAACCTTGATATATTCAGCGGCATAGAACCTTATATATCCGCGGCGAATTTGTCCGTAAAAATGAAGGACGGCACGGTAATAGACTGGCAGAACGCGAAACCGTTCCGCACGGGCGGTTTCCCCGAGGGAGAAAACTGTATGATATTCCGATATTATATGCGTTTTAACAACATAGTCGAAGTAGACGATATTGAGGGCGTTATAGTGAACGGCAGGGAAATAAAAATCGAAGATTTGCTTTAACTTGAAGCTCCCGCACAGCGCGGGAGCTTTTTCGTGTGCGCGAATATAATAAACAAAAGGGTAAAAGGAGTTGTTTATTATGAAATTTTCCGATAAGGATTTACGCGCGGCGACGCAGGTTGCGTACATGGATTTTAACGAGCTTGACGTTATGCTCCACCGCGATTGGACTGTCGGCGAGCATTTAGAGCATAACAAAAGCCTCGGCGAATATTGGCAAAAGCATGATCCCGAACTGTACAATGAAATTGTAAACGGCGCGTATAAATTGTGGAGGGTGGTAAACTACAGGAACCGCAACAGGCGCACAGGTTTTGTCGCGTGCTGCATCGACACGGGCGGCGGCGACGCGATAATTGCGTTCCGCGGCAGCGAGAGCTTTAATTCGCGGCAGATACTCAACGACTGGATTTTGTCCGACGCGGCTCTGATAAATTCCACGCAAACGCCGCAGCAGCGAGAGAGTGAAAAATATGTGAGGTACATAAACGATAAATTCGGCGGTAAATTCAATTCGTTTTCACTCACCGGACATTCGCTCGGCGGCAATCTCGCCGAACACGCCGCTATAACCGCGCCCGATGATTTTTATATGAAAATCGACCGTGTGCTGAATCTGGACGGCCCCGGTTACAGCGACGAGTACGTAGAGGCGCACAGGAGCGATATTAAACGAAAGGCGGGTAAAATCGACCACTACCAGTACAGCTGGGTGGGCGCGATATTAAATCCGCTGCCCGGCACAAATTACCGCAATATGCGCGCGAGCGGCGCGGGCGGTCAGGTGCTGAAGCACGACACGAAATATATCATATACGACGAGAGCGGAAACATGGTCAAAAGCGCACCCGACAAGCTTTCGGTGTACACGCGCGGCTTTACGAACGCAGTCGATAACGGCATATAAATGTCTTGCATATCGGCGCGGAATATGGTACAATAGAAATAATATATTAAATCACAAAAAGGGAAAGGAGCATAATCATGAGACATAATAAATTCATATGCACCGTGACGGCGCTTGCAATGACGCTCGGAGTGTGCCGGGCTGCCGTGCCGTCACCGGCGTCCACCGTTTCAGCCGCGGGCGCGGCGACGGTCGTGCGGCTCGATCCTTCGGAGGCTTCGCCGTTCAACGACGGTAAGTTCGAGGGCTGGGGTACGAGTATGGGCTGGTGGGGCAATCGTATCGGCTACAGTGACACTATGGCGCAGCAGGCGGCGGAGGATCTGTATTCCGAGAACGGTCTCGGACTTGACATCGTCCGCTACAACGTAGGCGGCGGCGACAACCCGACGCATAACCACATCACGCGCTCGGACTCTAAGCTGCCGTGCTTTGCCGTGCCGCAGTACGACGGTGACAGCTATACGGCTTCGGGCGATAACTCGAATGTCACCAATCTCAAAAAAGACGAAAACGGCGATGTAGTTTACAAATGGGATTGGAACGCGGATCATAATCAGGTAAATGTTCTTACGCGAATAAAGGAGCAAAATCCCAACGTTCATATCGAAGGCTATACAAACTCACCTCCGTGGTTTATGACAGAAACACAGTGTTCGAGCGGAGGAGAGGTTTTGGAAACAAACTCAGACGGAAGTAAAGTTACTAAAGCTGCGGAAAACCTTAGTCCGGACAATTATGATGTGTTTGCGGAATTCCTTGCTGAGGTCACGAAGCATATGGACGAGGAAGGTCTGCATTTTGACAGCTATTCGCCGATGAACGAGCCGAGTACTCAAACGGCATATTGGTTTGAAAAAAGCGGTAAGCAGGAGGGCAACCTTGTCGCTCCCGGAGAGCATCAGTCCGGACTTATTAAGGCTGTAAAGGACGCGTTTACGGCTGCCGGTATTACCGACACTCTCATTGCCGGCCCCGACGAAACCGACCTCGGCTATACGATAAGCTCGGTTAATGCGCTTACCGCAGATGCAAAAGCCGCGCTCGACAGAATAGATACTCATACCTACGGCGGCTCGAACCGTGCGGGCGTGAAAGCCGTTGCGCAGGCTGCAAACAAAAACCTTTGGATGAGCGAGGTTGACGGAAGCTGGGACGGATTCGGTCTCGCGGACAGAATTATAACCGACTTAAACGGAATGCAGGCTTCGGCTTGGGTTATGTGGGATATAATCGACTCGCACAAGGATTCAACAAAGTTTGAATATCCCGCGGGCAGCGGAACACATCCCGAGGCAAATACTTCGCTTAACGTAACAGGTAAGCTTTGGGGCGTAGGTATGGGCAACCACGATAACGAAACGATCGAATGGGCGAACAAGTATTACGCGTACGGTCAGTTTACGCGCTACATAAACCCGGGCGACACGCTTATCGCGTCGTCGAACAGCACGCTCGCGGCGTATAACCGTGAAACGGGCGATATAAAGGTTGTCGTAAACAACAGCGGTTCAAGCGATATCCCGTACGAAATCGACCTGTCGGCATTTAAGACGGTCGGAAATACCGTTAAGGAGATACGCTCGAACAACCTCACAGGCGGGAACGCCGAGCATTGGAAGGAAATCACCGGCGAGGCTGCGCTCGACGGCAAAAAGCTCACAACGACCGCGAAAGCCGGCACGATCACGACTTACGTAATAAGCGGCGCGCAGAATTTTGATGATAAATACGCGATAATCAAGGGCGGCGGCAGTGAAATAAACGTGAACGCGTCTGTTCAGCTTACGCTCGATACAAATATAGACGGAGATGTAACATGGTCTGTTTCCGACGCGTCGCTTGCGGATATTACTCCCAACGACAAGACGGCTGTCGTTAAGGCAAAGGCTGCGGGAAGTATTACAGTATACGCCGAGGTCGGCGGTTATAAGGTTGAAAAGAGCTTCCTTATACCGTCGTACAAGCTGTCGGGTACGCCGTCGTGGGGCAGCGATTCAAGCGCACCGGCTGACAGCGCGGACTACCGCAAGGCTGCCGACGGCGATCCCGCAACGTATTTCGACGGCACGAAAAACGGATATGTAATGTACGACTACGGCTCGCCGTATAAGATAAGCGCGGTAAAAATGGCTGCTCGAAGCGGTAACGGTATGCCGGAACGCACGGTCGGCGGAACGGTTCAGGCGTCGTTTGACGCTATAAACTGGATAGATCTGTACACGATAAAGACGGCAATTCCCGCGGGCGAGTACACAACCGTAACGGCGGATAAGTTTACCAATGCGAACGCGTACAGATATTACAGATACACAAACCCGACCGATATGACAAACATCGCGGAATTCCTGATAGAGGGCGAATATTCTTCCGAGGGATTTGCTCAGGTAATAGACCAATATTCCGTTTCCGACAGCAAGCTCTCCTACAGCTACACACTGCCGGAAAATCTGAAAGAAAACGACGCGTACTTTGCCTCCTATGATAAGAACGGAAGGCTTACATACGTTTCCAAAAACGAGCCTTCGGGCGAGGCGGACGGCGATTTCACCGATAACACCTGTAAGCTGCTCGTATGGGAAAAGGACAGCGTTAAGCCGATGGATATGTTCGAGCATACCGAAACCGCCGAGGTGGAGGATATAGCCGAATTTACCGACGACTTTGAGGACAGCACGGGCAATATCTTCGGCGGCACAGCCGGCGCGCTTGCCGACGGTAAGGTAATTTACGCGTCGGGACTTGAGCGTTTCGGAAACGTGTTTGTACCTGTAAATACTACGGCGAAATCGGAACTTGACGAAGCGATCAATCTCGGTAAAAATCAGCTGTTCAGGCTGACGTTCAATATGTTCGCGGGCTGGGAAGGCAGCGGCAAGGATAACACGTTCGCGGTCAAGGACAAGGACGGAAATGAAATCGTCGCGCTGTATCTCACGGGCGGCGGCTATAACTTAAATCAGCTTCGTATCGGCGGGCAGAACGTGCTTGCGTCTCCCACGGTGGCGCAGAGCCGAACGGCTCCCGGTTCGGGAAGCAAAACCGGCGCAAACGGCTGGGACAACGCCGATCAGCCGTACAAAAACATTATGGGCTACAACAAGACGTGCGAAATACTGATTGACGGCGCAGGTAACGTAAGCGTGTCGTTTACGGGCGGTATGGCTGACACGACCGCGGAGGGTACGCTCACATCGCCGGTAAGCATAAAATCGATCGAGGCGACCGGAGCTTACGCTGTGTCGGCGGGCAGAGTCGCGTCATACGATAACTTTGACGGCGACGTTATAACGTACGGCACGGATTTTACCGAACCCGCTCCTCCTCCCGCTCCGCCGGAGACGCCGGATATTCCCGAGGACGGCACGCTTATAAGCCTTAATTTCAACAACGGCGATTTGACGAGCGGCTCGCCCTACGGCAAGGCTGCGGCTGCCGGAACGGCTAAGTTCGCGACGGTTGACGATAAAAAGGTGCTGCAGCTTGACAATACCAAAGATACCGTAATAAATCTTACCGACGCGAACGGCAACGGACTTTTAGCCGGACAGGACGAGATCACGGTTTCGTTCTCTGTAAAGCCGACTGTTAATGATCCGACATCGTGGTGGTTCTTTGCCGCGCCGAACGCGAATGTGCAAGAGTTCGAGAAGGAGCATTATATAGGCGCTTTGCTGAATAAGGACAACGGCAAATTCAAGGTTGAGCGTTATAACGGCGGCACGAGAGCGGCCGCAAACGAGGGTGATATAAATCTGAACGAGTGGAACGACATTATAATATCGCTGTCGGAGAATAAAACCGACCTATACATAAACGGCGCTCTCGCGAGCAGCGTCGCGTCGAGCGCTAAGCTTACCGATATTCTGGGAAGCAACCCTGTGGCGTACATAGGACGCGCAAACTGGGGTACGAACGGCGAATTTGCGACGGGCTATATCGACGACTTCAAAATCGTTCAGGGCGCGCTTAAATCCGCGCTTGACGATATTGAGTTGGACGGCTTGTCGGCGGTTAAGAGTGATCTCACGCTGACGACCGCTAACGGTATTACGTGGGAAAGCTCCGATCCCGAAATAATATCAACCGCGGGTGTTGTGAAACGGCCGCTTGACACGACCGACGTAACGCTCACGGCGAAGGTTACCGAGAACGGTATTCCGTTTACGAGGAGCTTTACAGCCACGGTCATAGGACTTGCGGCGTCGGCTGAAACGTTCACCGCGTACGCGGAGGGTACGGCAATCAAGTATACAAGCGAATACGGTGCGGACGACACATTCGCGCTCGAGGTCACGCTGACCGGCGAGGACGGCGCGCAAATAGGCGAGTCAAAGACAGACGCGACCGGTGAGTTTACCGGCCTTGAAGAAGGCACGTATAAGGTAAACTATATCTTAAAAGAAGGAGCAACAGTTAAAAAGACCGTTACAAAGACTGTCACGGTAAAGGACGAGCTTGAAACTGCGGCATATCTGTTCGCGCACTTTGTGGGTACACAGGAGGACGCAAATAAGGAGCAGATGTATTTCTCCGTATCGACCGACGGCACTACGTGGACGACGCTCAATAACAAGCAGCCCGTCCTTGTAAGCAATGTAGGCACAAAGGGCGTGCGCGATCCGTACATATTGCGCGGCGAGGACGGCAATTTCTATATTATCGCAACGGATCTGAGCATTTTCCATAACGGCAATAACTGGACAAACGCGGCTCAGCAAGGTTCAAAGAACATCGTCGTATGGAAAAGCAGTGATCTTGTAAACTGGAGCAATGCAAGCCTTGCAGAGGTCGGCGGCGAAAACGCGGGTTGCGTATGGGCGCCCGAGGCGGTTTACGACCGTGAAAAAGGACAGTACATGGTATTCTGGGCTTCCGTTATAAGCGACGATAACTTTGCGAAATACAGGATTTTCAGGTCGTACACGAGCGATTTTGAAAACTTCTCCGAACCGGAAATCTATATCGAGGAGCCGAACGCCGTGATAGACACGACGATTGTCGAGGAAAAGGGCGTGTATTACAGGTTTACAAAGAACGAGGCAAAGTCCTCGATAACAATGCAGAAATGCACGTCGCTCAACGGAAATTGGAAAGACGTTGAAACGTACACGATAAATAACGTCGCGGGCGATACCGTGACGGGTTACGAGGGACCGACTATCTACAAAAACAACAACGGCGGCTGGACGCTGTTGCTTGACTATTTCTCAAAGAGCCAGGGCTACAAGCCGTTTGTGACAAGCGACTTGTCAAAGGGTGCGTTCACGTCGGGCAGCGATTTCACATTTGACGCGACGTACCGCCACGGCACAGTTATGCCGATAACGCAGACGGAATATGAAGCGCTTATGGCGGGATATCCAAATTCGTAAAAAATCATTGACAAACCGATTAAAATAGTGTATTATATATGTGTTCGCCCGTTGGGCGGACATATGGGGGTGTAGCTCAGCTGGGAGAGCGCTTGCTTCGCATGTAAGAGGTCAGGGGTTCGATTCCCCTCATCTCCACCACGTCGCAGTACGCGACAGATTTACGAACCCTTTTTACAAAGGGTTCTTTTTTTATTCGATTATTTTACCTCTTGTTCCAACTTAAAAAAAATTTCATCATCAAAAAACTCGGACAGTGTAATTTCCAAACCGTCACATATTTTTTTGATTGTCGAAACTGTAGGATTTTTGCTTCCGGTATTTATAATGTTGTTTATGGTGGATTGTGTCATACCGGATATTGTGCTTAACTTGTTCGGCGTAATACCGCGTTCACCGCACAAGTCAAGAATTCTTTTCGCGATTGCGTCAACCATAGTCATAAAAACTCACTTCCTTTTTAAATTAAAGCTCTTATAACTAATTTTATCGTACTAACTGTAAAAAGTTTAACTATATACAGTTGACTTTTGGATTATCCTGTGCTATAATTTAGAAAAATATACGGAAGGTTGGGGAAGTTCTTATGAAAGCGCCTCGCATGATAAGGAATACGGTGGATAATATCGATACCGGCGGACTTGCCGCCGCGCCCATATTGATTTTTGCTTTAACCGTGTTTATTTCATCGGTATGCTTTATGCTCAACATCACAAATATCACATTTTCGCTTATAATCGCGCTTGCCGCCGTTATTTTAATCGGTATTAAATTTAACTGGTCGGTTACCGTATCATGTCTTATAACCATAGCGTTATCGCTGACCGCCGTTAAAGCTGCCGGACACATATATGATATTTCTTATGACGGAATGTCCTTTCACAAGGAAGCCGTTTATGCGTTTTCAAACGGTTGGAATCCGTGGCGGCTTTCGTTTTGGTACTTCAATTCCTTCGGACGTATGCAGGACACCGCGCTATGGCTTGACAATTACCCCAAGGGAGTGTGGTCTCTGTACTCGTGCGTATACAGCATATTCGGTAAGATAGAATATGCAAAGGGAGCGAATATGTTATTTGTTCTGATGCTCTTTTTCACGGCATTTGACACAATTCGGTCGGTGTTTGACAAAAAGCTATGGGTATCCCTGCTGCTTGCGGCAATGTTTACGGCGAACCCTGTTATTGCGTCGCAGTATTTTACATTTATGAACGACCTCCCAGGAGCGGCGGTTATAATGGTCTGCGCCTTCTACGGCATGAAAATTTACGCGGATAAAGCGGACAACTTGGATTATATAAGTCTTGCCGCCGCGTTTTCATCGTCGTTTGCAATCAAGTTTACGGCGCCGGTATTTTGTGGTGCGGTACTGGCCTCGTTCGGTATTGTAAAGGCAATAAAAAACCGAGGCAAAAAGCTCCTAAAGCCTTGCGTAATTGTAACGCTTTCGGCGGTAATGGGTGTGTGTATTATGGGTGCCGATCCGTATATAAAGCATTTAGCAGAAGGGAAAAATCCGATTTATCCTTTATTGGGCGAGAACAAATATGATATAATGAACACGAACGCACCTGTCGGAATAAAGGATATGCCGACGGCAAAATCATTGCTCGTTTCGCTGTTTTCGCGTTCGACACCGAGTCCGGAGGATAATCCGCAGCTGAAAATTCCGTTTACTGTGGATCACAATTCGGAAATTTGGGCAATAAGTGTACCCGACACGCGGCTCGGCGGATTTGGCGTGCTTTTCAGCGGTATTTTGATTTTGTCAATCATATTGGGGATTATAGCTTTGATTAAGGCTAAGAATGTCTTGGCAATACTTCCGGCGCTTGCGTCGTTTACGCTGCTGGCTTTGTTTTTTCCGGAAAGCTGGTGGGCGCGATACCATCCTTACATATACTATATTCCGTGTCTTATGGTACTCGCGTTCTCATGTGCCGATAAGAAAAAGATTGTCACCGTCAGCATATGTGCGCTTATGCTGTTTAACAGCGCTCTGAGCGGTTATCATGTATGTCTGAATTTTTATCGGCAGACAAAAATTCTTAAATGGAAGATAAACGAAATCAATAAAACACACAGACATGCCGTGTTTTGCATAAACGACTTTCCGAGCCATGAGATTTGGCTTAATGAGAATGACGTTGATTTTGAGATTGCATGGGATTTAAAGGACGGAACAATATACGAGTTCCACAAAACAACTACATTTCAATTGGAATAGGAGTGATCTGTTTATGAAGAAAATCATTTCGGCGATACTGTCGCTGACGTTATTCGGCGTTGCGGCAGGAGCGTACAATTTTCCTGAGCCGGATTGGGGTGCGCTGCTGCGTGAAAGAAAAACGATGGAAACGTCAACCGATTTTGAGCTTTACGTTGAGGGCAATACTGAAAGCGCGCCGTACTACGGGGCGAAGCTCGAACCGCGGGCGGGAACATACATCGGCATGATAGGAGAGCAATCGTCTCCATTTCAGCCGCTCGGTTCGTGTCTTACGTATATGGAGGTGCCTTTACGCCAGACGGAGCCGTATTACCCGCCTTCACCGACCGATAATGTTGTAACCATGGTAGGCTGGAATACGTATTCCATGGACGATGTTGATTATGACTATATACGGGCGGCGCTGGATAATCTCAGCAAATACAACAAACCGATGTTTATACGATTTGCGAATGAAATGAATTGCTCCAATCTCGGCGACGAACCTGATAAGTACGTTCAAGTTTTCAGGAATGTGGCGAACATGATACATGAATATCCGAATTTCGCTGTTGTATGGTCACCGAACGATATGGGCGCGCTGGACAGACCGTTTGAGTATTATTATCCCGGCGACGAGTATGTTGACTGGGTGGGTATAAGCTGCTACATGACAAAGTATTTCACAAATGAACAGAATACCAAGCTTGTGGACTCACAGTATTTTATGACGGGCGATTACGCGTGGGCAACAAATAAAATCAAGCCGTTTATGAAGTTTTTGAGTGATTACGGCATACAAAAACCGGTTATGATAAGCGAAGGCGGCGTTGCAAGATACAACAGCTTCGGTGACGATTACACAGGCTGGCATGAGCCTCGCCTCAGAAATATGCTGTGGAATGTCATTATGAAATATCCACAGATAAAAATGATTAACTATTTTAACAATCCGATGAGCGGTCACGGCGAACATTATTATATTACAGACTATCCCGAGTCCGCGAATATCTTCAAAGAAGCAGCAGCGAACGGAGCATATTTGAGAAGCGCGGACGCTGCACCGGATTTTGTTTTCAGTCCTGCGAATAACGGTGAGACGCTTGCAGCGCATGACGGAATTGTTAAGTTATACACGCTTGCGTATTTTGCGAACCGTCCCGATGTTGCTGTTACATATAAGATTGACGGCGTGTGGATCCATGAGACAAACAGCATACCGTATATCTGTAACTTTGATATAAACAGCATAACGGACGGCGAGCATACGCTGACAATAGAAGCGGCGGGACAGTCAAAGCGGTATCAATTATACAAGCGCGGCAATGCCATGTGCTTCGGAAAAGAACCAGATCTTTCTGCAATACAGGCTCCCGCTGCGCCGAACCCGCCCGATAATACTGCTGCGGTTTTTGAGGATGTGGGGATTTCGGTGTTGCTGAAAGGGAAGAAACTGTCGTTCGACCAGCCTCCCATCATTGTGGACGGACGCACTCTCTTGCCGCTTCGCGCTATTTTTGAGGCTATGGCTGCCGCCGTGGACTGGGATCAGGACACAAAAACCGCCACGGCAAGACGCGGCAGAGTCACGGTAGAAATAACCATAGGTGACAACAAAATTTATAGAAACGGAGAAGCAGACAAGCTTGACGTTCCGGCACAGCTCGTCAACGACAGAACGATGGTTCCTGCGAGAGCCGTCGCCGAAGCGTTCGGCGCACAGGTGGACTGGGACGGTGACAGCCGAACGGTTACCATAAATGAGTAAGATTTAAAAATCCGTAAAACATTTGCTTTACGGATATTACACGGGGAATGTTTATAGCCGTGTTGTACCGTATGGAAGATGAGCCGGAGGCTGATGGCGGATATACGTTTACGGATGTGCCGAGCGATGCTTACTATGCCGACGCTGTCGCATGGGCGAGCGCGAACGGAATCGTTAAAGGCTATTCCGATACCGAGTGTGCGCCCGACGACATCATAACGCGCGAGCAAGCCGCGGCGATACTGTTCAGATATGCGGCGTATAAGGGCGAAGGTCCGACGGGTGAATGGGCTATACGGCTCGGCTATCCCGACCTTGACGAAATTTCCGATTGGGCGGCTGAAAGCGTAATGTTCTGCACAATGAAGGATATTATGGTGGGACGCGTCAGCGGAGAGTTCGATCCGAAAGCGAATATCACCCGCGCCGAGGGCGCAGCCGTGTTTGAACGGTATTTGAATATGACAAGGTAAAAACTGAAAAGGCGCTGTCCCCATGGGGATAGCGCCTTTTATGTCCGAAGCCGTCGCCTTGCAGACAGAGAAAAAGGATGCCGCGCTAATGAGAAGACAACAAAAAACAAAAAAAGATTCATTAGCAGAATACGGCATCCCCGCTCCCATGAAAAATGCGGGAGCTAAATAGAGAATACAAAATATGAAGCTTCATATAACTATATTTTAGCATAAATATACATAATTGCAAGTGTTTTTTAAAAGATTTTGACATAATTTTCACTTTTTGTTTAAGTTGTAACGTTAAGGCATTACGTTCAACAAAAAATATATCATTCCCGTATAAGGCTGTAAAATTCCTTTCTAAGCTCGTGGTCGGTGTCGAACATACCGCGGATTGCGGCGGTACGGGTTTTCGCGCCGCGCGCACGAATGCCGCGGGCGGTCATGCAGCTATGCTCGCCCTCAACGACGACGATAACGTCCTCGGTGCCGCACGCCTTCTGTATAATCTCCGCAATGTCGGCGCATATCCGCTCCTGAAGCTGAAGCCGCTTCGCCGCCATATCACATATCCGCGCGATTTTGCTGAGTCCGATAACCTTGCCGTTCGGGATATATCCGACATGGCACTTCATATTATACATCAGCGCGATATGATGCTCGCAGAAGCTGAAAATATCTATATCCTTCACTATCACCAAATCGTTCGACTTGCTGTACTCGAAGCACTTGCCGAACATCTCCGCGATCTCGTCGTTCGTGTAGCGCATACCCTCAAAAAGCTCATCGCACATACGCGCCACGCGGTCGGGCGTTTCAACGAGGTCGGCGCGGTTCGGATCGTCTCCGACAGCCTCTATAAACATACGCGCAGCCTCTTTTATTTTTTCGCTGTCAATTTCCTTTTTCATTTATACCCCTCTTTCGTCCGCGTCCCAGACAACCTTGTGAAGCTGTATCTGAAACCGCGCGTCCTTTAGCTGCGGCTCTGTCAGTATCACGTTCACAAGCTTTTTGTAATCCATTGCGCCGTAAACCGCTCCGACAAATATATGCGGCGGCTCGGTATACATTTCATTGAGCCGCGACGCGATTTCTGCCGCAGCGCGCACGTCCTCGTCAGTGCCGCACACGAGCTTTACAACGTCATGCGGAGTGAGACGCGTGAAGTTTGACCACATCATTTTATCGCTCACGCCGCTCGACGGCAGCTTATAGTCGATCGTGAAAAACAGCCCGCCGTACCTCGGCACGTCGCTTATGTCAGCCGCGCCGTTTGTTTCGATATTTATTTCGCAGCCCATATCCGCAAGCTTTTTTATAAGCGCGTTCACATCCTTATGCACAAGCGGCTCACCGCCCGTGAGCGTGACGCGCATATAGCTTTTGTTTACGCGCGCGGCTATCTCGTCAGCGCTCATTTCCTCGTACCGGCACGGCTCGTCCTCACCGAAAAGCGCGTAGAGCGTGTCGCAGTATGTGCAGCGCAGATTGCAGCCCGCGAGCCGTATAAACGTCGCCGGCTGACCGGTACGTATACCCTCGCCCTCTATCGAGTCGAAAATTTCAACTACCTTCATATTCAATCCTTTATATACGACGCCATATTGTCGCGGCTCTCCCACACGTCAACCCTGTAGCAGTGCGGCGCAAGCTCGTCGCAGATGTGCTTTGCAAGATTTTCGGCTGTGGGGTTGAAGTCAACGACCTCGTTTATGACCTTGTGGTCGAACTTGTCCTTTACGCGCTTTTTTATATGCGAAAAATCCGTAACCATGCCGTTTTTGTCGAGCGTGTCACTCCGCAGGTACACGTCGATTATCCAGTTGTGACCGTGGAGATTCTGACATTTTGACTTGTAGTCAAGCGTCAGGTAGTGCGCCGCGCTTATTTCTATACGTTTCTTTACCTCGTACATATCATATACCTCTTACGCGATAACGTCGGCAAGCGCGTTTACAAACATATCCGCCTCGTCCTTCTTCAAGATCAGCGGCGGAGCGATACGTATCGTGTTGCCGCCGCAAAGGCTTGTAAGAAAGCCCTTGCCGAACAGCTTCGCAAACACGTCCTTCGCGATCTCGTCCTTAAGCTGTATGCCGATAAGCAGTCCCGCGCCGCGCACGTCGGTGATTTTACCGTCCGAGCTATCCATAAGCGCGGTCAGCTTGTCCTTGAGGTACGCGCCGACCTCTCTCGCGTTGTCCACCAATTTTTCCTTTTCAAATATGTCGAATACGGCAAGTCCCGCTGCCGTCGCAAACGGGTTGCCGCCGAACGTCGTGCCGTGGTCGCCCGGCTCGAACGCGTTCTGTACCTTTTTGCACGCGCACACCGCGCCTATCGGTATACCGCCGCCGAGCGCCTTCGCCGACGTGAATATATCCGGCTCAACGCCGTAAAGCTCGTGCGCGAACAGATAACCCGTCCTGCCCATACCCGTCTGAACCTCGTCGAATATCAGCAGTATGTCCTTTTCGTCGCACAGCTCGCGCAGCGCCTGCACGTACTCCTTATCCATCGGGTGAACGCCGCTTTCGCCCTGTATGAGCTCTATCATAACCGCGGCGGTTTTATCCGTCACGGCTGCCTTCACCGCGTCAAGATTATTCGGCTCAACCTGCGTAAAGCCCGGCGTAAGCGGCTTGTACGGCTTTTGGTACTTCGGCTGACCTGTCGCCGCGACGGTCGCGAGCGTCCTGCCGTGGAATGAGCGGTCGAGCGTGATTATATCCGTTTTGTCAACGCCTTTTTTGTAGTAGTATATTTTCGCCAGCTTAAACGCGCCCTCGTTCGCCTCCGCGCCGCTGTTCGCGAAAAACACCCTCTCGGCGCACGTGCTTTTAACGAGACGCTCGGCAAGACGCGCCTGATTTTCTATGTAGTAAAGGCTCGACGTGTGTATAACCTTGTCGAGCTGCGCCTTCAGGGCGGCTATAAAGTCCCTGTGACCGTGACCGAGCGCGTTCACGGCTATGCCGCCGAGGAAATCGTAGTACGTCTTGCCCTCGGTATCGTACAGCTTAATTCCCTCGCCGCGCTCAAAGCACACCCTCTGCCTGTCGCCGAAGGTGTTCATATAATATTTTTTGTCCAAAGCGATTATATCTTCAAGCATTGTTTTCCTCCCG
Source organism: uncultured Clostridia bacterium (assembly GCA_947624485.1). Taxonomy (GTDB): domain Bacteria; phylum Bacillota; class Clostridia; order UBA1381; family UBA1381; genus Hominilimicola. The sequence continues at coordinate 56,496 of CANQKM010000010.1, forward strand.
TAATTACTGCGTCAGCAGTTTTGACTGAACCGTCACGTTTATCTTATCGCCGTCTCTGTCCGCCACGAGTACGCAGCCCGCACTTATTCCGCCGGTGAGCGACAGCATCGACAGCTTATCCTCAAGAAGCTTCTGAATAGCGCGTTTAAGCGGTCTTGCGCCGTACTTTTTGTCATAGCCCTTTTCGAGTATAAGCTCCTTTGCCTCGTCGGTTATGACAAATTCCGCGCCCTTTTCGCGGAGCTTTTCCACAATGTCCTTTAAGAGCAGGTCGATGATCTGTCTCAAATCCTCCTTCGTGAGCGGCTTAAACGTTACAACCTCGTCGATACGGTTCAGAAATTCGGGCTTAAAGAAGTTTTTGAGGCTCTTGTTTACGTTGTCCTCCATGGAAACCTCGTCGCTCGAATTGAAACCGACCTCGGCTGTCTTAAATTCCGTGCCGGCGTTGGTCGTCATTATTATTATCGTGTTTTCAAAGTTGATTATTTTGCCGTGACTGTCGGCGATACGCCCGTCATCGAGAATCTGCAGGAACAGGTTGAACACCTCGGGGTGCGCCTTTTCAATCTCGTCGAGCAGTATTACCGAGTACGGCTTTCTGCGTATTTTTTCCGTAAGCTGACCGGCGTCGTCGTAACCGACGTAACCCGGGGGCGAGCCGATGAGCTTCGACACCGAGTGCTTTTCCATGTACTCCGACATGTCGAGGCGCACGAGAGCCTCCTCGTTGTCGAACATTACCTCGGCTATCGTCTTTACAAGCTCCGTCTTGCCCACGCCCGTGGGACCGGCGAATATGAACGAAACCGGTCGCTTGCGCGTCGTAATATCGGCTCTGCCGCGCCTTATCGCACGCGACACCGCCTCGACCGCCTCGTTCTGACCGATAACGCGCCTGTGTATGCGGCTTTCGAGGTTAAGAAGCTTTTCCGACTCGCTCTCCGTAAGGCGGTGTACCGGTATCTTCGTCCAGTCCTCTATAACAGCCGCGATATCGTCAAACGTGATCTCCGCCTTTTCCGCTTCGGCGGCAGCTTTCGCGATTTCGTTTTCGGTATTTATCTTCTCCACGCGCAGATTGGCGAGCTTTTCAAAATCGTCGTTCTCCTGCGCGACAGCCATATCCGCGTCAAGCACGTCGAGCCTGCCCGTAAGCAGCGTCATATCGTACAGCGCACGGTTTTTGAGGTTCACGCGCGAGCCTGCCTCGTCTATAACGTCGATCGCCTTGTCGGGCAGGAAACGGTCGGTGATGTAGCGCTCCGACAGCCTTACCGCCTGTTCTATCGTGTCGTCCGATATTTTTACCTTGTGGTACTTCTCGTAGTAGTCCTTTATACCCTTGAGGATTTCTATACTCTCCGCTATAGACGGCTCGTCGATTATGACCGGCTGGAAGCGGCGTTCGAGCGCGCTGTCTTTTTCAATGTGCTTGCGGTACTCGGTGAGCGTCGTCGCGCCTATTACCTGTATTTCACCGCGCGCAAGCGCCGGCTTTAATATATTCGCCGCGCTCATCGCGCCCTCCGCGTCACCCGCCGCGACAATGTTGTGGATCTCGTCTATTACGAGTATTACGTTGCCTCTCTCGGCAGCCTCGTTCAAAACGCCCTTAAGACGCGCCTCGAACTGACCTCTAAACTGCGTTCCGGCGACGAGAGCCGTGAAGTCGAGAAGATATAGCTGGTAGCCGAAAAGCTTCGGCGGAACGGTATGCTCGAATATTCTGCATGCCAAGCCCTCCGCGACAGCCGTTTTACCCACGCCCGGCTCGCCGAGAAGCACGGGGTTGTTTTTGGAGCGGCGGTTCAGAATCTGAATTACGCGCTCGATTTCTGCCTGACGGTTCACAACCCTGTCAACCTTGTCCTCGGCAGCCTTTTCGGTGAGATTTGTGCCGTAGGTGTCGAGCATGGTTTTTTTCTGCTTTTTCTTCTGCTTCTTTTCCTTCGCGCCGTTCGGTTTGCTGCCGTTGGGAGCGGAGGAGGGCATATTGTCGAAAAAGTCCTTGAACATGCTCAGCGGCGTTGTAGCCGCGCCGCCCTCGTCGTCGCCGCCGGACGAGAACTGCTCCATAATGGACATCGGATCTCCGTCCTCACCGTCCAAATCGCCAAGACTTTCCATGAACTCCGACATCTGACTGTTCAGATTGTCAAGCTCCTCGTCCGACACGGCAAACTTGTCTATCATATTGTTAAGCGGCGCTATACCGAGACTTTTGGCGCACGAAAGACAAAGACCTTCGGTCTTTGAGCTGTTGCCGTCCATCTTGGTTATATAAAACACCGCCGGATTTTTATTGCATTTTACACATAAATTCATTTGAGTACCCTTTCCGTGAGATAAACCGAGTTTATCAATGTAAATTCAATTATACCATAAACTCTCAAAATTTCAAACCCTTTTTCCGTATATTTACAAACTGTTCATTTTTTACGCGTATTATTTCGGAAATTTTCGGTAATATTCAGAAAATTACGCGCATATAATGTTATAAGCAAATTTTTACGAGAGGATAAATGACACATGATTACACAATTCGACAAAAACAGCGTTTACATCGCTTCGGCACTTTACCGCTCCGCGCGCAGGGAGAAAAGGCTTCGGGTATCGCTCGCGGTATTTTTCACGGTACTCGCAGCCGTATTCGCACTGTTGTGCGCGCTTTTGTGCCGTTCCGTTTAAGGCGCGCACACGCCCCAAAATCAAAAGCCGTATTGACTTAATTCCTAATATGTGATATTATGAATAATAATTGTAACTTAAACGGACATGCTCCCGTTTGACGTGTATTTATGCGCAATCGGAGTACGTTCGGGGAAGGATTACAGAGGGGAATATAATGGCTGCAGTCAGAATGATAAATATGATTTTGGGTACGATGTTTCTGTTATTTTACTCATATCAGATTTTCTATATATGCGTACCTTTTATAAAGAAGGACAAGCCTCACAAGGAAAGCAAGTTCCACAAATACGCCGTTCTCATAGCGGCAAGGAACGAGGAAAACGTTATCGCAAACCTTGTGAACTCCATACATCATCAGGACTATCCCGCGGAGCTTGTCGATATATACGTTATAGCCGACAACTGCACGGACAACACAGCCGGGCGTGCCGAGGAAGCGGGCGCAAACGTGTTTGTGCGCGAAAACCTTGAGCTTGTCGGCAAGGGCTACGCTCTCGATTACGCCATAGACAGGATTTTTAAGGAAAAGGGCGAGGATTTTTACGACGGTTTTTTCGTGTTTGACGCGGACAACATACTCGACACCGGCTACATAACGGCTATGAACCGAACGTTTTCCGACGGTCACAGAATTGTCACAAGCTACCGCAACTCCACAAACTACGGCACGAACTGGGTAACGTCCGGCTACGCGCTTTGGTATATAAGAGAATCGCAGTACGTGAACCATTCGCGTATGCTTCTGGGAAGCGGCTGCGCCGTAAACGGCACGGGCTTCCTCGTAAGCGGCGAGGTTCTTAAGGCGTCCGGCGGCTGGAAATATCATCTGCTCACCGAGGACATAGAATTTTCGGTGGCTAAGGCGATAGACGGCGAAAGAATAGCCTTCTGTCCCGACGCGTTCGTGTACGACGAGCAGCCTCGTACATTCAGGCAGTCGTGGAAGCAGCGTTTGAGATGGGCGCGCGGATTTCTGCAGGTGTTCCGCCATTACGGTCTCGAGCTGTTCAAAAAGGTGTTTTCCAAAAACGGCTGGACGTGCTACGATATGCTTATAACCGTCCTTCCGATAAACGTCATTACACTTGCCATAGCCGTGATGAACGCGGCGGCGTTTTCCGTTCAGATTATAAACGGAGCAATGGCTTGGTGGGAGCCGCTGTGGTCGGTCGGACAGTGGTGCGGGCGAATGTACGCGATGCTGTTCATAATGGGACTTGTCGCCGCGATTTCCGAATCGAAAAGAATACACACAAGCACGGCGAAAAGGATGAAGTACCTTTTCACGTTCCCGCTTTTCCAGTTTACGTACGTGCCGATTTCGATACTTGCGATATTCAAAAAGGTGCGCTGGGAACCGACGCGCCACCACGGACCGTCCGTAAGCTCCGAAAAGATTGAAAAAACAAGAGAACATGTGGAATAAAAACCCCCTCCCGTGAGGGGTTTTTAAATTGCGGTGTTGACAAACGGCGCGGGAGAGTGTAAAATGGATTGAAAACTTACATAGAGGAGAATAGCAATGGATATAGAGTTTCAGTCGCTGTTTCAGGTTCGTCTTGCGAACTACGACGACATTCCGGCAATAATGAGCATAACGCGTGAGGCCTTTGTGAAGTACCAGCAGATGACGAGTGTAAAGCACCTTGCCGCACTGGAGGAGTCGTACAACGATGTTAAAAAGGACATAGACACGAAGGTAGTGCTTATCGCGCTGTCGGACGGCGAGCCGGTGGGCAGCGTGCGTATAGAGATATTTCCCGACAAAACGGCGTACCTGTCGCGTTTCGCGGTTAAGGTGACGAGCCAGAACAACGGTATCGGCAAGTCCATTATGAACCTTGCCGACCGTATAATGATGAAAAAAGGCGTGACGCAGATAAGCCTGCACACTGACTCAAAGGCAACGCCGCTTATCCGCTTCTACTACGGACGCGGCTTCTACATCGACTCTACCGACAAGTCGCGCGGCTACACACGCGCGCTGCTCGTAAAGGAGTACGAGAAAAAGGACTGCTGAATAAAAATCCGACGGCAATAAACCGTCGGATATTTTTTTTATAATCTTTCGCACCGCGCGTATATACTTGAAATTTCCGCTATTTCCTTTGCGAGCTTTTTTGTTGCGGCGTTTTTGCTCATGCGCCACTTCCAGTTGTTGCCGAGCGTCGAGGGGATGTTCATTCTCGCCTCCGAGCCGAGACCGAGCCAGTCCTGCATCTGAATTACAGCCGTGTCGCTTACGGACGCGAGTGCGGCGCGTATGAGCTTTTTCGGAATATCCCCGTCATTTTCCGCGTCGATGTACTTTTTGCAAAACTCGATCGTGCCGCGGTCAAGGCCGCCGAGCCAGCCGAGTATCGTGTCGTTGTCATGCGTGCCGATGTACACGACGCTGTTATACGCGTACGTGTGGGGCAGGTAGTTGCTCGGCTCGCGCGGATCAAACGCAAACTCCAGCACCTTCATGCCGGGGAAACCGCTGTCACGGAGCAGCTTGTGTACGTCTTCGGTGAGGAAGCCCAAGTCCTCCGCGATTATGGGAAGGTTATCGCCAAGCTCGCGCTTTACCGCGTCGAAAAGCTCCATACCGGGGCCTTTGCGCCACTCTCCGTGTTCCGCAGTCTTGTCGCCGTAGGGAATGGCGTAGTAACCCTCGAAGCCGCGGAAATGGTCAATTCTAACCGTGTCGTAAAGCGTGAGCGCCCACTTGATGCGGTCGATCCACCAGTTATATCCCCACTGTCTGTGCGCGTCCCAGTTATAGAGCGGATTTCCCCAAAGCTGACCGGTCGGCGAGAACGCGTCGGGCGGACAGCCCGCAACGGCATTCGGCCCGCGGTTTTCGTCGAGGTCGAACAGGTCGGGGAACACCCACACGTCCGCGCTGTCAAGCGCGACATATATCGGAATGTCGCCGATTATACTTATACCGTTGTCGTTCGCGTACTTTTTGAGCGCCTTCCACTGCTCAAAGAATTTGAACTGTAAAAATTCCCAGAACATAACGTCGTCGCCGTGTTCCTGCGTGTACGCCCACAGCGCGCTGCCGTCGCGCATACGCAGGCCCTCATCCCATTCGAGCCACGGCTTGCCCTTGTACTTGTCCTTTATGCTCATGAACATAGCGTAATTTGAAATCCACCTGTCGTTTTCGCGAAGGAAGTCGTCAAATCCCGCCATATCGCTCTTTTTGAAATTCTTAAACGCTTTCCTAAGCACTTTGAAACGGTTCTTATAGATCGTCGCGTAATCGACGTAATTTTTGTGACCGCCCCAGTCAAGACCGTCGTAATCGCTCTTTTTGAGAAGTCCTTCCTCTCGGAGAAGGTCGAGGTCGATAAAGTACGGGTTGCCCGCGTATGTTGAAAATGACTGGTACGGCGAGTCGCCGTAGCTTGTCGGTCCTATCGGAAGTATCTGCCAGCAGCGCTGATGCGCCTCCTTCAGGAAATCGACGAACTTGTACGCCTCTTTTCCGAACGTGCCGATGCCGTAATCGGACGGCAGCGACGATATGTGCATAAGTATTCCGCTTTGTCTCATGTTAAAATCCCCCTTGCAGCAATCCCAAAATCTCATCGGGCTTTTCTATTATAAATTCCGCGCCCGCGTTTTCAAGCTCTTCGCGTCCGCGAAATCCCCAAAGCACGCCGACCGAGTGCATACCGGCGTTTTTCGCCGTCGCTATGTCGACCTTCGTGTCACCGGAGAACAGACATTCCTCCGGCTTTACGTTAAGCTCCTCCGCTATTTCGAGCGCGGACGAAGGATCGGGCTTTGTCGGCGCGCCACCCTTAACGCCCCTTACAATATCGAAAACGCCCCTGCCGAAAATCGCGTCGATCACAAAATGCGCCACGTTGTCGGGCTTGTTTGAGCATACGGCCGTTTTAACGCCGCGCTCTTTAAGCGACGATAAGAGTTCGCGTATACCGTCGTAAGCGTCGGTGTCGTAGAGAAAATCCTTCTCGTAATTTTCGTCGTACAGCGAGCCGACCTTTTCAAACATCTCGGCGTTGTCCGCGCCGTTCGCGGCAAGTATGCGGTGAATGAGCTTGTCGCGCCCGTCGCCGACGTATAATTTGTAATCGGTCACCGATACGGGATTAAGCCCGTAGGCGGTCAGCGCCACGTTGCCGAAGTGCGAGATCGCGTTTATCGTGTTAGTCAGCGTGCCGTCCAAATCAAAAACACACGCTTTTATTTTATCCATATGTATCCCTCCGAATGTATTATGCAACGTACATTATATATGTATTTCGCCGCCGTGTCAAATGAAATGAGGGAAATTGTGATTTGGCGGCGAAATGCGGGCGACCGCAAGGGTCGCCCCTACGGCGCGCAATTTATAAAATACGGGTGTAGGGGCGACCCTCGCGGTCGCCCGTCCACGACTACGTGTGACAGCTCCCCTTACTACGGCGTTTGTTCGCAGGCGAACACGCCTACCACACGCAAGCGTGTGGCTCCCCTACTAGGGGAGCTGTCAGCGTAGCTGACTGAGGGGTTTGTTGCACTAAATCATATTTCATCCACCCACCGCCGCACATGTAAAATTGCACAAAATTATAGTATAAATTTCTGTAATTTTGTAAAAAATTTTATCGCCAAAAATACAAAAAATGCTTGCAAACATTGACGTATTCATGTATAATTGGTATGTTGTGACTTTTGCGTGAATCTTAAAAAGCCGGATTTGCGCAATGGACTGATACGCGATGAAACGGGAGGTTGCGGCTGAAGAGCCTTTGAAAAAGGCTTGACGGAGCCGGTTTTTCCGCGGAGCGAGTCCGATTCATGAAACCGGGCGGCAGTTACGTAAATCACATTTGTTCCGCGGCACGCGATGCGCGTTTGCGCGAGTTGCCTTTGTGCGCCGTGAGAGCAGCAGTGTGTGAAAATTGACGAGCTATGCCCGAAAAACGGCGTCTCACAGCCGTGTGCGCTAATTTTAAGCGCGTTTCGGGTTTTATTTAAGGGGTGGCGCGAAACACCCGGCAGTGTGTGCAATTTTCGTGAGGGAACATCGGCGTTCCCGGGCTGTCGTGCAGTACAACACAAAAAATTATAGGAGGTAAAAGCAATGGCAGCAAACCAGAAAATCAGAATCAAGCTTAAGGCTTATGACCACGTAGTTCTCGACCAGAGCGCGGAGAAAATCGTTGAAATCGCGAAGAGAACGGGCGCGAAGGTATCGGGCCCCATTCCTCTGCCTACGGACAAGGAAGTTATCACGATATTGAGAGCGGTTCATATGTACAAGGATTCCCGTGAGCAGTTCGAGAGAAGAACTCACAAAAGACTGATTGATATAGTAGTTCCGGGTGCAAAGACCATGGAATCGCTTATCAAAATAGATTTACCCGCCGGCGTTGACATCGACGTAATTCAGAAGTAATAACAGCCGAGGGTAAGCAAAAACCTATATCGCAGTAGCCAAAGGCTATGATGCGGGTCAAGTTCGTACCGGCTTTTGTACGAACCAATAACTGATAAGGAGGAAAAAACATGAAGAAAGCAATTTTAGGCACAAAAATCGGCATGACGCAGATTTTTGGCGAGGGCGGCATAGTAATCCCCGTAACCGTAATACTTGCGGGACCGTGTACGGTTGTCCAGAAGAAGACAGTCGAGTCGGACGGATACGACGCCGTTCAGGTCGGCTTCGGCGACGTTAAGGAAAAGCATCTCAACAAGCCGCTGCTCGGTCATTTCAAGAAGGCGGACACCGCGAACAAAAAGTATCTGCGCGAGTTCAGACTCGAGGACATTTCGGAGCTTAATGTGGGCGACGAGATAAAGGCGGATATATTCGCAGCCGGAGACAAGGTTGACGTAAGCGGTATTTCAAAGGGTAAAGGCTTTGCCGGCCCGATGAAGCACGGACTTCACAGAGGCCCTATGACTCACGGTTCAAAGAGTAAGAGAGTTTCCGGTTCAATGGGTATGTGTTCTAACCCCGGACGCGTGTTCAAGGGTAAGGTACTGCCGGGCCACATGGGTTCGGAAAAGGTTACAATCCAAAACCTTGAGGTTGTTAAAATCGACGCTGACGAGAACCTCATATTGGTAAAGGGAGCAATCCCCGGCGCAAAGGGCGGACTTGTTACCGTCAGAAACAGCGTAAAGGCATAATCAAGGATATTTGGAAGGAGGAAAAGCATAATGGCTACACTGGCTTTATATAACATGGAAGGCAAAAAGACAGGCTCGTTTGAAGCATCGGACGCCGTCTTTGCTGCCGAAGTGAATGAATCGGTGCTGCATGACGTAGTTGTAAACTACCTTGCAAACCAAAGACAGGGTACGCAGAGTACCAAGACGCGTACGGAAGTACGCGGCGGCGGCAGAAAGCCCTGGAGACAGAAGGGTACGGGCCGCGCAAGACAGGGAAGTATACGCGCTCCCCAGTGGACGGGCGGCGGCGTTGCTCTGGGCCCCAAGCCGAGAAGCTACCGCTACAGCCTTAACAAGAAGGTAAAGAGAATAGCATTAAAGAGCGCTCTTTCGGCAAAGTACGCGGATTACAAGGTATACGTAATCGAGGATATGACGCTTGACGAAATCAAGACCGCGAAGATTGCAAATCTGTTAAAGGGACTTGAGATAGACACAAAGGCGCTCATCGTTACGGCGGCTTCGGATCCCGTAATTTACAAGTCGGCGAGAAACATCAAAGGCGTTACGCCGACACACGTTGAAACACTCAACACCTATGACGTTTTAAATCACGACGCGTTCATCATCTCGAAGGACGCCGTTGCGAAGATTGAGGAGGTGCTTGCATAATGAACGCATACGATATTCTTCAAAAGCCCGTTATCTCGGAGCGCAGCATGGATAAGCACTATGACAGAGAGGGTAACGAGATAAAGAAGTACACCTTCCGTGTTCCCAAGACGGTAAACAAGGTTGAAATCAAAAAGGCTGTCGAGGAGGTATTCCCCGGAGTAAAGGTTGCGAAGGTAAACACCATGAACGTTCTCGGTAAGATAAAGAGAATGGGACGCTACGAGGGCAGACGCGCTTCGTGGAAAAAGGCGATCGTAACGCTTACGGACGACAGTAAGGAAATCGAGTTTTTTGAGATTTAACATGATAAACGGATAAGGAGAGGTAAAAAATGGCACTTAAAAAGTATAAGCCGACTTCACCTGCCAGAAGATATATGACCGTTTCGGATTTTGCCGAGGTCACGAAGAAGTCTCCCGAGCGTTCGCTTCTTGCAAAGAAGGATAAGCACGCCGGCAGAAACTCTTACGGCAGAATTACCGTTCGTCACAGAGGCGGCGGCAACAGAAGAAAGTACAGAATTATAGACTTCAAGAGAAATAAGGACGGAATACCCGCTACCGTAATCGGTGTCGAGTATGATCCGAACAGAAGCGCTAACATCGCTCTCATTCAGTATGAGGACGGCGAAAAGGCGTACATCATCGCTCCGATAGGTCTTACGGACGGCAGCGTCGTAGTATCGGGCGAGGGCGCGGATATTAAGCCTGGCAACGCGCTGTTCTTAAAGGACATCCCCGTCGGTACGCTCATTCACAACGTTGAGCTTTACCCGGGCAAGGGCGCGCAGCTCGTAAGAAGCGCGGGCGTAAGCGCGCAGCTTATGGCTAAGGAAGGCAAGTACGCGCAGGTTAAGCTCCCTTCGGGCGAGGTTAGAATGGTAAGACTTGACTGCAAAGCCACAATCGGTATTATAGGAAACCAGGAACACAGCAACATGTCCATCGGTAAGGCGGGCAGAAAGCGTCACATGGGCTGGAGACCGACCGTTCGAGGCGTTGTCATGAACCCGAACGACCACCCGCACGGCGGTGGTGAAGGTAAGTCGCCTATCGGCCGTCCGTCGCCTGTTACCCCGTGGGGTAAGCCGGCTCTCGGTCTTAAGACTAGAAAGAATTCCAGAACCGATAAGTTCATCGTTCGCTCACGCGACGGTAAGTAATAAATAAGAAAGAATTTGAAAGGAGGAAGATTTAATGGGCAGATCACTTAAAAAGGGCCCCTTCGTTGAAGAGCGTCTTATGAGCAGAATTGAGGCTATGAACGCGGCAAACGAAAAGAAGGTCGTTAAAACATGGTCGAGAGCTTCCACAATTTTCCCTGAAATGGTTGGTCACACAATCGCGGTGCATGACGGCAGAAAGCACGTCCCCGTATATATCAGCGAGGATATGGTAGGTCACAGACTCGGCGAGTTTGCTCCCACGAGAACATATAAAGGTCACGCGGGCGCTAAAACAAGCAAATAATTTTGACACGCCGGGTTGATATGAGACCGTAATTTAATTAGGAAAACAGGGATTTGTTCCCGTTACAATTATTGCAAAAAGGAGGAATCCACACATGGAAGCACGCGCAATCTTAAGATATGCTCGTATTTCACCGAGAAAGGTGAAGATAGTGCTTGATCTTATAAGAAACAAGCCGGTTCCCGTTGCCAAGGGTATTTTGAACAACACCCCGAAGGCTGCAAGCGAGCTTTTACTGAAGCTTCTTGCGTCGGCTGAGGCTAACGCGGAGAACAATCATGATATGGATAAAGACAAGCTGTACGTCGCCGAGTGTTTCGCGACGCAAGGTCCTACTTTAAAGAGAATACAGCCTCACGCACAGGGCAGAGCGTTTAAGATTTTAAAGAGAACCAGCCATATCACCTTAGTATTGAAGGAACAGGAAAACTAATCGAGAAGGAGGTTCATTCATGGGACAGAAGGTAAATCCCCACGGCTTGAGAGTCGGAGTTATTAAGGACTGGGATTCCAAGTGGATTGCCGGAAAGAAGGATTTCGGCGACCAGTTGGTTGAGGACTATAAAATAAGAAAGTATGTCAAGAAGGCTTGCTACGACGCGGGCATCGCGAAGATAGGCATAGAGAGAAAGCAGAACAGAGTATTCATCACTATCCACGCGGCGAAGCCGGGTATCATCATCGGACGCGGCGGCGCGGAGATCGACAAGCTCAAGGCACAGATTGAGAAACTTGTAAAGAAAACGGTAAACGTAAACATCATGGAGGTTAAGACTCCCGATACAAACGCGCAGCTCGTTGCCGAGAACATCGCGGCGCAGCTCGAGAGACGTATCTCGTTCAGACGCGCTATGAAGCAGGTTATGGGCAGAGCTATGAGACTCGGCGTTAAGGGTATCAAGACGGCGGTTGCCGGCCGTGTGGGCGGCGCGGAAATCGCGAGAACAGAGCAGTATCACGAGGGAACGATCCCCCTGCAGACCTTGAGAGCCGATATAGACTACGGCTTCGCGGAGGCGCACACCACATACGGTATCCTCGGCGTAAAGGTATGGATATACAAGGGTGAGATCCTCAACGTTGCCGACGGCAGAAGAAAGGAAGCCGAAGCGCAGGCAAAGGCTGCCGAGAATTCGAGACGTGATGGCCGCAGACGCGGAAACCGTGAGGATCGCGGCGACAGAAGACCGAAGGGAGGCAGAGCATAATGTTATTGCCTAAAAGAGTAAAGTACAGAAGAGTTATGCGCGGCAGAATGAAGGGTAAGGCAACACGCGGCAACGTGGTAACATACGGTCAGTATGGCCTTCAGGCATTGGAGCCGGCATGGATCACTTCAAGACAGATAGAAGCAGCCCGTATCGCCATGACGAGATATACGCGCAGAGGCGGTCAGGTATGGATAAAGATATTCCCCGACAAGCCTGTAACGAGAAAACCCGCAGAAACACGAATGGGTTCAGGTAAGGGTTCACCCGAGTACTGGGTAGCCGTAGTAAAGCCCGGCAGAGTTCTGTTCGAGATGGCAGGCGTAAGCGAGGAAGTTGCAAGAGAGGCTATGCGTCTCGCTATGCACAAGCTTCCTATCAAGTGTAAGTTTGTGACGAAACAGGCGGAGGATGGTGAATAAGAATGAAAGTAAATGAGCTTAGAGATTTATCAACGGCTGAACTTGAAGAAAAATTGGCTGACAGCAAGCAGGAGCTTTTCAATCTGAGATTTCAGCACGCTATCAACCAGCTCGACAATCCGAAGAGGATAGGCGAGGTAAAGAAAACTATCGCTCGTATTTTGACCATCATTCATGAAAGAGAATTGCAGGGTATCGAGCTGTAATAAGAGCAGATAGAACATTTGATATTGAAATTGTGCGGAAGGAGGCACTTATCTGTGGAAGAAAGAAACAGCCGTAAGGTTAAAATCGGTAAGGTTGTAAGCAACAAGATGGATAAGACAATCGTTGTTGCTATCGAAGAAAATAAAAAGCATCCGCTTTATGGCAAGGTTGTAAAAAGCACCTATAAGCTTAAGGCGCATGACGAGGAGAATACATGCTCCGTCGGCGACAAGGTAAAGGTTATGGAGACAAGACCTTTATCGAAGGATAAGAGATGGAGATTGGTCGAGATCGTTGAAAAGGTAAAGTAATTTTTCAACTGTTATACTATCGGACAGCGATAGAGGAGGTAAAAACATGATTCAACAACAAACACTTTTGAAGGTGGCTGACAACACAGGCGCCAAGGAAGTTATGTGTATCAGAGTTATGGGCGGCAGCAGAAAGAGATACGCCGCTGTCGGCGACGAGATAATCTGCTCGGTCAAGAAGGCTGCGCCGGGCGGCGTTGTAAAGAAGGGCGACGTCGTAAAGGCGGTTGTCGTCAGAAGCGTAAACGCTTCAAAGAGACCGGACGGCTCGTACATTCGTTTTGACGAGAACGCCGCGGTTATCGTAAGAGACGACAAAAACCCGAGAGGTACACGTATCTTCGGCCCCGTTGCAAGAGAGTTAAGAGATAAAGAGTACATGAAGATATTATCATTGGCTCCGGAAGTTCTTTAATTGTAAGGAGGATAATTGATACTATGAAGAAGATGCACGTAAAAAGAGGCGATATTGTACAGGTTATCGCCGGTAAGGATAAGGGACGCGAGGGCAAGATAATCGAGGCTATTCCCGCAAAGAACAAGGTAATCGTCGAGGGTATCGCGGTAGCGAAGAGACACCAGAAGGCGAGAGTTCAGGGTCAGGAAAGCGGTATTATCCACAAGGAAATGCCGATAGACGCTTCAAACGTCATGAGAGTATGTCCCAAGTGCGGCAAGGCTGCGAGAACAGGCGTTAGGATTCTTGCTGACGGCGGTAAGGTCAGATACTGCAAGAAGTGCGACGCCGAGCTCAACGACTGATTATAAGAGAGGAGGAAAATTCTAATTATGAGTAGAATGCAGGATAAATACACTAAGGAAATCGCTCCGGCTCTTATGGAGAAGTTTGGTTACAAAAGCGTAATGCAGATACCCAAGCTCAACAAAATTGTAATAAATATCGGTATGGGCGAGGCTAAGGACAACCCCAAAGCCATCGAAGCCGCAACAAACGACCTCGCAACGATCACGGGTCAGAAGCCGATAGTTACAAAGGCTAAGAAGTCGGTCGCAAACTTTAAACTGAGAGAGGGCATGAACATCGGCGTCAAGGTAACGCTGAGATCCGATAAGATGTACGAGTTCCTCGACAGATTTTTCAATGTCGCTCTCCCCAGAGTTCGTGACTTTAGAGGCATTAACCCCAACGGTTTCGACGGCAGAGGCAACTACAGCGTGGGCGTTAAGGAACAGCTTATATTCCCCGAGATCGACTACGACAAGATCGACAAGATCAGAGGTATGGATATAAACATTGTTACAACCGCAAAGACGGACGAGGAAGCGAGAGAGCTTCTTACGCTTCTCGGCGCACCGTTCCGTTCATAATTAAAGGGGAGGAAAGACAATGGCAAGAAAAGCTATGATATTAAAGCAGCAGAGAAAGCCGAAGTATTCGACACAGGCTTATACGAGATGTAAGATTTGCGGCCGTCCGCACGCTTACCTTCGTAAGTTCGGCATTTGCCGTATCTGCTTCAGAGAGCTTGCGTACAAGGGCCAGATTCCCGGCGTAAGAAAGGCAAGCTGGTAAAGATAAGTATTACAGAACTCCGCAGCGCGGAAAGCTGTAACAGGTTAAGGAGGTAAAATATAATGCAGATTACTGATCCCATTGCAGATTTGCTTACAAGAATCAGAAATGCAAACTCGTCAAGACACGAAAGCGTTGACGTTCCCGCTTCAAACATGAAGAAGGCTATAACGCAGATACTTCTCGACGAGGGTTATATAAAGGACTTTCAGGTAATTGAGGACGGCAAGCAGGGCGTTATCAGAATTACGCTGAAGTACAGCCCCAACAAGGAAAAGGTTATAAGCGGTATAAAGAGAGTTTCAAAGCCCGGTCTTAGAATTTACGCCGGCGCTGCGGAGCTTCCGAGAGTATTGAAGGGCCTCGGTATCGCGATAATCTCCACGTCCAAGGGCGTTATGACAGACAAGGAAGCGAGAAAGCAGAATATTGGCGGAGAGGTTCTCGCGTTTGTTTGGTAGAAAATCATTGTCTTTGCGCGTCTTTTTCCGTCGTTCTGCGTTAGAGGCGGCTCGCCGTACAGGAGTACTGCCTTCGCCGCTCTGCCTTGAACGGCAAAAAAATCCATCGCAAAGAAATGATTTTCGCAGGTAAATTCCGCAAAGAAAAAGTAACTGAAAACTTACAAGGTTAAGAAAATTTAAGTTAGGAGGACAATTTAATGTCAAGAATAGGTAGACTGCCTATCACCGTTCCTGCCGGAGTTGAGGTAAAGATCGGTGAAAACAACGAGATAACGGTTAAGGGCAAGAACGGCACTCTCACGAGAACGCTCCACCCCGACATGATCGTTAAAAACGAGGGCGGCGTTATAACCGTCGAGCGTCCGTCGGAGGACAAGGAACACAAGGCGCTGCACGGTCTCACGAGAACGCTCATAAACAACATGGTCGTAGGCGTAACCGATGGCTGGACGAAGGAGCTTGAAATCAACGGCGTAGGTTACAGAGCCGCTATGCAGGGCAAGGCGCTCAATTTGAGCCTCGGCTACTCACACCCCGTAATTTACGAGGCAAAAGAAGGAATAACGATAGAGGTTCCCGCCCCCAACAGAATTATCGTTAAGGGCGCGAACAAAGAGGACGTCGGCGCGACCGCCGCGAAGATACGCGAGTTCAGACAGCCTGAGCCGTACAAGGGCAAGGGTATCAAGTACCTGAACGAGCATATCAGACGCAAGGAAGGCAAGACCGGCGCCAAGAAGAAATAATTGAAAGGAGTGTGTTCTTAAATGATTAAAATGGTAGATAAGAAAGCGGCAAGAGTACGTCGTCATCAGAGAGTTAGAAAGAACATCTCCGGAACGGCGGAAAGACCTCGTCTTAACGTATTCAGAAGCGCCAAGCACATATACGCGCAGGTGATTGACGATACAAAGGGCGTAACGCTCGTAGCTGCGTCAAGCATGGACAAGGATTTTAACGGATACGGCGGCAACATCGACGGCGCCAAGGAAGTAGGCAGGAAGGTTGCCGAAAAGGCGCTTGCGGCAGGCATTAAAGCGGTTGTATTCGACAGAGGCGGATATGTATATCACGGCAGAGTTGCCGCTCTTGCGGAAGGCGCAAGAGAAGGCGGCTTGGAATTCTAAGAAGGAGGTCAAATTAAGTGGCTGAAATATTTGATACGGAAGCTGTAGAGCTTGAAGAAAATGTTGTAGCTTTGAACCGTGTTGCAAAGACGGTTAAGGGCGGTCGTACTATGAGATTTACCGCGCTTGTTGTTGTCGGCGACAGAAACGGTCACGTAGGCTACGGACAAGGCAAGGCTGCCGAAATTCCCGACGCTATAAGAAAGGGAATAGACAGCGCAAAAAAGAATATGATAACTGTTCCTCTGGTAGGTACGACGATACCCCACGAGGTTATAGGTATACACGGCGCGGGCAAGGTTCTCTTAAAGCCTGCTTCACAGGGTACCGGAGTTATCGCGGGCGGCGCGGCGCGTGCCGTACTGGAGCTTGCGGGAATTAAGGACATCCGCGCAAAGAGCTTACGCTCGAACAACAAGAGAAACGTAGTAAGCGCTACGGTTCAGGGACTTGCCGAGCTTAAGGAGCTTAACGGAGTTGCGAGACTTCGCGGCAAGAGCCCCGAGGAAATCAGAGGTTAAGGAGGGCGCGCATAATGGCTAAGCTTAAGATTACGTTAGTCAGAAGCACAATCGGCAGAAAAAAGGATCAGATCGCGACGGTTGAGGCTCTCGGACTTAAGAAGATAAGAAGCGTCGTTGAACATAACGACACGCCTCAGATAAGAGGTATGGTAAACAAGGTTTCGCACCTTGTAACAGTTGAAGAAGTTTAATACAAGGAGGTGCGGCAATAATGAACTTAAACGAACTCAAGCCCGCCGAAGGCTCAAAGTTTGCTCCCAAGAGAGTGGGCAGAGGCATCGGAAGCGGCACAGGTAAAACTTCGGGTAAGGGACACAAGGGACAGAACGCCAGAAGCGGCGGCGGTGTAAGACCGGGTTTTGAAGGCGGTCAGATGCCCCTTTACAGACGCCTCCCGAAGCGCGGCTTTAAGAATATATTTGCTAAGCAGTATGTAGCCGTCAACGTCGAGGAGCTTAACAAGCTCGACGACGGTACGGAGGTAACGGCTGATGTACTCAAGGAGAACGGTATCATCAGCAAGACACTCGACGGCGTTAAAATCCTCGGCAGAGGCGAGCTTACAAAGAAGCTTACCGTTAAGGTAGCGAAGATGAGCGCGTCCGCGAAGGAAAAAATAGAAAAGGCGGGCGGAAAGGCAGAGGTGATGTAAGGTGCTTCAGACACTTAGAAACGCATGGAAAATCCCTGACTTAAGACGCAGAATATTATTTACACTTATGATGCTTGTCGTATTCAGATTCGGCGCGCACATCCCTGTGCCGTTTCTTGAGCCGCAGGCAATGCAGAGTTTTCTCGGCGCGGGCGGCACAGACCTGTTCAGCCTGTTCGATATATTCACGGGCGGCGCGTTCTCGAACGCGACGGTTATGGCAATGGGTGTGTCACCGTACATTAACGCGTCGATTATCGTTCAGCTTTTGACGGTGGCGATACCGTCGCTCGAACGTCTCGCTAAAGAAGGCGTAGAGGGCAGAAAGAAGATAAACAAGATTACGAGATACCTCGGTATCGCACTCGCGTTTATACAGGGCGCGGGACTGTACGTAACGCTTTGGAACATGGGCGTAAACAGCAACACGACCGTTATCCAGAACCCGGGCGTGCTTACGTTCTTCACGATAGTGCTGACGTTCACGGCAGGTACGGCGTTTATCATCTGGCTCGGTGAGCTTATCACGGAAAAAGGTCTCGGCAACGGCGTATCGCTTATCATTTTCGCCGGTATCGTTTCGAGAATTCCGTCGGCTGCTTACAGCGTTTATATCCAGAATATAGGCGGCGGCATTTCGACAAGCGGCGTTATAACGGTTGCGGCGATAATCGTCGTAGCGATAGCCGCGATAGCGTTCGTTGTATTCTTCTCGGACGCGGAGCGCAGAATACCCGTTCAGTACGCAAAGCGCGTTGTCGGACGCAAGATGTACGGCGGACAGAGTACGAACATTCCTATCAAGGTTGCGGCGGGCGGCGTTATGCCTATCATCTTCGCATCGTCGATCATGGCGTTCCCCGCAACGATAGTAAGACTTGTAAGCGGCGGCAACCTGCCCACATCGGGACTCGGATATTACGTCCTCGGCTGCCTGAGCGCGGGCTTTGCGTCGGAATGGTGGACGAGTCTGGTATACGCGATACTGTACGCGCTCCTGATACTCTTCTTCACCTACTTCTATTCGTCGATCCAGTTCAATCCGATTGAGATTGCGAACAACATGAAGAAGAGCGGCGGTTACATCCCGGGTATCAGACCGGGCAGACCGACGAGCGAGTATATAGGCAAGATCTCATCGAGACTTAATCTTATCGGCGCATTCTTCCTCGCGATTGTCGCGATACTGCCGGTAATCGTCGGCGCGATATTCCCGAATATGCGCAGCCTGCAGATAGGCGGTACTTCGCTCCTGATTATGGAAGGCGTTGCGCTTGAAACGGTAAGACAGATCGAATCGCAAATGACGATGAGACACTACAAAGGATTTCTCGAATAAAATTCTGTAGTAGGTGCGCAAATCTGAAATTTTAAAGTTATAGTATAATGTAGAAAGGCGGGAACAGGTTATGAAATTGGTACTGATGGGACCTCCGGGCGCGGGCAAAGGCACTCAGGGCGAGATTTTATCGAAGCGTCTGGGCATTGATACAATTTCGACGGGAGTTATGCTGAGAAACGCTATCAAGGAACAGACCGAGGTCGGCAAGCTTGCGGAGGGCTATATCAACGAAGGCAAGCTTGTTCCCGACGACGTAATCGTGGCGATTGTCAAGGACAGACTTGCAAAGCCCGACTGCGAAAAGGGCTTCATACTTGACGGCTTTCCGCGCACGACCGCGCAGGCGGAGGCGCTCACGGCGTCGGGCGTTAAGATCGACAAGGTTTTATCGCTTGAGGTTGACGACGACGTTATAGTCGAGAGACTTTCGTCACGCCGCGAATGTTCAAAGTGCGGCGCGCCGTACAGCGTGCTTTTCAATAAGCCCGCTGTGGAGGGCAAGTGCGACAAGTGCGGCGGCGAGCTTATACAGCGCGCCGACGACAACCCCGAAACGATAAAGAACCGTCTGAACGTATACCACGAGCAGACGGAGCCTATCAAGGATTACTACGCGAAAGCGGGACTTCTTGTAACGGCGTCGGGAGCCGACAAGGTTGAGGACACGACAAAAAACGTCCTCGAAGCTCTCGGTATCGAATAAGTGAGGAGACGGTCGGTATGATTACCATAAAATCAGCCAAACAGGTTGAAAAAATGCGTTTATCGGCAAAGATTGCAAAGGAGGCCGTCGATCTCATAGAAAAGGCTGTAAAGCCGGGCGTTTCGACGGCGTACCTTGACAAGATAGCGCATGACTATATCGTGTCGAAGGGCGCGAAGCCGAACTTCCTCAACTACAACGGTTTCCCGGGCAGCATATGCGCGTCGGTAAACGACGAGGTTGTCCACGGAATACCATCCAAGCATACAGTGCTTAAGGAAGGCGACATTATAAGCATCGACATGGGCGCGGTGCTGGACGGCTGGCACAGCGACATGGCAAGAACCTTCGGCGTCGGCAAAATCTCGCCGGAGGCGCAGCGGCTTATAGACGTTACGCGCGAGAGCTTCTTTGAGGGCTTGAAGTATTTGAAGCACGGAGCAAGGCTCGGCGACGTGTCGCACGCGATACAGGAATATGCTGAAAGCCACGGCTGCGGTGTTGTGCGTGACCTTGTCGGTCACGGAATCGGTCAGGCGCTTCACGAGGATCCGAACGTGCCGAATTTCGGCAAAGCGGGACACGGCGTAAAGCTTGCCGCGGGTATGACGCTCGCGATAGAGCCGATGATAACCGCCGGCGGCTATAAGGTCGCGCTGCTTGACAACGACTGGACGGTCGTCACGGACGACGGAAGTCTGGCGGCACATTATGAAAATACCGTACTGATTACCAAAGACGGTTATGAAATATTGACGTTATAGGGGTGATGGTATGGAGGTTTCTGCGGGAATGGTAGTCCGTTCCACAGCCGGACGCGACAAGGGCGATTTATTCATAGTAATCTCGCGCGAGGGCGATTACGCATACCTCGCGAACGGAGAGCTTCGGAAGGTAGACCGTCCGAAAAAGAAAAAGCTCAAACACCTTCAGCCGAGCCGGACCGTTTCGGAGTTTATAAAAAACAAGCTCGAAACGGCGGGCAAGGTAACGAATTCGGAGGTGCGCAAAGCGCTGTCGGAATACAACGAGAGTTAAGGTAGGAGGATATAACTTGGCTAAGGAAGATGTATTGGAACTGGAAGGCACGGTTGTTGAGAACCTGCCCAACGCTATGTTTAAGGTAGAGCTTGAAAACGGACATCAGGTGCTGGCGCACATTTCGGGCAAGCTCAGAATGAACTTTATAAAGATTTTACCGGGTGACAAGGTTACGCTCGAAATGAGTCCGTATGACCTCACAAGAGGACGTATCACCTGGAGAAGTAAATAGGGAGGTATACGGAAATGAAAGTACGTCCGTCGGTTAAACCGATTTGCGAAAAATGCAAGATAATTAAGAGAAAAGGCAAAATAATGATTATATGTGAGAACCCTAAGCATAAACAGAAGCAGGGATAAAAAGCCCATATTTGGCACATATCGAATTTTTTGCCCACCTTGCGTACACGAGTACGCGGCGGCAGTCAAGAAAATCCGATCTGCACTCAAATCTGAACTTTTTACTGCGCTCAGTTGTGTATGGCGCATATATTAAATTTGTTTATGACTTGTTCAAGCGCGGCTGGTTTTGCGGAACCGACTTGCCAAGGGGAAACAAAACAGCTTGAACGGGTTTTAAATAGCAACACTAAAAATTTTTTGATGATATCTTTTATGGAGGTGTAGAAAAGTATGGCAAGAATAGCAGGTGTTGACTTACCAAGAGAAAAGAGAGTTGAAGTTGGTCTTACCTATATATACGGTATTGGTCTTAAGAGTTCTCAGAAAATCCTTGATAAGACAGGCATAAATCCCGACACAAGAGTCAAGGATTTGACGGAAACAGACGTTAGTAAGCTCCGTGAGGTTATAGACGCCGAGTACACGGTTGAGGGTGATCTCCGCCGTCAGATAGCGCTCGACATCAAGCGCCTTATGGAAATCGGATGCTACAGAGGCATTCGTCACAGAAAAGGTCTGCCGGTAAGAGGACAGAACACGAAGAACAATGCGAGAACCCGCAAGGGCCCTGCAAGGACGATCGCGGGCAAGAAGAAATAATATAAAGGAGGGACTAACCGAATGGCTAAGGTAGCAAAGAGAACGACAAGAACAAGACGTCGTGACAGAAAGAATGTTGAAAAGGGCGCTGCTCATATCAGTTCAACCTTTAACAATACAATAATCACAATCACCGATACGGCGGGCAACGCAATATCGTGGGCAAGCGCGGGAGGTTTAGGCTTCCGCGGCTCGAGAAAGAGTACTCCGTTCGCGGCGCAGACAGCTGCGGAAACAGCGGCAAAGGCTGCTATGGAACACGGCATGAAAACAGTAGAGGTTTACGTAAAGGGCCCCGGCGCGGGACGTGAGGCGGCTATAAGAGCTTTGCAGGCTACAGGTCTCGACGTTACGATGATCAAGGACGTAACGCCCATTCCTCATAACGGATGCAGACCTCCGAAGCGCAGAAGAGTCTGATTGGTATTATTGTAGAAGGAGGAAACAATAAAATGGCAGTTAATAAACAACCCGTTTTGAAGAGATGCAGAACATTGGGTATAAATCCGCCGACAATGGGTATAGACAAGAAGTCTAACAGAAACCCGAAGCAGACGAGAAGAAAGCAGTCCGAATACGGCTTGCAGCTCAATGAGAAGCAGAAGGTTAAGTTTATATACGGCGTACTTGAGAAGCAGTTCCGCAAGTACTATGTAATGGCGACAAAGAGACAGGGCATAACAGGTGAAATGCTCCTTCAGATTCTTGAGTCAAGACTTGACAACGTAGTATACAGATTAGGTTTGGCGAACACGAGACGCGAGGCAAGACAGATCGTTAACCATGCTCACATCACGGTAAACGGCAAGAAGGTTGACATTCCTTCATATCTTGTCAAGGCGGGAGACGTGATCGCCGTTAAGGAGAAGAGCAAGAACTCTGCGAGAATAAAGGAGATCGTTGAAACAAACGCGAACAGAGTAATCCCCAAGTGGCTTTCGATGGACAAGGATACTCTTACCGGCAAGGTTATAACGCTCGCCCAGAGAGACGACATCGATTATGAGGTTGAAGAGCAGCGTATTGTCGAGCTTTATTCTAAGTAATAGCATATTACTGTTTTGCCATGTTTGTATTTTGCGGACAGGTGAAACGGTACCCTCGGTAAGTGGATATAGTATGTAAATTTAAAATTAGGAGGGTTCTTAAATGATAGAAATGGAAAAGCCTAATATAGAATGCGTTGAGATGAGCGAGGACGGCAGCTACGGCAAATTCGTCGTATCACCGCTGGAGCGCGGCTACGGCACGACGCTCGGCAACTCGCTTCGTAGAATATTACTTTCATCATTGCCCGGCGCGGCTGCGACCTCGGTTAAGATTGAAGGCGTTCAGCATGAGTTTTCCACCGTCCCCGGCGTTACGGAGGATGTTACGGAGCTTATCCTTAACATAAAGAAGCTCGCTCTCAAAATACACGGCGACCTTCCCAAGACCGTATACATCGAAGCAAAGGGCGCGCAGGAAATCAAGGCGGGCGATATAAAGCGTGACGATGACGTTGAGATATTCAATCCCGACCTTCATATCGCGACGCTTAACGACGACGCAAACCTTTACATGGAAATCACTCTTTCAAAGGGCAGAGGCTATGTCGGCGCGGACAGGAACAAGCAGGACATGCAGCCCGTTATCGGAGTAATTCCCGTGGATTCTATCTATACTCCTGTAACCAAGGTGAACTACACGGTTGAAAATACACGTGTCGGTCAATACACGGATAGAGAAGAATTGGCGGTTGAGGTGTGGACGAACGGTACGATCAAGCCCGACGAGGCTGTATCGCTCGCCGCGAAGATTATGAACGACCTTCTCTCGCTCTTCGTTGACCTTTCGGACGACGCAAAGAACGCCGAAATCATCGTTGAGAAGGAGGAGAACAAGAAGGAAAAGGTTCTCGAAATGACTATCGAGGAGCTTGACCTTTCGGTTCGCTCGTACAACTGCTTAAAGCGCGCAGGCATCAACACGGTAGAGGATCTTACGAACAAGTCCGAGGAGGACATGATGAAGGTAAGAAATCTCGGAAGAAAGTCGCTTGAAGAAGTCATAAACAAATTGAACGGTTTAGGTCTTTACTTAAAGAAAGAGGAAGATTGATAACCGATACTGATTAGGAGGTACAGTTATGCCGGGAACAAGAAAGTTAGGCAGACCTACCGACCAGAGAAAGGCTATGCTGCGAAATCTCGTAACGAGCTTCCTCGACAACGGTAGGATTGAAACCACCGAGACGAGAGCCAAGGAAACACAGAGCTTGGCTGAAAAGATGATCACTCTCGGTAAGAAGAATACATTGCACTCGCGCCGTCAGGCTTTGGAGTTCATCACCAGTGAGGACGTTGTAACAAAGGTTTTCTCTGAAATTGCTCCCAAGTACGCTGACAGAAACGGCGGTTACACGAGAATTTACAAGCTCGGTCCCCGCCGCGGCGACAGCGCTCCCATGGCGCTTTTAGAGCTTGTAGACTAATAATAAAAAACTCCGGCTTGTCAGCCGGAGTTTTTTGTATGAAATTTATTTGGATTTTTTAAGCTGTTCGAGGTTGAAGCGCATGACCGTTTCATAGTCGCGGTTTTCATTGTCACCCTCGAACGCGTAAAGCTCCGCCGTCTCTATACCCGCCTCACGCGCCGCGCTTTCGGCGAGCTTGTCGCCGTCGATCGGATCATAGAAAATGTACTTCGCACCCTTATCTTTTATGCTCTTTACCACCTCGGCAAGCTGCGCGGGCGACGGTTCGCCGCCTGTAACCGAGTCTATCGGCAGGTAATTCATAGCCGTTTCATAGCACAGCGCGCGGTAAGCGTCGTGCGCCGCTGCGAGCGGCACAGCAGTAAGATTTGCCGCATCGTACTCCGCTTTGAGCGCGTCGAGCTTCGCCGTGTAATCGTTCAGACGGTCTGAGTATTTTGCGTCATTTTCACCGTTTTCGTCGGCTTCCGTGAGAGCCTTGCACACCGCCTCAAGCTCACCCTCCGCGTTTTGCAGACTGAGCCACGTGTGCGCGTCACCCTTGGCGATAGTGTCCGCGTCCGACAGACGCACCTTCATAACGCTGTCGGGGAGCGTTTCTGCGATTTTTTCAGCCCACGCGTCAGTACCGTTGCCATGGTAGAGGAACACGTCCGATTCGCTTATTTTCGCTATGTCGGCAGCCGTGGGCTCGAACCCGTGCGGCTCCGCACCGGAACGCACGACAGCGCTCAGGTTAATATCATCGCCGCCTATCGTCCGCGCAAAGTCGTACACGGGGTAGAACGACGCGTAAACGTCGATTTTACCGTTGTCCTCCGCCTTCTGCACCCCGCATGACGCAAGCATTAGTAGTGCGGTTATAAATAGAAATATTTTTTTCATAATTGTTATCCTTTCTTTGTGCGGTAAATTATGATTTATATTTGTAAATGCGGGACGTCGGGGGCGCCGTCCCCTACACCCGTGATTTGAAATTGTGCGCCGTAAGGGCTGGCGCCCTCGACAGCCCGTCAGCCTCTCCTTGAGGAGAGGTGGCATCGCGAAGCGATGACGGAGAGGTGGCAACGAATTTTAGAAAACCACCTCTCAGTCGGCTCCGCCGACAGCTCCCCTCAAGGGGAGCCTCACGCCGCCAAATCACAATTCACTTCGCATCATACCAGCTATGTCCCACGGAAATATCCGCCTTAAGCGGCACTTGCATATCCGCCGCACCCTGCATTTCCTCAAGCAGTATACGCTTCACCTTGTCAACCTCGTCCTTATGTGCCTCGACGATAAGCTCGTCATGCACCTGAAGAATCAGCCGCGACCTCAGCCCCTCGCTTATGAGCCGTCTGTCCACGCGCACCATCGCAAGCTTAATAATATCCGCCGCGCTGCCCTGTATCGGCGTATTGAGCGCGACGCGCTCACCGAACTGGCGCACATTGTAATTCGGCGACTTTAGCTCCGGAATATACCGTATGCGGTTCATCATCGTCTTAACGTACCCGTCCTTTTTTGCGCGCTCCTTGATCTCCGTCATGTAATTGCGCACGCCGTGGTACTTTTCGAGGTAGCCGTCTATATACGCCTTCGCTTCCTTTACGCTTATATGCAGATCCTGCGCGAGCGAGAACTCGCCGATACCGTACACGATACCGAAATTTACCGCCTTCGCGCTCGAACGCTGCTCCTTCGTCACCTCATTGAGCGGTATACCGAGTACCTGCGACGCCGTTACAGCGTGAATATCCTCACCGTTCTTGAACGCGTTTATCATCGTTTCGTCGTTCGCTATATGTGCGAGTACCCTAAGCTCGATCTGCGAATAGTCCGCGTCCACAAGCACATAACCGTCCTTCGCGATAAACATTTTTCGTATCTCACGCCCGAGAGCCGTTCTCGTCGGGATATTCTGCAGATTCGGCTCGGTCGACGAAAGCCTGCCCGTGACCGTCACCGTCTGCGTGAACACCGAGTGTATGCGGTGCGTTTCGGGGTTCACGACAGCCGCCAGACCGTCGCAGTACGTGCTTTTGAGCTTTGTCAGGCTGCGGTACTCCAAAATCATGTCTATAATCGGGTGGTGCAGCTTTTCAAGCGCGTCCGCATTGGTGGAGTAGCCCGTTCTCGTCTTTTTCACAGGCTTTAACCCGAGCTTTTCATACAGTATTACGCCGAGCTGTTTCGGCGAATTTATATTGAACGTCTCACCCGCTGTTTCGTAAATCATGGCTGTGAGCGTGTCGATCTGCGCGCCGAGCGTCGCCGCGAACTCGCGCAGCTGCTTATCGTCCACAAGAAAGCCGTTTATTTCGAGGTGCGCCAGAACCTCGACAAGCGGAAGCTCCGCCTCGCGGTAAAGCTGCGTCTGACCGTTTTCCTCCATTTTTTTCGTGACACGCTCGTTGAGCGCGCCGAGCGCGACGGCGCATTTCGCGAGGTACTCCTCGCGTCCCTCGTCGTCATCGTCGAGCAGAGACAGCTGCTTTTCCTCGGGCTTTTCTATCTCCGCGCCGAAATACTCTTCGGCGAGCGACTCTATCGTATATTTGCTTTTCGCGGGATCGACAAGGTACGCGCCTATCGCTGTGTCGTCAACGATACCCTTTATCTGTACGCGTCCGTTGAGGCTCACAAGCGCTTCCTTTATATCGAACGTAATTTTTTTGATATTTTCATCCTCCAGAAACGGCTTGACCGTATCCGTAATATCCGCACCCGTGATAACGAACGCATTTTTACCCGCCGCGGCAGCCAAAGCCGTAACGCGCGCGCCGTCAGTTTCAAGCACGACCGCCGCCGCATTGCCGATAACGCCGACGGACGCTGCGGTCTTAACCACCTCAAACGTCATACCGTCAAAAATATCCTCTTCCTCCGTCACGACCGCGCCGCTTTGGGGCGTAAGCTCCATTTTCTTTATGACGCTGTTCAGATCCAGACCGTGCAGGATATTGTAAAGCTCCGCGTTATTCCCGTAGCCGTTCCACACGCACGCGTCAAAATCAAGCTCGATCGGCACGTCCCGCACGATCGTCGCAAGCTCCTTCGACAAAAACGCCATATCCCTGCCGTCCTTCATCTTCTGCAGCGCTGCGCCCTTAAGACCTATATTGTCAATATTTTCATATATATACTCTATAGAATGAAATCTTTCTATAAGGCTCATCGCCGTCTTTTCGCCTATGCCCTTAACGCCGGGGATATTGTCCGACGTGTCGCCCATAAGCGCCTTAACGTCGATAAATTCCGTCGGCGTGACGTGGTAACGCTCCTTAACGGCAGTCTCGTCATAAACGGTAGTCTCGTTGTAGCCCTGCCTCGAGACGGTCAGAATAACCTTAGTCTTATCGCTCACAAGCTGCAGATCGTCCTTGTCGCCCGTGGCGATGAGGCACTCAACGCCGCTCTCCTCGCAAATCCGCGCGACCGTGCCTATAATATCGTCAGCCTCGTAGCCTTCCTTTTCGAGAATTGTGACGTTCATCGCGCGCAGTATATCCTTCGCAATCGGCATCTGCGTTGCCAGATCCTCGGGCATCGGCTTGCGCTGCGCCTTGTAGCCGTCGTAGCGAAGGTGTCGGAACGTCGGCGCTTTAAGGTCGAACGCCGCGCATATGCAGTCGGGCTGCTGCTCGGTTATGAGCTTTATCAGAATATTAAGAAAGCCGTACACCGCGTTAGTCGGCGTGCCGTCTTTTGCAGATAAGTACCGCACGCCGTAAAACGCGCGGTTCAGTATACTGTTCGAGTCCAAAATCAGTAATTTCTTCATATAAATTCCTTTCAAATACGGGAAAAGCTGTTATTTGCGTTTAGTATATTCCTATTATAAATGTTTGTCAAGCCTTGTTCACAATTTGTTCATAAAATATGTAATTTCTGTTTACAATCAATTCATACCAGTGTCAAAAGTATGTTTTAATATATAACCGAAGTCAAAAAAAGACTGTGTATAGCATGAAATTTATTATGTAAGGAAAAATAATATGGGAGATGACATGATATGAAACACTATCCGCATACAGAGTCGACCGATATGATTATTTACAATCAAAAGCCGAAGAAAGAAAAGAAGCCTCATGTATGGCTCAGTGCAATTTGCAGCGCACTTATAGCGAGCGTTGTGACGGCGGGCGCTGTCGGCGGCGGAGCTTACTACTATATAAAACATCAGCAGCCCGTTGTGCAGCAGCTTGCGGCGCAGGGCGGACAGAACGTGACGGCGGCGCTTGACAGCAGTTCGCAGACCGTTGCCGAAGCCGCGCTCCTCGCGAACAACACAAACGGTAAAAAGACGATGACCATTCCCGAAATAGCTGAAAAGGTCGGACCGAGCGTTGTCGGCGTAATAAATAAGACGACCGTTTCGCTTCAGCGTTTTTACGACCCGTTTACGGGACGTTACTACTCCTACAGCGATCCGTCGCAGGACGGTCAGACGGTGGAGCAGGGAAGCGGCTCGGGTATCATATTCCAGTCCGACGGCTATATAGTCACCAACTGGCACGTAATAAACGGCGCGACGGAAATATCGGTAATTCTTAACACCGGCGAGGAATTCACGGCAAAGGTTGTCGGTTCGGACGAAAAGACGGACCTCGCGGTACTCAAGATAGATCCGGGCACCACGCAGCTTACGGCTGCGACGCTTAACGACTCCGCCGATGTTAAAGTAGGCGAGCTTGCGGTCGCAATAGGCAACCCGATGGGACAGGAATTTTCGGGAAGCGTTACCGCCGGCATCGTGAGCGCGATAAACAGAACTATGACTATTGACAACAGAACGTATAACCTCATCCAGACGGACGCGGCGATAAACAGCGGCAACAGCGGCGGCGCACTTATCAATCAGTACGGCGAGGTTATAGGCATAAACTCCGTAAAGCTGAAATCAACAGGTATCGAGGGTATGGGCTTCGCGATTGCGATGTCCGAGGCGAAGCCGATAATAGACGATCTTATGTCGTCCGGCTACGTAACGGGCAGACCCCTCGTCGGAATAAATATCAGAGACACGGGCTACGGCTTGTTTATAGAGAATGTTGTGGAGGGCAGCGGCGCCGCGGAAGCGGGACTTAAGACCTACGACATGATACTTGAGGTGGACGGTCAGAAGGTATCCTCGACCGAGGAGGTCAACGCCATCCGCGACAAGAAAAAGGCGGGCGACTACCTGACCTTCAAGATACTGCGTGACGGAGAGACGATGGAAATACAGGTTCGTCTGTCCGAGGATAAGTCGCAGAACCAATAAAAAGCCAATAAGATAAAGCTTGAAGGCTGCTTCGGCAGCCGATACCATCCTTTTTTTCAGATGCCCTTGCCTTTCCCCGAAAGGCAAGGGTCCCCCCCGAAGAAACCGGACGTAAAACCGTCTGTTTCTATAAAGTAAACACAGCATATCTATGTTGTGAATACCCCCCTTATAAAACATTTACTTCCCCCAATTATGTAATTGTTTTGCACCGCCTCCGAGAGGCGGTGTTTTTTTGCATTTTTCAGATAAAAACGGCACATTTTTAAATTTTACTGTTGAATATTTTTGGAATTTGATGTATAATAAGACTATCTATGAGAATGTAATCTTGCAATTATACGTGAAAAAGGAATTATACTATGAAAAAGGTATTGCTTGTGCTGATTTCGGTGATGTCCGCGCTGATGCTTGTAAATCTGCCGGTATATGCCGAAAGTAACGTATATAAAACAGGAATAATAGATGATTATAATATGCCCGAGGTTGATATGGATACATACGCCCGCGCGTGTCTCAAAAGCATTTTCGACCTTGCCGAGGACACGAACTTTGCGGCGGAGGAGTATTCCACGGAGAGCGGGCTTAAAAGGCTTGCCGACGGCACGCTTGATTTTGTTACAATGATATCGAAGGACGACGCGCTTCTGCAGAGCGTCGATTTTACCGACCGCGCATTCGGCGTCGGTTTTTTGTCGTTGTTCGTAAATAACGACAAGAAGCTGTACTACAAGGATTACGAACATTTTAACAATATTAAAATAGCCGCCGTAAAAAACGCGAGCTTTGAGAACATGCTCGCGTCGTTCGCGAAGGAGAACAACTTTACGTATACTCTCGTGTACTGTCACGGCGGCGACGATATGAAACGCGCGCTCGATAAGGGCGATGCCGACGCGATACTTTTGCCTGCGACGTCCTCGCCGGACGGAATGCGCGCAATCGCCAAGTGCGGACAGCTAAGCTACTACTGCGCGGTGAGAAAGGGCGACACGGCTACGCTGTCGCGCCTAAACGGTCTGATCGACAGACTTGCCGACATGCGCCCGTTTTACCTGTCGCGTATTTACACGGAATGCTTCCAGCTTCCGTACAGCAACATGGTCGCGATGACCGAAACCGACTATAACGCCGCGCAGGGAAAGGGAAAGCTTCGGGTATTCGTTCCCGACAATTACCCGATGGTGTTTTACAATCAAGACTCCGGCGCGTACGAGGGCATATATGTCGACATTTTGGAGAAAATCGCCTTAAACGCAGGTCTTGAAATAGAGTATATCCCGAACGACATGAACGACGAGGATCAGCTCAAAGAGGATATGATGCTCGGTAAGGCTGACGCGATACTGAACGTTTCCGGCTCCGAGCAGGGCATAACGGAGGCTACCATTCCGTACACGTCTGTTACCTTCTATCCGATTGCGAGGGGCGAGGTTGACGCGGAGAGCAATATTGCGGTCGGCGTGGTTGACAACAATATGTGGATAAAGGCGTATCTTGACGAGAGCTACCCGCGCTGGACGGTCAGAACCTACGGCTCGATAAACTCACTGCTCAACGCCGTGGAAAGAAACGAGATAAGCGCGGCGCTCATATCCGCGCCGGAGCTTCAGACAAAGATGAGCCTTATCGCGCACCCGAAGCTTTCGATTATGCACAACTTTGAGCTAAGCGTTCCCGTAAGGCTCGGCATATCGCGCATAACATGCGACACAGGTCTTATAAGCATGCTTAACGGCATAATCCACACAACGTCCGTTGACAGCGCGGAACTCGAAAGCAAGGCGTACACGTTAAGCCACACATACATACCGAACTTCCGCGACATGATATACGCGAACCGCGTATGGGTGCTGATAATTCTTATAGCCGTCGCGCTTGTAATATTGTTCCTGTGCCTCAGAATGAGGCATTTCAGAAGGATGGCGCGGATAGACATACTTACCGGTGTGTATAACAACAAATACCTTATGACGGCTGCGCACAAGCTGCTCACAAAAAACCCCGAAAAAAAATACCTGCTCGTTTCGGTTGACGCGATAAACTTCAAGCTCGTAAACGACCGTTTCGGCACGGACGTGGGCGACCAAATGCTCATATCCATGGCGAACGAGTTAAAACGTCTTTTCCGTGACAAGGCGCTGCTCGGCAGACTTGTCGGCGACAACTTCCTTGTAATTGCCGAGGATAACGACGAGAGCCGCCGCCTGATTTCCGAGCTTGAAAAGGCTGACATACACGTGCATGACTCCTCGTCCTACCAGCTTCACATAAAGGCGGGCATATGCCCGATCATACATTACGACTCCGACACGCCGCTGTCGATATACATAGACAGAGCGAATATCGCGAAAGAGGGCGTGCATATAATAGGTAGGAATTACCTGTGCTACTTCACCGACAGAATGTACTCGAAGCTCGAAATCGAGAGCGAGCTTGAAGTTGACATGATAGCGTCGCTGCGACGAGGCGAGTTTATAGCGTACTACCAGCCGAAATACGACCTCACGACAAATAAGATAGTCGGCGCGGAGGCGCTTGTAAGGTGGAACCACAAGGACAAAGGTCTTATTTCACCGGGCATATTCGTGCCGCTGTTCGAGCGCAACGGCTTCATAAACAAGGTCGACTTCGCCGTGTACGAGCAGGCGCTCCGTATGCTGAAAAAGCGGCTTTTGAACAACGAGCCTGTGGTTGCGGTATCAATGAACGTTTCGCGCTGCCACCTGAGCGATCCGCGTTTCACGGAAAAGCTCGACGATTTGGTAAGGCGTTACAGAATACCGAAAAAATATATCGACATGGAGATAACGGAAAGCATATTCTCCGAGGGTGACAAGAGTGCGAACGATTTGGTGTACGACCTGCACCGCCGCGGCTATTCGGTATCTATGGACGACTTCGGAAGCGGCTACTCGTCGCTTAACCTTCTGCGTATAATGCCTATCGACACGCTGAAAATAGACAAGGTGTTCATTGACGACATAGAAACATCAAAGCGCAGCGTCAACATAATCGAGGAAATAATCGCTATGGCGAAGCGCATAGACGTAAAGACTATATGCGAGGGCATAGAAACCGAAGGTCAGCGCGACATTCTGCGCGAGGCGGGCTGTGATATGGCTCAGGGCTATTACTACTCAAAGCCGATTACCGAGGCGGAATTTGAGGCGCTCTTAAATAAGGAAAACTAAATGAAAGGACATAAATACAATGGCAAAAATCCAAATGAAAACGCCGCTCGTTGAAATGGACGGCGACGAAATGACAAGAATAATATGGAAGATGATTAAGGATATTCTTTTAACGCCTTACATCGACCTCAAAACCGAGTATTACGACCTCGGTCTCGAACACCGCAACGCGACGAACGACCAAGTCACGGTCGACAGCGCAAACGCGACAAAGAAGTACGGCGTCGCGGTAAAGTGCGCAACCATAACTCCGAACGCCGCGAGAATGGACGAGTACGACTTAAAGGAAATGTGGAAGTCGCCCAACGGCACGATAAGAGCGATGCTCGACGGCACGGTTTTCCGCACGCCGATACTCGTAAAAGGCATAACGCCGTATATCCCGACGTGGACGCAGCCTATCACGATTGCGCGTCACGCGTACGGCGATATTTACAAGAACGTTGAAATGCAGGTCAAAGCCGGCAGCAAGGCGGAGCTTGTGACGACCGATAAGGACGGCAACGAGACGCGCGAACTTATATACGATTTCGCGGACGAGGACGGCATCATTCAGGGCGTCCACAACCGCGACAAATCGATTGCGAGCTTCGCGAGAGCGTGCTTCAACTACGCGCTCGATATGAAGAAGGATATCTGGTTCGCGACGAAGGACACGATTTCCAAAAAGTACGACCACCGCTTCAAGGACATATTCCAGGAGATTTTTGACGCGGAGTACAAGGAAAAATTCGACGCGGCGGGAATAGAGTATTTCTACACGCTTATCGACGACGCGGTCGCGCGCGTTGTGCGCTCGAACGGCGGTTATATCTGGGCGTGCAAGAACTACGACGGCGACGTTATGTCGGATATGGTTGCGACGGCTTACGGCTCGCTCGCGATGATGACGTCGGTACTCGTTTCGCCCGACGGAATTTACGAGTACGAGGCGGCTCACGGCACGGTACAGCGCCATTATTATAAGCATTTGAAGGGCGAAAAGACCTCGACGAACTCCGTCGCGACGCTGTTCGCATGGACGGGCGCGCTCCGCAAGCGCGGCGAACTTGACGAGTTACCCGAGCTTGTAAACTTCGCCGACTGCCTCGAAAAGGCGACGATACAGACGATCGAGGACGGCGTAATGACCGGTGATTTGTATTTGCTCTCGTCGCTCGAAAATAAACAGAAGGTCGACACCGAAGCCTTCCTCCATGCAGTAGACGACAGACTAAAAAAGCTGCTGTAAAATTATAGTAAGCAAAACCCCGCGGCTTTGCTGCGGGGGTAGATTTTCGCGAGTGGATAATTTAATTGTTCACTCGCTTTTTCTTCCTTGTTTTTTATGTACATATCCTCAACTTCTTTTTGTGCTGTTTTAAGCGCCTCGATCGCATCCGTGACGGCGTTAAAAAGCTTGTAGTACATCTCCTCGTACTGCGGCATTCCCTTCACATCCTTAATAAAAAAAGCGCAGCCCTATCACTAAGACCGCGCATAAAAACACGGTCGGAACTGCTAAATTCTACAATGAGTTATCATAATAATCATAATATACCAACACTGTAAGACCGCATTTTTTGCAAAATGACGTACGTGTTGATATAGATATATGATATTATATTATATTATGATAAATATTAAAGTGTAGAATTTAGCATATAAATTGTATCATAAAAAGTCGAATTTGTAAAGAAAAACAGTTTTACAATAATCGCCATTCTTCGACATTTTCCGCATATAAAAAAATCCACCCATGAGGGTGGATTTTCATTATTGTATACAGAAAACCACGCGATAGTCGCGTGGTTCAAAAGAGGCTAAAGCCGATGAGGTAGACAGAAGAACTCCAATTTTGTATAATAAGATTGTGACCTGCCAGTTACAATAAAGAATACAAAATTGGAGGATATTAAGATGAATAATCAAAATAATACCACAAACAGTTTAGCACACACGAAATGGAATTGCAAGTACCATATAGTGAACTAACGTCAATAAAGTAGACAGAAAAAAGTGAAGTGTCATACAGACATAAACAACGCCTCCTTCTGATTGG
>CANQKM010000011.1 GCA_947624485.1 uncultured Clostridia bacterium
CATAGCAATCTCCTTTTGTGTTATTGTTTTGTGGTAAATTCATTTTACACAAAAGTTGCTATGTTGTCTACTTTTTTTCTGTTGCACTTGAGATGATAACATATCGGGGACCGCCGGAGGCGGTGGAAGGGTTTTGTTAAATTAAACCCCTCAGACGCGCAAGTGCGCCGGCTCCCCTATTAGGGGAGCTTTTTTTATTTCATCGAATTTATAAAATCGGCGAGGCTTTGTTGCTGCGCCGCGGTAAGCGATGCGAGCGCCGACATCAGGAACGGACTTATCACCGCTTCACGGTCAACGAAAAACTCACCGAGCGTAATACCGAGCGCGTCGCAGAAATACGAGAGCGTCTCGACCGTCGGATTTTTATTTCCAAGCTCCACATCGCGCAGATAGCTCTGCGAAATCCCCGCCATATTCGCGAGCCTGTTCACCG
Source organism: uncultured Clostridia bacterium (assembly GCA_947624485.1). Taxonomy (GTDB): domain Bacteria; phylum Bacillota; class Clostridia; order UBA1381; family UBA1381; genus Hominilimicola. The sequence goes on from CANQKM010000011.1 coordinate 437, forward strand.
TAAGCCCCTTCGCCTCGCGAAGCTCCTTTATTCTCTGTCCCACTTCCATAATAACGGCACTCCTTCATTTCATCAATTTTCACCTATATTTTAACATCAATAGTATAAAAACCTTATATCTAAAGAGTTGACATATTATATTTATAGATATATAATATTATTACTATGACGATATGGGGTGGAATATTCATGAAAGAAAGAAACTTGAAAATTTTTACAATATTTCTGACGGTTTCGGCTGTGCTTCTTCTGACGCGCTTTGCTTTGGGACTTGCGTACAAGCCGGTAATGGACGACTGGTTTCTCTACGGCGACCTGTACGGCGACGTGATAAACGGCTTCGCGCTGCCGAACGCGAAGTTCACGATAAGACCGCTCGCCGGGATTCTGGACATATTCCTTGCCGCGCCGCTTTTTGATCACCTGTGGATTGTCGAACTTATTATGACGCTGCTCCTCGCGGCGGGAGCGGTGATATTGTACGACATTCTTTCGGATAACGGCTTCGCGCCGAGCGGACTTTTTCTTATATCGCTTTGCTTTGTGCCGATGAACATGGAAGCGACCTACTGGCTCGCCGCGTCGATACGTATTTCATGCGCGCTGTTCTTTACCGCACTGACGCTGCGGCTGCTGAACGGTTATCTCAAAAGTGATAAAAAAATATACGCCGTACTGTACGCCGTATCGGGATTTTTCGCCGTAAGCTTTTACGAACCGGCGATTGTGATTTACGTAATGCTTTTCGCTTACCTCCTGTACCGAAAACGCGGCAGGAAATACATACACCTCATATTCATAATCGCCGCGCACCTTACATACATTGCGCTTTACTACATACTTAACGGCGGCAGCGGCGAGCTTGCCGTACGCGGACATCTGTTTACGTCGAACTTCTTTTCTCAGGCAAGAGCCGTTACCGATATGGTCGGACGCGTGCTTGTTTTGTATGATTGGCGCGCGTTCGTGCGCGGCTTAAAATGCGGCGCGGAGCTTATACTGTCGCGCGGACTGTACATTCAAACTGCCGCGCTGCTTGGTTTATCGGTATTTCTCGGCATACTTGTGCGGCACGAAGGGAAAGACCGCAGTTTCAGCGTGAAACGGCTTTTAATATCGCTCGCGCTGACCGCCGGCGGAGTGGCGGTGTTTTACGTGATAGGTTTTTTGTACACGGCGATACGGTTCGTGTACTTCTCGTTTATCGGCATCGGTCTTGCCGCGTGCGAGCTTGCGCTTCTTACGCCGAAAAAAATACAACCCGTGCTGCGCACAGCCGTTACAGCCGCGCTGACGTTCGTTTTCGAGGTGTCGGGCATGGGTATCACAAGTCAGTATATAAAAACGTCCGAGGAGGACGTGTGTATCGTGAATGAAATTTTAGCCTTAGACACGGAAAATTTTGCCGTCAACCCCGACCGCAACACATACCTTCTCGGCGCGGAGCCGTACTATGACGATGTTCATAGCGTCGAATGGCTCGAAAGCATACGCGGCGCGTGCAGCGGCTACGCCGATCTTACGGGCTGTCTGCGCCATATGACGGGCGTGACGAACACGAACAATTTAACGCCTGTGCGCGACGGCGAAGCTATATCAATGACGTATTACATAAACAGTCCCGAGATATGCCGCTTCTTCGCGCTCGACAAAAACGCGCGCGTAATAAGTGTGAGCGTGAACGAAACGGACGGCGGCTATGAGGTTACGGAAGAGGGCGGCGAAAGGTACGGCATGATTACCGCGGATGAAAGCGGAGTGTACAGATTTTACCGAAACAAAATAGGTTAAAATTGACTTAATTTCCTTACCAAACATTGTTCGTTTACAAAACCAAAAAACTGTTGTATAATCAAAATGTAGCAATGCTGACAAAGCAAAAGAAGGGAAGGAATTATATGAAAAAAATGACATTGTTACTGACATTGACGGTTACGCTTACGGCTGCCTCGGCGGTGCCGGTGCAGGCGCGCACCGTTTCGGCGTCGTGCATGCTTAAATCGCTGATGTCAAACACTGCACAAACGACAAAATGCGATAAGGAAAACGTTATAAAGGATATACTTAAAAGGTACGGCATAGATTTGGACAAGTATAACATACCGTCGTCTTGCCCGAACTCGAAACCGTCGGCAACGCCTGCTCCCGCGCCGCAGCCTACGGCAAAGCCGACTGCCGCTCCGACAGCAAAACCCACGGAAACACCCGTTCCGACGGCGAAGCCGACTGTTCAACGCACGGTTAAGCCGACCGCGACGCCCGTTCCCACAGCAAAGCCGACGGCTAAACCGACGGCAAAGCCCACGGCCGCGCCGAATATTTCATCGGAGAGCGCAATGGAAGAAGAAGTGCTTCGCCTTGTAAACGAGGAGCGCACGTCGCGCGGACTTAACGCATTAAAGCGCGCGTCCGACCTCGACGCGCTCGCGAGAGCGCACAGCGCGGACATGATAAGCCGCCACTTTTTCGACCACACGAACCCCGACGGTCAGTCGCCGTTCGACAGAATGAGAGCGGCGGGCATAAGCTACCGCGCGGCGGCGGAAAACATCGCGTCGGGACAGCGCAGCGCGGCTGCCGTAATGGACGCGTGGATGAACTCGTCCGGTCACAGAAAGAACATACTTAACGCCTCGTACACCGAAATCGGTATCGGCGCCGTAAAGAGCAGCGGCGGCACAATATACTGGACACAGGAATTTGTAAAGAGATAACCTACATAATCATACCTCCTAATTGAGAAAGACCTCGTTTAACGAGGTCTTTTTCCCTGTAAAAAACTTCCCGTAACACAAAAATCGACCTTGTTTTTACGCGCGAACAATGGTATAATAAGGGAAAGCAACACCACAGACAGCAATGGAGGTATTTATGGGAGGAATATTCGGCGTAATTGCCAAGAAAAACTGTGTGTACGATTTGTTTTTCGGTATCGACTACCACTCGCATCTCGGCACGAAAAGGGGCGGCATGGCTGTGTACGGCAAGGACGGCTTCAACCGCGCGATACACAACATAGAAAACTCACCGTTCCGCACAAAGTTTGAAAACGACGTAAACGAAATGGAAGGCACTTCCGGCATAGGCTGCATATCGGACAACGAGCCGCAGCCGCTTATCGTGCGCTCGCACCTCGGCAGCTTCGCGCTGACGACAGTCGGACTTATCTCAAACACCGACGAGCTTGTTGAAATGGCGTATAATAAGGGCAATCCGCACTTCCTCGAAATGAGCGGCGGTAACATCAACCAGACGGAGCTTGTCGCTGCGATAATCAATCAGGAAAGCACGCTTATCGACGGCATAAAGCACGCCCAGAATGTAATAAAAGGCTCGATGAGCATGCTCATTCTAACGCCCGACGGCATATACGCCGCGCGCGACCGCCTCGGCAGAACGCCTATAATTATCGGTCACAAGGACGGCGCGTTCTGCGCGTCGTTCGAGAGCTTCGCGTACCTGAACCTCGGCTACAGCGACTACAAAAACCTCGGACCGGGCGAGATCGTGTTTATCACCGCCGACGGCGTCGAAACTGTGTCGCCGCCGGGGGACGAAATGAAGATATGCACGTTTTTGTGGATTTACTACGGCTACCCGACCTCGTGCTACGAGGGCATAAACGTTGAAAATATGCGTTACCGCTGCGGCGAAATGCTCGCGCGGCGCGACATGAACGAGGGCAATGTGAAGCCCGATATGGTAGCCGGCGTGCCGGATTCGGGCATCGCTCACGCGATAGGCTACGCGAACGAGTCGGGTATACCGTTCGCGCGTCCGTTTATAAAGTACACGCCGACATGGCCGCGCTCGTTTATGCCGCCGAACCAGGCGGAGCGCGACATGATAGCGAGAATGAAGCTGATACCCGTGCAGGATCTCATACATGACAAGAGCCTGCTGCTTATAGACGATTCCATAGTAAGGGGAACGCAGCTTCGCGAAACGACGGAGTTCCTGTACGAGAGCGGCGCGAACGAGGTACATATACGTCCGGCGTGTCCGCCGATAATGTTCGGCTGCAAGTATCTGAACTTTTCGCGCTCCACGTCGGAGCTTGACCTTATCGCGAGACGCGTTATAAGAGCGCGCGAGGGTGATGACGTGAGCGACGCGCTTCTCGCCGACTACGCCGATCCCGACAGCACGAATTACAAGGAAATGATTGACGAAATCTGCGCCGAGCGTAACTTCACCTCACTGCGCTACCACCGCCTCGACGACATGATCGAGTCCGTCGGTCTGCCGGAGTGCAAGCTCTGCACCTACTGCTGGAACGGTAAGGAATAAAATCAAATGAAAACGGTCTCCTCTGCGGGACCGTTTTTTTTTGTCGTGTTATTTACATCCATGCTTTTTCGCGTTTTTCTTAAGCGGCGTCGGCTCGTCGGTCAGTCCCGCTATATAGTCAATCGTGACGTTATACAGCTTTGCCAGACGTATTACGAGACAGAACGGTATCTCGCGGTAACCCTGCTCGTAATTCGTGTAGGTCGTTTTGTGCATTTTAAGAATTTCAACAAGCTGCGACTGCGTCAAATCGCTGTCCTCACGCAAATCTCTGAGCCTCGGATAATGTGCCATAATCTTTCCCTCCGTAAAAATTAAATTCCCTATTGACATAATACATCATTTGTTGTATAATCATGCTATAAATACAACATATGTTGTATTTGAGGGAGGTCAACATGATAATAGGAAAAATGAAATTTTACAGAATATGGAAGGATAAGTATTCTTCGTTTTGGAAAAAGAGACGGTTCAATAAAATAATGAGACTACTCAAACTGCCGGAAAAGGAACGGATAAAGGTACTTGAAGTGGGTTGCTCGAACGGCAGGGATTTCATACAATTTCTGCCGCGTGACAAATTTGAAATATGGGGCGCTGACATAGACGCGGACTGCGGCGCGGACGCGGACATACATTTTGTGACCGCCGACGCAGCCGACCTGCCGTTTGCCGACGGCGAATTTGATTTGGTTGTTTCAATCGGACTTTTGGAGCATATCGAACCCGTTGAAAAGCTGTGCCGCATCATACGCGAAATGGAGCGCGTCGGGACGCATCAGCTATCCGTAGTTCCGTCCGTCGCGACGCTGCTTGAACCGCACAGCGGCAAGGTGCTTTTCCCGCTCCGAGTGTGGCGCGAAATGATGTCGGAGCAGCCGTCAACGCCGCTGCACCTAAACTTTTACACCGAACACACATGGACGAAATTCACGGGTTTCACCGGCTGCGAAATAAAGCGATTTTTCTACATACCGCCGTTCATAACAAATACGGTGATATACAAATAAACAACAAAAGCGGAGCGTTCCGCTTTTTTTATGCAAAAATATTTCAAAAACAGGCTGACAAACAGTAAAATAAATGATATAATGGTAAAAACGACAATAAAAACGGCGGTGAACAAGGAGGAAACACATGAAAACACTTAACATCTACGAGGAATTAAAGCAAAACGCGTACCCGGGACGCGGAATTGTTATCGGCAAGTCGGCTGACGGGAAGTCGGCGGTGACGGCGTATTTTATTATGGGACGCTCGGAAAACAGCCGCAACCGCGTATTTGTCGAGGACGGCGACGGAATCCGTACGCAAGCGTTCGATCCGTCGAAAATGAAGGATCCGCACCTCATTATTTACGCTCCGGTGCGTGTTCTCGGCAACAAAACGATCGTTACGAACGGCGACCAGACCGACACGATTTACGAGCTTATGAACCAGCAAATGACGTTCGAGCAGTCTCTCCGCGGACGCGAGTTTGAGGACGACGCGCCCAACTACACGCCGAGAATTTCCGGCATAATCAAGGTTGACGACGGACGCTTCAATTACGCGATGTCGATTTTGAAGAGCGAGAACGGCAATCCCGAATCGTGTCTCAGGTACACATATTCGTACAAGAACCCGATAGGCGGCGAGGGCAGATTCATCCACACCTACATGGGCGACGGCAGCCCGCTCCCCTCGTTCGAGGGCGAGCCGAAAAAGGTCGCAATACCGAGCGATATCGACGAGTTCACAAACGGCCTGTGGGACGCGCTCAACGAGGATAATAAGGTGTCGCTGTTTGTGAGATTTATCAATCTCGAAACGGGTGACGTTCAATCAAGGATTGTGAATAAAAATCAGTAAAGGAGAATTCTGATATGCTCACGGTTTTATATGTGCTGACGGGATTATTCGTATTCTTCGGCTTGATCTTTTGGCTTTTGGGCAATTTGATCGCCATAGCAAGCGCGTTCGGCGCGGCGGCATTTTGCGGTGTTATGATATTTTTGTATTTTATCGTAAAGTGCGCGGTAAAGGATGCGATAAAAGAATATAGTGAAAATAATAAGCAATGACGGATTTACCGAAAAGAAAAAGGATACGATTGGAAGAATATGATTATTCCGACGCCGGCGCGTATTTTGTCACGATATGTACAAAGTACAGACAATGTATATTGAGTGACATCGTAGGGGGCGGCGCCCTCGACGCCCCGCGTGTCGAATTAACATCGTATGGTAAAATTGTGGATGATGAAATTCAAAAATCAATGCGTATTTATCAACATATTCAAATTGATAAATATGTCATTATGCCAAACCATGTTCATATGATAATCAATATTTTATATAACCCAAACGGGACGTCGAGGGCGCCGTCCCATACGGATAGGATGATCGGGACGTCGAGGGCGCCGTCCCGTACGAATGAAACGATTCCCGCATTTGTTTCAATGTTAAAACGGTTTACCAATAAACAATGCGACGAAAAAATATGGCACAGGTCGTATTACGACCACGTCATCCGCACCCAACACGATTACGCGCAAATATGGCAATACGTTGACGAAAATCCGACCAAATGGGAATCGGACGAATACTACGAACAATAAAAGAAAGGAACATATATCATGAACGAATTACAATTAAAATACGGCTGCAATCCAAATCAAAAACCGTCGCGGGTATTTATCGAGAACGGCGATTTGCCGTTTGAGGCGCTTTGCGGAAAGCCGGGGTACATCAACCTGCTCGACGCATTGAACGGCTGGCAGCTCGTCAAGGAACTTAAAAAGGCTACGGGACTTCCGGCGGCGACGTCATTCAAGCACGTGTCACCTGCTGGCGCGGCGGTTGGTTTGCCGCTTTCGGACACGCTCAGAAAGATTTATTTCGTTGACGGAGTGGAGCTTACTCCGCTCGCAAACGCGTACGCAAGAGCGCGCGGCGCGGACAGAATGTCGTCGTTCGGTGATTTTATAGCTCTTTCGGACGAGTGCGACAAGGCTACGGCGCTCTTAATTAAAAAAGAGGTTTCCGACGGCGTGATCGCGCCGGGTTACAGTGACGAGGCTCTTGAAATTTTGAAGTCCAAGAAAAACGGAAACTACAACATAATTAAAATCGATCCGAATTACGTCCCCGCGGAAATCGAGCGCAAGCAGATATTCGGCATTACGTTCGAGCAGGGCAGAAATGAGCTTGACATCAACGACGAGCTTTTGTCAAACGTCGTTACCGCAAACAAAACGCTCACGGGCGAAGCGAAGCGCGACTTAAAAATAGCCTTGATCACGCTCAAATACACGCAGTCGAACAGCGTTTGCTACGTCAAGGACGGTCAGGCGATCGGCATCGGCGCGGGACAGCAGTCGCGTATTCACTGCACGCGTCTCGCGGGCAACAAAGCTGACATCTGGTGGCTCAGACAAGCTCCGCAGGTGCTCGCGCTCGAGTTTGTGGACGGAATAAAGCGCGCCGACCGCGACAACGCGATCGATGTGTACATCTCCGACGAGCACGACGATGTTTTGGCGGACGGCGCATGGGAGAAGATATTTAAGGTAAAGCCGCCCGTATTCACGAAGGCGGAGCAGCGCGAGTGGCTTGACAAAAACACGGACGTAGCGCTCGGCTCAGACGCGTTCTTCCCGTTCGGCGACAACATCGAGCGCGCGAGAAAGAGCGGCGTTACGGTAATAGCGCAGCCCGGCGGCTCGATAAGGGACGATAATGTTATTGAGACGTGCAACAAATACAACATGGCAATGGCGTTCACGGGAATACGGTTATTTCATCACTAATACGATAAGGTTTATACTTACGGCGTGCGTTAGCCTCCCTTGTTAAAGGGAGGGGGACCGCCGAAGGCGGTGGAGGGATTCATTATTAAAACAGAAAAGGAATCCCCCAGTCGCGCTACGCGCGCCAGCCCCCTTTGACAAGGGGGCCTTTCGTAGGGGCTGGCGCCTCGACAGCCCGCAATGCCCAACACAATGTTACGGGACTGAGGGGTTTTAACGGGCGACCGCAAGGGTCGCCCCTACACCTATATTGTATAAAGCGCGCACCGTAGGGGCGACCCTTGCGGTCGCCCGTCCACGATAACATGGGGACACTAAAACATAGGGACACTAAAATATTGGGGACACTAAAACGGAGGAAAACATTATGAAAATTTTAGTAGTAGGCGGCGGCGGACGCGAGCACGCTATTGTTTGGAAAATCGCGCAGTCGCCGAAAGTTGAGAAGATTTACTGCGCGCCCGGCAACGGCGGTATCGCGGAATTGGCGGAGTGCGTGAACGTGGCGGCTACGGATATTGACGGCATGGTAGCGCTCGCGAAGGAAAAGGCGGTCGATCTCGTCATGGTCGCGCCGGACGACCCGCTTGCAATGGGCATGGTGGACGCGCTCGAAAAAGAGGGAATACGCGCGTTCGGACCCCGCGCAAACGCGGCGATCATCGAGGGCAGCAAGGCGTTCTCGAAGGAGCTTATGAAAAAGTACAATATCCCGACCGCCAAATACGAGGTATTCGACGACAGCGCGAAGGCTGTTGCGTACATAAAGGAGCAGGGCAAATTCCCTGCCGTTATTAAGGCGGACGGGCTCGCGCTCGGCAAGGGCGTTATAATCGCGCAGGATTTAGCCGAAGCCGAGCAAGCCGTGCATGAAATGATCGACGAGGGCAAGTTCGGCAAGAGCGGCAGCCGCGTCGTTATCGAGGAATTTCTGACAGGACCGGAAGTGTCGGTTCTCGCGTTTACCGACGGAAAAACGGTCAAGCCTATGGTATCGGCGCAGGATCACAAGCGCGCGTACGACAATGACAAGGGCTTGAATACCGGCGGCATGGGCACGTTCTCGCCGTCGCGGCTCTACGACGAGGCGAAGCAGAAGGAGTGCATGGAAAATATTTTCCTGCCGACGATAAAGGCTATGACCGCTGAGGGCAGACCCTTTAAGGGTGTGCTCTATTTCGGACTGATGATGACGGCTGACGGCGTGAAGGTGATCGAATACAACTGCCGCTTCGGCGATCCCGAAACGCAGGTCGTACTGCCGAGATTAAAGACGGATTTGGTTGACATAATGCAAGCCGTTATAGACGAAAAGCTCGACGAAATCGAAATCGAGTGGGAGGACAACGCCGCCGTATGCGTTGTTATGGCATCAGGCGGCTATCCGGTGAGCTATAAAAAGGGCTACGAGATCACAGGTCTTGACAGCGTGGACGGCGTTACGGTGTTCCACGCGGGAACGGCTGTAAAGGACGGAAAAATCGTGACAAGCGGCGGACGCGTTCTGGGCGTTACCGCGCTCGGCGCGAATATCGATGAGGCGCGCGATAAGGCGTACGCGGCGGTCGATAAGATTTCGTTCACGGATGAGTTCCATAGGAGCGATATTGGGATAAAGAAGTATTGATGGGATAAATTCGAGGTGATATTTAATGAAACGAACCGATTACATATCATGGGACGAATATTTTATGGGCATCGCGCTTTTATCGGCGCAGCGGTCGAAGGACTCTAACACACAGGTCGGCTGCTGCATAGTGAACAGCGAGAATAAAATATTATCGCTCGGCTACAACGGCATGCCTACGGGCTGCGACGACGACCTCATGCCGTGGGAGCGCGACGGCGAGCCGCTCGACACAAAATACATGTACGTCTGCCACGCGGAGCTCAACGCGATATTGAACCGCAGCTCCGGCTCGCTCGCGGGCGCGACGCTGTACGTGACGCTGTTCCCGTGCAACGAGTGTGCGAAAGCCATTATACAGTCGGGCATACGTGAGGTTGTGTACGCGTGCGACAAGTACGACGGCGAGGACGACAACGTTGCGTCAAAGCGCATGTTCGACATGGTGGGCGTAAAGTACCGCAAATACGAGCCGACGGGACGGCGGCTCACGATAGAGCTGTAAAGGAAAGAGCGATGAACAAAAAAACCGTATCAAAAATCAATCTGTTTTTCTCCGGACTTTTGAGCCGCATGGAGGAAAACAGAGATTTTTTTACCGACATAACGATACAATTCAAATCGGGCGCAAAAATATTCCCCGCAAAAATACTGCTTGACGAAAACGGCGTGACGCTCGACTACCAGGCGGTAAAGCGCGCAGTCCCCGCCGACGGAATATGGGGCATAATCGCCGCCGAGCTTTTAAACTACGACGAGGCGCGCATAATATACGCGGAGCGCGGCGCGAGACTTGTGATAGAGGCGAGCGACAAAAAGGTCAATATGCGCCACGAGGACGCGCTCTCCGACGCGCCGCAGACGAGCGTGGTACAGACGGGGCGCGAGTACGTCGTGAACCCCGCGCTCGCGAAGAATTTACTGACGGAAATCGGCATACTCGCGAAAAACGGCAAAATAAAGAACGACAAAATCAGGAAGTACAACCAGATCGACTACTTCGTGGAGCTTATGCATGGCGTGTTGAAGGAAATCGGCGACAGGGACGAGTACGTCATACTCGACGCCGCCTGCGGCAAGAGTTATCTGTCGTTTGTGCTGAACTTCTACCTGCGCGAGATACTCAAAAAGAAATGCCGCTTTATCGGCGTTGACTATTCAAAAACTGTGATCGACGCGTCAAAGCGTATCGCCGCGAACCTCGGCTACAACAACATGGAATTTATCGAAGCCGACCTCACCGAGTACACGCCCGACGTACGCCCCGACATAGTAATATCGCTCCACGCCTGCGACACCGCGACCGACATGGCGCTGGGACTGGGCATACGCTCGAAGTCGCGCGCGATAGTGTGCGTGCCGTGCTGCCACAAGGATATTTTGAAGCAGTATTCCTACGAGCCGTTCGAGCCGATAATGAAGTACGGCATACTTAAAGCGCGGCTTGCCGACACGCTCACCGACGGCATACGCGCGGCGTATCTCGAAAGCGTGGGAGTACATTTCGCCGCTCGAAACGCCGAAAAATATAATGATACGCGCCGTGTACACGGGCAGGGAAAGCGCGAAGGCGAGAGCCGATTACGAAAATCTGAAGGAAATGCTGCACGTCGAACCGGCGATCGAACGGTTTTTGAAGCAAAAAATAGGGTTTAAGATAACGAGAGGGGACAACGGACATGAAATTTGAGGAAAAGACGCTGAGCGTTGAGCCGATATACGACGGCAAGATTTTTAAGGTGAGGAAGGAGCAGGTCGAGCTGCCCGACGGCACGGAGTCAATGCGCGAGCTTATCTCGCACCCGGGCGGCGTGGGCGTGATTGCCGTACTGGAGGACAGACAGGTGTTCATGGTAACGCAGTATCGCATAGCGGCAAGGTCGATGATGCTCGAAATACCCGCCGGAAAGCTCGAGTACGGCGAAAATCCGCTCGAATGCGGCAAGCGCGAGCTTATCGAGGAAACGGGCTACGAGGCTGCCGACTTCACGCACCTCGGCGCGTACTACGCCACCCCGGGCTACTGCGAGGAGGTATTAAACCTCTACCTTGCGCAGAATCTTCACTTTGTCGGACAGCATCTCGACGAGGGCGAATTTCTGAACGTGAGAAAGTACGACCTCGACGAGCTTTACAATATGGCTATGAACAACGAGATACGCGACGCGAAAACGGCGATCGCGATACTCAAAGCGAAAGCGATTCTGGGATAAATCTGTACGAAAAGCGCGGAGATTTATATTAAAAACGAGGGTTTATAAAATGAAACTGAAAATATTTACAGCCGCGCTCACTGCGGCGGCGCTTATTTCGGCAACCGCGCAGGCGGCGGAAAAACCGGTGTATATATGCGCGTATTATAACGGCGCGGGCGCGCTCATAAACGTGAAAAATTTCGCCGGGGACGAGCTTAAAAATGTGTTCGGCGCGTTTGCTCCCGACGACGCTGTAAAGGCGAAGCTGTTCCTCTGGGACGGTGAATTACAGTCGGAGGGCGGACTTACTGTGACCGATTACCCGCTTGAAGTCAAAAAACTCGGCAGTATCGCCACAGCGCCGAACGTGACGGCTGAAATGTGCGCTGCGTCGTTCTGGCAGGCGAAGGACAACTGCTCCGACGAGGTTATTATGACCGAAGCGGAGATAGCGGAGCTTAACAGTAAAATCCTCAAAGCCGACGGCACGCACATGAACGACCTGACCGCCTTTGACGGAACATACGACGGCGTGTCTCTGGCGAAGTCGCTCGCCGATTTCAATAAGCCGTCCAAGGTGTTGTATTTGGGCGACAAGCCCGTGTCCGAAAGCTATTACGAGACGATACGCAAAAACATACGAAACGCCGCGGTTACAAAGAAAATGCCGTACAAATTCGGCTTTGCCGTGAACAGGACGATTATGAAGGACTATCCGTGTGAGGATTACCTGTCCGAATTTCCGTCCGATCCGGAGTGGGACGAGATCACGGCGACGGGCGCGGCGGTGAACGAGCCGCTCGTTGTTCTGTTCCGGACCGCCGACGGAAAATTTACATATGTATACAGCCGATGCTATTCGGGCTGGGCGCCGACGGAGGATATTGCCGTGTGCGAAAGCAAGGCGGAGTGGGAAAGCCTGTTAAACCCCAAGGATTTTCTCGTCGTGACGGGTGAAAAGGTGTATCTCGAACCGAGCGCGGACGCGGATTTGAACGAAAAGCTGCTCACAATGGGGACGGTTCTGCCGCTCGATACGGAGTACACGGACGGTGCGGTCACGAATCGTCTGCCGTGGAACAACTACGTTGTGAAAATGCCCGCGCGCGATGAAAACGGCAAATTTTACCAAAAGGACGCGCTTATCTCCGCTAACCGCGACGTGAACGTCGGATATTTGCCGTACACGTCGGCGAACGTGCTGACGCAGGCGTTCAAGTCGCTCGGCGACCGTTACGGCTGGGGAGGCATGATGAACGCGCAGGACTGCTCGGCTTTCGCGCAGGAGGTGTACCGCTGTTTCGGATTTGAGCTTGCGCGGAACACTTCATGGCAGGCGGCGATGCCGGCTGACGTCACCGATATGACAAAAATGACCGCGGACGAGAAAAAAGCCGTGATTGACACGCTCCCCGCCGGAGCGATACTTATAATGCCGGGACATGAGGTAATTTATCTCGGCGAGGAAAACGGACTGTATTACGTAATAAACGATTCCGGCTCGTTCGTACCGCCCGACGATCCAAACACGGCATTAAATCCGCGAAGCATTATAATAAACGACCTTTCCGCGCGCAGGACGTCCGGAGGGACGTGGCTTGAAAATCTGACCTACGCGGTTGTTATAAAATAATATCGAGCGCCGCCGTTTTCGGCGGCGTTCTTATGTAAAAAAATACGGAACGGCATAGTGCCGTTCCGTACGATATTTTTTAAATTAGTTGTTTATAAGCTTATCGTCCTCGTTGTTCCAGCTGTAGAGCTTTCTTATCTCCTCGCCGACCTTCTCAAGCTGATGCTCGCCGGCGATCTTTCTCATAGCCTTGAAGTGAACCTGTCTGCCCGCGGGTGACATGTCGAGCAGGAACTGCTTCGCGAACGAGCCGTCCTGGATGTCATTTAATACCTTCTTCATTGTCTTCTTCGTTTCCTCGGTGATGAGCTTCGGACCTGTGATGTAGTCGCCGTACTCAGCCGTGTTCGAGATAGAGTATCTCATGCCCTTGAAGCCGCTCTGATAGATAAGGTCTACGATAAGCTTCATCTCGTGGATGCACTCAAAGTACGCGTTTCTCGGATCGTAGCCCGCCTCAACGAGCGTCTCAAATCCTGCCTGCATCAAAGCCGTAACGCCGCCGCAGAGAACTACCTGCTCGCCGAAGAGGTCTGTTTCCGTTTCCGTTCTGAACGTCGTCTCGAGAACGCCCGCTCTTGCACCGCCGATACCGAGCGCGTATGCGAGAGCCAGATCCTGAGCCTTGCCCGTAGCGTCCTGCTCAACAGCGATAAGACACGGAACGCCCTTGCCCTCCAAGTACTCCGAACGAACGGTGTGACCGGGGCCCTTCGGAGCTATCATCGTAACGTCAACATACGGGGGCGGTACGATCGTGCCGAAGTGAATGTTGAAGCCGTGCGCGAACATGAGCATATTGCCCTCTTCGAGATTCGGCTCGATTTCGTTCTTGTAAAGGTCAGCCTGAAGCTCGTCGTTTATAAGAATCATGATGATGTCAGCCTTCTTAGCCGCCTCTGCCGAGGTGTAAACCTTCAAGCCCTGCTTTTCAGCCTTCGCCCAGGACTTGCTGCCCTCGTAAAGACCGATGATTACATCGCAGCCCGAATCCTTCAGATTGAGCGCGTGAGCGTGACCTTGGCTGCCGTAGCCGATTATCGCGATCGTCTTGCCCTTCAAAAGACCGAGATTGCAGTCGCTCTCATAAAATACCTTTGCTTCGTTTGCCATTTTTGATTACCTCTTTCTTTATTTAAATTATTTTTTTACTGTGTAAATTACTTGTCGAGCTTGAGCATATTCGCTCCTCTTTCAAGCGCCGTCATGCCCGTTCTCGAAAGCTCCTCTATGCCGTACGCGTCAACAAGGTCGAGAAAAGCGTTTACCTTTTTCTCATGACCCGTTATCTCGACGGTCAGCGTGTTCGGGCTTATATCGACTATATTCGCTCTGAACACGTTCGTGATCTCGATTACCTCGCTTCTCGTCTTGGGAGTAACCTTGATTTTTACAAGCGCGAGACCGCGCTTTACTATTTCGCTGTCACGGAGGGTTTTTATTTTGATTACCTCCATGATTTTTGAAAGCTGCTTTGACACCTGCTCTACCGTCAGCGCGTCGCCGTTTACCTCTATCGTAATTCGCGACACGTGCGGATCGTTCGTCGTGCCGACCGACAGCGAGTGAATGTTGAAGCCGCGTCTCGAAAACATTCCGACTACTCTTGAAAGTACGCCCGGATTATTCTCGACGAGTACGGATAATGTGTATCTTTCCATGTCAGTTATCCTCCTTTCGGGGGAGCGGAGCCTCGTTAAGCACGTCGCCCGTAGGCTCGAAGGGGTTGACCTCCACGACGAGCAGATACGACTTGTCGTCCGCGAGCATTTTGTCTATCGCCTTGCCGACCTCGCTGTTTTCCTTGACGGTCGAGGTGTTGAAGCCGTAAGCCTTCGCGAGCATTTCAAAATCGGGCGTGCCTTCTATATTGACCGCCTGGTAGTTGGCTTTGTACAAAAGGAACTGATGCTCGTGTACCATGCCGAGCCTGCCGTTTTTGAACAGTACCATTTTTACGGGTATGTCCCAATACGCCATTGTACCCATTTCCGGCAGATCCATCTGGAAAGAGCCGTCGCCCATTACGGCGATTACGGGCTTTTCGCCCTTCGCGGCGACGGACGCGCCTATCGCGGCGGGAAGTCCGTAGCCCATTGTTCCGAAACCGCCCGACGTAAGGAACGCGCGCGGCGTTTTGAAATTGTAGCTGTTCGCCGTCCAAATCTGGTTCTGACCGACCTCGGTCGAAACGTACGCGTCGGAATGTGTCTTTTCCGAAAGTACCGTCATAAAGTACTTCGGGTTTACAAAGCCGTTGTCCTCGTTAAACGGTTCATGCGTAAACCTTGCGCGCAGCTCCTCCGCTTCGCGGATCCATTCCTTTTCGGCTTTGTAGCCGCTCATGAGCGGAGTAAGCTGTTCGAGTACGTCCTTTATATCGCCGACAACGGGAATGTACGGCTGAACGTTTTTGCCTATTTCCGCGGGATCGATGTCAATATGTATGAGCTTATTGCCATCCTCGAGTCCCTTGATGTGCGCGACCGTTCTGTCGCCGAGACGCGAACCCATTACGATAACGGTGTCCGCGCGGTTAAAAATCATGTTCGCGCGCTTGACGCCGTGCGAGCCTATCATGCCGTAGTAGGAATGGTGGTCGCAGGGAAGTACGCCTATGCCCATCATTGTCGAAACAACGGGTATATCCGTTTCTTTTACGAATTTGCGCAGCTCGTTTACCGCGTCGGATATAACGATACCGCCGCCCGCGAGTATTACGGGCTTTTTGGACGACTTTATAGCCTCCGCGACCTTCTTCACCTGCGATTCGTTAGCCTTGCCGGTGATTTTGTAGCCGCGTATGCTGACGTTATCGTCCTCTTCGGGGTAATCGTACTCCGCCTTTAACAAATCCATCGGGAAGTCGATAAGCACCGGCCCCGGTCTGCCCGTCTCCGCGATGTGGAACGCCTCGTTTACCACTCTCGGTATATCGAGTCCGTCCTTAATAAGGTAGCTGTGCTTTGTGAAGGGCAGCGTCGCGCCGGTAATGTCTACCTCCTGGAACGCGTCCTTGCCGATGAGCGGCGTCGCTACCTGCCCTGTAAGCGCAACCATCGGAACAGAATCCATGTACGCCGTCGCGATACCCGTTATGAGGTTAGTCGCGCCCGGCCCCGATGTGGCGGTGCATACGCCCGCTCTTTTCGTGACTCTCGCGTAGCCCGACGCCATGTGCGCCGCGCCCTGCTCGTTTCGTGTCAAAATATGTTTTACGGAGGAAAGAGACAGCTTGTCTATTATGGGACAATTGGCAGCGCCCGGATATCCGAACACGACCTCAACGCCGTTCTTCTCCAAGGTTTTAACAACCATTTCAGCACCGGTCATTCTCAAAAAAATTCCTCCTTTTCATTAAATATAGTGTCCTCGGCGCGTTTGTTTTTCCTGCGCCGTAAAACCATCTCATTTGGTTAGTCTTGTGGAAAACCGAAATTTTTTCGATGGTGCTGCCGACAGCCGAAGCTGTCCGCGCGGGTTTGCCGCGCATATGCGGGACTGCCGTTTCAGACCGCATATAGCTATTTTATCAGCCTGTGACGTAATTGTCAACAGCTTTTTAATACCTGTACGCAAATTTGAATTGACGCTTAAAAAATATGAACACAATCACCAAATATAATTGACATTTGGGCGCGAATAATGTATAATTAAACCAATGACTAATTTTATGCAAAGGAGACAGAACAATGGGCTACTATTTTGACGATTCCGTGAGCATAAACGCTTACGAGGGTACGAATCCGCAGGCGATATTGTCCTCGCTCGCGTACCGCTACATGGGACAAAATCTGAAGCACGGTCTTTATTACCGCGCATATACAAACAACGGCATCGTCCGCACTACGGACTATCGCTATCTTGTCGATTTTAATAAGATTTATCCGAACGCGAAAAGCAAGGACTGCGTTTGGGCGTTCGCGACGACGTACAGCGACGGCGACGCTAATTTCGGCTTCGACATAAACTGCTTCGGACCGATGGAGATGTACGTAAACGGCGAATTGGTGTATAAGTCGGACATTTTTAAGGAAAGATATTCCGAAACCGCGACGCGTATTTTCTTTAATGTTCACAAGGGCTGGAACGATATCCGCGTTAAGTTTAAGAAAACTACCGCCGGCTTCGGCTCGCAGTTCGGCACGTGGATAGGCAAGTGGGACTTCTACACGATAATGCCGACAAAGGAGCGCATGGGCAGAGAGGGCTTCGTGTTTACCGAGCTTGTCCCCGACGACTATGAACCGCAGTTTGAGGTGGGTATGAGCGAAAAGGATTTTGACAAGAAGCTCTACCCCGAAACGGAATGGTCGGACGACGAGAAGAAAAAGGGCTGCCTTACGCGTATGTTCGGCACTCCCGAGGGTAAGTACGCGGTCGGTTACGCGAAGGTGTTCTTCGATGACATCAAGGACACAAAGCATAAAATAACGCTCGATACGCTCGGCGAAACAGTTGTCTATCTTAATAAGAAAGAAGTGTTCAAGACAAGCGGCGGCAGGGAGACTTTCGAGGTTGACGCGCCATTGGGCGAATACGATTTATACGTAAAATGCGTATGCGGCGGCGACCGGGGCTACACGCTCGAATGTCCGACAGGTGAGCTGAGAAACGCGGCGCGCGTTAAGGGTACGAATGACATTTGGATGTATATCGGTCCGTTCGATGCGGATTACGATTTCCCGTTCGATAAGGCTTCGGATATGCTCCATGTTGTGGGAGAGCCGAAAACATACTGGCGGCTCGACGAGCCGGACACGTTCGTAAGACCGTACAACGAAAACACGCTGTTCGGAAGGTGGAATTACCCCTTGGGCGTTACGATGTACGGACTTCTTCACACGGCTATGCTTATCGGCTCGGAGGATATCAAGAAATACATAAAGGAGCATGTGCAGCTCTGTATCGACACGTTTGAGTACGCGATGTGGGACAAGGAGCAGTACGGCGGCGCTACGTCGATACACAATCTGCTCACGTCGATAGACAGCCTCGACGACTGCGGCTCGTTCGCGTCGACTATGCTGGAGGTCCACAAGTATCTCGGACTTAAAGATGTGAAGGTCGTTGCGGATTACGTCGGCGACTACATCTTCAACCATCAGGACAGGCTCGAGGACGGCACGTTCTGGCGTAAGGATATGATGCACCACTTCCACAACCTTACGATGTGGGCGGACGATTTATATATGAGCGTTCCGTTCCTGACGCGCTACTACGAATTCACCGGCGACCAAAAGTATATCGACGACGCGGCGAACCAGTTCTTCGGCTTCAAAAAGCGTCTGTTTATGCCGGAGCAGAGCATAATGTCGCACGTTTACGACTTCAAATACGACACAAAGACGAATGTGCCGTGGGGACGCGGCAACGGCTGGGTCGTATTCTCAATGACGGAGCTTCTCGAAAAGCTGCCGGAGGATCACCCGAAGAGAAACGATTTAATAGAGTTCCTCAACACTCTCTGCGAGGGTTATCTCAAACTGCAGGATGAGGACGGCATGTGGCATCAGGTAATAACCGATTGGGACAGCTACCCCGAAACGTCATGTACGTCGATGTTCATTTACGCGTTCTCGCGCGGAATCCGCTTCGGCTGGCTCAGAAATCCCGAAAAGTATGTTAAGGCTATATATAAGGGCTGGGAGGCTATCTCAAAGACGAGCGTTGACAGAGGCGGAAACGTTTACGGCGTATGCCGCGGCTCGGAGTTCTCGTTTATACCCGATTACTACAAATACGAGCTTGGCTGGAACCTCAACGACACGCACGGCACGGGCATAGTTATGCTTGCCGGAATAGAGGTTATACGTCTCGGAGAGTTCCTCGAAAAATAACGTTTGGTTAAATTAAACAAAGAAAAACGGCGGCTCAATAAACCGCCGTTTTTTATCGTTAAATTTAACAATACATCTCCGGTTTTTTTATGGACTTTTTAGCCTATTTTATGGTAACATGAGTTACGTCACATTAAATACATATGGCGCGGCGGTAGTGATTTTATACAAAACAACAAAATTTTTTAAAAAAAATTGCATTTTTTTCACAAAAAGTATTGCAATCTTTACCGAAATGAGCTATAATGTATTTATTAAATTTATGCCTTTGTGCAAATTGCGGATAAACGCCCAAGATCCGCACTTTCCGCAAAGACTGTAAACACATAAAATTTAGGGAGGGTATGCTATGGCTAAAGCTCAAAAAATTGTGCTTACTCCCGAGGAGAAAGCACATCAAAAGGTGAGAAGACGGGCGCAGATCAAGCGTGACAGATGGATATATCTGTTGCTCTTGCCCGGATTTTTGTATTTCATAATCTTTAAAATCGTACCTATGTACGGCGTACTTATCGCATTTAAAGATTACTATGCGCCGAGCCAGTTCTTCGGACCGGGATTTTCCGAGTTCGGAAAGGATTGGGTAGGCTTTGAGAACTTCAGACTGTTCCTTACGGACTCATCCTTCTGGATGCTCCTAAGAAACACGCTGATAATTTCGGGAATGAATATTATATTCTTCTTCCCGCTCCCGATTGTTATGGCGCTTCTTTTGAACGAAATGAAGGTTCAGTGGTACAAGAAAGCTATCCAGACGCTTGTATACGTACCTCACTTCGTATCTATGGTAGTCGTATTCTCGATTACATACGTCCTTTTAAGAGCGCCTGCGGCAAAGGAATCGGGCGGTGCTATCTACGAGATTGTTAAAACCTTAAACGGCGGCAACGGAGTGGATATAATGCAGGATAAGATTGCAATATATTGGGTTGTCCTTCTCCAGAATGTTTGGAAGGAAACAGGCTGGGGAACGATTATCTTCCTTGCGGCTCTGGCGGGTGTTGACGTAGAGCAGTACGAGGCGGCTATAGTTGACGGCGCTAACCGTTGGCAGCAGCTCATCTACATAACGCTTCCGGCAATCACGGGCACGATTGTCACAATGTTAATCCTCAGAATGGGCAGCGTTCTTAACACAGGTTACGAACAGCTCATCCTGTTAAAGAACAGCGGTAACGCGGACTCTATCCAGACCTTCGACACATACGTATACTTCCAAGGTATGCAAGGCGGTGAATACGGTTATACGACGGCGGTATCATTGTTCAAGTCAATTATCAGTATTATCTTCATCCAGTCGGCAAACGCTATCGCTAAGCATGCCGGTCAGGAAGGTCTTTATTAAAGAAGGGAGGACGAGAGAGTATGATAAGTATAAAGAGAAGAAGTCTCGGCGACTTCATCGGAGATATTGTTATATACGCCGTAATGACCATTCTTGCATTGCTCATGGTCATCCCCTTCATCTATGTAATTGCGGCATCCTTTGCTAAGGAGTCCGAAATTCAGACAAGACCGTTGTTCCTTTGGCCGGAGCAGCCTACGCTCGCGGCGTATAAAAAGGTATTTGATATGAATGACATGGGACCGACGGTATTCCGTTCGCTTGGTGTTTCAATCGGCGTAACGCTCGTAGGTACAATCATAAACATGTTGTTCACGACGACAATGGCATACGGACTTTCGAGAAAAGATCTTGTAGGTAAAGGCCCGATACTTAAAATGGTAATGTTCACCATGGTATTCAGCGGCGGTATGATTCCTACCTTCCTCGTTGTAAGAGCCTTGGGAATGTACGATACTTTTACGGCGCTTATTCTTCCGGGCGCGATCAGCGCGTACAACATGCTGATTGTAAGAAACTTCTTTATGGGACTGCCTATAGAGCTTGAAGAAGCCGCTGCGATAGACGGATGTTCCGAGATAGGAATATTCTTCAAGATAGCGCTTCCGCTTTCAATGCCTGTAATTGCGACCTTCAGCCTGTTCTACGGCGTTGGTCACTGGAACGACTACATGGCATCGCTCATCTACATAGATGATCAGAAGAAGTATCCGTTCACCCTGGTGCTCCGCAGCCTTGTAATGCAGAACGCCGAGGAAATGACGGAGGGTGAACTTCCCCCGTCGGATACGCTGAAGATGGCGGTTATCGTTATAGGTACAATTCCTATCCTCTGCGTATATCCGTTCCTGCAGAAGCACTTTGCGGCAGGTACGATGGTCGGCGCCGTTAAGGGTTAATCCCGTCGGTGAAATCGGAATTAGACTTTTATGTAGGGAGGAATTAAAATATGACAAAAACTTTGAAAAGAGTTGTCTGCGCATCCGTCGCGTCGCTGATGCTTATCGGCGCGCTTGCGGGCTGCGGCAAGCAGACACAGCCCATAGACGGTGAAAACCCGACGATAGATATTCTCTGTAAAGCGTTTAACGCGACTTCCGCGGGACAGAGCAGCCCCGTTGTACAGGAGCTTGAAAATTATCTTGCGGATAAAATGGGCGTAAACAGCTTGACGCTGAATCTGAAGTGGGCGCCGAGCGCCACATACAACGAAAAGACCGTTACGACAATGGGTTCGGGCGTTTACCCGCACGCAATGCTCGTAAGTACGAGAAACTCGAGTGTTATCGTTGCCGCAAGAAAGGGTATATTCTGGAATATTACGGACGCATTTGCGCCCGACAGCCCGTATGAAAACCTTAAGCAGTCGAGCGAGCTTATAAACAGAAACATCTCGATTGACGGCGACAACTACGGCATTTACAGATCCAGAGAGCTCGGACGTGCCGGTATATCTATAAGAAAAGACTGGCTTGATAAGCTCGGCGAGCCTATCCCCGAGACGCTTGAGGATCTCGACAGAGTTATGAGACGTTTCACGGAGGATGATCCGGACGGCAACGGTCAGGATGATACATACGGTATGATTATTTCTACATACCTCCAGGGACCGCTCGACAACCTCGCGCTTTGGAACGGTGCGCCGAACGCTTGGGGTATCGATCCCGCGACAGGCAAGCTTGCTCCGTCGTTCATGTTCGATCAGTATATCGAGGCTATGGACATGATCCACGACTGGTACAGCAAGGGCTACATAAACCAGAACATGGCTTCGCTTCCCGACGGTAAGTGGAATGAGGACTTCCTCAACGGAAAGGCGGGCATAATCATTGACGTTGCCGACCGTTCAAGAAGACTTGCTCAGAATATTGTGGAAATTGAAGGCCAGGAGAATGCGGTTGTTGACGTATTCGGTTATGTTAAGAAGGATGCCGAGTCGCCCAAGAGAACACTTCCGACAACCGGTTACGACAGCTTCTATGTACTGCCGACGCCGGCGCTTCCGACAGAGGAACAGCGTGACTTCATGCTTGGCGTAATGGATCACCTGAACGACCTTGAAGCTGTAAACATGATGAACTACGGTATTGAAGGCGTTCACTACAATGTGGTTGACGGCAGCTACGCGGAGAAGGTTGACGACAGTGCGCTTCAGGCCCAGATCAACGACCTTAACCAGCTCTCGATGGGTATAGTATCGTTCGAGGACGGCTTCAAGACGAAGTACAACGATTCGGCAGCTGTTGTTGCCGAGAAGGTTGACGCGGTTTACGCGGACAACAAGCTTTGGGCGGTTGCTAACCCGGCTGAGCCTTACGTATCGCCGACGCAGACCAGAAGAGGCACGACGCTTGACGATATTATGGCTAACGCGAAGGCTAAGTACTGCGTAGGTCAGATCAGTCTCGACGCTTACAAGACTGAAATCCAGAGATGGCTTGACATGGGCGGTTATGACGTTATCGATGAAATTAACAGCTCATTCGATGTTGATGAGGTTGCTCAGGAAACAAAGCAGAGCATGATCGACGACGCAAACCAGAGAGGCGTTAAGATTGCGGACGGAGTAAACTACAACCGCGACTGATAACCCTTAAAACAAAAATCAAAAAGAGCGCTTCGGCGCTCTTTTTTTGCGTTTTCAAAACATTTTGACAACAAAATAAAAAAGTACTGTTTTTTTCGCGAATTTTATTGTATAATAAAAAATATAATAGGCATATTTTGGACAAGGAGGTCTGCAAATGTCTGTGAATAAAATAACCTTTGTGATAAATTCGCGCAGTTACACGGTCGTCGCCGAGGAAACGCCGGAGTATCTCGAAAAGCTGTGTTCTCACGTGAACGAGAAGGTGGAAAACGTGCTTCGCGGCGGGCAGAACATAATGGGCGAGCGTCCGCTTGTTCTTGCCGCGCTCAACATCTGCGACGAGTATTACAAGCAGCTTGAGGAAAACGACACGCTCAAAGGAAAAACGGCGGAGCTTAAAGAGAAAAACAGCAGGCTCGAACGTGAGGCGGAGAACGCGCAGGACGAGCTTGACATGGTAAAAAGCGGTCAGGTCTCGATCGACGAAGCCGCAATGCGCGCCGAGGTGAGCGACGCGAACGAAAAACTGAACGGCGCAAACAACAAGATTAAATTCCTCGAGGGACAGGTAAAAAGCCTGAAGGAGAAAATCGTGAAGCTTGAAGAACGCGACAAAAAGCGCGAGCAGGACTTTCTCGATTTGATAGACAAGCAGTAATGGCTATGGAACTACTTGCGCCGGCCGGAAATGAAACTGCTCTGCGCGCGGCGGTGCAGTCGGGCGCGGACGCGGTGTACCTCGGCGGTAAAAGCTTCGGCGCAAGACGTGCCGCGCAGAATTTCACCGCCGACGAAATCAAAAAACAGACCGAATACTGCCACCTGTACGGCGCCAAGGTGCATGTTACCGTCAACACGCTCGTGAAGCAGCGCGAAATCGGAGAGCTTACGGAGTATGTAAAAAGCCTCAACGACGCTTGCGTTGACGCGCTTATCGTGCAGGATTTGGGCGCGGCGGAGATTATAAAAAATACCTGCCCCGACCTCACGCTTCACGCAAGCACGCAGATGTCGGTGACGACGGCGGACGAGGTAAAGGAGCTTGCGCGTCTCGGCTTTTCGCGCGTCGTGCTTGCGAGAGAGCTAAGCCGAGATGAGATAGAGAATATATGCCGCACGTCGCCTATTGAAATCGAGGTGTTCGTACACGGCGCGATATGCCAGTGCTACAGCGGCAAGTGCCTCATGTCGAGCATACTCGGCGGCAGAAGCGGCAACAGAGGCGCTTGCGCGCAGCCGTGCCGACTGCCGTACGAGCTTTGCGGGGGACACAAAAGTATTAAAAACGGCTATCTGCTCTCACCGAAGGACATGGCTCTTATAGACGAACTAGGGACACTAAAACGTATGGGCATTGCGTCGCTTAAAATTGAGGGACGGTTAAAACGCGCGGAATACGTGTCATCGGTTGTCGGTGTATACAGGAAGTATCTCGATCTGCTTGAAGTAAACGGGGACACTAAAGTTACAAAAGAGGACATGCAGATCCTCACCGACGCGTTTTCAAGGTCGGGCTTTACCAACGGCTACTTCAATAACAAGCTCGGCGCGGACATGATGAGCTACGCGTCTCCGTCGGGTACGGGGGACACTAAATATACGCGCGAAGCCGAGGAACGGTGTACCGAAAATGCGAATGTGCGCAAAATCGGTATTGACATAACGGGGACACTAAAATTCAACTCGCCGCTCGAGGTTACATTTTCGGACGGCAGCAGAAACGTTCGGGCGGTGGGGACACTAAAATCCGAAAAATCCGTAAATGTTCCGCTTGACATTGACAGGCTTAAGGCGCAGCTTTTAAAGCTCGGCTCGACTCCGTTTGCGTGTAACAGTATATCCGTCACGGTTGACGATGGCGTAACGCTGCCGATTAAGGAGATAAACGCCGTGCGCCGCGCCGCCGCGGAAATGCTCGCGGACGAACGGGTAAGGCGTGAAAGGGGACGCGTGACCGATTATGCTATACCGTCCTGCGAGCGCGAAATGCCCGATAAAATAGAGCTTGCCGCATACGTCACGACCGGCGAGCAGCGCCGCGCGGCGGAGCAAGCGGGCATACGCGCCGAGAGGTTCAGACCGTTTTCGGGGACACTAAACGTGTACAATTCGCTCACGGCGGATTACCTTGCAAAAGACGGCATTGTCACGCTGTCGCCCGAGCTTAACCTGCGTGAAATCGACGAGCTTTTACGGTACACGAACGCAAGGACAGAGGTAATCGCTTACGGCTCTCTGCCGCTGATGATAATGAAAAACTGCCCCGTAAACGCGCAGGGAAAATGTCAGAGCGGCAAACAGATATACAGCCTGCGCGACAGAAAAAAACGCGTAATGCCGATTATATGCGACGGCGAAAAAGGAAGGTGCAGAGCGGTTCTGTTAAATTCCGTGCCGGTTTACATGGCTGACAAGGCGGACGATATAAAAAGACTGAAAATAAATTGTGTGAGATTGCTATTTACAGTTGAAAATTTCTCACAATGTGTTAAAATAATAGATGAGTACAAACGCGCGTTTGAAGAAGGCGGCAAAGTAAACGCGCCGCCCGGCAACACCTTTACGAGAGGTCACTTTTACCGCGGCGTTGAATAAGAAAGGAAAACGAATGGCTGATTTTATACTGGCCTCCGCGTCGCCCAGACGTAGGGAGCTTATGGAGCTTATGGGACTCGATTTCGACGTGGTAGTGTCCGAAGCGGACGAGAGCGTCGTGCCGAAGGATCTGCCGATAAAGCTGTACGTTCAGGAGCTTGCGCTTTTGAAGGCGAGCGCGTCGGCGAAGCAGGTATTAAAAAACAAAAAAGCGCATGTCATAGCCGCCGACACGGTCGTAACGCTTGACGGCAAAATACTCGGCAAGCCGAAGAATAAGGCGGACGCGGAGGCTATGCTCGCCGCGCTGTCGGGCAGGACGCACGAGGTATACACGGGTATTTGCGTCATGCGCATGAGCGACGCGAAATCGGTATGCAGGGCGGTATGCACGCGCGTCACCTTCAAGGAGCTTACGGACGACAAAATAAAAAAGTACGTAAAAACCAAAGAGCCGATGGACAAGGCCGGCGCGTACGGCATACAGGGCAAGGGTTCGCTTCTCATAGACGGCATAGAGGGCGATTACTTCAACGTCGTCGGACTGCCTGTCGCGGCGCTTGCGGAGCTTTTGGAAAACGAATTTAATATAACTGTTTTATAAAGGAGAAAACGAAATGGGCTTTTTAACGAAAGATATAGGAATTGACCTCGGAACGGCGAACACGCTCGTATACGTGCAGGGAAAGGGCATAGTAGTGCGCGAGCCGTCCGTTGTGGCGATAGACAAGTACGAGGGCAAGGTGCTTGCCGTCGGAAACGCGGCTAACGAAATGATAGGCAGAACGCCGGAAAATATTGTGGCGGTGCGCCCGATAAAGGACGGCGTGATCGCCGACTTCGACATCACGCAGGCTATGATAAGAGCGTTTATAAAGGAAGCGAACGTCAGCAATATATTCAAGCCCAGAGTAATCGTGTGCATTCCCTCGGGCGTCACGGAGGTTGAACGCCGCGCGGTCGAGGAGGCGGTCATACAGGCGGGCGCGAAATCGGTCGCGCTCATAGACGAGCCTATGGCTGCCGCGATCGGCGCATCGCTGCCGGTAAACGATGCGACGGGTTCTATGGTTGTCGATATAGGCGGCGGAACGACCGAGGTCGCCGTAATATCGCTCGGCGGAATTGTGTCGTCGCGCTCGATAAGAATAGCCGGCAACGCGCTCGACAGCGCCATAGTAAACTACCTCAAAAAAGAGCATTTAATAAACATCGGAGACAAAATGGCTGAGGACATAAAGCTCACCGTCGCGTCGGCGTACGAGGATGACGAGGAAGCGGTGCGCGAGGTGCGCGGACGCGACGTGTCAACGGGACTGCCGAAAACGGTGCAGATAAAGGAAAGCGAGATAAGAGAAGCGATAAGCGAGAACATAAACGAAATGATCGAGGCGATAAAGCTCACTCTCGAAAACACGCCGCCGGAGCTTGCGGCGGACGTTATGGAGCGCGGCATAATGCTCACGGGCGGCGGCGCGCTCATAAAGGGACTGGACAAGCTCATCACCGAGGTCACGAAAATCCCGACGCACGTCGCGGAATATCCGCTCGACTGCGTTGTGATAGGCACGGGCAGGTCGCTCGAAAACATCAAGGAGCTTACAGACAAGGCGAAGTAATACCATAGTCTTATTTACGGGGGCTGAAACATGTTATCATCACTATTAAAGAAAAAAAGCGTGAGGATCACGGCAATAATTACGGCGATAGTGCTTCTGTGCGTCGCGATAGCGCACTTCGGCGGCTCAAATCCCGTTTCAAACGCGATAAGAAGCGTTTTTGCTCCGTTTCAGAGCGGGTTTGCGTATATATCGAACAACGTAAAAAGCACGGCTGACTTTTTAGCCGAGTCCAAGGCGTACAAAGCGGAGAACGAACGGCTTGTCGCGGAGATCAACGAGCTTAAAAAGCAAAGCAGAGACGTCACGAACTACAGAGAGGAAAACGAGGAATTAAAGGGACTTCTGGAGCTTGGGCAAAGCATGAGCGAATACACGACCGTAGCCGCCACCGTAATAGCGTATTCTCCGAATAACTGGTACGACACCATCGAGATAAGCAAAGGCTCGCTGTCCGGCATAAATGTCGGCAACGCGGTAATAACGCCCGACGGCGTTGTGGGCAAGGTCATAGAGACCGGTCCGAACTGGTCGCTCGTATCGACGATCATAGGTCCGGACAACGCGCTCGGCGTAAAAATAACGAGAACGGGCGACGTTGCCGTTGTTGAGGGCGACAGAGAAATGTACCGCAGCAGCGTGTGCAGGATGACGTTTATAGACAAGGATTCAAACCTCATAGTCGGCGACCTTCTTGAGACGACCGCCGCGGGCGGCGTATACCCCGACGGCCTTGTCGTAGGCTCTGTGCGCGAGATAAACGCTGACGCTATGGGCAACCTCAACTACGCGGTTGTTGAACCGGCGGTGGATTTTTCGCGGCTTTACGGCGTGCTTGTGATAAACGGAATGAATTGATTGGGTGACGAAGATGCGAAATTTCAAAATCGGTGTGTGGATATTCTGCATATTTCTTATACAAACCGTAGTCCTTTCGGGAATACACGTATATGACGCAGTGCCGTCATTGGTGCTGCCGTTTGTCGTATGCGTTGCGCTTATGGAGGAGGACGTTATAACAACCGCCGTTGTAAGCGGAATATGCGCCTTTATCGCGGGCGCGTTCACGGGACACAGCTATATAGTGACGGCTCTGTATATTTTCTACGCGGGTATGCTTATATTCGCGCTCAAATCAAAACCGCGGTATATAAGTAGAACCGTGAAAGCCTTTACATGGACGTTTATATTATCGGGACTTATGGAAACGATATTCCGTTTTATCGACGCGGGAACAGTTACGGCGGACATGCTGCTTTATTCGGCGCTTCCGTTCGCCGTGATTAACACGCTGTTCGTGATACTTATTTACCCGCTTTTAACATGCACGATGTATAAGGAAGATAAGGAAAAGCTGTTGATAGGAGATTTGGTGTAAGCTATGCCTAACAGTAAAGCGAGATTTTACGTTATAAGCACAATAATGGTTCTGATGTTCTGCGCGGTGATATGGAAGCTGTTTGATTTGCAGCTTGTAAAGGGCGACCAGTACGTCACGGTCGCGAACGACCGTCTCACGACGAACATAATCGCGAAAGCTCCGCGCGGAGAGATTCTGGACAGATACGGTACGCGCCTTGTTTCAAACAAGGTCGGGTACTCCGTTGTGATGCAGAAAACCGATTTGAAGGACGACGAGCTTAACAGCATAATAAAAAAGCTCATCGACGTTCTTTACGCGAATAACTGCGAGTATTTTGACAATCTGCCGGTAAGCTTTGCGCCGTATGTGTTCGAGTTTGAGGACGAGAACGAGGACGGCTCCGTAAACGATGAGCGCGCCGCGTGGTTTTCGTCGAACGCTTCAATGGGCATTAACGATACCATGAGCGCGAGCGACGTTGTGCAGCTTCTGAAACGCCGCTACAACATAGGCGCGTCGTTCAGCGAGGACGAGCAGCGCAGAATAGCCGGCATACGCTACTGCGCCGAGGTGAGCGGTCTGTCGCAGACCGTGCTTTTCACGATAGCGGAGGATATACCGGTCGAGGCGGTAATGCAGATAAAGGAACGGCAGGACGAATTTAAGGGCATATCCGTCATAAACGACTATATCCGCAATTACGACATGCCCGGACTTGCGACTCACATACTCGGCAGAACCGGTAAGATAAGCGCGAAGGAGTACGAGGATAACAAGGATCTCGGCTACGGCTACAACGACATAATAGGCAAGCAGGGCATAGAGCTTTGGGGTGAGAAATACCTGCGCGGCACGGACGGCACAACCGGTACGACAAAGGAAGTAAACGGCAAGGATATAACGATACTTAACAACACCGAACCCGTGCCGGGCGATTACATTGTTCTCACGATAGATTCCGACCTTCAGCGCGTCGCGGAGGATTCGCTCGCGAACAACATACAGGCGATACGCAGCGCGAGCGGCGTGAAGCCGAAGGACGGCGCGGACTGTAACGCGGGAGCGGCGGTCGTTCTCGACATTAAAACGGGCGACACTCTTGCACTGGCTTCATGCCCGACGTATGACATGTCGCGCTTTGACGAGGACTACAGCTCGCTTGTCGAAAATGAGGCGCGTCCGATGTTCAACAGAGCCGTATGCGGCACGTACAGCCCCGGTTCGACGTTTAAGCCGCTTACAGCGATAGCGGGACTTGAGACCGGTAATATCACAACGGGCGAAATAATCGTTGACGAGGGTGTTTACAAATACTATGACGACTACCAGCCCGCGTGCTGGATTTGGAACGAGTACAGGCTGACGCACGGCAGACAGAACGTCACGGCGGCTCTCGAAAATTCCTGCAACTACTTCTTTTACGAGGTCGGCAGACGCTTGAATATAACGGTACTCGGCGAGTATGCGAAGCGGTTCGGTCTCGGCGAGCATACGGGTATAGAGCTTCCCGAGGAAACCTCCGGTCACATGGCAAGCCCCGAATACAAGAAGCAGGTCGTTACGAACGTCACCAGTCAGGACTGGTACGACGGCGACACGCTCCAGGCGGCAATCGGCCAGTCGTACAGCCTGTTTACGCCGGTGCAGCTCGCGAATTACGCGGCGACGATAGCGTCGGGCGGCACGAGGCGCAAGGTAAATCTCGTAAAGAGCGTGCGCTCGTCGGTTGACGGCTCGATCGTGAAGGAGTTTAATCCCGAGATAGTGGATCAAATCGACATGCAGCCGGAGGATATAAACGCCGTAAAGCAGGGTATGAAAAAGGTGGCCGACGAGGGAAGCGCGGCTGAGGTATTCGCGAATTACGGCATACAGGTCGGCGGTAAAACGGGTACGGCTCAGGTCGGAGACGGCTCGAACAACGCGGTATTTATCGCGTACGCGCCGTTTGACAATCCCGAAATAGCGGTCGCGGTCGTGCTTGAACACGGCGTACGAGGCACGAACGCCGCGCTTGTGGCGAAGGATATTTTTGACGCGTATTTCAATCTGCAGCCGACGAGCGCGCCGACACAGACGCCGCAGCCGACCGGTTACGAGGAATAAACAAAGGAGGGCATTGTCATGGAAAAGGAGATCATAAAGCTGAAGGGAGCGGGCGACGGCGTGAGAATTTACCTCGACGCGTCAAGTCCCATTTCCGATATAACAAGCTCTCTTTATGACAAGCTGCGCCGATTCCGCAAGTTTTTCGGCGACGGTCACTGCAACATATATTTTGCCGGACGCGAGCTTACGGACAGCGACAAAATGCGTCTCGAAGCCATAGTTAAGGCGATGCTGCCCGAAAGCACGGTAAATTACGGAGAACGTCGCAAAACGGAGGACGACTTCGCGGAAAAGACGCTTGAGCTTCCGAAGGATTTAAAGAGCGAGGAAAAGCCGGCTGACGACACGCAGTTCCGCGAGATACGCGAGGTCGTTACGACCAACTTCAAGTCGAGCCGCGCCAGATTTTATGAGGGTGTTGTGCGCGGCGGCAGAAAGGTGGAGTCCGACGGACATCTCGTGCTTGTCGGCGACGTAGAGGAGGACGGCAAGGTTGCTGCTGTGGGTAACGTGATCGTACTCGGCAGACTGCTCGGGCAGGTCGAGGCGGGCTGTATGGGCAGCAAGGGCGCGTACGTTATAGCACTCGACATGGCGCCGTCAGACATACGCATATCCGGCACGCACAGCTACTACGACAAAAACGACTTCCGCGGCGGTATGAAAAAAGCGTATCTGCGTGACGACAGGATAGTTACGGAGAATTTTACTGTCGGCACTGCCGAATAACATACTCAACTTATACAATTTTTGTATAGATAATTGAAAAATATTTGTATAATTTTTCATAAAAATATGGACAAACGCAAGAAACCGTGGTATAATCTGTATATGCTGCAGTTGAAAGGAACAAGACAAGCTATGGGAAAAATCATCATAACGGCGTCCGGCAAGGGCGGTACGGGTAAAACGACCACGACCGCGAACCTCGGCGCGGCGCTTGCTTTAAGAGGACATCTTACTGCGGTGGCGGATATGGATATGGGGCTTCGCAATCTGGACATTGTTCTCGGTCTGGAGAGCGATATTGTATACGACATTTCGGACGTTATCGACGGCGGCTGCAGCCTTGACGAAGCCGTTATAAAGGACAGGGAATTTGAAAATCTCTATTTTATTCCCGCTCCGCAGACTCGCGGAATATCTTTTTTGAGCGACGAGGCGGTAAAAAATGTGTGGGAGCAGATAAGGTCGCGGTTTGAATACTGCATAGTGGATGTGCCGGCGGGTATTGACGGCGGATTTCTGTACGCCGCGCCGGCGGCTGACGCTGCGCTTATCGTGACTATGCCGGAGCTTACGGCTCTGCGCGACGCGGACAGAACAGTTTCGGTGCTTGAGGACATGGGCGTTGCGGACATAAAGGTCATAATAAACCGCATACGTCCCGACATGATCGACCGCGGCATAATGATAAACGTTGACGACTGCGTGGACAGGCTGCAGGTACCCGTGGCGGGACTTGTACCCGACGACGAAGAGCTTGTGATTTCCGCATTAAGCGGAAAGCTCGCGGTCACGAATACATATTCGCGCGCGGGTACGGCGTTTAGGAACATTGCCGCGCGCATAGACGGCGAGAATGTGCCGATTATGGATTTTGACGAGAAGAGAGGATTTTTCAAACGGTTGTTTCAAAGGAGAAGGCAGTAAGACACAGACGGTGAAAGGACGGTAAATCTCATGAACATTGCACTCATTGCACACGACAAGAAGAAGGAGCTTATGATACAGTT
Source organism: uncultured Clostridia bacterium (assembly GCA_947624485.1). Lineage (GTDB taxonomy): Bacteria > Bacillota > Clostridia > UBA1381 > UBA1381 > Hominilimicola. Next base: position 33,169 of record CANQKM010000011.1, read on the forward strand.
CTGTATAGCATATTCGGGTATTCTGTCGCGCCACTCGCTTTTTGCGACGGGTACGACCGGCAAGCTCGTAAGCGAGAGTACCGGACTTAACATATACCGCTTTCTTCCCGGACCGCAGGGCGGCGACCAGCAGATAGGCGCGAGAATAGCGTACAACGAAATTGACCTTGTGCTGTTTTTCCGCGATCCGCTGAACGCGGAGGGCTACGAACCCGACGTGTTCTCGCTTTTGAGGCTCTGCGACATGCACAACATACCTATCGCGACAAACAGCGCGACCGCCGAGGTTCTCATACACGGACTTGAACGCGGCGACCTCGATTGGCGCGATATAGTAAATCCGAAAAAATAAACGAAAACGCTCCCTCGGGAGCGTTTTTGCAGGGGGTTGATATTATTCGCCCATGCTTTCTATCTGTTACTGGTGTGTATTGACATACTCTAACAGGCTATGTCCATTGTTTGAGGCTAAACAAACCCAAACATCATCATCCCATATAAAGTTCTTATCTTCCGAAATCTCACCGAACACTGTACCGCGGGCGTTAGGACGTGTTTTTATAGCTATAACAGACCATTCTTTATCCCAATGTCCTTCCCCGGTCAGAGGATTTACATTGTAAAATGATGCGGCAGTCCAAGAGCCTGTTGAGTCATTACCATATTTGTTTGTAACCATTCTATCATTGGCAACCAATATATGAGGGGTTGCTGCTTTACCCTGTCCAACCATTTCTGTCAAACCGATGTCCGGCGCAACGCCTTGACCGTAACCCAGCACGCCCGTCACTTCATCTATTTTCAATACTACCTGCGTGCCGTCCGCCTTTACATATATATCACCCTCACGCGCCAGACGCATATTTTCCTCCGTTCTGGGCTGGCCTTCGTAAATCGTTATGGGATTGTAGTTGTGCAGCGGATCGGGCGGCTGTGAAAAGTCGCGGCTCTCTCTTGTGGACGGTTCGGTTATGCGGTTCAGTACCGCCGCAGCAGCGGCGCGTGTCAGCGTGCCGTTAGGATCAAACGTGCCGATTTCATCCACTCCGCAGAGTATGCCGTTCTCGTATGCTGTAAGAACAAAATCGCGGTAGCTGCTATCGATTTTTTGGTTGTCGGGGATCGATGCCTGAACGTTTTCGGCGTATTGCTTTGAGAGCGTTTCGCCGCGCTTTTCAATGGCGCGCACCGCCACCATTGCCATTTCCTGCCGCGTTATGTCCTTGTCCATATCGGTCTCGCTCATTTCACCGCTCGTTATTAAATTTGCGTCAACCGCAGCGCGGTATACGCCGTACCACCACGTATCGCCCTTTGCGCTTGTGTCGAGATTTAAAATCCTGTCCACAACGGCAATAAACTCGGCGTGAGTCATTGTGTTTTCAGGCTTGAAGTAAACAGTGCCGTTTTCCTCGATTCCCGCAAATAACCCCTTGCCCGTCATTGCCGTAACCGTGTCGTAGTACCAATCGCCTGATTTCACATCGGGAAACGATGCCGCGCCTGCGGTATATGCCGCGCACATCAGCACGGAACACGTAAGTATCGCGCTCAAAATCCTCTTTTTCATTTTCTGCCTCTTTTCTACGTATATTACTTATTATAATACTCAAACACTACAAGTCCATTAGTAGAAGCTAAAATAACCCAAGTCATACCATTCCAAATATAATTTTTATCCGATGATATTTCTCCGTCTGTACCGTCTCCTCGAGGTCTTGTATAATAACTTATGACAGTCCATTCACTGTCCCAGTGTCCCTCACCGGTCAAAGGATTTACCCAATACTGTGAATCACTAACTTCTTTACCTACTGAATTTGGTCCGTATTTGCCTGTTGTTAATGTACCGTTAGCTGTTAAATAACGTGTAGTCTTATTTTTTCCTTGTCCCAATTCATCCATTATACCTACGTCCGGCGCAACGCCTTGACCGTAACCCAACACGCCCGTTACCGGATCGGTCTTAAGAATTACCTGCGTGCCGTCCGCTTTGACGAACGTGTCGCCCTCTCTTGCAAGGCGGTTATCGCGCGGCTGACCTTCGTAAATCGTTATGGGGTTGTAATTGTGCAGCGTATCGGGCGGCTGTGAAAAGTCGCGGCTCTCTCTTGTTGTCGGCTCCGTTATGCGGTTCAGTACCGCCGCCGCAGCGGCGCGCGTGAGCGTGCCGTCGGGATCGAATGTGCCGAGGTCGTCAACGCCGCAGAGTATGCCGTTTTCGTACGCGGTCAGAACGAAATCGCGATAGTAACTGTCGATTTTTTGGTTGTCGGGGATCGATGCCTGAACATTGTCGGCGTACTGCGACGAGAGCGTTTCGCCGCGCTTTTCAATGGCGCGCACCGCTACCATTGCCATTTCCTGACGCGTTATGTCGCTGTCCATATCGGTTTCGCTCATCTCGTTGCTCGTTATTAAATTTGCGTCAACCGCGGCTTTATACACTCCGTACCACCACGTATCGCCTTTTGCGCTTGTGTCAAGTCCGAGTATTCTGTCCACCACGGCGATAAATTCCGCGTGCGTCATTGTGTTTTCAGGCTTGAAGTAAACCGTTCCGTTTTCCTCGATTCCGGCGAATAACCCTTTACCCGTCATTGCCGTAACCGTGTCGTAGTACCAATCGCCCGACTGCACATCGGGAAAAGTCGCAGCATTTGCAGCCGCCCCAAACACAATCGCCGCAGCAGCTATTGCCGCCGTAATTTGTTTCGTTTTCATATAATTTACCTCGTTTTCGTATATAACAAAATTTTAATTCAAACTGTTTGCATCACGTATTGTCTGTAAATCTGCATCTGTCGGCTCTTGGGCATACATTGGTACCCACCAACCTAAAGCCTCCATCCATATCCAATTTTTATCCTCAGACAACTGATACTCAAATGTACCGGCTGTTGCCGGCTCTGAGGTCATAGCCATCCATTCCGAACCCCAATGACCTTCGCCTGTTAATTTATTGACATAATAACGCGCATTTACAACAGATTTACCCGTTGAGTCCTTAAAGTCTGTCAAACCTGAAAACACCCTATCTGTTTGAACCCTTCTGTTACCGCCTGTCGGAACTTCCAAACCGAGATCCGGCGCAACGCCCTGTCCTTCACCAAGCACGCCGTGCGGCCCTTTTTTCAGCACTACTGCCGTACCGTCCGCTTTTATAACGGTGTCGCCCTCTCTTGCAAATCTTCTTTGTGAAATTTCGCCCTCGTGGATCGTGATAGGCTCGTCGTCGCTTGCAGGCTCCGACGGTTCGGTTTGCGTGCTTATAGTAATCGTGTTATTCGTAAAGCCGACAGTAAAGCCGCCCACTGCATCGGCGATGTCGCGGAGCTTGAAGTAGGTGCTGTCATTTATGTTGTAGCCTTCGATTGACTTTGCAGCGCCGTCGACCTTGATAGGGAACGGGTTCGCCGTTACGGCGTATTCTACCGCAAAACCCGTCAGCGCGGAGCAAATAACGCCGCCTATTATAAAACCTAAAGTAAATCTTTTCATAAAAAATCCCCCTTTCGATGTATTATATATCATTCGGAGGGGAAAATCAAGGAGAACAATGAGGCGTTCAAACTTTATTCTCTCAATAATTCACATAACTGTTGAAAAATAGCAAAGGATATAGTATAATATATACGTAAAACTATTGTCCTGCGAGGTGCAAGCACATGACCGATACCGTTTCAACAGTAAAATGCGAACGCTACGCCGATGCGCCGCGCGCCGTAAGAGAAGCGGTCGGGCTTATCGGCGGTATCGGCAGATTTGTGAAAAAGGGCGACAGGGTGCTTATCAAGCCTAACCTCGTGTCGCGGAAAAATCCCGACGAGGCGGTAACGACACACCCCGACATTCTCCGCGCGGTAATAGAACTCGTTGAGGAAGCAGGCGGAAAGGTGACCGTCGCCGAAAGCCCCGGCGGCCCGTATAACGCCGCAATATTAAAAAGCGTGTACTCCGCGTGCGGCGCCGACAAAGCCGTGGAGGGTACGGGCGCGGTACTGAATTACGACACGTCGTTTACCGAGGTGTATTTTCCCGAGGGCAGGACGATAAAGAAAATACCGATTATAAACCCCGTGCTTGAAGCGGATGTTATAATCTCGCTCCCAAAGCTCAAAACGCACGCCATGACGAGCTACACCGGCGCGGTAAAAAACATGTTCGGCGTGATACCAGGCACGCACAAGGCGGAGCTTCATTTCAGGCTCGACGACCGCCGCGCGTTCTGCTCCATGCTCGTGGATTTGTGCGAGTGCGTCAAACCGACGTTAAGCATAATGGACGCGGTGTGGGGCATGGAGGGCAACGGCCCGACAGCCGGGCAAAGCCGCAGCATAGGGCTTGTGCTGGCGTCCGCGAACGCGTACGCGCTCGACAAGATTGCCTGCTCTCTTATAGGCTACGCGCCCGACGAGGTTGACACAGTGAGAGAATCGATAGAGCGCGGACTTACGGGTGAGATCAAAACGGTCGGTGAACCGCTTGAGCCGCTGATCATGCGCGATTTCGTAAAGCCCGAGAGCCATTTTAACCTTTTAAGACTGCTGTCATTGCCGCCGGCGGTGAACGCGTGGGCGAAAAACGCTTTAGCGTCACGCCCGAAAATAGATTATAAAATGTGCGTAAAATGCGGCGCGTGCGCGGACTGCTGTCCGCCGAAGGCGATAAGCACGGAGAGCGGCAGACCGGTCATAGATAAAAAGAAGTGCATAAAATGCTTCTGCTGTCAGGAGCTTTGTCCGCAGAGGGCGGTTGGGATAAAACGACCGCTGCTCAACAGATTTATGCTGAAATTTCTGAAGTAAGGATGGTATCGCTTGTTTAATATAGTATTGGTAGAGCCGCGTATTCCGCAGAATACGGGCAACATAGCGCGCACCTGCGCGGCGACTGGGTGCGGCTTGCACATAGTCCGCCCGACGGCGTTTCAGATTACGGATAAAAACTTAAAGCGCGCGGGGCTTGATTACTGGCATTTGCTCAATGTCAAGTATTATGATAATTTGGCTGATTTTTTTGAAAAGACAAAGGGCGCGCGTTACTTCTACGCGACCACAAAAGCGCCGCACACTTATGTTGACGTGGAGTACAAGGACAACGACTACTTAATGTTCGGGCGCGAGGACGCCGGGCTCTCCGAGGAGCTTCTGCACGAGCACGAGGAACGCTGCATAAGGATCCCGATGATACCCGACGCGCGCAGCCTGAATTTGTCAAACTCCGTGGCGGTAATAGTATACGAAGCGTTAAGACAGCAGGGTTTTGATAATTTGAAGAAATTGGGACAACTGACGAAATTTACGTGGTGAAAGGAGACAACCCATGAGCGATATAAAAATAATAGTAGACACCGGCTCGGACATACCCGATGAGGCGCTTGAAAAATACAATATCGGCATTATACCGTTCATAACGCTGTTCGGTGAAAAGCAATACGTGCAGCGGCGCGATATAACGAACGAGCAGTTTCTCGATATGCAGGAGCAGTTCGACGGAGTGCCGAGAAGCTCCCAAACGCCGTACGCGGATATGTACGAATATCTCAAAAAAGCGACCGATGAGCATGAGAGCGTAATATATTTCACGCTGTCGAGCGCGGCGAGCGGACAGTATAATACTGCGTGTCTTGTGAGAGATGAAATACTAGAAGAAAATCCAAACGCGGATCTGCATATTTTCGATTCCTACAAATTTTCGCTCTACATAGCACAGACGGCGGTACACGCGGCTCAAATGGCGGCGGAGGGAAAAAGCGTTGATGAGATCATAAAGGACTGCGAGCAGTATATAGTTTCATGGCGGTGCTATCTTCTTGTAGACACGCTCGAATATCTGCAGAAGGGCGGCAGACTGTCAAAAACAGCCGCGTTTGTCGGAACGCTCCTCGACATCAAGCCGATACTTACAATAGAAAACGGACTTGTGGAAAGCCTTGATAAGCTCCGCGGCAAGAAAAAGATCATACATAAGCTCGTCGAAAAGATAAAAGAGGACGAGGATGTTGATTTTGAAAACCCCGAATTTCTGATAGTGGAATCGGACAAAAATAAGTACGATGAGGCTATGGAAGTGTTAAAGGAAGAATTCGGCGAGGACGTAAAAATAACAATGCACGGCGAGTTCAGCCCGCTTATAGCGACACACGTAGGACGCGGCGCATTGGCGATTATCCCGAGAATAAAGAGCGGGTTTAAGTATAAGAAAAGAATGGAGTGACACCTATGTCAATAAAATCAACCGTAATTATACAAAAGGAAGAAAACTGGTATGTGGCGACGGCGATAGAATCGGGCGTAGCGTCGCAGGGAAAAACCATAGACGAAGCGCTTGCAAATCTTTCGGAAGCGTTGGAGTTGTATTATGAGGACAATGTTCCCGAACAGCCGTTAAGTTCCGTATTTGTCACTACTTTGGAGGTGGCTGTCTGATGGGATCAAAATATCCTGTCTTGCCGCCGTCGAGAGTAATAAAAGCTCTTGAAAAACGCGGATTTTCATATGTCAGCCAAAAGGGCAGTCATATGAAGTATTCCGACGGCAAATACATGGTTATTATACCTAATCATTCCGAGGTAGCCAAGGGAACATTAAAAAGTATTCTCGCTATGGCGCATATTGATTTGGACGATTTTCTTAAAATGCTATAAATTGAAAGGGGAAAACAATATGAAATACATTGTAATTTTAGGCGACGGTATGGCGGATTATCCGGTGGATTATTTTGACGGAAAGACTATTCTCGAAGTCGCGGATAAGCCGACTATTGATTATATGTCAAAGCACGGTGAACTCGGCATGGTCAAGACCGTGCAGGACGGCATGAAGCCCGGCTCGGACGTGGCTAATCTGTCGGTTATGGGCTATGATACGAAAAAGTGTTACAGCGGACGCTCGCCGCTCGAAGCCGCGTCAATCGGCGTTGATATGAAGGACGACGACGTTACATTCCGCACAAATCTTGTGACGCTTTCCGACGAGGAGAATTACGAGGATAAAACCATGCTCGATTATTCCTCCGGCGAGATCACCACCGCCGAAGCGGCTGAGCTTATGAAAGCCGTAGCGGCTGAATTGAATACCGACGTTATAAAATTCTATCCCGGCATCAGCTACCGCCACCTGTGTGTATGGAGCGGCGGCTCGACGAATGTGGACTTAACTCCGCCGCACGATATTTCCGACAGGAAAATCGGCGAATATCTCCCGAAGGGCGACGGCGCTGAGAAGTTCCTCGAAATGATGAAAAAAAGCGTGGAAATTTTAAAGGAACACCCCGTGAACAAGGCTCGTATCGCGGCGGGCAAAAATCCGGCGACTTCGATATGGCCCTGGGGCGAGGGAACGAAGCCGCAGCTTGAAAATTTCTACGAAAAATACGGCTTGAAGGGCAGCGTTATTTCGGCTGTCGATTTGATCAAAGGCATAGCAAAATGCGCCGGAATGGACTCGATAGACGTAGAGGGCGCGACCGGTAACTGCGAGACTAACTGGGACGGCAAGGCTCGGGCGGCGCTCGAGGCTATCACGGGCGACAGCGATTTTGTGTACATCCATATGGAAGCCCCCGACGAAATGGGACATCAGGGACTTCCCGAAAAGAAGAAGTACGCTGTTGAAACGATAGATAAAAAGGTTGTAAAATTCCTGAAAGACGAGCTGGAAAAGCGCGGGATAGACTATAAAATGCTCATTATGCCCGACCACCCGACGCCTATCAAGCTCAAAACCCACGTAAGCGATCCCGTGCCGTATGTTATATACGACAGCACGAAGGACAGCGGCTCGGGGCTTGCGTATACGGAGGAAAACGGAAAGAAAACGGGTATATTTATTGAAAAGGGATATACGCTGATGGAGCGGTTTTTGGATAAAATATGATTTGGCGGCACAAATGCGGGCGACCGCAAGGGTCGCCCCTACGGATATATAATTTGCGTTATCCGTTCAAATAACAAATATCAATGTGTCGTAGGGGCGACCCTCGCGGTCGCCCGTCCACGATAACCCGATGTTATCGTAGGGGCGGATATTATCCGCCCGCCCCACAACACAACTGAAAGGAGTCCATACACATGGAAAAATTCTACATTACAACGGCAATCGCGTACACGTCGAAAAAGCCTCACATCGGCAACACGTACGAGATAATTCTCACCGACGCGATAGCGCGCTTTAACCGCTTTATCGGCAGGGACGTGTTTTTCCTGACCGGCACGGACGAGCATGGTCAGAAGATACAGGAAATAGCCGAAGCGGAGGGCATAACGCCTAAAGAACACGTCGATAAAATAGCCGGCGAGATAAAGCAGATTGCCGACATGCTCAACATAAGCTACGACAAATTTATCCGCACCACCGACGATTACCACGAAAAGGCGGTGCAGAAGATATTCAGGACGCTCTACGAAAAGGGCGATATATACAAGTCGGAGTACGAGGGCTGGTACTGTACGCCGTGCGAGTCGTTCTGGACAAACACGCAGCTTGCTGACGGCAAATGCCCCGACTGCGGACGCGAGGTGAAAAAGGCGAAGGAGGAGGCGTACTTCTTCAAAATGAGCAAATACCAGGATAAGCTCATGGAGTACATCGAAGCTCACCCCGAATTTATACAGCCCGAATCGCGCAAAAATGAAATGGTAAACAACTTCCTAAAGCCCGGCTTGCAGGATTTATGCGTGTCGCGCACGAGCTTCTCGTGGGGAATACCGGTGGATTTCGATCCCGGACACGTCGTATACGTGTGGATCGACGCACTTTCAAACTATATCACCGCGCTCGGCTACTCACCCGACGAAAAGGGCGGGCTTTACAAAAAATACTGGCCCGCGGACGTGCATATTATAGGCAAGGATATTCTGCGTTTCCACACGATTTACTGGCCCATAATGCTCATGGCGCTCGGCGAGCCGCTCCCGAAGCAGGTGTTCGGTCACCCGTGGATGCTTGTCGGCGAGGAAAAAATGTCAAAGTCGCGCGGCAACGTGATATACGCCGAGGATCTCGTAAAGCATTTCGGCGTTGACGCGGTGCGTTACTATTCGCTCCACGAAATGCCGTTCGCACAGGACGGAACAATCACGTACGAGGTGTTCATAAGCCGCTTTAACAGCGACCTCGCGAACACTCTCGGCAATCTCGTGAACCGCACCGTCGCGATGATCAACAAGTATTTTGACGGTGTAATACAGCCCGGCGGTACCGCCGGTGAGTTTGACGGCGACTTAAAGGCTGTCGCCACGGGAGCGCTCGGCAAAATCATGAAGAAAATGGAGACGCTCCACGTCGCGGACAGTCTTGACGAAATATGGACGGTCGTAAACCGCGCGAACAAGTATATCGACGAAACGATGCCGTGGGTACTCGCGAAGGACGAAAGTCAAAGAGCGCGTCTCGGCACGGTGCTGTACAACCTCATAGAAACAATCCGAATCATAACGTCGCTTTTAAGCTCGTACATGCCAGAAACGGCAGAAAAAATAGCGGCGCAGACGGGCGCGACGGCGCTTGATTTTGCAAACGCGGACAAATTCGGCGTAACGGAAGCAGGCGTAAAGGTCGGCGAGGCGGTGCCGCTGTTCGCGAGAATAGACGCGGAAAAGAAGCTCGCGGAGCTTGAAGAGGAACTGTCGGCGGACGCGGAGGAAGAGAAAATCGAAATCGCGCCGTACAAGGACTATATCGAATTTGAGGAATTTGAAAAGCTCGACATACGCGTCGGCAAGGTAATAGAGTGCGAAAAAGTACCGAAGTCCTCAAAGCTGCTGCGCTTCACTCTGCAGGTCGGAAGCGACACAAGGCAGATTTTATCGGGCATTTCAAAATATCACACGCCGGAGGAGCTTATCGGCAAAAATGTGCTGTTTGTGGCGAATTTGAAGCCGCGCAAGATGATGGGACTTGAATCGTGCGGCATGATTTTGTCGGCTGAATACAACGACGAGCTGACCGTTCTGACGACCTTGAAGGATATTCAGAGCGGCGCGGAAGTGGTATAATCGGATATTGTGAAGGAGGATTAACATGGGCAAGCTATTCGGAACCGACGGCATAAGAGGTATCGCGAACAAGGATTTAACAGCCGATTTGGCGTTCAAAACAGGTCAGAGCGGCGCGTACGTGCTGACGAAGCACAGCACGGGACACCGTCCGCGCATACTCATAGGCAAGGACACAAGAAAGTCGGGCGATATGCTCGAAGCGGCGCTGACTGCCGGACTTTGCTCTATGGGAGCGAAGGTGATACCGCTCGGCGTAGTGCCGACGCCGGCTGTCGCGTATCTGACGCGGCTTTACAAGGCTGACGCCGGCGTTGTGATAAGCGCGTCGCACAACCCCTGCGAGTACAACGGCATAAAGTTTTTCAATCAGGACGGCTACAAATTAAGCGACGCGATCGAGAACGAGATTGAAAGCTACATTCTGGGCGAAAAGAAAATAGAAAATCTCCCGACGCACGGCGGCGTGGGCTACGTCAGCGCGAACCACAACGCGGTCGAGGATTACGTCGCGTTCGCGGTATCGACGATAGACTGCCGCCTCGACGGCATGAAAATAGCGATTGACTGCGCGAACGGCGCGGCGTACGAAACGGCGTTCAAAGCGCTGAACAAGCTCGGCGCGAACGTTGAAGCGATCCACAACACGCCCGACGGCGTGAACATAAATTACAAATGCGGCTCGACGCACATGGAGAGCCTGCAGGCGTACGTCACGTCGATCGGCGCGGACGTGGGACTGGCGTTCGACGGCGACGCGGACAGACTGCTCGCGGTTGACGAGAACGGCAATCTCATAGACGGCGACCAGATCATGGCTGCGTGCGCAAAGTTCATGCGCGAGAACGGCACGCTGAAGCAGAACACGCTCGTCGCGACCGTTATGAGCAACCTCGGTCTGTTTATCGCGGGCGACAAGTTAGGTTTGCACATACCGCGCACGAAGGTCGGCGACCGCTACGTGCTTGAAGAAATGCTTGCTAACGGCTACAATATCGGCGGCGAGCAGTCGGGACATATAATCTTCCTCGACCACAACACCACCGGCGACGGACTTGTGAGTGCGCTGCAGTTTTTGTCGGTGCTGAAAAAGACGGGCATGAAAGCGTCCGAGGCGGCCGGCATAGTAAAGGTGATGCCGCAGGTACTCAAAAACGCAGCGGTAAAGCCCGAAAACAAGAGTACATACATGGAAAACGAGGAAATAGCGGCGGCGTGCAAATCGCTTGAGGACGAGTTCGCGGGCGAGGGCAGAGTGCTTATCCGCCCGTCGGGAACGGAGCCGCTCGTAAGAGTAATGATTGAAGGCAAGGACGTTGAGTACATAACGAAAAAGGCTGAGGAGCTTGCCGACATGATAGAGAGGATACTCGGTTAAACGTATGGAGGTAAGGAAAATGCTGAATTTGGTAACATGGGTGGCTGTGCTTGCAATGACCGCTGCCTGCGGCGTTACGGGCGGCACGAATACAGCTCCTGCCGAATCGGAGCTTAGCGGCAAAACGATAGCGTTTGTCGGCGACAGTATATGCTACGGCACAAACTATCACGGCGGCTACGCAAAGCTTATCGGCGAGGACGAGGGTATGAGCGTCACAAACGCCGGACTGGGCGGCGCGACGGTAGCGCGCGGCGTGAAGTGGACGGCTGACAGCGACGGCGTGCGTCCGAATATCATTGATATGACAGAAGGTCTTGACGGTGAGTTTGACTATATAATCGCCGAGGGCGGCGTAAACGATTTCTGGAACCACGCGCCTTTGGGTGAGCTTACGGACGGCTTTGAGGGTGACTTTGACGACACGACCTACGCGGGCGCGCTCGAAACGATATTTTCCGATATACGCGCGCTCCACCCCGAAAGCAAGGCGGGTTACGTAATAATACACGATCCGTTCACGTATGACGCGGAAGAAGGCTTCGCGCCGTTTTACGAGATGACAAAGGCGGCGTGCGACAAGTGGGGCGTGCCGTATCTCGATCTGTACGCCGTAAACAACCGGACCGTCGGCGTAAACGTGCGCGACGCGGAGCAAAAGAAAAAGTATTTCAGCGCGGGCGACAACCCCGACGGCGACGGCTGCCACCCGAACGAGGAGGGCTACAGGCAGATTTACGTAGGGCCTATGACCGAATGGCTGAAAACGCTGTAGGAGAAACATGAAAAATCTTATACAAAACGGAGCAAAGCAGCTTAATATACGGCTTGACGACAGACAGACGGAGCAGCTTGTGCGCTATGCTGAGATGCTCGTTGAGCGGAACGAAAAGGTAAATCTCACCGCGATAACTGACGGCGATGGCATAGCGACAAAGCATTTCCTCGACAGCCTTACGGCGCTCTGCACGGGACACGTTAAGGGAAAAGTCATAGACGTCGGTACGGGCGCGGGCTTTCCGGGACTTGTACTGAAAATCGCAAAGCCGGAGCTTAACGTAACGCTTCTCGACAGCCTTAACAAGCGGCTTGTATTCCTTAAAGACGTGTGCGATGAATTAAATATCGAAGGCGCGGAGCTTGTTCACGCGCGCGCCGAGGACGGCGGACGAGACGGGAAGTACCGCGGCATGTTCGACACCGCAGTATCGCGCGCCGTTGCGAATTTGACGGTACTGTCGGAGTGGTGCCTGCCGTTTGTAAAGCAGGGCGGTTACTTCCTCGCGCTAAAGGGACCGCTCGCCGACAAGGAGCTAAAGGACGCGCGCCGCGCGATAAAAATTCTCGGCGGCGAGGTAGAGGACGTGTACGGGGCGGACATACCGTTTACCGACCTCAGGCACAAGATAATCGTGATAAAAAAAGTAGGACAAACTCCCCTAAAATACCCGCGCAAAGCCGGTATTGCGACAAAAACTCCTATCGGAACTCCGTACAATTTATCGAAATAAAAAAATCATGTAAAACGGTGTCAAAACGCGGCGCACGATAACGCTTGCGCGCGCGGAAAAAAGTGCTATAATAATAACTGTAAGACAGACAAGTATCAAAAAGGTACATCACAACAGGGTTTCCCCAAGGCCCTGTCTACCCCCAAAATTGTCTTACACCTTCCACCACCGAGGGTAAATGGCGATAATGTATATACATCATGTGTTTTCATCAATGGCGTACATTATCGCCGCTTACTCTTTTTATTTTGTGAATTGCACGGAAAATCTGCCGATAGGAGACACCGACATGATAAAATTACTCAAAAAACAAACCGATCCCGACGCGCCGCGCGCGGAGCTTCTGCCGCTTGACGTTATCGCGCCGAACCCGAACCAGCCGAGAAGGTATTTTGAACAGTCGGCAATGGAGGAGCTTCGCGACTCGATACTCGAATACGGCGTGATACAGCCGATAACGGTGCGCCGCCTGCACGGAGAGTACGAGCTTGTGGCGGGCGAAAGACGCTTCCGCGCCGCGCAGATGGCTGGGCTTACGGAAATACCGGCTGTGGTAATTGACGCGGACAGCGACAAATCCGCGATTCTCGCGCTGTTGGAAAATCTGCAGCGTGAGGATCTGTCATTTTTCGAGGTCGCCGAGAGCTACAAAAGCCTTATACGCCGTCAGGGCATGACGGAGACGGAAATAGCCGAAAAGGTCGGAAAAAGCCGCTCGTCGGTCGCGAATAAGATACGCCTTTTGCGGCTTCCGCCGCTCGTAAAAAAGGTGATACGCGACTACGATTTAACGGAGCGTCACGCGCGCGCCCTTTTGCTGCTTCCCGACGAGGAAAAGCAGCTTGAAGCGGTAAAAACCGTGTGCCGCGATAATTTGAGCGTTGCGCAGACCGAGCGGCTTGTGCGCGACATGAACGCCGCCGCACGCAAGCGCGCAATGCCGATAAACGAGCTGCGCGTCACAAAGGAAAACGACGTCAAGGTATTCCGCAACACCGTCACAAAGGCTGTCGATATGATGAAAAAGAGCGGTATCGACGCCGAGCTTGAAGAAAAAAATCACGACTGGGGTACGGAATACATAATAAAGGTTAAGAAATAAGGTGAAAAAGGTAAAAAAATGCTTGACAATGCTGACTAAAACCTATATAATAGATAAGGTGTCTTGAATTAAGGATAGTTTACTAAGCCCGTCAAACGGGGCGGGAGAAAGCAGAGGAGGTGCTTCAGGAATGAAAATGACATATCAGCCGAAAAAGCGTCAGCGCTCAAAGGAACACGGCTTCAGAAAGAGAATGTCCACAAAGTCGGGAAGAAAGATTCTTGCGGGAAGAAGACTGAGAGGCAGAAAGAAGTTATCTGCATAATATGGGACTTTGGCAGGAAGCATGAAGGGATTGTGCTTGCTGCTTTTTTTCTTAAAGGGTGCGAGAAACATGAAAAACACTCAAAGCTTAAAGCTCAACCGCGACTTTCGCCGCGCCTATAAGGGCGCGAGCCATGCGGGCGGTTACACCGTGGTATACGCGAGAAAGAACCGCTGCGGCTTTAACCGTCTCGGACTTACCGTCAGCAAAACGGCGGGAAAGGCAGTCGTGCGCAACCGCTTAAAGCGGCTGATGCGCGAAAGCTACCGTTTAATGGAGGACGATATACGCGAGGGCTACGACATAATAATCGTGGCGCGCAACCGCGCGGTCGGAAAGACATTTGAGCAGATAAGAAGCGACGTCAGCTTTTCGCTGAACAAGCTTGAAATGAAGAAATGAAAAAGGTTTTAACAAAATCGATAGAATTTTACAGACACCACATATCACCGTATAAGGGCGGGGCATGCTGCCGATTTTACCCGACCTGCTCACAATATGCACTCGAAGCAATCGAAATACACGGTGCGGCAAAGGGAACATACCTTGCCGTCAGGCGGCTTTTAAAGTGTCATCCGTTCCATGAGGGGGGATATGATCCCGTTCCCCCGAAAAAGGAAAAGGACGGCGGAAAGGAAAAATAGCGTATATGTTTGAGTTTCTTATTACTCGGCCGATGGGCTTTATCATAAAGTTTATTTATGATTTCGCGCAGAATTACGGCGTAGCCATAATTTTGTTTACCATCGTAATAAAGATGATTTTGCTGCCGCTCAATGTAAAATCGCAGAAATCATTGCGCAAGCAGCAGAAAATTCAACCGTATATCATGGAGCTTCAGGAGAAATATAAAAACGACCAGCAGAAGCTCCAGCAGGAAATGATGAAGGTCTATAAGAACAACAACGTAAGCATGACGGGCGGCTGTCTGCCGATGCTTATACAGTTCCCGATACTCATAGGTCTTTATCAGGTTATCCAGAGACCGCTGCAGTACATGCTCGGCGTGGTATGGGACGGCGCGTACAACGAGATACTTCACCTGCGCGACGCGGCGGCGAATCTTGCCGCGAGCATCCCGGGAATTATGGGAAATTACGCGGGCGCTGAACCGTTAAACATTTGGAACCAAGGTCAGATATTCATATCGAAATGGGCTGCCGCAGTGGGAACGCAGGGCTCGACGCTCGAAGGCGTTTCCGGCATGGCGCAGCACCCGTGGGTAGTAAATTTTGACTTTCTCGGTCTCGATTTGTCAACGGTACCCGGAGACGCGTTCAATCACGCGATTTCAAGCGGCGCGTGGATGGGACTTATAATCTTCATAATCCCGCTGCTTGCCGTTGTATCGTCCATAGTGTCGATGAAAATCTCGCAGATGCAGGCGGGACAGAACAACAGCGCAAACAACCAGGCAAACCAGATGAACAAGACGATGAATCTCATCATGCCCATAATGACCGGCTTTTTTACGATAATCCTGCCGGCAGGTCTCGGACTTTACTGGATAATAAGCTCTGTTGTGCAGATAGTACAGCAGCTTGCGGTTAATTTTTATTTAGAAAAGAAAGGGGAGGACATAGTTGTCACCATTCCTGAGAAAAAACAGCTCCACGGAAAAAAGCGCAAGAAATAAGGAGGAAGCGATAGAACTCGCTCTTACCGAACTTGGCGTATCACGTGAGGACGCTGAAATAGAAATTTTGGACGAAGGCTCGAAGGGCTTTCTCGGAATAGGCGCGAGAGACGCCCGCGTAAAGGTCACCGTTAAGGGCGCGGCTGAGGAAGCTGCCGCTGATGATTACGAGGAAGCGGCTCCCGCGGCGGTAAAGAATGAAGTAAAAAGAGAAGCCGTAAGAGAGACAAAGAGAGAGCCGAAGAGGAACAAGCCGACGCGCGAGTCGCTTGGTTCTCCCGATATGGACGCGAAAAAGTTTCTGGAGGACATTTTCGCGGCTATGAAGCTCGACGTTAAGGTAGACGCGGACTTCGACGGTGAGACGGTGGACATTAAGCTTACGGGCAATAACATGGGTATCGTAATAGGCAAGCGCGGCGACACGCTCGACAGCATCCAGTACCTCACCTCGCTCGTCGTAAACCAGCGCAGCGAGGAGTATATCAAGGTTTCGATAGATACCGAAAACTACCGCGAAAAGCGCACAGACGCGCTTCTGGCGCTGTCAAACCGCCTTGCGGCAAAGGTTGCGCGCACGGGCAAGAAGTTCACGTTAGAGCCGATGAACCCGTACGAGAGACGCGTTATCCACGCCAATCTGCAGGACAATCCCGACGTAACGACGTTCTCAGTCGGTCAGGAGCCGTACAGAAAGGTTGTTATCGCGCCGAAGAACTCAAAGCCGTACAAGAAGGACGGCTACAAAAAGAGAGGAAACAGACGCAGACCGCAGCATCACGATAAGCCGGTTGCGGAAAAGACGGGCGAAAGCTACATCACAACGTACGACAAGCCTGCCGAACACCTCACCTATAAGGCTGACTTCAAGCCGCCCGCTCATAAGGCTGAATTTAAAAATATCGACGAATATTTCGAGGCTCACAGCGGCGACGATACAATTTAAAAAACAAAAAAAATATCCGCCCATGCAAGTGTGATATAAGACATCGTGAAACATGGTACTCAAAAAGCAAAAAGATGATTTTCTTCATCTTTTTGCTTTTTATCATTCCATAATACATTGGATACATTTTTGTTGTTTGGCTAAAACATATATGACTATATGATTAATTTTCAAAATATAAAAATTTATAGGCAGGTATATCAAGTGCCCGTGCAATTTTAAATAAAGTATCTAATGAAATAGCTTTGTAAATGTTGGGAGCTTCAATTTGTCCTATAAAAGAAACACCGCAATTTAATTTTTCCGCAAGTTGCTCTTGCGTCAGAGAGTTCAATTTTCTATAATAAGCTATTTTCAATCCTATTTTTATATAATCATCTTTAAAATCTTTATTCATTTTATCACCCAATATAATTCTATCGTATTGACAATAGAATATAAATATGATATTATTAGTATAATTATTACCATATGGATAATAAATATATCAAAAGGAGAGATTAAAAATGAAAGAAAGAGTACAAGGATTAATTACGGGAATTGTAACGGGAATTATTATTACGGGTTCAATAGGTGTATTAGCCGCCCAATATACCGCTACAGAAAACACATTTCCTGTAAAGGTAAATGGACAGGAAACAACAATGGAAGGATATAATATTAATGGTAGTACATATTTTAAGTTGAGAGATATCGGCGACCGCATGGGATTTAATGTTGATTTTCAAGATAATACAATATATGTTGGTGATGTTCCTAAATCCGGCGATATAAAATTTTATTCTGAAAAACCATGGTGTCCCGATTTTGGGGCGTTTACGGGCGCGGCGCTGCTTGATACCCAAACATCTGACAGATTTACGGCATATACATACAGTATGTATTTTGACGGAAAAATATCCGATTATTATGATTTGATATTGGAATATACGGATTTGAGCTTAAATCCAGCTTCTACGGGTGATTTTATAATGTTTGAGAATTTAGAAACAGGTCATACCATATCGTGTATGTTAAATAAAGATGGTACGATAAAAATTATAGTAGAATAATAAGATTAAAACAAACTTGTTGCATAAACAATACATTGTTTGGGTTGAAAATCCGTAGGGGCGACTTTTACAGTCGCCCCTTTACGTGAATTTTAATGTCGGACGAGCGCGAGGGACTTTGTAAACCTATGACAACGTTCTTCTAAACTCAACAGCCCACTTTGCCACCCCACCTCACGCCGCCAGTAATTTTTATATCAGCAAACATTTGTTTTACTGTAACTCGGCGCGTTTGCCTTTAGAATCAGCGCCAGCCTGTCCGCGCCGTTGTCGGACACCTCGCTTTTAATGACTATGCTAACGCTGTCCTCAGCGTGAAAGATGAAAATGTACTTTTTACCTTCCACGACCTCCTGCAGGTCCGCGTACCTGTAATCCGTTTCCTCACCGTTCGTCTTTTCGATAACGTGAGTGTCGAAAAAGCGGAAGCGCGTCGTCTGCCGCGACTTGCCCGCGCGCTTGCTCGGGCGGCGGTACGCCAGTCTCGGATAAATAAACATCACGATTGCGATCCACAGCGCGATAAGTATCCACACCATGCCGAACTTCATAACGTAAAAGTACGCCGTGAGCGCGAACGCCGCTGCCGCGATGCATGTTGATATAATATTGAAGGTGCGGTAGTGCTTTTTGAAGTAAAATTTGTAAAAATCCTTGTAGATCTGCGGATTCATTTCCGTCACGGCTTTGTACAATGCCTTTTCCATAACGCGCGCCCCCTTAATCCATTTTAAACACGCGCTTTATATACGCGCCTATGAGTATGCCGATAAACGAGAAAAGCACATACACAAGCCCGAACGCGAACAGCATATGCAGCGCCTGGCTCGGCATATACTCAACGTAGAACACGATCGAAAGAATCGCTATCACGCTTATAAAGAACGGAAGCTTCAGATTAAAGCCCTTCTTTATGCCGTACAGGAACGCTATAACCGCGAGCAGAGAGCTGTTGAAATAAATCGCGAACTGCGTGTAAAGGCTCATAAGGTTCTGCTTCATGGCGAACGTAAGTCCGACAAACACGAGCGGAACGATATGGAATATAATCAGCGTCGCCAGGATGTACGCCTTTGAATCGTACGTGTTGAACTCGGCGCGCGGCAGCGGCTCCTTGCGAGCCGGAAGCGTCTTTCTTCTGTTTTTCTTGCTCATAATCTCACACTCTCCCCGTTATCCCTTAAATATTTTTTTAAATCCGATATTTCAATCTCGCGGAAGTGGAACAAACTCGCCGCCAGAACCGCGTCCGCCCTGCCGTCGCGCAGCGCGTCGAGGAAATGCTCCATAGTCCCCGCACCGCCCGACGCTATGACGGGAATTTTCGCGTTTTCGCTCACGGCTCGCGTAAGCTCCACGTCGTAACCCGCCTTCGTGCCGTCGCAGTCCATGCTTGTCAGAAGTATCTCGCCCGCGCCAAGCTCCTCCGCGCGCTTCGCCCACCAAAGAGCGTCTATGCCGGTGTTTACGCGTCCGCCGTTGAGGTACGCGTCCCAGCCGCCTTTACCGTTCCTTTTCGCGTCGATCGCGCACACGACGCACTGACTGCCGAACCGCTCCGCCGCCTCGCTTATAAGCTCGGGACGCTTAAGCGCCGAGCTGTTTACCGATACCTTATCCGCTCCGGCGTTGAGTATTTTGCGGAAATCCTCGACCGTCCGTATACCGCCGCCGACGGTGAACGGTATAAACACCTCGCGCGCCACCGCGCGAACCATATCCTCAACCGTGTCCCTCGCGTCGGACGACGCCGTTATATCGAGGAACACAAGCTCGTCCGCTCCGGCTTTGTTATACACCTTTGCGCACTCCACAGGATCGCCCGCGTCAGTCAGATTTACGAAATTAACTCCCTTTACCACCCTGCCGTTCTTTACGTCGAGGCAGGGAATTATTCTTTTAGCGTACATATTTACTCCTTACAGGCTCACAAAATTCTTCAAAATAGTCATGCCGACGTCGCCGCTTTTTTCGGGGTGGAACTGCGCCGCGAACACGTTATCCTTCTCGACCGCGATCGCGAGCCGCGCGCCGTACTCGGTGTACGCGCTCACAATTCCACTATCCTCCGGCTTAATGTAATACGAATGCACAAAGTAAACGTACGGCTCATCGCCTATGCCTTTAAGTATGCGGCTGTCCTTTACTGCGTCAATGCTGTTCCAGCCCATGTGCGGAATTTTAAGACCGGTGTCGGGGATTTTGACGATTTTGCCCTTGAAAATACCAAGTCCCTTAGCTCCGGCGCTTTCCTCGCTTTCCTCAAAAAGCATATGCAGTCCGAGACAAATGCCGAGAAACGGCTTACCGTCCGCTATCGCGCGCTTTACCGCGTCAACGAGCGAGCTTTCGTTAAGCCTTGCCATAGCGTCGCCGAACGCGCCTACGCCCGGCAGTATTACCTTGTCCGCGTCCGATATAACGTCCGCGCTGCTCGTGACAACGCTTTTTGCGCCTATAAAATCGAGCGCGTTTTTGACGCTGTGCAGATTACCCGCGCCGTAGTCAACTATTGCTATCATTCTGTTCTACCTCATCTATGAATATAAGCTCCTGCGCGTAGGGGAGCGACCGCGCCCAGTCGATAAACGACTTCGACCACTCCGTCAGCTTGTGGAAGCGCCTCTGTCCCTTTGAACACATCGCGAGCAGGTTTTCGTAAGACATTGTTACCGTCCGCGTCTGCTGCCACGACGACGGCAGCCAGCGTATAAGCTCCTTCCAGTACGATTTGTCCTTCGTTTCAAGATACTTTACGCGCATGCTTTCCAAAAATTCGATATGTTTGTCCATAACGTCCCCGAGCCTTACGCCGCCGTAATCGAGGTCGGGCGCGTAATCGTCTGTTTCAAAGCATTCGCGCGTTATCGGCGTGGACGAGAGCTTGTGCATCGTGGACGTGCTGTTCGCGACCGTGCCGACCTTGTACGTGTCAAACTCCTTCCACCAGTACAGCGGACCGGTTATATCGACCGACACAAAAATCTGGCGCATAAATTTGCGGTGTTCGCTGCCCGACCGTATGAGCCTCTGCGCGAGACTTAAATCGTTTCCGCCTATCACGACGCGTCCGTTTTCTTCAACCGTGTCGTTCTTTTTCCACGATTCGAGCGGGTTTCTCATGCCGCGCATCGCCCGCGCGAAGCCGTAAACCTCGGTATTCTCAAACTTCATTTTGCTTCTCCCTCATCATTTCAATATACTCGTCAAACGTACACATTCTGTCAACGATCGTTCCGTCCGCTTTAATGTCGATTATCCTGTTCGCGACGGTGTTCACAAATTCGTGGTCGTGCGACGCGAATATTACGTTGCCCTTAAACGCCTTAAGACCGTTGTTCACAGCCGTTATCGACTCCAAATCGAGGTGGTTTGTCGGCTGGTCGAGGATAAGCACGTTCGAGCCGTACAGCATCATGCGCGACAGCATACATCTCACCTTTTCGCCGCCCGACAGCACGTTTACGGGCTTGAATACGTCGTCGCCGGAGAATAACATTCTGCCGAGAAATCCGCGTATATAGCTCTCGTTCTGCGTCTCAAATCCCTCCGCGCTGTACTGGCGCAGCCAGTCTACGAGGTTAAGCGTGCAGCCGTCGAAATATTTTGAGTTGTCCTTCGGGAAATAGCTCTGCGACGTACTCACGCCCCACTTGACCGTTCCCGCGTCGGGTTCCTCCTCGCCGGCGAGTATTTGCAGAAGCGCGGTTACGGCAAGCTCGTTCTCACCGATTACCGCTATCTTGTCGTCATGGTTCATCGTGAACGAAATATTATTCAAAAGCGTTTCGCCGTTTACCGTCTTTGACACGTCGCTAACAGTAAGCAAATCGCGTCCCGCCTCTCTGTCCATATCGAAGCCGACGAACGGGTAACGCCGCGACGACGCGGGCATCTCCTCAACGGTCAGCTTGTCGAGCATCTTTTTACGGCTCGTCGCCTGCTTCGACTTTGACTTGTTCGCAGAGAAACGCTGTATGAAGCTCTGCAGCTCCTTTATTTTTTCCTCCGCCTTCTTGTTCTGCTGCTTTATGAGAGCCTGAACCATCTGGCTCGACTCGTACCAGAACTCGTAGTTTCCGACGTACATCTTGACCTTTGAGTAATCTATATCAACTATGTGCGTGCATACGACGTTAAGGAAATATCTGTCGTGCGACACGACGATAACCGTGCCCTCGTAGTCGAGCAGGAAGTTTTCGAGCCACTCTATCGCCTGTAAATCAAGACCGTTCGTCGGCTCGTCCATGAGAAGTATGTCGGGGTTGCCGAAAAGCGCCTGCGCGAGCAGCGCCTTGACCTTTTCGTTACCGTCAAGCTCCGCCATTGTTTTGTAAAGCGTACTCTCGTCGAGACCGAGTCCCTGCAACAGCTTTGACGCGTTCGATTCCGCCTCCCAGCCGTCCATTTCGGCAAATTCCGCCTCAAGGTCGGCGGCTCTTAAACCGTCCTCGTCAGAGAAATCCTCCTTCATATACAGAGCGTCCTTCTCCTTCATTATATCGTACAGCTTTTTGTCACCCATTATGATCGTGTCGAGAACGGTGTATTCGTCGAACGCGAAATGGTCCTGCTTCAGCACCGACATGCGGCAGTTGGGATCTATCGTCACCTCGCCCGTCGTCGAGTCAAGCTCGCCCGACAGGATTTTAAGGAATGTGGACTTACCCGCGCCGTTCGCGCCGATTACGCCGTAGCAGTTGCCCGGCGTAAATTTGAGGTTTACGTCCGAAAAAAGGTTCTGCCCGCTGAAGTTCAGGCTCAGATTTGTTACGTTTATCATTTATTTTCACCCGATTTAGTTGATTTTACCAATAAATTATACTATAATAATCATATAATTGCAAGCAAAAAAACGACATATGGGGAACTAAGATGAAAAGCGGCAGATTTTTGAGAACGGGCTTTACCACCGGAAGCTGCGCCGCGGCTGCCGCAAAGGCGGCTGTGAGCGCGCTCATGACGGGCGAAATACGTAAAAGCGTAAGCATACCGCTCCCGTCGGGCGGCAGAGCCGAAATAGAAATAACGGACGTGAAAATTACGGAGAATACCGCGTCCGCGTCGGTAATAAAGCGCAGCGGCGACGATCCCGACGTTACGGACGGCATAACGATCTGCGCGTCGGTCAGAAAAACGGCGCGCGGCGTGACGGTTGACGGCGGCGAGGGTATAGGCAGAGTGACGCGCAATGGGCTTGACCGACCGGTAGGCGAAGCCGCGATTAACAGCGTGCCGCGCCGAATGATACGCGAAGCGGCGCTTGAGGCTTTGGGCGAATACGACGGCGGTGTCGAGATTATCATTTCCGCGCCGCAGGGAAGGGAAATCGCGAAAAAGACCTTCAATCCGCGTCTCGGCATAGAGGGCGGCATTTCGATTCTCGGCACGAGCGGCATAGTCGAGCCGATGAGCGAGAAAGGGCTTCTCGACACGGTTTTTCTGGAGCTTAAAATGCGCCGCGCCGAGGGACACAAAACGGCTGTGCTTGTCCCGGGAAATTACGGCGAGGAATTTGCGGCGCGCGAAATGCACATAAAAAACGCCGTTCAATGCTCGAATTACATCGGCGACGCGCTTGACTACGCGCAGGATCTCGGATTTAAGAGCGTCCTGATTATCGCGCACATGGGCAAGCTCGTCAAGCTCGGCAGCGGCATTATGAACACACATTCGCGCTGCGCCGACGGTCGAATGGAAACTCTCGCCTTGTGCGCCGCACTCGCGGGGTATGAGGATTTTGCGAAAATACTCGGCTGCGCGACGACGGATGAGGCGTACGAGTACATAAGGGACACTAAAACTATAGATATTTTAATGAGCAGAATAGACATGTATTTGAAACGCCGCACGGAGCTAAAGGCGGGAGCGGTGATGTTCTCGAACAGGTACGGCGTGATAGGCAAAACAAAGGATGCGGACGAAATAATAAAGGAGATATAAATGGTACATTTTGTGGGAGCGGGCAGCGGCGCGCCCGACCTTATAACGCTGCGCGGCAAGCGGCTTCTGGAGGAAGCGGACATAATAATATACGCCGGCTCGCTCGTGAACGCCGCGCTTCTCGAATACGCGAATGGGGACACTAAAATATACGACAGCTCGCGCATGACGCTCGGCGAGGTCGTGGACGTGATGCGCCAAGGGGACACTAAAAATATAGTGCGGCTCCACACCGGCGACACCTCGATATACGGCGCGGTAAGGGAGCAGATGGACGCGCTTGAAAAAATGGGCATAGAGTACGACGTATGCCCCGGCGTGTCGTCCTTCTGCGGCGCGGCTGCGGCGTTAAGAGCGGAGTACACGCTTCCCGGAGTGTCGCAGACGGTGATAATAACGCGCGCGGAGGGCAGAACGCCCGTGCCGGAACGTGAAACGATACGCTCACTCGCGCATCACGGCGCGACAATGATAATTTTCCTGTCGGCAAACATGACGGAAAAGCTCCAGCAAGAGCTTACCGCCGGCGGCTATCCGCCCGACACGCCCGCCGCGATTGTGTACAAGGCGACGTGGGAGGACGAGAAGGTTATGCGCTGCACAGTGGGGACACTAAACGCAACGGCGAAATCGAACGGAATAACAAAAACGGCTCTAATAACGGTCGGCAATTTTTTGGGTGATGATTACGAGTTATCGAAGCTGTACGACGAGACCTTCCAAACCTCTTACAGAAAGGGCGTGGAGAAATGAAAATTGCCGCGATAGCTTTTACGGAGCGCGGCGGCAATGTCGCGAAGCTCCTGAAAGACAAAATGAACGCCGACGGCTTTATTATACACACACACCCAACGGACGGACTTACAACGTTCACGAGCCTTGACGAGGTGACGCGTCTCGCGTGGGACGGGTACGACGCGCTTGTGTTCGTCGGAGCGTGCGGAATAGCCGTGCGCGCCATAGCGCCGTACATAAGGAACAAGGCGGAGGACAGAGCCGTCGTCGCGGCGGACGAGACGGGACGATACGCCGTTTCGCTGCTTTCGGGACACATCGGCGGCGCAAACGCGCTTGCAAGAGACGTTGCGCGTATCACGGGCGGCGAAGCCGTAATAACGACAGCCACCGATGTAAACGGCAAATTCGCCGTTGACACATTTGCGGTCTTAAACAATCTGCACATCGGGGACACTAAAATCATAAAAGAAATATCGTCGCGCGTGCTTCACGGAGAGCCGATCGGACTTGTGTGCGACGCCAAAGCGAAAAACATTCCCGACATTTTTACCGACAGCGCCGATGTGGGAATCTGCATAAGCGCGGAGGAGAAAAAGCCGTTTGACATAACGCTTAACCTCTACCCGAAAACGACCGTGATAGGTATCGGCTGCCGCCGCGGCGCGGAAAATATAGAAAAGAGTGCGCTTGAATTTTTGAGGCAGAACAATATAAGCGCACACTCTCTTTGCGCCGCCGCAACGGTTGACATTAAAAAGGACGAGCGCGGCATAAACGAATTCTGCGAAAAATACGGCATTGAGCTTTTGACGTTCACGGCGGCGGAGCTTGGGGACACTAAAGGCAGCTTTACCGCGTCGGATTTTGTGAAGAAAACGGTCGGCGTGGACAATGTGTGCGAGCGTGCCGTATGCGCCGCGGGCGCGGAGCTTACGCATAAAAAGACCGCGGCGGACGGCGTGACGTTCGCGCTGGGGACACTAAAATACACGGTTGATTTCGGAAGGGGACACTAAATGGAGATATACGTTGTGGGAACGGGCGCGGGCAGCGAGGACGGACTGACGCGCGGGGCAAGGAAAACGCTTGAAGGTGCGGATTTGATCGTCGGCTACACCGTTTACACCGACCTCGTGAAGTCCTTTCTTCCGCAAAAGGAATGTTATTCGACAGGTATGCGCGGCGAAAAGGAGCGGTGTATTTACGCAATAAACGCGGCGCGTGAGGGCAAAAGGGTATGCGTCGTGTGCGGCGGCGACGCGGGCGTGTACGGCATGACGTCGCTGCTTTACGAGCTTACGGCTGACGACGCGGATATAGAGATACGCGCCGTTGCCGGAGTGAGCGCGATGCTGTCGGGCGCGGCTCTTGTCGGCGCGCCGCTCGGTCATGACTTTGCTGTGATAAGCCTGAGCGACCTTTTAACGCCGTGGGAGACTATTGAAAAACGGCTTGTCTGCGCCGCTGAGGGCGATTTTGTGATTTGTCTTTACAACCCGTCCTCGAAAAACCGCGCGGACTACCTGCGCCAAGCGTGCAGCATTATAATGAAATACAGGGACACTAAAACCGTCTGCGCCGCCGCGAGGAACATCGGCAGAGACGGCGAGGAATACGCCGTTATGACGCTCGGCGAAATGGCGGACTACAAGGCGGACATGTTCACGACCGTTTTTATCGGCAGCACGAAAACGCGCGAAATCAAGGGCAGAATGGTAACGCCGAGGGGCTATAAGTGACGCGGAGGGAGAAGTAATATGTGCAATGTGATTCTGTTCGGCGGCACGAGCGAGGGACGCATTTTAGCCGAATTTCTGCGTGACAGTAACATAAAACATATCGTGTGCGTCGCGACCGAGTACGGCGCGGAGCTTTTGAAGGACTGCCGCGTCCGCGTCGGCAGAATGGACGAGCGTGAAATGGCTGATTTTTTCGCAGAAACGAAGCCGAAAATCGTCGTTGACGCGACGCATCCTTACGCAGACAAGGTGACGGAAAACATAAAAAAAGCGTGTACGTGCCGATATTTGCGCGTGACGCGCGGGGAAACGGACATGAGCTTGGGCGTAACGGTCGGCAGCGCGCGCGAGGCGGCGGAGTACCTGTCAAAAACGAGCGGAGAAATACTTATCACCACCGGTTCAAAGGAAATATCGGAGTTTTCCGCGCTTGCCGCAAGAGCATATGCGCGCGTACTGCCGTCGGACGAGTCGGTCAAAGCGTGCATACGCGCCGGATTTTCGCAGGAGCGGATAATAAGCGCCGCGCCGCCGTTTACGGAGAAGGAAAACATCGCGGTAATACGCGGAAAAAACATAAAATACCTCGTGACCAAAAGCAGCGGAGCAAGCGGCGGATTTGACGCGAAAACCGCAGCCGCGCGGAAAACGGGCGCGGAATGTGTGATAATACGCCGTCCGACGCGAGAGAGCGGATTTTCGGTCGGGGAAGCGAAGAAAAAAATAACGGAGCTGATAAAATGAATGTGTGCATAATCGGCGCGGGCATGGGCAGTGCGGAATATCTCACCCCTGCCGCGCGGAAAAAAATCGAAAACGCGGATATTATAATCGGCACTAAGCGCGTAACAGAGCCTTATTCGCGCGGAAAAAAGACGTACTTCGAGTACGGAGCCGACAAAATAATGCGGATAATAGACGGCGCGGGCGATAAAAATATCGCGGTGCTTTTTTCGGGCGACGCGTCGTTTTTCAGCGGCGCGGCGCGCCTTGCAGCGATTTGCCCCGACGCGGAGATCGAGCCGGGAATAAGCAGCGCGTCGTATTTCTGCGCCAAAATCGGCGTGAGCATGGACGATATGAACGTTGTGAGCCTGCATGGGCGCAAATGCAACATAGTGAGCGAGGTGCGCCGAAATAAAAAGACGTTCGCGCTGCTTGGCGAAAATCCGTGCGGCAGACTGTGCGAATACGGTCTCGGCGGCGCGCGCGTATACATAGGCGAAAACCTCTCATACGAAAACGAAAAAATATATTCCGGCGCGGCGGCGGAGTTTAAAAACGCTGTACTGCCGCCGCTGTCGGTAATCGTGATAATAAACAAAAACGCGTCGCCGCGCGTCAGGAGCGGCATAAATGACGGCGAATTTATAGCGGGCAATGTGCCGATGACGAAATCGGCTGTGCGTGCCGTGACGGCTGCAAGGCTCGAAACCGAACCCGACAGCGTTGTGTACGACATCGGCGCGGGCACCGGTACGGTCAGCGTTGAAGCCGCTCTCGCCGCGTATAAGGGAACGGTGTACGCGATCGAGAAAAATCACGAGGCGGCGGAGCTTATACGCGCGAACGCGGTAAAATTCATGTGCGACAACATCGTTGTCATAGAGGGCAGCGCGCCCGACGCTTTGGACGGTTTACCGAAGCCCGACAGGGTGTTTATAGGCGGCTCGTCGGGGACACTAAAACAGACTATTGAAAAATGCGGCTGCGAAAAAATTGTCGTAAACGCCGTGACGATCGAGACGCTCACGGGGACACTAAAAGCATTTGACGAACTCGGCTATGAATACGATATTGAGCAGATAAACGCGTCGTATGCGCGGAAAATCGGCGGATACAACATGCTCACGGCGCACAACGGCGTGTTTGTGATAAGCGGAAGGAGGAAGGCGGAGTGAAGCGCGTAATGTTCGCCGGAGAGCGCAGCGGCTGCGGAAAAACGACCGTCACCTGCGCGTTTATGCAGGCTGTGACGGAGCGCGGTCACAGAATTTCCGCCTTCAAATGCGGCCCGGACTACATTGATCCGATGTTCCACAAAACGGTACTCGGCGCAGACTCGTACAACCTCGATAGCTTTCTGATGAGCGGCGACGCGATAAATTATCTGCTCGCGAAAAACAGCGGCGATATTAACGTGATCGAGGGCGTTATGGGCTTTTACGACGGCATGGGCTTTACCGGTAAGGGCAGTTCGCACGAGCTTTCCGAAATAACCGACACGCCCGTAATCCTCGTTGTTGACTGCGGCGGCAGAAGCCTGTCGGCGGCTGCGGCGGTCAAGGGATTTAAGGAGTTTAAGGAAAACAAAATTGCGGGCGTTGTTTTCAACAACCTGAAGGACAGCCTTTACGCGGATATGGCTCGCGGGTGCCGCGAGGTCGGCATTGAGCCGCTCGGATATATGCCGCGCGTAAGGGGCGCGGAGATAGAGAGCAGGCATCTCGGACTTGTGACGGCTGCCGAAATCGGGGACATAAAAAATAAAATCCGCATACTCGGAGAGCAGGCGGAAAAGACGATTGACATAGACCGCATACTTGAAATCGCGGAACGCGGGGACACTAAAACTGATTTTTCGCCGCCCCAAAAAACCGCGGACGTTAAAATAGCGGTCGCGCGCGACAAGGCGTTTTGCTTTTACTACGCCGATAATCTGGATTTGCTCAAATCTCTCGGCGCGCGTCTTTTGTTTTTCAGTCCGCTCGAAAACGAGAGCGTACCCGACTGCGACGGCATAATCATAGGCGGCGGCTACCCCGAGCTTTACGCGGACGTTCTCGCGAAAAATACGGGGACACTAAAATCACTGCGCGCAAAAATTTTCGGTGGCGCGCCGTGCATAGCGGAGTGCGGAGGGTTTATGTACCTGCACGAAAGCATAACTGTCGGCGGCGAAAAGCACGGCATGGTCGGCGTAATAAAAGGAACATGCCGCAAAACAGACCGCCTGCAGCGGTTCGGGTACATGGAAATGACGGCGCGGCGCGACAACATTCTCTGCAAAAGGGGACACAAAATCCGTTCGCGCGAGTTCCACTATTTTGACAGCACAAACCCCGGAAACGGCTTCACCGCTCAAAAAAACGGCAGGTCGTGGGAGTGCGTGCATACCGACGGAAACCTTTTTGCGGGCTTTCCGCACCTGCACTTTTACTCGGACGTGACGCTCGCCGAAAATTTTATAAAAAGCTGTGAGGAATACAAATGCAAAAGATAAAGGAAATCGACAGATCCGTTTACGACGCGGCGCGCGCGCGGTGGAAAAGCATCGCGAAGCCCTTGGGAAGCCTCGGCGCGTTCGAGGAAACCGTGTCTCGCATAGCCGCCGCGCAGGGGACACTAAAACCCGACATATCGAAGCGGCGCGTACTCGTCATGTGCGCCGACAACGGCGTTACGAGCGAGGGCGTGACGCAGACAGATTCGTCCGTCACATCACTCGTCGCGGAAAATATAACGCGCGAAATGGCGTGCGTAAGCCTTGCCGCGCGTACGGCGCACGCGGACGTTACAGCCGTTGACGTAGGTATGGCGCGTGACGCGGCGGGGACACTAAAACGAAAAATAAGATACGGTACGGGCAATATTTTAAGAGAACGCGCCATGACGCGCGCGGAAGCGGAAAAAGCCGTACAGCTCGGTATCGACCTTGCCGCGGAGAGCGCGGATGAAGGGTATAAAATACTCGTCGCCGGCGAAATGGGCATAGGCAACACCACCACAAGCGCAGCCGCTGCGTGCGTACTGCTCGGAAAAACGCCCGAAACCGCCGCCGGACGCGGCGCGGGACTGTCGGACGAGGGACTTAAACGGAAGATAGAAGTTATAGAAAAATCCATACGGTTGCATAATCCCGACAAAAATGATATAATAGACGTGATTTCAAAGGTCGGCGGACTTGACATAGCCGCCATGACGGGCGTTTTCATAGGCGGCGCGGCGCGCGGTCTGCCCGTCGTAACAGACGGCTTCATATCGTCGGTCGCGGCGCTCTGCGCGAAACGGCTCTGCCCCGGCTGCGGCGGTTACATTATAGCGTCGCATGTGTCAAATGAGGGCTGCGCAAAGGAAATACTCGACGCGCTCGGTCTCGCCGCTCCGATACGCGCCGTAATGTTCCCCGGCGAGGGTACGGGCGGCGTGATGCTTCTGCCGCTTCTGGACGCGGCGATAGAAATATTCAACGAAATGCCGACTTTTGAGGATATAAATTTAGAGAGGTACAGGGAGTACAAATAATGCTTATTCTGGTAACGGGCGCGAGCGGTTCGGGCAAAAGCGGGTTTGCGGAAAACGCGGCTCTGCAGTTCGGACAGCACGTAACGTACATAGCCGCGATGAAGCCCGACGGCGCGGACGCGCAAAAACGCATAGACCGCCACCGCGCGATGCGGCAAGGCAAGGGCTTTCACACGGTCGAGCGTTACACCGACATAAAAAGCCTCGACGTGCGCACACCCGCGATTTTGGAGTGTCTGCCCAATCTTTTGGCAAATGAGATGTTTTCGCCCGAAGGCTGCGGCGCTGAAAACGCGGAGAACGAAATAGCCGAGGGCATACGGACGCTTGCCGAAAAGTGCGGAAATCTTGTCGTCGTAACGGACGAGGTCGGCTCGGACGGCGTAACGTACGATGCGGCGACCGAAAAATACAAAAAAATCCTCGGCTCTTTGAACCGCCGCATAGCGCGCGCGGCTGACGAGGTGTACGAGGTGGTATGCGGCGTACCGATGAAGATAAAACAGGAGGGAAGGTCATGCACATATTAAAAGCGTTCTGTCTGGCATTTTCGACATATTCGAGAATACCGATGATAAGAGTGTACCCGAACAAGAAAAACATGAGGTATATGCTGTGCTTTCTGCCGTTCGTGGGAGCGGCTGTCGGCGCGCTTTTCATGCTGTGGTTTCACGTGTGCATACTCATAGACATTGACCACGCGTGCTTTTCGGCAGTCGCGGCGGTACTGCCGGTGCTTGTGACGGGCGGCATACACGCCGACGGGTACCTTGACACGAACGACGCGCTGTCATCTTACGGCACAAAGCAGAAAATGCTCGAAATACTCAGGGATCCGCACGTCGGAGCGTTCGGTATAATCACGGCGATAGTTTACTACGTGCTGTATTTCGGCTTTTTGAACGAGGTTTCCATATACGGCGAAGCGGGAATGATAGCGCTCGGTTTTGTGCTGTCGCGCTCGGTCTGCTCGCTCGAAATTTCGCTCATGCGCAACGCGAAAAACAGCGGCATGCTCTACGAGGTGTCGTCAAGCTCAAACAAGCCCGTCACGGTGTTTGTTTCTGTCGTTTTTACAGCGCTGTGCGCCGCGGTCATGGTAATGCTCAGCGCGTACATAGGCTTCCTTGTGATTCTCTGTCAGGCGGGACTTATACTTTATTATAAATTCGTTGCGGCGAAAAAAATCGGCGGCATAACGGGCGACACCTGCGGCTATTTTATACAGATGAGCGAGCTTTTAACGGTAATCGCGGTTGTGGTGGGCGGCAAGCTTGTGCCGTTTTTACCCGTGATACCGTCGGTATCGTCGCTGCTGCTCCTGATTTAAGGGAGGAACATGATATGATTTTTGTAACGGGCGGCGCGTACGTCGGCAAAACGGAATACGTAAAAAATAATTTCGGCGCGGATAAAAAGACGGTAAACGGACTGCATAAAATAATAAGGGACGCGATGGCAAACGGTCTCAGCCCGTACGACGAGGCGGAAAAAATCCTCGCAGACAACCCCGACATAGTGATTTGCGCCGAGGTGGGGAGCGGTATTGTGCCGTTGGACGCGTTCGAGCGCGAGTGGCGCGAGACGGTCGGGCGCATAAGCTGTATGTTTGCCGAAAAAGCCGACGCCGTTATAAGAGTGGTTTGCGGAATAGGAGTAAAACTCAAATGAAAATTGCACTGATACGCCACGGCGAAACGCGCGCAAACCGAGAGGGACGCTACATCGGCACGACGGACGAGCCGCTTGTGTCGACCGACGCGCTGCGGTATTCGTACCCCGACTGCGAACGAATAATCGTAAGTCCGCTGCGGCGGTGCGTTGAAACGGCAAAATTTATTTACCCCGGCCGCGAGCTTACGGTTTGCTCCAACCTTCGCGAATGTGATTTCGGCGATTTTGAAAACAAGTCCTGCGAGGAATTGAAGGATAACGAATACTACCAACGCTGGCTCGAATCGAACGGAACGCTGCCGTTCCCGAACGGCGAGAGCCGGGAGGAATTTGAAGCGCGCTGCGTGAGGGGATTTTACGATTCGCTTGACAACGCGGAAAGCGCTGCGTTTGTAGTCCACGGCGGTACGATCATGGCTGTGATGCACGCACTTTACGGCGGATTTTACGAGTACCGTCTGCGCTGCGGCGGAATGATACGCTTTGAATACGACGCCGCGCGAAGAATTGCGGGCGAATACATCATGGAGGGAAACGCATGACGATATACGATATAATAACGTGCCAGTTTGCGGCAGTCGCTGCCGCGTATTTTCTTGACCTTTTGCTGGGCGATCCCGATTTCGCGCTGCACCCCGTGCGGCTTATGGGGAGGCTTATCGACCTTTTTGAAAAAGCGGCGCGCGCGCTGTTCCCGAAGACAAAGGCGGGCGAAATCACGGGCGGCGCGGTTATGGCTGTATGCGTGATAATCGTGTGCGGCGGCGTGCCGTTCGCGGTTTTGTTTTTCGCGTACAGGTACAATATGATTTTGGGCGCGTGCGTTGAGGCGGTGATCGGGTATTTTATGCTTTCGGCTAAGGATCTCGCAAGCGCGGGCAGGGACGTTTACAACGCGCTTCTGTCCGGCGACGTCGGGAAGGCGCGCCGAGAGGTGAGCATGATAGTCGGACGCGACACCGATAAGCTCGACGACGCGGGTATAGCGCGCGCGGCGGTGGAAACGGTCGCGGAGAACACGAGCGACGGAGTTGCCGCGCCGCTGTTTTACATGGCGATAGGCGGAGCGGTACTCGGCTGCGTGTATAAGGCGATCAACACCATGGATTCGATGGTCGGCTACAAAAACGACGCGTACATAAATTTCGGCAAATTTGCCGCGCGGCTCGACGACGCGGCGAATTTTATACCGTCAAGGATTGCCGCGTTTTTAATGATTGTCTCGTCGTTCCTGCTCGGCTTTGACGCTGGTAACGCCGCGTATATACACAGGCGCGATTCGCGCAAACACGCAAGCCCCAACAGCGCGCAGACCGAGTCGGTGGTTGCGGGCGCGCTTCGTATAATGCTCGGCGGCGACGCGTACTATTTTGGCAAGCTGCACAAAAAACCGACGATAGGCGACGATTTGAGGGATATTCGCTACGATAATATTATTCAGACGAACAGAATGATGTACCTCACGTCATTTCTTGCCGCGGTGATATTCCTCGCCGCAAAATTCGCGTCGCGATACGTCGTGGAATATATAGGTGTGCTGATTGATATGATGTAAACTGTGAGCCTCCCTTGTTAAAGGGAGGGGGACCGCCGAAGGCGGTGGAGGGATTCATTGTGAAAATTAAAAAGGAATCCCCCAGTCAGCTCCGCTGACAGCCCCCTTTGACAAGGGGGCCTCACATAATGCGAGCGCACACCCACAAATCAAACAAAAAAAGGACAACGCGATGAAAAAATTTGAACACGGCGGCAACATTCGCGGTAAAAATGTGCGTTACGATTTTTCCGTGAACACGAATCCGCTCGGAACGGACAAAAGAATAACCGCCGCCGCTGCCGCCGCGGTAAAAAACTGCGGCGCATACCCCGACGCTGACTACACCGGCCTGCGCGCGGCTATCGCGCGGTACGAGGGCGTGAACGCCGAAAATATCGCCGTGTCGAACGGCGCGTCGGAGATGATTTTCGCGGTCGCGCGAGCCGTTATGCCAAAAAAAGCCGTACTCGCAAGTCCGACATTTTCCGAGTACGAGCGAGCCTTAACGAGTGTCGGCTGCGATATATCGTATTACGCGCTCAAAGAGGAAAACGATTTTCGGACAGAGCGTGACATTCTCGGCATGCTTGACGGCGCGGACATGGCATTCCTGTGCAATCCGAACAACCCCACAGGCACGCTCTGCGACTATGATATTATCCGAGAAGCGGCGAAAAGAACGGTGTGCGTCACGGACGAGTGCTTTATGGATTTTATGGACGGCGTGAGCGCGAAGGGCATAACGCCAGTGATAAAGGCGTTTACGAAAACGCACGCGCTTGCGGGACTGCGTATCGGCTATTTAGTCGCGGACGCGGAATTTACCGAAAGGGTGCGCGCGCAGCTTCCGGCGTGGAACGTGAACGCCGCAGCGGAGGCTGCCGCAATCGCGGCGGTTGAGTGCGGCGATTACCTTAAAAATAGCGTCGGCGTTATTAAAGCGGAGCGCGAATATTTGAAAAACGAGCTTACGAAAATCGGCTTCAAGGTATTTCCCTCGGACGCGAATTTTATACTCGTAAAGGGCGCGGAGGGCGTTGCGGACAAGCTGTTAAAGCGCGGAATACTCGTGCGCTCCTGCGATAATTTCAGAGGCCTTGACAGCCGCTTTTACCGCGCAGCCGTCAAAACGCGCGCGGAAAACGAAATACTTGTGAGGGAACTGGGTGAGATATATGGTTAAGGCGATAATGATACAAGGCACAATGTCTGGCGCGGGCAAAAGCCTTATAGCAGCCGCGCTGTGCCGCATATTCGTGCAGGACGGTTACCGAGCCGCGCCGTTTAAGTCGCAGAACATGGCGCTCAATTCCTATGTGACGCGTGACGGTCTTGAAATCGGTCGCGCACAGGCGCTTCAGGCGCGCGCAGCAAAGGCCGAGCCGACTGTACAGATGAACCCGATACTTCTAAAGCCCACGAGCGACAACGGCTCGCAGGTGATAGTAAACGGCGTGCCGCGCGGCAACATGAAAGCCGACGAGTATTTCAGGTACAAAACGAGCCTTATCCCCGATATAATGAACGCGTATAACGCGCTCGCGGCGGATAATGATATAATCGTCATCGAGGGCGCGGGATCGCCCGCCGAGATAAACTTAAAGGAAAACGACATAGTAAACATGGGTATGGCGGAAATGGCGGACGCGCCGGTGCTGCTTGTCGGCGACATTGACCGAGGCGGCGTGTTCGCGCAGCTTTACGGCACCGTTGAGCTTCTCGAAAAGGACGAGCGTGAGCGTATAAAGGGCATAATTATAAACAAGTTCCGCGGCGACATCGAGATATTAAAGCCCGGACTTGACATGATAGAGAGCCTTACCGACATACGCGTCGCGGGCGTTGTGCCCTACGGACGCTACAACCTTGACGACGAGGACAGTCTTTCCGAGCGGTTTAACGCGAAAAGCGCGGACGTGATAGACATAGCTGTAATACGTCTGCCGAGGATTTCAAACTTTACCGATTTTTCGGTGTTTGAGTTTATAGACGGCGTTTCGGTGAGGTACGTTTCGTCTGTGAGCGAGCTTGGCGAGCCGGATATGCTCATAATTCCCGGCAGCAAAAGCACCGCCGCCGACCTCGTGTGGATGCGCGAAAACGGACTTGAAGCCGCGGTTAAGCGGTACAAGGGCGTAATATTCGGTATTTGCGGCGGCTACCAGATGCTGGGCGAGGAAATAACGGAAGGCGGCAGCGTGCGCGGTATGGGGCTTTTGCCGATAAAGACGGAGTTTAAGACGGAAAAAATCCGCCGCCGCGTAAACGGCGTGATACCCGATCTTACGGGGACACTAAAACCCTTGAGCGGCGCGGAGTACGAGGGCTACGAAATACATATGGGCGTGAGCAGCGGGGACACTAAAATTGGGGACACTAAAATTATATCAAAAGGAAACGTGTACGGAACGTATGTTCACGGGATATTCGACAAGTGCGCCGATAAGGTTGTAAACTGCCTGTGCGCAGAAAAAGGCGTAACGCTTGGGGACACTAAAATTGACTATGACTTGCTTGTCGAGCGTGAGCTTGACCGCCTTGCGGATTCGGTTCGCGAAAGCCTCGACATGGAATTTATATACGAAATTCTGAACGGAGGGAAGGTATGATACATATTTACACCGGCGGCGGAAAGGGCAAAACCACCGCCGCGGCCGGAATGGCTGTGCGTATGGCCGGTCACGGCAGGAAAGTGCTTTTCGTGCAGTTTCTGAAGGGCGCGCCGACGGGTGAAACGGCGGTACTGGAGGCGGCAAATGTGACAGTGCTGCGCTGCGATAAAAATTACGGCTTCTTTAAGTCCATGACCGACGCGGACAAAAGCGCGATAACGAAATGCCACAACGACAACCTCCGTTATATATCGGAGCATGTATGCGATTACGATATGATAGTGCTTGACGAGATATTCGCCGCGCTTGCGTACGGCCTTGCGGATAATGAGCTTGTGAAGAAAATATTAGGCGCGTACACGGGCGAGCTTGTTATGACGGGACGCGGCGCGCCGGAGGAATACATCGAAAAAGCCGATTACGTTTCGGAGATAGTGAAGGTGAAGCACCCGTACGACAGGGGCGTAACGGCGAGAGAGGGAGTTGAGTTTTAGTGGAGATTGAGAACGTGCTGCCCTTCGACATAGAGCGGCGCAGCTTTGAAATAATCGAAAGCGAGCTTCCGCACGAAATCGAGGGGACACTAAAACCTATCGTGATGCGCGTGATCCACACGACGGCCGATTTCGATTACGCGGACAGCCTGTGCTTTTCGGACGGCGTTGTGGGGACACTAAAACGTGCGATAAAAAACGGCGCGGATATTGTGACCGACACGCAGATGGCGAAAAGCGGCGTTAACAAACCGCGCCTCGCCTTGTACGGCGGCAAGGTGCGCTGCTATATGTCGGACGGGGACGTCGCGGCTATGGCGCGTGAAAACGGCACAACACGCGCGGCGGCAAGCATGGAAAAGGCGGCGCGTGAAGGCGGACGCGCGATTTTCGCGATAGGCAACGCGCCCACCGCGCTTATAAAGCTCTGCGAGCTTATAAAGTCGGGCGAAATTGAGCCTATAGCCGTTATAGGTGTGCCGGTCGGCTTTGTGAACGCCGCGCAGTCAAAGGAGCTTATCATGACGGCGGGCGTGCCGTACATTGTGTCACGCGGCAGAAAGGGCGGCTCGAACGTCGCCGCCGCGATTTGCAATGCGGTTCTGTACGATATTGATTAAACGAACGGAAGAACGGATATGAACAAGCTTGTAACAGGAATACTCGCGCACGTCGATTCGGGCAAAACGACGCTGACGGAGGCGATGCTCTACACGTCCGGCGTGCTTCGGAGTCCCGGCCGCGTGGATCACGGAGACGCGTTCCTCGACACGAACGAAATAGAGCGCGAGCGTGGCATTACAATATTTTCAAAGCAGGCGATACTGCGCTGCGGAGACGCGGAGTTTACGCTTCTCGACACGCCCGGACACGTCGATTTTTCGACCGAGACGGAGCGTGTTTTGAGTGTGCTTGACTATGCCGTGCTTGTGGTGAGCGGCACCGACGGCGTTCAGAACCACACCGAGACGCTGTGGCGGCTTTTGGAGCGTTACGATGTGCCGGTCTTTATTTTCGTGAACAAAATGGATCTGCCGTCCGACAAGGACGCTGTTATGAGCGAGCTTAAATACCGTTTCGGCGACGGGTGCGTCGATTTTACGAACGGTATCGAAACGGACGAGGCACTGGACGAGCTTTCCATGTGTGACGAAACGCTGATGAACTCGTACCTCGAAAGTGGCTCTCTTAAAACGGGCGACGTGCGCAACGCGATTGCAAGGCGCGCCGTGTTCCCGTGCTACTTCGGCTCGGCGCTCAAAATGACGGGCGTAAAGGAGTTTATGGACGGCTTTTCGTTCTACACTCGGCGCGTGATATACGACGATATTTTCGGCGCGCAGGTGTACAAGATAACGGAGGAAAACGGCACGCGGCTCACTCATATGAAGATAACGGGCGGAACGCTCAAGGTAAAGGACGAGCTTACGGGCAGCGGTAAAAACGAGTGGCGCGAAAAGGTAAATCAGATACGCGTCTATTCGGGCGAAAAGTATACGGCGGTCGACGCGGCAGAGGCGGGCACGGTATGCGCCGTTACGGGACTTACCGAAACGTACCCGGGCGAGGGCATAGGCAACAGACCTGACGCGAAAAGGGCGGTGCTTGAAAGCGTCCTGACGTACAAAATGGAGCTTCCCGACGGCGTGGACGAGCATACGGCGATAACGGAGCTTCGCCGTCTCACGGAGGAGGATCCGCAGCTTAAAATAATATGGAACGAGCAGCTGCGCGAAATACACGTAAACGTCATGGGCGAGGTTCAGCTTGAGGTATTAACGCGCGTGATACACGACAGGTTCGGCTTTGACGTGACGTTTACGCAGGGTTCTATCGCGTACAAGGAAACGATAGCCGCGCCGTCCGTGGGCGTGGGACATTACGAGCCGCTGCGCCACTACGCGGAGGTGCAGCTTTTGCTCGAGCCGTCCGAGCGCGGCAGCGGTCTGACGTTCGACACCGTTTGCCCGACCGACGAGCTTGACCGTAACTGGCAGCGGCTCATACTGACACATTTAAAGGAAAAGGAGCATATAGGCGTTCTCACCGGCTCACCCGTTACCGATATGAAGATAACGCTCGTTACGGGACGCGCGCATATAAAGCACACCGAGGGCGGCGATTTCAGACAGGCTACCTACCGCGCGGTGCGGCAGGGACTTCGTATGGCGCAGAGCGTGCTGCTCGAGCCGTACTACGAATTTCGGCTTGAAGTGCCGACGGAGAGCGTCGGACGCGCGATGACCGATATACAGAACATGGGCGGCAGCTTTTCCGCGCCGGAAACACGCGGCGAAACGGCGCTTATAACGGGCAGCGCGCCCGTTGCGGGTATGCGCGGCTACGCGAGAGACGTTGCCGCGTACACGGGCGGACGCGGACGGCTCAACTGTATTTTAAGCGGCTACGAGACGTGTCAAAACGCCGGCGAGGTAATCACGCAAATCGGCTACGACGCTGACGGCGACCTTGAAAACAGCGCGGATTCGGTATTCTGCTCGCACGGCGCGGGTTACGTCGTGCCGTGGTACGAGGTTTACGGTCACGCGCACACCGAGCTTATGAGCCTTTCGGACGATGATACCGAAGAAGAAACGCCCGACGAAAAGGCGGAGCGGTATGTGCGCGAGGCGGCAAGCGACACCGAGCTTATGCGGATATTCGAGCGCACATACGGTCAAATCACGCGCAGGACGGAGCAGACGCAGACGGTAAGAACAGCCGCGCCGAAGGAGAAGAAATTCAAGGCACGTCCGATGCCGAAGGGGCCGGAGTACCTGCTTGTGGACGGTTACAACATTATTTTCGCGTGGGATGAATTAAGGGAACTTGCGAAAGTAAGCCTTGAAACGGCGCGCGACAGGCTTATAGACATACTCTGCAACTACAAGGGCTACAGCCGATGCGAGGTGATACTCGTTTTTGACGCGTACAAGGTGAAGGGAAATACGGGAAGCGTCGAAAAGGTCAATAACATAAACGTTGTGTACACAAAAGAAGCCGAAACAGCCGACATGTATATAGAAAAGGTCACGCGCGAGCTTGGCAAAAAACACCGCGTGCGCGTGGCGACGTCGGACAGTCTGGAACAGATAATTATTTTTTCGGGCGGCGCGGTGCGCGTCAGCGCGAACGAATTTTTAAAGGAGGTCAAGGACGCGGAGAAGGAAATACTTAAAATTATATCACAGATGAAATAATGAATATGTACACCGCCCTTTACGGGGCGGTTTTGAATTTTTACAATTACGCAATCGTGCCTGCAACGGTGATAGTCGTAATGCCCGGACCGTCCGAAGTAGCTGCCGGTACGGTGAGAGTAAGCGTGCCTGTTTCCGACGGAATTGTGAGCGTATTGTTTTGGAACGTGTAATCCGCGGTAGTAATCGGCATATCCTGACCGCCTGTGTTGTAGGAAACGGTCTGAACAGTGAACTCCGCGGGGAGAACGTCCGTAAACTTCACATTTTCCGCAGCCGCGCTGCCTGTGTTCATAAGTGTAAAGGTGTAAGTGAGCGTGTCGCCGCTTGTAACCGTATCCTTATCTGCGGATTTGAAGATGGATACGTTCGGCACGGCTGTTATATTTATCGTCTCGTCAGCCGTCGCGGTAACCGCCGCCGAAACGGGAGCCGCCGCCGTCGCGTTTGCGGTAACGGTGTTTGTTATCGGTTCTGTTTGGTCTGCGCCTACGGATGCGGCGTAAACCACGATGAAATTATCGCCCGGTTCAAGCGTTTTGGCCGTCGAGAATACAACGTTTTCCATACCGGGTACAGCCGTTCCCGTAACGCTGCTGCCGTTTATATAGAACTGCGCCGTACCGTCCGAATAGGTGAGCGCGCCCATGCCGAGGTCATCGGTAATCGAAATGTTTGTGAGGCTGTTCGCGCCCGTGTTTTCGAGACGCACAACGTACACCGCGTCCGCGCCCGCAACCACAGACATGTCAACGGCTTTCTTTGTTATTTCCATTGTGTTTGTGTCAACGAGCGTCGTGTTCGTCTGGTTCGACAGTACGATTGTCGAGCCGTCATACGTCAGCTGCGCTCTGTTGGGTAAATTTGTCGCCATAGTATTTCCTCCTGATTTTTATTCGGTATTTTCATACCTGATATATACTATGAAAAAGGCGGAAATTGTGTGACGCGCAAGTTTCTTTTTGACATATCGCGCAAAAAATGGTATACTATATAATACGTAAAAGAACGGAAAGGAGAATATATTATGAAGGTAATTCTTGTAAACGGCAGTCCGAGGGAAAAGGGCTGCACATACACGGCTCTCACGGAGTGCGCGAAGGCGCTTGAGGAAAACGGCGTTGAAACGGAGATAATGTGGGTAGGAAAGGACTCGTTCGGCGGAGTGTACGACTACGGCGCGCTCGTTGACGAGTTCGCCGAAAAGGCGGGGGAGGCTGACGGCTTTGTGTTCGGCTCGCCGGTGTACTACGCAGCCGCGACCGGTATAATCTCAATGTTCCTCGACAAGGCGTTCGGCGCGGCGGGCGATAAGATGCGCGGCAAGGTCGGCGCGTCGGTCGTAAGCTGCCGCAGAGGCGGCGCGAGCGCAGCGTTTGACGAGCTTAACAAGTATTTCACGATAAATTCGATGCCAATCGTGTCGTCGCAGTACTGGAACCAGGTTCACGGCAACACGCCCGAGGAGGTCATGCGTGACGAGGAGGGTATGCAGACGATGCGCACGCTCGGCAAAAACATGGCATGGCTCATAAAGTGTATAGAGCTCGGCAGGCAGAACGGCGTCGAAATACCGCCGCAGGAAGCGAAAATCATGACAAACTTCATAAACTGACACATTACGCCCCCTCCGAATGAGGGGGTATTTTTTTGCACGCTGCCGCGCTGTATTATAAAAATCAGCGTTTTAACGCACTAAAGTGTTGACAAATTTCAAATAACGTAATATAATTGCACGGTATACTAATTAAAGTTATATAAATACGGAGGTTTATCATGACAAAGGAAAATGTTTGCATTATGATTTCCATAGTCGCGTACCTGCTCGTTGTGCTGGGTATCGGCGTATGGTTTTCACGCAGAAACAAGACTGCCGACGATTTCTACCTCGGCGGCAGAAAGCTCGGTCCGTTCGTAACGGCGATGAGCGCGGAGGCGTCGGACATGAGCAGCTACCTGCTTATGGGCGTGCCGGGACTCGCGTTCCTCACGGGTATAGCGGACGCGTCGTGGACGGCGATCGGTCTTGTTGTCGGTACATATCTTAACTGGCTTATAGTCGCGAAGAAATTAAGACACTATTCGAGCCGCATAGGCGCAACGACGATCCCCGCGTTCTTTTCGGAGCGCTTCAAGGATAAGTCGAGAATTTTAAGCGTTATCGCGGCAATCGTAATCATTATCTTCTTCGTACCCTACACGGCTTCGGGCTTTGTGGCGTGCGGAAAGCTGTTTAAC
Source organism: uncultured Clostridia bacterium (assembly GCA_947624485.1). Taxonomy (GTDB): domain Bacteria; phylum Bacillota; class Clostridia; order UBA1381; family UBA1381; genus Hominilimicola. The sequence goes on from CANQKM010000011.1 coordinate 75,479, forward strand.
TCGCTGTTCGGCGTTGATTACACGGTCGCAATGATAATATGCGCGTTCGTAATTATCATGTACACGATGCTCGGCGGATTTATGGCTGCCAGCACGAGCGACTTTTTACAGAGTATTATCATGACGATAGGTCTTGTCGTCGTAGTCGGCTACGGCGTTGTGCATGCCGGCGGCTTCGGCGCGGTCGTTGAGAACGCGAAGGCGATCCCCGGCTATTTCAGCCTGACAAACACATACGATCCCGCGACTAACAGTTCGGCGGTTTACGGAGCGTTCAGAAGCTGCTCCATGCTCGCGTGGGGCCTCGGTTACTTCGGTATGCCGCACATCCTTTTGAGATTTATGGCTATCGAGGACGCGAAGAAGCTGAAGCTTTCAAGACGCGTAGCGTCGGTTTGGGTTGTTATTTCGCTGGCTGTTGCCGTATTTATCGGTATAACGGGTATGGCTCTCGTTAAGAGCGGCATTATGGCTCCGCTTTACGACAGCGCATCCGTTGCGGCAGGCACGGCAGGCGCGCAGTCGGAAAACGTGCTTATTGAAATATCGAAGCTTATAGCGCACAACGGCGCGCTCGCGGCAATCGTGGCCGGCGTAATACTCGCCGGTATACTCGCGGCAACGATGTCGACCGCCGACTCGCAGCTTCTCGCGGCGTCCTCGTCGGTATCGCAGAACATCATAAAGGAAAAGCTGTTCCCGAAGATGACGGAGGAAACGACGATGATAGTTGCGCGTTTTACGCTCGTTGCAATCGCGGTGGTTGCGGTGTTCCTCGCGCGCGATCCGAACAGCTCGGTATTTAACATAGTATCGTTCGCGTGGGCGGGCTTCGGCGCGGCGTTCGGACCGGTTATGCTCGCGGCTCTGTTCTGGAAGCGCACGACAAAGCAGGGCGCTCTCGCCGGAATGATAGCCGGCGGCGCGATGGTATTTATATGGAAGTACGGCATCGCGAAGCTCGGCGGAGTTTTGGCTATATATGAGCTTCTGCCGGCGTTCATATTCGGACTTATCGCGATTATAGTTGTAAGCCTGCTTACAAAAGCGCCGGATAAGGAAACGGTTGAAATCTTCGACGAGGTTACGGCTATGAAGGATTGATGAAAAATTCGGGGACGGCTTTTGCCGTCCCTATATTTTAAGGAGAAAAAATGGATTTAACACGCGGACACTGGCAGCAAAGCGATTATGGCGAATTTGTAAATTATCTCAAAACTCTTTCGGATAAGAAGTACAAGAAATTCAGCGACGGACTTACTCCGGGCGCGGAGCTTTCCTTCGGCGTGAGAGTGCCTATTCTGAGGAACGCGGCGAAGGAGATCACTAAGGGCAATTATGAGGAATTTCTTAACTGTAAAATCGGCGCGTACCGCGAGGAAATAATGATGCGCGGGTTTGTGATGTCGCTCGTAAAGTGCGGCTACGCGCAGATGCTTTCTTATATGAAAAGCTACGCAAAAATCATAAACAGCTGGGACACGTGCGACACGGTAACGTTCAAGGGCATAAAAAAGCACCTTGCCGAATTCTGGAACGACGTCGGGGATTTTATACACAGCTCAAATCCGTGGGAGGTACGGTTCGGATTTCTGCACCTTATGAGCTTTTATCTCACGGACGAGTACATTGACGGCGTGCTTGAATACGTTAACGAAATCAACTCGGATTTTTACTACGTGCAAATGATGCAGGCGTGGCTTGTCGCGACAGCCGCGGCAAAGCAGAGGGATAAGGCGTTCGCGTTTCTTGCCGATAACCGTCTTAACGCCGAAACGCAGAATATGGCGGTGCGGAAGATACGCGAATCGTACAGAATTTCGCCGGAGGACAAGGAGCTTGCGGCAAAACTGAAAAAATAATAAAAAACCCTTGACAAACGAAAAAATATCTGATACAATACACGAGAATTTGAAAACAAGCAGAACGCTCCGTTCTCGCCGTCAGCGCAAAGCGACACGGCAAATACAGATTTACCGAAGGGTATTTTTGTGTGCGGACGCGTTATGCGGTCCGTTTTTCTTTTGTGTGGAGAGGAGTGATTAACAATTAGCAAGAATGATGTGCAGATTAACGAGCAAATCCGCGATCCCGAAATCCGCGTTGTCGCTGCAGACGGCTCGCAGCTCGGTATTATGAGCGCGAAGGAAGCGCAGGACATGGCGTACGAGAAGGGTATGGATCTTGTTAAAATCGCGCCGCAGGCGAAGCCGCCCGTGTGCAAAATTATGGACTACGGAAAGTACAAGTTTGAGCTTAACAAGCGCGAGAAGGAAAACCGTAAAAATCAGAAGGTCATCAATATCAAGGAGGTACAGCTTTCCCCCTCGATAGATACCAACGATTTCAATACGAAGTGCAGTCACGCGATAAAGTTCCTTAAAAAGGGCGATAAGGTCAAGGTAATCGTACGCTTCCGCGGACGCGAATTAAGTCATTCGCAGATAGGTTTTACACTTCTTGAAAAGTTCGCTTCGCAGGCGAGCGAGGCGGGCAGCATAGAAAAACCCGCAAAGCTTGAGGGCAGGAACATGACAATGTTCCTCGCACCGAAGAAAGACTAATTTTAAACATTGAGAGGAGAAAGGTCATGGCTAAGACAAAGATAAAGACGCACAGAGGCGCAGCCAAGAGATTTAACCTGACGAAGAACGGTAAGGTTAAGATGAACAAGGCGTTCAGACGTCATATTCTGAACAAGAAAACAACAAAGAGAAAAAGACATTTGAGAAAGCAGGCTTACTGCTCGAAGGCGAACGCCGCGGTAATCAAGAAGCTTATTCCTTACAAGTAATCCGAAAGAGAGGTAAACACTAATGGCAAGAGTAAAAGGCGCTTTAAATACAAGAAAAAGACATAAGAAGATATTAAAGCTCGCAAAGGGCTTCCGCGGCGCGGAGAGCAAGCAGTTCAGAACCGCCAATCAGGCTGTTATGCGCTCGATGCAGAACGCGTACATCGGCAGAAGAAGAAGAAAGAGAGACTTCCGCCGTCTGTGGATAACGAGAATATCCGCCGCGTGCAAGATGAACGGCATGAACTATTCGACGTTTATGAACGGTCTTAAGAAGGCCGGTATCGACCTCAACAGAAAGAGCCTTTCCGAGATAGCTATCGCGGACGCGGCCGCTTTCACAAAGCTCGTTGAAACGGCTAAGAGCGCGCTCAACTAAATAAAAGCAAACAAAAAACGTATCGTACGATGGCATGATATAAGACAGTATAAAATAATTTTATGACAGACTGTCAAAACGGGGTTATGAAAGAGTGTATCATTCAGAAATGATACGCTCTTTTGTTGTTTGGATATACCTTCCCCATTTTTGAAATTTTATTGTCTCTCAAAGTAAAGATAATTAAATTAATGTTGAAAATATTATAAAAAAATGATAAAATGTATTATATTGGAACATGGAAATGTGTGATAATATCAAATTGATAAGGGTAGATGAACAAAAAATGAAGAAAGGGTTTTAAATATGTCAAGAAACAACATAGAAAAACAATTAAAAAAGATATGTGACGAGAACGAAGAATATAGAGAATTATATTCCACTTGGATTTTAGATAAGGAATCGATCTCTCAGGTTATAAGTAATGTGCCAAAAGATTATCCATATTATAGCAGACACGACGAATCACACTCCGAAAGTATATTATCTAATATAGAGAAAATTCTTGGAAATACCGGAATCGAAAATCTATCTCCAACCGATTTATGGATGATTTTACATGTCGCTTATTTCCATGATTCAGGTATGGTGACACCGGATACTATCATAAAAAAATTATGGAAAAACGATAAATTTAAGGATTTTTTGGATAAATGTAAATCTGATGAGGACGAATCTGTACAAAATGCGGCTAAATTATTAACAGCATTTAATCCGGATAACAAGGAAAGCTATGAATGGGCATTAGACATAAAAAAAGCCGTAATATTAATCAGTTCAAAATATTTTCGTCCACAGCATGGAGATATTTCGGAAACATCTGTAAATCACAGTGATATATGGGGAATTGATTTAAGCCATAACGGATTGATTCAACGCAGACTTGTGAAGCTGACAGGGGCAATATGTGCTCTACATATGAAAGACTTTAATGATGTAATGAAGCTTCATAAAATGTCAAATGGCTTTAAAACCGATTATGTGCATCCGAGATTTATTGCTTGTTTATTACGCTTGGGGGATTTGTTGGATTTAGATAACGGACGGTTCAATCCTTTTGTTGAAAAAATGTACGGTCCCATGCCGAAAGTATCAACAATTCACCGTGATAAACATGAGTCCACAACGCATATTCTGGTGACTCCTAAAATAATAGAGGTGGAGGCTGATTGCAATACGGATGAAGTGTACAGAGAAATCATATATTGGCTTAATATGCTCAAGAATGAGATTAAAGAACTTCAGCTTAATTGGAACAATATAGCCCCCGACGAATTTGAACGGGCTCCTCAGCTGGCAGAACCACGTGTGTTAATAAATGGTAAACCTGATGAGTGGGGTTTTGCAAAACTAAAAATGGAAATACCTCAAGCTAAGGCATTTGAATTAATACAAGGCGCGTCATTCTATAATGATAAGTTTGTCTGCTTAAGAGAAATTGTACAAAATGCGGAAGATGCCTCAAAAATCCAGTTATGGCGAGATATTAAGAATGGCAAATACTATGGTATGGGTATTATAGAACGCGAAAAAGTGGAATCCGGAACCTTAATGCCGTATGATATACCGTCATGGGTATATGATATTTATACAATAAGGGTTGAAATAGAAAATGATGAGGATTATACCGTTGTCAGAATAACAGACAAGGGTATTGGCATTTCCCCTGAAAAGCTTAAGCGGATATGCAATGTCGGTGGTAGCTATTATGTTATGAAAAGTGAAAAGGATGAAATTGATGGTATGCCACTGTGGCTTCGTCCGACAGGCAGCTTTGGCATAGGCTTGCAATCATGTTTCCTATTGACAGATAAATTTACTATGGAAACAAAGGCTGAAGGTGAACAGGCAATGCTGATAACTTTTCCGTCGCCTGTGAAAAATGATTATCCGCTTGTTAAAAATATTAATTCTGCCTGTTGTGGGACAACAGTGGAATTAAGGGTTCCAATCAAAGAAGATTTTACATTTTCTTTGGGTGGTTTTGCATATCGTAATTTGATGAATGCAGATCCATTTAAATCAAAAGCGACAGTTATATATAAAATTGTAGAAACAATTTCAGGAAATTGTAATAATAGTCTGTTTGCCATTGATTTAAAATCAGAAACTCTTAGTTTAAATGAAACAATAGAAAAGATAGACAACAAAGATTCAAAAGACTGGAAGAAAAGTGGTAACATATATTGGCGATTTGCAGATAATCCACAAAACATGGTTTGTTGGTATAACGGTAATCAATATACTATAAATCTATGCAATCGGCCTGGGGATACAGTCAACAGCGTGTTTTTTAAAGGGAAAATCATAAAAAATCATAGAGAACTGATAAACAGGATTTTTAACGGAATACATATAGATATTGATATATATGGCAGAAAAACCGAAACAACATTAACATTAAACCGCGATGATTTAAAATATGAGGCAGCAAAAGAAATAATTGATGATTTGAATAAAATACTTAATCACTATTTTTCAGTAATACCAAATAACATAGATAGTCTTAACGATGACTATCCGTTTTGTAATTATATTTTATGTGCGGAAATATACGGCAACAATATAAATACTAAAGATATAAGAAAGAAGATTAACAGCAATAATGATATAACATTTAAGACTTTAATAAAAAAATCAGATGGTACATATACAGCTGAAGAAAATGTGCATTTTGTGGATATTGTAGACGATTATCCGTATTTGCCATATATAGCTGAACGTGTTGTAAAGCACAAAAATGAACAAATAGATCCTGATGCTATTGAGCAGGATACACTTACCCAATGTGTTAATACTGCCAAAGATAATATTCATTCGGATTATATTATAATAGATGAAAAATTAACGGATCTGTTAAAAAGAAAACCTGCCACAATACAATATATACCATGCGACAAACAAGGAGATATATGCCTATATACACCTGTAAAGGATAATTTCTTTATAAAAGATAGATATACAAAAGAAAAGCTAATAAAAAGCTTAGTTTATTGCCCAGGATTGCATGTGCGGCAAAATATATTTCAGCAGCGTATGTGCATACCTGCTATCAACGGCTACGAAAATTTAGCAATTAAAAACCCTGAACAAATGCTTGGTTATATCGAAACATCAAGTTGTTATATTATATCTCCGATTACGCGAGAGTATGAAAATAACCATTCAACGGCAGATGAAAAAACATATATTGACGGGATTATAAATTCATTGGAATTTAAAAATCTGGTTGAATATGTACATGAGAATAGCATATATTCTTCAACTACCGATAAAATTTCTGAAGATTATAAGAGACTAATAAAAGAGTATTACCGATGCAAACATAATAAAGTTTAATAATTATAAGGTCTAACAACAAAATTGACACGCTCCTTATGTTTCAATAAGGCGCTGTGCATCGTTCCTCAATATTTTCAGCAGGGGATACAAGTCCCCTGCCGAAAAATTAAGATGTCATCTCCATAGGTGGGGACATCTTAATTTAGTTATATATCCCTCCTCGCCGCCGTAACAGCCCCGAGTGCGGTAAATATCGCGATATACAATACGCACACAGCGGCAAACTGAACATATCCTCCGCTTTCGGCGATCTTCTGCGGCGCGTTCGAGTTCATGCCGTAGGACATAAGCGAATAGGGCCATATGTGTCCCATATTTTTAGCAAGAAATCCAAGCCCCGAAAGTCCGCCGGCAAACGATATTCCTATCGGCAGCGCAAAGCTTTTTATGTTCATCGAGATTAAAATCTGTATCGCTACAATAACCATTCCTCCGAGCGTGCCGAACACGCACCATTGCGCGATCGTGAGCCATGGCGGATTTGTAAGCCCCGCCATGTATCCCGAAATCACGAACAGCGCGCATATCCATATCATACTGAAAAGCAGCATCATCGCGGCGGTCAGGAGCTTCGCGAGAAACACCGATGAGCGCCCTGCGGGCATGGTGAAGACCTTGTTCCAATTGTTGTTCGCGTTTTCCAGCCGCATTATATAAGCGCAGTAAATACCGAGCATTATCGGCAGGAAGAAGTAATCGGTAAACAGCGTGTGCTGCGTCCACAGGCTCAGCCATTCGCGCGTTAAAACCTCCTTCTGGTACAGATAATTCGCCGTTCCCAAAGCCGCCGGAATAACCGGCATCAGCAAAAACGCGAGCCATACGGGTGAGCGCTTTAGCTTCATTCGCTCCGCCTTCAATAATTTCAGTAACATAATTTACAGCTCCTTTCTCTTGAATATTTCGCGCCCGATGATATACAGAGCGACGCATATAAAAAGCAATACGATAAAGAAATTCCAATCAATTCCCATAACGTCGAAATGCGCGTACTTATAGCGGTCATCTCTCGTCCAGTCAAACAGCCCGACAAACATCAGCACGGCGTAATAGCCCCAGATAAGCGACCTGCGGAGCCACGAAAGCTGCGGCAGGAACATCGAAAACGTCCCGAAAAACGTGCCTATCGCGCCCGAAAAAAACGTGACCGCCTGATTTTTAAAGCAGAGCGACAGCGTGTGCTGGAAAATGTACACCGCGACAGTCGGCGCGGCGGTGAACAGCAGATACAAAAGATACAGCTTTATCGGCAAATCGCCGCCGAAGCCTGCGATATAGCCGAACGCGATCGTCGCTACTCAGCTTAACGCCACGCAGAACAGCATGATAGCAAGCCCGTATAAAAGCTTAGCGTCGTAAATTTGCCCGCGCTTTTTTGTGACCGCAAGCTGCTTTAACATTGAACCCTTATGCTCGATGTCGCACAATCGCGACGACACGATTATCGAGAGCAGCGGCATGAAAATCGAGTTTATAAGCGGCAGCTCGTATAAATTCGCCATCCAGCCGAGCCGCAGCATTTGCTGACGGTCAAGGGATTGGGATACAAGCTGGTGATCGATAATGAATAAAACAAGCCTAAAAATTTTTATATGCTTTACGCTTACCTCGGCGGTGATCGCGGTTATTTTGCTGTGCGTAAATTTTCTTGGATACGCGTATATCGCGAGCGACCCCGGCGAAGAGGGCAGACCGAGAAAAACGCTTGCGCTGATAAGCGAAAATCTGACGCGGACGGAGCGCGGCTTTGAGCTTGCGGAAAACGTGGTCCCCGACAACTATTGGTGCATTTTGATTGACGAAAACGGCGATATGATATGGTCGCAAAACAAGCCCGACAATATTCCGACGCATTATTCCATAAACGACGTCGCAAGAATGACGCATTGGTTTTTGAACGACTACCCCGTCTACGTCCGCACGGAGGACTACGGGCTGCTTGTGCTCGGCATACCGAAAAACGCAGTCGCCAAATACGAAATGATTTATTCGATGAGCTGGTTCGACACGCTGCCGCAAAGGATATTGACGATACTTCTCGTCAATCTGTGCTTCGCCGCGCTGCTGGCGTGTATTTTCGGCTCCCGTCTTTACCGCCGTCTGCGCGCGCTCGCCGACGGAATAGCCGATTTGCGCAACGAAAAGCCGGTAAGCTTACCGGAGCGCGGAATTTTCAAGGAAATATCCGCGAACATAAACCGCGCGTCGGACTCGATCGAGCGCAAAAACGCCGCTCTCGCCGCCCGCGACAGCGCTCGGTCAAACTGGATCTCAGGTATTTCGCACGACATCCGCACGCCGCTTTCGGTAATAGTCGGCTACTCGGACGAGCTTGCAAATTCGGAAAACCTCACAAAAACGGAGCGCGGGAAAGCCGAGGCGATAACGGCGCAGGGCGTGAAAATAAAGAAGCTTATCGAGGACTTGAATTTGATATCGTCGCTCGAATACGATATGCAGCCGTCCAAGAAAACGGCGGTCAAAATCTGTCCCTTGCTGTGCCGTGTTGTATCGGACATATTAAACAGCGGCATCGCGGACAAATGCGAAATCGAGCTTGATTTGCGGAATGAAAAATCAATTATATCCGCAGACGAAAGTTTAATCGAAAGAGCCGTATTCAATCTGATAAACAACAGTATCACGCATAACAAAAACGGCTGTAAAATCACGATAACGCAGTATGAGGAAAATGGACGTGTTATTGTTGACATCGCCGACAACGGCAAGGGCGCGCCGCAGGAAGTTATAGATAATATCGCCGAGATCCCCAAATCCGCGCATGGGCTTGGTTTGCCTATGGCGTACCGTATCATAAAAGCCCATGGCGGTGAGTTTGCGATAGAGAACGACGGTGGGGTGAAAATAAAAACAGAGTTGCCGTCGGTATAATTGTATAACTTCAAATAAATCCGTGATATGCGCTTTTCATATCACGGATTTATCATTTTACTTGCATTTTATATATGCCCTATTCTTTATAATCATAATTTTCCAAATCTCCTGCCGGAGTGACTTTTCTCTTTATCGCATTATCCTTCGCTTCATCTGCCTGTTCGTCTACCGCCAATCTCGAATAATACGCAAGCGTCTTATCCTTCCAGTCCGCATACTTTTCTGTTGAGTAATTCTCTCTTGCGTCTGCCCAGCCCTCAAGGAAAAGGCACATATCGGCGTTAAGATCGGTTTTTGCTTTTCCGTCAAACTTTATGGAGCACTCCCAGTTATCATTCCTCGGCGGACGCTTTACGGCAATATCAAATTTCAGTCCCGCGACCTTTTCAAGCTCAAACAGCATTACCGCAACATCGGCAAACGTAGTTATCTGAGGCTTCACCGTTTCAGTTTTGTAGCCGAGCAGATAAGTCGTGGTCGTGTCAAGAGCCTTCGCAAGCTCATTCAGCATACTTATGGAAATTTCAATCTCGCCGTTTTCGTATTTTTGGATTGTACGCAGCGACTTTCCGAGCGCGTTCGCAAGCTCCGTCTGGTTATACCCCTTTTCTTTCCTCGCCTTTCTTACGCGCTGCCCTATTGTCATTTCTTCGTTATTCATCTCTACTTCACCTCATATACAGTATATCACATATATTTATGAATTTCAAGTACACAAATATATTTTTTCAAAAAACTATTGACATATTTTTAATTCGTGATATAATAAATATGTACTATTGATACAGATATTTTCTGATTGCAGGTAAAAAAGAGAAAAACAGCGTATTGATAATACTAATAATAGGTGGAAACTTTTTTAGCAAGCATAACACTATGGTACTCAAAGTACCGAAGTGTGAAAATCCCGTTTCGGGATTTTGCAAAAAAGTTTCCTGCCATAGAGAGGAGGTGAAATTCTTGAATAAGTGCAAGCGGGGTATTCAAGTAAAATTTTATGTAGATGAAAAAGAATTGGAACAGATAAACAGGCGCGTCCGACTGGCTAATGTGACCAATCGCGGCGCGTATCTGCGGAAAATGGCTATTGACGGGTTTGTGGTAAATGTTGATACTTCTGACTTGAAAGCGGCTGTCAAAGAGATGAACGCTATCGGGAAGAACATCAATCAAATCGCACGGAACGCCAATACCTACGGAATTATGAAACAAGATATTACGACTATCAAAACGAAGGTGGATAAGATATGGCAATTACTAAAATACATGCGCACCGCCAAGAAGGGCGGACGACCGCAGGTCGGCGTTTGCGAAGCAAACGTGCTGAACGTGTCAAACACACTCTCGGTAAGTCAATAACATATATCGGCAATTCTAATAAAACAGAAGGCGGCAAATATATCTCTACCTTCGGCTGCGCTTATGAAACAGCGGAGCTTGAATTTGAATTAACGGCACAATCGGCAAAGGGCGGCGGTGAAAATCAGGCGTACCACCTTATCCAATCCTTTAAGCCGGGCGAGGTTACGCCGGCGCAATGCTACGAAATCGGAAAGAAATTTGCAGACGAGGTTTTGGGCGGGAAATATGAATATATACTTTGTACGCATACAGACAAAGACCACTACCACAATCATATCATATTTAACGCCGTCAGCTTCCAAGACCATAAGCGTTACCGCTCCGATAAGAAATCATACTACCGAATACGAGAAATCAGTGATAAGATATGCGCTGAATACGGGCTAAACATTGTTGAACCGAGCGGACGGAAACGGAGCTATGAGAAAAAGAAAGCGTATGTTTCAAATAAGTACAAAATGGTTATGAAAAAGCTAAATATGTATCGAAATCTGAAACCGATTTACGAGGAATACACAAAGAAAAATCCGTTGCTGAAAAACAGCTTCTATTCAAATCATAAGCAAGAGATAGACCTGTTCCAAAGACTGACGAACGAGCTAAAACGATAACAAGCTGCCGAGTATGAAACGAATAGAAGCGGAAAGGCAGCGGCTTCTGACGGACATCTCCAAGCTATCGATTCTGCGCAAGGATATTAAAGACGAATACGACGAAATAGCGATATTAAAGAAAAACGTGGATATGTTTCTTAACATAAAGCCGGAGCAGGAAGCACCTAAGAAAAAACCGAGCATTCTCAAAAAACTTACCAAATACAGAGAACGTGCTGACAGGGAAACCGAGCAAACACAACATCATAAAGGGCATAACAATCCCGAATTGTAAAGGAGGACACTATGGATATTCAAACAATAACTGACAAGATAAATTACAAAACAGCGCGGGTGCAAAAGCTCCAAGCTGAAATTAAGGCTCTTGAAAAAACGAGGGTACAGCTTGAAAACGAGGAAATCATAAACGCCGTCAAAAACATTGATATTCCAATCAGTGAGCTAAAAAACATCTTAACGGAATTAAAGGAAAGCCCGATTTTTTTGAGCCCGCGGGCAATATAACGATTGACACGGGAAATTTTTAAGTGTATAATTTATGAATAATATGTCGAAAGGCGGGGAGATCATGAATTTTATGGAGGAACGCATACGGGAAGAGGGACGCGTCAAGGAAGGCAACGTGCTTAAGGTAGACAGTTTCCTCAACCACCAGATGGATATTGATTTGTTTGAGCGGATGGGCCGCGAGTTCAAGGAGCGGTTCAAGGACAAGCACATAAACAAAATCCTCACGATCGAGGCTTCGGGCATAGGGATCGCCTGCATCGCGGCGAGGTATTTCGGCGTGCCGGTGGTTTTTGCCAAAAAGTCTCACAGCATCAACATTGACGGCGACGTGTACATGGCCGAGGTCGAGTCGTTCACCCACATGTGTACCAACCGTGTCATCGTTTCAAAAAAGTTTTTAAGCGAGGGCGACCGCGTGCTTATCATTGACGATTTTCTCGCGAACGGCTGCGCCCTAAAGGGGCTTATCGCGATAACCGAGGCGGCGGGAGCCGAGGTCGAGGGAATAGGGATCGCGATCGAAAAGGGGTTCCAGCCCGGCGGCGAGGTTATCCGCGACATGGGCTACGATTTGCAGTCGCTGGCGATAGTCGACGGTATGGACGCCGAGAGCGGCGAGGTTATTTTCAGAGAACAGTAATTTGGGAGGATTATGTTGTGAAAAAGGATAATAATATTAAAGAGAAGCAGCCCGCTTCAACCGAGAACATATACAAGCTTGACGGCAGAGTGCCGATAGGAAAGGCGGTACCGTTCGGGCTTCAGCACATTCTGGCGATGTTTGTCTCCAATATCGCGCCGATACTTATTGTGACGGGCGCCTGCGGCATCGGCCCGCAGGACACGGCAAGGCTTATTCAGACCGCGATGATAGTGGCGGGCGTCGGCAGCCTTATTCAGCTTTTCCCGATATGGCGGATCGGATCGAGGCTCCCGATAGTTATGGGAATAAGCTTCACATTCGTTTCGGTGCTTTGCTATATAGGCCCTGCATACGGCTACGAGACCGCGATAGGCGCGATCATGGTCGGCGGCGTTGTTGAGGGAATTCTGGGCCTGTTCGCGAAATATTGGCGCAGGATCATCTCGCCGATCGTGGCGGCCTGCGTGGTTTCGGCGATAGGCTTTTCGCTGCTGTCCGTGGGCGCGAGCTCGTTCGGCGGCGGCACCGGCAGCGAGCAGTTCGGCTCGCTCACCAACTGGGTGCTCGGCGGCGTGACGCTGCTCTCGTGCATATTGTTCAACATATTCGCTAAATCATACTGGAAGCAGCTTTCGGTGCTTTTCGGACTGATCGTCGGCTACATACTGGCGGCGGCGATAGGGGTCGTGGATTTCAGCAGCCTTAAAGACACCTCGGTCGTGGCTCTGCCGTCGATCCTGCCGTATAAGCCGGTATTTAACATAAACGCGATAATTTCGGTGACGCTGATTTTCTTGGTCTCGGCCACCGAGACCATAGGCGACACGTCGGCGCTCACGTCGACCGTGCTGGACCGTGACGTGTCCGACAAGGAAATTTCGGGCTCGATAGCCTGCGACGGATTTATCAGCTCGCTTTCAGCCTGCTTCGGGTGCCTGCCGATAACCTCGTTCAGCCAGAACATAGGCCTTGTGGCAATGACAAAGGTCGTCAACCGCTTCACGATCGCGACGGGCGCGTGCATAATGATACTCGCGGGAATTTTCCCGATTTTCGGCGCGCTGCTCGCGACGCTCCCCGAGGCGGTGCTGGGCGGCTGCACGATCATGATGTTCGGAACGATCTTAGTCAGCGGCCTCCGCATGATAGGCGACTGCGGCTATACCCAGCGCAATATCACGATCGCCGCGCTTTCGCTGAGCATCGGCCTCGGCTTCACCCAGGTCCCGGAAATATTTGACATGTTTCCGAGGATGATCCAGAGCGTGTTTGCCGAGAACTGCGTGGCGGTAGTGTTCCTGTCGGCGATAATTCTGAATTTGGTGCTGCCAAAGAACATGGAGGCCGACAAAAACTAAAAAGTGAATTATTGGAGGAAAATGAATGTACAGCCGTGACAATATACGAAATTTTTCAATAATCGCCCATGTGGACCCATGGCAAAAGCACTCTGGCCGACCGCCTTTTGGAGCTGACCGGAGCGCTGACGCAGAGGGAGATGCAGGAGCAGATCCTCGACAACATGGAGCTTGAGCGCGAGCGCGGTATCACGATAAAGGCCCGCGCCGTACGCCTTGTTTACAAGGCGAAGGACGGCCGCGAGTATTATCTCAACCTGATCGACACACCGGGCCATGTTGACTTTAACTATGAGGTCTCACGCTCGCTGGCGGCCTGCGAGGGCGCGGTGCTTGTTGTGGACGCGGCGCAGGGGATCGAGGCACAGACCCTCGCGAACACCTATCTCGCATTTGAGCACGACCTTGAGATCGTGCCGGTCATTAATAAGATCGATCTGCCCGGAGCGAGGCCCGACGAGGTAAAGTGGGAGATCGAGGACATAATCGGCATAGACGGCGAAAACGCGCCGCTTATCTCTGCCAAAAACGGCGTTAATATCGAGGAGGTTCTTGAAAAGATCGTGGAGCTTGTTCCGCCTTCGGGCGGCGATGAGAGCAAGCCGCTCAAGGCCCTTATTTTTGACTCCTACTATGACGCGTACAAGGGCGTCATAGTCTACGTCCGCGTTATGGACGGCAGCCTAAAGGAACGGTGCGATATGAAAGTTAAAAACCTGTTATCCGCGGAACTTCCAAAGATAACTCTTACCTTTGAAAGCGGCAACACTACCTACCGTTTCAGCGGTGTGTATGCCGGGTACAAATCCCTGCCGTCAAAATTGTTGAAATTGATGACTGAAAATCCCGCAAAAGGCGGTGACAAACAGAATGAAATGTGATATACTGAATATACAATCCTGTTTTGGCAGACTGTCCAATATTAGGAGGAAAGAAAAATGAACAGACAGTCTGAAAAGATAACAGCGTTATACTGTCGCCTGAGCCGCGACGATGAATTACAGGGCGATAGTAACAGCATTGTGAACCAAAAAGCGATTTTGAGTAAGTACGCAAAGGATAACAATTTCAAAAATCCGCAATATTTCGTTGACGACAGTGTGAGTAGAACTACGTTTGAGCGCGAAGGGTTTCAAGCGATGATTGCGGAAGTAGAGAACGGTAACGTCGGAACGATTATCGTCAAATTTAATTCTGTCTGCTCGGATTGATATTTGTCAGACAGCATTGTGAAATTATACTCTGTAATTCTCTCGTTTACCCTGTCTTCATATAATTTAGCAAACAGGTTATTGAG
>CANQKM010000012.1 GCA_947624485.1 uncultured Clostridia bacterium
GATTTGTTACGCAGTAGAAGCGCGGTTTCGGGGGATAAGGTATAAATCCCTTGCCGCGTCAGATACGCGCCCGGAAAACCGCTTGTAGCAAGGCTTTTTCTGCCCCTACTGCGTAACAAAGGGCATGAAAAAAGCGGCGTTCCTTTTCTCCTTGTGTAGAGAGTGGGAAACGCCGCTTTTGCGTCGTATTCAGTTTTTAGTACAATACCTTGCTTGTCCGTCGCTCGAAAAACCTTGATTTTTCAGTGTTTTCAAAAGTATCGTTATCTAACGTCAGCTTTTGACAGACCGGAATTTAAACGAATGATTAAAATGATTGAGGACAGAAAGATAAACACTGTTGTTACGAAGGATTTATCCCGCCTCGGTCGCGATTATATAGAGGTAGGCAAGTACATAGACAAGTATTTTCCGTCGCGCGGCATACGCTACATCGCCGTGAACGACGGCATAGACACCGCGGCGCAAAGCGACGACATGACGCCGTTCCGAGCGGTTTTTAACGACATGTACGCCAAGGACATAAGCAAGAAGGTACGGACGGCTCTTACTACCAAAAAGGTCGGCGGCAAATTTATCGGTTCACAGCCGCCTTACGGGTACAAAAAGGATCCGAACGATAAAAACCATCTGGTTATCGACGAGAAAACGGCGGTGTACGTGCGGCGGATTTACCGCGAGTTTCTTGCGGGAGAGACGATACTCGGTATAGCACACAAGCTGAGCATGGACGGCGTTCCCACACCTTCGCAGCAGAAGAATCTGACCGCGACGCAGCGGGTTTTCAAAGGAGTGTGGAACGATGCGATTATTCGCCGTATCCTGACTAATCCCGCATACGCCGGACATCTCGCGCAGAATATGACGCGAAAGGTGAGCTACAAGGTAGATAAAAAGGTGCGTCTGCCGCGCGAGGAATGGATTATTATCCGAGATACCCACGAGCCGATTGTATCGCAGGAGGATTTTGACGCGGCTGCGGATATTCTGTCAAAGCGCAGCTACAATAAACGCAAACGTGCGGGTGAGCCGCATCTGCTGTCGGGACTGGTATTCTGCAAGGACTGCGGCGGCGGTATGAGCTTTGTAAGGGAATCGGAAACGCGAACGTATCTTGTGTGCAGCCGGTGGAGGAAGAACGCAAAGCTCGGAGTTTGTACCTCGCACAGTATCAGGGAGATATATGTCGAGAACATAGTTAAAGAGAAACTTAAGGAATTAGCGTCAGCTATCAATACGTCGGAAATTTTGACGGAGGCTGACGCTTTTTTTAATAGCGAAAATAATAATGCCAAGCTTGCCGAGTCGCTTGCGAGAAGGATTGAGGCTTGTAAGAGTACGGCTCTGAGCCTATATAAAGATAAGGCGTCAGGCGTGATTTCGGCGGAGGAATACGCGGAGATGAGCGGCGGTATAAAGGCTGAAAGGGCTGTTTATGAGAAACGGCTTGAGGAAATTCGCAGGGAGGATGAACGCAGTAAAACGACGCGCAATATGGGCGAGTTGCTTAAGGGTATCCTCAGTTTTGACGATATTGACAGAAATACGCTGCTTATGCTGGTCGACAAAATTTATATCGGACAGGATAAAGAAATTGAAATTCACTTCAAATTCGATAACCCGAAGGGGTGATTTGCGCTTTGTATTTGAAGATACCCCTGCATAGCACGGCTTGATATTAAAAATGACATTGAAATTTTACAGTGAATGTGGTATAATCTGAACGATAAATCCCAATTTATCAAGCGGTCTAAAAGCAACGAGAGGTAAACGTATATGTTAGAGAAAATGAGTGATTTCTTCAAAGCCCGTCTTGACGGCTATGACGAACATATGCTGACCGTCAAGCATGGAATAACCGCGCTCAGCGACGCGGGATTTTCAAAGGTTGAGATACTTCACAACTGGGGCGCGGCGTATTGCATAAAATCTATAACCAAACAGAATTGATAATCTGCATTTTATGATAGAATTAAGAAAAAGGAGAATGAGCCATGAATTACAGAAAATTAGGAAAAACAGGCATAACGGTCAGCGAGATAGGTATGGGGTGCGAGGGATTCCTTGACAAGAGCGGCGAGTTCACGAACGAGATGTTCGACCTCGCGTTCCGCCACGGCGTGAACTGCATGGATCTGTACAGCCCCAACCCCGATATGCAGCGGCGCGTCGGCAACGCGATACGTCCGCGCAGAAGCGAGTTTGTGCTGCAGGCGCATTTGTGTGCAATGTGGGAAAATGAGCAGTACAGAGCGACGCGGGATTTAAATGAGGTAAAGGCGGCGTTTGAAACGATGCTTAAAAATCTCGGCACGGACTATGTGGACGTCGGAATGATCCACTACGTCGATTCGCTCGAAACGTGGAACGCGGTGGTGGATAACGGAATTTTAGACTACGCGAAGGAATTGAAAGCGCAGGGCAGGATCCGCGCGATAGGCATGAGTTCGCACAATCCTATCGTCGCACTTGAGGCGATAAATACGGGCGCGGTTGAGGTGCTGATGTTCAGCGTAAATCCGTGCTACGACCTGCTTCCCGCGAGCGAGGACTGTGAGGATCTGTGGTCGGAAAAGAGCTATGAAAAGCCTCTGTTTAACCTTGATCCTATGCGCGAAAAGCTCTATGACGAGTGTCAGCGGCTCGGCGTCGGCATAACCGTAATGAAGGCGTTCGGCGGTGGGGATTTGCTGAGCGAGGAATACTCGCCCGCGGGTAAGGCTATGACGGCGGCGCAGTGCATACATTACGCCCTGACGCGTCCTGCAGTCGCGTCGATCATGAGCGGCGCGCGGACTTTGGCGGATCTGCAGACCTCGATCGACTATGAATACGCGTCCGACGAGGAGCGCGACTACGCGGCGGTATTCAAGTCGTTCCCGCAGATAAGCTGGGAGGGACATTGTATGTACTGCGGTCATTGCGCGCCGTGTCCGAAGGGGATCGATATTGCGTCGGTGACGAAATTTCTGAATCTCGCGAAGGATGAAATCCCCGAAACGGTGCGCGAGCATTACGCCGCGCTTAAAGCCCACGGCGGCGACTGCGTAAAATGCGGCGCGTGCGAGAAGCGCTGCCCATTCGGCGTGAGGATAAGAGAGAATATGCAGAGGGCAGAAGAGGTGTTCGGATACTGATGATGTGCCGACAGGGAAGGAGCATAATAAACCAATAAACAGAGAGATAATTAAATTTGCTGTTGTATTTTACGAATAATTATGATACAATAAGTACAGCAATAAATTTATTATGGTAGGAGGTAATATTATGCCGAATATAAAACCGGTTTCGGATTTACGGAACTACACGGATGTGCTTAAAGATATTTCCATAGGAGAACCTGTTTTTCTTACAAAAAACGGCAGGGGACGCTATGTAATAATCGACATGGACGATTATGAGAAAATGCGGGCAACGGTAAAGCTGCTGTCGGAGCTGTCGGCTGCGGAAATGTCGGTCAAGGAAAAAGGCTGGATCGATGCGGATAAAGCAAGAGAGGCATTGGGAGTATAAATATGGCACACATAAGATTAACCCCTGCCGCTTTAAATGACTTGCAGGAAATAAAAAAATACATCTCGGAGGAATTGTGTAATCCTATCGCCGCCAATCGTATTGTAAAAGAAATAATAGATGATTACATGCTTCTTGCAATATCGCCCGATATGAGAGTTTCGCTTTCGGCGAAGCTGCATATACAGACAGATTACAGGTATTTGATAAGTAAAAATTATCTTATCTTTTACAAAGCCGATGATGAAAATGTTTCTATTTACAGAATACTGAACGGAAGAATGGACTACATAAAAAGTCTTTTCGGAGAAATAAACAATGAACAGGAAATCGCCGATTAGCGGCGATTTTTTATTTTACACCGCCTTATCCAAATTTTGTATCCGCCGGGGTGGATTTTGAAGCGGCGAAGCAGCACGGCGTGCGTGTAATATGGGCGCTGTCACTTCCGGGGAAGATTGCTCCGATAACGTCGGGAGCGATTATTAAGGACACGATCATGAACATCATAAGTGAATTGGGGGTGTAGAATGTGGATTGGGAAAACAAAACAATAGGCTTTGCCATGTGCGGCTCGTTCTGCACTTTCAAAAGAGCCGTCGCGGCAATGAAAAAGCTAAAGGCGACAGGCGCGGACGTAGTGCCGATAATGAGCGGTATTTCGTACTCGACCGACACGCGTTTCGGCAAAGCCGAGGACTTTATAAATCAAATAAAGGAAATCACTGGCAGGGACATCATACATACCGTAAAGGAAGCCGAGCCGATAGGCCCGAAAAAGCTTCTTGACATGCTTATCGTGCTGCCCTGCACGGGCAACACCCTGGCGAAGCTTGCCGCCGGTATAGCCGACACGTCCGTCACAATGGCGGCTAAGGCGCATTTAAGGAATCAAAAACCCGTGCTTATAGCCGTGTCCACAAACGACGGACTCGGCGGCGCGGCAAAAAATATCGGCAGCCTGTTAAACAGCAAAAATGTGTACTTTCTGCCGTTTTCACAGGACAAAGCAGGTGGCTTATATGATACAATTTAATTTTGCACCCACAATTCGCCTATGGACGCAATCGTTTAAGGAAAAATTAAATTGTTAAAATAAAAAATCAGCGGTATCTGCCGCTGATTATATGCTTATTCGCGTATTGTTACGCTTTTATCTCCATGCCGTTTAAGAATG
Source organism: uncultured Clostridia bacterium (assembly GCA_947624485.1). Taxonomy (GTDB): domain Bacteria; phylum Bacillota; class Clostridia; order UBA1381; family UBA1381; genus Hominilimicola. The sequence goes on from CANQKM010000012.1 coordinate 4,691, forward strand.
TAAATCTCACGTCGTCCTTTGCGTATACGGTTACGCGGTCGACAACCGCGTTGAATAAATCGTCGTCAAACTCAGAAACGACCGCTTTTTGCCGGAACAGTATTTTTAAGAATGATGATATGCTATCGCGGCGGGCGTTTTGCTCGTCGTTGTAGGTATCGAATAAACTGTCCTTTATAAGCTCAAAATCGGCTTTTAGCTGCTCCGCCGCGGGTATTATTTTGTTTACCGCTTTTACAAACAGCTCCTTTAGTTCGCTTTCGGTCAAATGCGGTGTGGAGCATTTTCTTTCGTTCTTGAATTTGTTGTTGCATTGAAGTATTACCTTTCGGTACTTGTCATTGGAATGCCATACCTTTGAGCCGAACGCGCCGCCGCAGTCGCCGCAGAACACCTTGCCGGAGAACACGCTTGCTCCGCTTACACGGCTGTTCCTGTTTCTGCGCTCCTCAATCATACGCTGAACCATATCGAATATCTCCGGCGGGATAATCGGCGGATGGTTTTCCTTTATATAATACTGCGGCACAAGACCGTCGTTTTTCTTTACCTTTTTATTCAGAAAGTCAACCGTGTAGGTCTTTTGCAGAATTACGTCGCCCTTATATTTTTCGTTTGTCAGTATGCTTTTCACGATTTTATCCCGCCACAGGCTCTTGCCGGTAACAGTCGGTATGCCCTCTTCGGTCAGCCTCCTGGCGATTGAGCAGTAGGTGTCGCCGCGAATGAACATACCGTAAATTTTTCTTACGACCGCCGCCTGCGCCTCGTTTATCGCGAGCTTACCGTCAGCGCCCATATCGTAGCCGAGGAACGTGGAATACGCGAACGACACCTTGCCCTGCGAAAATCTCACGCGCTGTCCCCACGTGGTGTTTTCGGAAATCGTGCGGCTCTCCTGTTGCGCGATACCGGACATAAACGTGAGCATAAGGTCGCATTTGCTGTCGAAGGAATAAATGTTTTCCTTCTCGAAGTAGCACTCCACGTTATGGTCGCGCAGCTTGTATATGGTCGAGAGCGTATCGACGGTGTTGCGCGCAAAGCGGCTTACGGATTTTGTTATGATAAGGTCGATTTTGCCGTCAAGCGCGTCGCTTATCATTTCGTTAAAGCCCGCGCGGTGCCTTGTGTTGGTGCCGGTTATGCCTTCATCCGTATAAATACCCGCGAAATCCCAGCCGTCGTGGTTTTTTATGTACCGCTCGTAATACTCCACCTGTGCCTCGTAGCTTGTAAGCTGCTCCGGCAGGTTTGTGGACACTCTCGCATATGCCGCGACGCGGCGGTTTCGCGGGTGTTCGATAGGTGACATCGTGCGCCGGTCTATCGTCGGCGGGATTACTCTTATCGTTCTTGCCATATTACTCACCGACCTTTATTATTTTATTTTTACCGCGATTATATCAAGGGTTTTCCCGATAATAACATACCCAAAACAGGACGGTATTTTTCGAGCATAATTGTATCGATTATACCCCTTTCCTCACCGGTAATCAGCCCTGCTTCGAGCATCCTGTCGGTGATATTCATGACGGTTCTGTAGCTGACTTCGGCGCGGAAGTCGGATTCGTTAATCATTTCCGTTACCTCCGAACCGCGCTTCTATGTAGCATTTATGGGAGCAATATTTTCTGTGATTGTTTCCGTAGGCTTCAAATTCCTTTCCGCAGTACGCGCACCGGCTCTTGTACAGCGCCTTGCGGTTTACATCCTCCGGGTGGGAGTTCCACCATTTTACCCGGCACTGCGGGCAACAGAATTTACGGCGTTTTGTCTTTCCCTTTTGTGCTATGGCTTTGCCGCATTGGAGACAGGATACGAACTCCTCGACCTGTGCGGCTCCTTTTTGGATATTATTTCTCTTGCAGTAGCTTTTAATTGTACTTTCGGGGATATTGAGAATATCAGAAATTTGTCTGTATGAAGTACCTTTGCCGCGCATACGCGCTATTTCCGACTTTTGCTTAGATGTCATAAAAATCAACCTCCTGTAAATAAGGAGAAAAAACAGGTGTTTTAATCACCCGTAATTAAAAATATTTACGTTTATTTTTATGACGTTATAAGTCTGAATTTATCTTGTCCGTGAAATATGGAACAAGATTAGGAATCTTGTTCTGTAAAAAATGGCTTAATAGCGAGGGAATTTGAGTTTTTAGGAACAAGGTAACAAGAATTTCTATATATTTCTATATAACAGATATTAGTTTTGCTATTTGTCAAACAAATCGCTGTGCGTTCCGGTTCGCTGAAGAGTAAGCGTTAGAATGCCTTTTTCGATACGGTACATCAGCAGCCAATCCGGCTGAATATGACATTCGCGATACTCCTTTAAATTGCCGGTTAACTGATGGTCGTTATATTCTTCGGGCAGCGGCCGGCATGAGGCAAGCATACGAATCGTATTGTCAAGCAAATCAATGTCGAGGTTACGCTTCATTGCGAGCTTGTAATCCTTTTTAAATCCGGATGTCCAGATGACTTTAAGGTTCATGATTTTAACTCCTTTAAAGCGTCCTCGACATCATATGTTTTAAGATTAGGATCGCGAAGCATACGCTCGGTTTCAAGAATCGCAGCCACAGTGTCCGCATTAGGTGTATTGATTGTAATATCAAAGGGTATGCAGCCCTCGCGCACGGACTGGCGCAGGAATATATTGAACGCGGTTGTCATGTTCATGCCGAGTTGTGAAAAAAGCGCGTCAGCCTGTGCCTTTAAGTCGCTGTCTATGCGGAAGCTCACATTTGATACGTTAGCCATATGAATTCACTCCTTTTGTTGATTGTAGTGCTTATTATATCATAGCCGCAAAGCGGCGTTAATGATATAATTGCGCATAGCCGTTTCCGAACCGTAGGTGAGGAAAAATTCGGTTGCGCATAAGTTTTATACAATAAACACCTTGCGTGTTTATTGTACCATAATAAACGGCTGCTGTCAAGCCAATAAAACGCAATCAGCAGTTTATTATATCAATATTGTATGCGGAATAGGTAAAATTATGTGCTATCGTTGATGATATACGATTAAAAATATAATTACGATATTTCCCTTTTTGAAATTGCGTCCATAACTGTACAATTTAATTTTGCACCCATAAGGTGTGCTCTGCAGGTTTAGCTGCAAACCGTATACTATTTAAGGATTTTCGGAACAGGTATTATTGATGCCAAGAATGCGGCGGCGAGTATATAAATAAGATTACTCACAGGGAAACATAGCAGCAGTAGCAGCGCAACCGCCAGCGGTTTTCGCATAATGGTGGTCATAACCGCCGCAGCCGATATTGAGACCGCGAAAACAGGGTCTATACCGAATGCTGCCGAGCAGGCGTAGCCTAAGCATACTCCGGCAAATATTGACGGAAAAAAGCTTCCGCCGCGCCAACCGAAACGTATACACATATTTATTAAAAATACCTTTATAACAGGTATTATAAACAGCAGATACAACGGATATTGAGTGTATGTCTCGATGAGCTTTCGGATCTCCTCCTCGCCGGAGAACATTGCGATCGGGAACACAGTGCCGATTATTCCCAGAACAAGCGCCGCAATAACCGCCGTTATAAAATATCTTTCTCCGAGTTTTTCCGCCGCCGCTTGTGTCAACTTATCAAAAATCATGTACACATAGCCAAGGACTACGCTGATTGCCAGCACAGGCACGGCAAACAACAGCTCGCCTCTTTCTATCGACACTTTTTCAAAATGCGGCATTCCGGCGCCTAAACCTAAAAATTTGCCCAACAGCATGAATATACCGAAACCCGCCAATACGGCGCAGAATATCGCGGTTGTTTTTGATGCTTTCGGGAGGACGAATTCATCATCATCATTCTCGATCGGTTCTATAAATCCAAAAAGCGGGGAGCGGAACACAATACCGAGAGTTGCCGAAATTCCTATTTCCGGCAGCTCGGACATATACTTGCCCGCGTATTTAAAATTATCTCCCGCCCAGCAGCACAGTCCCACAACAACTCCCGTAAGACCTGCCTCGGGACCTATCGCTCCGCCGAATATCAGCGGCATCAGCGCAGCAATCAGCATAATCAAAACGTTATGATACGGATACCTGCCGTCCCGCTTGTACTTTGCCATGACCTGATGAAGGTCATCGGGGCACGGACCGTACTTCTTCTGTATAATTCCAATCACGATGCCGCCCAGCAGGCACACCAGTACCGTGTAGCCCGGAATATGCACAGCACCCGGAATATAGTCCCAAAGCAATTCAATGAGCAGGTGCATAACGCGCATGAACGCCCAGATTATTCCGCCGATAACAGCACCTGCTGCAGTGCCGAGCAATATAAAAACAATCCCGTTATTGTTCTTTGTTTTCATTTCTTTGTCTCCTTCTCCAATACCCGTATTTTTATATGTTCCGCCGTTTCATCTCTTATAGTATTATTTTATCAGTATTTTCCGCATTGGTCAATATTGATGTGAAATAATATAAAAAACTACAGAAGTGTCAGGTATAAAGCCGAACGGCGATATTGCATCCCTGTGACAAATATAGCATAATATCAATCATCTGACAGTAGAATAATCTAATCTATCGGCAATGCCAGAAGGCTTACATATCTGCTCATAGAGATGTCCCTTCCGGTGTAGGATGCAACCAATCCCAGTCCGCGGACATCTCCCGCGGGCTTAAGCCCCATATCCTTCAGCTTTTGACCGAGACTGTTGTACGCATCCCCAAGTTTGGAGTAGTCGCCGCAGTGAATACATGAAAGAGCGCGGCAGCTCGGATAGGTCACAGCGTCATCAGGCGCGCCGTCCGGTTCCAATGGAATGCAGCAGGTATAATCGATCACGTTTTTTGTGGAATACTCTCCGCGCAGATAATCGTCACGATGGTTAATGACAAAAAGCGGCTCGGAGGCAAGCAGGCGATAGCCGCGTTCCACAGCCTCGTGGTACAGACCATACATAGCCTTATATTTATCATCCGTAGTAGCGCCGCGGAAATCCCTTGTAAAGCAGACGTATTCCGGCAGCATCACTGTGTTAAACTCAATGGCATCATCGGCATTACAGTTCCTGATCCGTATTTCATCATAGATTCTTTTTATTGAATAGAATCGCGGCTCTATGAGCTTCAAAAGCTCCGACGGGTTGCCGTTGTTTTGGTAATAGAGCAAAATATTGTCATAAGTAAGTCCCATTTCCAATAAATGTTTTATTTGCATAATTTGACTGACGTTATGATTGTCATAATAGCGATAGCCGCTTTTTGCGTCGATCCGCGCGGGTTTTAACAGCCCCTTGTCCTCCAGACGAAGGATCGTAGCGCGGGATAACCCACAGCTTTTTACTACTTGACCTATAGTAACAAAATTTTCCAAAAAAATCGCCTCCGGTTATTGACATGTTCATGGGTGGACATGGTATAATTATAATATCAATATGCCAAAAGTCAAGAGATAAATGCAAATTTTTAAAATTTTCAACATAAAATATCATGCTATATGTACTTATATGTACCTATTTATGACAAAAATCGAAAAGCTTATTGTTAAATATCGGCAAAAAACAAACCACGATGAGGAGGTAATGATATGAAGAAATTGTTATCGGCTATATTATCGGTATCAATGCTGGCCCCGTTGGCAGTAATTCCGGTAAAGGCTGAACCGACGCCCATACCGCTTAAAACGTCACGGATTGACACGGAAAAGCTGCCCGAGGGCGATTTGATTTATATGGGTACGGCTGCGGCAACCCTTGACGAGGAGGACGCCGTTTACGAATTCCCGATATACCGCGAGGGCGACCTGTCTAAGGGCGCGTCCGTCACGGTTCACACGCTTGATATGACGGCGGTTTACGGCAAGGATTATGAGATCGTTGACGAGGACGTTGAGGAATCCGGTGACAAGCAGTCGCTTTTGGAGATGTCCGTAACCGAGGGACTTAAAGAGTCGGATGAGGACACTGCCCAAACGTACGAGGACGCGGAAGAGACCGAAACAGCGGACTACGCCGACGCGGAAGTGACCGAAACCACGGACGGCACAGGCGAAAAATCACTTCGCGAGCTGAAAGAGGAGCAGACAGGCGAGGACACCCGCGCTCCGTATGAGGACGCGGAGCCCGTAAGCCCGGTGCAGGACGTTGTCAATTCGATGGTTCCGGAGGCGATGCAGTCAATAAGATATTCAAGCGAGTTTACGGTGGATTTCGCACCTGACGAGAGTGAAAAAACAGTGCGGTTCCGTATTATCGACGACAACAAATCCGAGGGGGACGAAGGCTTTTCAATGCTGCTGGTAAATCCTGAGGGTGCGGAATTGTACGAGGTAACCTCTCTTTCGGTGACGGTTACGGATAACGAGCCGGTCAAACACAGCACGGTAAGCTTTTCAAAGAAAACGTACAGCTCGAAAGACGGACAGATAAGCGTTAAAATCAAGCGCAAGGGTGCGGAGTATTCTCTCTGCACATTTATGCTGCGCTCAGACGGCGATACTGCCGTGGCGGGTGAAAATTACGCCGAGGTAAATGACGAAGTGGTATTTATGCCGTATGAAACAGAGAAAAATATAGATATACCCGTTCGCGGCAGCGGCGAATTTAAGCTTCTTATCCGCGAGCTTGACGCGTGCGAGGAGGGCAAATATACCGAAGCGGCGATTAGAGTTGACGAGCCGGAGGACGGAAATATACGCTCGATTTCCGATGGAAGCGGTACGCGTATAAGCGCGGCAGACGGCGATATACAGGTCACTGCGGCGAGTGGAGACAAACCGTCGCCTGACAACTGTGATCAGCAGGAGAATGTAACAATCAACGGTAAGGAGTGCATACTCTGCTATAATCTGCCCGATGATTGGCCTAAGACCGATCCGACCGAGGGATACATATATTCGGATGAAGACTACGATGTACCGCCCGAGGTGGGCAAGTATTATTTTTCCACGGATGAAAGCCACGGCGGATATTTTAAATACGGTTCACATACCGGAAGCCCTACATACTGGGCAAACGGCTGGGCAAACAGCGACTACAAATACAAGGACGAAATGAGTGATATGTCGTACAATCACGGCTATCTGCAGTGGTACAGCTCTCTTATAAGCAATACCGGAACGGCATATACATATACAAATCAGCCTGTTTTGCAGCCTATATATTATCAGTGCATTACCCCTCACTGGGTATCGGAGCAGGATGTATTCGGCGGAAATAAAGGCCGTATTACAATCGGAACGCAGATTAACAGCGACGGCAGCAGCATGACCGACGGAACGAGCGCGGATGTAAACGGAAAATATCTGAACGATTCCTCAAGTATGCCGTTGGAAATGGAAACGGGTTACATAACGCTGCACGAGCCGGCATCGGGAACGAGTGGATATGACGTTAATAAAAAGGAATATATTAATGTCGCGGCGGTTGACGAGGACGGCGGCAAGACGCCGAAATCGTATATTCGTTTTTACGGCGTGGCGGCGATGTATAAAAGATTTGACTTTAAGCTGAGCAATCCGCCGACTTTGTCGTATAAGTCAGGATGGAACGGCGAAACCAAACAGTATGAAACGCAAAATTTGGCGCCGTTTTTCCAGGATATGGATTCGGGAGTGGAAATAAGTGTTGGAAATCCGCGCAGAGCCTTTTTTGCAAATCCCGACCAAAATGAGCAGAGCTTTGTTTTGAATATGACCGAGGCTAATTTTGACGGTCACTCCGATATGTTCGGCAAACTTACGGGTTATACGCTTAATATAAATCCCGGAAGCACCGACTCAAAGGTTTCGCTTACGTATCCGACGGATTTCCTTGATTATGTACAGCAAAATTACAGCTCGGCATATGAGGCGGAGAAGAAAAAGGTCGAAGAGGATTTGCGCGTAATACCCGTGGACGAGTATTTTGTAAGCTGGATAGGCGCAAAAGAAAAAAAGGCGGCAAGCAGCGACTTCACAGATCAGACGGGCGGTTATCACCAAAATCTTGATTTGACGCCTATCGTGGAGTATGATCCTGTTAAGGTCACGGTAGAAGCACCCGTTGAGACGGGCGCACAAGGTCTCGGAGCATTTGACGATCCCGAGTTGTCCGTTGGAACGCATGAAAACATATTCCATGCCGGAGACAGAATCAGTATGCAGTCCACACCCGATGATCCGACGCTGTATGAATCGATCGGATATGAGGTAAGCACGGATCAGGGACAAAGCTGGAACGTTATAGCGAGTAATGAGGACAAGGACTTTTTGTTCCTCGAGCCGGATAAGGATTATGTGGTGCGTCCGTGCATAGTTGAGAAGAAGAACCGCATAGAGGTGGTTTTCGACGACGGAGCCGAAAAATATCTTCAGGTGCAGAATCTTATTTCCGAGGAGGATTTGGAAGCGGAAATAGAAAAGGAATCCGAAGCGGAAAAAACGTCGGACGAGGCGCTTAAGAACAGACATTTTCTTGATATAAATCACGACGCGGGCACGCTCCGAGGAAGAATGAATCCCGTGGTGAGCAGTCTTTACACGCTCAACATCACAAGCGTCGAGGATGGAAACTACATATACCGTCCCGTTATTACTCACAGCGGCAACACCGAAAATTCGGGACCGTACACGACGAATGCGTACAGTCTTGTCGCGCGCCAGTTTGCGGCGGATAATGTGCTGCATATAAGCTATAAACGAGTGTCCAAAAAGGATATGACAGGATTTAACATATCGGGTACTATCACAAGCAATTTCCCGACCATACGCAGCACCCCGACAGAGCCGAAAAGCATTCCCGTTGAGGGGTACACCGTAAACTCGGGAGCAGGTACGCAAAGTCCGAACGGAGATGCCTCCTCATCCGACAGCGGCGTGCATTACGATTATTTGGTGGACGGAACGAGCACGACCTCGCAGAAGGACGGCACGTTTATGCTCAGCGGAATATACGGACAGACGGGCGATGTTATAACGGTAGCGGTTACAAACGATATTTCAAACGGCGAGGTGTTTGACGTAACGCTGAACGACAGAGGCGGCGTGGACCGAGATACGGGCAACTTCATTGTCAACGCGCGGGAAATGAGCATATCGTATCCCTCGTCGGCGCCGGAAATAACAGGCGTGCATTATAAGTACGAAAGCGGCACCGCCGCGGATCTGCCCGATACCGGTTATGAAATACCTATTGAAGACAGTATTTTGGACATTTCATTTGACATTAATCCGAAAGGTCACAAAATAAAGAAAATCGTGATGTGCGTAGTTTCAACGACGGGCGCGGAGAATACATATGACGCGACAGCGGCGGACGACGCCGAATACACGTTTACCGCGAAGATTGAAAATGTGACGGAGGATATAAATACCGGCGACGCCGTTTACGCGTATATTGTCGACGGCGAAGACAGAGTTGTCACAAGCGAAACGCTTGATGAAGACGGCTCGCCGCTTCCGAGCGCGACACCGACGACGAATACATATGAGGTGGAGTACCCCAAGGTGAACACGGGACTGCTGTTTGCGAGCGTAAGCAATAAGACCATGCCGCAGACATACGATTTTAACCAAAGCGAAACGGTAGATATACCTATTATCGGCTCGGCGCACGGCGTGGCGCAGTCGGGCAAGCTGAAGCTGCAAAGGATCAACTGGGACGGTACCGCCGCCGGCGACACGGGATATACCCTGCAGGCAAACATATCGGTACTTCATGGAACCACCTCCACACCAAGTACAGAAGACAAAAAAGGACTGATAACGAAATTTCATGATAAGGCAAAAGAGGTCAACGCAAAGAACGGCAATATACAGGATCTGACCACTTCGTTTGTCGATATGGACGATGACGGCGAGGGTGATGCCTCGTCGCGCGTCAAGTCAGAGAAAAAATATTTTAACGGTCGAAAGCAAAAGCAGGAGCAGATGAAAAAGGCATACGCGGGCTTTAATTCACAGAAGTATTCGCTTGAATACATGATAATCTTAGCGTTCGACTTCGTAAAAGATCCCGTAAAAAATGAGTACATTTTCTCTTACGGAACAGTCGCCTTAGGCGGAACATTTGACTTTAACAAAACCCTGTACAGCGCCATTTCAAACGTTCCGGTATTCTTGAACATAACAACCTCGTTGCAGGTGAATATGGTTGTATCCTACAGCACCGACGACGGAATGAATGCGCTCTCGGCCGGAGATTTTGACGAGTACGGAGGTAACGTCGCCGATTTGATCTCACAGGACCATGAAGGACAGGACAAGTTTGACTTAATAATTACGGGTAAACTCCAGGTGGGAGTCGGAATTTGCGGCGTATTATCGGCGCGCGGATATGTTTCGCTTACTGTGGAATTTGCAATGCAATGTCAAGATTTTGAAGCGGGAGTTCTGCTCACGGCAGCCGGCGGGATCGGATTTGACTTGTTAGTCATCTCAATAGATGTGGATATAGGTTCGGTTTCTATCGGAGCAGGCAGCCTGGCGAACAAATCCGGCTTCTCGCTCTTCGGCGGACTTGCCGGATCCGGCTCGTTTTACTCCGCCAACGCCGGCAGACCGGTTTTCGCATTAACAAACGTCGGCGAAACGGCGGAAAACGGCGACAAGATCATATCGACGGATAATGATCAAACGATAAAAGAGCATACGTATTCCAACGGAAACACGGACATGTCCCGCTTCGGCGCGGGCAGTGAAGTAATGCCCATGTCGGTGCCGCAGACGGTGAGCAAGCATACGCTGCTAAGTAACGCGGCGGAACGCACAAGACCGCATATAATTCCGCTTGGCGACGGCAGAAAGCTCGTAACGTTTATCGGCAATAACGCAACCCGTGACGAGAAGAACGGGGCGACGCTCTATTACAGCGTTTATGACGGCACATGGAGCGTACCGCAGCCGGTGGCGGACGACGGCACAATGGATTCCGACACGGCGGTACAGCTCTCGGACGGTAAGGTGTACATTGCATGGGCTGACGCAAACCGCACTGTTACCGAAAATGACGCGACCGATGACGCACTTAACAGCTTCGGTATTTCAATGGCGGTATACGATGTTGAAACGGGAACTATGAGCGACGAAATAACGGTTGTAAACGACCGCTTTATGAATGCGTCGCCGCAGCTCGAAGCCGACGGAAGCAATGTATACGTCACTTACATGAAGCGCGACTTGACGGATATGCGCGACGAAACCGATTTGACAAATATGGGCTATCTGTACTCAACGATGGCGAATGTAACGTATAATGCGGAAACCGGCACCGTGAACGATGAGCAGTACATATCGATACAGCATGAGCTTACCGATCCTCTTGCGGCAGATTACCAAACGCAACTATATAAAACGGGCGGTAAAACATTTATGCTTTCCGCGTACACGGTTGACGGGGACGAAAATCTGTATACGCCCGACGACCGCGAGCTGTATCTGGGAATAACCGACCTTAACACGGGAGAGGAATACTTCCCGATAAGGATAACGAACAACGCGGTGTCCGACACTACGCCGCAGCTTACCGAGATTCGCGGAAAGGTATATCTCACATGGCTCGAAGACGGATATATGTTTGACATAGTAAACATATCCGATATATTGGATCCTATCTTTGACGCGGAACTCGATAAGGGTATCGCGGACACGTCCGCTTACAGAAACACGGACCATTCCTCGGACGGCTGGTGGATAAAGACGGCAGATGAACTTAATATGAACGAAAGCGATTACGAGAGCAGCATTTACGGAAGAATTGCCGACGGTCGGTTCAAAACAGCAAAGACGAATCTCAGAGGCGATTCCGAGCTAATGACGAGTATCGGCTCGTATAAGCTAACTGCGGACGATACCGATATATATGTGTTCTATACCGAATTCGGACAAGATCATTACAGTACCGGTATGGAAATTTACGGCGCACGGATGGAAAATAACGGTGAGTTTACGACCGGCGTACAGATAACCGATTTTGACAAGGTTATAGATGAGCTTGATTTATATATGACCGATGACGGAAAAATAAGCGCCGTATCAAATTACTACAGTCAGTGGATAGACGAGGATTATCATATCAGGTACGGCGAAAACGAGCTGGTTGAAATCGACTTTGAGCCGGAAAGCTCGGTAAAAATTACGGACGGAATAACGTTCCCGCAAAGGCTCGCGCCGAATGTCGGCTCAACGCTGGAGTTTAGCGTTGAAAACGACGGCTTGTACGACGCGGAGGGCTATAGCGTGAAGGTCAGCGAGGTCAAGGACGGAAAAGAAAATCTAATCTACGATAAGGATTTTGACACGGTGCTCAAATCCGGCGAAACGGCGGATATTTCCGTTCCGTGGGTTATCCCCGAAAATACCGACAACATGAGCATCAAGGTCGAGATAGCGGAACACGGCGCAAACGGTTCGGTTATCAAAACGGAGGAGGTCCCGCATAAGGTCAAGCTGACGGCAGAACCGCTTGAAATCACGCGTGACGGAAATGAATACACGGTAAGCGCGAAAATAGTAAACGACGGCAATGTACCTTCGGCTATTCAGACCGCCGTTCTTACGGAAAACGACAGTAATTACAATAAGATCAAGGATTGCGGCACGACTGGGATCCCGTCGCTCGAACCGGGCGAGGAAACGGCTGTGCAAATAAAATTCACGCCGGCTGTTGACGATTTTGACGAACATCAGTATCTCAATTTACGTCTTAAATCGGACAACGGCTTGGAAACGAACGGTAAAATTATAGGCACCGTACCCGTTATCGCCGAAATTAACGGCGGTGCGGAAAGCGTGACACTGCCGGCAGGAGAAACGGTCCCGATAGAAACGAAGGCGGCTCCGTGGAATGCGCTTGCAGGCGAGGTAAAATACTACTCGTCGGATAACAACGTGGCTGTGGTAAACACGGACGGTGAAATAGTTGCGGTATCCGTGGGAACCGCTGTGATAAGCGCATATTATACGGAGTGCAACGCAAAGGATACAATTACTGTTAGCGTAACGCCCGCAAATGAAAGCGGCGGCGAAACGATACACGGCAGCATAACTGTTGACGGAAGTAACATAACCGTGTCGGCGGATAAGGACTGCGGCGCGGTGGTTATTGCGGCTGATTACGATCCCGAAACGAATAAGCTTGAAAGGGTACATACAATGGAGGTCGGGCTTACGGCGGGAGAAACAAAAACAATTGACACGACTGAATGGGATATGACGCTTGGCAGCGAGGACAAAATAATGCTGTGGAACTCATTGGGCAATATGCAGCCGCTGTGCGGTGCGGTGTCAGGTCGATAAGGAGGTACGGATATGAAGAAACGACTTACAGGATTATTTATTGTATTAAGCATGCTTATCGCTCTTGTACCCAAAGTATCCTATGCCGATGCGCAGGGTATGAACGGTGAAGGCACCGAATCCAATCCATACCTCTTATCAACCGGCGAGGATATTATCGATCTTGCAAACAATATTTCCGACGGCTCACTTCAAACCAAGGGAATATATTTCGAGATGACAAAGAATATTGACATCTCACAGGAAAGTTTTTCGGGTTTCGGAAATGCGGATTTTCCGTTTGAGGGTTCATTTGACGGAAACGGTAACACGTTGACCGTAAATATGAGCTCCGATGAAAGCTTTGTAGGTCTGTTCCCGTATATCGGCAGCAGCGGAACGGTTAAAGCGATTACGCTTAAAGGCAGCATTACAGGAACTGCCGAACGCGGCGATGATTATTTTGTCGGCGGCATAGCCGGTGAAAACCGAGGCGAGATAAGCGGCTGTATCAACAGAGCCAAAATCACGGCGGAGCGCGCGGACGCAAGCATAAGCGTACTGGCGGGTATCGCGGGATATAACTACGGCACGATAAGAAGCTGTGTAAACACGGAAGACATTACCGCGCCGGACGGTATGTCCGCCGCGGGCATTGCCGGCTCCGCCTACGGAGAATCGGCGGATAATCAGGCGCATATCATCTACTGTGCAAATACCGCCCAAATTACCGCAAAGGACAAATCGGCGGCGGGAATACTGCTTACTGCGAATAAATATACGGTCATCGAAAACTGCCGCAACGAAAATACTGTAAAGTCTGAAAGCGGCTGCGCGGCAGGTATTGTATATGATGTTCGCACGGGCGGACACGGAACTTTAAATAAGTGCGTTAATGAAGGCTCGATCGAGGGTGGCGGCAATTCGGTAGGCGGAATAGTTGCGGTATTAAACGATGCGGACGTAAGCCGATGCAACAACACCGGAAGCGTTGTATGCACAAGAGAGAGCGACGGGAACCGCGTAGGCGGCATAGTCGGCGATGCGGCGGACGGCAATATTTATATGTCGTACAATGCGGCTGCGGTAACGGCTAAGGGAGAGTTGCAAAACAGCGTCGGCGGTATCGCGGGCGAGTTCGGCTATACGAACCAGGATTCAATCATTGAAAGCTGTTATAACAGCGGTGCTGTCGAAAATAACGGTACAGGCTACGCGGGCGGCATTACGGGTATAAACTATGCTATTCACGCCGTCAATCTTTACAATACCGGCAGTGTTTCGGTAAAGGGCGAACAGCAAACAACTACGACGGATGACGGTGAAAGCTATGTAGGCGACGGCATAGCACGTGCCGGAGGTATCGCGGGCGGCAATATGCCGCGAAATTCACATTCACCGATTATAAGCTTTTCGTACAATACGGGAACGGTTACACAAAGCGGAATCAGCAAAAGCGATTCACGCGCGGGAGGCATAGTCGGCGAAAACGGCTTAAACACTCAAACGCACAGCGAAGGCTCGCTCAAAGACTGCTATTATCTTGCAAGCTCCGCCGTCACGGCGGACGGAGAAAGCTTGGACGGCAGGCTTGATTCTGTAAGCAACAAAGCCTCCTTTGTAAGCTGGGACTTTGATTACACGTGGGAAATGGGAAGCAGCGGTCCCGTATTCAAGAGCGATGGACAGACTTCGTCGACTGCGTTTGAAACGGACGGCGACGCTCTTAAAAAGATTTCCGCAAACGTTCAAAACGGAAGTACATATATCGGCAAATACTTTGCGGTCGTCGACAATGTAAATCTTCGGTCGGGATGGGTTCCGATAGGCGGCGCGGATATGCCGTTTGAGGGAAATATTGACGGACTCGGTCATCAAATGGCGGTCGAACTGACGAGCGACGGCGGCTGCAGCGGTTTTGTCGGTAATTTGGGCAGACTCGGAAGCATAAAAAATCTTGCCATAACCGGCACTATCGGCGTGAACGCAAACGGCGGCGATGTATACGTCGGCACCTTCGCAGGCTATAGCGAGGGTACTATCGAAGGCTGCACAAACAGAGCCCCCGTAACAGTTAACGCCTCAAAAGGGAACATATACGCGGGCGGCATAGCCGGATATAACAACGGCGGAACTATCTCGCAAAACCATAATCAAGACACGCTTACCGTCACCGGCGGCGAAAAGGCGTATGCGGGCGGTATCGCGGGCTTTAACGATTTCGGCGGAATAATAAGCGATAACTACAGCGATGATTCGGTTTCGGTTTCGGGCGCAGCCACGGCTGCCGCAGGGCAGATAACAGGCTCACAAAGCGGCACCTCGCTGACAAAAAATTGCTACTATTACGGCGAAAGCAAAGAAAACGTAAGCGGTGTTACGGGCGACGGAAGCCCGTTTGAAAGCTGCTATTACCTTGCAAGCGCCTCCGACGGAAAAGCGGCGATCACCGAAGCGCAGTTTAACGACGCAAGCACATTCTACAACTGGGATTTCGACAAGGTATGGCAGATGGACGAAACGCTTTTAAGACCGACGCTTCGCCCCATCGACGCGGATGCAAACGGACTTGACATCAACGGCTTCGGAACGGAGGATTTCCCGTACGAGATTGCGTCGGAGAACGATTTGATGCTTATAAGCGACCTTGTAAAAAATGGAAATGATTTCTTTAAAACATACTTTAAAGTAGTACGCCCGATAGAAATCGATTCCGAGGACTGGGTCCCTATAGGTGCGCTCAATAACAGGCCATTCAGTGGCTATTTTGACGGCGGAGGATACCCGATAACGCTGAATGTTGATTTCTCCCAAAAAATCAACAGGAAAGAGAATGAATGCTTCGGATGCCTGTTCGGATATGTTCATAATGCGATTATAACAAATGTTGTTACCGACGGTACGATCGATATAGATTTTACCAAAATCCCGGAAACACAGATACCTGACAGCGTCGGGGTGCTGGTCGGCAGGGCGTCAGAACCATCGACCGTTTTCGACTGTGTCAATCAGGCAGATATGAATATCACGCTGCGCGTTGATGAGCTGCAGCCGTACAGTGTTGATATAAGCACTATTGTCGGCTACGCGGCGAGCAAAGGGGTGACCGTTTCGGGATGTACCAATAATGGCGATATAAATATCAAGGGCAGCGATCAATTTATGCTGCATAGCATTAATGATGAAGACATGAATTTCAACGGTTATGTAGCCGGTATAGCCAGAAATGCGGATACGGTGACGGACTGCGTGAATAACGGAAACATAACTGTAAGGTCAGCAATAAAAAACGTTGCCGGAATTGTGGGCTATGCTGATAATGCCGTTAAGAACTGTGTCAACAACGGTGATTTGACAATAGCCAATGATGATGTTCTCGAAGATCCCCATCCGTATGCGCCGGATGTATTCAGTGAGAGAACAATATCGGGTATAGTTTACGACATATCTAAAACCGATGATGGCTGCGGCGTAAAGAACTGCACCAACAACGGCGACATAAAAATGGACACGCCGCAGCTGACAAAAGGCAGCTACACAGGAAGACTTTCGGGTATTATCAATTCAATAGACGCAAACTCCGGCGATGACGGAGTTATTGAGAACTGTGAGAACCACGGTGATATTTATATGGATTATTCCAAGCTCTCCGGCGATGTCAATGCGCAGGTAGTGAGCGGCGGAATAGTCAGCGCGGTAACGACTGTTTCTTACGTAACCTATGAAAATCACCTTGTTATGGCAAACTGCTATAACGACGGCAAAATATATGCAAATAAAGGCGGCGGCAATATTACCGACATCAGAGGCGGACTGTACGGAGAAATGCCGACCGGCAAAATCGAACACAGCTATAACTATTCCGAAACGGAAGGCACCGATCCCATCGGTCCGAAAACCACTTACGGACCGGTCTACAACCAGAAACAGTACGATACGCCGCTGGAAAACTGTTATTTCCTAAACGACAGCGGCACGACGAGTACACTTAGCGATGCGAACGGAATAAGCTCGGAGCAGTTTGCAAATACCGACACCTTTCAAAACTGGGATCTAACCTATATCTGGGAAATGGACGAGGAGCTTAAAAGACCTGTGCTAAGAGAACGCGGCACCGAGCAAAATCCGTACATAGTTGACGATGTGAATGATCTGATCGACTTATCTCGATCTCTTTCCGACGGAGTAGACTTTGAGGGTGAATTCTTTAAAATGACAAAGAATATAGTCATTGACGAGGACAGCGGCTTCACTTATATTACAGGCACCTTCAAGGGAACATTTGACGGAAACGGCAACACAATAACGGCGACAACCGATAAATTCGTAAGACTTTTCTACACCGTCGGCGCAGACGCGGTTGTAAAAAATCTTTCCGTAACCGCGGAAAATAACAGCTACGGAGGCTTGATCGCGAACTACGTCGCCGGAACGATAGAAAACTGTACCGTTGACGCGAACGTAAATGCAAGCGATGAGATAAGCGTATGCAGGGGACTTATAGCCAATGAAACAAGCGGCAGCGATACTCCGAAAATCAGGAACTGTACCGCCAAAGGCTCTATAAATATCAATGATGACGTGGGCTATATTTCAACCGGCGGAATAATAGGCAAGATAGACGTGGACAGAACCCAAATTACAAACTGCTTATCCACGGTGAATATGATCACCTTAGACACGGAAGCGAACAACACATATACCGGAGGCATTGTGGGCAGCATCTCTTCGCCTGACGGCGCAAAAATAACCGAATGTCACAATTCGGGAAATGTATTCGGCGAATTCGCGGTAGGCGGCATAGTCGGATATGTACAGTACAAAGCGTCAGTCCTTAACTGCTTCAACGACGGCGAGGTACGTGTCGGAGCCGACGCGTCGTCCTACTCATCAGTACCGCTCGGCAGCGCCGGCGGAATCGTCGGCGCGGTCGAAGGCAGAGCTGATTCTTCGTTAAATAAAACAGATATAACCAACTGCTATAACTACGGACCTGTAAGAAGCGACGCGGCTGGCGTGGACTGCTGCGGTATCGCCGCAACTGTTATGGACAAAAACGCGCCGCACGAGTATCTGGGAAAAATTAACCCGACCTCGACCTACTGGCTCTATAGCAGCGCGGATTTTGCTTACAGGGATTATAACGGAGGACAAGGCGACATTGTAAACGATTACAGCGTCAGCAAGGATAAGCTTGCCGACATAAACACGTTCGCGGATTGGGATTTCGGAAACGTATGGATAATGGACGAGGAGCTTCAAAGACCTGTGCTGCGTTGGGAGAAAGCACATTCCATGTCACTTGGTGAGCTCAACGGCAGCGGAACAGCGGAAGAACCGTATGAAATCTGCGACAAACTGTCGTTTGAGGCAATGAAGAAATATGTTGACAGCGGAAACGACACAACGGGACTGCATTTCATTCTCACCGAGGATATAGACCTTGGCGGTCTGACGAGCGACGGTTCGGCGATCGCGTACGAACAAATCACGCCCATAGGTGAAGCACTGTACGTTTTTGACGGAATGTTCGACGGAAATCACCATAAAATCTCAGGTCTGTATATAAATTCCGACCTGGAGTTTGTCGGTCTGTTCGCGCGTTTGAGCGAGCAGAGCGAGGTAAAGGATCTAACGATCGAATCGGCGACGGTAAGAGCGTCAAGGTCAACCGCAAGAGCCGGCGCAATCGCCGGACAGAGCCGCGGCACGATAACGGGCTGCATCAATAAAGGAAGCGTGACGAACGGCGGAGCATATACCGGCGGTATCGTCGGCTTTGCCGAAAGCGAAAGCGGCGCTCGCATTACGGAGTGCGGCAACGAGGGCACCGTTATCGGAGGCTCACGCGATACCGGCGGTATCGTGGGAGTACTCACGGGCGTGGGACAAAATCTGTATAATATCGGCAGCGTTACCGGAAGCGGTAATGGAGATTATTACACAGGAGGCATCGCGGGCAGAATTTCCGCGTCACCTGCAGGCGGTGCGTATACGTCCGTTATGTATAATACAGGAGAGGTAAGCGGTTCGGACGGAAATACCGCGCAGCTTGTCGGTACGGCGGGAAGCCAAATAAAGCTTATAACGCACGGTAACTCATCGGGACTTCCCAATGTGGCGGACGGTACGCTCACAAATGTTACATCACATAATGCCGGTGATGATTTGTCGGACGGAATACTCACACATGAGCTTAACGGCGAATCCGAAAATAAGCCGTGGCGGCAGCGTATCGGAAGCGACACTCACCCGACATTCTCATCGGACGATAACGCGGTGGTATACAAGGTGACGTTTATGAAAGACGCGGAACAGGAGGACGGCTCCTTTGAAGAGGCGCTATACCACGAGGAATATATAAACGCCGACGGCGAAATTACATATCCCGAAGTTCCGACGGACGATCAGTACAAGTTCAAATGGTGGACAGCGGATACGGAGTCAAAAACGGAATTTGCGCCGCCGGTCACGGGTGATACGATCCTTTACGCCGTAGGCGAGGAAATGTATGGCGGAAATAACGCCGACAGAATTATCCGCATGACCTACGGAACAGAGAGCAGAATTGACTTGTCCGAGCACGTGCGCTTTGCGGCGCCGCGAGAGATAGGAGAACTCAGTGACACATCGGGTAAATTTACATACACGATCGTTGAAAGCGGAAACTGCGACGAGGCGTATACCTTCGGTGACAGCCTTGTCGTGCCGGCGGGCGTTGATACGGGAATTTATAAATTCACCATACAGGCGGAAAGAAAGCCTGTGGAAAGTGACGAATTTACGTTGTTCTCAATACAATCTCCGTTTGACCTTGCACCCGTCCGGTTCGACATCAGAGTGATTATGCAAAAACAGGATCAGGTGATAAATCCGCCGGAAATGGCAGGCAACAGCGCAACGTCGATACGTTTGAAGCCGATGGATATTCACGGCACTGTATCGTATGCTTTAATCAGCGAGGAGCTTCTTAACAGCATATACTCCGACGAAGATAACGATAACAGGGTTCTGCCGCTTGTATGGCGCACAAATCCCGTTTTTGAAGGTCTTGATCCGAACACGAGGTATTATGCGTACGCAAGAACCGAGGGTGACAGCAATTATAACGGCGCCGCGAGCTATCCGGGCATTGTATATACTTCGGAGCATATTCATACATGGACATATACGCGGGACGGCAATACAATAACTGCTCAATGCACTGATGATGCCTGCCCCGACAGAAGCGGCGGAAGCTTAACCCTTGACGAACCGTCGGGAGATTACGTCTATGACAAGCAGCCTCACCCGCCGATAATCGTCGATACGCTTAAAACGGACGACGTTCCTGTGATTACGTATTACTATAAACCGTTTGACGGCAGTGATTACACGGTCGTTGACTCGGCTGTGAACGCAGGCAATTACAGGGTTACGGCGACGCTGGGAGAAAATGTGATTACGGTTGAGTACAGCATTTTAAGGGCGCATCTGCCGTCGGTTGCGGACAGCCTGACGTATCAGGCGTATTACGGCGACACGCTTGAGGATATAAAGCTTCCCGCGGGCTATGCGTGGGAAGGCGACGACCGATCGGCGTCGGTCGGAAGCGTGGGTATGCACGCGTTTAAAGCCGTATTCACTCCTAACGACACGCAGAATTACTGCTCCGAAACGCTTGACGTGATAGTAGAGGTACAGCCCAAGCCCGAGAGCATCATAAGCAGCGAGGACGTGAAAATTGACTATATCGCCGAGCAGCTTCAAGGCTTTGAAGACGGTAATTATGCGGTGATTGGCGGCGATGTGATATATGATGAGAGCGTCGGCGCGGACGGAGTGATAAATATAAGAGAGGGTTGCTTCGGTAAGGACATTACGATTGTGAAAAAGGCGAGAAACAGTAATTACACCATCAGCGAGCGCATTACCGTAAGCATACCGGATAAGCCTGCCGCGCCGGAGGGACTTGAAGCGATCAAGTCGGATACGGAGGATTCACAGACGGGTAAAATAATCGGCTTGACCGAAGGAATGGAATACCGTTCCGCCAAAGCGCAGGAATGGATTCCCGTTGACTCCGGCGAAGTGGAAAATCTGCCCCCGGGCGCGTATTATGTCCGCGTTAAGCAAAGCGGCGATGCGTTCGCGGGAAGAGTTGCCATAGTCGCAGTAGGTATAAAGTCCAAAGTTACCGCAACATTTGTGGACGGAAACGGTGTCATACTTAAAACGGAAAATATCCCAAGCGGCACCGTGCCGACGTATGATTTAACATCTGATTCCGTGCCGACAAAGAGCAGCACGGCGCAGTATGATTATACATTCACCGACTGGGATAAGGATATATCCGAACCGATTTTTATGGACACGGTTTATACCGCGCGGTTTAATAATGTTCTTCGCTCATACTCCGTACGCTGGATTGTTAACGGAACGGTTAAAAAGACGGAAACATATGATTACGGCACAATGCCAAGTTACGGCTCCGAGCCGGAACGCGAAGGCAACGCGTGGTATTCGTATAATTTCAGCGGCTGGTATCCCGAACTTGAAGAAGTAACTGGCAATGCGATATATGCGGCATCATTTGAAAGACTGCCGAGGACATATAAGGTAACGCTTAATCCGAACGGCGGAGAAATGACCGACGGAACGGTTACGGAGTACACGGCAGGCGCGGGAACCACACTTCCTTCACCGGTAAGAAACGGCTATTCGTTCCTCGGCTGGTATGACGGAGATGGCGTTAAGCATGTCGAGATAGGTATCACGGAGGTGGGAGATAAGGAATTTACCGCGCGTTGGCTGAAAGTCAGACAGCGTGAAACTATTATCGATTCAAGCGAGATCGTGACCGATTATGCAAATGAAACGCTTGGCGGATTTGAGAACGGAAAATACCTTGTCGTATGCGGAACTCATTCGGAAATTGTTGAGGTAACAGACACGGGGACAATTCCCATCAGTGAAGATTACTTCGGCAATACAATAGATATAATGAGGATCGCGCGTGACGAGAACTACCTAAGCAGTATACGTGTATATACGGAGGTGGACGAGCGTCCCGAAGCACCGGTAAGCGCTAACGGGGTAAATGCGTCTAAGCTTGAAGCAGCGGACGGACGGATCACGGGCTTGAGCAATGCCATGGAATACCGTTCCGCAAGCAATACTGACGATACGGAATGGATTTCTGTTGGAAGCGGAGAATCGGAAGCAGCCAACCTGACGGCGAACATATATTATGTACGCTACAAATCAACCGACTCCGCATTCGCGAGCGAAGAAGTGAAAGTTACGGTAGGTGTGGAGAACTACGTTTTGGCAGTCTTTGTGGACGGTGACGGCAAGGCTGTGAAAATCGAATTGGTTCAGGAGGGCGCATCACCCGAATATACCGAAACCGATCCGCTTCCCACAAAGAAAAGCACCGCACAGTATGAATACAAGTTTAGCGGCTGGGACAAAAACCCGAACGAACCGATCAGCGATAATACGCTATACACGGCTCAATTCGACAGCGTATTGAACGAGTACACGGTAACATGGATAGTGAACGGCGTAACGAGCCAAACCACCTGCCTCTACGGAACAATGCCTTCATACGGCTCGATTCCAACAAAGGACAGCACCGACACCAATTCTTACGAATTTGCGGGGTGGTACCCATCCGTTATGGCTGTAACGTGCGACGCAGCATACGTCGCGGTATTTGATGAAACCTCGAGGAAGTACAAGGTGACGCTCGATCCAAACGGCGGAACGCTCGCGCCGGGCAGCGATATTACAAGCTATACCTGCGGCGAACCGAGAAATTTACCGACGGCGGACGAGATTACAAAGGGCGGCTGCGACTTCCTCGGCTGGTACGACGAAGCGGGCAATAAGGTCACGCGTATCGCGTCGGACGAAACCGGCGATAAGACGTATACCGCGCATTGGGATACAACGGTGACAAAGGAAGACATTATTTCCGAAAGCGATGTTGTAACCGATTATGATGCGGAGACGCTCGGCAATTTTGAGGACGGCGATTATCTTATACTTCTCGAAGATCTGTCACTGTCGGTGACGGTCACGAACGGCACAATTCCTATAAAGGAAATATACTTCGGACACGATATACAAATCATCAAAAAGGCACGCGACGGCTATCACACCGACAGCGATCCCATAACTGTCAACGTGAAGGCACGCCCTGCCGCACCGGACGTAATTACCGCCCTCCGCGCTGCGGATGATAACTCCGCGGATGGCGCGATAATAGGTGTAAGGTCGGATATGGAATACCGCAAGGCACAAACCGACGAATGGATATCGGTTGAAAACGGACAGACGCGTATAGAGGGCTTGGAAGCAGGCATATACTATGTGCGCATAAAACAAAGCGGCGAGGAGTTTCACGGACGTTCAAAGATAGTCGTTGTGGGAATTGCAAATACAGTTACCGCGGCGTTTGTTGACGGTGACGACAATTTGTTATATGCCGAGCATATAACTCAGGGCTCGGTACCGCAATATCACGGCGAAACTCCGACAAAGTCGGAAACGGACGCTTACAGATATGAATTTAACGGCTGGAACAATGATATAACAAAGCCCCTGACTGTCGATACGGTTTTCGCGGCACAGTTTGCGGAAATTCCGAAAACATACGGCGTAATACTTAACCCGAACGGCGGAACGATTGCCGAAGGATATGATATAACCGAATACACCTACGGCGACGCGGTCAATCTGCCGGACGCGAAACATGTAACGCGCGACGGCTTCGACTTCGCCGGATGGTATGACGAAAACGGACGGCTCATTACAAAGATCCCGCAATACAGCGTTGGCGACGTGGAATATACCGCGGACTGGAAAGAACCGATGTTAACGATTACGGGTTATCCTTCAATAGGGGAAAGCGGTAAAATATCTGCCGAGATAAATAACAATACCGATAAAGCAATAAACGGAAACGCGTATATAGCAGTATACAGCAAGGACGGCGCATTGCTAAGCGTTTCACTTGAAAACGTAGTAAATCTTGGCATTGATGAAAGGCTGAATATAAATTCAGCATTTGAATACAAGAGCGGAGCCGGAGATGTTATTGCGTTGTACTTCTGGGACAAAGATTTAAAACCATTGTCCGCGCCCAAAAAAATAGAGATTAGAGGGTAAAAACCATGTTCAATGAGAATTTCAAAAATTATCTCGTATCTATTGACTTGTCCATAGGTGAACATGATATAATAACCTCACGGTGTTACCAAAATCAAAGATTTTGACACCTGAGAGAACATTGTATCATAACGCCGCGGCGACACTGCCGCCTTGCAGTTATGATATAATAATGATATATTATATGTGCGCGAACGGAGATTGACATAGGTCTTTTGGGGAGAGGGGGTGACATAGGCATTTGCGTCAGGACCCGTTCAAAATTATTTTAACAGCTGCCGCACGGAATGCGGGCAGCGGAAAGGAATAAAAAAATGAATATATTAATGATTATCTTGGGGATACTTATGGTACTTTGCGGAGGCTCGTGCATGTTTACGCCGCTGCGTACGTTTTTGGCGTCGGGATATGCGCTTATGGTGCTTCTTCTCGTTTACGGAATTGCGGGCATAGTAAAGTCTATCGCGTCGAAAGAATACGGAGTCAATTTCGCGTTCAGCATAATCAGCGTTATCGCGGGATTGGCTATGGTATTTATGCCGGGGCTTCCGCTCATGGCGGACGGCATGTTCATCTATATGATGGCCGGTTGGTTTATTATTCAGGGTATCGTGTCCATTGTGCTTTCGATGAAGTCCAAGGGCGCGGACGGCGGAAAGAAATGGATCTGGGGACTTATTCTGGGAATACTCGGAATAATACTCGGTCTTTACTCAATGTTCCACCCGGTACTTCTCGCGTTGACAACGGGAATACTTATCGGTGTGTATTTCATCGTAAGCGGAATAAATATGATTTTCCTGTCGTCGCAGAACGCGAATAACTAATATGCTTTACGATTACGGATGCGGTAGATCAAATTATGAAAAAGTTCAGAAGAATAATAAGGGTTTTAAAATATACCGGCACGCTTAAAATGCTTACGAGCTTCATTATATTTTACTGCGCGGCTTCCATCGTCCTGTGGCTGATCGAGCCGTCGATAGACACTATGGGCGACGGTTTTTGGTACTGCTTCGTATCGTGTACCACGATAGGCTTCGGCGATATTGTCGCCGTAAGTCATATCGGGCGCGTTATCACGGTTCTTACGGCGATTTATGCGATAGTCGTCACTGCCATGATACCCGGCGTTGTCGTAAGCTACTATATGGAGTTTATGAAAACAAAGGAAAATGAGACCATATCACAGTTCTTTGAAAAGCTGGAGCATCTTCCGGAGCTATCGCAAGAGGAGCTTGCAGAGCTTTCGGAGCGTGTAAAGGAGTTTGAAAAGACTAAAGGCGCGCATAAGCCGAATAAAAAAACATGAAACTTGTAATTCTTTTTCTCGCACCACCCGGAAAAACGGCTTTACGCAATCTCAAAAATCAGCGGCGGGTACCGCTGATTTTTTTTGTAATTTTATTTCCCTATTTGAAAATGCGTCCATAACTATACAATTTAATTTTTCCCTGACAAAAAATTAAATTGTTAGACGCATAGTAAACGGCATTGATACAATAATATAACATAAAGCCGGAAAACGGACAGAATAAGCAAAATTCTATTTTTTGAAAATGGCTTAACCGCGCGGTTTTTCGGCTTTTACCTTTACGGGAAATTGTATCATTTATCCACCCCTAAGGGACGACTGCATAAACAAACCCACGTCGCTCGTAGCGGATTTTGACAAGGTTACGGAAACGGCGGAGATGGCGTTTGAGGGCAGGCAAATACAGCCTATTCTCAGCCAATAACCGCCTGCCCGCAGGCGTTTGAATATATGAGCGTTTCCGGAAAACGCGAAACGGCGCCGATTAAGGCGCCGTTTTTGTATTGTCCGCGTTTTACTGCGATATTGTTTCCACAGCGACGGGGTACACGCTGTCAATGCCCCAGAGGAACGCTTTTACCGTGCTGCCATTTTCCTCATCGGTGAACGCCTCTACGGTTAGCGTTTCCTCAGCACCCGTATACACTGTCTTTGTATCGCGCTTTACGGTTTTAAGCCTTCCGCCCTCGTATGACGCGACGAGCAGCGCCGCGTTGCCCTGATGTGTCGTCGAGTTGTTTTTAACGGTTGCCGAAACGCTGCCGTCCGTGTTCGGCGTAATCGTTCCCGTAAGCTCAGTACCCTTGCCGAGCGGCGCGGGAAGCGTGGTTCTGACAAGCTTTTCACCCGTCGTTTCGGCTTCCTTTTCTTCTGCTGTAATCGCTGCCGTCTTTTTGAACGTCACATCTACTATCGTGTTGCTCTGCTCGTTACTCTCGGCTGGCACTTTAACCGTTGCCGCCGCGCCCTTATCCACGGGATCCTGCAGCGCGCCGTTTACCGTCACCGAGTCGACCGAATATCCGTCATCGGGCGTTATCGTAAGCGTTGTACATTCCTTATCGGGAGTTGTCACAATTATACCGTCGTCGTTTGTGTTGTCCGATGTAACCGTGCCGCCCGCGTTATTTACAACCGTGACCGTACCCGTCATATCGGCTTTGTCCGCTTCGGTTTTTTCGCTCGCTACTATCGCGAACGGACTGAATTTCTTACACAGTATTACAAGTCCGTACCTCGTGACCTCGCACGGAATTTCCTCAACGCCCGTCGTGTTGCCCTGCGAGTCCTTTATAAAGTGGTACGCGGTAAACTTCACGCCCTCGTCGTCGGGACCGTAGGGGTAGGGGAAGCCGACGCACAGACGCACGCTTGTGCCGGTGCTTAAAATGTTCCTGTTGCATATCGTGAGGCTTAAATCGTATGTGCTGCTGCTTAAAACTTCTCTGCCCGTGTCCTTTTCAATCATATCGTTCATCTTGTCACTGTTCGCCTTGCCTGTCTCCGAAACAACGAGCGCTATTCTGTTTGAAAGGCTCTGGTCAACCTTACTTCCGTCCGAAGTTTCCCAGTTGTTTAACGAGACGTCGGTATTCTCCATAAGCTGCGGCTTCGCGAACAGGTTGAAGAAATAGCCGCGCGAACGGTACGCGCACACAGCCGCGCGGTGCGACGTTACGAACGAAATCGTCACCGGCTGCATATTGCCGACTACGCTTTCAAGTCCCGTTATATTTATATCATACGCGACCGTGTCACCCGCCCACGAAGCATCGGGAGTCAGCGTCATTTTAATAGTTCTGTCGCCGACGAGACGCATATCCGTCACGACCTTGTCAACCTTGACGTTGCCCAGAGCCGCGTTATCCGTCTTATCGGACACGCTTACAGTGTAATCCTTCATATATTCGAGCGGCGTTTCCGTATCCTCGTTTACCCCCATAAGCGAAGCGGCTGATGCGCCCTTCTTTTGAAGCGGCTTATCGAACACGACCTCACATTCCTTCGAGCCGTCCTCAATATAAAATCTGCCCGACATTGACGGCGTTGAACGCTGTATGAACGGCGGCTGATATTCTACATCGACGGGATTAAACAGCATTCCCGTGTCCTCGGCAAGCAGCAGCGGATCACCTTTATAATACTGATATTCCGCCTGCTCAAGTCCGAATTTATCGTCCGCGGGATCGGAAATCTGCGGATTTTCGGGGATTTTCTGACCGGGGTACCAGTGACCGCGCGGAGGAATGTCCGTAACGGCAAACTCCATAAAAGGCGTCACCTGTGCCGGGAATAATGTGTATTCATCATGCTCAAACGCACCTATTCCCTGTGCGTCATATATACCTGTATCGGCGTATATCCATTCGCTCGCGGTGTAATCGCCGCCTTCGGTCTCATAATTACGGCCGTAGAATTTAACGAGGATATACATTTTATCCTCTTCTGCGGCTCTCGTATATCCCTTGCCGTTATAGCTTACCTTAAACGCCGGTATCTTCGAGGGTGAACCCGAACCGTAGGTTTGGTTGCAGTCGCTCGAAAACTGAACGTCGAGACCGCCTACCGAATACACCGTGTCAAAGCTTACGCCGCTCATTTCGAGAACGGGATACTTAAACTCAAATCCGCACTCCGACATCTCACCGCTCTCAACGTGATTTCTGTCCATAATATCCGCGCCGACAAGCAGATATTCCCTCGATTCGTGACCGCTTTCCGCCTCGTCAACGTTCTCGCCGTTAAACACGGACGGATCGTCAAAGGTCGCGTCAACGGCGTACCATTTGTTATTTTCGCCGGTGTTTATCTGTACATAGTTCCACATGTGGAGTTCCATCTGCTCTCCCGTGTGCTTGTAAATGCCCTGAACCGTCACGCACGGAATATGCGCCTTGTCAAGCACGAGCTTCATAGCCTTTGAGTAACCCTCGCAAAGACTCTCATGCGCTGCGAGCGGGCCGTAAGCCGTTCTCACGTGACCGATATTGTCGGGGCTGCAGTGCTTGGGATCATTCATGTCGGCAGTGTCGAGCCTGTAAACCGTTCCGCGTATAAGCGCGTCGTGGATAGCCGTTACCTTCTTTTCGTCAGCTGTTTTCTCTCTGTTCTTTTCATCTTCCGATGTTTTCGGTCTTAAATCGTCCAAATTAAGCACGATCGGCGTATCGTCCGTTTCGGGTTCCGACGGCATAACGCTGCCGCTATCGTCGACGCCTGACGGGGTATCGCCGGGAGCGTTTACCGCCGCGCTGCCCGTCTCAACAAGCGCGGCTGCCGCATCGTCAATATCCGCAATAGCTTTTTCAACGTCCGTCTGCGACGAATAGCCCTGCCTGTAATAATCTTCGCCCGTATCCGCGCCCATATAAGCCGTGTAGTCGCCGTTGCCCGATTGCTTTACCGTAATCTTCATCTTATCAAAATCAACCCAGAACACCTCCGGATGATCCGCGCAGAACGCGTCGCGCGCCGCGCCGTAGGCGTTTATAAGTCCTCTGTCGCCGTGCGCGTAAGCGTCAAGCTGGGCCTGCGTTACAACACCTTTTTCGGTAAGATCATATGAGCCGCTGCCGTCCTTAAGCGTATCATTTTTGTACATATCCAAAAGCGCGTTATAAAACTTCTTCGCTTCCGGTCTCAGCTGGTCGTAAAAATAAATAAAGCAGTTATCCTCCCAGTGTCCCTGCGTCACGCGCGGCATAGTCATCTCATACTCCGCGTTCGCGATGTTCAACGCCGTAAATGACGCCGCGAGCATTGAAGCCGACACAAATGCGGCAATAATTTTTTTCGTTTTCATGATTGTGTCCTCCCGATATATTTGTCATCTTTAATTTTATCATACGCTCAGGCAAGCCGTCAATGAATGTAACGTTCCCGTAATGAAAATATACCGAATTTGTCTTAATTAAAATATGCTTACAGAGCATATTCACGTATTCAATATAAGCATTTGACATTAAAAATGCGAGGATATATAATTATATGAAAGAAATAATGTGAAAGGGCGGTAATAAAAATGGAGCTTAAACTCACAACCGAATGGGATAAAACCTTCCCGAAAAGCGAAAAGGTAAATCACGAAAAGGTGACGTTTCACAACCGCTACGGAATAACTCTGGCGGCTGATATGTACACGCCGAAGGACACGGCGGGCAAGATGGCGGCAATTGCGGTGTGCGGACCGTTCGGCGCGGTAAAGGAGCAAGCGTCGGGACTGTACGCCCAAACAATGGCGGAGCGCGGATTTTTGACGATAGCGTTCGATCCGTCGTTCACGGGCGAGAGCGGGGGAGAGCCGCGTTATATGGCGTCGCCCGACATTAACACCGAGGATTTTCAGGCGGCGGTGGATTTTCTGTCCGTACAGGATAACGTCGATCCGGATAAAATAGGCATAATCGGTATCTGCGGCTGGGGCGGTATGGCTCTTAACGCCGCCGCGATCGACACGAGAATTAAGGCGACCGTCGCGTCTACGATGTACGATATGACGCGTGTCAACGCGAAGGGTTACTTTGACGCGGACGACAGCGAGGAAAAGCGTTACGAAATGAAAAAGGCTCTCAACGCGCAGAGAATAACCGACTACAAAAACGGCAGCTACGCCCTCGGCGGAGGTGTCGTAGATCCGCTTCCCGACGACGCGCCGTTTTTTGTGAAGGATTACTACGACTACTACAAAACGCCGCGCGGCTACCATGCGCGCTCGCTTAACTCAAACGGCGGCTGGAACGTCATAGGCTGCATGTCGTTTATAAATCAGCCCATTCTGCAATACTCTAACGAAATCCGCAGCGCGGTGCTTGTCATGCACGGCGAAAAGGCGCACTCGTGCTACTTCAGCCGCGACGCGTACGCGGACATGATAAACGGCAGCAAGTACGCCGATAACAAGGAACTCATGATTATACCGGACGCGGTACACACCGATCTCTACGACGGCGGCGGTAAGAACGCGATACCTTTTGATAAGCTTGAAATGTTTTTCAAGGACAACCTCGAATAACGGGGACACTAAAACCAAGGGGACACTCAAATAACGGGGACACTAAAACTTTAGTGTCCCCGTTTTTGAATTGCGTTAACAAAATCAATCCATTTTCGGCAGTTTGTCGAACGACGCCTGCAATTCCTCGTCGGTCGGGATATAATCCGTCATCTGACCGTCGTGGAACTTCTCGTACGCTACCATGTCGAAGTAGCCCGTACCCGTAAGACCGAATACGATAGTTTTTTCCTCGCCCGTTTCCTTGCACTTAAGCGCCTCGTCGATAGCGACCTTTATAGCGTGCGAGCTTTCCGGAGCGGGGAGGATACCCTCAACTCTCGCGAACGTCTCCGCCGCCTCAAATACGTCCGTCTGCTTAACGGATGTAGCTTCCATAAGACCGTCATCGTAGAGCTGCGAAAGAACGGAGCTCATGCCGTGATAGCGAAGACCTCCGGCGTGGTTCGGAGCGGGAATGAAGCCGCTGCCCAATGTGTACATCTTCGCGAGCGGACAAACCATACCGGTGTCGCAGAAGTCGTACGCGTACTTGCCGCGCGTAAGGCTCGGACATGACGCAGGCTCAACAGCAATTATTCTGTAATCAGCCTCGCCGCGAAGCTTTTGTCCCATAAACGGAGCGATAAGTCCGCCGAGATTCGAGCCGCCGCCCGCGCAGCCGATGATTATATCGGGTTTAACGCCGTACTTGTCTAGCGCCGCCTTTGTTTCAAGACCGATTATCGACTGGTGCAGCAGAACCTGATTGAGAACGCTTCCCAAAACGTAACGGTAGCCCTCTGTAGTGGTCGCGACCTCAACGGCCTCGGAGATAGCGCAGCCCAGACTTCCGGTTGTGCCCGGATGCTCAGCCAAAATCTTCTTGCCGACCTCGGTCTCCATAGACGGCGACGGAGTTACCGACGCGCCGTATGTGCGCATGACCTCGCGGCGGAACGGCTTCTGCTCGTATGAAACCTTAACCATGTAAACCTTGCAGTCAAGACCGAGATACGCACAAGCCATCGAAAGCGCCGTACCCCACTGACCTGCTCCCGTCTCTGTCGTAACGCCCTTTAAGCCCTGCTTTTTGGCGTAGTATGCCTGAGCGATAGCGGAGTTAAGCTTGTGGCTGCCGCTCGTGTTGTTGCCCTCAAACTTGTAGTAGATCTTCGCCGGCGTGCCGAGCTTCTTTTCGAGACAGTACGCTCTTACCAGCGGCGACGGGCGGTACATCTTGTAGAAGCCTAAGATTTCCTCGGGAATGTCGAAGTAGGGAGTGGTGTTGTCAAGCTCCTGCTTTACAAGCTCCTCGCAGAACACGCCCGCAAGCTCCTCCGCCTTCATCGGCTCGTGCGTGCCGGGGTTAAGAAGCGGCGCGGGCTTGTTTTTCATATCTGCGCGCAGATTGTACCATGCCTTCGGCATTTCCTCTTCTGTCAGATAAATTTTGTACGGAATTTGTGACATTTTGCATGTCTCCTTTCATTAAAATTTTTCATTTTGATTGAGGGCTGAAAAAAACCCTCAATCCGCATAAAAAGTATGCGAATCAAGGGCGAATATTATCCGCGGTGCCACCTTGTTTTAAGCCGTATAAGGCTCCTCTGCGGGATACCTGCATATCCCCGGCTTCTGACGCGAGCCTGTGCGTCGGCGCATTTAACGCCGCCCGTAATGAAAATTCATTCGGCGGTCCATATTATTCGGACGGCAATACGGAACTCACACCGTAATCCGCTCGCTCAAAAAGCCGTATCCGATTTTTTTCCGCTTTGACGGTTTATTTTGTGTACAAATATAATATCACACAAGACAAACGCTGTCAAGAGGTTTTTTGATTGCGTGTCGGCTAAAAATCCGCCCCGACGCACTTGACACCCTGACGTTTTTCTTATATAATATTACGATAGTGATTTATACCAAAAAAAGGAGCAAAAAATATGAAACCAATGGGCGTAAACGAAATCCGCGAAAAATTCCTCGGCTTTTTTGAGTCGAAGGGCTGTCTCAGACTGGGCAGCTTTCCGCTTGTGCCGAAGAATGACGCGAGCTTGCTTTTAATAAATTCCGGCATGGCGCCGATGAAAATGTGGTTCCAGAACCCCGAAACAGCGCCGCGCCGCCGTGTGACGACGTGCCAGAAGTGCATACGCACGGGCGATATTGAAAATGTCGGCAAGACCGCGCGCCACGGCACGTTCTTTGAAATGCTCGGAAATTTCTCGTTCGGCGACTATTTTAAGCGTGAGGCAACCGCGTGGGCGTGGGAGTTTTTCACAAAGGTAATGGAGATCCCCGCCGACAGGCTGTGGGTGTCGATTTACGAGGAGGACGGCGAGGCGCGCGACATATGGGTGAACGAGGTCGGCGTTGACGCGTCGCGCATCGTGAAGCTCGGCAAGGACGACAATTTCTGGGAGCATGGCACAGGCCCGTGCGGACCGTGCAGCGAAATATATTACGACCGCGGCGAAAAGTACGGCTGCGGCAAGCCGACGTGCGGCGTGGGCTGCGACTGCGACAGGTACATGGAGGTTTGGAACCTCGTGTTCACGCAGTTTGACAAGGACGATGACGGCAACTACAATCCGCTTCCGAACCCCAACATCGACACGGGCATGGGTTTGGAGCGTCTCGCGGTCGTTATGCAGGGCGTTGACAATCTTTTCGAGGTCGATACCGTCCAGGACGTTATAAAGCACATTTCAAGAATCGCGGGCGTTGAGTACAAGACCGACGAAAAGTCGGACGTGTCGCTCCGCGTGATCGCCGACCATATCAGAAGCACCGTTATGATGGTGTCCGACGGCATAATCCCGTCAAACGAGGGACGCGGCTACGTTCTCCGCCGTCTTTTAAGACGCGCGGCGCGCCACGGCAAGCTTTTAGGCATAAACGACCAATTCCTTTACGAGGTCGCGGACACGGTAATAAACTGCTCCGAGTCGGCTTATCCCGAACTGGAGGAAAAGCGCGAATATATCAAAAAGATAATCCACAAGGAGGAGGAGCGTTTCAGCGCGACGATAGACAACGGCTTGACCGTTCTCGCTCAGTACATCGACGAGGCAAAGGCAAAGGGCGAGAGTGTGCTGTCGGGCGGCGAGGCGTTCAAGCTCCACGACACATACGGTTTTCCGCTAGATTTGACCATAGAAATGGCCCAGGAGCAGGGCTTGACTGTTGACGTTGACGGCTTCAACGCCGCGATGCAGAACCAGAAGGAAACGGCGCGCGCCGCAAGAAAGGACGGCTCAAGCTGGGAAGGCACGGACGCGTTCGTATTCGACGGCGCTGAGCCTACCGTATTTACCGGCTACAACACGCTTATCGATACCGCGAAGGTAGTCGGAGTCGTTGCCGAGGGCGAGGTCGCGGCGATAATCGAGGAAGGTCAGAAGGGCTATATCGTAGCCGACAAAACTCCGTTCTACGCTGAAATGGGCGGTCAGGTCGGCGACATCGGCAGGGTGAGCGGCAAAAACGCCGAGGGCGTTATCACGAACACCACCAAAACAGGCGACGGTCTGTATCTGCACGAGGTAACGGTAGAGAGCGGAAGCTTCTCGATAGACGATGAGATCACCCTCGAGGTAAATAAAGTAAACCGCATGGCGATCGCAAGGAACCACAGCGCGACGCACCTTCTGCACAAGGCGCTAAAAGAAGTTCTCGGCACGCACGTAGCGCAGGCTGGTTCATTGGTAAATCCCGAGCATCTGCGTTTCGACTTCTCGCATTTCGAGGCTATGACTTCGGAGCAGCTCGCGGAAACCGAAAAGAAAGTAAACGACGCGATTCTTGCCGCGCTCGACATAAACGTGCAAGAGCTGCCGATAGACGAGGCGAAAAAGCTCGGCGCGGAGGCGCAGTTCGGCGAGAAGTACGGCGCTGTCGTAAGAGTTGTTTCGATGGGCGATTACAGCATAGAGTTTTGCGGCGGAACGCATCTTACGAACACGGCTCAGTGCGGACTGTTCAAAATCATATCCGAGGGCGGCGTAGCGGCAGGCGTAAGACGTATTGAAGCTGTCACCGGTCAGGGCGTACTTGACTACATCGCGTCGAAGGACGCGCTCATTTCGAGAACGGCGCTGGCACTTAAGACAAACTTATTGAATGAAATAGACAAAAAAGCCGAATCGACGGCCGCGGAGCTTAAAAACGTTCAGCGCGAGGTCGAGGCGGCGAAGGCGAAGCTGGCGGCGGCAAGCGCGAGCAACATCATGGCCGGCGTAAAGCACGTAGGAGATATAGACATACTCGTATCGCAGCTTGACGGAACGCCGGTGAGCGAGCTTAAAACGATCGCCGACAAGTTCAAGGAAAACACCGAATGCGGCGTGATAGTGCTTGCGGCTGAGACCGACGGCAAGATAACGTTCGTGGCAATGGCGACAAAAGCGGCTGTCGCGAAGGGCGTTCACGCGGGCAACATCATAAAGAACATCACCGCGATAGCCGGCGGACGCGGCGGCGGCAAGCCCGACATGGCGCAGGGCGGCGGCAGCGACTCAACCAAAATCGACGACGCTCTCGCGGCTGTTGACGATATTGTAATTGAGCAAACAAAGTAAAATACACGGGCGATTTGCATTCACAAAACCCCGTAGGGCCCGCCCCTACTACACCCACATCGTAAACATACCGATAAATTATGATTTAGCGGCGTAAATGCGGGACGTCGGGGGCGCCGTCCCCTACACCCGTAATTTGAAATTGTGTGCCGTAGGGGCTGGCGCCCTCGACAGCCCGTCAGCCTCCCTTGTCAAAGGGAGGGGGACCGCCGAAGGCGGTGGAGGGATTCATTATTAAATTTGAAAAGGAATCCCCCAGTCGGCTCCGCCGACAGCCCCCTTTGACAAGGGGGCCTCACGTGACGGGCGACCGCATTTACACACCCAAATCACAATTTACCACACAAAAAGGAGGAAAACCAATGGACTGCTTATTCTGTAAAATAATCGCGGGCGAGATCCCGTCAACCAAGGTCTACGAGGACGACGCGGTACTCGCGTTCCGCGACATCAACCCCCAGGCGCCGGAGCATATCGTCGCCGTGCCTAAAACGCACATCGAGTCGGCGAACGACATAACGGCGGAAAACGTAAAATGTGTTGCCGACGTGTGGGAGCGCATACCGAAAATAGCGGACAAGCTCGGCTTCGGCAAGGACGGCTACCGCGTTATAAACAACTGCGGCGAAAACGGCGGACAGACCGTGCCGCACATACATTTCCACATACTCGGCGGAAAGAAATTCACAGACCTTTAATTTCGGAGGACACAGATGATAACGAGTAAACAGAGAGCGTACCTGCGCAAAATCGGTCACACGCTCACGCCGATATTTCAGATAGGTAAGGACGGCGTGACAGACGAGGTTTTAACGGGTATTTCGCAGGCGCTGAACAAGCGTGAAATTGTGAAGGTGAGCATACTGGAAACGGCTCTTTTGGACACGCGTGAAACGTGCGATTACGTCGCGGAAAGGCTCGGCGCTGAGCCGGTACAGGCGATAGGCAGCAAATTCATACTATACCGCCGCTCCGACGAGGAAAAATACAGGAAAACGGAGCTGCCGAAAAGATGAACATAGGAATATTCGGCGGCACGTTCAGCCCCATTCACAGCGCGCACCTCGTAATCGCTGAAACGGCGCGCGGGCAGTACAACCTTGACCGCGTAATCTTTATTACAAGCGGCGATCCTCCGCATAAAACGGCGGGCGTTGACGCACAAAACCGCTTTCAAATGACGCGTATTGCGATAGAGGGCAACGACCGCTTCACCGACGACGATTACGAGATAAAAAGCGGCGAAAAATCGTACACCGTTCACACGCTCGAATACATGAAAAAACGTTTCCCGAACGACAAGCTTTTTTTCATAATCGGCGAGGACTCGCTCGGCGACCTCGGCAAATGGTACGAGCCTGAAAAAATAATCTCGATGGCGGCGCTGATTGTTTTCCCGCGCGTGTCGCAGGAAACGCTCAATGAAAAAATAACCGCCGCAAAGAAAAAATTCGGCGGCGAGATACTGCCCGTCCGCGCGCCGGTTATAGGACTTTCCTCGACATATATAAGAGAAAGAATATCGCGCGGCGAAACGGTGAGATACATGATACCCGACAAGGTGGGCGAATATATAAAGGAGCATAATTTGTATGCTGACGGAGATTAAGGAAAAGCTAAAGAAAACACTGCCCGAAAAGCGTTACATTCACTCTTTGGGCGTTGCGGACGAGGCGCGGCGTTTAGCCGAAGTGTACGGCTGCGACGCGGACAAGGCGTACCTTGCCGGACTTCTGCACGACTGCGCGAAGGGAATACCGACCGACCGGCAGATAGCGGAGTGCGACAGGCGCGGCGTAAGCCTTGACGAGTGGACGAGAATGTGTCCGCCCGTCGTGCATTCGTTTCTCGGAGAGCAAATCGCAAGGGACGAGTACGGCGTTACGGACGGCGAGATTTTGGAGGCGATACGGCTCCACACCGTCGGCGGCAGAGGTATGACGCTTTTGGACAAAATAATATACCTCGCCGACCTAACCGAGAAAAACCGCGATTTCCCGGGCGTGGAGGAGCTGCGCGAAGCGTCGGACAAGGGAATAGACGAAGCGATAAAGCTGAGCATAAAGCGTCAGACGGAATTTAATATGGGAAAAAACGCGGTAATACACCCAGCCGCGCTTTACATGTGGAACGATTTAATTTTTACCGGGGACACTAAAACAGAGGGACACTAAAATATTACGGGGACACTAAAATAAATTTATATACACGGAAAGGGGACACTAAAATGAACAAGACGGAAATCGTAAAAAAGGCGCTTGAGGACAAAAAGGCTTCAAACATTGAAATTCTCGACGTGTCGGAGAGAACGTCTCTGGGCGACTATTTCATAATCGCCTCGTGCCAGTCGGGCGTGCAGGTCCGCGCGTGCGTTGACGAGGTCGAGGAGAAAATGGACGAGGCGGGATACAAGCTTCACCACAAGGAGGGCTACCGCGGCGGCTCGTGGATACTAATGGACTACGGCGACGTTATCGTACACGTAATGCAGCAGGAAATGCGCGAGTTCTATTCCATAGAGCGCCTGTGGGACAACGTGGGCGAGGTGCGCGCGGAGGACAACGAATAACGCAAAAAATCTTTCTTAAAGGAGTTTTTATACAAATGGATAACTACAATTTCAAGGTCATAGAGAAAAAGTGGCAGGACAGATGGGAGGAAGCGGGCGCGTTTCACGCGGAAACGAACAGCAAAAAGCCCAAGTACTTCACGATGATAGAGTTCCCGTACCCGTCGGGCGCGGGCTTGCACGTCGGACACCCCAGGAGCTACACCGCGCTTGACATAATCGCGAGAAAACGCCGCATGGAAGGCTACAACGTGCTTTACCCGATAGGCTGGGACGCGTTCGGCTTGCCGACGGAAAACTTCGCGATAAAGAACAAGGTTCACCCGAAAATCATAACCGAGAAGAATATCGCGAATTTCACGCGTCAGCTTAAAATGCTCGGCTTCTCGTTCGACTGGTCGCGCGAGGTAAACACGACCGATCCGGCGTATTACAAGTGGACGCAGTGGATTTTCATGCAGCTTTTCAAGCACGGACTCGCGTACAAGCAGGAAATGCCGATAAACTGGTGTACAAGCTGCAAGGTCGGACTTTCAAATGAAGAGGTCGTAAACGGCGTGTGCGAGCGCTGCGGCGGCGAGGTCGTACAGCGCAGAAAGAGCCAGTGGATGCTCAAAATCACCGAGTACGCGCAGCGTCTTATCGACGACCTTGACGATGTGGATTATCTCGAAAAAATCAAGATACAGCAGAAAAACTGGATAGGCAGGAGCGAGGGCGCGGAGGTCAAATTCAAGCTCTCGACAGGCGACGAAATGGTCGTTTACACCACGCGTGCCGACACGCTTTTCGGCGCGACGTACACCGTTATGTCGCCGGAGCATCCGCTTATCGAGAAGATGAAGGACGCCATAACAAACTACGACGAGGTCGAGGCGTACAAGGCGGAAGCCGCGAAAAAGAGCGAGTTTGAGAGAACGGAGCTTGCGAAGGAAAAAACGGGCGTAAAGCTCGAGGGCATTTACGCGGTAAATCCGGCGAACGGTGAAAAGCTGCCGGTGTTCATTTCCGACTACGTGCTTGTAACGTACGGCACGGGCGCGATCATGGCAGTTCCGGCTCACGACAGCCGCGACTGGGATTTCGCGAAAAAGTTTGATCTGCCGATAATCGAGGTCGTAGCGGGCGGCGAGGACGTTCAGAAGGAAGCGTACACCGACGTTTACAAGGGTAAAATGGTAAATTCGGGATTTCTCACGGGTATGACCGTAAAAGAGGCAATTCCGGCTATGATAGACTGGCTCGAAAAGGAAGGTCTCGGCAAGCGCAAGGTAAACTACAAGCTGCGCGACTGGGTGTTCTCGCGCCAGCGTTACTGGGGCGAGCCTATTCCGCTCGTACACTGTGACAAGTGCGGCTGGGTTACGATACCCGAAAGCGAATTGCCGCTGGAGCTTCCGGAGCTTGACGTGTTCGAGCCGGGCGAGAACGGTGAAAGCCCGCTTGCGAAGGCTTACGACTGGATAAACACGACATGTCCGTGCTGCGGCGGACCGGCGCAGAGAGAAACCGACACGATGCCGCAGTGGGCAGGTTCAAGCTGGTACTTCCTGCGCTACACCGATCCGCACAACAACGAGGCTCTCGCGTCGAAGGAGGCGCTCGAATACTGGACGCCGGTTGACTGGTACAACGGCGGTATGGAGCATACGACGCTCCACCTGCTCTATTCGCGTTTCTGGCACAAATTCCTTTACGACATCGGCGTAGTGCCGACAAAAGAGCCGTACATGAAGCGCACGTCGCACGGCATGATTCTCGGTGAAAACAACGAGAAAATGTCAAAGTCGCGCGGCAACGTCGTAAACCCCGACGAGGTCGTTGACGAGTTCGGCGCAGACGCGTTCAGAACGTACGAAATGTTCATCGGCGCGTTCGATCAGTCAACGCCGTGGTCACAGCAGGGCTTGAAGGGCTGCTACAAATTCCTCGAAAGAGTGTGGAATCTGCAGTCGATAGTGACCGACGAGGAAGGCTACAGCAAGGATCTCGAAAAAGCGGTTCACAAGACGATAAAAAAGGTGGGCGAGGACTTTGAGAGAATGAAGTTCAACACCGCCATAGCCGCAATGATGAGCCTTGTAAACGAGTTCAAGAAAAAAGGTTCGGTAACAAAGGGCGAATACATGACGCTTATAACGCTGCTTAACCCCGTCGCTCCGCACATCACGGAGGAACTGTGGGAGAAGTACGGCGGCGAGGGACTGCTGTCGCTTCACCCGTGGCTTACGTATGACGAGGCTAAGACGGTTGACGACGAGATAGAGATAGTCGTTCAGATAAACGGCAAGATACGCGACAAGCTGACGATTCCGGCGGGACTTGACCGCGAGGGTACGCAGGAGGCGGCGATGGGTACGGATAAGATTAAGGCGCTTATCGAGGGTAAGAATGTCGTTAATGTGATCGCTGTGCCGGGTAAGCTTGTAAATATTGTGGTGAAATGATATGGCGAGGTAAAGTGCGGATTGCAGTGAAGTGAAAGTATTACGGTGAGCCTCTCCTTGAGGAGAGGTGGCATTGCGAAGCAATGACGGAGAGGTGGCAATAATTTTTGTGAACCACCTCTCAGTCGCCTTCGGCGACAGCTCCCCTCAAGGGGAGCCTGACGAGAAATACGGCAAACAATGAGCAAAACTCTCATAGAAACGAGGTACAAACATGAAAAAAATACTGTTATACGGCGACTCGAACACATGGGGACACAACCCCGTTGACTTCAGCCAGCTTGCGGTGACGTGGGCGACAACGGTGCGCGCTCTTTTGCCCGGCTGCGACATCGAAATAGACGGCGAGTGCGGACGCGCGACGCTTGCGGGCGAGGGAGCGAAGCACGGCATAGCCTGTTTCCGCGAGCGGTATTTTGCGAAAAAGCATGACTTTGACCTCATAGTAATCATGCTCGGCACAAACGACGTGCTTAAAGAAATCGACTACACACCGGAGAGAACAGCCGAAGCGTTACGGCAGTATATACGCGAAACGCGCGTCGTGTACGGCGACAAAACGCCGCAGTTTCTTATCATATCGCCGATACTCATAAAGGAAAATGTTATGAAGCACCCCGTATTCACGGAGCTTTACACGCCGGAGTCGGTGGAAAAGTCAAAGCGTTTCGCGGACGCGATAGAGAAAATGACGAAGGACGAGAATGTTCATTTTATGAACGCCGCGCTTTACGCCGAAGCGTCCGACATTGACGGTGTGCATATGGAAACGGCGGAGCATGAAAAGCTCGGCGCGGCAGCGGCGGCGAAGATAAAGGAAATACTTAGCATATGATACGAATATCGGGCATACGTCTCGGGCTTGACGAAAATGAAAGCTGCCTTATTGAAAAAATCGAGCGAAAGTACAACCTCAAAAATATACGCGGCGCGGTCATATCGAAAAAGTCAATAGACGCGCGGAAAAAGAGCGATATACATTACGTGTACGCTGTTGATTTGCACGCCGACAACGAGGAAGAAACAGCGAAAAACCACGCCGAGGTACGTGTAATTGAGGAAAAACCGTACGTATTTCCGTGCGCGGTGAAAACCGACAAGCCGATAGTTATAGTCGGCGCGGGGCCGGCGGGACTTATGTGCGCGCTGACGCTCGCGCAGAACGGCGGTAACGTGATACTTCTCGAACGCGGCAAACGCGTCGAGGAACGCGTTAATGATGTTGAAACGTTCCGCGAAAGCGGCATACTTGACGTAAATTCAAACGTGCAGTTCGGCGAGGGCGGCGCGGGTACGTTTTCCGACGGCAAGCTCACAACGGGCATAAACGACTTTCGCACGCGGCGCGTGCTGGAGGAATTTCACGCCCACGGCGCGCCCGAGGAAATACTGTATTACGCAAAGCCGCATATCGGCACGGACAACCTCTGCGAAATGGTAAAAAATATCCGTGAGGATATTATACGGATGGACGGCGACGTGCGGTTTTCATCGTCTCTCACGGGAATACGTCTTACAAAGGACGGCGCGGTATGCGCGGCAGCGGTAAACGATGAATATGAGATAGAAACGGATAATATCGTGCTTGCGGCGGGACACAGCGCGCGCGACACGTTTGAAATGCTTAAAGCTCTCGGCGCGCCGATGAAGCAGAAAAGCTTTTCGGTCGGCGCGCGGATAGAACATAAACAAAGCATTATAAACCATGCACAGTACGGCGAAGATTACGAAACATTACCGGCGGCGGACTACAAGCTTTCGGCGCACCTCGAAAACGGCAGGGGAGCGTACACGTTCTGCATGTGTCCGGGCGGCG
Source organism: uncultured Clostridia bacterium (assembly GCA_947624485.1). Taxonomy (GTDB): domain Bacteria; phylum Bacillota; class Clostridia; order UBA1381; family UBA1381; genus Hominilimicola. The sequence continues at coordinate 46,808 of CANQKM010000012.1, forward strand.
AGGTCATAGCGTCCGCGTCGGAGGAGGGCGGCGTTGTCACAAACGGCATGAGCCGCTTCGCGCGCGACGGCGAAAACGCGAACAGCGCGCTTTTGGTAAGCGTAACTCCCGACGACTTTAAGTCTGATGATCCTCTTGCCGGTATGTATTTTCAGCGTGAAATAGAGAGAAAAGCGTACATCGCCGCCGGCGGCGGATACAAAGCGCCGGCGGAGCGTGCGGGCAGCTTTCTGGGACGCGGCAAAAGCAATGACGAGGTAACGCCCACGTACCGACCGGGCGTAACGTGGACAAGCCTTGACAGCGTACTTCCGAAATTCGTTACCGATTCCATGCGCGAGGCTATAATGCTGTTTGACAGGAAGCTCCGCGGCTTTGCAGACGGCGGCGCGGTGCTTACCGCTCCCGAAACAAGGTCGTCCTCGCCGGTGAGAATTATACGTGACGGCGAAACGCTCCAATCGGAAATTAAGGGCTTGTACCCGTGCGGCGAGGGCGCTGGCTACGCCGGAGGAATAATGAGCGCGGCGGTAGACGGCATAAGAGTTGCCGAAGCACTGGCGAAAAACAACGCTAAAACAGATATAAAAAAATCTGCTTCAAATTGAAGCAGATTTTTAATTGGAGCGGAAGACGAGATTCGAACTCGCGACGTTCACCTTGGCAAGGTGACGCTCTACCACTGAGCCACTCCCGCATAGCTTGTAAATGTATTTTAGCACAAAGAAAAACAAATGTCAACCCCTTTTTTGTCAAAAAATATACCGTTTCCGTATTGCTAAAACAGTAAAAATGTGATAAAATTACTATATGTTGTGTACGCGCGCACGCGCGTATCGAAACACGTCAAAATGAAGGGACGGTAATAATGGTTAAGCTGTACGTAGTCCGCCACGGCGAGACGAACTCCAATGTAAGACATACGTGTATAGGGCATAAGAATGTGCCTCTTAACGAAACCGGCAGGGCGCAGGCGGAAAAGCTCGCGGAAAAGCTGCGGGACGTGCCGATTGACGCGATATATGCAAGCCCCTTAAGCCGCGCGGTTGACACCGCAATGCCTACGGCAAAGCTGAAGGGACTTAAAATCACGACGGTCGACGACCTAATAGAGCGCGACTTCGGCGACTGGGACGATTTGACGTATGAGGAAATCGAGCAAAAGGATCCCGAATTGTACGCGGAGTGGCGCAGCGACAGGCAGGGTACGGCTTTTAAGATACCCGGCGGCGAAAGCTCCGACGAGGTACATAAACGCGTCGGCGGCGCGGTAAACAGAATTATAGCCGAAAACGACGGCAAGAGCGTACTCATAGTAACGCACCTCGGCGCGGCGCGGCACATTATATCGAACGTGCTTAACCTCACAGCCGAGCAAAGCTGGCGGTTCACGCTTTACAACGCGACAGTGGCGTGTCTTGAAATCGACGAAAAAAGCAGAGTGCTGACAAAGCTTAATTTATAAAAGGAGTAGTTTAATATATGGAACAGGTAAGAAGAATTTACGTTGAAAAAAAGGACGGCTTCGACGTTGAAGCGAAGGGTATTTTCGAGGATCTGCGCGAAAACCTTGAAATGACGGGTTTAACCAACGTGCGCCTTATAAACCGCTACGATGTGGAGGGCATCACAGACGACGAGTACGCGGCGGCGCGCGGACTGATTTTTTCCGAGCCGCCCGTAGACGACGCGTATGACGAGGATATTCCGATAGAGAGCGGAAAGGTGTTCGCGGTCGAGTATCTTCCGGGGCAGTTCGACCAGCGCGCGGCTTCGGCTGAGGAATGTATTTCGATTCTAACGCAGAAGGAGCGCCCGAGGGTAAGAAGCGCTAAGGTGTACGTTCTCGAAGGCGATGTTTCGGATGAAGATGTTGAGCGCGTTAAAAAGTACGTGATCAACCCCGTCGAGGCGCGCGAGGCAAGTCTTGAAAAACCGCAGTCGCTCGATATGGAGCATATCGTCCCCGACGATGTTGCCGTTGTGGACGGCTTTATCGGCATGGACGAAGCGGCTATGAATGAGTTTTTAGCTAAAATGGGCTTCGCGATGGATCTGGATGATTTGAAATTCTGCCAAGACTATTTCAAAAGCACCGAGCGCCGCGATCCGACCGTTACGGAGCTTCGCATGATCGACACGTACTGGTCCGACCACTGCCGCCATACCACATTCTCGACGCGTATCAACAACGTCACGATAGGCGACGGCAAATACGCGGATATTATCCGCGATTCCTATGAGGAATACAAACGCGCAAAGGCTGAATTATACGCGCCTGACAGGGATATTTGTCTTATGAACATGGCGACGATTATAGTAAAGCAGCTCAAAAAGCGCGGACTTTTAAAGGAAATAGACGAGTCCGAGGAAATAAACGCCTGCTCGATAGTCGTTCCCGTTGACGTGGACGGCGTTGACGAGGACTGGCTTATCATGTTCAAGAACGAAACGCACAACCACCCGACAGAAATCGAACCCTTCGGCGGCGCGGCTACGTGCCTCGGCGGAGCGATCCGCGATCCGCTGTCGGGACGCTCGTATGTGTACCAGGCGATGCGCGTAACAGGAAGCGGCGATCCGCGCACTTCACTTAAGGACACGCTTCAGGGCAAGCTCATGCAAAGGAAAATCACGCGCGGCGCGGCTGCGGGATACAGCTCGTACGGCAACCAGATAGGTCTCGCGACGGGACAGGTGCAGGAAATTTACGACGAGGGCTACGTCGCGAAGCGAATGGAGATAGGCGCGGTTATCGGCGCGGCTCCAAAGAAGAACGTTATCCGCGAAGTGCCGTCGGAGGGCGATGTTATCATACTTCTCGGCGGCAGAACGGGACGCGACGGCATAGGCGGCGCGACAGGCTCGTCAAAGGCTCATACGGAGCAGAGCGTCTTGACCTGCGGCAGCGAGGTCCAGAAGGGTAATCCGCCGGTAGAGCGCAAAATTCAGCGTCTTTTCAGAAACGAGAAGGTCACGACGCTTATAAAGCGATGCAACGACTTCGGCGCGGGCGGCGTGTCCGTGGCGATAGGCGAGCTTGCGGACGGTCTTACCATAAATCTTGACAAAGTGCCGAAAAAGTACGAGGGGCTTGACGGCACGGAGCTTGCGATAAGCGAGTCGCAGGAGAGAATGGCTGTCGTTGTGAGAAAGTCCGACGCGGAGAAATTTATAGAATACGCGCACGAGGAAAACTTGGAAGCGACCGAGGTCGCCGTTGTGACGAGCGCGAACAGGCTCGTGATGAACTGGCGCGGCAAAACGGTATGCGACATCTCGCGCGATTTCTTAAATACAAACGGCGCAACAAAGAACACCGACGTGGAGGTGGAGCTTCCCGAAAGTGAAAACGGATATTTCAAAGAGAAGAAAATTACCGATATAAAGAAGGAATGGCTCGATGTTTTGTCGGATCTCAACGTCTGCTCGCAGAAGGGACTTTGCGAGCGGTTCGATTCGACCATCGGCGCGAATTCCGTACTTATGCCGTTCGGCGGCAGGTACCAGCTTACCCCGTCCGACGGTATGGCTGCGAAAGTGCCTGTTCAGGGCGGCAAGACGAACACGGCTACCGTTATGACGTTCGGCTATAATCCGACATTGTCAAAGTGGAGCCCGTATCACGGCGCGGCTTACGCAGTCGTTGAGTCTGTTTCAAAGGCTGTCGCGCTCGGAGCGGATTATAAGAAGATTTATCTGACTTTCCAGGAATATTTCGAGCGTCTCGGCACAGACCCGAAGCGCTGGGGCAAGCCGTTCGCGGCGTTAATGGGCGCGTACAGGGCGCAGCTTGAACTCGGCATCGCGGCAATAGGCGGTAAGGATTCAATGAGCGGCTCGTTTAACGACCTCGACGTGCCGCCGACGCTTACATCGTTCGCGGTCGCTCCCGTAAAGGCGGACAAGGTCAAGTCGCAGGAGTTTAAAAAGGCGGGTTCGACCGTAATCATGCTCAAAGCCGAGCGCGACGAAAACGATATGCCCGATTTTGACAAGCTGAAAAATATGTACGATTTGGTACGTTTTCTCGACACGCCGCAGGAAACGGTTGAAATAAAGGGCAAGCAGATCAAAGCGGGCGCGAAAATTCTTTCCGCGAGCGTCGTAAAGGGCTTTGGTCTTGCGGAAACGATTTCAAAAATGGCGTTCGGAAATAAGATTGGATTTAAGTTTAACGAAAATATAAGCGCGGAGGAAATCTGGGGCGCACCGATAGGCTCGATTGTTTTGGAAGTTGAGGATATAACGGCGCTGTTTACAACAGACAATAACAGGCCCGAAATAGTAACGCTCGGCGAAACGACCGACGCGGCCCAAATCGACGTTTGCGGCGTAAAAATCCCGCTTGACGAGGCGATCGACGCGTGGACAAAGCCGCTTGAAAAGGTATTCCCGACACAGGCGGGCAAATTCGCGTCAGAGCCGGAAACATACACATACGACAAGCGCGGTGTAACGGTCGCGACCGAAAAATTCGCAAAGCCGAGAATATTTATTCCCGTATTCCCGGGAACAAACTGCGAGTATGACACAGCGCGCTGTTTTGAGGACGCAGGCGGAGTTGCCGACGTGTTTGTTATCAGAAATTTAAGCGGCAGCGACGTCGAGTATTCAATGCGCGAGATGGAAAAGCGTATCAACAATTCGCAGATAGTGATGATCCCGGGCGGCTTCTCGGGCGGCGACGAGCCGGAGGGCAGCGGCAAGTTTATCGCGACGGCGTTCCGCAATCCGCTTGTGAAGGACGCGGTCATGAATATGCTCAAAAACCGCGACGGGCTTATGCTCGGCATTTGTAATGGTTTCCAGGCGCTTATCAAGCTCGGACTTGTGCCGTACGGCGAGATACGCGACCTTGACGACAGTTCGCCGACGCTTACGTTCAACACAATCGGCAGACACGTTTCGTGCATGGTACAGACGAGAATCGCGTCAAACAAATCGCCGTGGTTTGCGAATGTGAATGCGGGAGATATTCACACAATAGCCGTATCGCACGGTGAGGGACGCTTTATCGCGTCGCCGGAGCAGGTCGCGGAACTGGCGAAAAACGGACAAATCGCGACGCAGTATGTAAACCTCGACGGCAAAGCGACGTATGACATAGCATGGAACCCGAACGGCTCGGTTTCGGCGATCGAGGGCATAACCAGCCCCGACGGACGAGTATTGGGTAAAATGGGACACAGCGAGAGATCTACGCTTGACAATACCGCGTTCAACGTGCCGGGAAATAAAAACCAAAAGCTCTTTGAGGCAGGCGTGGGGTATTTTAGATGATGGGATAAATTATGATTTAGCGCAATAAACCCCTCAGTCACGCTACGCGTGACAGCTCCCCTAGTAGGGGAGCCTCTCGTAGAGCGCCGCATATCGCAAGCCTCCCCTACTAGGGGAGGTGGCGCCGCAGGCGTCGGAGGGGTTTGTGCGACGCATTGCGATAATGCGCTAAATCATAATTTATATTTACCTCCGCACATTACAGAAAGGAGTGAAGCCGATTTGAAACCGAAGCTGGGCGTTGTGTTTCCGCAGATTACCGATTCTGAAATCGCGGAAATCGAGATTGAAAAAATAAGCGTTTCCAAAAACAAGCGCAAAATAAAAATAACGCTCCCCGAAGGAACGTCGGACTACGCCGCGTCGCTCGTGCGGAGCGAGGTAAAGTGTGCGGGCGGCTTCACGGACGTTTTGACGGCTGTCGCGGACAGCGGCGGAGCAATCGACCGCAACGTCATGATCTACACCGTGCCGAAGGAGGAGCAAAACGGTTCGGGCGCGGTCAAATACCGAGGCAAAGCCGACGTTTTCAACATGCTTTACGGCAGACCGATAAAAGGCAATATAGTTGCGATAAGCTCATTAAATTCCGTGTCGGGACAGGTAATAATTTCCGGCAGGGTTTTTTTTGCCGAGGACCGCGATATAGTTTCCAAAAAAACGGGCAAGGAATTTCACCTCATAACAGTACACATGACCGACAACACCGACTCCGTTTCCGCGAAGCTTTTTATCCGCAAAACGGACGACGACGAGGCGTTCAAAAATCTGTTCGGCGCGCTCAAAAAGGGCGTAAAGAACGGCGGCGCGTATGTTGTCATAAGCGGAAGGGTACAGTTCGACGAGTACATGAAGGAAACGGTCGTAATGATAAACGCGGTAGCCGAAATACCCGCGCCGCCGCTGAAACAGGACAACGCGCCGAAAAAACGCGTCGAGCTTCACCTGCACACGCAGATGTCGGCAATGGACGCGGTAACGCCCGTGGAAAAGCTTATCGAGCGCGCGGCTATGTGGGGACACAAGGCGATAGCCGTGACCGACCACGGCGTTGTGCAGTCGTTCCCCGACGCGATGAAGGCGTCGGACTACAACAAAAAAATAAAGGTAATATACGGTCTCGAGGGCTACCTCATAGACGACAGCAAGCGCATAACCTACGGCGCGTCGAATGAGACGATCGACAGCCCGTTCGTCGTGTTCGACATAGAGACGACGGGACTTGACAAAAATAAAAACAACATAACCGAGATAGGCGCGGTAAAGGTCGTAAACGGCGAGATCACCGACAGGTGGTCAACGTTCGTGAACCCCGGTCAGCCCATACCCGAGGACATAGTAAATCTTACGGGCATAAACGACGGCATGGTAAAGGACGCGCCGAAAATAGGGGAGATAATCGGTGACTTTCTGAAGTTCTGCGAAGGCTGCGTGCTTGTGGCGCACAACGCCGCGTTCGACACGGGCTTTATCGAAAAAGCCGCGAGGGACAACGGCGTTGAATACAATTTCTGCGTACTCGACACGCTTATGCTCGCGCGGTGCATGTACCCCGACCTGCACAATTTCAGGCTCGACACGCTCACAAAGCACCTCGGCGTTATACTCGAAAATCATCACCGTGCCGTTGACGACGCGAAAGCTACGGCTGATGTGTTTGTGAAAATGATAGAAACGCTCCGTGGGGAAGGCAAAACGGAGCTTAAAACCTTTAACGATATATTCGACCTGCGCGCGGCGGCGCTAAAAAACAAGGCGTTTCATATAATAATTCTCGCTAAAAACGCCGCGGGACTTCGGCACATATACGAATTGGTATCGGAGTCGCAGCTTAAATATTTCTACCGCGTGCCGCGCATACCGAAAAGTCTGCTCAGCGAAAAGCGCGGGGGACTTATTTTAGGCTCGGCGTGCGAGGCGGGCGAGCTTGTGCGCGCTATAGTCGAGGGCGAAAACGACGAGACGATCGCGGATATAGTAAACTTTTACGATTACCTCGAAATACAGCCGATAGGCAACAACGCGTACATGAAAAGCGACAGCCGCCACCCGACGATAAACACCGACGAAGATCTGATGAATTTGAACCGCTTCATAGTAAATCTCGGCGAAAAGTACAATAAACCCGTCTGCGCCACTTGCGACGTGCATTTCATGGACGAGGAGGGCGCGGACTACCGTAAAATCCTGATGAATTACAAGGGCTTTGCCGACGCTGACAACCAGGCTCCGCTCTATTTCCGCACGACCGAAGAAATGATGAAGGAGTTTGAGTACCTCGGACCGCAGAAGGCGAGAGAGGTCGTTATCGACAACACGAACCTCGTAGCCGACATGATAGGCGACGTGCGTCCTATCCCCGAAAAGAAATGTCCGCCCGTAATACCGGGCGCGGAGGAGGATATAGTAAACGACGCGACGCGGCGCGCAAAGGAAATATACGGCGATCCGCTTCCCGAAATAGTACAGAAGCGTCTCGACAAGGAGCTTTACTCCATAACGACCTACGGCTTTTCCGTAATGTATAAGATAGCGCAGGAGCTTGTGCGCCATTCGCTTGCCGACGGCTACCTCGTGGGTTCGCGCGGTTCTGTCGGCTCGTCGCTTGTGGCGTACCTATCCGACATAACCGAGGTAAACTCTCTTCAGGCGCACTACATTTGCCCAAACTGCAAGAACGTCGAGTTTATAGAAAGCGAAACGGGTATATCCGGCTGCGACCTTCCCGACAAGGAATGTCCGAAGTGCGGCACGATGTACCGCAAGGACGGTCACGACATACCGTTTGAGACGTTTCTCGGCTTCAAGGGCGACAAGGAGCCGGATATCGACCTTAATTTCTCCGGCGTGTACCAGCCGGTGATACACAAGTATACCGAAACGTATTTCGGCGAGGGCAAGGTGTTCCGCGCCGGTACTATAGGCACTGTCGCCGAAAAGACCGCGTTCGGATATGTAAAGCGTTACTGCGAGGACAAGGGTATTACGATGCGCGGCGCGGAGATGATGCGTCTCGCGAAAGGCTGCGAGGGCGTGAAGCGCACGACCGGTCAGCACCCGGGCGGTATAATCGTCGTGCCGTTCGAGAACGACATACACGAGTTCTGCCCCGTGCAGCACCCTGCCGACGATCCCAACTCCGACATAATAACGACGCATTTCGACTACCACAAAATTGACCAGAACCTGTTAAAGCTCGACGAGCTTGGTCACGATGATCCGACGGTCATAAAAATGCTTGAGGATATAACGGGCGTAAAGGCGCGCGACATACCGATAGGAGACAAGGAAACGATGAGCCTGTTCACGTCGAATAAGGCGTTAAAGCTCCTGCCGGGCAAGGACATAGGCACAAGCTTGGGTACTTACGGCGTACCGGAGTTCGGGACAAAATTTGTGCGGCAAATGCTCGAGGACACAAAACCGACGACGTTCTCCGAGCTTGCGCGTATATCGGGCTTGTCGCACGGCACGGACGTGTGGATAGGCAACGCGCAGGAGCTTATCCGCGAGGGTAAAACCGACCTGTCGCACTCGATCTGCGCGCGCGACGATATTATGATTTATCTCATTTCCATGGGCGTGGAGAACGAACACGCGTTTAAGATAATGGAAATGGTGAGAAAGGGCAAGGGACTTACGCCCGAATACGAGAAGGAAATGCGCGACAACAACGTTCCCGACTGGTACATCGCGTCGTGCAAAAAGATAAAGTACATGTTCCCGAAGGCGCACGCCGTGGCGTACGTAATGTCGGCATTCCGCATAGCGTACTACAAGGTGCATTACCCCGAGGCGTTTTACATGGCGTACTTCTCCGTCCGCGCCGACGACTTTGACGCGTCGATAATGGCGCGCGGCGAGGAGAGAGTGCGCGAGGAAATAAGAGCGATAAACGCAAAAAAGAAGGACAACACTGCCACTCCGAAGGAGGAGGGACTTATACCGATACTCGAAATATGCGTCGAGATGTACGCGCGCGGTATAAATTTCGTGCCGGTAGACCTATATAAGTCCCACGCGCTCAACTTCCTGCGCACCGACGAAGGCATACTTCCGCCTCTTAACGCGCTGCCGGGCGTGAGCGACAACGATGCTCTCGCGATTACGGCGGAACGTGAAAAGGGCGATTTCAGAAACGTCGAGGACTTACGGCTTCGCACGGGCATAGGCAAGGTGACGCTGTCCGTACTCGAGGAAAACGGCTGCTTTGACGAGCTTGCCGACTCCGACCAGGTGTCGCTGTTTGACTGAGAGGGGTAAAAATGAACGGAATATATATTCACATCCCCTTCTGCAAAAGGAAATGCAAATACTGCGATTTCGTGTCTTACGCGGGACGTGAGGACTGTATAGGCGCATACCTTGACGCTCTCGAACGTGAGATGAAAGGTCACGCCGGAGCGAAAGCCGACACGATTTTTATCGGCGGCGGCACTCCGTCGATTCTGGACGCGGAGAGCCTCACGCGCCTCACGCGGTCAGTATTTGACACGTTTGACATAACCGAAAATTACGAGTTTACCGTTGAAATTAACCCCGGTACGCTTGACGCGCGCAAAACGGACGCGCTTCTATCGGGCGGCGTGAACCGCGTAAGCGTGGGCGTGCAGTCGTTTAACGACGCGGAGCTTCGCACAGTCGGAAGAATACACACCGCAGAAGAGGCTTACAGTGCGGTAGAGGATATGCACACGGCAGGATTTAAGAACATAAGCGTTGACCTTATGACCGCGCTTCCGAACCAGACCATGGAAAGCCTTAAAAATACGCTTAAGACCGCCGTATCGCTCCCCGTGACGCACATAAGCGCGTACAGCCTCATAATAGAGGACGGCACGCCGCTTGCCGCAGAGTACGATACGGGTAAGCTCGTGCTGCCGAGCGACGGCGAGGACAGGGAAATGTACGCGTACACGATAGATTACCTTGCCAAAAACGGCTTTAGCCAATACGAAATATCGAATTTCGCGAAAGACGGCTTTGAGTGCGCCCACAACATAAAATACTGGACGTTTGAGCCGTACATCGGTATCGGCGCGGCGGCGCACTCGTTTGACGGCGAGAGCCGCGCGTACAATACGTCCGGCCTCGCGGAATATATACGCGGTGAGGGAAGGGAAGTAACCCCTCTCACGCTGCGCGATAAGATGTCGGAGTTTATAATAACGGGACTTCGCATGAACAGAGGGATAAGCTCCAACCGTTTTTCTGAACTTTTCGGGACTACGCTCGAAGACGAGTATGGCTCTGTTTTGGACAGGTTTACGCGGTCGGAACTTATGAAGCGCGGGGGCGGCTCGTACAGCCTAACTCGGCGCGGCGTGGACGTGTCGAACTCCGTTCTTTGTGAATTTGTATAAAATTGTCCGTCCGAGGGGACGGACTTTTTTGTATATAGCCCTGCCGGCTGTTATTGACGAAATACGGAAAATATGATAAAATATAAAGGCAAATGATGTTTTGAAAGCATATGAATATTTTACATAAATTTTCACGGAGGAGGAAAATACAAATGTCAGTTACAAGGAGCGAATACGGCAAAACGCCGCAGGGCGAGACCGTATATTTATACACGCTTGCAAACGATGCGGTAACAGCCGAAATACTCACGTACGGCGGAATACTCAGAAGCCTTCGCGTACCCGACAGAAACGGCGCGGAGGTTGACGTTGTTCTCGGACGGGACAGCATGAGCGACTACCTGAATAACAGCGGCTATCTCGGCGCGCTTATAGGCAGACACGCGAACAGAATAGAAAACGCCGAATTTACGCTTAACGGGCAGACGTACCGCGTCGGCAAAAACGAGGGCGATAACAGTCTTCACGGCGGAAATATCGGCTTTGACAAAAAGGTGTGGAACGCGTGTGAGCATGACGGCGAAGAACCGTCGCTGACGCTCACACTCACGTCGCCAGACGGCGAAGAGGGCTTTCCCGGGAAGCTTGACGTGACCGTCACATACACCGTCACAAAGGACAACGCGCTCAAAATCCACTACGAGGCGGTTTCCGACAGGGACACGGTCGTAAACCTCACGAACCACGCGTATTTTAATCTCGCGGGACATGACAGCGGCGAAATGACTGAGCAGCTTTTGAAGCTGAACGCGTCGTTCTTCACGCCGAACAACGACGGCTGTATGCCGACGGGCGAGGTGTTGTCGGTGGAAGGAACGCCGTTCGACTTCCGCGCGGAAAAGAAGATAGGCAAGGATATTGATTCCGATTTTGAGCAGATAAAAATGTTCTCCGGCTACGACCACAATTTTGTGATTGACGGAACGGGCTACCGCCATGCTGCAACGGCTCGCTGCGGGGAAAACGGCATCACAATGGACGTTTACACCGATAAGCCGGGCGTTCAGCTTTACACGTCGAACGGACTTAAAGAGGGCGTTTACAAAGGCGGCGCGCGCTGCGGCGTTCATCACGCGTTCTGCCTTGAAACGCAGTATTTCCCCAACTCAATGAAGCACACGCACTTCCCGTCGCCCGTGCTTAAGGCGGGGGATAAATACGACTTCACGACGGAGTACAGATTTTCGGTAAAATAAGCATCAAAAAGCATATACGGAGGGTTAAACATGAAGTACAGTGAAATGACAAGGGAACAGCTTATCGCCGAGTACGAGGCGGTAAAGGGAAAGTATGAGGAGCTTCAGAGCATGGAGTTAAATCTCGACATGTCGCGCGGCAAGCCGAACAAGGAGCAGCTTGATTTGTCGATGGGCATGGTTGACGCATTGAGCGGCAGCGACCTCGTCGGCGAGGAAGGCATTGACTGCCGCAACTACGGCGTGCTTGACGGCATAATCGAGGCGAAAAGACTTTTGAGCGCGATGATAGAGTGTCCCGTAGACCAGATTATAATATACGGCAATTCGAGCCTTAACGTGATGTACGACACCGTCGCGCGCTCTATGACGCACGGCGTAATGGGTTCAACTCCCTGGGCAAAGCTTGACAAGGTTAAATTCCTCTGCCCCGTACCCGGCTACGACAGACATTTCGCGATAACGGAATTTTTCGGCATAGAGATGATAAATGTGCCGATGACAGCCGAAGGACCGGATATGGACATGGTCGAGGAGCTTGTGTCAAAGGACGAAAGCATAAAGGGTATATGGTGCGTGCCGAAGTATTCAAACCCGTCGGGTATTACATATTCCGATGAAACGGTGCGCCGTTTTGCTGCTTTAAAGCCTGCGGCAAAGGATTTCCGCATTTACTGGGACAACGCCTACTGCATACATCACCTCTACGAGGACAGACAGGATCACATTCTCGAAATCCTCCACGAGTGCGAGAAGGCGGGCAGCCCCGATATGGTGTTTAAGTTCTGCTCGACCTCGAAGGTCACGTTCCCCGGTTCGGGCATAGCGGCGATCGCCGCGTCAAAGGCTAACCTCGACTTTATAAAGAAGCAGCTTACGATACAGACGATAGGACACGACAAGATAAATCAGCTCCGCCACGTAAAGTTTTTCGGCGATTTTGACGGTATGCTCGAACACATGAAAAAGCACGCGGCTGTAATACGCCCGAAGTTTGAGGCTGTGCTTGACGCGCTCGACACCGAGCTTGCGCCGCTCGGCATAGCGGAGTGGACGCGCCCGAACGGCGGTTACTTTATTTCGCTCGATACCCCGAAGGGCTGCGCGAAGCGCGTGGTGAGCCTGTGCAAGGACGCCGGAGTCGTTATGACCGGCGCCGGCGCGACATACCCCTACGGCATAGATCCCAACGACAGCAATATCCGCATAGCCCCGACCTTCCCGTCAACCGAGGAATTAAAGCAGGCATGCGCAGTGCTTACCACCTGCGTGAAGCTCGCCGGACTTGAAAAGCTTTTGGCAGAATCGGAAAGGGTATAAACAATGAAAGAACGTATTATATCTGTATTGACTGCCGCGTCAATTTTGTGTGCGCTTGCCGCATTGCCCGCGTCGGCGGACGATGTTACGGCAGTGCGCCTCGACCCCTCGGACGCGTCGCCTTTTAACGGCGGCAGATTCCGGGGCTGGGGTACGAGCCTGTGCTGGTGGGCGAACCGTCTCGGCTACAGTGAAAAGCTCACGTCGGCAGCGGCTGACGCGTTTTTCGGTGAGGACGGTCTTTCGCTTGACATAGCGCGTTACAACCTCGGCGGCGGCGACGATCCGGAGCATAACCACATAACGCGCTCCGACTCGAAAATACCGTCGTACGCCGTGGGCTTTGACGATGACGGAAATATAATATACGACATGACCGCCGACGAAAATCAGCGCAATACCGCGCTCGCGGCGATGAAGGCTAACCCCGATATTTATTTTGAGGGGTTTTCAAATTCGCCGCCGTGGTTCATGACAAATTCGCTCTGCTCGTCGGGCGCGGAAAACGCCGGCGACGACAACCTCAATCCCGAACATCTCGGCGACTTTACGGAATTTATCGCGGAAGTGACGGAGCGTATGCGCGACGAGTACGACATAAAATTCCAAAGCTACTCGCCGATGAACGAGCCTGACACGACCTACTGGGGCGCGCTCAGTCCGAAGCAGGAGGGCGCGCACTATTCGCCCGGCAAAACGCAGTCGGACACGATCACCGCGCTGCGCCGTTCGCTTGACAGCCACGGTCTCACGGACGTGCTTGTGGCTGGTATGGACGAAACGGACATAGACAAGTCGGTCGCGAACTACGCGCTGCTTACCGACGAGGCGAAGGCAGCGCTCGGCAGAATAGACACTCACACCTACGGCGGCTCGCAGCGCAGACAGCTTAAGGAAACGGCTGTAAACGCGGGCAAGGATTTGTGGATGAGCGAGGTTGACGGCGGCTGGGACGGTTTTGCGCTCGCCGACAGAATTATACTCGACATGAACGGCATGATGCCGGCGGCGTGGGTGATGTGGGACATAGTTGATTTTCACCGTGACAGCGATTTTGCCGCGCCCGACAGCACAAAGACCGAGGCGGACGCGTCGCTCGATCCGACCGCTCCGTTGTGGGGCGTCGCGATGGCCGACCATGATAATGAAACGCTTGAACTGTCAAATAAATATTACTTCTTCGGACAGTTTACGCGCTACATAAACCCGGGCGACACTATCATAGCGTCGTCCGACGGCACGCTCGCGGCGTACAACAAGGAAACGGGCGATATAAAAATCGTCGCGGTAAACCGCGGAACGGAGGACTTTGATTACGAGTTCGACCTGTCGGCGTTCCTCAACGTCGGAAACGACGTTACCGAGATACGCACGAACAACGAAACGGGCGACAAAGCGGAGCATTGGAAGGAAATAAAGGGCGAAGCTGAAATGAACGGCACGACTCTCAAAACGACGCTCAAAGCCGGTACACTCACGACCTACATAATAAAGGGCGCGGACGACGGCTTTACATTTGACGCGGCGACGGGCGAATACAGCTGTTCCGACGCGGCAAAGGGAAGCGTCGGCGCGGTTGTCGCGCTCTACGACGAAAACGGCGCGCTTAAAGCCGTTAAGACGAACGCGTCGGGTAAATTCGACGAAAGCGCGGCTGGATACACCGCAAAGCTGCTCAAAGCGGCTGACATTTCGTACATGACCGTCGAAGGAAACGACGTTGTAACAGCCGGCGAAACGGAAACGTACCGGGTAAATACGGGCGAAACAGACTTAAACGGCGAAATCGAGTGGAGCGTGTCGGACGAAAGCGTCGCAGCCGTTGACGAAAACGGCACGCTGACGGCTCGCGAAAGGGGAGACGTGACTGTTTACGCGCACTCGCCGAGCCTCAGCCGCACCGCCGAAAAGCGCGTTCACGTAACCGACGGAACCGAGAAATACGATGGCAAAGCGTACACGCTCGTGTCAAGCGTTGCGGACGCGACCAACGATTTTGAAAAGGACGCGGGTAAGTTTAAGCTCAGCGGCGGCGCGGCGCTCACAAAGGACGGCGCTGGCAATAACGTGCTTGGCGTGCAGCCCGACTATGAGAACAAGGACGGCGCTGCGAAAAGCGGCGCGGCGTACCTTGACCTTAACAAGCTCACGTGCGCTGATAATCAAACGATATATATTTCCTTCGACCTATACGCGTCAAATTCCGGCGGCACTGCCGGCTTCGCGCTTTACGGCGATAACGGCAAGGAAACGGTGAAGCTGCACTACCTTGACTGGGACAATTACGAGATAACCGTCGGCGGCAGACTTACGAGCGAGGCTGGCGCGGCGAAGATATATCTCCGCAACTACGTCAACGACAAGCTCGAGAACCAGCTTATATCGAACGGCGCGCATATCGGTATTTACTTCACGCCCTCAACGGGTAAAATAAAGGTTACAACAAAGAATAACACAAACGACGAGGAAACTAAGGTATACGAAGGCACGGCGAAGGACGTTAAAGCGCTTGAAGGGCTTGAATTTAAGGCAGACTACACAACATGGGCAAAGCCGATGTACGTCGATAATCTGACTGCCGGCATATTGGAGGAATAGAAATTGGGAGCATATTTGTTTGTGCATTTTTCCGGAAGAGAACGGACGGCTGACGAGGAGCAGATTTACTTTTCCGTTTCAGCCGACGGAAGAACGTGGAAAACGCTTAACGGCAAAAAGCCGGTTCTAACGAGCAGTATAGGTGAAAAGGGCGTGCGCGATCCGTTCATACTGCGCGGTGAGGACGGGAAATTCTTTATAATCGCCACGGATCTCAGCATCTACCACAGAAAGGACGATCCCGACTGCTGGATAAGCTGTCAGCAAAACGGCTCGAGAAGCATTGTCGTGTGGGAGAGCGGTGACCTCGTAAACTGGAGCGAAGCGCGTCTTGCGGAAATTGCCGCTCCCGACGCCGGCTGCGCGTGGGCGCCGGAGAGCATATACGACGGCGAAAAGGGTATGTATATGGTGTACTGGGCGTCGCAGGCGGCGTTTGACGGCTACGCGAAGGAGCGCGTATACAGGTCGTACACGAGGGACTTTAAGACTTTCACCGATCCCAAAATTTACATAGACAACCCCGAAAGCGCGATCGATACCTGCATAACGGAGCATGACGGCGTTTACTACCGTTTCACGAAGGACGAGACGCACAAGGCGGTAACGATGATGAAAAGCGCGTCGCTCTCAAACGGCTGGGAGGACGTTGAGACGTACACGATAAACGGCGAGAACGGCGCGTCGGTGTTTGGCTTTGAGGGACCGACAATATTCAAGTACCACGGCGAAAACAAGTGGTGCCTCATGCTTGACAATTACGCGAAGCAGGAGGGCTACAAGCCGTTTGTGACGGACGACATAGCGCGCGGTAATTTCGTTTCGCCGCCGCCTATGGATTTTGACATGATCTACCGTCACGGTACTGTCATGCCGATTACGGACGAGGAATACAAAAGACTTGTTGAAAAATATTGACAAAAACGGCGCACACGCGCCGTTTTTTAATGTATAAAATAAAATCGTGTCGGGACTTGATTTTTTTATTCCGGTGTGCTATAATACTGGTTGTCTTTGCGCGTTGCAAGGAATTGCCGCGGTAAGCGGTAAAATGTAGTACGGTAGGAGGAATTTTAAAATGGCACCGAAACAAGGAAACATTATGTCCTACAGACCTGATATAAAGGTCATGGACGCGACTATCCGCGACGGCGGACTGGTCAACGATTTTTATTTCACGGACGAGTTCGTGAAAAAGCTCTACGAGACGAACGTAAAAGCCGGAGTCGATTACATGGAATTCGGCTACAAGGCGTCGAACGACATTTTCGACGAGAGCAAGTTCGGAAAGTGGAAGTTCTGCAAGGAAGAGGATATACGCGCGATCGTCGGCGACAACGACACGGATCTTAAAATATCCGTCATGGCTGACGTGGGCAGAACAAATCTTGAGCGCGACGTTATCGACAAGAAGGACAGCGTTATAGACGTTGTGCGCGTCGCGACGTACATAAACACAATTCCCGCAGCGATAGATATGGCTGAATACTGCCACAACAAGGGCTACGAGACGAGCATAAACATTATGGCTATCTCGACGGCAAGCGAAAGCGACGTGCGCCAGGCTCTCGACCTTATCGGCAAGAGCGGGGGCGTGGATATGGTTTACATGGTAGACAGCTACGGCGCGATTTACCCCGAGGAAATGCGCGAGCTTTGCGATATGTTCTACGAGTACGGTCAGAAGTACGGCAAGATCATAGGCGTTCACGCGCACGACAATCAAAAGCTTGCGTTCGCGAACACGATAGAAGCCGTATCGCGCGGAGCGAGTATGCTTGATGCGACCGTTTGCTCGCTCGGACGCGGAGCGGGTAACTGCGCTATGGAGGCGCTTATCGGCTTCCTTAAAAATCCGCGTTACAGGCTCGATCCGATACTTCGCTTTATCCAGACGGAGATGCTTAAGCTCCGCGAAACGACGGTCTGGGGCTACGATGTACCCTATCTTATAACGGGACTTCTGAACATGCACCCCCGTACGGCGATAAACTTCATAAAAGAGGGCGACACCGATTACTCGACGCTGTTCCAGGAGCTTTGGACAAGAGAATAAAATCATACGCGGCGCAAACGTGCGCCGCTTTTTTCTTGGTTAAAATAGACGGAGACCTCATATTTTTTTCGGATAAAATCATACATGCGGTATATTGAAAAAAAGTTTGTTTTGTGGTATAATATATATAATGAACAGTGTGAATATCCGCTTAGGGGGGTGGAGTGTATGCGTAATGTTACGAGCGTCAGCCGCGCGGGACGCTTAACGGCACTATGTCTTGTTTTCGCGCTTCTCCTTCCCGATTGGAATATTTGCGCGGCGGACAGCGTTATTTACAACGGCTTTGCCGGTACGTATCAGCATATATACGTAAACGGAAAAAAGCTCCGCGAAAAGGACGGAGAAATCATTATTGACGATACTGCCGTGAACGATATGAGCGATCAATTCCTGCCGCGCGATATGGGCGACGGCAGCTACGCGTTCGAGGTGCGAAGCTCAACCCTGCCGCACAAGGAAAGGCAGTATGTCGAGGTGTGGGACGATTATGAAGACGATTGGGTTTATGAATATAAGGATGTGGATGTCTGGGACGGATTTACGCGCAGAATTGCAGCCGCGGAAAACGGCATGCCGCTCACCGCGTCGAAGTATAAATTCGGTCATAAGGATATGAACTCGGATGCCACATTTGAGGGCATGAACGATAACACTCAGCACTGGATACGCGAAAGGAGCGAGACATATACCGATCTCGAACCATCCTATTATCTGCGCAGTCTTGACAATGATCTTTATATGGGACTTTCCGACGACGAGCAGAAGCCGGTCGCGGTCGATAAAGAGAACCGCGCGACTGTAACCTTTAAAGCCCTCGGCGACGAAAGCCCGCTGCACTTGCTTTCTCAAACGGAGGTATATGCGGCGCTGCCCGAGGAACAGCGCTCCCGCATTGAACGGGTTTACGAAAGCGTCGCCGGAGACGCGTTTGAAATGCACGGAACGCCTATGGCGGAAAATGAAACGCCGCGCGGTAGGCTTGACAAGCTTTATAACAGTATAAAAACCGCGCCCAAATACAAACAGGAGCAGCTCCTTAAAGGCTATGTTTCACAAACCGGGTCCGCGTATGTAACTGAGCATCTGAGCTCGCACTACCCCGTAAGTATGGATTTGCCGGGTACCGAAGGCGTCACGGTCGAACACGGCGCGGAGACTGTCCGATACGGGCATCCGAGCTGGTATCCGTGGACGCCTGACAAAACAAAGGAGTTTCGCGTCTATAACCTGACCATATCCGAACCGAACGGTTCATACACGCAAACAATAGAGATGTGGGTCGACCCGAACAGGACATTAAGTGTAACAAATGCGGAGCGGTTTGAAAGTATTATCGGTAAAATTCCGTTGATTTACCGAAAAGTCATGAAAACAATGCTGGTGGAGGAGGATAGTACAAATTGCTATTGGAGCTCCGGTGAGCACTTGTATATAAGACTTAACGGCACCGACGGTGACGCGGCGATTTTGGACTCTATCACACATGAGCTTGGACACAGTCTGGACAGTCTTGCCGGCGGAGCGAGGTGGTGGACGGATTCATCAAACGAGTGGGAAACAGCGCGTAATAAGGATATGTTTGCCATGTCCAGCTACGGCTCCAAAACCGTAATACACCATGAGGATTTCGCGGAGTTTTGCAGGTTTTATTTCGCCTGCTACGGAAATGCCGACAGACAGCGTGCGCTGCAAATTCTGTGTCCAAACCGCTACGCGCACTTAAAGGAGATACGCGAAAGAGTCCTCGGCGGATTTTCGCTCTACGACGACGGCGTTATTGAGCCGTATGACGGCAATTCATATGAACCGACCCCAACACCGACGCCGACACCAACTCCGACACCCACGCCGACACCAACGCCGACACCGACATCAACGCCGACACCGACACCCACTCCGACACCGACACCAACTCCGACATCGACACCGACACCCACACCTACGCCTACGCCGACGTCAACACCCACGCCTACACCCACGCCGACGCCCACACCGACGCCGACGCCTACGCCGATACCGACACCGATACCGATACCGACTCCGACACCTACACCAACGCCCACACCGACGCCGATTCCCGCGCATAACAATTTTTTCATCAGCAGCATCAAAATATCCGGCGGGACTGTAATTATAGACATAACGGAGCTTAGCGCCGCGAAGGCGAAGGTTATCGCCGCGTCATATTCGGACGACGGCAGGCTGACAGGTGTAAATTTCAAGGATATTGACGGCGGCGGAACGGTGGAAATGAGCCTTGACACGGAAGGCTCGTCACGCGTCGGCGCGTTTGTGTGGAATGATTTTACAAACGCCGCGCCGATGAGCAACAGGGCGGAAATAACTCTTGACAAATAAAAACGCGCCCGACGTTATGTCGGGCGTTTCATATTATGCGGATATTAAAATACTCCGAGACCTTCGAGCAGGATCTTCACGCCGAGCAGCACGAGTATCGCACCGCCGCAGATCTCGGCTTTGTTTTTGCAGCGGCAGCCGAACGCGCTGCCGGCCTTAACGCCGACGGCGCTCAATATAAATGTAACGCAGCCGATAAACAGTATCGCGGGAACGATCGCCGCGTCGAGAAACGCGAACGTCACGCCGACCGCGAGCGCGTCTATACTTGTCGCGACAGCCATAAGGAACATAGTTTTAATCCCCATTGACGCGTCAACGTCCTCGTCGCCGCCCCAAATCGCCTCGCGTATCATGTTAAGACCGATTATCGCAAGCAGCGCGAACGCTATCCAGTGGTCGTACATATCGACAAACTCCGCGAACCGCGTTCCGAGAAAGTAGCCGATAAGCGGCATCAGCGCCTGAAAGCCGCCGAACCACGCGCCCGCCGTGAGCATATGCTTTATGTTTATTTTGCCGAGCGACAGTCCCTTGCAGACGGACACCGCGAACGCGTCCATTGACAGACCGACCGCCAGCACAAACAATTCAAAAATTCCCATTCTTCCGTTCCTTCCGAAAATCATAGTTTATTTTATGCGTGTTTTTTGCCGCGTATGCCGCTTATGTATTGTACAGCATTACGACCGTCAAGTCAATACCGCGCACGGCAAAATCAAAAAATTGCTCATTTATTCTTTATGTGTTGTTTTGCGTATGGAAATATGTTACAATAGCCGAGAGGTGTTAAGCTATGCAAACGAACTGCGAAGACTGCATGAACTATTATTACGACGACGAATACGAGTGCTATGCGTGCGCGATGGATCTCGACGAGGACGAAATGTACCGTTTCGTGTACGGCAAAAACGACGCGTGCCCGTATTACCGCCGCGGCGACGACTACACGATTGTGCGGAAGCAAAACTGACCAATAAAAGGCAAATTTATCCGTGTAAATTCTACGAAAACACGGGCATATATTTCTGGAATAATCTTGACTTTCGGCGACAATAATGTTAGTATAATCAAAAGGAATAAATATCAATATATTGGATAAAACGAGAGAAAACGGCGGTGCAGACCGCTATATACGGTGGTTACGAAAAAAGCGGAGGGAATTGCCATGTCAGAAAATTTACAGCCCGCATGGGAAGGCTTTAAGGACGGGAAGTGGACGCAGGAAATAAACGTCCGCAGCTTCATTCAAAAAAATTACGAGCGTTACGACGGTGACGAGAGCTTTCTCGCGCCCCCGACCGACGCGACGAATAAGCTTTGGGGAAGGCTTAAGGAGCTTCAGAAGGAGGAGCGCGCGAAGGGCGGCGTACTCGATATGGAGACGAACGTCGTGTCGTCGCTCACGGCTTACGGACCGGGATATATCGACGAGAGTATGAAGGATTTGGAGCAGATAGTAGGCTTGCAGACGGACAAGCCCTTAAAGCGCGCCTTCATGCCGTACGGCGGTATACGAATGGCGGAAGAGTCGCTTAAAATGTACGGCTACACGCCTTCGGAGGATTTGCACAAGATTTTTAACGACTACCACAAAACCCACAATCAGGGCGTGTTCGACGTGTATACGCCCGAGATGCGCGCGGTCAGGAAAAACAAGATAATAACGGGACTTCCCGACACGTACGGCAGGGGACGTATTGTCGGCGATTACAGGCGCGTCGCGCTTTACGGCATCGACTGCCTCATGGAAATGAAGCAGCGCGACTTTAATGACTGCGGCTTCGGCGTTATGACCGACGGCATAATCCGTCTGCGCGAGGAAATCACGATGCAGCACAGAGCGCTGGGACAGATGAAGGAAATGGCTGCGATTTACGGCTATGATATTTCAAAGCCCGCGGCGAACGCGAAAGAGGCGGTGCAGTGGCTCTACTTCGGCTACCTCGCGGCGATAAAGACGCAGAACGGCGCGGCGATGAGCGTCGGCAGGGTGTCGACTTTTCTGGACATATACATTCAGCGCGACTTAAAGCGCGGCATACTCACCGAGCAGGAGGCGCAGGAGCTTATCGACCACCTTGTAATGAAGTTCCGCATGGTTAAATTTGCGCGTCCCGACTCCTACAACCAGCTTTTCTCGGGCGATCCCGTGTGGGCGACGCTCGAAATGGGCGGCATAGGACAGGACGGCAGACATATGGTGACAAAGACCGACTTCCGTTTCCTTCACACGCTGGAGAACATGGGCCCGTCGCCCGAGCCGAACCTCACCGTGCTGTACTCGTCGAAGCTCCCCGAAGCGTTCAAGCAGTACGCCGCGTATATTTCGGTAAAGACAAGCTCCGTTCAGTACGAGAACGACGACGTAATGCGTCCCGTGTGGGGCGACGATTACTCGATCTGCTGCTGTGTGTCCGCGACGGAAACGGGTAAGGAAATGCAGTTCTTCGGCGCGAGAGCGAACCTCGCAAAGTGCCTGCTTTACGCGTTAAACGGCGGACGCGACGCGAAAACCGGTCAGCAGGTCGCGCCGGCGTACAGACCTGTAACGTCGGACGTACTCGACTACGACGAGGTTATAGAGCGTTACTGCGACATGATGGAGTGGCTCGCGAAAACGTACGTGAACACGCTTAACGTGATACACTATATGCACGACAAATACTACTACGAGGCGGCGCAGATGGCGCTTATCGACACCGATGTAAGGCGCACGTTCGCCACGGGTATAGCGGGCTTTTCACACGTTGTCGACTCATTGAGCGCTATAAAGTACGCGAAGGTAAAACCGATAAGGAACGAGGACGGTATAATCTGCGACTTCGTGACAGAGGGCGATTTCCCGCGCTACGGCAATGACGACGACAGGGCCGACGATATAGCAGTGTGGCTTTTAAAGACATTTATAGAAAAGATAAAGCATTACCGCACGTATAGAAACAGCGAGCCGACGACCTCGATACTGACGATCACGTCGAACGTCGTGTACGGCAAGGCTACGGCGAGTATGCCCGACGGCAGAAAGGACGGCGAGCCGCTCTCACCGGGCGCGAACCCGTCTTACGGCGCGGAGAAAAACGGACTTTTGGCATCGCTTAATTCGGTCGCGAAGCTGCCTTACGAGTTCGCGCTCGACGGCATATCGAATACGCAGACTATCTCGCCCGACGCGCTCGGTCACAGCGACGACGAGAGAAAGTTAAAGCTTGTAGACGTGCTTGACGGATATTTCGACCAGGGCGCGCATCACCTTAACGTGAACGTGTTCGGTACGGAAAAGCTGATAGACGCTATGGAGCATCCGGAAAAAGAAGAGTATGCGAATTTTACGATACGTGTGTCCGGCTACGCCGTTAAATTTATCGACCTCACCGAGGAACAGCAGCGCGACGTTATCGCGAGAACGTGCCATAAAACATTGTAATGTAGGGGCGAACCGTGTTCGCCCGCCTGTGACAATAACGAGAACGTAGGGGCGACCCTTGCGGTCGCCCGTTTTAAATATATCGTGGCGGGCGACCGCAAGGGTCGCCCCTACAATGCTGCAATATGCGGCTTTTATTTTTACACAATGAAAGGAACAACCATGAAAGGATACATTCACTCTCTCGAGAGCTTCGGCTCGGTTGACGGGCCGGGCATACGGTATGTGATATTTTTCTCGGGCTGTCCTATGCGCTGCGCGTACTGCCACAACCCCGACACGTGGAGCATGACGGCTGGAACGCTCACCGACGCGGACGAGCTTGTAAAAAAAGCGCTGCGTTACCGCCCGTACTGGAAGTGTGAGGGCGGCGTTACGGTGAGCGGCGGCGAGCCGCTTATGCAGACTGACTTCTTAATCGAGCTTTTTGAAAAGCTGAAAAGGGAAAACGTCCACACGTGCGTTGACACGAGCAGTGCGCCGTTTACGCGCGAGGAACCGTTCTTTTCAAAATTCCGCCGCCTTGTGGATTTGACCGACCTTTTTCTTGTCGATATAAAGCATATCGACAGTGACCGCCACAGAGAGCTTACCGGCAGGGGCAACGAAAATATACTCGATATGCTGCGGTTTTTATCGGAAATAAAAAAGCCCGTGTGGATAAGACACGTGCTTGTGCCGGACAAAACCGACGACGATTTTTATTTAGAAAAGCTCCGCGAATTCATCGACACGCTCGAAAATGTCGAAAGGGTGGAGGTGCTGCCGTATCACACGCTCGGCGCGGTAAAATGGAAGTCGCTCGGCATACCGTACCCGCTTAAGGGTATCGATCCGCCGACAAAGGAGCGCGTGGCAAACGCTGAAAAAATACTCGGCGCGCACATGTAATCACATTGGGTGCGCCGAAAGATAACCCTCGAGAATTATACACGCGGCAACAGTGTCAAGCACCGCCTTGCGCTTTTTGCCGCGTGTGTTTGTTTCGTTTAAGTACCGCTCCGCGCCCATTGACGAAAGTCGCTCGTCCCAAAACACGATTTCACCCTTGTATACCGTTTTGAGCTTGTCCGCGAAATCGCGCGTCGCGTCCACGCGGAAGCCCTCGCTGCCGTCCATGTTTTTCGGCAGACCTATCACTATTTTTTCGGGCTTGTACTCGTTTATAACGGCTTTGATCTCGCCGAGAAGCTGTTTTATGCCCGTGTTTTTTACTGTCTTGACGCCCTGCGCTGTAATGCCGAGCAGGTCGCTCACCGCTATGCCGACGCGCGCGTCGCCGTAATCTATACCGATAATTCTCATAATATCCCTCCGTATTTTTATTATACTCCCAAAATGAAATCAATGCAATACCTATAACTCTTAAATTGTGTTGAATGTATCATAATATTGAAATCTCGCAACGAAATTAAATTGAAAAGTATCAAAAAATCTGTTAGTTCGTTGGTGTATTGTAACCAAAGGTTATAAGTTTCAAAAAAATATGATTAACCGTTTCTCATTTCTTTTACGGTAAGCCCTAACATAAGCGGCAAGCGCAAAAATTGACCGCCGTATTGATTTTTTACGGCGAGTATGATACAATCTTTCCATAAGCGGACAGAACGATAAATTAGGTTAGGGAGGTAACTATGTTTTTAGCGATTGCTTTTGCTCCATGCAAGGTTTGAGGATACTGTATGGAGCGAAATGGGATTTAATCCCGCATCCTCAGACTTTGCAATTTTGATAAACGACAATAAATCAAAGGAGCAAAGTCAAAATGAAGAATAACTATAAACAATTGAAAACATTTTTAATCCTATGGTCAACGCAGTCTCTTTCCCAGCTTGGCAGTGCCATGACAGGTTTCGCACTGACATTATGGTTATACGAAAAAACCGGCTCGGCTTTGCAAACAGCGCTTCTGTCCATATGTTCCTATACACCGTATGTATTGCTGAGCATTTTTGCCGGAGCTCTTTCTGATCGATGGGATAAAAAACGAACAATGCTTGTCTGCGATACATTCGCTGCCGGTTGTTCCGTTCTGGTTTTTGTTTTATTAAAAACGAATTTGTTGTTACCCATTCATATGTATGTGTTGAATGTGGTGAGCGGTCTGATGAATACGGTACAGCAACCCGCCGGCGAAGTAACAATGACACTAATCACACCTAAAGAGCAATATCAAAGGACAAGTGGTCTGCGCTCGTTTTCAAACTCACTTGTCACGATTTTACATCCTGTAATTGCGACATCGCTTTATGCGGTTGTAGGAATGGACGGCGTAATCGGCGTGGATCTTGCGACCTTTATTGCGGCTTTTGCGGCATTGGCGGTCTGTGTGCATATTCCATCATTGGAAACGCAACGCTTAGACGGTTCAAAGGAGACAGTTTTATCGAGCGCAAAAGCCGGTCTATCTTATTTGCGTCAAAATGGTTTAATCCTTTGGCTGATACTGTTTCTTGCAGGAGTAAACTTTGTAGCTTCTGCGTTTGACGCAGTGCTTCCTCCTTATGTGCTTTCTCGTGAAAATGGCGGAAAAGCAGTGTTAGGTATCGTCACGTCGTGCGCCGGAATCGCAACACTAATGGGAAGTTTAGCGGCAACCATACTTCCTGCGCCTAAAAATCGCATTCGGGTTATTTTTCTGACAATGTTGTTTTCTCTGGGTACAGAAAATTTCATTCTTGCATTTACACGGA
>CANQKM010000013.1 GCA_947624485.1 uncultured Clostridia bacterium
ACTTGTGCGCAAGCCAGTAGAGCTAGGGCTATGCCCGAAAAGGAAAAACCACCCGCTACGCGGGTGGATATTTATTACATTGTATGTTATCTGTTCAGATAGTTATACAGCATTACCGCGAATTCCGCGCGCGTGATCTCGCGTTTTGGGTTGAAGCTGCCGCTGTCGTCGCCCTTTACAACGCCCATAGCCGTCAAAAGCGCGATGTATCCCTTATTCTCGGTAACGTCCGCATAGGGCGTTACGTAAATATCGTCGTACTTCGCGTACTCCTCCGCGCCGATCGCGCGTATAAGGTAAATTGACGCGGTTTCACGCGTGATAACAGCGTCGTCCGCGCGTTCGTTTTCACTTATGATATTACCCGCGGCAGCGCGCGCGTACGCCGCGTCGATCTGCTCGGTGCTGCCGTACCTTACGATAACGCTTTCGCCGCCCGAAACGAACGTCAGAAGCGTCAGGAGGTCGGACTGCGTTATCTTCTCGTCAGGCTTGAAGCTGCCGCCCTCAAAGCCTATCCCGTACTCCGCGAGCGCGTTTATATAGCTTTCCGCGTAGTGACCGGATATGTCGGAGTAGGAGAGAGGCTCGTCCTCCGCGCCCGTCACCTCTCGGTTGCGCCAGTCGATAAGCTTGCCCGTAAACGGATTTACCGACGTGTACGAGCCTTCATACGCGTAAACGGGAACAATATGCGCTCCGTCCCCGCGGTACGTTTCCATGCACATCGGCTTGTATTCCATCTGCGCAAAGAACGCGTCGGCAGCCTCGTCGGCGGTCATAGCGTCGTCAATCGACGGAAACTCAACGTTGGAATACGTGATATTGTAATTTGTGAGAACGCCGTTCGTAAGTGTCATATACGCGCCGTCACGTTCCACTCGCGCGCCGTTTACGTATCTGTCGTAGCTGCTTGTTGCCTCATTGTACGTGAACTCGCCGGACTTGCCGCCCGCGAGAGCTTTAAGTATATCGTCATTTTGGTACGTGTACTCAATATCCTTTTCGTTCACGTCATAATCGCGGCTCATGCTGAATGAAATGATTTCGCCCGTTTTCGCGTTTGCCGTAACGCGAACGTATACAGCGTTATCCTTGTCGGAAGAGGTCATGCTGATGTTGTAGAAGTAAGTGTCCTCCGACGTGTCCTTGTACAGGTTCACTCGCTCCGCCTTCATATCGGACGGAACGGCAAGCGTTTTGTTGTCCTTTATCTGCTTTTCAATATCCGCCTTTGATATAAGACCGTTTATGTTGTCTATTTCCTCTATTTCGCGCGGACTTAAACCGCTCTCCAGCGCGTCCTCCGCCTTCATGTTCGCAGTTGCGCCGCCGCCCGAGGAGTAGACGGAGTAATTGCGGTTTATATCCTCGACCTCGCCGGTCAGAGCGTTAATGTACCTGCCGTATGATGATTTCTGCACATACGCGGGGTAGAACGTAAGCTTATCGCTGTCGTAATCGTAAAAGCTCGAATACACAAGCTCCATACCGAGCTTTTCCTTGTACGCGTTCTTTGCCGCGTCCGCGCCGATAAACGCGTCCGCAGACTCAAAGTCAACCGCCGCGGCGGGATCGTACCAAACCGAATATGACGTAACCGTTCCTTTCACGGTGTCAACGCCGATACTGCCCGTTTCATTCAGCGGCACGCCGTTTATGTACACCGTTATGCCGAAATTCCTCACGCCGTCGTAAAGCGACGCGCTGCCGCGCTCGAAAATTTCCGTTTCGTACGGGTAATCGGGGTTGATTTGTTCCTCGAACGCTTCCGCTATAGCCTTCGCGTCCTCCGCGGACATCGAAGCCATTTTCGGACCGTTGTATCCGTCACTTCTTTCATAGCTGTTGTACGAGGTGATAACGCCGTCCTCGTACGCCGTCACGCTTATATTTTTGTCTCCGTCCTCGGTACTCCAGTTAAACATGTAGGAATTACCGCTGTCCGTTGCAAACGAGCGGCTCGTAAACTCCGTGTACCCGTCCGTCACTCCGACGCGCGGCTTGACGCTCACGAGTACCTTTTGCAGCTCGTCCGCGTTGTTGTCGGCGAACGCTGAAGTAAAGCTCATCATAACCGCCGCCGCGGCAATCAGTGAAATAATCTTTTTCATAATGTGTACCTCCCTGTAATTTGCTCTCTACAGTAAATACTTTTCAGAACGGCAAAAGGTTGCACCGTTTTGAAAAAAATTTTCAAATTTGATATAAAAGAGCAAAACGAAAGGGCTTTTTAAAGCCCCTTCGACGGTAATTCTTATTTCGCGAGGTGGAACGCGTCCTCTATCTCGCTTATTTCGTCGTCGTTTATCGCGACAACGCTGCCGAGATCCTTCGCCGCGATGATCGCCTTCGCGCTGTACTCCGCGACCTCGAGGCGGTCGAACGCGTTTAAGAGGTCGCTGCCCGTTACGATTACGCAGTCGTTTTCGATAATCGCGATAGGCGTGTTCTCCTCAAACACAGCCGCCGTCTCCTTCGGCTTCATGTAGTTAGCGCCGAATTCGAGCTTCGGGATTTTACGCATGAGAATGTAGCTCTCGGGGATCGTGCGCGAGTCGAGCGGCTCGTCCGTAACCGCGAACGCCATTATGCAGGGCGGGTGGGCTATGATGATTGAGTTGATGTGCGGGTGCTGCTTGTAGATTTCCTTGTGCAGCTCCACGCTCTTCGACGGGATCTTGCCCATTTCCTTAAAGTCGCCGCTTATCTTGACTATATCCTCCGGTTCGAGATACTTTCTGTCCGAGCCTGTAGGCGTTATGATGAAGCTGTCGCCGCTTATCCTCTGCGAGAACGTACCCTGCGTGCTTGTGAAAAGCTGCTGGTTGTAAGCGCGCTTTATCAGCTTGCACATCTCTCTGCGCGCCGCTTTTTCCTCGCTCGATATGTTGTGAGCCACGAACTCGTCCATCGACGTGTCCTGTCTCGACTTGTACCAGTCGATCTGCTCCGCCGTAAGCGCCTTCGGCGTGCCTATGTTGTTCGCGTCTATCTCGAGTCTCGCGCTGAAGTCGAGCGTCTCGAACGACTTGAACGCGTCAAACATCGACTTTGCGCCGATAACAACGCCGTGGTTTTCGAGAATAACTGTGTTAAAGCCCTTCATAAATTCAGCCGCAATCTTGTCGCCCAAGTCGTTGCTGCCGGGCAGACCGTACTTCGCTATGCCTATCTCGCCGCACGAGAACTTTACGTTCGGGATAAGGCTCGTGTGCGGCAGCTTTCTTACGATAGAAAACGCAACAAGAGCCGGCGGGTGAGCGTGCAGCACGGCTTTAAGGTCGGGACGCGCCTTGTAAATATGCTGGTGGAACGGGTATTCGCTTGACGGCTTGTGGTTGCCGATGATCTGACCGTCGGGCGTGATACGTACCATATCGTCACGCGTGAGCGAACCCTTGTCGATAGAGCCGGGCGTGATCCATATATCGCCGTTGTCGTCAAGGATCGAGAGGTTGCCTCCCGATGTTGTTGTCATGCCGTAGCCGTAAATTCTTTCCATGAACATTACAAGCTGGTCGGCGGGGTGGAGCATATCCAGATTCATTACATATTCCTCCTTAAATTCGTATATTTTTACTAAATATTATTGTACATCAAATATATTCTTTTGTCAATATTATGAAACAAATCCGGCAAAATTATTTGACTCACACAAACCGCGCCCAAAACATAATATAAACCACAGGATAAAACAAAAACAGGGGGTAAGAGCATATGTTTGACACAATTTCCGTAATAGGAGGAGATTTAAGACAGCTTACCGTCGCGCGGCTTTTGCGTGCTGAGGGTTTTCATGTTTTTCTATATGGCTTTGACAGGGACGGCTCGCTTCTCAACGGCGCTGCGGACGCGGAGAGCGACCTTGACTACGTGCTGGGCGCGGACATTGTCGTGCTGCCCGTTCCGGTGACGTTCGACGGTGTGACGGTGAACTCGCCCTACTCCGACGATCCGCTGACGATCGACGGGCTTCTGGACAACATAAACCCGTCCGCCGTTGTTTTCGGGGGACAGATACGTCCCGCGCTCGCGGCGGAGCTTGACGAGCGCGGCATAGCTTACCGCGACTACTTAAAGCGCGAGGAACTCGCTGTGCGCAACGCCGTACCTACCGCGTTTATAAAGGTGCAGTGGATGTTGGCTGATTTGATTGCGGTGTGTATTGACTTTTGCCTGTCTTTATGTTAAAATGGTATTGGAAATAAAGCTGATAGTATTTTTATTTTCCGCATATAATGTTTAATAATAGGAATGAAAATTCCTATTCGAGGAGAGCTCCTGCCAATAAGTGGAGGACTTTAATTTCAGGTGAGCTCCTACCGATAAGTGGAGAACTTTAACGGCATAGGGTTGTTGCTTGCGCGGCAGCCCTATTGCTTTTATGAGGTGCATTATGAAAAAATTAAAATTATATACGGTAGCTGATAAGTACATAGACTATTTAATGCAATTTGATGATAACATAATGTACCGCAGCGGCGCAAATTATAAACAAAAGAGAAAATATGTGGGAGTTGTTTTGGAAATAAACGGCTATAAATATTTCGCTCCGCTGTCGTCGCCGAAAGACAGCGATTATTTTTATAAAAACGGAGATAAATTTATACGCAAAAGCATTATTCCTCTTGTGCGGCTTGTGACATCGGACGGAATACTTCTGAGCAAGGTTAAGCTTGACAGCATGATACCTGTTCCCGACGAGTGTTTGACGCTGTATGATTATGACAATGAACCTGATGCCAAATACAAATCTCTCATATCAAAGGAAATTATCTGTTTGAGAAAATCAAGAGAGGTTATCCTCAAAAATGCAAGAATATTATACAATCAAAAGACAAAACACTATCCCAATATCGGGTACCTCGGAAGTACAGTTGATTTCAAGAAACTCGAAATTGCATGTGATAAATATTTAAGAAAGCAATCGCTGTAATAAGCGGCTGCTTTTTTGTTTGTAACCGAATAGCGCGAAAGCAGCCGCATATACATAAACGGGAGGCGGTAATATGGAGCTTACTCGGCGGCAAAGGCGGGACATAAGAGCGGCGTACCGGCGCGGTATAATAAAGGAGCTGTACGCACGCTCGCGACTTACGCGCGAGGAATACCGAAGGCTTGTCACGAAATAACAGGGGGCGGTAATATGCTGCGCGTTGCGGCTTACGCGAGAGTTTCAACCGAGAAGGACGACCAGATAAATTCACTCGCGAACCAGCGCGCGTATTTCGAGAATTACATAAAAAAATGCCCCGATTGGATTTTTGCCGGCGTGTACTACGACGAGGGCGTGACCGGCACGCAGACGGCGAAGCGCGCGGGTTTTAACAAAATGATTGAAGCATGCAGAGCGGGCGAAATCGATCTTATACTGACGAAGGAGGTAAGCCGCTTCGCGCGAAACACCGTTGACACGCTCGCGTACACGCGCGAGCTTCGCGCATGCGGCGTCGGCGTTATTTTCATAAACGACAACATAGACACGCGCGACGGCGACGGCGAGTTTCGGCTGTCGATAATGGCGTCGGTAGCACAGGAGGAGAGCCGCAAAACGTCGGAGCGCGTCAGGTGGGGACAGCGCCGCGCAATGGAAAACGGCGTCGTGTTCGGGAACAACAGCATTTACGGCTTTACGCTTAAAAACGGACAGCTTACGGTAAACGACGACGAGGCGGAAATTGTCCGTCTTATTTTTTATAAATACGTCTGCGAGGATAAAGGTTCGCACATTATCGCGCGCGAGCTTGGCGAAGCGGGAATAAAGCCGCCAAAAGCGAGCGGAATCTGGAGCGGCGCGGAGGTGCTGCACATACTCAAAAATGAGAAGTACGTCGGTGATTTGCTGCAGAAAAAATATGTCACAACGGACTACCTCACGCACAAAAAAGTTACCAACAACGGCGGTAAAATTTATATCCGCGGCCACCACACGCCAATAGTAGACCGCGAAATGTGGGACAAGGCGCGCGAAATACGGGAGAGCCGCGCGGTGAGCGCGAACGCGACGCATCCGTACCGGAGCGGCGTTAAAATAGTCTGCGGCTGCTGCGGTTCGAGCTTCACGCCGCGCAAGTCGCCGCGCAAGAGCGGCGGAACGTATAAATTACATATGTGCCGCACACGTGCGCGCCAAGGCAAAGCGGTATGCGGTATGCGGACGGTAAACGACAAGTCGCTGAAAACGGTCTTGGAATACATCTCGGATTTTTTCACCGCCGAATTTGACAGCGCGGCGGAGGAGGTCGCAAGAGAAACAGAAACGCTTACCGACACTGACGACGCGGGTGCGGCGCGGATATCCGAAAAAATAGACGAGGTAAACGGTAAGCGTATCAAAATGCTTGACGGCTATTTTTCGGGAAAAATAACGGAAACGGACAGGGAACGCCTTACCGCCGAGTACGACAATGAGCTAACGTGTCTCAAATCGCAGCTTGACGCTCTCAAAAATGAGCGGAAAATCAGAACAGAAAGACAGTGCGGCTCGGATTTGCTCGAGACAATCAAAAACGAAACGCGTTTTTCCGACTGCGTGTACGCCGAAATTATTGAAAAAATCACGGTTTACGCCGACTGTCTTATTGTGAAACCGAAATATCTCGATTGTTCATTCAGTATTACATACTCGGCGCGCGGCTATAAGGACGCGTACACGACGACGATTGAAAGCTGCGATATTGTGCGCGGCGAAAACTAAATATTGACAATTCCGCGCCGTTAGGGTATAATATAGCATATAAAAATAGAAAAATAAGGCAGAAAGGAATGTTTTTTATGAAAAAAGTATTAAGCGTACTGCTGTCGGCAGGAGTAATTGCCGCGGCGCTGGCGGGCTGCTCGTCGCAGCCGGCGACAAACGAAGGAGGCAATACCGAAACGGCGAACTCCGGCAAGAAGTGGACTATCGCCACCGACACGGTATTCAAGCCGTTTGAGTACACCGACGAATCAGGCAATTTCGTGGGTATCGATGTTGACATCGTTGCCGCGGTAGCGGAGGATCAGGGCTTTGACTATGAGATAAAGAGCCTCGGCTGGGACGCTTCGATCGCCGCTTGTCAGGCGGGACAGGCTGACGGCATGATTGCGGGCGCGTCAATCACAGAAGAGCGCAAAGCGAGCGGCTGGATCTTCACTGACGGCTACTATGACGCGACGCAGTGCATGACGGTAAAGGCTGACTCCGACATAACGGGCTTTGACGGTCTTGCCGGTCAGACGGTAGCCGTAAAGACAGGCACGCAGGGCGCGTCGTACGCGGAAAGCCTCAAGGATCAGTACGGCTTCAACATTACATATTTCGAGGACTCGCCGACAATGTACCAGGCTGTATCGGGCGGACAGGCGGCGGCTTGCTTCGAGGACACGCCGATCATGGCTTCGTCTATAAAGGACGGCGGTCTTGACCTCAAGATTGTAGAGGGTACGGAGAACGAGGGTAATCCCTACGGTCTCGCAATCTTCGATCCCGAAAAGCAGGAGCTTGTGGATATGTTCAACGCGGGACTTGCAAACATCAAGGCAAACGGAAAATACGACGAGATTATCGCGAAATATCTTGGTTAACAAAAAACGCGCAATCCAATGACGGACGCCGAAAGGCGTCCGTATTTTGAAAGGAGATAAAAGAGTGGTTCAGATAATAACAAACTACGGCAGTCTGCTTGTCCGCGCAATGGGACAGACGCTTTTGCTGGCGCTCTGCGGATTATTTTTCGCGTGTATTCTCGGCGTGATTTTCGGTATACTGAGCGTCGTTAAAAACAAGGTGTGCAACGTGATTGCGGCAATATTTGTCGGCGTTGTGCGCGGCGTGCCTATGATAGTGCTTGCGTTTTTCGTATTTTTCGGTATACCGTATCTGTTTAACAACATCTTAAATGTCGAGCATGATGTGATACTGACGGCGCTTCAGGCGGGTACTATATGTCTCGCGTTAAACTGCGGCGCGTACATGTCGGAAATTATCCGCGGCGGCATACAGGCGGTCGACATCGGTCAGACGGAGGCGGCGAGAAGCCTCGGACTTCCGTACTGGCGCACGATGCAGCGAATAGTACTTCCGCAGGCGATACGCATAATGATTCCGAGCATAATAAACCAGTTCATAATCACCTTGAAGGACACGTCCATTCTGTCCGTCATAGGCTTCCCGGAGCTTGTAAACTCCGCGAAAAACGTTCAGGCGAACACGTTTAAGGCGTTCCAGACATGGGCGATAGTCGGCATCATGTACTTGATTGTAATCACGCTGCTGTCGCAGGTCTCGAAGGCTTTGGAAAGGAGGCTCGACCATGACCGTGAAAAGTAAAAACGTGAAGATACACGTTTCGCACCTCAAAAAGAACTTCGGCAAGCTCGAGGTCTTAAAGGATATTTCGACCGACGTTTACGAGGGCGAGGTCGTTGTTATAATCGGTCCGTCGGGCAGCGGCAAATCGACGTTTCTGCGCTGCTTGAACCGCCTCGAGGACATCACGGACGGCGAGGTTATAATAGACGGAAACAAAATTACCGATAAAAAAGTGGACATAAACAAGGTGCGCGAGAACGTCGGAATGGTGTTCCAGCACTTTAATCTGTTTAATAATCTGAGCGTGCTTAAAAATCTGACGCTCGCGCCGGTGGACTTGAAAAAGGCGACGAAGGAGGAAGCCAAGGAGCAGGCTGTTCATATGCTTGAAAAGGTGGGACTGTCGGACAAGGTTTCCGCGTACCCGAGCCAGCTTTCGGGCGGTCAGAAGCAGCGTGTGGCGATTGCGCGCGCGCTCTGCATGAACCCCGACATAATGCTTTTTGACGAGCCTACGTCCGCGCTCGATCCCGAAATGGTAGGGGAGGTATTGAACGTTATAAAGCAGCTCGCGGCAGACGGCATGACGATGGTAATCGTAACGCACGAGATAGGCTTCGCGAGAGAGGTAGCCGACAGAGTAATATTCATGGACGGCGGCTACATAGTTGAGGAAGGAACGCCCGAGGAGGTAATCAAAAACCCGAGAGAGCCGAGAACGATCGACTTCCTCAACAAGGTGCTGTAACAAAAAACGGGGCGCTTCGGCGCTCCGTAAGCTTTTTTTATTGCGTATAAGGGAGAGGATAGACCATGAAAAAACGCGCATTACAAGGGAACCTTATACTTATGCTGACCGCGGTGATATGGGGCGTGTCGTTCGTGTCGCAGCGCGTCGGCATGGAATACATAAAGCCGAACACGTTTAACGGCATACGCACGATACTCGGCGCGCTTATTTTGGTGCCGTTCGTGCTGTTCCGCGACAGGACGGGGAAGAGCCGACCGTGCGACACGAAAAAGCTTGTAATCGGCGGCGTTGTATGCGGCGCGCTTCTGTGCGCCGCAGGCACGCTTCAAACGTGGGGAATGGTGTACACGACCTCCGGCAAAAGCGGCTTTATAACGGCGATGTATATGGTTTTTGTGCCGATTATCGGACTTTTCGCGGGCAAAAAAATACGCGCCGTCACTGTTTTGGGCGTCGCGCTCGCAGTTGCGGGAACGTATATGCTGTCAGTCGGCGGCACGGATTTCGTGATAAATAAGGGCGACGTTATAACGCTCGCGTGCGCGTTCATTTTCGCATTCCATATTATGGCGATAGACCGCCTTTCGAGCGAGGTCGACTGCGTAAAGCTCGCGTGCCTGCAGTTTTTTGTGTGCGGCACGATAAATATAATACTGATGCTCCTGTTTGAACACCCCGACTGGGAGCTTGTGCGCTCGTGCGCCGTGCCGATTATATATTCGGGTGTTATGAGCTGCGGCGTGGCGTACACGCTGCAGATTGTCGGTCAGCAGTACGCCGAGCCGACGACCGCCTCGATAATATTGAGCCTCGAATCCGTTTTCGCCGCACTCGCGGGCTGGGCGATTCTTCATGAAATGCTCACGCTCGGCGAATTGCTCGGCTGCGCGCTTATGTTCGCCGCGATTATTATCGTGCAGCTTCCGGCGAGAAATAAAATCAGTTAAAACACAAGCTTTAACTGATTGGCAGAATTTGTTAAGTATCGATGCGCACCATATCAACAAGGGTGCGGTTCCGATATGTTAAGTCCTTTCGTACGGTAAAACCCAGCGCTTCCCAGAAAGCATTTCCGCTCTCGTTATGGGAAAAAACGACCAAATTGACTTTTGTAATGTTCTGACCTTTCAATGCGTTCAGCGCGGCTTCAACCAGTTGCTTGCCAACGCCTTTGCGCCGATATGCCGAAGATACCGCGGTGTGACTGATGTAACCCCGGCGGCCGTCATGACCGGCGAGAATTGCGCCTATGATACAGTCCTGCTCCACAGCGACAAAACATGTTTCCGGATTTCGGGCAAGATACCTCTCAATGCCCTCCCGTGAATCGTCTATATTGTTTAATCCCATTCCGGCACAGGACAGCCATAACGCATAAACGCTGTCATAGTCATTAAGCTGCATATTCCTTATTTCCATAGTCAGTCCTCCTAAAGCTCCCGATTTGCCGTCTTAATTTCAGATTCACTTTGCCAGCAAATAACTTTCATCCACCCTGCTGCATATTTCATCCACTGAAACCGTGCCGTCCAAAATGATTGTGTACCAATGTTTCTTATTCATGTGCCAACCGGGGAAGAAATGAGCGTTATCAACGAGATTTTCTATTACTTCCGGTGCGGCGCGTAGGTCGATAATCTCCACAATCTCATCAGATGGGATGCCGAGTTTGCGACGGGAAACAGTCAATAATGCGCCATACCATTTTTTATTGTCCTTCCGGCGCCAAACAGCATTATCGGGAAATTTATCCCACAAGTATTCAAGCTCATCCCCGTATTTTTCGCGGACATAGGCAATGAGCGCAACGGACTGCTCCGCTTTGAAGACCGCCGTTTCATAACAGCAATCGGCAATATCCTGCAAGATATTTGCTACAGCCGTTCTGACCTCGCCGACAAATGTTCCGACTGCTTCTGTTTTGTAAAGACCGTACTCCTCGCCTGTGGCAATTTCCGTCAGTGTAGTATCCGGCACAGAATTTTTACCGATAGTGATCTCCAAGCGAAATTCATCGTTTAATATATCCGTATCGTATTTACGATGGTTTCGGATTTTCCGAAAGCCATAGGCATCCAGCTTTTCGGGAACAGCCTTTTTTCGCAGGAAAATATCTTCAAACATGGTATTGTCACCTCCGTAAAATCCCAATTTGCCGTCTTCGTTGTATCTCTAATAAGAGGAAATTTGTACTTATATCTTTTTTAATTCTGCAATAGCAGCATAATGCAAAACATCGAATTCATCAGGTGCAATTTCAGATAACAGTTTAATATGCTCCTGTTCCCACTTTTTAATTTCTTCTTCCGTCAGAGAAGCCCCAACACCTCGACACGCTTTCATTCTGCCGTTCCAGCTTTCCCGTGTAAAATGTACTTTTAAAGGATATTCCTCGTGATAGATAAGTTCAAATTTTTCATTATAACATTCGGGGATAAATATCGGGTGAATTGTTTCCCCTGCGCCGCTCCAACCGGGGCTGTATTTTAACACAAGCGCCTCGCTTGCGTTTGCAATTCTATCTTCAAAAGGCAACCATGCCATGTATAACACAAGAATTTTTCCATTAGGTTTAAGCATACGGTAAATTTTAGGCATAATCTGTTCATGATTAAAATACCAAAAACATTGGCAAGCAGTAATGACATCAAATGAATTGTCGGGGAATTGCAATCTTCCGCCGACATTGTATAATAGTCAATATTCATACCTTTAGAGAGAATGACAGCCTGTTCAATCTGATTTTCGGAAATATCCGTTCCGATCCATTTCGCACCATACCGATACATATTTCTCGGCAGCACACCCGTTCCCGTGCCAATATCAAGAACGGTCTGACCATCAACGCAGAGCTTACGTTTTATGATTTTGTTGTAAAATTCTTGCGGGTAAATATCACGAAATTTGGCATAATCAAGTGATGTTTTACCCCAGTCAAACGCTTTTCCGCCGTCTATATTTTTGTTTACGATATTCATGGCAATCTCCCGCAAAGTACGTTTTTCGCTCGAATGATTATACCATACTCACCGCAAAAAATCAATACGGCGGTGATTTTTACACTTGCCGTTTAGTTATGGGTTGCAGACGTCTGCCATGAGCGTCATTGTATTGACGCGCATCCTAAAATCATAATCTTTTTAGTTCAAACCAAAACGTGCTGCCCTTGCCTTCCTCGCTTTGCACCCCGAAACGCGCGCCGTGGGCGGTCAGTATCTCCTTTACTATAGACAGTCCCAATCCGTTCGCGCCGCGCTTTTTCGACGTGAAATATTTATCCCAGATATGCGGCAGATCCTCGGCGCTTATGCCGCTGCCGTTGTCGCGTATCTCTGTTCGGACAGATCCGTCGTTTTCAGCGACCGAAACGTAAACGCGCTTATCGTCTCCGACATGGGCGACCGCGTTTGAAATGAGGTTATAGAGCACCTGCTCCAGTCTGCGCGCGTCCGCCGTGACATATTTTTGCGGCTCGATTCCCGTAATTATTTCAATGCCGTCCGATTTGCATATTTGAGAAAATTGTTCCGCCGTTTTTTGTGCGAGAGCGCTTAGATCCACGCGCTCAAATTCAAACGACACCGCGCCCGACTGGAGCTTGGAATAATCGAGAATATCGTTTACCAACAGCGAAAGCCTGTCCGATTCGCGGATAATAATTTCCGCGTCATTTCCGGTGTCCGCGCTTCCGTCAAGATCGCGTATAAGCTCCGCATAGCCCTTTATCATCGTGAGCGGAGTGCGCAAATCGTGCGATACGTTTGCAAGTAAATCGCGGCGCAGCTTGTCGGTCTCGGCGATTTTTTCCGCCGCGTATTCGAGAGATGAGGCAAGCTCGTCGGTTTCGGAGCAAAAGCCCTTATTGAATTTCAAGTCAAAATCGCCGTTCGCCATTTTGAGCGACTGCTCGGAAAGCTCCGAGACGGGCTTTGAAAACCGCTTTGCTATCCATACCGCTATGAAAAGTCCTATCAAAAGCGCGAGAAACGTGACGGCGCAAAGCTGCACGCGCAGTATCGCGACAGCCGATCCGACCGCGCCGAGCGATGTGTTCATATACAAAATATTTCCGTCCGAAAGACGCCGACCGTAAACGAGCGTGCCGCCGTCGGGGCGGTCGATTGTATAGCATACGCTGTCCTCCGCGCCCAATCTTTCAATAAAATCGCCGTAATGCTCGGGCAGACGGCGGTATTCCTGCTCCTGCCAATTCTGTGTTTCATTCGCGCGGTACGGATTTTGTCCGCCGCCGTGTTCGTGCGCGTCGGGTCTGTATGACGGACTGTATTCGTCGGCGCTGTATATAATGCTTCCGTTTGCGTCGGTGAGCAATATCAATATGGAATTGTCCGCGGCGAGAGTGTCTATCGCGTATTCGGTATTTTCGGCGCGGTAAATTTCATCGGCGATCTTGCTTATCTGATGCTTCTGCATGGAATTGTACAAGCTCTGCAAAAACACCGTTTGCAGCAGCCACAAAACGGCGAGAATTACCGCCGCGAACGCGGTAAAATATATCCACAGCTTAAAACCGATCGATTTAGTGTTGAGCTTCAAATTTATATCCCACCCCTCTTACGGTGACAATGTAATCGCGGCAGTCGCCCAAATGCGCGCGGAGCTGCTTTATCTGCCAATCCACCGTTCTGTCCGTCGAATAATAATCATAGCCCCAAACCGCGTCCATGATACGGTCGCGCGTCAGTACAACGCCTTCGTTTTTCATAAGATACAAAAGCAAATCGTACTCCTTCGCCGTGAGTTCCGTTTTTTCACCGTTTATATACACGATTCTGCCGAGCGTGTCAATTTCGATATTACCCGCTTTGATTTTATCCGATTTATCCGTTTTTTCAAAAGCGCCGCTGTGACGGGCGGTTACTACCTTAACCCGCGCCATCAGCTCGCGCGGCGAAAACGGCTTTACGACATAATCGTCCGCGCCCGTTTCAAAGCCGAACAGCTTGTCGTATTCCTCGCCGCGCGCCGAGAGCATTATAACGGGGATGTCCTTCACCGCGCGTATCTCCTTGCAAGCGGAAAAGCCGTCAAGCTCGGGCATCATCGCGTCCATGATGATAACGTCAAAATCGGCTTCACGGCACATAGAGACAGCCTCCATACCGTTTCCGGCTTCGGCTGTCTCGTATCCCTCGCGCTCGGCATAGCGCCGCACAAGAGCGCGTATATCCGGCTCATCGTCAACTATAAGTATTTTCGCCATCGTCACCGCTCCTTTCGGG
Organism: uncultured Clostridia bacterium; assembly: GCA_947624485.1. Classification (GTDB taxonomy): domain Bacteria; phylum Bacillota; class Clostridia; order UBA1381; family UBA1381; genus Hominilimicola. Next base: position 14,291 of record CANQKM010000013.1, read on the forward strand.
GGTATTGTATCATAAAGCGGCGGGATTTGCAATGTGTGGGATGAATTATGATTTAACTACGTGAGGCCCCCTTGTCAAAGGGGGCTGTCGGCGGAGCCGACTGGGGGATTCCTTTTTAATTTCCATTATGAATCCCTCCACCGCCTTCGGCGGTCCCCCTCCCTTTAACAAGGGAGGCTAACGGCGAGCGGCACACATCGTGAGCCTCTCCTTGAGGAGAGGTGTCGTCGCGAAGCGATGACGGAGAGGTGGCAATGTGTTTTTTAGAACCACCTCTCAGTCGCCTCCGGCGACAGCTCCCCTCAAGGGGAGCCTTACGTAGGGGACGGCGCCCCCGACGTTCCGCATTTACGCCGCTAAATCATAATTTACGCTTCCGCCTTATAATTCTTTATTGCTTCCGCCTGTTCCTCCGTTATAACACCGGCTTCAACAAGCTCGTCAACTCCGTCTTTGCGCTCCGCTTTTCTTTCCTCAAACGCCGCATGACGTTCCTCCGGCGTCATATCCGCCGTATTTTCGTACATCGCGCTTATATCTTCGTGCTTTTTCGTCGCGTATTCGGATATCGCGTCGGCTGTCGCCTGGTCGATTATGCCCGCTTCAACGAGATCCTCGCTGTCGTAATGAGCTTTATCCGTACCGCCTCTGTGCGCTTTGCCCTTTCTGTAGCTGTAGTCCGCGCTTGCGGTATCGTCCTCTGCGTCAGTTTTCTGCGAATAAACAAACGTCTGCTCGCCGCCCGTGCCGTAGTGGTTCGCCTTACCCTTCATATAGCCGTAATCTGCCGTTTCCTCCGCCGCAAATACCGTACCCATTGCCGCGATTATTGCCGCAGCCGATACAGCCGCGCATATTTTTTTGATTTTGCCGTTCATATTTAACAGCTCCTTTCGATAATTTTGCAATCTTTTTGATTACGGCTTTATTATACGGCGCGATTGTGTGGGGAATATGTTATGAATGTGGAATGTTTGTGGAATTTGCGCGCTGCGCGAACGTCCGTTTCGCGTAATACCGATATGTGACAAGCGACAGCGCGACGGTCAGCACATCAGCCGTAACCTGCGACCAGACGATACCGTACATTCCGACAAGGCGGTTCAGTAAAAACAGCATCGGAATGTTGAACACCGCCCAGCGCGTCACGCCGAGGAACATCGCGTAACCGCCCTTGCCGAAGCCGTTAAACAGGTACACGTGGAAGAAGCTCAAAAACATAAGCGGTGTGGCAAGCACGCGCACGCGAAGGAAATCCGTGCCGAGCGCGACGGTCTGCGCGTCGTTTATAAACACGTTCATAATCGGCGCGGCGAAAATCTCGTACAAGGCTATGCTCACAGCCGCGCAGACAAGTCCGAGCTTCAGCGAGTAGTTTTTCGTTTCATTCATGCGTTTGTAGTTTTTCGCGGAGAAGTTGTACGCGATAATCGGCATCATACCCTGACAAATGCCTATTCCGACATTCAGCGGCAGCCGTTCCGCCTTTAACACGATACCTATCGCCGCGAGAGCTATATCGTTATAGCCCGACATCAGGCGGTCGATTACAACGTAGTCCAAATCAAACAGCAGCGTCGCTATCGACGACGGCAGTCCCACGCCGAAAATCCCTAAAAGGCTTTTCTTCGAGGGAAGCTTAAACGGCGGCGAAACGCGCAGAACATCGTTTTTCATGCGCGCCGTCACAACTATAAAATACGCGCAGGCGATACAGTTGGACAGACACGTAGCCATGCCCGCGCCCATGATCTCCATGCCGTCTGGCAGCAGAACGAACATAAACAGCGGATCGAGTGCGATATTGATAATGCCGCCCATCGTTATGCCGAACCCCGCGCGGCGCGACTCGCCCACGCTTCTTATCAGCGTCGCGAGCGTGTTTGACAGTACCGTCGGTACGCCGCCGCACACGATAACGAAAAACGCGTAGCCGCTCGCGTACTTGTATGTATCGCTGCCCGCGCCGATCGCGTTCATCAGCGGACGCATAAATATAAGCGTCACAAGCGAGAACACCGCCGACAGACAGATACCGAGGTACACGCTGAAGCTGTATACCTTCCTCGCCTCATCGGGACGCTTCTCGCCGAGCAGACGCGATATCAGCGCGCCGCCTCCCACTCCCGCGAGTCCCGACAGCGACAGCGTTATGTTGAATATCGGCAGAATGAGCGACGCGCCCGCGACCATGTACGGGTTATTCGTGCGCCCTATGAAAAACGTGTCCGCGATATTGTAGATAAGCACGATAAGCTGGCTTATGACCGTCGGCACAGCCATAGTCCTTACGGCTTTCGCCACCGGCATATTTTCAAAAATATCCGTATTTTGATTGTTCATTGTATTCCCCTCAATGTAATATTGCCTAACTATTTTACTACAAATGACGAAATTTGTCCATACGCGTATTTTACCTTTGCAATAAAATTCGCTGCACCTTTGCAAACGCCGTACCTACCGCGGAGGGTGCAATAGAAATAGCCATATCGGAAACGCCGGTAACGATACACGGCAGCAAGTGCCTTGTAATGGGCTACGGTAAAATAGGAAAAATTCTGTCGAAGGACTTGTTCGGCATGGGTGCGCAGACGTACGCCATGGCAAGAAAACATGCCGACCTCGCGATGATAGAAGGTCACGGCTACGAGCCGCTTCCGTTTGCGTCGCTTAAAGAGCGCGTGGGTGATTTTGATATAATCTTTAACACCGTTCCCGCTATGGTAATGGACGACGAGGTTTTGTCGCGCGTAAGAAAGGACGCGCTCGTGATAGACCTCGCCTCAAAACCCGGCGGGGTGGATTTTTATTTGGATAAGGTTTTTGCAAAAGGGAAAACGCCCGTAAGGTGTGTGCCTTACGGACGTTGCTGTGCTTTTGCACTACTCTGTTAAGTATTTCTGCCAAGATAAAATACACGTCAAATTATCTTTGGGTTATTGTTCCCGTCTCCTTGTTAATTTCATAATAAGGCAAGGGAAAGTATACCTCTCTACCGCGCACGCCTCAATTATATAATGCAATCGCGCCGATTAGGAGGAAAAGAATGAATGCGATACCCAATACTATGGCAAGCGCCTTTATTACTCCTCCGGAATTACGTACGCGACAAATCATCACCAAAAGCGCCGCAATTATTCCTACTATACACCATGCAAATGTACTCATAATTTTAATTCCTTTCTGTGTTATTGTTTACGTTCATATTGGGGGAAGCGAAATTTGCCGCATTAAAAGCGTTAATTTTATGCATCTTTATCCGTGCGTCTACCGCCTGATAAAAACGCCTCCACTCCTTATCCTTGTCCAGCTGGTAAAACTTATTTGCCGCGTCGTCCTGAATCCATACCTGCTTTTTGGAGCCTGAAATTTTAGTCACCTTGAGCATATATCTGCCGTCAGCCGACGTCATGCTAAAGTAAGTTTCACCGTCTTTTTTATACCATTTACCCTCGGCAATTCTCAGAAGATTGTTAAGATATTCCTCGTCGTTACCGAAAATAAAGATATCACTGACCAGCTGCACCATATTCTCGCAGGGCAGGCATATCGTTTCCTTGCCCGTAAGCTTTTCTACCACCTTGTCACCCAATTTGTCAAAAAGTCCCATTTTTTACATCAACCTTTCTTTACCGATTATTTAATCCATCTTTCCAAAATAAAAACTCATACCACGCTTTTATTATAAAGCACGGTATGAGAAATGTACTCCGCTCTCAGCGGAATTTTATAAAAATTTTTCCAAAACCGGCGCGATTATGCACGCGCCAGCAGAAAATGACACGAACGCCCATAAAGCCGCCTTCAGTACCGCCTTTTTGGGATTGCCGGAGGGCTTGATATTTGTAATAAGCCTGTAGGGAATAACGGCTAAAAATATTTCGCCTGTAAGCATCTGCGCAAAGTCCCTGACGCTGCCGAGCGACCAATATAAATACAACATTAGCTCCGGTATCCATATTATATACATCACCGATGCAAAAAGCATTTTCCACGGCGTCCACGTGCGAAAACCGGGTATGGAGCGGAGCGCTCTCATTGCCGGCGGGGTATTTTCGTCCACCTCGTTTGTGAACGCGTGCTTAAACTCCGTTATGCTGCCGTAACGAGCCGCCGCGTCGATAGAGGTGGCTTTTTTTATCACCCTGCCGATTTTTCCGCCGTAAAGCCGCACATTCGGCATATCCCCGGTGAGCATCACATTCGCGAGTACTCCTATCGCGTACATATCGGTGCGTGTGTCCGACTGCTTAAATCCGAACTGCTCCGGCGCGGCATATCCGGCCGTGCCGAGTATGACCGTGTCGTTCGGCGCATCTTTCTTTACGCGGCGCGATATATCGAAGTCAATAATCTTTACGCGGTTGTCCCTTGTGAGCATTATGTTGCTGGGGTTTATATCGCGGTGTATTATTTTGTGCTTGTGCAGAAACAGCGTGCCGTCGCATATCTGAGCGATAATGCTTTTCGTTTCCGCCTCGGTAAGCGTGCCGCGCTTTGAAAGTATGCCTGCAAGCGTTTCACCGTCTATGTACTCCTCGATAATTACCGCGCAGTCCTCATACTCGAACACCTCGATTATATCCGATATGTTCTTGTGGCGGTTTTCAAGCAGGATTTTATAAATATACGCAAGCTTTTTCGGTACGCACTTTTTGACATAGACCGAATTATCTCGCCGCACGAGCGTTGTGTCCGCATTAAAAGCCGATATTTCCGTGTATTCCGATAAATTACTCATTTTTGTTTCTCCGATTGACATTTTTATGATTTTATATTATCATATTTGCGGGAGGCGGTCAATATGGGAAAAACAACGGGCGAGTTATTGGAGATATTAAAGCGGAGCAGTCTGGAGGCGTATCTTAAGGAAAACGGCGGCGAGCTTATAGAAAATCCGCTTTGCGATTACATAAACGCACTTATAGACGAGAAGCATCTCAAAAAATCCGATGTTATCAAAAAATCGAACCTTTCGGAGTCGCACGCGTACGAAGTGTTTTCCGGTAAAAAAACACCGTCGCGCGACAAGCTTATTTCGCTGTGCTTCGGTATGGGTACAACGCTTGATGAAATTCAGACGCTCTTAAAATACGCCGGTTACGCTCAGCTTTACCCGCGCAATAAGCGCGACAGCGTTATAATCGACGCGCTCCGCCGCGGCAAAAGCGTGGTGAGATGCAATATCACGCTCGACGAGCTGGGACTTAGCCCGATGTGATTATTGACGGCGGTATGAAAATTGCAATAAAAAAATAGGCGCTCTCGAATAAAAGAGAGCGCCTTTGTATTTATCATTGATGAGTATTGACATACTCTAATATACTACGTCCATTATCACAAGCCAAATACACCCATTCTTCATCATCCCAAATAAAGTTTTTATCTTCTGAAATTTCACCAAATACTGTACCAGGAGTTTGAGGATGCGTTTTTTGAGAAATAACAGCCCACTCACCATTCCAATGTCCCTCACCAGTCAGAGGATTTACATTGTAGAATGATGCGGCAGTCCAAGCACCTGTTGAGTCATTACCATATTTATTTGTCATCAATTCAGTATTTGGTTTCAAAGGAAATGTAGTCATCTGGTCTCCCTGCCCAAACTCATCCATTATACCTACATCTGGCGCAATGCCTTGACCGTACCCCAACACGCCTGTTACTTCATCTATTTTCAACACTACCCGTGTGCCGTCCGCTTTAACGAATGTGTCGCCCTCTCTTGCGAGGCGGTTGTCGCGAGTTTGACCTTCGTATATCGTGATAGCTCCGTCGGTGCTTGTCGGTTCCGACGGTTCTTGCGAGGTGCTTATTGTAATCGTGTTATTCGTAAAACCGACCGTAAAGCCGCCGACTGCGTCGGCAACGTCGCGGAGCTTAAAATAGGTGCTGTCGTTTATGTTGTATCCCTCTATTGATTTTTCAACGCCGTCAACTTTGATCGGGAACGGGTTCGCCGTTACGGCGTACTCGACCGCAAAACCCGTAAGCGCGGAGCAGATAACGCCGCCTATGATAAAGCCTAAAGCAAATCTTTTCATAAAAAATCCCCCTTTTTGGATATTATACATCATTTCTGTGGAAATTGCAAGGAGACGGTATTGCAAGAAAATGCAAATATTTCTATAAGCCTTGAAATATGAGCAAAAATGTGATAAAATTGTAATCGGAATATTATTGTGTCTCCGCATGCCGACAGGAGGGATATATGAAAAAACGGTCAAAAAAGCCATTATATCTGCCGATTGCGTTTATAGCCGCCGCAGTTATTGCCGTGCTTGTTATAAATCTTTTCATTATGATAAGAATGAACGGCAGTCAGACGGAGGAACTGGGACGTATGCGGATTGAGCTTGTCGCGGCGGATCTTCAAAACCGTCTTGACGTATGTACAGATTCCCTCAGCAAAATAGGAACGCGCCTGTCGGAGCGTATGGAGCAGGGCTATACCGAAGAGGATCTGCGCAATTTTCTTTCAGAGGAAAAGAAAAGGGAGATCGCTTCGACCGGAAAGGCGTGTCTTAATATTTTCTGCGCCACTTCCGACGGAAAAGTACTGATTTCCGATATGGCTACGCCCGAGGACTATGTATTGCAGGACAGAGATTGGTACAAGGCGCTTATGTCTGCTCCCGCCAATGCGGCGGAATCATTTTCGGAAGCCGCACGGAAAATGACTGGTACCTTCTGCTGAAGATAAGCGGTTTTGAGCTTTATAAAGACGCTTACGCGCAGTTAATTCTTAATTCCATAATCATTATTGCACTGGTCGCCGTTATCGCCGTGTTCTACATAATGGGCTATAGGGAGCGCTGAAATACAGGAACGAGTTTATTTCAAATATGTCCGATAAATTCCGCGCGCCCCTTAATAAGATAGCCGAATATGCCGACGCGATGAAAAGCGGCGTCACCGACACGGGACCCGTGGATATGATAAGCCTTGAAGCCTCTCATCTCGGCGAAATGATAAATAATATCCTATATTATTCCGATATTGTTTCTTCAAGGGAGGATGAGCGCGCCGATACAAAGACCGAAAAGAAACGCGGCGGACTGAGCGACAAGGGACAGCGCTTTTTTCGTACGCTTATTATGATAATGCTTGTGGTTACAATGGTGACTACGATTTTTCTCAGCTCTTATCTCTACATAAGCAGCGCAAGCTCAAAAATGCTGGAGGAAGCGGGCGAGTACAGCTATCAGATAAACAACTGGGTAACCGAGCAGGAAAGCATAATGAATATGTTTGTAAATTCCATTTCCGCGAATCCCGAAATGCTCAATGATTACGACGGCATGGTAAAATACCTCGATGAGATCACGCGCCATTACCCGGGAATTTCGGCTACATATATCGCAAATCCCGAATTTACTCACGGTCACCCGATGGTTATGAACAACGGCTGGGTACCGGCGGAGGGTTACGTTGAGGAGGAGCGCCAGTGGTACATAGACGCTCTTGCCGCCGACGATTACAACATAACCGAGCCTTATTACGACGCGCGTACCGGCGAATACTGTATCACATTCTCCAAGGCTGTTTACGCCGGCAGCGGCAAGCAGTTCCTCGGCGTGTTCGCGGTTGATTTCTACCTCGATGTGCTTACGAATATTCTCGGCACAAACCAGGCGGAAAACGGTTATGCGTTCCTCGTGGACAAGGACGGACAGGTCATAGACCACCCCAATCCCGACTACCGCGTGTATAACGATAAATTCGTAAATATCCGCGACCTTCCTTACTATGACGTATACAGCAGAAGCAAAAATACCATAAGATCGATAAAGGATTATGACGGCAAGCTGCGTATGTGTCTTGTCATAAACGATGAGATTTCGGATTTCAGCATTATCGTGCTTAAGGATATATGGAAAATGTATGGGGGAGTAATTCAATATGCTCTGCTGTATTTGGTGCTTTTCAGCATCTGTATTTTCGCGGTAAATACTCTTATCACGCGAATGATGCACAGACAAAACCAGGCGAACGAGGATCTCAAAAAAGCGGCGACAGCTGCGGCTGCCGCTGATAAGGCAAAATCCAATTTCCTCGCGAGAATGAGCCATGAGATACGCACACCTATCAACGCCATACTCGGTATGAACGAAATGGTGCTGCGTGAAAATCGGGACGATGCTATCGAGGAATACGCGCTCAATATCAGCAGCGCGGGCAATACGCTCCTGACGCTTATAAACGAGATACTTGATTTTTCCAAGATAGAGGACGGCAAAATCGAGATAATTCCGGTAAAATACGAGACGGCGTCAATGATAGGCGACCTTGTAAATATTATCTCCGACAGAGCGGCGGGGAAGGGACTCAGCCTTGAGCTTAATATAGATCCCGAAATTCCCGCGTACATGTACGGCGACGACATCCGCATAAAGCAGATCATAACCAATCTTCTGACAAACGCGGTAAAATACACGGAAAAAGACTCGGTGACGCTCACCGTTAAGCAGACCGAGAACCGGAACAGGAGACAGAACAGGAAACCGAACCGAAAAAGGAGGAACAAACGATGAAACCGGATTTTCCCGATAACTGCGGCTTTCTTGATATCAATCTCGGCATGAGCTACTGCGGCGGCGACACGGAGCTTTACCGCGATATGGTACAGATGTTCCGCACGGAATCGAAGCTCGGCGAGATAGAAAAATTCTATAAAGCCAAGGACTGGAAAAACTATCGTATACTTGTTCACTCCGTAAAAAGCACCGCGCTTTCAATCGGCGCAGTTCCCCTGTCGGAGCAGGCAAAGACGCTTGAAACAGCGGCGAAATCGGACGACGGAAAATATATTGAAGAAAATCACCGCGGCTTTGCGGCGGCTTACAAGGAAATGACCGCGAAAATCGGCGCGACTTTCGGCATGGGCGGCGCTGACGAAAACACGGATGAAAAAGGGGATGAGGACAGAAACACCAATATCCTCGTTGTTGACGACAACCCCATGAATCTCAGAGTGGCATAAAGTCTGCTCGGCAAGAAATATTCCGTAAATACGGCATCTTCGGGAGAGGACGCAATGAAGCTGCTTTCATCGGACGGCAATCATACCGATTTGATACTTCTCGATATACATATGCCGGACGAGGACGGGTTTGACGTTATCAAAAAACTGAAAGCCGACAGCAAGCTTAAGGATATACCCGTTATATTCCTTACCGACGACGACCAAAACGCCGAAACGGAGGGCTTCAAAGCGGGAGCTATGGATTTCATTAGGAAGCCGTTCATTCCCGACATAATGCTCCAGAGAATTGGAAGAATACTCGAGCTTCATCGTTTGCAGACCAATCTCGCGGAGGAGGTAAAGCGGCAGACAAAATATGCCGAGGAATGCAAGGAACGCATGGAAAGGCTTTCAAGGGAAACGGTGCTGTCACTCGCGAAGGCGGTGGAGGCTAAGGACAAATACACCAACGGTCATTCCGAGCGCGTGGCGCGTTACGCGCGGTTGATCGCCGAGAAAGCCGGTATGAGCGAAACAGACCAGAATGATATATATATTATCGGACTTCTTCACGACATCGGAAAGATAGGCATTCCCGATACGGTGCTTAACAAAACCTCAAGGCTGACCGACGAAGAATTCGCCGTTATAAAGACGCATACGATGATCGGCGCGGATATACTGAAAAGCATTACGGAAATGCCAGGCATCGAGCAGGGCGCGAGATGGCACCACGAGCGCTATGACGGCAACGGTTATCCCGACGGAATCAAGGGTGAAGATATTCCGGAATTTGCGCGTATAATCTGCGTCGCGGACGCGTATGACGCGATGACCTCCACAAGAAGCTACCGCGACACACTTCCGCAGGAAAAGGTCAGAGCGGAGATCGTCAGGTGCAGCGGCACTCAGTTTGACCCCAAATTTGCCGACATAATGGTGCAGCTTATCGACAATGACCCCGATTATAAAATGAGAGGATAGAATTAACCAACCCTCGGAGTCTCAAAGAAGGGAAGCGTAACAATGCTTAAAATAAGTGAAGTTTAAGCATTTTATAATAAAAAGTTAGGAGGAATTATTTATGAACGCTTGTGACAACAACAGACCTTGCCCATGTACTTATGACTGCCCGCGCCACGGGAAATGCTGCGCGTGCGTAGCGCACCACCGTGACAACAACGAGGGCGTCCCGGGCTGCTTCTTCTCAAAAGAAGCGGAGGCAACATACGACAGGAGCATTGAAAATTTGGCAAGGGATAACGGGCTTCTGTAAGTCTGCAAAATTTTTAAAGAAACATAAAGGAGCTTGGAAATGAAAAAAATAATCACATTACTTATGACAGCCGCCATGATAACAGCCTGTCTTGCAGGCTGCGCCCAAAAGGAAAACATTCCGGCGGAAAACAATCCGGTGGAAGGGAAAAAGGCAGCGTATATCATGTATATGTCCTCTTCGCCCATTTTTGAGCTGTGGTCGGAGTCATTTACGGAAACGGCGGAAGCTCTCGGCATGGAGGCTGACACCTTTTTCTGCGATGACAGCGACGAGGAATGGAAAAACAGGATCTTGCAATGCGCAAAGGAAGGCTATGACGGACTGCTGGTGTCGCACGGCGGAGAAGACTACTCGTGGGAATTTCTGACGGACGTGATGAAAGAATACCCGAATCTGAAAATAGCGGCCTTTGACACCTCTTTCAAAAATGAAAACGGGGACACGCAAACGATCGACGGCGTGGTTCAGCTGTTCCAGCAGGATTCCGGACTTGCGGCGGCGCTGGTGGAGGAGATCCTTGCCATGTATCCGGACAAAACGGCAAACAATGAACCGATCAATATCCTGCAGGTACAGGAGGAAAACTATATTGCCGCTTTTGACCGCCGGCAGGGCGGATATGAGCCTTATGAAGCGGATGGGCGGATAAAGACGTTGGAGCAGATAGCTCCGGAGGATCACTTGAATCCGGTATCGTCCATGCAGGAAACGGCAAAGAACATTATCGGAAAATACAATGACGGTGAAATAGACGCCGTATGGTGCTGCTATGACGCATATGCAAGAGGAGTATATCAAGCTCTGCGGGAATTGGACAGCGATATTCCCATGGTATCTGTGGATATTTGTGACGAGGATATTGAGCTTATGTCGGAGGGCAAAAACTGGAAGGCATGCGCCACGACCAACTGGACGCTGAACGGAGAATTTGCCTGCCGTGTGCTGGCTCTGGAAATGGCGGAACAATACGACGATATCAAAGCGGCTTCCTGCTATTATGAAAACCCCGGAATGTGGATGGAGATCCCGTCCGTGGTGGTGACGCAGGAGCAGGTTATGTCCGGGCAGGATATTACGGTAAAAAATCTTTCGGATGTGGCTGACGACGCTTATACGGACAGAAGCTTTATGCCGTCCTGTGACTGGATGGATTCGGCTCTTAAAGATTAACCGGTAGGAGAAACAGATATGGTAAGCAATTACAGCGAAAAATTCAATCTGTCTGAACAGACGATTGACGCGGTGTCCGAAATCTGTGTGCAGACGCTTTCGGAGGCGGGAGCGGATAAAAAGGATATTATCCGCATCCGCCTGTCCTTGGAGGAAATTCTCGGCATTTGGCTCGCGTCCCTGAAGGGCGCTCCGGTCCATGTGGACTGCGGGCAAAAATTCGGACGATCATTTCTGAAAATAAGCGTAGACGGTCCCGTCATGGACGTATGGGAGGATAACGAGGCATTTTTATTAAGCAGCCGTATGCTCTCGCAGGCGGGACTGTCGTTTACATACGCTTATAAGGACGGAAAAAACTGCCTGATCTGCAATCCCAAGAAAAAGAAATCATCTATGGGGCAGTTGGGCTTGCTTTTGTGCGCGGTTTTTCTGGCGGTAGTTCTGGGATTCGTCGCAAGACTTTTCCCGCAAATACAGACAGCGGCGCTTTCGGTAACGCAGCCGCTGTTCGATATGATTTTGGGAGCGCTCCGCGCTGTTTCCTCACCGCTTGTATTTCTTGCGGTCTGCTGCGGGATCGTGGGCATCGGCGATTTGACGGTGGTAGGTAAAATCGGCAAAAAGCTGATTGTGAGAATGGTCGCGGGAACATTTATTTTAGGCTCAATCATGGCGCTTGCGGGCTGCCTGCTGTTTCCGGTTGCCGCGAAAACGGGAAGCGAGATTTCCGGCAATTTTTCGGAAATATATAAGATGGTGCTGGAAATTGTACCCTCGGACATTATCTCGCCGTTTCTGAACGGGAACGCGCTGCAGCTTGTATTTTTGGGCATCTGCGTGGGAGTCGCCCTTTTAATTCTGGGCGAGCGGGTATCGGCAGCCCAAAATATCATGATGCAGGTGAACGAGGTCGTACAGTTTCTTATGGGAGCGCTGGGAAAAACCATTCCGCTGTTCGTGTTTTTAAGCTTGTTTAACCTTATGCTGTCCGATTTTGGCAGAGGATTTTCAAGTCTGCTTAAGGTGTTTGCGATAGCAATACCGGGAGGTTTCCTTCTTGTATTATTTTATGTACTTGTGGGAGCGGCGCGCCTGAAGGTCAACCCCATCCTTCTGATGAGGAAAATGCTGCCGGCTTGTCTGATTGCACTGACGACGGCTTCCTCGGCGGCGGCACTCGCAACAAATTTGGAAACATGCGTAAAGGAGCTCGGAATTCCCAAAAAGGTGGCGGATTTTGCCATTCCGCTGGGACAGGTACTTTATATGCCGGGCTTTGTGGTCGGAGTTTTCTCGCTGGTTCTGTGCATGGCTGAGTATTATAACGTCCCCATTACGCCGCAGTTCCTCGTCATGTCGGTTCTGACGATAGGGATTCTTGCCATGGCGGCACCGCCTATTCCCGGCGGGGCGCTTTCCGTATTTACGGTCCTGTTTGCGCAGCTTGGCATTCCCGACGGGGCGATTGCCTTGGCGGTCGCGGTCTGTGCGGTTCTCGACTTTTTTATGACCTCCGCCAGCATTGCCTGTCTGCAGGTTCAGGTAGCGCTTGCGGCGCACAATGTCGGTATGCTTGACGAAAATAAACTGAAAAGAGGAGCGCGTCATGAAGGAAAATAATAAAATTTTCACAAAACAAAAAAAAAGAGGTGATACGATTGAATAAGAAATCCTGTCTTTATCTGTTTTTTTCAACGATTTTGATATGTCTGTTTCTTGGGGGCTGCGCGGAAAGCGGTAAGAAAAACGAGCCGATAACCGATATCCGCCAGTTGGACGGACAGACCATAGGCGTTTTAACCGGAAGCACCTTTGACGGGTACACCGATGAATTTATACATGACGCCGACAAAAAATATTACAGTGAATATTCGGATATGGCGGCAGCGGTCAAACAGGGAGAGATTGCCGCTTTCCTCATGGACGAGCCTACGGCGCGCATGTTGTGTTCGGAAAGTGACGGTATTGCCTATCTGCCGGAACGTCTGACAGACGACAGCTACGCGTTCGCGTTTCCGAAGACAGACAAGGGAAAACGGCTGCGCGATGAAATCAACCGATTTCTTGCCGAATTAAAAGCCGACGGTACTCTGGAGGAACTGGAGGACGTCTGGTTTGGTTCGGACGAGAGCAGAAAGACTGTTGAAGCCCTTGAAAACCTGTCCGCGACAAACGGCACTGTCGAGCTTGCCCTAAAGCTTGGAAATGCGCCGTTTGCCTACATAAAGGACAATAAGACGGTGGGTTATGACGTGGATATTGCCGCGCGTTTCTGCAAGGCTTACGGCTACGGACTGAATATCCATAGCGTGGAGTCGGCCGCTTTCCTTTCGGACGTGGAGTCCGGCAAGTATGATATGGGCGCGTCCGGCTTTACCGTGACCGAGGAAAGAGCCGAAAAAGTGTACTTCTCCGAGCCGAATTATACGGGCGGAATAGTCGCGGTGGTTGCGGGAAGCTCCGGCGGCGCGCGTTATCAAAGCCTGCAGGACTTTTCCGGCAAAAAAGTGGGAATGATGACCGGAACGATGCAGGACAAACTGCTTGACGAAGTTGTGGAAGGTACGATCCCACAATATTATGATGACTTTTCCTCGCAGCTGCTGGCGCTGAAGACGGGAACGCTGGATGCGGTAATAAATGATATGCCGATAGCCGAGCTTGCCGTGGCGCGTCAGCCCGAGTTTGCGATATACCCCGAAAAGGTAGCGCCGGACAGCTACGGACTTGGTTTGCCAAAGGGCAGCCCGCTGACGGAGCAGGTGAATGCCATCATCGAAAAATATGAGAACGACGGAACATTGCAGACGCTCCGTGAAAAATGGTTTGGTGCGGACGAGAGCAAAAAGACGATAGACATAGGCGATTACGACGCGCCTAACGGTACCCTTCGATATGTTCACGATTCCACGCTGGAGCCGATGAGCTATGTCGGCGGAAACGGCGAATCGCTCGGACTGGAGGTGGAGCTGGTTTCTCTTATCGCAAAGGAGCTTGGCATGAAGCTCGAGACTACGCAGGGAACCTTTAACGCGCTTATTCCCATGCTTGCAAGCGGGCGTGCCGATATTGTTTCCGGTTCTATCAGCATAACGGACGAACGCAGGGAGAGCATTGATCTCGCCGAGCCGCACTACATAGGCGGAACGGTGCTTCTTGTTCGGGCGGAGGATATAGGAATTGCTTCAGCGCAGAAAAGCGGCGGTTTCCTCAGCGGCTTATCCGCGAGCTTTCAAAAGACGTTTGTTCAGGAAAGCCGCTGGAAAATGATACTTTCCGGTCTTTTGGTGACCTTTGTGATCTCCGTGTTCGCGGCGCTTTTCGGCACGATACTGGGTTTTCTGCTGTGTCTTTTGCGCAGAAGTCGTTTTTCCGCGGTTTCGGGAATTACCGCGGGATTTACACGCCTGCTGCAGGGCATACCCGTGCTTGTGCTGCTGATGATACTGTTTTATGTGGTATTTGCAAAAACGCAGCTTAACGGAATCGTTGTTTCAATCATCGCGTTTTCCATCAATTTCGCGGTGTACGTGTCCGAAATGATGCGTACAGGCATAGACGCCGTTGACGCGGGACAATGGGAGGCCGCCACGGCAATCGGCTTCGGACGTGTGAAAACCTTTACGAAAATCATTGCTCCGCAGGCGCTGCGGCATATACTTCCGGTCTACAAGGGCGAGTTTATTTCAATGGTAAAAATGACCTCTGTGGTGGGATATATTGCGGTGCAGGATCTTACGAAGGCTACCGACCTTATACGCAGCCGCACCTTTGAGGCGTTCTTTCCGCTCATAGCATCGGCGGTCATATACTTCGTGCTGGCATGGGCGCTGACCTCGCTTTTGGGTATCGCCGAAAGGAGAACCGGCACAAACGCGCGCCGCAAAAGGGCGCGCCGTCTTACGGCAATTATCGAGGATGCCGAAAAAACGTCCGTCACAAAGCAAAGAACCGCAAATCCGACGGAGGAGACACGCACCGCTGAGCCTGTCATTGCGATTTCACATCTTAAAAAATCCTATCCGAATATTACGCCGCTCGCGGACGTCAGCGCGGATATTTTTAAGGGCGACGTCATAACGGTCATCGGACCGTCCGGAACGGGAAAATCCACGCTGCTGCGCTGCATCAACCGTCTTGAGACGCCGACGGACGGAGAGATCAAAATTTTCGGAGAGGATACCTCGGATAAGAAAGTAAACCTTAATATGCTCAGGCAGCGCATGGGTATGGTATTCCAGTCCTTCAACCTGTTCGGACACCTGACGGTAATTGAAAACGTCATTCTCGCGCCCACCGTGTTAAAGGGTGTGCCGAAACAGGAAGCGATCGCAGACGGAATGAAGCTTCTGCGCATGGTGGGAATGGCGCAGAAGGCGGCAAGCTACCCCGACGAGCTTTCGGGCGGACAAAAACAGAGAGTTGCGATCGCCCGCACCCTTGCCATGAATCCCGAGATCGTGCTTTTTGACGAGCCGACGTCGGCGCTCGATCCGACAATGGTGGGGGAGGTACTCAGCGTTATGAAGCGGCTCGCGTCGGAAGGACTTACCATGATGATCGTCACGCATGAAATGCAGTTTGCGCGTGATGTTTCCACTCGAATCTTTTATATGGATGAGGGTGTGATTTACGAGCAAGGCGCTCCGGATGATATTTTTGACAGTCCGAAACGCGATAAAACACGCGCGTTTGTAAAGAGGCTGAAAACGCTCACCCTTTCCGTTGAATCTTCGGACTATGACTTTATCGCCATGTCGGAAAGCATACGCCGGTTCGGGGAAAAGAATCTGCTGCCGAAAAAACAGGCGGACAGCCTTCACCGCGTATATGAGGAAATTCTGGCGCAGAATCTTGTTTCGGTACATGGAGTGGAATTTCCGATAACGGTCTCGGCAGAGTATTCGGAAAAGGACGACAGTCTGGAAATGCGTTTTGCGTGGAATGGAGAACGTTATAATCCTATGGAGGACGGCGACGAGCTTTCCGTTATGCTTGTAAAGGCTTCGGTCAGCGGGTTTAGCTACAACCATACGGACGGCGCGAACAGCCTTGTCATAAAAATATAATATACAACAGAGTAATTTTTGAAAAAGAAAGTGGGGGTGTAAGAAATGAAGTTATCACCTGAAAAAATATTTCATATAAAGGAAGCCGGCTCCACGATGAAAACGGAGGCTCTGGCTGGACTTACAACTTTTATGACCATGGCGTACATACTCATGGTCAATTCGGGAATGTTTGCGGAGCTTCCCGGGGTATCGTACAACGCAATCTATATTGCGACTGCGATTTCCGCCTGTATCGGAACGGTGCTGATAGGACTTTTGGCAAATCTGCCGCTGGCGCAGGCGTCCGCTATGGGTTCTAATGCCTTCTTTGTCTATACGGTGTGCTTCGGCTTTGGGTTAAGCTATGCCAATGCATTGGTACTTATTCTGATTGACGGCATACTGTTTATACTGCTTACGGTGACGGGGCTTAGAAAGAAAATATTTGAGGCGATTCCGACGGCGGTAAGGGTGGCAATTCCCGCGGGAGTAGGACTGTTCATTGCATTCATCGGCCTTAAGGACTCCGGCATTGTGGTGGCGGATCCCTCCACCTATGTCAGCCTCGCCTCCTTCAACCTTCTTTCGGGAAATGTTGCGTGGAAGGATATTATGCCGATGCTTGTCACGATTGCCGCTTTGATCGCGATTGCGGTTCTGACCTGCAGGCGTGTAAAGGGCGCTGTACTCTGGGGCATACTCGGCGGAACGGCGCTGTATTATCTTCTCGGTCTTACCGTTCCCGGATTTTATGAGGGCTTTACGGCAAATCTGAATTTGAACCCGTTTTCTGCATTCGGGGATTTCGGCGCGCACGCGTTCGGCAAGGTTTTTACGGAAGGCTTTAATTTTTCGCCGTATCTGGCAAATCACAGCGTACCGGAGCTTGTTATGTTGATTGCGACGACCTCGCTTGCGTTCTGTCTGGTGGATATGTTTGACACGATAGGCACTCTGTACGGAGCCTGTGCAAGGGGTAATCTCCTGACAGAGGGAGGGGAAGTACCCAACCTTGATAAGGCGATGCTTGCGGACGCCATAGCTACCACGTGCGGCGCAATCTGCGGCACGTCCACGGTAAGCTCTTATGTGGAAGCTTCCACGGGAATCGCGGAGGGCGGAAAGACAGGCATGGCAGCCATGGTGACGGGCGCGCTGTTTTTTGTCAGTATGTTTTTAAGCCCGATCGCGATGCTTGTACCCGGGTGTGCGACAGCGGCGGCGCTCATTTATGTGGGAATAATGATGATGAACTGTGCCAGAAGCATAGACTGGCTGAAAACAGAGGATGCGGTTCCGGCGTTTCTGACTTTGGCAATGATGCCTATGACCTACAACATTTCTTACGGCATTGCCTTCGGCGTGATTTCTCATGTGCTTATCAGCGTGTTTACCGGAAAGGCGAGAAACGTAAAGGTCGGAACATGGGTGATCGCGGCGCTCTTTGCCGTCATGTTCTTTGTGACGCATTAAAAACTGTCACGCAGATTTATGCTGCCGCAAATGCTTTTCATCAAAAGGAATAACGCAGCGCATACAAATATCCGCCACCCGTTCAACGGTATCGGTGCAGTCATTTCTTATCCATTCCGAAATAATCGCCATAATTCCGGCGATGTAAAACGAAATGATGTAGGATTTGTCCCGGTCGGGGAGACGAAAGCGGTCCAATATGGGAGAAAATATTTCCGTAAACATTCTTCTGAATGTTTCTTCCGCGTTAAACAAGGCGGAATTTACAAGCACAATCTTAAATAAGCGTTTGTTGTCCTTTACAAATTCAAGATACGGCTGCAGATATTCGGGCGAAATGAAAATCAAATCGTCCAGATTTTCCGACTGCAGCCGTTCTTTTATGTTCGTAAGGTGCATAGCGTACCTTCGGGTACATTCGTCATGCTTATATTCGACACACTCGTCGAGCAAATCGCCGATCGTCTCATAATGCAGATAAAAGGTGGAGCGGTTGACGCCCGCCTTTTCGCAAATTTCTTTTACGGTGATATATTCAAATTCCTTCTTTTCAAGCAATTCGATCAAAGCCTCATCCATGCGAGCCGCCGTATTAAAATACTTGCTTTCGGACTTGTTCAACCGTTCCGCCTTCTTTCTATGATTTAATCGTTTTCGTTTGCGATTTCCGAGGCAAGACGAATAATATCACTTGCGTATTTTTCCTTGCTCTTTTGGAGAATACGGCTGTAAATCGGGTAATTTATCCCCGCTCCGATAAATCCGATAATTCCCGCCGCGATGCCCAATATCATCATGGCTGTGCTGCCGTCGCCGATAACCTTCATCGACAGACACATCCCCACGCCGACGACCAGTGCGGCGATGATCCCAAAGGTATAGGTGAAAATCTGCGCCGGTCTTTTCGCCGCTTTGTCAAGCTTCTTGAGCGCCACAACCTTTGACGCGCTCTTTTTGGAATACTCGTTTACGATTGCCTCAGACGAGACTTGTCAAGGGGTAAATTCATATTTTTTGAAAAAATTATCAGCAAAACAGGTACAGTCGTTTACTTGACTGTACCTGTTTTAATTTGTATATGAATATAACCTGATTAACCTTATTTCATATTATTGGGCTGTTGTCGCCTCGAACAGACCTGTTACCTGCTCGTCGGTGAGAGTTGTACCGTTGTAGATATACAAATCGTCGATAAGTCCGTTAAACGGCGTATCCCAATAGTTTACGCCAAGGTAGGTTTCGGTGTTTGCGTCAACAGTGTTTTCCACCGTTCCGCTGCCCGTCTTTTCGCCGTCGATGTAAAGCGACGCGTTTTTGCCGTCTACGGCTATCGCTATGTGGTGCCATGTGTCGGTTTTCATCTGCCCTGTGGAGTTTTCGAGCGTGTGGTGCGACGCGGGCTGCTTTCTTGACCATATCGTCGTTCCGCCGCCCGTCATCGGGCCGAACGGGGCGCTCAGCCAGTTTTCGTTCGGATCGGTGCTGCCGGAGTTGATGAATATGCCGGAGGTGTGCTGAGTGAATACGTTTGCTTTCATTCTGAACGCGACGGTGTATTTTTCATTCGTTATGACCTTGCCGAGATTTATTCCGTAACTTCCCGCGCCTGTAAATTTAACCGCTTTTCCGTTATATCCGTTATCATCATACGATGCCGCCGACGGTGCCGCCGTGCCTGACGTGATTTTTTCGGACGTGAGTGTTCCTTGCGCACTCGTTTTGCTATCGGTCAAATCGCCGTCGAATTTGAAATAAGAGGTATATCCTTCGGGGAATTTATACGGATATTCCGTTGCCGTAACCGTTACTGCTTCCGCAGCCGGAATCATATCGTGCCATATTAACAGCTTAAGTTCGGAGGTATCCGACTTTCTCGCGTAATCTATTTTAATATCTTCTTTTGCGGTCGCCGCGGTTATTTCCTTCGTTTCTACCGATATGAGCGCGTCATTTTCGTATTCCGCAACATACGCTGTCACCTTGTCATATTTATTCGCGTTTGTCAGGCGGAAATTCATTCCGTCCTCGGCGCTGTACCACGCGCCGCTTACCGATGCCATCATCGCACGCGGCTGAAGCGGAGGGAGCGGAGGCATCGGTGGCGGATCATCAGGCACGTTTGTGTTGGGCTTGCCGTCTATAACCGTACCGTCGTAATTTCTTGTGAGGAACATATCGTCGATATACGCGTACTTGCCGCCAACCGTATCGGAATACAAGCCGACTTCGCATTCGCCGTCCTTGATTTCAATGTCACTTATCACGAGCGTTTCCCATTGTCCGCCGCCGTTTTTAGCCGACGCGGTATATTTCTTATCGCCTGCGTTCGCGTAAAGAATACACTCGTTCTGACCGCCGCTCGATTTAACGCTTGCGCGGAGCGTGTACGTTCCGTCGGGCAGATCCTTTACGGTCTGTTTAAGCGTCGCCGTGTAATCGTCGTTTGCCTGATGCTTTGCCGACCACGCGCCGTTATACGGAGCAGTCGTCTTTATGTTTCCTACCGCGCCGCCGCCGAGACTGTCGCTTCCTTCCCAGCCGACTATATTTCCAACCGATACTCTGTCGGCGTTAAACGCGGGGTTTGAGAGGTAGTTGTTGCCGTCGCCTATCGTCCATGTTCCCTTTTCCGCGTCAAGACGCCACTGGCTCAAATCGTTGAAATGCGGAGTGTAGCCGTCCATCGTCAGCGGTACCCACTGATTGAAGCCTATGCCGAAATTATCGAAGCTCGTCCAGCGGTCGCCGCAGTATATTACAAGCTCCTGCTCGCTGCCGTGGAGCGTGTAGTAAAATCCCGTCTGCGAATTGTGCGCATAGTTATTCTTTACGCCCGGCATTATATAGGGAAGGTTTGTACCGGATGGATTTGTGACATAATCGGGCTTCACGCTGTAATCGCCCTTTATGCCGTTGTCCGACTCAAAAACGTAAACGCGAGAACCGTGCCAGCCGTATAAATCCGAGCCGGTGAAATAATAGTGACCTTTGTATTTGAACATACAGTCGCCCTCGATACCGCCCTTGTCCTTTGTTTTTACGGTGCCGTCCTCATCGTAGTAATTGCTTGTCGAGCCGCCGAGCGTCTTTTTGTTGTCGGAGTCAAAATCGTACTTGCCGTTTTCGTCCTGCGTTATCGGGATAACGTAAAGATTTGCCCTACCGTTCGCGCTTGAGCATATTATGTATCCCGCGCCGTCCTCGTCATAGAACACGGTCAGGTCGCCCGTCTGATTGTTTGTAATGCCCGGAGTTGTACCCCAGAAATACTGCTTATCTATCTTAAACGGTCCGAGGGGATTATCCGCGCTCGCGGTCATGTCTCCGTCGTACTGCGAAACGAGCGCGTAGCTGTTCCGTCTCGCGTCGTACATAACGCCGCATCTGCCGCCCCAGTAACAGCCCGTGCCGAGCGTTGCAGCCGTAGCTACGTCACCCTCGTATTTCCAGTTTACGAGATCCTTCGACGTGTAGCATGTGAAAGCGTCAAGCTGCGGATGCTCAACGCTGCCGCAGGTGAGAGTGTTGACGTATTCCATCGACTCCTTGTATCTGACGCCGTACCAGTAATATGTATCGCCGAATTTGAAAATGCCGCCGCCCTGAGAGAATATTGGTTTACCCTCGGTGTCGGTGTAAAAGTGGTCGTTTGTGATAAGCTGCTTATCGTCCGTAACCGTTACGCTGCACTCCGCGCTCTGACCGCTCTGCGTCGTCGCGGTGATTTTTGCCGTACCGGGATTTCCCGATATAACAACGCCGTCTATGACCTGCGCCGTGTCCGCGTTATCGGTCGTCCATGTGATTCTGTCGTCCGCGCCTTCCGGTGCGACGGTCGCATGAAGTGAATATGTAGCGCCGAGTTTCGGGAGAGAAATTTCCGTTTTATCGAGCGTTACGCTCTGCGCCGTTATCAAATCCGTAACCGTGACGCTGCACGTCGCGGTACACGTCGGATTGTCCGCCGACGTAGCCGTAATTGTTGTCTGACCTGCCGCGATCGGCGTTACTATGCCGTTGTCGGAAACAGTTGCCACGTTTTCCTCCGATGAAGTCCATGTTATTTTTCTGTTTACAACTCCGTCCGGCTGAAGCCTTGCGGTAAGCTCGCCTGTCCTGCCGCCAGCCATGAGCGCGAGAGTGTCCTTATCCATAACAAGCCGCTCCGCCGCCTGATTTACCGTAACGGCGCACTCCGCGCTGAAGCTGCCGTCCTGCGTTTTTACGGTTATAACCGTCTTTCCGGCTTTGTGCGGTGTAACTAAGCCTTTGTTGCTTACTGTCGCAATCTCGTCGTTTTTACTCGACCATTCGAGAGTATTTTCATCTATGCCACCGAAAACACTGTATGTGAGCTGATGAGGGGCGCTTGCCGTTGTAAGCGTAAGCTCTGTTTCATCGAGCGCAACTCCGTTTTCATAGAGTACCAAAGACAGCGTTGCCGTTGCCGGATCTATATCAAGCACCTTATTTGAATTTGAAAACGCGAACTGAACCTTACTTTCGCCGCCCTCGTTTACACGGCTCTTTACATAGTCGCGTATTGTCGAACCGGATATTTTATCGGTGCGCGTCTCGCCTTGACTGACTCCCACAGGACTTGTGTAAATGCTCTGCGCGAGAGATATTTGTTTAATTTCCGTTGCTGTAGTGCTTTGGTTAATCGTAATGTCCGACGCGTAAACGTCATACGTTCTTGCGCCGCTGCGATCCGAGCCGTTATGAACCGAAACGGAAAGCTCCGCCGACTTAACCTTTTTCGGATTTACCGCCGGAACGGTAAATTCAAGAACACCCACGCCCTGATAGGAATTTGTGGTGTTGTTCCATGAGATATTTTTGATTTCCGTTGCGTCGGTATGATTCACGATTGTCTGCGTAACTCTGCCGTCGCCGTCGGTCAGAAACGACGCGCTCTGCGTACACACTATCGGATTTAATGTTTCGTCCGCCGAAACGACCGCCGTGAACGAGGACGCAATAACAGCCGCCGCGCACAACGCGCTTATCAATTTTTTAACAAGCATCCTTTTGTACCTCCCTGAAAAAATATTCTTTATTTCATTTTAACACACATCGCACAAATTCCTGCAATACATATTTGCCCTAAACTAATCAATTTTTGCTCTAATCGCTTGACCGCCGATAACGCGTGTGCTATAATCAAAACGGGAGGGATAAAAATGATTATCTACGCGAAGGAATGGGAAAATCCGAATTACAAGTTTCTCTCGTATACCGTTGACAGTCTGAACTGGCATCTGCATTTCCACGAGTCGTTCGAGATATGCTTCGTGACCGACGGCGAAACGGATATTACGGTCGAGGGCGTATGCTACAGATTAAAGAAAAACGACGGTCTTATTATATTTCCCCGCCAGCTCCACCGCTACGAATCGCGCGGCGAATCGCATATGCGAATAATCACTTTTTTACCCGACCTCGTGCCGGAATTTACGAAAAGCTACAAAAACACCGTGCCGGAGAACAGCAAAATCAGCGGTCTTGAAACGTACTCCGCGAGCTTTGAGCCGAAGAACATACTCGCGCAGAAGGGACTTGTGTATTCCGTGCTCGGAATTTTGACCGAAAGTACAAAATTTGTCCCGGCGGCGCTCGATACGGAGTCGCGACTGCTTATCAAAATTTTACAGTACATCGAGAAAAATTATACCGGCGAATGTGCCCTGCAAGCCGCCGCCGAGGAGCTGTCATACGGCTATTCGTACCTCTCGCGCACGTTCAAGAAGCTGATGCAGATGAGCTACACGGAATATCTAAACCGCTACAGAATAAACCGCGCGGTCTATATGCTGACGAGCGAAAAGCATATGCAGATACAGGAAATAGCCGAAAAATGCGGCTATGACAGCCTGTGCAGCTTCAACCGAAATTTCAAAAAATTCACAGGCGGCACGCCGAGCGAGGTAGTGAAAGGAGAGAACGCCGATGAATGAAACGCCGGTGATTGAAATACATATCAAAATCAAGGACACCGTATCAATACAAGGCGATAAATCCGCGGTAAGCATTGTGAGCTTCGGCGGCAAGGCAAGCTCGCCATCGTTTAAAGGCAACGTCCTGTCCGGTGCGGCTGACACGCAAATCAAGCGCGCGGACGGCACAAAAACGCTGTCGGCAAGATATATCCTCGAAGGCGTTGACAGCGAAGGAAACGTCTGCAAAATCTTCATAGAAAACAACGGCACGGACAACGGCGGCGAGATTAAGACAACCCCGACCGTCATAACCGACAGCCCCGCGTTAAAACATCTCGAAACCGCGCCGCTTTACGGCAGCGTCGTTTCGGAAAACGGGGATTTGATTGTACGGATATTTGAGGAGGATAACTGATGATTACGAAGGATTTTACTGTTTCGCATCACAAAAGAAATATATCGGCAAAACTGTGTGCGCCGGATAAAGAATTGTATCCTATAGTGATTTTCAGCCACGGCTTTAACGGCTGCGGTGATGATTTTACGCGTCACGCGAAGTATCTTGCGGACAACGGCGTCGGCGCAGTCACGTTTGATTTTTGCGGCGGCTCACTCCGTTCAAGGAGCAGCTTAAAGACCGAGGAAATGACGGTTTTCACGGAAAAAGAGGATTTGTGTGCCGTTATTGATTTTGTCAAATCGTTAAAACGCGCCGACGCGGATAATATTTTTCTGTTCGGTGCGAGCATGGGCGGACTTGTAAGCGCGCTTACCGCTGACGAGCGGGCGCGGGATATACGGGGACTTATACTGCTCTATCCGGCTCTGTGTGTGGCTGACGACTGGAACAGACGTTTTCCCGATGCGGACGCTGTTCCTGAAATATTCGATGTGTGGGGCGTGCCGCTCGGAAAGGAGTTCTTTAAGACGCTGCACGGCTTTGACGTTTTTGAAAATATAGGTAAATATCGCGGCGGTGTGCTTATTATGCATGGGGACAAGGATGAGGTAGTGCCGTTTGAATACGGCAGTAAAGCCGATAAGCTGTATCAAAATTCGCGGTTTGTGCTGTTTCGCGGCGAGGGACACGGTTTCACCGCCGACGCGGATAAGCGCATGACACAAATGCTCCTGAATTTTGTGCGTGATAATATTCTGCAATAAAAAATTATCTCTAAACTGCAAAAACGAGTAAATATTATTTTTGCTGTTTTTGATTTGTTTAGGAAAGGAGTGTTTCACATTTTCTTTTTTTTTTATTGCTCATGACCGTTTTATTGCTAAATTTACCGTTCCCACTCATCACGCTGCTTACGTTGACGTTGCTGTTCGTCGGCTTGTCGGCGTTTCTGCTCCAAATCCTTGAGGATGGATTTTCGTATATGCGGCGTGTATTCGCCGAGTTCCATATCAATTTCATCTTTAGCGAATTTCAGCAAATCGTAATTACTTCGATAGCCGTACTTTTGTTGGATTTTCGTCCATAGCGATTTCATCGTATCGCGGAAATTGCTCCGTTCCTCTTGAACGGCTGACATATTTTCGGGCAAAATATCAGCAACGGTCGCTTTAAAATCATCAATATTCGCTTTCATCTGCTCGGCAAGCTGTACATTGCGCGTTGATATATTTTTAAGAGATACATCGTTTTTCTCGCGCTGCTTCTTGATGTTTGGCAAATCTTCCTCGGTTTCACATTTCATATCCGAAAGAAGCACCGCTTTTTCAGTTTTCAATTCATCGACTTCGGTTTGTAAATTTTCAAGCTGTTCGGATAATTGTCTGCGCTTGAATACGTTTACAGCACTAAGTCCGTTCTTTTCTGCTCGCAACTTTTTTGCCTTAGAGCTTTTCTGTGAAATTTGTTTCTTGACATTGGTAAAGCGAGATAATAACAGGTCAATTACTGTATTATCGTGCTGAATATCGGCTGACAATTTTTCGTTATGTTTGAACTCATACAGCGAAAAAATTGCCTTTTCACGGCACTTTTCTAATTTTTCGGCAATTACGGAAACAGTCTCCTTTGCCGCTTCCGTAAGCGACTTGACTAACGCTTTTAACTGTCGCAGCAATACATTATCCTTTCGGATTTGCCGGTTTAGTTCACATCTCTCCGAAATTCCGCCACGCTGTTCGATAATACGCGCGGTCACTCCCTCGTGGATTGTTGGTTGTTTGTCAATGCCTCTGTCCGCAAAACTGCGGAAGTCAACGCGAGCGTCAATATTTTTCTGCTCTAAAGATTTGTTGACTGCTTCCTCCCACGCTTTACGGAAAGTTAAAATCTGTTCTTCACTGTTCCATTCGGCGCATATCGGGTTTTGTCTGCCGAAGCGCGTACTTTTCGGGTTTTTGGAAACTCTCTCTAAATTCTGCGCCTCGGCTTCGGAAGGTGTCATATAGATTTTCTTCTTGCCAACTTTGTATTGATACTGCTTCTCCCAACCATCAGTTTGCGCCGCCTTAAACTCGGCTGCGGTAAATCCGCGTTCCTTGTCGCCACGATTGCAAAGATATTCTTTCTGCGTCTTAGACTGCCACTTGCCTTTTTCATCGAGCGGGCGGACAGTCAAGAGGATATGTGCGTGGGGATTATGTCCGTCGGTATTGTGAATACTTACGTCAGCGCACATTCCATTTGAAACACACTGCTCGGATATGAATTTTTTTAGAATGGATTTCCATTCGTCAAGACCGACTTCGATAGGCAACGCGACAATCAGCTCTCGCGCAAGTCGGCTGTCTTTGGATTTTTCGGCAGCTTCGACTGCGTTCCACAATTCAGAGCGGTCTTTCCATTCCGTTGGAGCGTTCGGCGGCAGGAGTATTTCGCTGTAAACGCAGCCCTGCTTACGGGTATAGTCGTGTTGAATACCGTCATAATCGTTGTATATCTGTGAACACGACGCATACGCGGACGCGGCGACAACGGAGCGTCCCGTTCCGCGCGTGATTACTTTCGCTTCAAGATGATAAATTGCCACGGCGATTTTTCTCCTTTCCGTCTGCCAAGCAGACAAGTTTTGCTTCTTTTTCTAAAAGAAGATAGGCGTAAGCCTATAACGCAAAAAGCTGTCGGTGACAGGTTTTTGCTAACAGCCGAACGGACGCGCCGCGTCCGCGTTGAAGCAGTCAACGCTTTGCAATCGCGGTCGATTGCGTGTTCGGCTGTACGGCAAATGAGCGTCAGCGAATTTGACGAGCTCTCCGCAGGAGCGCACGACTGTCGTCTCACGGCGGCAGTACCACCACTTTTCAAAAACTACGGCTTTTGAAAAGTGGTGAGTAAGTGCGCCCTTCGGGGATAAAAATAAGGACGCTCCGATTGCTCGGAACGCCCCATTGACATTACTGCCGTAAATTACTTCGTAAGTAATGCTCTAAATTGTCAATCTCAATCGCTGTGATACTCGGTAAAACCTTTTCCAAGACAGCGCCCTCTTGAATTAGCCGCCTTGTCCGAGCTTTACGCTCTTTAACCCTGTCTCGCGCCTCGGCTTCTTCGAGCCTGTGCCTTGCCTGTATCAGTTTTTTCTCATTCTCTGTCAAAATTATCAATCCTTTCTGCTAAATTTTTTGAAATTAACAGTAAAAACACATAAAAATAACAGTGTCCGTTACTGTCTTGCGGAAGTAGCAGAAAACACTGCATTTTTACTGTTAATATCAATTTTTGTGGCAGTAAATTAAGCTGATTTACTGCTAATCAAAAACTTTCCGCAAAATCAAGAGCAGCGTCCATATCCGTATCGTTCGCCGCATTTGGTTCTTGCACTGTTGTTTCATTCGGAGTGCTGACGGCAAGAAGCTGTAACAGATTTCCTGCCGCATTATTCGCAGAGGACGCTTTTAAGCCCTGTTCTATTGTATCTAATATTCTTTTGAGAAAAGCGTCCTCCTTCTCGCGTGTTTCGAGATATGCGTCAGCGTCAAGCCGTTCCTGTCGGTCAAAGTAGTCGTTTAACGCGGCAACAACTGCTTTCGTGTATGACTTATATTTTCTTCTATCCATATTACGCAAGCGTTCCCATGCTTTGCGGTCGGCTTCGTTTTCAAGGTTGAAGCGAATATTTGTATTTATAATCTTTCTCATACTATGCCGCCGTTTCTGCGGAGCTTTCTCTCCGCAAGCATCTCATAACCTTTTGCCGTCGCGCAAATATCGCTGTTGATGATAACCCGCTCCGAATTGTATTCCCCGAAGTTCTTTACCATACAGCCGCCACCGCCTACGATATACAGCCGCATAAGCTCCTCGTCATATTCGTGTTCACGGAGTATTCGGAAGATGCCCTTTACATATTCCGTCGCAGTATTTATGATCGCGGTCAAATACCGCTCACTGATGTCGGCAGTTCCCGTCCGTATAACTCGGTCTATTACGCTCTCATCAACTGATACTCCGTACAGCCGCATAAGATTTTCACGAACGGCAAGCATACATTGATTTGTACCGTATTTCTCGGTGAAGCATTTAGCCTGCAGCGGCTTTCGCTCATTGATATACATTACGTTCATAGTACCGTTGCCAATGTCGGCGAGCATATTTATTCCGGCAAAATCGCGAAGTCTGTCCGCGACCGCCGAAAAACCCTGCGGGAATATATCCGCGCCGACGAAATTAACGTGATAGTTTACATCATTAAACGTGAAGTCCGCGTTTTCGTTTTGCAGCAGATACGCCTTAAAACTGTCCTTCTGCTCACTTACCCAAGTAAGCGGCAAGCCTGCGGCGATATGCACATTCGCCGCTGTCATACGGCGAATATTTAATTCCTTAGCGATAGCCGCAAGCGTCAGAATATAATAATCTCCGTCTGTCATTTTATCGGAAATAAATTCCTTGTGTTCCTCGCCGATGATGTAATACTTGTTTTTGTAAATCAGCATATTATTCTTGAACGTCGGCTCTTTATCGTAAAAGGTAACGCCCGATTTGAAACAGAAATGAGCCGTTTTGATGTTGCCGTAGCCGTGGTCTATGCCGATAATTGTTGTGTTGTTTGCCATAAAATCCGTCCTTTCTCATTCATTTGTTATGGGGTGATTTTGAATTATTCGGAAAAGCTTGTTTTCCATTGTTTCCGTTCCGTTTTCGGCAAGATATATCTTTACTCTATACAGTGTCGAGCCGATACGTCTTGTCATAAAATAATAATTGGTGTCTTTCAAAATATATCTCTCCTCTCTCTTGACATAAGTATGTCGATAGTGTATAATGAGATGTGTAATATATTTACCTGCATAATATATTACTCCCTCTATAAGTAGGAGAAAAATAAGGGGTAAAACGGAACTGTTTTTGAAACTTTTTCAGAAAAAACATTCTTTTGGAGGTGATACAGCGGTGTTTGAAAACGATATTCCCGACGCTCCACATAAAAAGCAGTTAGTCCGCGACGTCAAAGCTGCGGCGTTAGAACGTCTGGAGGAAGCCGCACGAACAAAAGAGGATTTTGAAAAGGTCATTGAATTATGGGACAAGCGTGACCAAAATCGCGAGCGAAAGGAGCGGTATCACGAAGTCTGCCGAGGCGATAACGTGCCTCTTGACTATAACGCCGATAAGAACGGGGCTTGTTTCCCAAAAACGCTCAGCAAGTCAATATGGCGGCAGGTTAAAGACGGCGACTTTACCGAAGCGATATATGACTGTCCGCTTGAAATACAGGAGCTTGCGACCGAACCGTATATGTATGAAATCCTCTCGGAATTATCGGACGAACACAAGGAAATTCTGTACTACACAATGAAGGGGTATACAACCGCCCAAATCGCTTGCATAAGAGGTCAGACAGAGAGAAATATCCGTAAGGTTAAAGCCACAATGCTGAAAAAGATACGGAAAAAGGTATATGAGTATCTGACATCGGATAAACAGCACAGTATGACGGCGTGGGAGAGAAGATTTACGGAAAATTATCGAAAAGAGATTGACAATGACGAATAATAGTGGTAATATATAAATAAAGATAATAGATTACAAAATGAGGTGTTTTGTTATGAATAATATTTTTGAACATTCAAGCTCGGAATGGGTGAAATTCAGTGAATATATTTTTGCCGAGGACGATAACGGAGAATTATATATTATGCCCTCGCCGTCGGCAGAGGTTAAGCTGTTTAACCCGCTCGAAAACGCGGAACAGATGGTAGTAGACGCGCTGAATGTCGGCTGGACGTGCATGAATGCAAATGTGGCGGACGACGCTAAACGGCAAACGGTTTTTGACTTTGTTCATAATTACGGATTACTCGGATTTATCACCGCGCTGCCCACAACGCCGAGATTTATGGATTTTAACAGCGTATACCTTATGAAAAATAAATTTATCAAAGAAGAAACCATGACAACGGACGATTATCTTAAAGTATTCTTCCCGTTTAAGCATCCGCCCATTATACGAACGCCAAACGGCGGCTATAATTGGACGATAACCGGAAATAAAGATATGATGGCTGTTGCAATGACAATGGCTGACAGACCGATGGCGTTAAATATGGCGTTCCAGTACGAATATGCCGAGCGCTATGATTGGCTTCTCAGACAGTTCAAGGATTGGGCGTTTATGTTCTTTACGACGGTGTTGTATTATGATGAGGATTTGGACAAGGAAACAAAACCGATTTATCAAGAAGCTATGTCCTGCTTCGATGGTATTGCGCCGACGTATCATATAGAATTGCGCGGCACACCGACAATAGTATGGGACTTCCATTCGCTCTCGCTTGCGATACAAATGATGTTCAGCTTTATGCTTACAAACGGTGACAATCCGCTGAAAGTTTGCAGGCATTGCTCAAAGGTGTTCAAGGCAAGCCGCCCGAAAGCGATATTTTGCAGTCCGCAATGCAAGAATAGGTATAATGTGTATAAAAGCAGGGCAAAAAAGAAAGAAAACAATAAATAGAAAATCAAGCGTTCAACATAAAAATTGAACGCTTGATTTTTATTCCTCAAGATTTTCTAAAGCGTATTCGATACATTGATTAACGACTTTGTTAAAAGATATATCGTTCTTTTCGCTTATTTCCATAATCTTTTCAAAATGCTCCGGTTTCATACGGATTGTTCTGTTGATTGATGAGATTTTCTCGGTATCTTTTTGTATAATGAATTTTCCCATATATTCACACCACCATTCTAATTTTGTAATCATTGTTGTAATTATATA
This sequence comes from uncultured Clostridia bacterium, assembly GCA_947624485.1. GTDB lineage: Bacteria > Bacillota > Clostridia > UBA1381 > UBA1381 > Hominilimicola. The sequence continues at coordinate 45,349 of CANQKM010000013.1, forward strand.
TTGACAAGCACAGATTTGTAATGTACAATTTAGTAATGGTATAACAATTACAATAGTGTAATTATAGATTTATTATGTATGGGGAAAGAACGTTTTATGAATAAAAATACCTGCTGTTTTTTCGGACACCGCGATACTCCGAGCGAAATATCGGATAAGCTGGAACGGACAATAACTGATTTGATTGAAAATAAATCTGTTAATTATTTTTATGTCGGAAATCAAGGCGGCTTTGATAATATGGTGCGAAATACGCTTAAAAAACTTAAAATAAAATATCCGCATATAAATTACGCTGTTGTCCTCGCATATATGCCGACAGGAACGGACGGAAAAGATTATTCAGACACAATATATCCCGACGGCTTGGAGAATGTTCCGCCCAAATTTGCAATAGACCGGCGCAATAGGTGGCTTATTGATAATTCCGATTATGTTATTGCGTACATAAGCCGTTCCTACGGCGGTGCGGCGAAGTTTTATGAATTAGCGGTTAAAAAGAAAAAACGTGTCATAAACTTGTATGATACAACAGGAGCGCAGCCGTAACGACTGCGCTCCTTTAACTCAATCCCAAAACAGGATTAAGTTACATTTTCAATTTGCTCCAACGCTTTTCGCTGAAACAGTTCTTCCTCATGAGCCTTACGCTTCTCGCGCATTTTCTTCTGATATTTCTGAACGGCAACACGGTTTCTTGCACGTCGGTCGTGGTCTTTTTCCATTTGCTCCAATTCTTCCGCTGTCGGCTCCGGCTGAGGTATGTCAAATTTGCCGATAAACTTGAAGTATATCTCAACCTCCTGCACACGTTCGCCGCTTGATTTATCGGGAGCGTGAACAAGAATTTTATCCACAAACTCGTTCAGCATCGGCGTGGTCAATTCCGAAAAATCAGTATATTTCTCGGCTAACGCCATAAACTGTTCAACCTTGTCCGTATCATCATCAAACTCTGCAAGCTCGCTTTCCTGCGTTGAAACAATATCTTCCAACTCAGCCTGCTCGTTTTCATACTCTGCCATAAGCGCGTCAAACCGCTTTTCGGAGAGTTTGCCGACGGCGTAGGATTCGTACAGCTTTTTAATCAGCGTGTCCAACTCGGAGCAGCGTTTCTTGCTTTTATTGATTTTTCGTTTCAGTGACTTTGCTTCGTCCGTCTGTCGTATCTTTGCCGTTTCGCGCACCTTTGCAATAAACTCGTCTTTGTTCTCGATAGCGTATTTGCTTATCATTCGGATTGCGTCCAGTATCAGGGTGTTTATGACCTTTGTATTGATATGATGCAGAGAACACCTTTTATTATCTTTGTTGTAAGTAAGTTTATAGGTGGAGCACTCATAAAAATCATAAGGCCAGTATGCCGTTTCGGGTTCAACCGATAGATTATATTTTTTACCTTGTTTAACGCCTCTTTTGTTATACATCTTGGCTCCGCAGTCGGCGCAATAAACAAGTCCTGTAAGCGGATTCGGCTCGGCTCTGTGATCAGAACGGCGGACTGTTTTCCTTAACTTCTGCGCTAAATGCCATGTTTCCTCGTCAATAATGGCTTCATGGGTGTTTTCAAAAATAAGCCATTCCTCCGGCGGACGCATAATGCGCTTTTTGTCCTTGTAATTTTCTTTATAAGAACGAAAATTTACTGTGTGTCCCATATATTCGGGATGAGAAAGAATACACCGCACCGCCGATGAGTTCCAATCATACGGAGCGTCCCAATCAACCACATTTCTTTGAGTGCCGCGGTTTTGCCTTGCAAGATATATCGAGGGTTTTTCTATACGTTCTTCTCGGAGTTTTTTCGCTATCATACAAGTTCCGTAGCCCTCGACTGTAAGATTAAATATCTTTTTTACAACCTCCGCCGCGCCCTCGTCAATGATCCAATGGTGCTTGTCCTCCGGATCTTTTTTGTAGCCGTATATAGCTTCGCAAGTGGTATGTTTTCCGGCGTTTCCTCTTGCACGAAATGCCGCAATCTGCTTTCGGCTGCAATCACGCAGATACCACTCGTTCATAATATTGAGGAACGGCGTAAACTCATTACTGCTTGCAATGCTGCTGTCAACTCCGTTTGTAATGGCGATAAACCGCACGCCGTTTTCTCTAAACAGGATTTCGGTATAAAATCCCGTTTGCAAATACTCACGTCCTATACGGCTCATATCCTTTGCTATTACCGTTCCGACCTTGCCGTTTTCAATATCGGAAATAAGCTGTTTCCAACTCGGTCTTTCAAAATTTCCACCAGAATATCCGTCGTCGGTGTAGTGAACAAGATTGGAAAAACCGTTGTCTTTGGCGTAGGTTTCAAGCATTTCCTTTTGGTTTTTAATGCTGTTGCTCTCATCTAAAATGCCATCGTCTTTAGACAGTCTTTCATACAAGGCGGTGATTTTTTCGTTCTCTGACTTTTTGTTACTCATAAAATTCTCCTTTCCGACAGACGGCTCATCGAAACGAGCCGCCTGTCTGTAAAATATGTTAAGTTTTTTCTCTCACTAATAGGAGAAAAATCGGGGTAAAAACGGAACTGTTTTTGAAATAAAATTCTTAACAAGATGTGTTTTTCAGTTTCCGCTTTTCGCTTCAAGTAACAGCCTTCTTGCTACTGCGAACTCTGCGCCGTCAACGGCGGGAATATCCCAATAACAGAAATCTCCAACCTTATCAACGGCGGGATTATAGCTTGGATTTGCAGATTTATATATGAGCGTTTGAGCTTCCTCGTAAGCTATGTAGTAATCTTTCCCGTTCCGGACGTCTGTAATTAAATCCGCAAGTAAGACCGTTAATTTTCCGTTAAGCTGTGCATAGTAATCGGGGCGAAGGTACATATCGCGGTATCTGTAAATCGCGTTCCGTGCAATTCCCGCAAGCTCCGCATAACCATGTCCGTTCGTCCGGTGTGACAATACCGCGTCATAGACAATCCTGTGCGCTTTTGCCCAAGCGGGTTGATAACCCAAGCCGTTTTGAACTTCGTCCAATACGCCGCCGATGAGCGACTCCATCATTGTGTAAACTTCATTGGACGTGCCGTAAAGCGCGGACTCAATCGGTATTTCTGCGGCGTTTGACGTTATTGCAGATAACAATAAAATCACTGTAACTATTAAAACTCTAAATTTCTTCATTTTCGTATTCCTCCCCGTAAACATAATCGTGGTACAAAATTTCCTCAACTCTTGATTTTATTGAGTTCATTCGCCGTACCCATTCCATTTGGTCGGCGGTTTTTAATGCTTCTGTCACGCCCTCACGCTCCGCCATCTTCGGTATAAGCCTGTCCAACATTTCGTGACAGGTTTTGTCGATTTCAGCGAGATGCTTTAACAACGTGCCTCTTAACAGCATGACGGTGTAAAGCCCTTGATGATGTTTCCGCAGATATTCTCGGCGTAAAATACCGTATTTGCCTATGCTGTAACGCTCGTCGGGTAAGGTCAAGTTTGGGATAAGATAATCGCCGACTTTTGTATAAGAAATTTTCATTTGATTTCCTCCAATCCTTGTGCTATACTGATTGTGTCAATATTTTTGTCGTGATTTTAATATCAACCGCCTTTCCTGATATACCGTCCTTCTAATTGCGCGCATAATAAAAGAAGTATAACGTATTGGGTGTTATGAATACCACCCTTTACATTATACTTCCTCCGCATAAATTTTGTCTGTGTTCATTTTAATTACCTCCGTTTCATTTGATAATTCAATTATAACGGAGAAAATATTAAATCTGAACAACACGATTGCGCTTTTGTGTTGAGTTCAGAGAAATTTGTTTTTTTATAATCCAATCCGCTCGACGGCATGTAAGGATCAAACAGCGCGGTTCGATCGAACCGCGCTGTTTAAATCTTTGCCGCGTTTGTTTTACGCCATAACCGCGTCGCTTGCGGTATATTCCTCAAGCGAGCCGGATTTTACCTGAATGCACAGGTACTTGATCGGTTCGTCCGCCGATGCGGAAAGCTGTCTTTTTGCTTCGGGCGCAACGCGGAGAAAATCATTCGCCGCAAGCTCGACCTTTTCGCCGTCGATCTCCATGCAGCCCTTGCCTTCGAGGATAATATAAATCTCCTCGTTCTTCTTATGCGCGTGAACAAACGGCACGCCCGCGCCCGCAGGCATGAAATTCACGCTTACCTCTGCGCCTGTAAGTCCGAGCGTGTCGTGCAGCTCAACTCTGTCCGTGCCGGTCACGTTTACCTTGCTATAGTTTTTCATAATAAAGACCTCCGAAAATAATATAGTTGTAACCTTTTTAATTACAACTATATATTACCATATTCTTGTTGTAATGTCAACAGTTACAGCAAAAATTTTATAAATATTTCTACATCAATATGTTTAACCGCTTCATCAAATCAGCGAGAGTCACGCTTTTAAGCTCGTTTTCCAACGCCGTCTGCGCGTCCGCGAGGTGCGAATCCAGCACCGCATGGATGTTTTTTCCCACGGGACATTCGGGATTCGGATTTTCGTGAAAATTAAATAGGTTACCTTCCACGCAGTCGACCGTCGTGTAAACGTCGTAAAGCGTAATATCGTCCGCGTCCTTTATGGGCGTCGCGCCGCCGCTTCCTGCCTTTACCTCAATCATTCCCGCCGCCTTTAGGCTCGAAAGCGTGCGCCGTATCACAACGGGATTTACGTTGACGCTCGACGCGATGAAATCCGAAGTCATTTTGTATTCCTTTCCGAGAACATAAACCGCAAGCAGCGTATGAACCGCCACGGTAAATCTTGATGTAATCTTCATGTTTAACACCCCTCGGGAATATTTTATATTATTTTTGTTGTAATGTCAACGGTTACATTATATTCAGTTTACCTTATCGTATTCCTCGTTGCTTACCGGTTCAAGCCACTCGTTTGAGCCGTTTTCGCCCGGTACTTCAACGGCGAGGTGCGAGAACCAACTGTCTTTTGCCGCGCCGTGCCAGTGCTTTACACCCGCGGGTATATTCACACAGTCGCCGGGTTTCATCTCGATTGCGTCCTTGCCCCATTCTTGATAATAACCGCGTCCGCCGACGCATATGAGTATCTGACCGCCGCCCTTGTCTGCGTGATGAATGTGCCAGTTGTTGCGGCATTGCGGCTCAAACGTGACGTTGAAAATGCCGACCTGCTCCGATGATACGGGCGCAAGGTAGCTCTGTCCCGTAGAATACTGCGCGAAGCCGTCGTTCGGCGCGCCTATCGGGAACAAAATCGTGTTCTGATACTTGTCTTTTTCGCTAAGTTCTTCGTCCTTCCACACGTCCGTTGCGAGACGGAACACAGCCCACGCTTTGGGCCAGCCGACGTAAAATGCGGCGTGCGTGATGATAGCCGCGATTTCCGCGCGCGTAACGCCGTGCGCCTTCGCGTTTTCAAGATGATACGTCAGCGACGAATCGGTAATTCCCGACGACATCAGCGCGACCACCGTAATGATACAGCGCGTTTTTAAGTCAATATCCTCGTTGTTCCAGTTTTCGCCGAACAGAACATCATCGTTGAAGTGCGCAAAATCGGGCGCAAATTTGCCGAGGCTGTCCCTGCCTGCCGTTTGTACTATTTTTTTGCTCATTGTAATTCCTCCTACTCTTTAACCTTTTATATTTTATTTAAAATTATCCGCGTAATTTCAGCCGCGTCACGGTGTTTTATTTCGCGCGGCTCAAAATGAATGACCGAGTAAACAAGCTGCATTACCGCGCCCGCTCCGAATGTGCTTATAAGCGTGCCTATTCCGACAGGCCCGCCGAGCAGCCACCCTATAAGCAGCACAACCGCCCACAATATGATTTCAACAACGCCGATAGGTACTTTCGGCATACGCCTTCCAAGTCCGACAAGCAGAGCGTCCCTCGGCCCGCAGCACTGCGCCGCCTTCATGTAAACGCACATTCCCAGCGCCATAAACACAAACCCGATAAGCATTATGACAATTCCGAGCCACGTATTGTGATTTTCCGGCAGCGGATTGATATTGTTGTACAGCTGCACAAGATTACCCGTGAGCAGCGCGTCAATAATCGTGCCGTAGCCTATGCGCTCGCGAAGCAGCAAATCGATAAAAAGCGTCAGAAGCGCTATCGCGGTCATCGCGAGACCGTAATTTAAAACCGTGTGGTTCGCGATACCCATTCCGAGGCAGTCCCACGGCGCAAGCCCGATATTCGCGTAAATCGTGAGATGCACTCCGAACGCAAACACGGCAAGTCCTGCCGCAATTCTGAACCATTCCGTTATAATCTTTTTTCTGCCGGATTTATCCATAATTATTCGCCTCCGGTTTAACGGAAAATTTTCTCAATAGCTGTTACTGATGAGTATTAACATACTCTAATAAACTGCGTCCGTTATCGCAAGCCAAAGTCACCCAGCCATCCTCATCCCATATAAAGTTCTTATCTTCTGAAATCTCACCAAACGATGTGCCGCGGGCTTGAGGACGCGTTTTTTGAGCAATAACAGACCATTCATTATCCCAATGACCTTCACCGGTCAAGGGATTTATCAAATACAGCGTATCACTTGTTTCTTTTCCTACCGAATCAGGGCCGTATTTGCCTGTTGTTAATCTTCCGTTAGCTGTTAAAGGAGCGGTGAATTTAGCAGATCCTTGCCCTACTTCATCCATTAAACCCACATCCGGCGCAACGCCTTGACCGTACCCCAACACGCCTGTCACTTCATCTTTCTTTAACATTATCTGCGTGCCGTCCGCTTTGACAAACGTGTCGCCCTCTCTTGCGAGGCGGTTATCTCTCGGCTGACCTTCATATATCGTGATAGCTCCGTCGGTGTTTACCGGTTCGGACGGCTCGGTTTGCAAGGTGCTTATGGTAATCGTGTTATTCGTAAAGCCGACCGTAAAACCGCCTACCGCGTCGGCAATGTCGCGGAGCTTGAAGTAGGTGCTGTCGTTTATGTTGTATCCTTCGATTGACTTAGAAACGCCGTCAACCTTAATCGGGAACGGGTTCGCCGTTACGGCGTATTCAACCGCAAAACCCGTAAGCGCGGAGCAAATAACGCCGCCTATGATAAAGCCTAAAGTAAATCTCTTCATAAAAAATCCCCCTTAGGATGTATTATACATCACTTCGGAGGAAAAATCAAGTCGGCGGCTATATAGCGACTATTAGGACGAACCGCCTTTAAAGCGGTAAGCCCTCTTTCTTCTTTTATTGTAACACAAAAATAATATTTGTCAATAGGGTGCATCAAAATTGATGTGATTTTCTTAATTTAAGGAAATTTTAAGGAATGTGTGCTATATTATTCGGGAAGCTGACAAAGCAGACACAGCATAAAAACATTTGAGATATGGGGGAACTATATGAAAAAGGAATTTTTATCGATTTTAACCGCGGTTATGCTGATATTCGGCATTGCCGCACTGGCGGATAACGCTGACATCGACATTACGGAAACGGAAACAGGTCTTTCGGTATCGTTTGCCGCGCCGGAGGACGGCGGAATATATGTGATAGGCGCGGAGTACAGCGGAACAACGCTTAAAAAAGCTGTCGCTTACCATATAGACAACGCTGTTTCGGGCAAGACTTACACGGCTGAGCTTAACGGCTTTTACGGCGGTTCGGTTTACATATGGAACGACAACCAAAAGCCGCTTTTCGGCAAAACGGATTATGCGGTAACACCGCCCGAAAACGACGGAATAATACATCTGCGCGGAGATAAGATTTACGCGGACGATATTGAAGGCGTTACGGTTGACGGTACGACCGTTACGATAACGACGGTCGGTGACTACATCATAGAGGGAACGCTCAACGATGGTCAGATCGTCGTATCGGACGCGCTCGGCAAAAAGGATGCGGTGAATATAGAGCTTCGCGGCGTAAACGTGACCTGCTCAGACAGCGCGCCGTTTAACGCGGGCGGCGGCAAGATAGGCATTACGCTCGCCGACGGCACGACAAATACATTTACCGACACATCGGCTTACACAAATTATACTACGTCGAAAGACCCGAAGGGCTGTTTCTATTCAAAGCGCGACCTCGACATAGGCGGCGCGGGTACGCTCAAGGTCAACGGAAACGTCAAAAACGGCTTAGTATGCGGCGCGGATATGAAAATAAAGAAAAACGCGAATCTTGATGTGACGGCTGTAAACAACGCTGTTAAAGGCGACAACGGCGTGGAATTTACAAATAAAACCGGCACGGTTACGATAAAAACCACCGAAGGCGACGGCATTAAGTCGGATGCGATCGATACGGATATTGTCGAAACCGGCGCGATCGAAGCGGACAAGGGCTATGTCATGATTGCTGGCGGCACGTTTGACATTGACGCGGTGGGCGACGGAATACAGGCGGATAATTACTGCGAGATAATGGGCGGCAATATTACGATCAACTCCGGTACGGAGGGCATTAAGGCGAACGAGGTAGATCTGCCGGTAATAGCCGACGATGCGGTCGTTGAAAATCAATTCGTCAACGGCAAAATCACGATAAGCGGCGGAACGCTTGATATTACGTCCGGCGAGGACGGTATTAAGGCAACGGAAAGCGTGACCGTTTCCGACGGTGAATTTGATATTGACGCGGTTCGCGACGGCATACAGTCGGACGGCGTGTGCGATATAAGCGGCGGTGTATTTGATATAACGACAAACAGCGGTCACACTACGACCGTATCCGACGACGCCGACAGCTGCAAGGGCATTAAGGCGGACACGGAGCTTAACATAAGCGGCGGCGAATTTAACATCGACAGCGCGGACGACAGTATTCATTCAAATTGGAACGTCACAATTACGGGCGGCGATTTCACTCTCGCGACCGGCGACGACGGCGTTCATGCGGATTACACGCTGACGCTCGGTACGGACGGCGGCGCTGATGATGATTTCACGATTGATATTACGACCTCTTACGAGGGTATAGAAGGCTCGGTCATAAAGATGCTCAGCGGCACGACATATCTCATTGCAAGCGACGACGGAATCAACGCGGCTGGTGATTACCAAGAAGGTGCAACGCTTTCCTCAATAGATGATATTGAATTGACAGCGGGACCGGGCGGACCGGGCGGCTCCGGAGACTGGGGCCCCGGCTGGGGTAACGACGACTCATCGCCCTATGGTATGCTGTATATCAAGGGCGGACGGTGCTATGCCGAAGCGAACGGCGACGGCGTTGACTCGAACGGCAGCATTGAAATGAGCGGCGGCATCGTGATCGAAAACGGCCCGACAAGCGGCGGCAACGGAGTGTTCGACATAGGCGATAGCGGCTGTCACTTTACAATAACAGGCGGAACGCTTATCGGCGCGGGTACGAGCGATATGGCTGTAACTCCGACCGTGAGCGGACAGGGCTATGCCGTAACAAGCGGCTCCGGCAGCATGGGCGGACGCCCCGGTCAAAGCGGCGGAAGCTCCGGCAGCGCGGGAACTCCCGTTAAGATTACAACAGCGGACGGAACGTTTGCGTTTGTTCCGAAAACCTCATGGAACTGGATGTTCGCGACAATGCCCGAAATGACGTCGGGCGGCTCGTATACGATAACGGCAAATTCGGGAAGCGCGTCGGGAACGCAGATTTTCGGAAAGACGGTCAATAATACTTTCTACGGACTTATAGAAAACGATTGATTTTTTCCTGCAATAAAAACGCGGCACGGTAATTACACTGTGCCGCGTTTTTATTTTACACTCATACATAATAAAATCTTAATTCAAACCATTTGCATCACGTATTGTCTGTACCTCTGTTTCTGTTGGTTCTTGAACATACATTTGTATCCATTCTGAATCCACCCAAATCCAATTCTTATCCTCAGACAACTGATACTCAAATGTACCCTCTGTTGTTGGTTCTGAAGTCATAGCCTTCCATTCAGTGTCCCAATGTCCTTCACCTGTTACCTTATTTACATAATAATGAGCATTTACAACAGATTTGCCGGTAGATTCTTTGAAGTCTGTTAAACCGGAAAAGACCTTATATGCTTCAACTCTTCTGTTACCGCCTGTGGGAACTTCCAAACCAAGATCCGGCGCAACGCCCTGACCTTCGCCAAGTATTCCGTGCGCTCCTTTTTTCAGCACTACCGCAGTGCCGTCCGCTTTTATAACGGTGTCGCCCTCTCTTGCAAATCTTCTTTGTGAAATTTCGCCCTCGTGGATCGTGATAGGCTCGTCGGTGCTTGCCGTTTCCGACGGCTCGGCTTGCGTACTGATTGTGATCGTATTATTCACAAAACCTACCGTAAAGCCGCCTACCGCGTCGGCAACGTCGCGGAGCTTGAAGTAGGTGCTGTCATTTATATTGTAGCCTTCTATTGATTTGGCAGCGCCGTCAACTCTGATCGGGAACGGGTTCGCCGTTACGGCGTATTCAACCGCAAAACCCGTAAGCGCGGAGCAAATAACGCCGCCTATTATGAAACCCAAAGTAAATCTCTTCATAAAAAAATTCCCCCTTTTTGGTATTATACACCACTCGAGCAGAAAAATCAAGGCGGCGGAACACTCTAACGCTTGATTTGCGGGATTGAAACCGTAAAAATCGGTAAAAAAGCACGCCGAAAAGCGGCGGAAAATTTGTGTAAATTTACCGTTTGAAAAACGGCGGAACGCGTGCTAAAATATAAATACATCGTGTAGCGAAACGGCGCGTAAATCCGGATGGATTTACGTGTCGTTTTATTTTTTTGCACAATGAAAGGAGAACAAATAATGGAACAATCAAATTATCTCGCAACAGAAAAGGTCGGAACGCTTATGAGGAAATACGCTGTTCCGTGTATAATATCGCTGCTTGTCGCGGCACTTTACAATATCGTCGACCAGATATTCATAGCCAACGCCGACTACCTCGGCTCGTACGGCAACGCCGCGAATACCGTCGTGTTCCCGCTCACGGTTATCGCGCTCGCGATAGCCGTAATGATAGGCGACGGCTGCTGCGCGTTTGTGAGTTTGTGTCTGGGCAGACAGAACAAATCCGACGCGGAAAAGAGTATCGGGAACTCGGTCGTGCTGTCTGTGATAAGCGGCATTGCCCTGTGTATTGTTTACCTCATATTCCAAAACGCGATAGTCACCGCGTTCGGCGGCACGGTCAATGCCGAAACATTTGAATATTCAAAGGAATATTTCTTTTACATCACGCTCGGCATACCGTTTTACATGTTCGGTCAGGCTATGAACCCCGTCATACGCTCCGACGGCAGTCCGAAATTCGCAATGATATCGACGCTCGCCGGCGCGGTCATAAATATTATCCTCGATCCGATTTTCATATTCATATTCAAATGGGGAATGATGGGCGCGGCTGTCGCGACGGTCGCGGGACAGATCGTGACTGCCGCGCTCGCGGTGTGGTACCTCGTTCACACAAAATCCGTAAAGCTCAAAAAGCGCAGCTTTAAGCTCAGCGCGCGCGTGATAGGCAAAATAATACCCTTGGGAATCTGCAGCTTCCTGTCGCAGATCTCGCTCGTCGCGGCAATGGCTGCGATTAACAATATGATACGCAAATACGGCGCGCTCGACGAGATTTTCTCGCAGCCCCAATACGCGCAGATACCTATGGCTGTCGTGGGAATAGTGATGAAATTTTTCCAGATAGTAATATCGGTTGTCGTCGGCATGGCGGCGGGCTGTATACCGATAGTCGGCTTTAACATGGGAGCGGGGGAGAAGGCAAGAGTGAAAAAGCTGTTCACGATGCTGCTCGTGTGCGAGGCGGCTGTCGGAGCGGTCGCGCTCATGATAGCCGAGCTTTGTCCGCGTCAGCTTATAATGGTATTCGGTGCGGCAAACGAAAGCGCGTACTACACCGATTTCGCGGTAAAGGCATTTCGGATTTACCTGTGCATGATGATTTTCGCGTGCGTAAACAAAGCCGCGTTTATATTCCTGCAGGCGATGGGTAAAGCCGTCGCGTCAACGATGCTCTCAATGGTAAGGGAGATCGTTTTCGGCGTGGGCTTCGCGCTGCTTCTGCCGGTATATTTCGGACTTGACGGCGTGCTGTACTCGATGCCCGTGTCGGACATACTGACGTTCGCAATCTCCGCCGCGGTTATCATGACGACGTACCGCGAGCTGTCCGTTCCGCACGAATACGAAAACGAACGGCTGCCGCAAACGGCATAAAAAATTGCACATGAGGCCCCCTTGTTAAAGGGGGCTGGCGCGCGAAGCGCGACTGGGGGATTCCTTTTAGATTTCGGCAAAGAATCCCTCCACCGCCTTCGGCGGTCCCCCTCCCTTTGACAAGGGAGGCGAAGCAGCGCACCCTAATCTAAACCGTTTGCATCACGTATTGTCTGTAACTCTGCGTCTGTGGGGTTTTGAACAGACATATCTATCCAACCGCCGCCCAACCAAATCCAGTTTTTATCCTCAGACAACTGATACTCAAATGTACCGGCTGTTGTCGGCTCTGAAGTCATAGCCATCCATTCTGAACCCCAATGACCTTCTCCTGTTAATTTATTGACATAGTAAGGTGCATTTATAACAGATTTACCCGTTGAGTCCTTGAAGTCTGTTGTACCTGAAAATACCTTATATGCCTCAACTCTTTTGTTAAAGCCTGTCGGGGTTTCCAAACCGAGATCCGGCGCAACGCCCTGACCTTCGCCCAAAATTCCGTGAGCCCCTTTTTTCAGCACTACCGCCGTGCCGTCAGCTTTTATAACGGTGTCGCCCTCTCTTGCGAATCTTCTTTGTGAAATTTCGCCCTCGTGGATTGTGATAGGCTCGTCAATATTTGCCGCTTCCGACGGTTCGGCTTGCGTGCTGATTGTTATAATCCGCTCGTTTTCGTTCCAGTCTACCGAAAACTTAAAGCTCTCCGCGATAAACCGTATCGGCAGCATAGTTCTCTCATTTATAATCGCAGGCGCGGTATCGAGAGTGTTTGCTTCGTTGTTCAAATACGCCGTCGTGGAATTTATCGTCAGACGAATTTCATCACCGCCGTATGTAAGAGCAGCGGTTTGTGTATCACCGTTCCATTCAACCGTGCCGCCCATCGCCTCAATAATCGTCCTTATCGGGACGAGCGTTCTTCCGTTTACGATCACCGGCGCTGTACCGCGTCCGGGATCTATTTCCTGCTGTACTCCGTTTACGGTCATAACGGGATTGTCGATCTGCATTGTCATGGTAAAATCCGCGGATGTACTTTCCGCAAATCCGCATAATGGCAAGACGCAGAACAGTGATACCGATAAGATAAGCATAGTTATTCCCGCGCATACCCGGCGGAGTATTGCTGCTCCCGCTCTGTCCGCTCCGAGCAGCACGGATTTATCTCTGCTGTTGCTTCTGTCAAAAACCATTTTTATTCCCTCCTTAATTTTAATGGTTATTTATAGGAATCCGCTCTTTTATTCATTCTATCATAAAAAATATAAATTATCAATTCCGGTTGGTTATGAATTTTGCTTGATATGATTTGCCGCCGCCTTGATTTTTCTGCTCGAGTGGTGTATAATACCAAAAAAGAAGGGGGAATTTTTTTATGAAGAGATTTACTTTAGGTTTTATTATAGGCGGCGTTATCTGCTCCGCGCTGACGGGGTTTGCGGTCGAATATGCCGTCACGGCTAACCCGTTCCCTATCAGGGTTGACGGCGCTGAAAAGTCAATAGAGGGTTACAACATCAATGACAGCTCTTATTTTAAGCTCCGCGACGTAGCCGACGCGGTAGGCGGCTTTACGGTAGGTTTTGCCAATAACACGATTACCATAAGTACACAAGCAGCACCGCCCGAACTTGCCGACACCGACGAGCCTATCACGATCCATGAGGGCGAAGTATCTCAAAGACGATTTGCAAGAGAGGGCGACACCGTTATAAAAGCGGACGGTACGGCGGTAGTGCTTGCGGTTGGACCGCACGGAATTTTGGGCGAAGGACAGGGCGTTGCTCCGGATCTCGGTTTGGAAACCCCAACAGGCTTTAACAAAAGAGTTGAGGCGTATAAGGTATTTTCAGGCACAACAGACTTTAAGGATTCAACGGGTAAATCCGTTGTAAATGCTCATTATTATGTAAATAAAGTAACAGGAGAAGGTCATTGGAGCGCAGAATGGATGGCAATGACTTCAGAACCGGCAACAGATGGTGCATTTAATTATCAGTTGTCTGAGGATAGAAACTGGATTTGGATGGATTCGGAATGGATACAAATGTATGTTCAAGATCCGACAGAGGCAGAATTGCAGGCAATACGTGATGCAAACGGTTTAGATTAGGGTGCGCTGCTTCGCCTCCCTTGTCAAAGGGAGGGGGACCGCCGAAGGCGGTGGAGGGATTCTTTTTTAATTAGCGCAGGAATCCCCCAGTCGCGCTTCGCGCGCCAGCCCCCTTTGACAAGGGGGCCTCACGTGAGCAGGTGTATGATCTCCTCAGAGAGGAGGTTTCAAATAAGGAATATCCTCGCCGAAATTTTAATAGAATTATCGGGGGAGGGTGATACAATGGCGGTTCAAAAGGAAGTAAAAGTGATATTCAGCGCCAACGGAAGGAGCTTAAGCGACATACTGAAGCAGATATTGATCAGTAAAGCAAGGTGATAACCGTGGCGGATAATATGACTGCTTTATATTTAAGACTGTCGCGCGACGACGGCACGGTTACGGAGTCGGAGAGCATTGCGAACCAGAAAGCGTTCCTTACGGACTATGCCGAAAGGAACGGACTTAATGTTGTCGGGGTGTTTTCCGACGACGGTTATTCGGGCTTGTCCTTTGTTGAGGTAAGATAACGTAACCTTTTTTGCAGAGGGCGTTATCTTACCTCTTTTTGATGTATGTTAGATAGCATAACTCTTTACGTCGGCTCCTATCTGTCTGAAATAGGAGAT
>CANQKM010000014.1 GCA_947624485.1 uncultured Clostridia bacterium
TTTGTGGTAAATTCATTTTACACAAAAGTTGCTATGTTGTCTACTTTTTTCTGTTGCACTTGAGATGATAACATATCGCCACCTCCCCTATTAGGGGAGGCTCACGATGTGCGGCGCTCTGCCGTATGGCTCCCCTTACTACGGCGTTTGTTCGCAAGCGAACACGCCTACCACACGCAAGCGTGTGGCTCCCCTACTAGGGGAGCTGTCACGAAGTGACTGAGGGGTTTTAACGGGCGGCCAATGACCGCCCCTATGTCCACGCAGCCAATACGCCGCTAAATCATAATTTAATCCAATAATAACAAAGGAGCAAATACCATGCCGAGAACGAAATCGGAAACGGAGGGACTTACCCTTCTCGGAAACAAAAAAACAGAATACCGCGACGACTACGCGCCGGAGGTGCTGGAAACATTCGTGAACAAACACCCCGAAAACGACTACATGGTGACGTTCAACTGTCCCGAATTTACATCGCTCTGCCCCATAACGGGACAGCCGGACTTTGCGCGTATCATAATAAACTACATCCCGAACGAAAAAATGGTCGAATCGAAATCGCTGAAGCTGTACCTTTTCAGCTTCCGCAACCGCGGCGACTTCCACGAGGACTGCGTCAATATTATAATGAAGGATCTCGTAAAGCTGATGCAGCCGAAATATCTCGAGGTCAAGGGCATATTCACGCCGCGCGGCGGAATATCCATTTACCCGTTCGCGAATTACGGCGAAAAAGGCACGAAATATGAAAAAATCGCTGAAGAAAGACTTTTTGACAGCTTAAAGGAGAACTTGAAATGATAAAGGAAAGAAAAGCAATAGTAGTTTTGTCGGGCGGTCAGGACAGCACGACATGTCTGTTCTGGGCGATAGACAAATTCGGTAAGGAAAACGTGTCGGCTGTGGGCTTCGACTACGGTCAGCGGCACAAGCTTGAGCTTGAATGCGCGGCGGAGATCTGCGCGGATGCGGGGATTACATATGAAATCATCCCCACGCCGATTATAAATCAACTCAGCGCAAATTCACTGACGCGCGGGGATATACCGGTCGAGGAAACGAAGCCCGAGGGCGCGCCGCCGAACACATTCGTCGAGGGACGTAATCTGCTGTTTTTAAGCTACGCCGCGATTTACGCGAAAACTCATGGCGCGACGGAAATCGTCACCGGCGTGTGCGAGACGGATTTTTCCGGCTATCCCGACTGCCGCGATATTTTTGTGAAATCGCTGAACGTCACGCTCAACTTGGCGATGGACTACAACTTCGTGATACATACTCCGCTCATGTGGATAGACAAGGCGGCGACTTGGAAAATGGCTGACGATTTGGGCGTGCTGGATATTGTGTACAGCAAAACCCTCACCTGCTATAACGGCGTTAAGGGCATGGGCTGCGGTCATTGCCCCGCGTGCACATTGCGCCGACGAGGTTATGAGGAATTTTTGAAGAGATAAAACCTGCGGGCGACCGCAAGGGTCGCCCCTACACCGTTTTTACAAATTGCGTACCGTAGGGGCGACCCTTGCGGTCGCCCGTAAAAACTACCGTATTTTAGCATAGGAAAAACCGCCTTGATTTCTCAAGGCGGTTTAATACAAAATAGTTATTCGGCAGGCGTAGCCTTCTCCTGCATCTCTCAGAACTTGCTGTTATCAGCAGTCTTGTCGTACCGTCGGCGTGTGGTCGCTACGAAATTTACCACCTCGAATAACCTTTTTATTGTATTCACATTATATCACTTTTATTTATTATTGTCAATCGCCTTCGTTTTTCGTCCGCTCGGTATGCGGGCGAACACGATAACCCGATGCCGGCGGTACCGTAGGGGAGGCATATGTAAGGCCCCCTTGTCAAAGGGGGCTGTCACGCGCAGCGTGACTGGGGGATTCCTTTTCTGTTTTACAATGAATCCCTCCACCGCCTACGGCGGTCCCCCTCCCTTTAACAAGGGAGGCTTATTTATTCCCCATACAAAAAACCACCCATACGGGTGGTTTTTCATTTTACTCGATTTCCGCGTCGTCTACTTCAACGCCGTCGATTGTGATGTTAATATCCTTATACATACTCATACCCGTACCGGCGGGGATAAGCTTACCGATAATAACGTTTTCCTTAAGTCCCTGCAGCGGATCGATCTTGCCCTTTATCGCCGCTTCGGTGAGAACCTTTGTCGTTTCCTGGAACGACGCCGCCGACAGGAACGAATCCGTCGCGAGCGACGCTTTCGTGATACCGAGCAGCACCGGTGACGCTGACGCGAATTCCGTGCCGCCGGCAGCGCGTACTCTGTCGTTCGCGTCGTCAAGCTCGAAGCGGTCAATGAGCGAGCCTATAAGAAGGTCTGTCGCACCCGCCTCGTCAACGCGAACCTTGCGCAGCATCTGACGCGTTATAACCTCGACGTGCTTGTCGTTGATGTCAACGCCCTGCATACGGTACGTTCTCTGAACCTCTCTCGAAATATATACCTGAACCGCCTTAGGTCCTTTGATGTGCAGAAGGTCGTTCGGGTTGACGCTTCCGACCGTAAGCTCGTCGCCGGCTTCGATAACGTCGCCGTCATGCACCTTTATGCTCGAGCCGTACGGAATAGCGTACGTCTTTGCCTCACCCGTCTCGTCGTTCTGAACGGTGACCTCGCGCTTACGCTTCGACTCGTTCACGGTAATCGTGCCGCCGATCTCGGAAATAATCGCGAGACCTTTCGGTTTTCTCGCCTCAAAAAGCTCCTCGACACGCGGCAAACCCTGTGTAATATCGTTACTGCCCGCAACGCCGCCGGCATGGAAGTTACGCATCGTAAGCTGCGTACCCGGCTCGCCTATCGACTGAGCAGCGATAATGCCTACCGCTTCGCCGACGTTCACAAGGTCGCCTGTCGCGAGGTTCGTGCCGTAGCACTTCGCGCAGATACCCGTCTTGCTGCGGCAGGTGAGAACTGTTCTTATATAAACCTTCGTGATACCCGCGTTTATAACGGCTCTCGCGTCGTCGTCGGAGATAAGCTCGCCGGAGTGAATGAGTATTTCACCCGTTTCGGGGTGCTTCACGTCTTCGAGCGACGTACGTCCGACGATTCTGTCGTACAGCGGCTCAATGCTTTCCTTACCGTCCGTGATCTCGGACACCCACTCGCCCTCGGTCGTGCCGCAGTCAACCTCGCGGATGATAACGTTCTGCGATACGTCCACAAGTCGTCTTGTCAGATAACCCGAGTCAGCCGTACGGAGCGCCGTATCGGTAAGACCTTTTCTCGCGCCGTGCGACGAAATAAAGTATTCAAGCACGTTAAGACCTTCACGGAAGTTCGCGCGGATAGGAATTTCAACCGTACGTCCCTGCGTATCGGCCATAAGTCCGCGCATCGCGGCAAGCTGACGGATCTGGTTAACGCTGCCTCGAGCGCCCGAGTCAGCCATCATGAATATCGGGTTAAACTCGCCCAGATGCTCCATCATGGCGTTCGTAACGTCGCCCGACGCCTGCGACCAAATCTTTATCGTCTGCTGGTAACGCTCGTCGTTCGTAAGCTCACCCATCATATACTTTTGAAGAATGAACTCAACCTCTTTTTCAGCGTTCTGCAGTATTTCCTGCTTCTGCTCCGGCACTTCGATATCCGACACCGCGACCGTTATCGCGCCCTGCGTCGAATATTTGTAGCCCGTAGCCTTAATCTTATCGAGTACCTCAGCCGTTCTCGACGTTCCGCACACTCTTATGCAGCGGTCGATAAGCTTTTCAAGCTGGCTCTTGCCGACGATGAAGTCGACCTCAAAGTCGAGCGCGTGTTCGGGATCGCTGCGGTCGATATAACCCATTTTCTGGGGAATATTGTTGTTGAATATAATTCTGCCGACCGTCGTCGGGATGAGCTTCGACTTCATCTCGCCGTTGACTTCGCCCGTTCTCTCGACGAGTATTCTCTCGTGGAGCGTGCAGCAGCCGTTGTCATACGCGAGCAGCGCCTCGTCGGGCGATTGATATTTCTTTATAACGAGCTTCTTGCACTCGCCGATAAGCTTCTTTAATGAAATCTGAACCGTCTTTTCCTTGAACGCGAGCGTGATCGGGTTCGCGTGGATTTCGGTTTCGTTTTTCATGACCTCCGGCAGGTCGCGCACGTATTCAAGCGCCTTTTTAAGCGACGTGAAGCTCTTTAAGGGCGCTTCGCTGTCGTAGAACACGAGATTTTCCTCGCTGTCAAGCGCGGCAAGATTTTCCTCGAGCAAGCCGAGCTTTATCTCGTCGTCAAGCACGGAGTTTATTATTCTGTCGTAATGCTCCTTCTGAAGCGTCAGGTAGTACGAGCCGAGAATCATATCCTGCGTCGGCACGGTTACGGGGTGACCGTCCTGCGGCTTTAGAAGGTTGTTGGCGCTGAGCATCAGGAAACGCGCTTCTGCCTGCGCCTCGGGTGACAGCGGCACGTGGATAGCCATCTGGTCGCCGTCAAAGTCGGCGTTGTACGCCGTACATACGAGCGGGTGGAGCTTTAAGGCGTGTCCCTCGACAAGTCTCGGCTCAAACGCCTGAATACCCAGTCTGTGCAGCGTAGGCGCGCGGTTAAGAAGCACGGGATGCTCCTTTATAACGTCCTCCAAAACGTCCCAAACCTCCGGTCTTGTACGCTCAACCATGCGCTTCGCGCTCTTTATATTGTGCGCGAGACCGCGGGCGACAAGCTCCTTCATTACGAACGGCTTAAACAGCTCAATAGCCATTTCCTTCGGCAGTCCGCACTGGTATATCTTCATTTCCGGGCCTACGACGATAACGCTTCGTCCCGAATAGTCAACTCTCTTACCGAGCAGGTTCTGGCGGAAACGTCCCTGCTTACCCTTTAACATATCGGAAAGCGACTTGAGCGGTCTGTTTCCCGGGCCTGTAACGGTTCTGCCGCGTCTGCCGTTATTGATGAGCGCGTCGACCGCCTCCTGGAGCATACGCTTCTCGTTGCGGATAATGATGTCCGGCGCGCCAAGCTCCAAAAGTCTCTTTAATCTGTTGTTTCTGTTTATTACGCGTCTGTAAAGGTCATTGAGGTCAGACGTCGCGAAACGTCCGCCGTCAAGCTGTACCATCGGGCGAAGCTCCGGCGGAATCACCGGCACGACCGTCAGTATCATCCATTCGGGACGGTTGCCCGAAAGTCTGAACGACTCAACGATTTCGAGACGTTTTATAATTCTCGCCTTTTTCTGTCCCTGAGCCGCTTCAAGCTCCGCCTTAAGCTCGGCGCTGAGTTCCTCGAGATTGATTCTTTCGAGCAGCGTCTTTATAGCCTCCGCGCCCATGCCCGCGACAAACTTATTGCCGTACTTTTCGAGTGCGTCGCGGTACTCCGCCTCGGACAGTATCTGGTTCTGCATAAGACCTGTATCGCCCGGATCGGTAACGATATACGACGCGAAATACAGCACCTTTTCAAGCTGTCTGGGCGAAATATCGATGATAAGTCCCATCGACGACGGAACGCCCTTGAAGTACCAAATATGCGAAACGGGAGTCGCAAGCTCGATGTGTCCCATTCTCTCGCGCCTTACCTTCGCCTTTGTTACCTCAACGCCGCAGCGCTCGCAGATTTTACCCTTAAAGCGTATCTTCTTGTACTTTCCGCAGTGACATTCCCAGTCCTTTGTAGGGCCGAAAATCTTTTCGCAGAACAGACCGTCTTTTTCCGGCTTCAAGGTGCGGTAATTTATGGTTTCGGGCTTTAAGACCTCGCCGTGCGACCAGCTTAAAATTGTCTCGGGAGAAGCCAAGCCGATTTTTATTGCTTCAAAGCTGTTAAATTCCAACATTTAAAAACCTCCATAGTCTATTAAACAATTCCGCTGTGATTACCGATTGGATTAAGAATTAAAAGTCGTCCTCGTCGTCAAACGTTTCGGTCTCCTCTTCAAAATCCTCGTCGTAATCATCGTCACTGTCGTAATCGTCGTCCATTACCATACCCGCCTCGTCGAGGTCGTCCTCGTCGAAATCGTCCGAAATGCCGTCGCCCTCGGACATGGTCTCCATCATTTCCTCGCTGTAGCCGCCCTCGTCGTCGTCCTCGAACGACGCGTCAAGGTCAACCTCCTCCATGTTGTGGTTCAGGATTCTTATATCGAGTGCAAGCGACTGCAGCTCCTTGACCATTACCTTAAACGATTCCGGTATGCCGGATTTCGGTATATTTTCTCCCTTTACAATAGCCTCGTAGGTCTTAACGCGTCCCACAATATCGTCCGACTTAACGGTCAGTATTTCCTGAAGCGTGTAAGCCGCGCCGTAAGCCTCGAGCGCCCAAACCTCCATTTCGCCGAAACGCTGTCCGCCGAACTGGGCTTTACCGCCCAACGGCTGCTGCGTAACGAGCGAGTACGGGCCTGTCGAACGCGCGTGGATCTTATCGTCAACGAGGTGGTGCAGCTTAAGGTAATACATTATGCCGACCGTTACAGGGTTGTCGAATTTCTCACCCGTGCGTCCGTCGTATACTACCGACTTAAAGTCGGGACTTAAGCCCGCTTCCGCGAACGCCATTTTAATATCCTCGTCCTCCGCGCCGTCAAATACCGGCGTTTCGAGCTTTACAAAACGTCCCTCGCGCGATTTTTCCTTCGCCTCTATGAAGCACTTCTTGAAGTTGTCGTCTATCATGATGTTTTCAAGCTCTTCGCGCGTTTTGAGGCTGAGGCATCTGTACGCGTAGCCGAGGTGCATCTCAAGCACCTGTCCTATATTCATACGCGACGGAACGCCCAACGGGTTAAGCACTATCTGCAGCGGCGTACCGTCCTCCAAAAACGGCATATCCTCCTGCGGAAGCACTCTCGAAACAACGCCCTTGTTACCGTGGCGGCCGGCCATCTTGTCGCCGACCGAGATCTTACGCTTCTGAGCGATTATGCAGCGAACGACCTCGTTTACGCCCGGCGAAAGCTCGTCGCCGTTGTCGCGCGTGAACTTGTTTACCGATATGATAATGCCCTGCTCTCCGTGCGGAACGCGCAGAGACGTGTCTCTTACCTCTCTCGCCTTCTCGCCGAAAATGGCTCTCAAAAGTCTTTCCTCGGCGGTAAGCTCCGTCTCGCCCTTCGGCGTGACCTTGCCGACGAGTATATCGCCCGCGTGAACCTCCGCGCCGACACGGATAATGCCGCGGTCGTCGAGATCCTTTAAGCTGTCCTCGGAGACGTTCGGAATGTCTCTCGTGATTTCCTCCGGGCCGAGCTTGGTGTCGCGCGCCTCGCACTCGTATTCCTCCATGTGAATCGAGGTGAACACGTCGTTTTTAACAAGCTCCTCGCTTATCAATACGGCGTCCTCGTAGTTGTAGCCCTCCCATGTCATGAAGCCGATAAGAATATTTTTTCCGAGCGCGAGTTCGCCGTTATCCATAGCCGGACCGTCGGCGATAATATCGTTTTTCTTTACTCTTTCGCCCGCTTTTACGATAGGACGCTGGTTAATGCAGCAGCTCTGGTTACTGCGCGCGAACTTTATAAGCTCGTGCGTGTGCTTTATGCCGCTGTCGCCGCGTACTACGATAACGTCGGACGCGACCTTTTCAACAACGCCGTCCTCCTTCGCGAGAACCGCGCTGCCGGAGTCTTTTGCGATCTTATGCTCGATACCCGTGCCGACAATAGGCGAATCCGTCGTAAGAAGCGGCACAGCCTGGCACTGCATGTTTGAACCCATGAGCGCGCGGTTCGCGTCGTCGTTTTCGAGGAACGGTATACAAGCCGTTACGACCGATACGAGCTGACGCGGCGAAACGTCCATGTAATCTATTCTGTCGGGCGAGACCTCCAGGATCTCGTCGCGGTAACGCGCCGAAACCTTTTTGTCGAGGAAGTGTCCCTCGTCGTCGAGAGGCTCGTTCGCCTGCGCGACGATGTACTCGTCCTCGGTGTCCGCCGCCATGTATACGATTTCGTCGGTTACTATATTCTTTTCCTTGTCGACCTTGCGGTACGGCGCTTCGATAAAGCCGTACTTGTCAATTTTCGCGAACGTCGCGAGCGATGTGATAAGACCGATGTTCGGACCTTCCGGCGTCTCTATCGGACACATTCTGCCGTAGTGCGAATAGTGAACGTCGCGGACCTCAAAGCCCGCTCTCTCACGTGACAGACCGCCGGGGCCCAATGCGGAAATTCTTCTCTTGTGTCTTACCTCCGCTAAGGGGTTGGGCTGATCCATGAACTGCGACAGCTGCGACGAGCCGAAGAACTCGTTTATCGTCGCGATGATAGGTCTTATATTTATGAGCGACGTCGGAGTTATTATTTCAAGCTCCTGTGTCGACATTCTCTCTCTGACTGTTCTTTCCATTCTCGAAAGACCGATACGGAACTGGTTCTGCAAAAGCTCACCGACGCAGCGAACGCGTCTGTTGCCGAGGTGGTCGATGTCGTCCACGTTGCCGAGACCATCCGCGAGGTTTAAGCAGTAGTTTACCGACGCGTACATATCGTCGCGCAGTATATGCTTCGGCGCGAGGTCGTCTACTCTTGCCCATATCTTCTCGTAAAGCTCCTCGTCAGTGCCGCCCTCGGCGACAATTTCATCAATGACTTCCTTACGCACCTTATCAACGGGGAAGCTGCTGATGTCGCACTTTACGTACTCGTCGAGGTATACCATATTATTTGAAAAAACTCTTACTTTTTTGCCCTCGGCGTAAACCTCTACTGTATTAACGCCGGCGCGCTCTATCTTTTCCGCGATTTCGGCGTTTATTTCCGTGCCGGCGTCGAAAATTATCTCGCCCGTGTACGGGTTCGCGACCGGCTCGGCAAGCGTTCTGCCCTTTATTCTGCCGGACAGCGCGAGCTTTTTGTTAAATTTATATCTTCCGACCTTCGCGAGATCGTATCTCTTCGGATCGAAGAACATGTTCATAATGAGTGATTCTGCGTTTTCAACGTTAAGCGGCTCACCGGGACGGAGACGCTTGTAAATTTCGAGCAAGCCCTCTTCGATCGAATCGGCGGGATCCTTTTCAAACGTCGCGGTAAGTCTCGGATCTTCTCCGAACATTTCCGTGATCTGCGCGTTTGTGCCGAGTCCCATAGCTCTCAAAAGAACGGTTACGGGGAGCTTTCTCGTGCGGTCGATTCTTACGGAGAAAACGTCGTTCGAGTCGGTCTCGTATTCGAGCCACGCGCCACGGTACGGAATAACGGTCGACTTGTAGAGCGGCTTACCCGTCTTGTCGCGCTCGTATTCGTAATAGATACCGGGCGAACGCGTAAGCTGGCTTACGATAACGCGCTCCGCGCCGTTTATGATGAACGTTCCCTGCTCCGTCATAAGCGGGAAGTCGCCCATGAATATTTCCTGCTCCTTGATTTCGCCCGTCTCGGTGTTGATGAGCCTTACGCTCACTCTGAGGGGAGACGAATACTTCGCGTCGCGCTCCTTACATTCCTCGACGCTGTACTTCGGCTCATAGTCGAGCCTGTAGTCGAAAAACTCCAGAACGAGCTTTCCGGCGTGGTCAGTGATAGGGGAGATGTCGTGGAACACTTCCTTGAGTCCTTCTTCAAGGAACCATTTGTAGGAATCCTTCTGTACCTCTATAAGGTTGGGCATTTCAAGAACCTCTTTGATCTTGGAATAGCTCAGACGTACATTTTTTCCCTCTTTTACCTCATGAACCATTTTGTTAAATCACCTCATCATAAATATGTTGTGCTTTTCTGTTTTCCGTTCCATATTTTCATTTCCCCGAAATTCGGGGTTGCATTTTGTATAGAAGTGTGGTATACTGCATACAATGATAATATGAAATTTATCGGATAGTACCCCAATTTTAAGCCTAAGGTACAGTTTATTATATTATCACAAATTCCCGCGTCTGTCAAGACCATTTCGGGAATTTTTTGGTTTTTGTGGGATTTTTTTTATGATGAGCGGCACACATCGTTAGCCTCCCTTTGCTACGGCGTTTGTTCGCAAGCGAACACGCCTACCACACGCGAGCGTGAGGCCCCCTTGTCAAAGGGGGCTGGCGCGCGGAGCGCGACTGGGGGATTCCTTTTTGATTTCACAATGAATCCCTCCACCGCCTTCGGCGGTCCCCCTCCCTTTAACAAGGGAGGCTCACGATGTACGCCTCCGCCGTAGGGGCGGTCATTGGTCGCCCGCTGCATGAAAAAAAGACCTTTACAGGTCTTTTTTCGATGTCATATAAAGCAAAATAACCGCCATTTTGCACCTTCGGCGGTTATTTTATAATAACTCGTAGGGCATAACCGTTTGAGTTTTGCCTTTTTCTATACATATTATATCACGCGCGTATATATTTGTCAAGCATACTAATACGCATACGAACCGAGAAACTTATAAAAATACGTATTCTGCCGCACCTTATCGAGGGCGAAATAAATATCCGCGTCGTCGATATTGCCGTCGATGTCGATGAAAAACGCGTACTTGCCGAGCTTATCCTTCATTGGGCGCGACTCGATTTTCGTCATATTTATTTTTTCCTTCGCGAGCAGCTCCAGCGCCCTGTAAAGGCTTCCGGACTTATTATCGAGCGCGAACACGATCGACGACTTGTCGTGATTTGTCACCTTTTTGCTCGGCTCGCGCTCCACAATTACGAACCTTGTCGAATTATTTTTATCGTCGCCGCAGTCGGGGTAAAGAATGTCAAGCCCGTACAGTTCCGCACTCGACGGCGACGCGATACACGCGACCGAGCCGTCGCCGTCCCTGACGCGCTTTGCCGCCTCTGCGGTGGAGTTCGCGAACTCGATGCTTACATTCTCAAACTCGTGCGCCAAAAGCCGCGAACACTGACCTATCGGCTGCGGGTGCGATGTTATCACCTTTATATCCTCTTTTTTCGCGCCCTTTTTCACCATTAAATTCTCGCTTATGCGCAGAATGTACTCGCCCGTTATGAACAAGTCCGCGTCAAACGCGAGAGTGTCGAGCGTCGCGTTGATGCTGCCGTCGATCGAATTTTCAATCGGCACGATCGCTCTGTCGATTTTACCCTCGTTCACGGCGAGTATTACAGAATAAATCGTCGGAAACTCCTTTATTTCCTCTTTGCCCTGCGACCGGTCGAGCGCGGCTTGGTGCGAGAATGTACCCGACGGCCCCAAATAGCCCAGCATTACAGAAGCTCCCTGCCGACAGCCTTCGCGATCGGCTCAAGCTCCTTCATGAGCTTGTCGAACTTTTCGGGCGTGAGCGACTGTGCGCCGTCCGAGGCAGCCTTTTCGGGGCAGTTGTGAACCTCTATCATAAGACCGTCCGCGCCCGCGGCAACCGCGGCTTTCGCGACAGCCGGAACGTATTTGTACGTGCCTGTGGCGTGCGACGGATCGCCGATAATCGGAAGGTGCGAAAGCTCCTTCGACACCGGTATGGCGCTCACGTCAAAAGTGTTGCGCGTCGCCGTCTCGTACGTTCTTATGCCTCTCTCGCACAGAATGACATCCTCGTTGCCTTCGGACATAATATATTCGGCAGCCATGAGCCATTCCTCCATCGTACACGCGAGACCGCGCTTTAGGAGTATCGGCTTTGCGCATTTGCCGACCTCGCGCAGAAGCTTGAAGTTCTGCATATTGCGCGCGCCTATCTGTATAATATCGGCGTACGACGCGACAAGCTCAACATCGCGCGTGTCAAGCACCTCGGTGCAGATAGGCATACCGAGTTCCTTGCCGCTGTTGTACATTATTTTAAGACCGTCACCCTCAAGCCCCTGGAACGAGTACGGCGACGAGCGCGGCTTAAACGCGCCGCCTCTTAAAATATTCGCGCCGCTCTCCTTGACGCGCTTTGAGACGAACGAAAACTGCTCCTGACTCTCGATAGCGCACGGGCCGGCGAATACCGCAAGCTTTTTGCCGCCGACGGTTACGCCTTTGCCCACGTCGATAACGGACGGCTCTTTTTTAAGCTCCTTTGACGCGAGCTTGTACGGCTTCATGATTGGCACGACGTTTTCAACGCCGTCCATCGTGAGTATCTGGTTCATGCTGAGTAGCCGCTTGTCGCCTATCGCGCCGATAACCGTTTTCGCTTCGCCGTATATCGGGTGCGTCTGGAAGCCGAAGTCCTCGAGTATTTTTTCAACGTCCTTGATTTCCTTCGCCGACGCGCTGTCCTTCATTATGATGATCATTTCTCTTTACCTTCCTTGTATTCGTGATTACAAATAGTATAGCAAATCCGAAGGGATATTTCAAGTGTTTTTGGAAAAATGAAGCCGCCCACTACACAAAAAAAAGACACGCGTAGTGTCTTTTTTTCCGTTGTCTATGAAAGACAGCGTATTAAAAATTACTGTCGCACTGTTGGCAGAAGCGTTCGTTTTGACGCTCTACCTTTTTGCATAATAATTATATCACATTTTATATTTAATGTCAATCTTTAACGGGCGAACACGGTTCGCCCCTACGACGCCCCTGCGTGAGCCTCCCCTCGAGGGGAGGTGGCATCGCGGAGCGATGACGGAGAGGTGGCAATAAAAACCCAAAAGACCACCTCTCAGTCGGCTGCGCCGACAGCTCCCCTCGAGGGGAGCCTTTCGTAGGGGACGGCGCCCTCGACGTCCCGTTTGCCTCCCTTGTTAAAGGGAGGGGGACCGCCGAAGGCGGTGGAGGGATTCATTATTAAATTCAAAAGGAATCCCCCAGTCGGCTACGCCGACAGCTCCCCTCAAGGGAAGCCTTACGTAGGGGCGACCCTTGCGGTCGCCCATGCACTCATCCCACAACACCCGAAATATCCGCAAACACCGCCTCACACGTGCCGTCCTTGGTCTGGCGGTTAAAATACAATCTCCTGCCGTCGCGCGAGAATGACGGATTCGGATGCACCTGTTTTTTCCATGTCGTTTCCTCATTTTGCGGCACACTGAACACCGCCGACGCTTCCTTCGAGCCGCGGCGGTACAGGTACACGTTCGGCGCGTAATTCGGGTAGCACCTGTCGCCGGCGAACCACTGCCTGTCAAAAGACGAGTCGGTATGGTTCGCGACGCCGCCCAGAACCTCCAGTTCCTCACCGTCCTTCGTGAACCTCGCGATATAGCTCGACTCGCACTCGATTTTGCTGCCGTCGTAAAACTGGCGCGTCGCAATATACGTGTCGTCATCGAACCACAGCTGATGCACAGGCTTATCGGGGATTACGTGCGTCGCGCCGGTCGTAAGGTCGATACAGCCGAGCGCGCCGAACACGGGACACTCCTTCACCGACAGCCGCATCATCACCGCCGTTGCCGACGGGTTCAGCTGCACATGGCTCACCTCGGCGGTATGCTCGGTCGGCGTGAGACCGTGCGAGCGCACCATTTCGAGAATATCGTCCTCCGACGCGGCGCGGGTAATTTTGCCCGACATAACATCTAAAATAAATATGCCGCAGCCGTCTATTTCGGGATAACCGCCGTTCAATCCCAAAAAGCTCTTTGACAGCGAAAACGGATACTTCCCATTCTCGGCGCAGTGGCTCTCCTTCGCGCGGATCTTGTACCTGACCTCGCCCGTGTCAACGTCCGTTATCACAAAATACGGCAGACCGCCCTCACTGCCGCGGAACACGACAAGGCTGTCGGTTATAAACGTCGCGGACGGGCCGTTGTGGTTGCCGCAGTCAACGGTGTAAATTTTTCTGTGATTTGTGAGATCTCTGCCGCACACGTAAATTTCCGTTGTACTTTCGTCAAGGCTCGCTTTACGCGCGTAAATTATCCTGCTGCCGTCGGGGCTTTCGACCGTGCCGCCGTTCATGCCGAGCAGCGTCGAGTAACCGCCCTCCGAAATTTTCGTTATTTCCATACTAATCATCCTTCCTTATCACACCGCCGCCGTCCCACGACGGAATAAAGCTCTCGCTCACCGTGCCGCCCTCCTGCACGAACGCGTTTGTCACGCCCAAACCGGCGGCAAAGTCTATAATTTCATCGTATTCCTTATCGCTCACGCGCTCCTTAAGCTCGGGGTATTTTTCCAAATCGCCGACCGGCGTGTATTGGTTCATTATGCTCATGTAAATATCATCGCCGTAACGGCCGTGCAGGTACCGTATAATTTTCCTCGAATCGTCCGCGTGAGACGGCAGCACGAGGTGGCGCACTATTACACCGCGCTTCATTATACCGTCCGCGTCAAACAAATATCTCACCGTCTGCTTTACCATTTCATCGAGCGCCACCTTCGCGGCTTCGGGATAGTCGGGCGCGGCGGAATAACGCTTCGCCAATTCGGGCGACATGTACTTAAAATCGGTCAGATAAATATCGACATACCCGTCAAGCCGTTTGAGCGTTTCGACATTTTCATACCCGCCGCAGTTGTACACGATAGGAATGCTGAGTTTGCCGCGCGTAAAATCAACGGCGCGGATAATATGCTCCGCGAAATGCGTCGGCGTGACGAGGTTAATGTTGTGCGCGCCCTTGTCCTGCAGCTCCAGAAAAATCTGTCCGAGCCTTACAGCGTCGATCTCGTACCCTTTGCCGCCCGATGAGATTTCGCCGTTCTGACAGTAGACGCAGCCGAGACTGCAGCCCGTAAAAAACACAGTGCCGCTGCCGCGCGTGCCGGAGATGCACGGCTCCTCCCACATATGCAGATACGCTTTTGCGGCGCGCAGCTTATCGCTCTCGCCGCAGAAGCCGCGCTTTTGGGAGCGGTCAACGCCGCACCTGCGCGGACAAAGTATACAATTTTTGTAGTAATTCGGCATACTATCCCCTCAGTCTCATATATTTCGGAAAACGGTTTTTCAAAACGCCGCCCGACGCTTTGCCCCAACCGACGGGAAAGCCGTTTACCGTCACGGCGCACCAGCCGTTTTTCTTACATTCTATCGTTTCGCCCGACAGATATTTTTTGAGTTCAACGTCCGATAAGTCAAAGTCAATCGTGTTTTTAATATCGCGCTTATTGAGCGCAAGACAGAGCGCGTGCGACGGCTCAAAGCGGTTTTTGCGGCACGCGCCGAGAAGCAAACCTGCGCGCAGAACCTTTATTTTGTCAATATTCGCGCCGCCCGGAAGAAGGTACAGATTTTCACCGAAAAGCGAAAAGTTACCCGTAAAGCGCGTATTCAAAAAATTATTTTCAAATTCGCGGTACAGCTTTTCTTCGGCAACCGGTTTTGTCTGCTTTACCTCGGCGCGGTCGTTCGGCGCGTCCTTGCTCCTGAACAGCGCGACAAAGTGACCTTCGCCGTTCTGCCTGTGAGGAAACACGCGGCGCGTTTTTGTCATGTCGTGATTTGAATTTGACCACTCCGTAACGCCCTCCGACAGCGCGTCAAGATTTTCTGGCGTCACAAGCTCAACGTTAAAATTATCGAGCAAATATGCGCACACCTTTTCATTTTCCTCGGGCGCGAACGTGCAGGTGGAATATACGAGCATACCGCCGCCGCGCAGCATTTGCATTGCGCTCGACAGTATATTTTTCTGACGCTCCGCGCAGGACGAAACGTGTTCCGCACTCCACTCCGTCACCGCCTGCGGCTCTTTTCTGAACATACCCTCGCCGCTGCACGGCGCGTCAACTATTATTTTGTCGAAAAAGCGCGGATACTTTTCGGCGAGACGCTGCGGCGTTTCGTTTGTGACAACGGCGTTTTTTATCCCGAGCCGATCGATATTATCCGACAATATCCGCGCGCGGCTTTTGTTGATTTCGTTTGCTACGAGTAACCCTTCGCCGCACATTTTCGCGGCGGCGTGCGTCGCCTTGCCGCCCGGCGCGGCGCACAGGTCGAGGACGTAATCGCCCTTTTCTATCGGAATCGCCGACACCGTCGACATCGCGGATGGCTCCTGGAAATAGAAAAGTCCGGCGATGTGGTATGGGTGATTGCCGGAAATTACGTTTTTGTCGGCGTAATAACCGTCGGCGCACCACGGAACGTTTTCCATATTCCCGAACTCTCTTAAAACCGCTTCCCTCGCGCCGTCCTTGAGCGTGTTGATTCGTATGCCCGAAAATAAAGGCGATGTGTTCATCGCCCTTTCAAAATCATCGTATTCACCCTTCAGCATTTTACGCATACGCATTTCAAACTTTTCGGGAAAAATCATAATATCACATTTTCTCTCTGATTATTTTTTCTATTTCGTCGTCCGACATTCCGCTTTCACCGAACGCGCAGGCGGACTTTTTACCGCTCTTGAAATCGTCGTGATCCTTTTCGGCAGCCTCGACGGTCGTTATGCCAAGCTCGTTCCAGCGGCTCATAATTTTGTCCATGTACGGGAACGACAGCCGGTGGATAGCGTCAAGGCAGTACTCGTACGCGAGAGCTACCATGTCCTCACTCATGCCGTAATCGGCGCGCCACTTATTCAGCGTGTCCTCTTCGCTCTTTGAAAGCTTGCGGTCACCGAAATTGAACAGCTTTTTTAACGCTCCGATATAGCTCTCCTTTTCCTTTTCGCCGCTTATGAATTTATCAACCGCGCCGAGCGTCGTCACACCGTTTTTGTGCCACTGTATCGCGGTTTTTTCAATAAATGACATTGTGCGCTTGTCCTTTGACACGCAGTATTCGAGAAGCAGCGTTATTACCTCCGGCGACATTTCAAGCTCGTCGTAGAACCAGTAAAGCGTTTCCATGTCGCGCTTTTTGAGCGGACGCTCCAGTATTTCCGCCGCTATCGTGCAGAGGTCGGAAAGCTCTTTGTTTTCCGTCATTTCCGCCACAATGTCGCGCGCGGGCGGTTTAGGTTTTTCTTCCTCCGGTTCTTCGGTTTCCTCCGGTTCTATTTTAACAAGCGGCGCTGCGTTTTCAAAAAGAACATTATCGCCGTCGTATTTGAGCGCGCCTTTTTCGTTCCAGTATTTGAGCGCGTTCACAATGTCGCTCTCCAAAAGGTCGAGCATACGCGCCATGCCCGATATTGACATTTCCGTGCCGTCGAACCCCAAAAGCAGCGCGGTTAGGTACACCTTCACATACGCGCCGTTCGCGGTAGGCATTTTGTTTTCTATAAAATCCCGCGGTACGGGAATGTAATCTATTTTCGCATTGAATTTCGGCATATGTTTTTCTCCGTTTAATTTGATAGTATTATTATATATAATTTTCGGGGAAATTTCAAGTGTGTTATTAACGGGCGGCCAATGACCGCCCCTACGGTACACTATTTATAAATTACGGTCGTAGTTTGCCTCCCTTGTTAAAGGGAGGGGGACCGCCGAAGGCGGTGTAGGGATTCATTATTAAAATCAAAAAGGAATCCCCCAGTCACGCTACGCGTGACAGCCCCCTTTGACAAGGGGGCCTCACGCAGTCGCCCCTCACCTATTCATCAATTTCTGCAGCCTTATATCCTCGCCGACAAACTTATAAATATAAAAATTCTCATACAGCCTCGATGTAAACCGCGGCGTATACGTTTTTTCCAGTTCGCCGAGACCGAGGTTTGTGTTAATGATCATCTTCCTGCCGCCCAAAGCGCGCTCGTTCACTATATCAAACAGCACCGACGCATTATTCGCGCCGTTCATCTCCGTGCCGAGGTCGTCTATAATAAGCAGATCGCAGCCGTACACATTATCGAGAAAATCACGGTCTGTGCTTCTGCCGTAGCGGTAATCGTCGAACATCGTGAAAAGCCGCGACGCGCGGATATAAAACACAGTCTTGCCCTTATCCATGACCTCTTTCGCAACGGCGCACGACATAAACGTTTTACCCAAGCCCACGCCGCCGTAAAACAGTATGCTCTTATCCTCATTGTCAAAATTATCGCAGAACCTCTTACAGTTCGACAGAATCTTCAGAATATTTCCGCGCGGCGAAATTCCGTCCTTTTCGGCTTCGGAATAATAATCCGCGCTGAACGTGTCAAAATTCTGCTCCGCAACCATTTTATCCATATTTGAGATAGCGTAAGCCTCGTTTATAAGCTTCTGCCTGAAGCACACGCATTTTCTTCCGTTCTCGTCATAGCCCGTGTCGCCGCATATCCCGCACGCGTACTTGTACTTATCAAAATCAACGTCGATACCGTTTTCCGTGAGCAACATGTTTTTCTCGTCGGTGAGACGGCGCAGGTTACTCTTGAAATCAGCGTTAAACTCATCCTTTTTTTCGGGATGAGCCAATATGCTTTTAACGTTTTCACCGCCGCGGCGCGTAATCTCCGCGTCTATCTCCTTAACGCGCGGCAGCTTTTCATACACAAGCGCGATTCGGCTTTTTCTCTCTTTCGCCGCCTTTTCGCGCAGACGCTCATATTCGGAAATTATTTTATTTACAATTCTTTCGTCAGCCATTATTTTTACCTCCGAGAATTTTTACAATTTCTTCCTTTTTTTCCAGAATTTCGTCAAAACGGTTTATATACTCGACCGGATCCTTGAAGTTAAACACGCGCTCTATCTTGTCTCCCATTACGAGCTTGCTGCTGCCCCCGCCGCCGAGCGCGATGATAGTCTGCTGTTCCTCCATGATATTGACGTTATACGCGCTCATAAAGCCTTCGCGCGAGTAGCCGACATTTTCGAGATTGCCCGATATATTTTTCTGGCGGTACATGTAATACGGAATATATCCGTTTTTATCCATAGCCCTCTGCGCGTACGACAGCATATCATTTATTACCTCCGCAGCCGACAATCTGCCGCCGCTGTGATTAAAATCCGACGACCGCTTCACCGCCATTGAGTGAACCGTTATATTTTCGGGCGCTAATTTAATTATTTCATCGACGCTTTTGTAAAACATCTCCGCCGTTTCACCAGGAAGTCCGGCGATAAGATCCATATTTATATTGTCAAACCCAATTTTTCTCGCCGCTCTGTAACGGTCAATAACCGTTTCGGACGTGTGGCTCCTGCCTACTCTTTTAAGCGTCGCGTCGTTCATCGTCTGCGGGTTTATGCTTATACGGCTCACGCCGCCCGACTTTATCGCCAAGAGTTTTTCGTCCGTCAGTGTGTCAGGTCTGCCGGCTTCAAACGTGAACTCCCTGATCCTATTAAAATCAAAATCACTTTTAAGCCTGTCCGTGACTCTCGCTATATTTTCGGCGCTTAATGTTGACGGAGTGCCGCCTCCAATGTAAATATTCTCGGTGTACATTCCGAGCCGCGCTATTATTTCTGCGGCTTTGTCAATCTCAAGAAGCAGCTTATTTACAAATTCCTCCATATACCTGCCGCTCACGCGCAAATCGGTCGACACAAACGAGCAGTATCTGCACCTTGTCGGGCAAAACGGTATGCCTATATACACGCTGACGCTGTTTTCGCCGATATTGTCAAGCAGCCTTTTTTCGTTTTGAGCGACCGTGTACGCAAGCTTTATTTTTTCGTCCGACACGCCGTACACATTTTTAAGCTCGCGGTAAATCTCATCCTTATTATATCCCTCGTCGATAAGCGTCCTTACATTTTTAGCCGGACGTATACCGCTCATCACGCCCCACGGCAGATTTATTTTCCTTATCTGCATCGCCGCGCGGCAAAACGATTTTGTACAGGCGCTCTTAAAAATCCTGTTTATGTACCTGTCACTTTTGCCCGACGCGTCAAAATCGTAAAAATAATCGTCAAAATATGCCTTGCCGCCGTACACTATTTCGGTGTACACATTCACGCGGCTGTTTTCGTATGTAAAATTTGAGAACACCATCGCGTCCTCATCATTGTCAAAAAACAGGTTGTAAAATATTTTTAACTCATACTCACATTCATAGCCGTTCTGAATAATCATCACTTTATCCGCGCACAAACATATTATATTTTTTCTCGTAGCCTATTTCGGTTTGTTTTCCGTGACCGGGGTACACCGTTATATTTTCATCGAGCGTGTACAGCTTATTTTTAATTGAGCTTACAAGCTCGTCCGCGTTTCCCGTAGGCAGATCCGACCTGCCTATGCTCCTTAAAAACAGCGTATCGCCCGAAAACAGAACGCCGCCGTTTACAAGGTAACAGGCTCCGCCGTTTGTGTGGCCGGGAGTCAGTATACATTTTATCTTAACGCCGTCAAAAGTAAACTCCTCATTGTCGCCGAGTACAACATCGCTCGCCTTTTCAGAAATGGCGTAGCCCAAGCCCGATACGCTGTGGTTAATGTCGGGATCGCCTATGTTTATACTCGTATATTTACTGCTCACAAGCTTCGCGCCCGTTTTTTCGCGCAGCTTAGGAAGTCCCAGAATATGATCGTAATGGCAGTGCGTCAAAAGAATATATTTTATGATAACATTTTCCTCGTTGCACGCTTTTATTATTGTATCGGCGTCGCTGCCGGGATCTATCACCATGCCCGAAAGCGTGTCCTCGTCGTAAACTATATACGTATTTTCGTCGCTGTAATAATTATTGATAATCTTAATTTTCATCTTTTTATACCCTTAGTTATACAGTCTTACCGGCAGAATCATATACATATAGCTGTCGTCTCCCGACGCGCTGTGAATAAAACAGCCGCTTGTCGGAGCGGAAAAGTCTATTTTTATTTTTTCCTCGTCACACGTAGAAAGCGCGTCGAGAAGGAAGCGGCAGTTAAAGCCAATCGTAAGGTCTCCCTCGTCCATCTCGACCGGAACGGTGTCGCTTACCTGTCCCTTGCTCGTTATACATGACATCTCTATTTTATCGAAGCCTATATTCATACGCACCGGAACTTTATTTTCCGATTTCGCGCTTATATCCTCGTTAATAAGCAGCAGCGCTCTTTCGAGACTGTCGGTTATGCTCTGCTTTTCGACCGTGACATGTATTTTGTTCTGCGCGGATATTATTGAATTGTATTTTAAAAACTCGCCGTCGAGAAGTCTCGAATACACCTGATAATTTCCGAAGTCAAAAAGCACGTTTCTGTCGGAAACTATCACCGTAACCTTATCGTCCTCGTCCTTTAATATTTTAAGAAGCTCGCGCTGCGTCTGACCGGGAACGACAAAGCTGTTATTTTCGACCTCCTCTTTTATTTCTTCCCTCACAAGAGCAAGTCTGTGACCGTCCGATGAAACGAGGTTCAACATATTATTTTTTATTTCAAAAAGTGTGCCTGTGAGAATCGGCTTTTTACCCTCGTTCTGCGCGACGAACGCTATCGTTTTTCTTATCACCCTTCTTAACGCCGACTGCGTGAGGGTAAAGCGGAATTTCTCGTCGAGTATAGGAGCGGACGGAAACTCGTTCGCCTCGATGCCCTGAATATTAAACTCGCTTCTGCCGCTTTTTATTTTTGTTATGTTGTTTGAGGGGTTGACGCTCAGTGAAACGCTTCCCTCCGGCAGACGGCGCACAATGTCGCCGAACATTCTCGACGCGATCGCCACGTTTCCGCCCTCGGTAACGGTGCAGTCGGTGTTATACTCTATACATAAATCTATATTATTGCCTGTAAATACAACGTGTCCCGCTCCGTCCGCGTCGACCTTTATACATTCGAGTATCGGCAGAGCCGTTTTCGGAGTTATGGCTCTCTGAACCGTGTTTATAATTTCAACGAGCTGTGCCTTATCGCAAACAAGTTTCATTTTTAATTTCTCCTTTATATTAAATTTATTTGTATGTGCGGATAATTTTGTCCGCGCTTTGATGCTTTCATTTTTGCTTATATATATTTATATATAAATAATATATAATAGTAGTAATAGTAGTAGGGAGCGCGGATTCGGGGAAAAGTGTTTTGAGCGCCCCGAAAAAGGGAAAAATCTGTAAACGCGGCTGTGCGGAAAAGTGCTGATAAAAAGAGGATAAATTTTAATCAGATTTTAACCGTATTTTTATCCCGTCTTATAAACGCGTTATCCGCGCGTCTGTCCCCGCTATCTCGACGATATATCCTTCATTATATAATTGATATCGGATTCGACCGACGAGCCGTTTTTAATAGCAAGCTCTATTCTGTCTATGTTGGAGCTTACGGTTGAGCGGTCTTTTCCGAACTCCCTGCCTATCGCCGTGTCGCTCATGCCGAGAAGTTTGCGGCAGAGGTACATCGCGGCCTGTCTCGGAACGGCTATATCCTTTGTTTTTATTTTTCCCATTATGTCGTCTGCCGTTATATTATAGTAGAAAGCAGTTTTTTCGATTATCTTTTTAGGCGTTACCTTTACCTTGTCAGTTACCGTTATTTTTCCGATAGTTTCCTTTACGAAATCGACTGTCAGCGGTATTTCCTTAAACTGCGATTTTGATATTACGCTTTTTAATACGCCCTCAAGCTCGCGCACGTTTGAGCGCACGTTGTCGGCGATGTAGTCAAGAACGTCGTCGCTTACTTTAACTCCGTATTCGAGAGCCTTGTTTTGAAGTATAGCGACTCTCGTTTCATAGGTCGGTATTGATATGTCTATTATAAGCCCCTGGCTGAAGCGCGTGCGGAGCCTGTCGGTAAGCGTTGTAAGGTCGCTCGGCTTTCTGTCGCTCGTTAAAACTATCTGGCGGTTGTTTGTAAAAAGCTCATTGAAGGTGTGGAAAAATTCCTCCTGCGTCGCTTCCTTGCTTTCTATAAACTGCACGTCGTCCACGAGCAGCACGTCGGGAGTGCGGTATTTTTCGGTAAACTCCTGCATCTTGCTTTCCCTTACCGATTTTATAAATTCACTCGTGAATTTTTCGCCGGTGATGTAAAGCACGTTCATTTCGGGATGAAGCTCTTTTGTTTTGTTGCCTATCGCGTACATCAGATGTGTTTTTCCCAGACCGCTGTTTCCGTATATGAAAAGCGGGTTGTAAATATGTCCCGGCGATTCCGAAACGGTTTTAGCCGCCGCCGACGCAAACTCGTTCGACGAGCCTACAACAAAATTGTCGAACGTGTATTTCGGACTTAAATCGTATATCAGTTCTTTTGTCTGTCTGCGGTATTCATCGGCTATTTTATTTGCTTTCTTAGTTAATTGCTGAAGTTCTTTTATATCATCCGGTACGGCTGTTTCTTCTTCCATTACCGTTATTTTAAGAGAGAGCTTTTTGCCCGTCGCCATTTCGACGGCGGTTTCTATGAGATTTTTGTATCGGAAGTCGATTATGTTTCTGTTTATAGTGAAGGGAACGGTAATCTCAAAAAATTCGTCGTCGACAGAAACGGCTCTCGCGGATTCTATATGGATGTTGTAGCTCACCTTGGAATTTATGTTTTTTTGTATATAAACAAGAGCCTTGTCCCATATTTCCTTTATGTCCATACCGCCGCCTCCTTTTTTTACTATTTTTGACAGTTATGTAAAAATCAAACGTGATTGTTTTCCATTCTTACCCATTCTATATATTATCAAATTTGAAAGGAATAATCAAGAAAATATTGTGAAAAAGAAAAAAGTTGTGTATAATGAATGTGTGGTATACAATATGTGGTGGGTAATAAGGTAAATTGGGATTTAACTACGTGAGGCCCCCTTGTCAAAGGGGGCTGTCAGCGTAGCTGACTGGGGGATTCCTGCGCTAATTTTTAAAAAAGAATCCCTCCACCGCTACGCGGTCCCCCTCCCTTTAACAAGGGAGGCTAACGGCGAGCGCCGCATATCGTGAGCCTCTCCTTGAGGAGAGGTGTCGTCGCGAAGCGATGACGGAGAGGTGGCAACGGATTTTTATAACCACCTCTCAGACGGCTCCGCCGCCAGCTCCCCTCAAGGGGAGCCTTCCGTAGGGGACGGCGCCCCCGACGTCCCGCATTTACACCATTAAATCATAATTTGAACATAAGGAGAAAAAAATATGAGAAATATATTGATAACCGGTGCGAGCCGAGGAATAGGAGCGGCGTGCGCTAGGGAGTTTGCCGAAAACGGCGACAGGGTTTTTATAAATTACAACAGCAGCAAATCCGAGGCGGAAAAAATCGCAGCCGAAACGGGCGCTATACCGGTTAAAGCCGACGTATCAAATTCCGACGAGGTAAAAAGAATGCGTGAAATAATAGGCAGCTGCGGCAAACTTGATGTTCTTATAAACAACGCCGGCATTTCGCAGATAAAGATGTTTACCGACATAACAGAGAGCGACTGGGACAATATGTTCAGCGTGAACGTAAAGGGTATGTATCTTGTTACGCGCGCGTTCGTTGATGATATGATCGCGGCAAAAAGCGGAAAAATAATAAACGTGTCGTCGATGTGGGGCGTTATGGGAGGCAGCTGCGAGGTGCATTACAGCGCGGCTAAGGCGGCGGTGATCGGTTTTACAAAAGCGCTCGCAAAGGAGCTTGGACCTTCCAATATAAATGTCAACTGCGTCGCGCCGGGTGTAATTGAAACAGATATGAACGCGCATCTTAACAGTGACGATTTGGAAGCGCTAAAAAACGAAACGCCGCTTATGAAAATAGGTACGCCCGACGATGTGGCAAAAACCGTGTTTTTCCTCGCGTCACGTAACGCTGATTTTATTACCGGTCAGGTTTTGAATGTTGACGGTGGTATGGTGATATAAATTAAAGTTAAATAACATGTGTGTTACAATTATCGACAAATAAAGAAGAGTGTGTTAAAATAAAAAACGGAGCGAAAACTCCGGAAAAGGATTGATATTGTTATTCCGACACCACCTTAAAAGGGGGTGCGTATAATGTCTGAAGTTACATTAGACCTTATTATCATATTTTTGATATTGGTTGTAATTTTAGGGCTATGTATATGGATAGGAAAAAAATAAGCGTTTATCCCGTCAAATAAACGCTTATGGGTAGAAATTTACTTTTCTACAAACTCCTGCGGAATAACAAGGACATCAATCCTTTTCCTATATTTATTTTAGCACAATGTAAATCATATGTCAAGATAAAAATAAAGTACACATTAAATTTGACATATCGGCTGTAATAATATATAATACCACCGTAAGTAAACGAAACGGTCGCGCCGGTTACAGCCGGTGAGGAAAGTCCGGGCTTCACAGAGCGTGGATGCCTGCTAACGGCAGGTGGGGGCAACCCTAAGGACAGTGCAACAGAAAATAAATGCTTCGTTTTCAGCGGAGCGATTGTGGAAACGTGCGGTAAGAGCGCACGGGGACGATGGCGACTGAAGTCCCGTGTAAACCCCATCCGAAGCAACTTTGGGAACGTTAAGCCTGCTCGGCGTGTTCCCTTGTAAGGCTGGAGCGTGTCGGTGACGATACGCCGAGATAGATGACCGTTGTTACAGAACCCGGCTTATTGTTTGCTTACACGACCTCGAAAGAGGTCATTTTTATTTTAATGCGGGCTGTCGGGGGCGCCAGCCCCTACGGAAGACTCCCCTTTGCTACGGCGTTTGTTGCTGCGCAACACGCCTACCACATGCAAGCGTGTGGCTCCCCTTGAGGGGAGCTGTCGCCGAAGGCGACTGAGAGGTGGTTGTAAAAATTTGTTGCCACCTCTCCGTCATCGCTACGCGATGCCACCTCTCCTCAAGGAGAGGCTTATGTTCGCCGCTGATATAATTAAAAATTTCAATATCTCACATCACAAACCGAAACACATCTTTATTCTCCGACCTCACTATTTCCACATCCGCGTCTTTCAAAATCTCCTCAAAAATATTCATCACGCAGATTTCGGTCGGATAATGACCTGCGTCGACGATGCAGATACCGAGGTACGTCATATCCATCGTGTTATGGTACTTCAAATCACCCGTCACGATAACGTCCGCACCCTTCGCGGCGGCGAGCGGTATAACCTCGCTGCAGCTTCCCGACGCGACGGCGACGGTTTTCATAATTTTCTTTTCATTTCCCGCCGCTCTTACGGGTGTGTGTAATTTATCACTGCATATTTTCGCAAACTCCTTAAAAGTCACCGCGTTTTTTAATTTGCCTATTCTGCCCAAGCCCGCCGTCGTATCGTCGGTGTGAACGTCGAGAACCGAAACATCCGTCAAATCAAATATTTCTGCGAGACGGTCGTTTATGCCGCCGCGCGCGGTGTCCATATTCGTGTGCGCCGCGTACACCGGTATATTGTTTTCAACGAGCAGCTTTATCATCCGACCTTCAGCCGTGCCGTAATCTATCCGCCTTATACCGCCGAGCAGGATCGGGTGGTGCGAGACTATCATATCCGCGCCCTTTTCAACGGCTTCCTTTACGGTATCGAGGTTTGTGTCGAGCGTAACGAACACCCTTTTAATATCCTTCTCCGCGTCGCCGCACAGAAGCCCGACGTTGTCCCAGTCGTACGCGAGCCGCTTTGGGCAGACGCGCTCGATTATTTCCGCGATTTCCTTAACCTTCATATTTGTCAAGCTCCCCTTTCCAGTATCTGTATTTTTCGAGCTTTTCCGTATGATCCTCACTTGAATGTTCAAGACCTTTTATAACCTTCGTAAATTCGCGCCGCTTTTTATGGCACAAATCCTTAAAATATTTATGCTCCGCGAGGTACTTCGGTATCTGGTACTCAAAATCGGTCTCAAACGGCTGCGTTTCGCCGCGCTCGGCGGTTATTATATTGTAGACCTTGAACCCCTCGACTGCCAGATCCTCGCCCGTTATCCTAAAGCCGTGCGACAAGAGATATTTCCGAAGCTCGTACTGCGCGTTCATCGGCTGCAGCACAAGACGGCTCTGTTTCGCTGTATCAATATCGTTTTCGATAATCTCGCTTATCAGTATGCCGCCCATACCGGCAATTATTATATCGTCCGCCTCACCCGCGCGCAGCACCGACAGTCCGCCGCCGAGCCGCGTCTCTATTTTGTTTTCAAGACCTTTTTTCCTGATATTATCACGCGCGATATTAAGCGGCCCCTCGTTTATGTCGGTCGCTATAACGCGGTCGGCAAGATTTTTTTCAATAAGAAAAATAGGAATATAGGCGTGATCCGTGCCTATATCCGCTGTTTTTTTATGCTTCACGTTATTTATAACCGCTTTCAGTCTCGGTGTGATCAAGGTATAGAGCCTCCGAAAATTTTTTTGGTGAAATTTGTAAACCTCGCTCCGACGAAGTTATGCCGTTTTCGGGACTTGCCGTAAAACGGGGATAACTTCGGGGATAACGGGGATAATTTTCACGTTTTTACCGATTTCAAGCCCTTTTTGCGTGGACAAGACATGTTGATAAGTCGGTAAAGGACGTAATTTCAAAATAATTTGGTTTACATAAAACAGACACTACATATAGTATATTTGTGAATTTTAGGGACAAAATACATTATTTGCCTATTTTATCAACGCCCATAAACGACACTAAAACCTCGGGAACAGTTAC
The DNA here is from genome assembly GCA_947624485.1 of uncultured Clostridia bacterium. Lineage (GTDB taxonomy): Bacteria > Bacillota > Clostridia > UBA1381 > UBA1381 > Hominilimicola. The sequence continues at coordinate 27,163 of CANQKM010000014.1, forward strand.
TGTTCCGTCCTCGTTCTGATAATTTTCGAGTATTGCCGCGACGGTTCTGCCGACCGCGAGACCGGAGCCGTTGAGAGTGTGGACAAGCTGCGCTTTATCCTTCGGCGTTTCCTTGTAGCGGATATTCGCGCGGCGCGCCTGGTAGTCCTCGAAATTGGAGCATGAGGAAATTTCCACATACCTGCCGTAGCTGGGCATCCACACCTCGATATCGTACGTCTTAGCCGACGAGAAGCCGAGGTCGCCTGTGGACAGACAAACCACTCTGTACGCGATACCGAGCTTCTGCAGAAGCTTTTCCGCGTCGTTCGTGAGCTTTTCAAGCTCGTCGTAACTTGTTTCGGGCTTTACGAATTTTACAAGCTCGACCTTGTTGAACTGGTGCTGTCTTATAAGACCGCGCGTGTCGCGTCCGGCGCTGCCTGCTTCGGCGCGGAAGCATGCGCTGTACGCGCAGTATTTTATCGGCAGGTCGCTGCCGGAAAGAATTTCGTCTCTGTGAAGGTTCGTTACAGGTACTTCGGCTGTCGGGATAAGGAAAAAGCCGTTGTTCGTGACCTTGAACGCGTCATCCTCAAATTTCGGAAGCTGTCCCGTGCCGGTCATCGACTCTCTGTTTACCATGTACGGCGGCAGGATTTCTGTATAGCCGCTCTCCTCGGTGTGCGTCGCGAGGAAAAAGCTGATAACGGCTCTTTCAAGCCTTGCGCCGAGGCCCTTGTAAACGGTGAAGCGAGTGCCGGCTATCTTTGTGCCGCGCTCGAAATCGAGAATGTCGAGATCCGTGCCGATGTCCCAGTGCGCCTTAGGCTCGAAATCAAACTTCCTCGGCTCGCCGTACTTTCTTATTTCGACGTTTTCACTGTCGTCCTTACCGACAGGAACGTCCTTATTCGGGATATTCGGTATGCGCAGCATAAACGCGCGGAGCTTTTCGTCTATCTCCCTTACCTTTTCGTCATCCTTTTTAATTTCGTCCGACAGTTCCTTCATCTCGGCGAATATCGCGGACGTGTCCTCGCCCGCCTTTTTAAGCTGCGGTATCTGCTTGCTTATCTTGTTCTGCTCCGCCTTTTTCTGTTCGACGGTCGTCAGAAGCGCGCGGCGCTCCCTGTCAAGCGCGATCGCGGGTTCGATGTCGAGGTCGTTGTTTCTGTTTTTTAACGCCTCTTTTATTTTTTCGGGTTCTGTTCTTAAAATTTTGATGTCTAACATGTTAATTGATCCTTTCGTAATTATTCCGCAGCCGGAGCGGCGGTCGGTACAGCCGTACCCGTTATCGCGGTGTAAACCGTTTTTTCCTCGTCCGTGAGCAGCGACGTGTCGACCGACGCGGCGATTTCCGCCGCCTTCGCCGTGTCGCCCGCCGTATAATACTCGTTCGCAATGCTCAAAAGAGCTGTTGACATTACATGATTACTGTCCTTTAATGTCTTGTTTTCCTCGGCGAGGTTTTTGTTTTCCTCACTTAATGCAGCCGTTTTTTCCGTTATACTCTGCGCCTGCTCCGTTTCGTTCATTTTGCTGTCGCGGTTCGACATCGCGAAAAACGACAAAATAATCAGCAGGATCGCCACAACGAAAATAAGAGAGGTATACATATAAAGTGATTTGTTCGGACCGTTTTGATTTTGTGCAGCCATTATTCATCCGCCTTCTTTAACTTATTTTTTGCCTTTTCGAGCGCTTCCTTTTCCTCGCTCAAAAGCTTTACCGGAGTTTCGCCCTCCGTCACCTCGCGGATATATGTGTTACACGAGTTGTGACCGTAGAGCGACGTTAAAATTATGCCGTCGTTGTTGTTGTTGAGAAGCGCGAGCGCAAAGCTCATGCCTCCGGTCACGTCGTCGAACGCGTCAAAATTTACGATGCCGATTTTTTTTATTGAGATATTCGAGTTCTGCTCACATTCCTCGAGCCGCGATATAAGCACCGCGTCGGACGAGTCGTTTATCGTGTTCGAGAGATCCTCGACCTTGTCGTAATAGTCGCGCAGCGCGCTGATTATGTCGCCCTCGTCGCTGTACTGCATGAGCGTGCTTATCTTCGACGAGTTCACGGCGTTTAATATAAAGCATATCGCCACGAGTATGATCACTATTCCCAGAGCGATAAGAATAAAGTTGTTGCCGATAAGATTCATGTAAATTCTCCTTTCCTAACGTAAGCCCAAGATGCCGAGTATGCGTTCGAGGTCGTCCGCACCGTAATACTCAATCTCTATTTTACCCTTTTTCGCGCCGTGAGTTATACTCACCTTTGTGCCGATAGCCGACGAAAGACTGTTTGCCAGATTTTCCGTTTCAATATCGGCGGCGGATTTTACCTTTTTTTTCGGCGCGGTTTTTTTCTTCATAAGCTCCTTTGCAAGAGCCTCCGCCTGACGGACGTTAAGACCGCCCTCAACTATTTTTTTCGCGAGCGCGAGCCGCATTTCACCGCCGTCTACCGACAGCACCGCGCGCGCGTGACCGCTTGTGAGAGAACCGTCCGTTATCATTTTCCGCACGTCGGGTTCGAGCGAAAGAAGCCTTAACGAGTTCGCGACCGCGCTTCTGCTTTTGCCGACGCGCTTGCTTATATCCTCCTGTGTGAGATTAAATTCCTCGATAAGCAGATTGTAGCCGACAGCTTCCTCGATAGGGTTCAGGTTCTCACGCTGCAGGTTTTCGATGAGCGCGATCTCCGCGACCTGCTCGTCGCTGTAGCTTCTCACTATCGCGGGAAGCTCCTTTATTTTCGCTTTTTTCGCCGCTCTCCAGCGCCGCTCTCCGGCGACTATCCGATACATGCCGTTTTCGATGGGAGTTACGATGATAGGCGAAATTACGCCGTGTTCCTTTATCGAAGAGGCGAGCGCTTCTATTTTTTCATCGTCGAATTTGCTCCGCGGCTGTTTTTTGTTCGGCTCTATGAGCGATATTTTTATGCTCTGTATGTCGCCGTCCGACCGTTTATTCGTCTTTTTCGGGGAGGAAAGCTCTTCTATATCGTCGCTGCCGAAAAGAGAGCCGAGACCTTTTCCCAATCCCTTTTTTACCATGTCAAACCACCTTTCCGTTTCAAATGTTGTCTTTTATTACCTCTTTCGCGAGCGACAGATACGCGTCCGCGCCCTTTGAGGTTATGTCGTATTCGATTATCGGTTCGCCGAACGACGGCGATTCGCTCAGGCGCACGTTGCGCGGAATGATCGTTTTGTACACCTTGTCGGGGAAGAATTTTTTAACCTCGTCAAGCACCTGTATCGAGAGGTTTGTTCTTCCGTCGTACATCGTTCCGAGTACGCCCTCTATCTCAATATCGGGGTTTTGCCTTTTTTTTATCGTTCGTATCGTCGTGATAAGCTGGCTCAGGCCCTCGAGCGCGTAATATTCGCACTGTATCGGTATAAGCACGCTGTCGGCGGCGGTGAGAATGTTTATCGTTATCATTCCGAGCGCGGGCGGCGAGTCGATTATTATGAAGTCAAAGCCGTCCTTTATTTTGCCGAGCGCGTCTTTTAAGAAAAATTCACGCTTGTCCTCGTACGCAAGTTCGATCTCCGCCGCGCTCATGTCGGGCGACGACGGGAGAAGGTAAAGGTTTTGATACTTCGTTTCAATTACCGCGTCCCTCGTTTTGTCCGCGTCCGCGAGACAGTCGTACGCGGAAATGTCATAGTCCTCGCCGCGCACACCGAGACCGCTCGTGCTGTTGCACTGCGGATCGCAGTCGACAAGCAGCGTCTTTTTCCCGAGGTACGCAAGACACGCCGCGAGATTTACGGACGTCGTGGTTTTCCCCACCCCGCCCTTTTGGTTCGTTATAGCTATTATTTTGGTCATGTTTTAATTATCTCCGAAAGTTTTTGTTTATGGTATACATTATATCATAAAACAACAATTTGTAAATGTTTCACGTGAAACAAATTAAAATTTAATATTGATGTAATATTTCAATGTGTATATTTTGGTAAGTTGGGTGAATAATAGGGGTAGGCGAATTGTATGGCGGGCGGCCAATGACCGCCCCTACGGCGCATAATTAAAAATTACGGGTGTAGGGGCGTCGATTCGCCGCCCGTGTGCCTCCCTTGTTAAAGGGAGGGGGACCGCCGAAGGTGGTGGAGGGATTCATTATGAAATTAAAAAGGAATCCCCCAGTCAGCTTTGCAAACTATTGCTTGCGCAATAGTACGCGCTGACAGCCCCCTTTGACAAGTGAACAACACGCTTGCGTGTTGTAGGCGTGTTCGCTTGCGAACAAACGCCGTAGCAAATGGTCGCCCCTACGGTGACGGGACGTCGAGGGCGCCGTCCCCTACGTCCGTATTTTATAAATTTTCGCGTTGTAGGGGCTGGCGCCCTCGACAGCCCGTATGATCGTACACCCAACAAGGAGGAAACCATGTTATTTGAAAAACTCGTAAACTACGCCTTATTCCGCACGGTGCCGTCGAAAAAGGGGTTCACACTGACGGAGAGCGGCGAGGACGGCATAAAAAAGCAAAGCACGGAAAACGACATGATTTCCGCCGACATAGACACAAACCTCAAATACGTAAAGGAGCGCTTTAACTACCCCGTCAACAACGACATAGTGATACGCAAAATCGAGCTTAAACAGGAAAAGCGCGCGTTTGTCGTGTTCATAGACGGCATGGTCGACACCGAATTTGTGAACGACAACATTATACAGTCGCTCCAGACAATGCCGTACGTGACGTTTTCAAAGCTCAAAAGCGGCGAAGACGCGATCGGCGAGAAATTCATATCGCATTCGCAGCTTAACATCGTGACGAAGATGGACGACGTTATGACCGAGGTGAATTTCGGAAGCTGCGCGCTGTTTATCGACGGCGTTGCGAAGGCGTTTGTGATGGACGTGCGGAGCTGGGACCACAGGAGCATCGACAAATCCGAAAATGAAAAGTCGATATACGGTCCGCAGGAGGCGTTCGGCGAGATGCTGCGCGCCAACACAGTGCTTGTGCGAAAAATCATAAAGGACGAGCATCTTATCGCCGAGGGCGTGACGATAGGCGAAAAAAGCAAGACGCGCGGCGTGCTGCTCTACATCTCCGACATCGCGAACCCGAAGCTTGTGGACGAGGCGCGCAAAAGAATTGACGGCATAAAAATGGACTACGTTATCTCGATAGAGGAAGTTGCGCTTATGATCGAGGAAAACACGTTCACCGCGACGAACCACTTCCTGCACACCGAGCGTCCCGACCGCGTGGCGCGTGCTTTGACGCAGGGACGCGTTGCGCTCTTGTTAAACGGCAGTCCGCAGGCGCTCATAATGCCGACAAACATATTCGAGCTAACACACGCGGTGTCGGACGACTATTTGAGAACGCCGTACGCGAACATGGCGCGGCTCGTGCGCGGCGCGGCGCTCATGCTGTCAATGCTGCTGCCCGCGCTGTACCTCGCGATAACGCTGTTTCACCAGGAGGTCATACCGACGTACCTGCTCTACTCGATAAGCGCAGCAAGAGAGAGCGTGCCGTTTCCGAGCGTGCTGGAACTGCTGCTGATGGACTTTTCGTTCGAGATGATTCGTGAGGCGGGAATACGAATGCCCGGACAGATAGGCTCGACGCTCGGCATCGTCGGCGGCCTTATACTCGGTCAGGCTGCCGTAAGCGCTAAAATAGTCAGCCCTATCATGATTATCGTTATAGCGATAACAGGTATAGGCTCGTTCGCGACGAGCGACTATTCCTTAAGCTGGAGCTTCAGAATTTTGAAACTGATTTTTATCGTGTTCGCCGCGTCGACCGGCTTTTACGGCATCGCGATAGGACTTTTTATATACGCGCTGAGTCTCGGCGCGCAAAAGAGTTTCGGTGTACCGTTCCTGTCGCCGCCTTTCAGGGTGCGCAGCAAAAGCTCGTCAACGCTGCTGTTCGTGAACCCGATATGGCGCAGGGAGAAGCGCCCGGGATTTTTACACGCGCAGCAAAAGACCTCCGAGCCGGAAATAAGCAGGCAGTGGACGGAGGAACAATAGGCAAATGTTTCACGTGAAACAACGGAGAGGAATTTATGATTGCAAGAAAAGAACTGACGCTTTTGACGGTAACGGCTATCATGGCGAAAATGGTGCTTGTGTTCCCGAAACTCCTGCTCTCGAACAGCGGAAGCGCGGCGTGGATACAGGTAATTTATAACGTGCTGTGCGCCGCGGCTGTGTTCGCCGTAATATCGTGGCTTTATGTGAGCGACAAAAACGTTATCGAAATGGCGGGCGAGATTGGCGGAAAGTGGCTCCGCATACCGACGGGGCTTGTCGTGTTCGCGGTGTTTATGATAAATTTTGCGCTTATCATACGCGTGTTCCCCGAAACGGTAAAGACGGTGCTTCTGCAGAATTTTGACACGAACCTCATAACGCTTTTATTTATGGGCGCGATAGGCGTGGGCGCGGCGCTCGGTATCGAGTCGCTCGCGCGCGTGAACTATATATTTATACCGATAATCGGCGTGATACTCGCGCTTTTGATAGTGCTGCTCGTGCCGCACTACAATATCTACAACCTTCTCCCGATACTCGGCACGGGAGCGAAAAAGATATTCGCCGACGGCTTTCATACAATATCGATTTATTCGGACATGCTGCTTCTCAATGTCCTGCTGCCGTACTACAAGGATGCGCGTGAGGCGAAAAAGAGCATACGCACGGTGTTTCTGATAACTGCGCCCGTGACGGTGCTGATTATTCTTGCGTACTGTCTTGTGTACCCTTACCCCGTTTCGGGCGAGTTTATGATACCGTTTTACCAGCTTGCGCGCATACTGCATCTCGGCGATTTTCTGGGAAGGTTCGAGCCGGTGTTCCAGTTCGCGTGGTCGATACTGCTTCTTTTGTACTCCGCGCTGTACGTGTTCGCGCTGTGCCGCGTGTGGCAGATGACGTTCGAGCTTGATTTTTACAGACCGCTCGTGTTTCCGGTCGTGATAATAAGCGGCGCGATCTCGCTTTTGCCCGCGACGCTCGGTGACATAGTGACAAACGCCGAATTTGAAAACAAGCTCGCGTACCCCGCCGCATTTCTGCTGCCGGTCATTTTCGGAGCAATATCGAAAATCCGCGAGAAAAAACGAAAGGAAAAAAGCCGATGAAAAAAATATTGACTGTAATTTTTTCCGCGGCTGTAATTCTTATGACCGCGTCGTGCAACGGCGTCGAGCCGAACGATCTTTCGTATATTGTCGCGCTCGGTATAGACGGCGGCGAAAACGGAAAATATAATATTACGATTCAGTACGCAAATCCGGCGCAGATAAGCGGCGGCGAGGAAATAAATCTCGAGGACAGCGGCGTGCAGAACGTGACGGTCGAGGCGAGCGATATTTACGAGGCGGTTTCGGCGGCTGATCTTAAGGACAGTAAAAAGCTGTTTCTGTCGCACACGAAGGTGATAATTTTTTCGCGCGCCGTCGCGGAGGAAGGATTGGAAAACATGTCGGAGATGTTCATTAATAGTGAGGAGCTGCGTCCCGACGTGTACCTCGCAGTGTCGGAGAACGCGCGTGAGTATCTCGAAAGCATGAACCCCGAAAATGAAGCAAATCCGGCGAAATATTACAAGATGTTTTTCGATAAGGACAAGCTTACCGGTCTGCCGCACGGCACGCTGAAGGTGTTTTTCGACGGTATCGAGACGGGCGAGTATGATACGGTTCTGCCGGTGGTGTCGCCCGAAAACGAGGATGCGAAAAGCGCGGTGTTTAACGGCGGCAAGATGGTCGGCGAGCTTGAGCGCGACGAGACGGAGCTTTACAAATTCCTTGACCGCGATTTCGCAGGCGGCTTTGTGACGCTGCAGAACGAGGACACACTCAAAAAACCCGTGACGATAAAAATAGCGCAGAAAAAGCAGCCGCGCTATACGATCGACATGAAGAATAAGTCAATTCATGTCGGCTTGACGCTGAACGGAAGCGTTTATTCCGCGCCGCCCGACTACGAGCCCGACGAGAGCGCGGAGGAGTTTGAGAAAAAGTGCGAGGAGCATATAAAAAAAGAGAGCGAAACGTTGATGAAGAAGGTTATAAGGGAATATAGGAGCGACATTTTCCACCTTGACGAGTACGCGAAAAAGAATTTTTGGACGTACGGCGATTTTGAAAAATATAAAAATTCCGTCGATTACAGCGAATACGCCGTAACGGTGGACGTGAAGTTTAATATAAAGAAAACGGGAATGGTGCAGAAGGAGGATTAGGTATGGAAAAGCTGATTTTACTGCCGGTTATCGCGGTGTGTCTGACGCGTACCGCCGGCTACGGGATTTATACCGCGAAGAAAAAAAACGGCGCGGGTTCGGTCGGGCTTTTTGTGATATTGCTCGCCGCGATAGGCGCGTCGGTGTATTTTCTTATGAGATAGGGCTTGAAAACGCTCCGCGTATGTTGTAAAATATATGCGGGGTGTTTTGTTTTGGAAAAGATACGAGCTTGCTTTTTTACCGGTCACAGACGGCTTCCCGCCGCAAGGATCGGCGAGATAAAGGATTTGATATTGAACGAGGCGGAAAGGCTTATCAACGATTACGACGTGCGCTATTTTATATCCGGCGGCGCGCTCGGCTTTGACACGATTGCCGCCGAAACGGTCGCGGAGCTTCGGGAACTGTATCCGCATATTAAGCTCGTGCTGTACCTGCCGTGCTACGACCAAAGCAAGCGGTGGGATAAAAAGTCGCAGATGCGCTATGACGATATGCTCGACGCGGCGGACGATATTGTGTACGTCACCGAGTCGAATTACGTTGACGGCTGTATGCAGAAAAGGAATATGCGCATGATCGAGGACGCGTTTTTCTGTATCGCGTTCTGTATTTTGAATAGCAGCGGTACCGGCGCGACTATCCGCACTGCCGCCGATTTCGGCGATAAGGTGATCAATGTCGCCGATGGTTTGTATGAGGAATAAAAAAACGGCTCTTTGTAAAAGCCGCTTTCTCAAAATTATTTCAGTATTATTTGAACTTCTTTTCCCAATGATTGAGCCACTTTTGTTAAAAAATCAAGCGACGGGTTGTATGTCCCGCTTTCCAGTCTGGATATGTTGGATTTTTGTGTCCCCACTCTGAACGCAAGCTCCTCCTGTGTGATGTTCTGCTTCGCGCGTTCCTCTATAATTTGCGATACAACCTCGTATCTCGGCTTAAGTCTTTCGTATTCTTCCTTAAATTCAACGTCTTTCATAAGAATGTCTTTCACCTCGGAAAATTTCGCTCCCGCTTTACTCATCTCGGCACCTTCTTTCATAATCTTGTTTGTATTTTATTGCTCTGTTTAACTCGCTTGTCGGGGTTTTGTTGGATTTTTTTGTAAATCCGTTAAGCAGCACAAAGGTATTATTTTGAAAAGTAAAATAAAATATTCTGCTTATATCGGATGAAAATTTTATTCTAAGCTCAAATAAGTCCTTGTATTTTTCACCTTTTATCGGTTTTACATAGGGTTCCCGGAGGTTTGCCCCGTGTTTTTCCAGCAATTCAATTTCGGAAAACGCTTTTGCTCTCATTTTGGGATTTAGAGAAAGCAAAAAATCCAAAACCGGAATATCACCATTTTCTTTTTTATAGTATTCAACCTGCCAATCCATTATACACCTCCGACAGTATATCCTTTTGCTATATATTATGTTATCATATATGATAACATATGTCAAGAAATTTTTTATGTGTATGTTCTGTATAAATGCTTTTAATCAAACGCTTGACAAAAGGGAAAATAAAATGTATAATAATTATAAAGAAACGGCAGAGCGTAAAAACGGTTAGTCGCTTCGGAATTTGATTAGAAATAACCGATCCTCGGCTGGCTAAACTTTGGATCGGTTATTTTATTGCGCCGATGGCGCGAACGCTATGAAAATTATCACCGTAGGGGCGACCCTTGCGGTCGCCCGATATGCGGATTTTTATGAAGGGCGACCGCAAAGGGTCGCCCCTACGATTTTAATAAGATTCTTTTTCGCGTTTATCCTACAATTAGGCTTTCGCCTGTCATTTCCTCGGGTTTTTCGAGGTTCATAAGCTCCAGCATTGTGGGGCAAAGGTCTGACAGACGGCCTGTTTTCAGCTTAACGTCGCCCGCGCCGACCAAAATCATCGGAACGGGGTTAGTCGTGTGAGCCGTGAACGGCGCTTTTGTTACGGGATCTATAAGACAGTCCGCGTTGCCGTGGTCGGCTGTGATAATAGCCTTACCGTCCTTTTTGAGTATCGCGTCAACCGTTCTGCCGACGCACTCGTCAACAGCCTCGACCGCCTTGATCGCGGCTTCCATTATGCCCGTGTGACCTACCATGTCGCAGTTGGCGTAATTCAGGATTATAACGTCGAATTTGTCCGAGTTTATCGCGTCTATGACCGCGTCCGTAACCTCGTACGCGCTCATTTCGGGCTTTAGGTCGAACGTCTCAACGTCGGGCGACTTTATGAGTATTCTGTCCTCGCCCTCGAACTGTTTTTCCTCGCCGCCGTTGAAGAAGAACGTCACGTGCGCGTACTTCTGCGTCTCCGCTATGCGAAGCTGCGTCAAGCCTTTTTTGCTTATGTACTCGCCGAATGTCATGTGCAGCGACTCGGGCGGGTACGCGACGGTTACGTTCGGCATTGACTCGTCGTACTGCGTCATGCAGACGAAATTTACGGGGAAGTATTTGCGTTCAAAGCCGTCGAAATCGGGATCGACAAACGTTCTTGTAAGCTGTCTCGCTCTGTCGGGGCGGAAGTTGAAGAAGATAACGCTGTCGCCCTCCTTGACCTGTCCCTGCTTGTCAACGACCGTCGGAACGACAAACTCGTCCGTAACGTCGTTCGCGTATGAGTTTTTAACGGCTGTAACCGCGTCGTCCTCCTGTATGCCCTTGCCGAACACGATCGCGTCGTACGCCTTTTCAACCCTGTCCCACGCGAAATCTCTGTCCATCGCGTAGAAACGTCCGGCAATCGTCGCGATCGAGCCTACGCCTATCTCCTTGATTTCCTTTTCAAGCTGCGCCATGTATTCCGCGCCCGAAGTCGGCGGAACGTCGCGTCCGTCGAGGAACGTGTGTACGTATACCTTTGTAAGCCCCTTTTTCTTCGCCATGCGCAGAAGACCGTAAAGGTGTTCGTTGTGGCTGTGCACGCCGCCGTCGGACAAAAGTCCCATGAGGTGGAGCGATTTGCCGTTTTCCTTTGCTTTGTCCATCGCGTCAGAAAGCGCTTTGTTGTCGTTTATTTTACCGTCGTTTATGTCCTTTGTGATCTTGACGAGCATCTGGTACACAACGCGTCCGGCACCGATATTTGTGTGGCCGACCTCGCTGTTGCCCATCTGACCGTCGGGCAGTCCGACGTCGAGACCGCTCGCGCTTAACTGCGTGTGCGGGTACGTAGCCATGAATTTGTCAAGGTTCGGCTTATTTGCAGCCGCTATCGCGTTGCCTTCCGTGGACGGGTTGATGCCGTATCCGTCCATGATGATTAACGCTGTTGGTTTCTTTGCCATGTGCAATCCTCCTTTTCGATTATTGAGGTAAATTGGGATTTAGCGGCGAAATGCGGGCGACCGCAAGGGTCGCCCCTACGGAGCGCAATTTATAAAATACGAGTGTAGGGGCGACCCTCGCGGTCGCCCGTCCCCGATAACCCAATGTCAACGGTATCGTAGGGGCGGTCATTGGCCGCCCGTTTAAACCCCTCAGTCAGCTACGCTGACAGCTCCCCTAGTAGGGGAGCCATGATATGTTATCATCTCAAGTGCAACAGAAAAAAGTAGACAACATAGCAACTTTTGTGTAAAATGAATTTACCACAA
>CANQKM010000015.1 GCA_947624485.1 uncultured Clostridia bacterium
CCCTTTACAACACAGGAGCTTTTCCAAAACGGCAAGGAAGCGTTGTACTGCGGTATAAACGCGCTGTCCAATAACCTCATAATGGTAGACCGCAAGCTGTTAAAGAACCCGAACGGACTGATACTCGGTACGCCGGGCAGCGGTAAGTCGTTCTCCGCAAAGCGCGAGATTGCAAACGTATTCTTAGTGACTGAGGACGACATCATCATCTGCGACCCCGAAGCGGAGTACGGACCTCTTGTGGAACGCCTGCACGGACAAGTGATTAAAATCTCACCCACGTCGGGCGATTATATAAACCCGATGGATTTGAACCTCAACTACTCCGAGGACGAAAACCCGCTGTCCTTAAAATCCGACTTTATCCTCTCCTTATGTGAGTTGATTGTCGGCGGTAAAGAGGGCTTGCAGCCTGTCGAGAAAACAATTATCGACCGCTGTGTACGGCTGATTTATCGGAACTACCTAAACGACCCGAAGCCCGAAAATATGCCCATTCTTGAGGATTTGTATAACGAGCTTAGAAATCAGGACGAAAAAGAAGCACAATACCTCGCTACCGCGCTTGAAATCTATGTAACAGGCTCTCTTAACGTGTTTAATCATCGAACGAATGTGAATATACGGAGCAGAGTTGTCAGCTATGACATTAAGGAGCTTGGCAAGCAGCTTAAAAAGATAGGTATGCTGATAGTGCAGGATCAGGTCTGGAACAGAGTCACCGTCAACCGCGAAGCGCATAAATCCACGCGGTACTACATCGACGAGATGCACCTTTTGTTAAAAGAGGAACAGACGGCGGCGTACACGGTTGAGATTTGGAAGCGATTTCGTAAATGGGGCGGTATCCCGACAGGTATCACGCAGAACGTGAAGGTGCGCCCAGATAGGGTGTTGTATAAAGCAGCTTAAGGTACTGCCGTATACGATAGTGTACGAAACAGCCTGCCTTACCGACTGGATAGAAATATCCTACGGGAACATCGCATGGCAGGAAAGGGGTTAGTCACCGAAGGACTTTAGGTGCGACTGTGCCCCGATGATTAAGAAGATATGAGGATAAAATTGTGCTTATTGAATGTGAGGTTCCAGTTTCCGTTTTTTGCGGATACGGATACAAGTCCTGAAATCCATATCATAACACTGCCGCGTTTTCTTTAATGACGCGGTAACTATCAATAATGTTATGAAACAGGCACGAGAACGTGTCATAACGAACCGAAAGCATATCCGACAATCTTCACTTACCAAGATACAACATTAACTGGGGATTGCCTAAGTCAGACATCATTCGTCTGATATGGTAACGGAACCCTCATAGTAGTCCGAGAGAGTTAATGGCTCTTACATGGCGAAGGAGGGTAGTTAGTAAATTCTAAAATAAGAAAAATGAAAGGGAGGAAAACCTCAATGAAACCAACATTTGAAATTTTAGAGCGTATTGAAAAGTGTTCATCTGAACATAAGGACGGCATATTTACGAGGCTCTACAGATATTTGCTTCGTGAAGATATATATCATGCCGCCTATCAGAAACTTTATTCAAACAAAGGAGCTGTAACAGCAGGTACAGATAATGATACCGCAGACGGATTCAGTAATGAATATGTAAAAACATTGATTACCGAACTCCGAAACGGTACATACAAGGCAAAACCCGTAAGACGTGAATATATTCCGAAGAAAAACGGAAAGAAGCGTCCGCTGGGAATACCTTCATTTCGTGACAAACTGCTGCAAGAAGCGGTACGAATAATTTTGGAGGCAATCTATGAGCCGATATTTGATAATCATTCGCATGGGTTCAGACCGAAAAGAAGCTGCCATACGGCGCTCAAGCAAATTTCTTCGGAATTTACTGGAGTCGTATGGTTCATAGAAGGCGATATCAAAGGCTGTTTTAATAATATTGACCATGAAATACTCATTCGTATTCTCGGCAAGAAAATCAAGGACAGTAAATTTCTTAATATCATACGCCAATTTCTCAAAGCGGGATATGTTGAGAATTGGAAATATAACCGAACCTACAGCGGTACTCCGCAAGGCGGTATATGTTCACCGATACTCGCAAATATATATCTGCATGAATTGGATATGAAATTTAATGAAATTAAACAGCGCTTCGATAAGCCGCGGTCAGCGTATAAAACTCACGAATATTGGCTGCTCGACAAGGAAATGAAGAAGATTTCATATTGGATTGACCATACTCCGAACAGTGACGAACGCCGTAAGCTGATTGAACAGCATAAGGCGCTAAGAAAGCAGCTTCGCAATATTCCGTGTAAGCCTATGGATAACAAGAAATTCACATATGTAAGATATGCGGACGACTGGTTAGTAGGTATATGCGGAAATAAGCAGGAATGTGTGGAATTAAAAGCTGAAATCGCCGAATTTCTGAAAACGGAGCTAAACCTTACGCTAAGTGAGGAAAAGACACTGATAACGCATAGTTCCGAAAAGGTGCGCTTTTTAGGATATGACATCAGAGTGCGAAGAAACAACGAGGTCAAGGGACACCGAATGAAAAACGGAAAATGGAGACAATCCAGAACGCTCCATATGAAGGTAGAGCTTACTGTACCGCATACCGAGAAAATTGAGAAATTCTTGTTTGAGAATAAAGTTATCCGTAAGAAACCAAATGGGGAGCTTCAGCCTATCCATAGGACGAAGCTGCTCAATATGGCGGACTTTGAAATTGTGGAACATTACAATGCTGAAATGAGGGGATTGCTCAACTATTACAATCTTGCAGTAGATTATCATACGCTTGATTTCTTCTGCTATCTCATGGAATATAGCTGCTTAAAGACAATAGCCAATAAGCATAAATCTAGTATCCGCAAAATCATACGTCTGTATAAGGACGGAAAATCGTGGTCTGTTCCTTACGAAACGAAGGACGGAACAAAGCGTATACGTCCTGTAAAAATTGCGGACTGTAAACGAGGATATACAAATGATATTGTCTATCAAAAGAAAAAGTATAACTGGAAAACCACAATCAGACAACGGCTGAACGCCCATGTTTGCGAGCTTTGCGGCACAGGCAGTGCTGACTTGTATGAGGTGCATGTGGTTAGAAATATGAACGAATTAGGTGATTCCGATTGGGAGCGCGTAATGAAAAAATTACGCAGGAAAACACTTGTAGTCTGTAGCAGGTGCCATAAGAGAATACACGAACACTAATAATATGTTAATTACTAATGGGGAGCCGGATACTCGGAGACGGGTAAGTCCGGTTCCGAGGGAGGGTG
Organism: uncultured Clostridia bacterium; assembly: GCA_947624485.1. Lineage (GTDB taxonomy): Bacteria > Bacillota > Clostridia > UBA1381 > UBA1381 > Hominilimicola. Next base: position 3,270 of record CANQKM010000015.1, read on the forward strand.
TAGGAAACCTGCCAATAGGCAAGGCGCCTTTGCCCTACCCTACGACTTGCTTTCCTCCCGTGAGGTTGAGAACATTTTTGAGAACTCCGACTATGTATATATGCTCAATCAGGCGCAGGGCGACCGACAAATTCTCGCGAAGCAGCTTAACATTTCCAATCATCAGTTATCGTATGTTACCCATTCCGGTGAGGGCGAGGGTCTGCTGTTCTACGGCAGTACGATTTTGCCGTTCATAGACCGCTTCCCGAAGGATACGAAGCTCTACGCGATTATGACAACCAAATTACAAGAGCAGAAATCAGAGAAATAACAAGAAGGGGTGAATTGATTATGACGAACAAATTAGAGGTATTTACAAATGATGAGTTTGGCAGCGTCAGGACGCTTACGATAGACGGCGAACCGTGGTTTGTCGGTAAGGATGTGGCAAGTATTCTCGGATACAAAAATGGCAACCGAGATATATGTCACCATATAGACGAAGATGATAGGCAAATGATTGACAGAAAAACTCAATACCAAATTGGTATTGAGTTAGGACAGCGCGGTGGTTGGCTCATAAACGAAAGCGGCTTATACAGTCTTATCCTTTCAAGTAAGCTGCCGACGGCAAAGAAATTTAAGCGTTGGATAACGTCGGAGGTTATTCCGAGCATACGCAAGCACGGCATATATATGACGGATAACCTGCTTGACGCGGTTATTGACAATCCCGAAGTAATGAGCGAGGTAATCGAAAAACTCAAAGCAGATAAGGGTAAGGTTGCACGGCTTGAGGGCGAGCTTAAAGCCGCCCTGCCCAAAGCGGTGTATTATGACAGGTTTGTTGACCCCGGCTACTCTATTTGCTTCCGCGATACGGCAAAGGAGATGGGCATACCGCAGAAGTGCTTTATCAATCTTCTGATAGAACACGGATTTATCTATCGCACCACAAAGAACGAACTGCGCCCTATGGCAAAGCCGTTGAAAGACGGGCTGTTCATTCTCCGCGACTATACCAATATGCGGAATTTCCACAGAGGCACTTACACGCTTGTAACGGCAAAGGGCAAACAGTATATTGCCGAATACTTTGCCGAAAAAGGAATTATCGTTACTTGATAATTGAAAATTGACGATCAAAAGGAGGTTTTGGTTATGAACAATAACGAAACAGTACAGAAAATTATGGAGGGCGGCGAGCATTTATACACAATGCTCAAGGAGCTTTGCGAAGGTATCGGCAATTTGCCGAACTGCAAAATGACGGCAGGCTTAAAGGAACTCGCCGAAGATGTGGACGTGCTCGGCTTTGGCGTATATGAAACAATGCGCGGTTTCGCGTCGGACGCGGACACCGACTGCGCGGACTGCCCGGAAGCTGAGTATTCGGACAATACCGACGACCCCGAAGCGGATATACCCACAAGCACAGACTTGGAAGATTTTTTGGGCACGGTTGCCAATCTTCTCACATCCGGCAAGCCTTTTACCGTCTCCGCGGATATTTATCTGAACAGCCCAGAAGCCGAGAATAACGGAGACGCGTGATGATGGTAAGTAAATTCAGACAAGGCGGTGATGATAAATGGCAAAAAGAGCGCCGAAGCTCCTGTTTACCGATGAGGAACGCCAAGCTCCCGAACTTAAACGCACTGTCAAAAAAGCGGATAAAGCAGCCGCCAAACTGGAAAAAGCCGAGGCAAACATTCCAAAGAAACGCGTAAAGAAAAAGGAACGGTATATCGACGATAAAAGCGGCAAGGTAAAAACAAAGATTTTATTTGAGGAAATCGACAAAAAGAAGCCTTCGTCGAATTTGAAGTCGGAGATCAGGACAGCGCCCGCCCAAATGACGGCGGGTACTGTCGTTTCCGTCTTGCGCGATAATGAGGACGACAGCACGGCTGCTGATACGGCGCACGGTATAGAAAAGACAGCAGAAACGGGTATCAGAACTGCGAAATTTGCACAGCGTTCGTCGAAGCTCAAACCGTACAAAGCGGTCGAAAAAGCCGAAAAACAAGCAGACAAGGCAAATATCCGCGCGCTTAATAGTCAGGCGAAACAGCAGGCGCGGGACATATCCGGCAGCAGTAACCCGTATTCCAAATGGCGACAGAAGCAGGCTATAAAAAAGGAATACGCCAATATAAAGCGGAGCGGTACGGCAACCAAACAAGCGTCCGAGATTACGAAAAACGCGGCTTCCGCCGTAAAGGAAACAACGGAGAAATCAAAGAAAGTCGTCGAGTTTGCCGCAAAGCATAAAACGGCGTTTTTATTCGTCGGCGTCGCCGCGATGCTCATAGTCGTTGTATGCGGTGTTGTTTCCTCCTGTTCCGTAATGTTTGAGGGCGCAGGCTCGGCAATAGCAAGCTCCACCTATCCGAGCGCGGACGAGGATATGCTCGGTGCGGAGCAGAGGTACAAGGAACTGGAACAGGAATTGCAGGACAAAATCTCGAACTATGAGAGTACACACAGCTATGACGAGTACATCTATGAGCTTGACAGTATCGAGCATGACCCGTATGTGCTTATCTCGGCACTGACCGCACTTAAACAGGGCGCGTGGACGCTTGCCGATGTGGAAAGCGATTTGACTATGCTGTTTGATAAACAGTATGTTTTGACGGAAACTGTGACAACGGAGCAGAGGACGCGAACGGTTACAAACCCCGACGGAACAACATCGAATGAAACCTATGATTACAAAATATGCACGGTCAAGCTCGTGAACAATAACCTGTCACATATCCCGTCCGAGGTACTCGGTCAGGAGCAACTGGAGCTATACGCGACATATATGAAAACGCTCGGCAACAGACCCGACCTGTTCGGTGACTCGGTATATGTGGATAAATACGTCAACGGCGATTATGACGATTACGCAATACCGCCCGAAGCGTTGTCCGATGAAAAATTCGCGGCTATGATAACAGAGGCGAAAAAGTATCTCGGCTATCCGTATGTATGGGGCGGTTCTTCCCCCTCCACTTCGTTCGACTGCTCCGGCTTTGTATGTTGGGTACTCAATCACAGCGGTTGGGACGTGGGCAGAACGACAGCCGAGGGCTTACGGCAGATGTGCGTGAGGGTATCGCCCTCCGATGCGCGACCCGGCGACCTCATATTCTTTGAACACACCTACAACACACCGGGCGCGTCGCATATCGGTATCTATGTGGGCGACGGTATGATGATCCACTGCGGCGACCCCGTCCAGTATGCAAATGTCAATTCAGCATATTTTAGCTCACATTTTATGCAATACGGCAGAATGCCATAAAAGGAGGAATTTGTATGAACGAAAGAATTGTAAAGCTAAGAGCGGACTATGCGAAAAACGATAGTAAAATTGCGGCTTTACAGACGAAAAATAAGAAGCTCGCGGAGAAAATCAGGCAGCTTGAAAATACGGAAATCATCGGCGCTGTCCGCAACAGCGGTCTGACGATTGATGAGCTTTTGAGCTTACTCGGCAAGACCGTGAAAGCTCCCGAAACAAATATTGAATTGGAGGAAAAAGATAATGAGATTTAAGAAAAATACCTTTTTAATTACTCTTGCCGCTGTATTTTGTATAGCGGCATTTCCATTTTCCGCGTCGGCTAATATTCCCGCTGACGAGGAAATCAGCGTAAACGACGATGTGGAGAGCAAAACGCCGCTCACGCCGAACGGAAACCTTACCGTGATTGACGATGTGCATCAGACTACGGACGAGGACGCGATTGAGGATAAGCAGTTTATCACTGTCCAAAGCAAGAACGGCAATACCTTCTATATAATTATCGACCGAAGCGGCGATACGGAAAATGTGTATTTCCTAAACGCTGTTGACGAAGCAGATTTACTTGCCTTAACCGAGGACGCAGAGCAAAACGCGCCTGCGGCGACGTGTATCTGCACTACAAAATGCGAAACGGGCAGCGTCAATGCAAATTGCGAGGTATGCGCCAAAAATAAGGACGAGTGCCGCGGTGTTCCGGCTTCCACCTCGGAGCAATCGTCCGAAAAAGAGGAAAAGCCCGATGAGGAAACTCCCCAAAATAAGCAAAACACAACTATGCCGCTTATCGGCTTAATAATCTTTGCCCTGTTCGGCGGTGGCGGCGCGCTATACTGGTTCAAGGTTAAGAATAAAAAGCCGAGCACCAAAGGCACGACCGATATTAACGATTTGTTTGAGGACGACGAAGATTACGATACCGACGCGGATACCGAAGTTGAAACCGATAACGAAACAGCGGAAAACGACGAAACCGACAATGCGGACGATGAATTATCCGAAGCTGAGCCTGATGAAAGCGAGGTTGAGGACTAATGAAACTTGTTATCGCAGAAAAACCGTCCGTCGCAAGGTCGATTGCGAAAGTAGTCGGTGCCGTAAAACAGTGTGACGGATATTTGTCGGGAGGCGGCTATGCCGTCTCCCACTGTTTCGGTCACTTGGCGGAGCTTGCACAGGCTGAAACGTATGATGAACGCTACGGGAAATGGAAACGCGAGGATTTACCGATTATCCCCGCCGCTTGGCAGTACGCCGTAAGCGATGATAAGAAACAGCAGTTTGAGATTTTATCGCAGCTGATGAACAATCCCGAAGTTACGGAAGTAATCAACGCCTGTGACGCAGGGCGCGAGGGCGAACTGATTTTCAGAACGGTATATAACCTTGCGAACTGCAAAAAGCCGATAAAGCGGCTTTGGATTTCATCTATGGAGGACGCGGCTATAAAGGAAGGTTTTAATAACCTCCGTCCCGGCAGCGATTATGACGCACTGTATCAGGCAGCACTTTGTCGAAGCAAAGCTGACTGGCTTGTGGGTATAAACGCCACGCGTCTTTTTTCCGTTCTGTACCACAGAACGCTCAACGTTGGCAGAGTGGTATCGCCCACGCTTGCCATGCTCGTACAACGCGAAGCGCAGATCAAAGCCTTTCAGAGTGAGCCGTTCTACAAGACCGTGCTTGATTTCGGAGCTTTCAAAGCAGAAAGTGAGCGATTTTCCGATAAGGACAGTGCGAATGTGGCCGCGAAGCTGTGTGAAGCGGATACAGCCGTAGCCGAAAAGGTTGAACGCTCGGAAAAGAGCGAAAAAGCTCCCGCGCTCTATGACCTTACCACACTTCAAAGAGAGGCGAACAGAACGCTCGGCTATACCGCGCAGCAAACGCTCGATTATCTGCAATCGCTCTATGAAAAGAAGCTGTGTACCTATCCGCGGACGGACAGTAAATTCTTAACGGACGATATGAAGCCGACCGTAAGCGATATTGTTTCCGTTTCCGCTGATATTCTCGGCGTACAGAAGCCGAGTACCGTAAATGTCGATAAGATATGCGACAGTAAAAAGGTATCCGATCACCATGCCGTTATCCTTACAAAGAGCGTTAAGAATACGGATATTCAATCGCTGCTTGCGGGCGAACGCGAGATATTAAAGCTCATTGCAAAAAGAACGCTCTGCGCTGTAAGCGAACCGTATATGTATGCGGAAACCTCCGCTGTCATATTCTGCGGCGGCAGAGAGTTTACCGTTAAGAAAAAATCTGTCATATCGCTCGGATGGAAGGCGTATCTGAAATCGGACGGAACGGACGATAAGCCGATAGAGCTTACCGAAGGTCAGATTTTGGATAAAAAGACCGTATCTGTTGCCGAGGGTAAGACAACGCCGCCGAAGCGGTTTACCGAGGACACTATCCTTGCCGCTATGGAAAAGGCGGGTAAGGAGGATATGCCCGACGAAGCGGAACGAAAGGGCTTGGGAACCCCTGCGACAAGAGCAGGCATTATTGAAAAGCTCGTTTCTGTCGGGTTTGTGGTACGGAAAAAGGAGCAAAAATCCGTTTACCTTGTTCCCGACGGCATCGGCGCGTCGCTTATTACCATTCTCCCCGAAGCGTTACAGTCACCGATTTTGACAGCCGAATGGGAGCAGCAGCTTCTTCAGATTGAAAAAGGGGAACTGAGCGCCGACGAGTTTATGTCGGAGATTGAGGATATGGTAAATAACCTCGTCCGTGATTACAAGGTCGTTGACGGTGCGGAGGTACTGTTCCCGTCGGGCAGAACCGTTGTCGGTAAATGCCCGCGCTGCGGAAGCGACGTGACGGAGAGCAAAAAGGGCTTTTTCTGTGAAAAGAACGATTGTCGGTTTGCACTGTGGAGGGATAACCGTTTCCTGACCTCAAAAAAGGTAAGTTTGACAAAGAAAATGGCTGAAACTCTGCTCCGTGACGGAAAAGCGTATGTGAGCGGTATTTACTCCGAAAGGACGGGCAAAAAATATGACGCGTTTATCGTAATGACCGACGACGGAACGAAAACCACGTTCAGTCTTGATTTTGATAAAAAGCAGTAAAGGAGGCGTTTTTAATGGCTGAGAAAAAGAACTCAAAAGCCGGTAAAGAAAATCCGACCAAGAAAAGCAACAAGGAGCGGCTTAAGGAAATTACCGACAGTATAGAAACGGGTATAAAGGAACTCTTTAATTCCGACAAATACAAGTCATATCTTCAGACGATGAGCCGTTTCCATAAGTACAGCGTGAATAACCAAATGCTGATTTATATGCAAAATCCAAATGCTACCCATGTTGCGAGCTTTACAAGCTGGCACGATAAATTCGGACGCAACGTAAAGAAAGGCGAAAAGGGCATTAAAATTATCGCTCCCACGCCGTACAAGAAAAAGATTGAGGAAAGGAAGCTCGACCCCGATACCAAACTGCCGATGCTCGACGATAACGGGAATGAAATTATGCAGGAACGAGAAATAACTATCCCGCATTTTAGGGTGGTATCGGTGTTTGACGTAAGCCAAACGGCAGGACGACCTCTGCCGCAGCTTGCAAGCGATCTTACAGGAGATGTGCAGAACTACGAAGCGTTTGTTGAAGCTATACGGCGCAGCTCGACTGTTCCAATCAGCTTTGAGCCGATAGAACGAGGCGCAGACGGGTATTTCTCGCTTGATGAACAGAAAATCGTCATACGCGAGGGTATGAGCGAGGCGCAGACGGTATCGGCTTTGCTCCACGAAATGGCGCACTCTAAGCTCCACAACTTCAAAGCGAAGGAGGAAAAATTAGAGGAAGTCGAACTGTTCGGGGAAAAGGCGCTATTCTCAAACGGCAGGATTGATAAGGATACGCTCCCCGACGGTCTGTACTGCTACGATTTGCGCGGCAGCGATACCGACCCCGGCAAGCCTGTTGCCGTTGAGGAAAACGTCACCGTAAACCACGCGGGCTGTGTGATTTGTACCGAACCTCTTGACTTTTCCGAAATGGAATATATCCCGCTCGATGAAGGGCTTAACTTTTTGGGTGATGAAAAAGGCATACGGGAGTTTTGGCTCGAACAATATCCCGAAAAAGCGAAATTGTCGCGAAACACCGAGGAAGTGCAAGCCGAAAGCGTTTCCTATGCCGTCTGTGCATACTACGGTATCAAGACCGATGAGAACAGTTTAGGGTATATCGCTTCCTGGAGTAAGGATAAGGAACTGCCGGAGCTTAAAGCGTCGCTTGAGGTAATCAATAAAACCGCAAATTCGATGATAACGGACATTGATAAGCATTTCGCGGAAGTGAAAAAGGAAATGGGACTTGATAACGAACAGATAGAGCTTGACGAGGCGATGTTTGAGAACAGTCTGCAATATCTGCATATTCAGCGTGACGGTGAGGGCGCATGGGATTATTCCATTTACGATAAAGAAAGCTTACGGCTCGTTGACGGCGGCAGAATTGACGACCCGAATATGAAGCTCGAACAAGTTAAGGAGCAGATTATCGCGGAGTATGAGGTAAAGCTGCCCTATGGCGACCCCATGCCCGACAGTGATAAAAACAGGCTTCTCGACGATATTTCCGAAAAGGCTCTGTCGCAAATGTCCGAGGATTTGCCCGACCCCAATATTACCCAGGCGGATATGAAAGCCTACGGGTATACTTACGAGGGTATGCTGCCGCTCGAAAAGGCTATGGCGCGGGAACTTGCCGAAAATACCAATGCTGCAATTTATATGCTCCACAACGACAATACCGAGTCGATGGTGATGGATTTAGCCGAGATAAACGATTTCGACGGTATTTTCGGTATTGATAGGCAGGATTGGGAAAGGGTCAAGGACAATTATCTGAAAAACGCCGAGATGTCCGCAGAGGACGATTATGACATGATTGACGGAATTATAAATAACGGCGATAATAACCGTGATGCTGATACTAAGCCTACGGTGGCGGATCTCGAAGCGGATGTGAAAGCGGGTAAGTCAATTTCCGTGCTTGAGCTTGCCGAAGCTATTGACAAGGAAGCGAAACAGGACGCTCAAAAGACCCCGAAAAAAGAGGAAAAACCCTCGCTTCTCGCAAAGCTCAACCGCCCCCTGCCGCCGCAGAAGGAACATACACAGCCGAAATTGAAAGAAATGGAGATGTAGTGAAATGACAGAATTAACTCACGACGAAACGAACCTTTTGTGTATCTATCAGAAAGGCTCAAGAGCCGGAACAATCGACAACATCACGCAAATGCGTAAGTATCTTGAAGAAGATGAAACGGAACTGCTCGAAATGTCCGACGGGCTTTTACAAAAGCTCGAAGCTATGAGCGACGCGGGCTTTGACGCTCTTGAACTGTTCCCGAACTTTAATTATTAAAGCGGCTTATCGGAGCTGCCGTTCTCTTTCCAACGGACTAAGTGATATAATATTCAAACACGCTGTAACAGTTGAAAAGGCAAATTTCAGGGAAAATTGTGGAGATGTATATTACGATGATTATCTCAAAGAAACCGTTATAGAGAATGCGAAAAAAGGGGAGGTGAAAAATTGTAAAAAATAGTTGATTTTTGTTTCGTTTTGTATTATAATGGGATAAAGAGTGCATTTCCCCAAAAGGTTTATTCAACTTTTGGGGAAATATCTGTAATTTTTATTATTTGTCAACATAAAAGCGAAAGCTTTTGAACAAAATGTAATTAACATTTTTAATATTTAAAACGTATAATATAATAATATTTTCATTTAATCAAATAAATGAAGGTAGTGGTATTGACTTTTCGTGTTAAAAGTGTTACAATGTACGCTGTTATTATAAATTAATATTAATTATGTTGTTGGAGGAAAATTGATGGCAGAGGTATTTAAGACATCCCGTGAACGAATTATTGATATTGCGGAGGAGATTATGGGCGAAGTTGACCACAACAAACCCAAAATCGGTACTCCAAATAATTTTATTGAGGCTTTAAAAATTGGCTCAGAAAAATTTGAAAATAGTAGCCTCAGGGAAATTATGAATAGTTCACGGAGGTAAATATAGTGGGTGCGAAAAAACAAATAAGAAACGGGAATTTGAAATATGAGAAGTGTAGCGATAAAGAAGTTCTTTTTCTCTATGATTTTTTCTCCAAGATGTTTGAAAAATTTATGAAGGCAATGGAATATCCTTCAGATACAGATTATGCAATTGATGCATATTCACTCATAGATGCTATTGTGCGAGTAGATAAAAGAAAAGCATACTTTATATGCTTCCATAATATGCTCATTAATGAAAAGAAAGAGGCTGCGCTGTATGCATATTGGTTTATAAAATGCAAACCATTTTCAATAGCTGATGAAAGATACTGCGATGACAAGAATTCTTCACGTATTAACGAGTTATTTGCGGCATATATTATTTATGCAACCTTATTGTTCGATGATGAAGAATTTACAAAAATCGTTGCAAAAAAGGAAGAAGGTAAATTTACATATCACGATAAGCTGATGTATTCTTTACATTATCGTTGTTTTACCATTGATTCCATAATGTTTTTAGTTGATACTATTACACCAGAATCGTTTGAAATTGAATATGATGTTGAACCGTAAAGGATTTGATTGCCTATGAAAAATAATATCGTTTATCCAATTATTGTATCTGGGATTTTAGCGGCTGTTGGTTTGATTCTCAAATACTTTGGTTTTGATTTCTTCCAAACATTTAAAGATTTCATGGGTTATTCTCACCTCAAGGAGGCCATTTTTCTTATTGTATCGGCTTTGATTATTATCTGCTTCGTTAGCTGTGAAATAACAAGTAATAGATATAAGAAAAAACTGGCATCGTTACAAACAATCAATGAAAGAATTAAGGAATTGGAAGATGAATTAGAGCAGAAAAAGCATGATTTGGATGAGTCTAAAAAACAATATTCTGCACTATTGAAGACAAGCAAACAACTGAAACCTCAAAAGGCTCTGCAAAATTTTAGAAATGATGAGAATTAAGATACAAAATAAGATGGAGGCATTAACCGCCATCTTATTTTGTATAATGGGTACATCACAAGTCAGGGGTGAAAGTCCCAAGGGACATAGTTACCAGTGAACTAGATAGCAATGCGTCAGTACCTTGAGGAGGACAAAACGGAACTGCTCGAAATGTCCGACGGGCTTTTGTAAAAGCTTGAAGCTATGAGCGACGCGGACTTTGATGCTCTTGAACTGTTCCCCGACTTCTAAGCACCCAAAAACGTTGAATAATTTTTCTTGACATTATAACAGTATGACGATAAAGTGTATTACTAAGGAACAATTTAAGGAAGGTAGGCGCTTATTCTATGGTAAATAACTTTAATACTCCCGTTGACAATCGCTACTCCTTTGAATTGTATAAGAGTAATGTGTGTCATAAGCTCAAAAAATTAGGCGATATTGAGTTTTTAATTGAAACACTGAACAACGATGATATACTGATCTACTACGAGAAACAGTGGTATCCCGAATGTCTGTATCTTTTGGCTATGGTGGACTATATCAGTCGGGAAAACGGCATAGAACTATGTGAGGATTATAATGATTTGCGTAGGCGGAAGCTTTCGGAAACGATTTATCCCGCAAGCGTACTAGCTCTTTGTGTCGCAAACAAGTCTGATTTGCCAAAACGCCAGGCATACAGAGAAGCTATACCTGAATTTATACGGTTTAATATCGTTGAGAGTGACGTTAGGAATGTCAACTGAAATTTGTATTTATGAGCGAAAAGCGGTTCTTTCGAGAGCCGCTTTTTCTTTGCTATATACACACAGAAAGGAGAGACGGCTTATGGCTATGGACTATCAGGACTTTATACGGTTTGCCGATGAAACGGCATTGTCGCTCACACGAAGCTCGCAGAACTGGACAGCGTTCTTGACGACAGCCGCACGACTGTATAAATACCCGTACCACGAACAGCTTATGATTTATGCACAGCGTCCCGACGCTACTGCTTGCGCCGAGTACGATGTTTGGAACAGGCGTATGGGACGGTATATAAAGCGCGGCTCTAAGGGAATTATGGTCGCAGGCGGCAAGGACGCGCGGTATGTGTTTGACGTTTCGGACACAGGGACGCGGGATAAGAGCAGACCGTTCAAGCTGTGGGAATACTCACCCGAATATGATACGGCTATACAGAAAATGTTTGAGGATAAATACGGCGCGAACGAAAAAGATTTTTTCGGTATGGTAAACGGCGCGGTGCGTAAGTCCGCAAGAGAATATTGGTCTGATAACAGACGGAATATCATCGGCATCGTTGCAAATTCTTTTTTGGAGGGATATGATAATTACAATATCCGCGTTAATTTTGTAAACGCTGTAAGCGTGAGCGCGACATATTCCATATTGTCACGGTGCGGTATTGACCCCGCAATATATTTCGAGCATGAGGATTTTCAGCCCATTTTCGATTTTAACACGGTTGATACCATATCGGAGCTTGGTGCGGCGACAAGCACTATTAACGAGCGGATATTAAGAGATATTGAAATAACAATAAAAAATTATGAGCGTGAAAAGAACGCGGAAAGGATGGCAAACTATGGCAGAACTGACGTACACGAAGAACGGGGACTATTATCTCCCGAACCTGACCTATCCCACAACGAACCCGACATACGGCAAGTACGGGATGATGAGGGAGGATTATCTGAAACAGCACAATCCGGGGCTTTGGAACAGACTCATGCTCCGCGGGAAACTGACAGAACATCTGAACGAGATCGACAAGACGGCACGGGAGCGGATAGAACTGATGATGCTGGAACTGATGAAGTCGGCGGGAGCGACGGAGGAACTGAAAGCGACAGACCAACTCAAATGGGTGGGCTTGGCGAACAACTGCAAGGCACAGGCGGAGGAAATAATACTGAACGAGCTTATCAACAACTAAGCCTGTTCCCTACCGAGGATGAACAAATCGCAATCATAGACGAAGCGGAGAGCAATAACGAATTGCCCTTCGCTTTTTCTGTTTCCGATACCGATTTTGAGAATTTACTCCGTATCGGCTCGAATACGGATAATGCTCGTATGCGTATCGTTGCCGAGTTTAGCAAAAACAAGGGCTTGGAAAGCAACGCGGAATTTCTGAAAGAGCTTTATCACGGCGGCTACGGTATTAAAGGCGAAATTGACGACTTCTCCGCATGGTACGTCGAGGACGGTATTCATATCAACCGCGGGACAACCGCAAGGTATTCTGAAAACGCACAGATATATTCGTGGAGCGAAGCTGCGGAAAAGATTAGAAATATGCTCGATAACGCGACCTTTGCCACAAATGTCGAGATTGACGAAGCTCCAGGCTATGAGCGTCGGCAGATTGCCGAAACACTGTTATTCTTGTATCAGGATTTAAGCGATGAAGCGAAAGAACGTCATTACTTAGCACCTTTGGAAAGAGAAAAGTTTTTAGCTTTCCCCGAAGAAAGGGAGGATATTGCGGACAAACTGCGGATACCGTGGTTTCGTGAAAACATATTAGCCGAGCTTACGGAATTTATGCGTGATTATGAAGCGGACAGGGATCTCCTGCGTTTTCATTTTCATAAACCGAAAGAATTATTCGACCGTATTGAGGAATTGAATATACAACGCACGGTATATCCGAAGCTGCACGATGAAATACCCGAACCGTCCTCATTTATTACAGATGATGAAATAGACGCTGCTTTGAGCGGCGGCAGTAGTGTTGAGGGCGGCAGAGGCAGGATATATGAGTATTTCACAGCAGACCATACCGCCAAAGAAAAGGCAGATTTTCTAAAAGAGGAATACGGCACCGGCGGCAGTACACACTCCGTATCGCAAGCACCGAGCAGTCAGACGGACTACAATTCCAAAGGTATTCAATTTCATAAGGGCAACTGTACCGATATACAAATGTCGTGGCGAAGTGTGGCAAAGCGTATATCAGAGCTTATCGGCAACGACAGATATTTCACCCCCGAAGCAAAACAGCAGTATGAGGAAAAACAAAGAACACAGGCTTTTACGGGCTTGTACGGCGAATATCACGCCGTAAAGGAAGCGCACCCCTATGATATTGTAATGTTCCAGGTCGGTGACTTCTTCGAGATGTTCGGAGAGGACGCGAAAATCGCTGCTGAGATGTTGGAAATACGGGTAACGGACAGGACAATACCGAATGTCGGCAAGGTGGCGATGTGCGGCGTTCCCGCGTTTTCGCTTGAAAGGTATGTAGAAATACTGCAAGATAAGTATGATGTAACCATATCCGCAATAGACGCCAATACAAGTGAACGCGGTGTTTACACGCTCCTTTCCGTTGACCATGAAGCGGAACGCGCCATTGACGAGGGCGAAGCCGAATACGGAGCGGACGGCAGGAGAGCTTTCACGGACACGGAGTATTATGAGGAAGTTCAAGAGGTTATTTCCGAACCGCTTGAACAGTATATACCGATAGTGAGCGCGGCTGTTTCCGAAGATACGGCATATCGAAACGCTTGTACCAATTCCGACCCTGCAAATGCCGAGATTGAGGGCAACGCCGCTATACGGCGCGCTGTTCTTAATTTGAGAGATATAGAGCTTATACGGTTATATTCGGACGTTACCGAATTTCGGCACGAGCTTCATCAAGCCGTTATAGACAACACTTATCCGAAGCTCTATGAGCTTTTGCGTCCTCTTTCGGAGAATGATATTTATATCGCTGTTCGTGCTTGGAACGGAAACGCCGAAAGTAAACGCGCTGTCGCGGAATATATGACCGAACATGGCAGAGAAAGGGCGACAGCCGAGTGGCTCTCACGCGAATACGGCGGCGATGAAAATAATATGATTACTGCCCGCGCAGGCAGCCCCGAAGCGACGGAGCTTCCGTGGACAACGGTACAACGTGCGCTTATACGCCTTATAGCCGAGGACTCTTTTCTTACAGATGAGGAACGCACTGTTGAAGCCGAGCCTGTAAATTTCGAGGAAATGACGGACGAGGACAAAGAAGATTTTGTCCAGATGGTCGATATGGAAAGAGATTACGGTAACGCCATACCCGATAGGGATAATGAAATCTATAACCGTATTATGGAAGAACGCAGCGAGCAGTCCGAAGCTGTGGACGAACCCACGGTAGAGGAACCTGTTACCGACGAACAGCCTGCTACTGCTCCTGACGACAATAATGAAGCATTTGACTATACGCAGTATATCGGCAGAGAGCTTGAAATAAACGACCGCAGATTTGTTGTTGACAGCATAAACGATGTATTCAATACCGTTTCGCTCAAAGATATAACATTCCAACACGACACAGGCTTTCCCATATTCCGAAGCGAAAGCCTTGAATGGCTTAAATATGTAATGGAACAGCAGGAACAAACGCGAGCGTCGGAGCGGACACAGGAACAACAGCCGGAGTCTGAGGACAATTTTGACGATATAAATCCTTCCGAGGTTAGAACCAATCTTGAAGCGGCGGGAATTGTAAACGGAGAGGTAGTCGATACAGAAGCCCTTGAGCAGAGTCCGTTTATTCAACAGGTTACGCGTGAGGTCAATCGTGATGAACAGTCGCAGGAGCGTGAGCAAACGTCTATACCCACGGAAACTGTTGCGGTATATCCCGCCGAGCAGAATAATCTTCCTTACGATATTGTAATAGAGCGAATACCCGCCGACGCGCCTGCGCCGGAGGTTGGAAACTTCCGTATTACCGACGAACATTTGGGCGAGGGCGGCGCGAAAGCTAAATTCCGCGCCAATATGGACGCTATAAAGCTGTTCAAAGAGCTTGAATTTGAGGGGCGGCAGGCTACTGAGGAAGAACAGGAAATCCTATCACGGTATGTCGGTTGGGGCAGTCTGCCCGATGCGTTCGACGAGAGCAAAGAGGCTTGGGCTGATGAATTTGTCGAACTGTATGAAACTCTTTCCCCCGACGAGTATCAAGCGGCTAAAGGCTCGGTACTAAACGCCCACTATACCACGCCCACCGTTATTCGAGCTATATATGAAGCGGTTGAAAATATGGGATTTACCAAAGGAAATATCCTTGAGCCGTCAATGGGCGTCGGTAATTTCTTCGGTATGCTCCCTCAAAGTATGTCACAGAGTAATCTTTATGGCGTTGAGCTTGACAGCATTACGGGAAGAATTGCGAAACAGCTATACCCGAAAGCGGACATTACAATAGCGGGCTTTGAAACTACGGACAGACGCGATTTTTACGATTTGGCGGTCGGAAACGTACCGTTCGGACAGTATCAGGTATTTGATAAAGCATACAATAAGCTCGGCTTTCCCATACACGATTACTTTATCGCAAAAGCGATAGACCAGGTGCGTCCCGGCGGCATACTCGCGTTCGTGACGAGCAGATATACCTTAGACAAACAATCCCCCGAAGCGAGAAAATATTTTGCCAAACGCGCGGAGCTTTTGGGCGCGATACGTTTACCGAACACGGCTTTTAAGGCAAATGCGGGTACGAAGGTTGTGTCGGATATTCTGTTTTTCCAAAAACGCGAAAGCCCGATAGATATTGAACCCGATTGGGTTCATTTGGACGAAAATTCCGACGGCTTTGCCATAAACAGCTACTTTATTGATAACCCGCAGATGATACTCGGCAGACAGACCTCGATGAGTACACAGTACGGCAGACAGGACTTTACCGTTGCTCCGTATGAGGGCGCTGACCTTGCACAGCAGCTTAAAGAGGCGATAAAAAATATCGGCGGTACTTATACGGAAGCGGAAATAGACGTTGCGGAGGAAACTGTTGACGACACGCTCCCCGCTGATCCGAACGTAAAGAATTATTCCTACACGCTTGTGGACGGCGAGGTGTATTTTAGGCGTAATTCCGTAATGGTAAAGCCCGATTTGAACGCTACCGCAATACAGCGCGTCAAAGGTATGATAGAGCTTAGAGAGTGCGTGAACGAGCTTATATCGCTCCAAATGGACGCGGAAATTCCCGACAGCGCTATCAAAGACGTACAAAGCAGGCTCAACACCTTATATGATAACTACGTCGCCAAGTATGGAATTATAAACAGCAGAGCGAACGCGTTAGCCTTTGCCGATGATAGCTCTTACTATTTACTTTGCTCCCTTGAAAATGTGGACGAAGATAAACAACACGCGACAAAAGCGGATATGTTCACAAAACGCACGATAAAACCGCACAGAGTTGTTACGTCCGTTGACACGGCTTCGGAAGCTCTCGCCCTTTCCATAGGTGAAAAAGCGAAAGTGGATATGGAATATATGTCCTCCCTTACGGGCAGGAGCGAACAGGATTTATATGCGGAGCTTAAAGGCGTTATATTCCTCAACCCTCTATATAACTACGGAAACAATACGGAAGAAAAATATCTGACCGCTGACGAGTACCTGTCCGGCAACGTGCGTGAGAAATTAGAGGTAGCCCAAAAGAGCGCGGAGCTTTATCCCGACGATTACAACGTCAATGTAGAAGCTCTTAAAACCGCACAGCCCAAAGATCTTGACGCGTCGGAAATAGAAGTACGGCTCGGTGCTACTTGGATTGATAAGGAGTACATCAAGGAATTTATGTGGGAAACCTTTGATATGGCGGACTACTTAAAAAGAAGCATTGAAGTCAATTACTCTCCATATACGGCTGAATGGAATATTACAAATAAAAACTTTGCAAGTTACAGCGACGTAAATGTATATATGACCTACGGCACGGAACGGGCTAACGCTTTCAAAATTCTTGAAGAAACATTAAATCTTAGGGATATTCGTATCTATGACACGAAAACAGATCCCGACGGAACGGAACGCAGAGTTCTTAACAGCAAGGAAACGACGCTCGCTCAACAGAAGCAGCAGGCAATCAAGGACGCGTTCCGCGACTGGATTTGGAAAGACCCCAACAGGCGGCAGACGCTTGTGGAGCGGTATAACAAGTTGTTCAACTCCACGCGTCCGCGCGAGTATGACGGAAGCCATATCACGTTCAGCGGTATGAACCCCGAAATAACACTGCGGGAGCATCAGCTAAACGCGGTCGCACATATCCTATACGGCGGCAATACGCTGCTCGCGCACGAAGTAGGCGCGGGCAAAACCTTTGAAATGGCGGCTGCGGCTATGGAAAGCAAGCGGCTCGGTCTTTGTCAGAAATCATTATTTGTTGTTCCCAACCATCTTACGGAACAGTGGGCAAGCGAATTTTTACGGCTGTACCCGTCGGCGAACATTCTCGCCGCTACGAAAAAGGATTTTGAACCGAAAAACAGAAAGAAATTCTGTGCTAGGATTGCCACAGGCGATTATGACGCAGTAATTATAGGGCATAGCCAATTTGAGCGTATTCCCGTATCGCAAGAACGGCAGGAGCGGTTGATTGAGGAACAGATTTTCGAGCTTGAAGAAGGGATAGCCGAATTAAAGGCAAGCCACGCGGAACGGTTTACGATAAAGAGCGTCGAACGCACAAAACGCAGCTTAGAGGCTCGGCTTAAAAAATTGCAGAACAGCGACAGGAAAGATGATGTCATAACCTTTGAACAGCTTGGCGTTGACAGGCTGTTCGTGGACGAGGCACATTCTTATAAAAATTTGTTCCTCTACACTAAAATGCGGAACGTCGCGGGACTGTCCACTTCCGACGCGCAGAAGTCCTCGGATATGTTTCTCAAATGCCGATATATCGACGAAATGACCGACAGCAAAGGCGTGGTCTTTGCAACGGGAACGCCCGTTTCAAATTCTATGACCGAACTTTATACAATGATGCGGTATTTACAGCACGACACAATACAAAAGCAGGGCTTGGCGCACTTCGACTGTTGGGCTTCGACATTCGGCGAAACGACAACGGCGATAGAGCTTGCTCCTGAAGGCACGGGATACCGGGCGCGGACGAGATTTGCTAAATTCTTTAATTTACCGGAACTGATGAATTTATTTAAGGAAGCGGCGGATATAAAGACAAGCGATCAACTCCATCTCCCCACACCTAATGCCGTTTATCATAATGTAGTGGCGCAGCCTACCGAGATACAAAAGGGTATGGTGCAGGAATTATCTAAACGAGCCGCCGCCGTTCATTCGGGACGCGTGGACGCAACCGTTGATAATATGCTGAAAATTACATCGGACGGCAGAAAGCTCGGACTTGACCAACGTGTTATCAACCCCGATCTGCCCGATGAGCCGAATACCAAAGTAAATATGTGTGTGGATAATATATTTAAGATTTGGGAGGACGGAAAGGCGGATAAGCTGACACAGCTTGTATTCTGCGACCTCTCCACTCCGAAAAATATTCAGCAGTCGAAACGCGCGGCGAAAGCGCAGGGCGGTAATATAGACAGCCCCGAAACACACGCTCTCGAACAGCTTAACGATACGCCCGCCGAAAAGGAATTTACCATTTATGACGACATTCGTGATAAGCTCGTAAGCCGCGGTATTCCCCGCGAGGAAATAGCCTTTATCCATGAAGCCAACACCGAGGTTCGCAAGAAAGAGCTTTACGCAAAGGTACGGAACGGTCAGGTGCGCGTTCTTATGGGTTCTACCTTTAAGATGGGCGCGGGAATGAACGTGCAGGACAGACTTGTTGCGCTTCACGACCTCGACTGTCCGTGGCGACCCGGCGATTTAGAGCAACGAAGCGGACGCATAATCAGGCAAGGTAATAAAAACGAGGAAGTACACATCTATCGTTATGTGACTGAGGCAACATTTGACGCGTATTTATGGCAGACGATTGAGAATAAGCAGAAGTTTATCTCGCAGATTATGACCTCAAAATCCCCCGTGCGAAGCTGTGAGGATATAGACGAAACAGCTCTTTCCTATGCCGAGATAAAAGCCCTCTGCGCGGGTGATGCGCGTATTAAAGAGAAAATGGACTTGGATATTGACGTTGCGCGCCTGAAGCTGATGAAAGCCAATCACCAAAGTCAGCAGTACCGTTTGGAGGATAATCTGTTAAAGCATTTCCCCGAACAGATAGAGCAAAACAAGGGCTTTATTGAAGGCTTTGAACAGGATATGAAAACGCTTGCCGAGCATCCGCACCCGAAGGACGGTTTTGCGGGAATGACCGTAAGAAACGATTTCCTGACTGATAAGGAAAATGCGGGCGCGGCTTTACTGGACGCGTGTAAGGACGTAAAAGGACTTGATCCTGTGCCGATAGGCAGTTACAGAGGCTTTGATATGTCGCTGACCTTAGAGGGCTTCGGAAAGGAATATATGCTGACGCTTAAAGGGAAAATGACGCATAAGGTAGAGCTTGGCAAAGACCCGCGCGGTAATCTTACAAGAATAGATAACGCTTTGAACAATATCGAAAAACGGCTTGATACGGTAAAGGAACGGCTTGACGCTTTGTATGTTCAAGTTGAGAACGCAAAAGCGGAGCTTGGCAAACCGTTCCCGCAGGAAGAAGAACTGCGGACAAAATCCGCGCGGCTTGCGGAGTTGAACGCGGAGCTTAATATTGAGGATAAAACTCCGATAGAGCGAATAGCCGAGGATAGTACGCCTGCAAAGGAAAACGTACCCAATGAACGGATTGCAAAATCAGAAAGGCCGTCGCTTCTCGCAAAGCTCAAAAAACCGTTGCCGGATGTATCGGCAAGCACGGGCAAAAATAACGAATTGGAGGTGCTGTAAATGAAGGATATACCGATCTATGATAAAACCGCCGCGTATGCCGCGGAGCATAACGAGCGTGAAGCGTACAGGGCTTCGTACAAGGCGAATATGGCGTGTAAAAGCGCCGTTTCGGAAGCGATAAACAAGAACTATGCCGATAATCGTTTGGACACGGAAAACGCGCTTAAAACTCTTAAACAGTCGTTCTCGCTTGAACGTATCGCAGTTATTACCGCCATATCTATCCGCGAAATCGACTATGACGGCAGAATATCAAGAGATAATAAGGAATGGGCGAAAACCGTTCCGTTTCCGACAGATAATGATGATTGGGGTATGGACAGAAACGGTGTATTTCGTGTTAGCGGAACACATCCGGGCTTGCTCAATCTCTTTGCCGATACGGTAAGAAAAGAGCTTGAACTGTCCAAAACCGTGCCGCTGAAAAAGCCGTCGCTTGTAGAGAAGCTCAGCCGTCCCCTGCCGCAAAAGGCAGATAAAAGCGGCGTGAAAAAGGAACAGGAGTTGTGAGAAATGGGAAAATCATATATTCTACACTTTAGAGCTTCTGAAAAAGAATATGATATTATTAAACAAAAGATGAAACAATGTAAGTCACACAATCTGAGCGCGTATCTGCTTAAAATGGCGATTGACGGTATGATTATCAATCTTGATATGCCGGAGCTTAAAGAGGTACTTTCCCTGCTTCGGTACAGCGGCAACAACATCAATCAGATGGCTAAAAAGCTCAATGAGGGCAGAAATATCTACGCTTCTGATATTGCGGAAATTAAAGAAAACCAGACACAGATATTAAATTTAGTCAGAGAGCTTTATTTGAAATTATCGAAAATTTGAAAATTGGGCGGCGAGGGCTTGACATCCTTGCCGCTATACATATACCGTGATAAAATGAATATAGAACAAAGGAAAGGAGCGCACGGATATGAAAATCTTATTAAAAATACTTTTTGCCCCTATTATGGCTGTTATGTGGCTTGTTGTTAAAGCGGGAGTTGCAATCGGCTACATTTCGAGCTTGGCTCTCGGTATCGTAAGCGTAATAATCGCTCTGATAAGTGTCGTGTATCTGCTTACGGGCGGGGTAACGAACGGAATTATAGGACTTGTGATTGCGTATCTTGCAAGCCCTTACGGAATACCGACGTTCGCGGTAATGATATTGGGCGTCGTTCAGAGGATAAGGCTCGGTTTACAAGATTGTATTTATAGGTGATTTAACTTCTGTTCAACTTGGACAGAAGTTGAAAACCCGCAGTATTACTACGAATTTGACTTTCCGCCATTTTGGCGGAAAGTTGAAAATATATATAACATAGGAGGTCTTCAAGATGAAGAAATTATCAAAAATCATTGCCGTATTAACACTGGCGGTATCAATTTCACAAACAGCTTTTGCGGCAGAAATACCGATTGAGTCCGCGCTTTACGGAACGTCCGATGAAGTTTACACAATGATGGAGTCGCTCATCGGCGGCGTATTGGACGAGGTTCAAAGCGGTTTGGGTTATCAGCCCGCTTGGGCAAAGGCGAACAGGATTGTCTATGACGCGGTATTGGCACATCAGACGAACGGACACAGATATGCGGAGCTTGCGGGAATTGCACGAAACGCGATTTACAGATACAGAGATATGTACCTTCGCCCCGAATATTACGCGGAACAAGATGAAAAGATACGTCAAATGCTTTCCGACCTGATTGTAGATGTTCAGAACGGCAAACCATATTACGAAGCGATAGACGAGGCGTACACGAGGATTTACAAAAGCGTTGATCCGAATTATGAGCCTAATAACGAAATCGGCGTAGACAGCATTTATCTTGATATTCCCGCTGTGGACGGAATGATGTTTGCGAGGGCAAAAAATTCCTGCTTGAAGCAGTACCTAAAACTGAATAACTATCGGAAATCGGGCGGCGATAATGTCGCCCTTTTTCTTTTTGGAACATTATTTGTTGATATTTTGGGGAAAAGATGGTATAATTGATATTGAGAAATAGACAAATTTGAATTTGACTTTTTAGATTATTAGTAATTCAGAAATTGTATAGGAGTCGAAGAATATGAATGATAATAATACCCCTAATTTTCTTATGTGTGAAAGAAAGGAAATATATCATGTTTTAATGGTTGTAGCCGGGTTCTTCGGAGCATATACCTTTTTACTCCGAGGTAATGTATTCTGTAACGCCCAGACGGGCAATGTGGTGCTGATGGGTATGGCATTGGGAGCGGGAAAATGGAGCGAGGCATTATATTACCTTGTCCCGATTTTCGCATATATGCTCGGCGCTTTTGTATCGGAGCTTCTACCAAATCCCATTAAACATCATCTGCCTGTACGTTGGGACACGCTGTTGATTGCGATAGAGATGATAGCAGTGCTTGCTTTAGGTTTTGTTCCTTTGTCAGCGCCCGTTCAAATTGCACAGGTTACAATAAATTTTGTTGCGTCTATGCAATATAATACTTTTCGTCAGGCTGAGGGTGTGCCGATGGCAACCACGTTTGCAACTAATCATATCAGGCAGATTGGGGTGGGCTTGGCAAAAGAAATCAAGCATTTTCATCTGCCGGATAAGACGCATCGAATAAAGCTGAGAGCGCATTTTAATATGCTGATTTTCTTCATTATCGGTGCGACCATAGGAACAATTTTGTGTAACTTGGCAAACGAAAAAGCTATTTGGGCAACATTGCTTCCTCTTGGTGTGATATTTGTGATTTTCCTCTATGCAGATTTAATCAGCGAAAAAATGTTGAGAGAAAGAAAGCCGGCTGGGCATTAAGACAAACGTATAGGTATGAAAAACTACCGATTTCGGTTTGCGGAGCTTATACATAGAATTAAACATTTGCCACTTAACGACGGCATATCAAGCAAGAAATCTCAAAACGGTTTCTTGCTTTTATTATACACAAAACAAGGAAAGGAGGCAGTTTATATGGCAGCAACAAGAGTAATTACTATGCACATAAATAAGGGAAAAACAGTCGCACAGTGTCTTGCGGACAGAACAGATTATGCTAAAAATCCCGATAAGACCGATCACGGGCAGCTTATATCTTCATACGAGTGCAACCCCGAAACGGTTGATGCTGAATTTGCATTATCCAAACGCGAGTATTTTCAGATTACGGGCAGAAAGCAAGAGAACGATATTATCGCCTATCAGGTTCGGCAATCCTTTAAGCCCGGCGAGATTACGCCGGAGGAAGCTAACGCGGTCGGGTATGAATTTGCAAAAAGGTTTACAAAGGGAAATCACGCTTTTATCGTATGTACGCATATTGATAAAAAGCATATCCATAATCATATCATTTGGAACTCCACCACGCTCGACTGCACACGCAAGTTTCGTGACTTTTGGGGAATGGCAAAGGTTGTGCGAATATTGAGCGACATTATTTGCTTCAAGCACGGACTTTCTATTATAGATAAACCTAAACGGCACGGCAAGAGCTACAACAGTTGGCTCGGCGAACAGGAGCATTTGAGCAATCGCGACTATTTGAAGGAAGCAATAGACAAGGCATTTGAGAAAAAACCGAAAACATACGATGAGTTTATTGCTCTGCTCCGCGAGGACGGATACACCGTCGTTCCGGGAAAACATCTGACGTTTTCGCACCCGCGTCAAAAGAAAAATATCCGAGTACGTTCATTGGGCGACGGCTATTCGGAACGGGATATTCAAGCAGTCCTTTTCGGTAATAAGGTTCATTCACCAAAGAAAGCGAAACGGCAATATGAGAAAACCAATCTTTTATCCGATATTGAAAAGATGATAAATTCGGGAAAAGGCGCGGCGTATGAGAATTGGGCTAAGAAATTCAGTTCAAAACAGATCGCGAAAAGTATTCTGTTTCTGAAAGAACACAGCTTTGCAAATTATGATGATTTTGTAAAAGGACTGAAAGAGAAACAGGTTCGGTATGCGGAGTTATCAGAAAAGATAAAATCGTCCGAAAAGCGTCTGTCCGAAATTGCAGTCTTGAAAAAACATATCATCAACTACTCAAAGACAAGAGATGTTTATGTTGGCTACCGAAAAAGCAGATATTCAAAAAAATATCTTGCGGAACACGAAGCGGATATACTCATTCACAAGGCGGCGAAAAAAGCGTTTGATGAGCTAAAGCTCGACAAGCTGCCGACCATAAAATCACTGAACAGCGAATACTCGGAGCTTCTGTCAGAGAAAAAAGCGAGCTACGCCGAATATGTCACACTCAAAAAAGAAGTTCGCGAAATGCTCCTGCACAAGCAGAATTATGAATTTATCCTCGGCATTGATGCTGATAAAAATGTGAGAACGGAGCGTGAGCAAAGTGTGGAAAAATAGCGCCGACAAGTGCGTAGCTCAAAGGTGAAAACCTTTGTTCTTGGGGTTTGGGGAATTACCCCCAACAAGCAAAAATGGAAATCTCGCGTAAAGCGAGATTTTTTATTTTGACGCTTTTGTAGCACAAAAGCACTGCTTGCTACGAATGTGAAACCCTAAATCATATACTTTTATGTTATAACTGCCAACTTCCTTGACCTCGGAAATTATCTTTGCGCTCAACTTTACTCGATATTAAAGCACTAATCAACATATTTACAAAAAGAGAACTCGGCTAAATTACGTCGTGTCCCCTTTTTGTGTATTTTATATATCATCACCGTTGCCGCACAGCCATTCCATAGAAACACCAAGAGCTTTTGCCAAAATATATAATTCAGCATCAACAACATGACGCTGCTTCTTTTCTATGCGCGAAATTATAAGTGGGGTAATGTCATATCCCATAAGATTTATTTTTCTCGCGAGTTCTTCTTGTGTCATGGGCGGTTTTTGTAACGCACGTCCAAGCCGAACACGGTCGCCACAAATATTGCCGGAAACTAAATACATATTTTTCGTCACGAAAATCCCTCCACAAATAACATCTTGTTTAGATTATTTTTATCTTGTCTATTGAATTTTATATTAAATTGCGGTAAAATACAGAACAGATTAGATAATTATTATCTAATATAGATATTAAATATAAATTTATGAAAGGAAATTATGGTATGTGTCGCTTTTTTTGCAAAAACATCGTCTTATTTTAGAAATTGCGCTAATACTATTGCTATATCTTTTGCAGATTTTCAAATTAAAAGGTGGGAATGAGCGTTGAAAAGGAAACTAAGTGTACTATTGCTTGCAGGACTTTTGATAATATTAGGTTTATGCGGTTGTTCGTTAAATACCGACAAACCGCAAAATGCAATTCCCTATCCCTCGGACAAAGCTGCTGTTTCGCCGTCAGCCCACCCCGAAGCTACCGCAGAAACAGAAGAAACCGAAGCACCGACCATTGAGCCGAAAGCAGATCCCTCATCTGATTTGGAAGTGCATTTTATCGACGTCGGGCAAGCGGACGCTGCGCTCTTAATATCGGACGGACACTGTATGCTGATTGACGGCGGGAACGTGGAGGACAGCAGCTTGATTTATTCATATTTGAATAAACTCAATATCAACTATTTGGATTATATCATAGGAACTCACGCTCACGAGGATCACATGGGAGGCTTATCGGGAGCGTTGCAAAAAGCCGAAGTCGGAAATGTTTATATACCAAAAACAGAGAGTGACGCAAAATTTTATCAATCGTTCAAAAACAAGGTTATGGCGGAAGGCGTAACTCCAATCAATCCGACATCGGGAACGAGCTTTGATTTGGGCAGTTGCAGCGTTCAACTGTTTTGCCCGAAATATGAAAGCACTGACGATTTGAATAATACGTCCATAATGGCAAAGGTTGTTTGCGGAAATACATCATTTTTAATTACGGGCGACGCGGAAACGGACGAGGAATATGACATATTAAATCAAGGCTATGATTTATCCGCAACAGTTTTGAAAGCGGGACATCATGGAGCGGATACGTCTTCCTCCTATTCTTTTCTCAGAGCGGTAATGCCAAAGTATGTAGTAATACCTGTCGGCAAGGATAATCAGTACGGACACCCTGACGAAGTGGCTCTCAGTCGTTTTCGTGATGTTGGAGCGACGGTGTACCGTACCGATTTGCAGGGAGATATTATAGTCAAAAGTGACGGAAACGAGCTTAGCATCACTACCGAGAAAAACGAAAACGTGGAAACAAACCCGACAGTAGCGCAAGGCTCCGAAAATTCTCAAAACGTAGAGAGCCAATATATCGGCAATAAAAATTCAAAGAAATTTCATCGCCCGTCCTGTAAAAATCTGCCTGCGGAGAAAAACCGAGTTTACTTAAACTCGCGTGACGAAGCTATTGAACAAGGGTTCTCTCCTTGCGGGAATTGCAAACCGTAATATTTTATATGGGAATCACAAGTATGGTTACATTATAAGCTGTAATTATATAGCCATGTGGAATTTATGCGGGTTAAAAATAAAATAACTTTATCATATATATTACAAAAATATATGAATATTGCAGCCTTAACATATGCGGTTATTGACTTTGAAACCCGACAATGCTATAATAAATTCAACAGTATGGCTGCACACGATTGAGGTGGTTTTATGGACAAGGTATATCGCAGGTTTTTTATGGCTGTGTCGATTGTTACGGTGATTGTTTTTGTACTCGGCTCAATATATTGGTTTGGAAATTTTCGGGATCATTCGCTTAATCAAAAGGAAAACGGACATCTTATCGGCATGAGTTATATGACTATGAATAATCAGTTTTATGAAATACTGAATGCCGAAATTGAGGAACGCATCGAGTCGGAGGGCGATTTGATGATACTTCGCGATCCCGCTTTGAATTCTGAGCGGCAGGCGGAGCAGATAAACAATATGCTCGACGACGGGATCGATGCGCTGATCGTAACCCCGGTGGATTGGCAGGAGATCGTTCCGGTTTTGCAGCGGGCTAAGGAAAAGGGCGTTATTGTTATAGTTGTCGACTCCGACGCCTCGGATGATACACTTGCCGACTGCACGATAACATCGGATAATTACGACGCGGGAGTCAAGGCGGCGGAATACGCGATACAGCAGGGCGGCGAAAAACGGTTTGTTATAATGACGCACAATGCCGCGAAATCGGGAATTGACAGAGTGCGCGGATTTAAAGACACTATCGCGGGACACGATAATATCTCCGTTGTCAAAGAAGCCGAATGCGAGGGGCAGCTTGAACTGGCTGAGCCTGCCATGAAGGAAATAATAGAAAGCGGCATTTCGTTTAACGCCGTTTTCGCGCTGAATGACTTAGCCGGAGTCGGAGCGGTCGCCGCGCTTGAGGAAAAAGGACTTGTGGGCAAGGTCGACGTATACGGCGTAGACGCGTCGCCCGATACGAAGGCGATGATAAAAGAAAATATTATGACGGCTTCGGCGGCACAGTTTCCGTCGGAAATAGGTATGACTGCTGCCGACACTTTGTATAGGCTTCTTAACGGTGAAAAATGCGAGAAGCAAATTCTTGTGCCGGTTGAGCTGGTAACGCGCGATAATGTTGAAAGGTACGGTGTTGACAGATGGCAGTAAGAAGCGATGATTTAAGAAACGCCTCTATCGGCGAAAGAGGCACCGCACCGGCTTTTGCGCTTGAATGTATGCGCGCGTTGAATTTTTGTGTGGTAATGTTTTTATCCATACTTATGTGCGTAAGCGTATACGGAACAATACATGACAACAGCGCGTCATCGTTCCTTGACGGATTCGCGTCAATTCCGCCCGCACCGTGGAAGCTGCCTCTGATCATGCTCGGCATATATATCGCGCTCATGCTTTTGATAGATATAAAGAAAAGAAATTTGGCGGAGATGTGCGTCTGTACAGCGGCGGAGCTTGCGCTGTCACTGTGGATATGCGTGCTGTGTAATTTCGGATATACCGGCGTGCTTTTGCTGTGCTGCGCGGAGTTTGTGCGGAACGTGAAGTGGAAAAAATACGCCGCCGTTATTATTTCCGTCCTGTTTATCGCGTATCTTGCGGCTGATTATAATTTGCTGTCGGGATTTTTAAATCTCAATTCATACGGCGCGTATATTTCTTATTACAACGCTCATTCGCGCGGCATATTATTGGGCGCTGTAAACGTGTTTGAGGGGATAAACAATCTGCTTTTCATTTCGTTTATGATACTTCTCGTCCGTGGACAAAATCTCGAAAACGAGCGCATACGCGACATGAACGACAGGCTCAACAGCATGAATACGGAGCTGAATGAAGTAAACGCGCAGCTTAGCGACGCAAACGTGCGGCTTGGGGAAAATGCGAAAACGATAGCGGAAATGACGCAGATAGAGGAACGCAACCGTCTCGCCCGCGAAATACATGACACGCTCGGTCACGCGCTGACGGGAATAGTCACGGGATTGGAAGCGTGTATGGAGCTTATACTTATAGCGCCGGAGGCGGTTAAAAATCAGCTTGAAAGCATAGCTGACGTGGCGCGTCAGGGAATGACGGACGTAAGACGCTCGGTTAAAGCGCTCAGACCCGACACATTGGAAAAGATGAAGCTCGACGCGGCTGTGGAAAGTATGATAGAGAGAATAAGCACATCGACAAAGGTGAAAATCAATTATGACTGCGATGTGGATCTGAGCCGTTTCAGCGGTGACGAGGAGGAAATAATATACAGGATTTTTCAGGAAAGCATAACGAACGCAATGCGTCACGGCAAAGCTACGGAAATAGATATATCGGTAAAGCAGCATGGCGGAATGCTTACAATAAAAATATCGGATAACGGCATAGGTTGCGATAACATAAAAAGCGGATTCGGATTATATCA
Organism: uncultured Clostridia bacterium; assembly: GCA_947624485.1. Taxonomy (GTDB): domain Bacteria; phylum Bacillota; class Clostridia; order UBA1381; family UBA1381; genus Hominilimicola. Next base: position 32,005 of record CANQKM010000015.1, read on the forward strand.
TATGCGCGAAAGGCTTGAAATGCTGCGCGGCACACTCGAATGCGACGGCTCGGACGGCTTTACCGTAACGGCGCATATGCCGGTGAGATGGGAATAGGAGGAAAGCGCAATGATAAAAATACTTATCGCCGAGGATCAGGAGCTTATGCGGCAGAGCTTGCAGATAATTTTGGGCGCTAACAGTGATTTTGAAGTTACGGACGCGGTGGAAAACGGGCGCGAGGTAATACGCTCGGTGCGCCGCGAAAAGCCGGATATTATACTTATGGATATAAGGATGCCGGAAATGGACGGCGTGACCTGCACGCAGATAATCAAGGAAAGCAATCCCGAAATAAAAATTATTATACTCACCACCTTTGATGATGACGAATACGTTTACAACGCCTTAAAATTCGGCGCGAGCGGCTACATATTAAAGGGAGTCACCTCAAAGGAGCTTGCCGACGCCGTAAGAACAGTGTATAACGGCGAGGAAATGCTCAACGCCGACATTGCGAAAAAGGTGCTTAAGATGTTTCGCAAAATAGCGCAGTCGAATTTTTCTATTTCGGTAAACAATGAATATACAAAAGATTTAAGCGATGCGGAAAGAAATGTGATCCGGTGCGTCGGGCGCGGGCTTTCAAATAAAGAAATTGCGTCCGAGCTGCATCTTTCGGATGGAACGGTGAGAAATTATTTAAGCTCGGTGCTTTCAAAGCTCGACCTGCGCGACAGAACACAGCTTGCGATATGGGCGGTGCAGACGGGCGCGGTAAATTGAGGTGAAACAATGAAGAACAGAACCAGAATTTTCGTTGCCGCTGCCATTGTGCTCGTTGCCGCTGCCGCCGCGCTCTATTTTGATATAATTCCCGTCGGAAATCCTACCACCGTTACAATGGGCGCTTTTGCGGGCAGCTATTGGGGCGTTCCGAACGGAAACTCTTATAAAATCGTAGATGACGCGATAGAAAAATTTAAAGCGGGAAGCAGCGCGATAAATGTGGAATATGAAAGCGGCATAGTCTACGATGATTATTCCGAATGGCTTGCCGAGCGGTTTATAGAGGGAAACGCACCGGATGTGTTTTTCGTGTCCGGCTCGGATTTCAATAAGCTGGCAAGCAAGGGCGCGCTGAAGGATCTATCCGGCTTTATAGAGGGTGATGCGGACTTTGACGAAAACGCCTACTATCCGTCGGCGTATTCGTGCGGCAGCTTTAACGGAACGCAGTACGCGCTTCCGTTTGAAAGCGCGGTATATTTGATGTTCGTAAACAAAACCATGCTCGCGAACGAGGGCATAGCCCAGCCCGCGAGCGATTGGACATGGGATGATTTCTATAACATATGCAAAAGTGTTACGCGTGATACCGACGGCGATTCAAAGACTGACCAGTACGGAGTTTCGGGCTATACATGGGACGAGGCTGTGACATCGAACGGAGCGGACATTTTTTCCGAGGACGGGAAAAGCTGCAGGCTGAGTGACGAAAGAGTTGTCGAGGCGGTGGAGTTTATAGAACAGCTTGAACAGCTTAACGAAGGCTATAATGTAACCTCTGACAGCTTTGACGTCGGGAATGTGGCGTTTCAGCCGCTTATGTTCTCGGAGTACCGCGCGTATAAGCCGTATCCACTGCGCGTAAAAAAATATTCCGATTTTGAATGGGACTGCGTAACTATGCCCGCGGGTCCGTCGGGAGGGAATATTTCGTCGATGGACACTCTGCTTATCGCTATGAACGCGAACACAAAAAATGAAAGGCTCGCGTGGGATTTTATGAAAACGCTTGTGTATGACGAGGATATTCAAACGGAGCTGTTTCTGTATTCGGAGGGAGCGTCGCCGCTAAGACGTGTAACTCAGTCGGAAAAGGCGGCAGAAATTCTCAGAAACGATAATGACGTGGATGTTTCGCTTCTGGACACCGCTATGGAAAACGCGAAGGATATTCCGTCATTCGCCGGTTACAGCGAGGCAAGAGAGCTTGTGGACACAGCCGTGCGCGACATAACAGACGGAAATTCCAACATAAAAATGTCACTGATAAAATGGCAGCGCGATATCAATCTGCGGCTCGGACAGTGACAAATGTCATAAAATATATGACAAATATCCATAAGAACCAATGACACATGGCAGTATGCCGTGTGTTATTTTTTTGCTATAATCTGCTCAACATATAAAAGATATATGATACAACAATACAAAAGATTGTTAAATAATTATCAATAAAATTATACGAAAGGAAATGGTGATATGGAAAAGTATGTTGTTGACAGCGTGGAAACGCTTGAAAAACGGCTTGCCGAGGTGAGGACAGCGCAGAAGGAATTTGCCGCTTACTCACAGGAGCAGGTTGATAAGATTTTCAAGGCTGCCGCGATTGCGGCAAACCAAGCGAGAATACCGCTCGCGAAAATGGCTGTCGAGGAAACGGGCATGGGCGTGGTCGAGGATAAAGTCATAAAGAACAACTACGCCGCCGAATACATTTACAATAAGTACAAGGACACGAAAACCTGCGGCGTTATCGAGGAGGACGCGTCGTTCGGCATAAAGAAAATAGCCGAGCCTATCGGCGTTCTCGCGGCTGTGATACCGACGACAAACCCGACCTCAACGGCGATTTTCAAGACGCTTATCGCTTTAAAAACGCGCAACGGTATCGTTATCAGCCCTCACCCGAGAGCAAAAAAATGCACTATCGAAGCAGCGAAAATTGTACTTGAAGCGGCTGTAAAGGCGGGCGCGCCGGAAAATATAATCGGCTGGATCGACATTCCGTCGCTCGACATGACGAATTTGATAATGCG
>CANQKM010000016.1 GCA_947624485.1 uncultured Clostridia bacterium
CACTTGTGCGCAAGCCAGTAGAGCTAGGGCTATGCCCGAAAAGGAAAAACCACCCGCTACGCGGGTGGATATTTATTGTACCCTGTCAGACAGCCTGTCATAAAATCATTGATTATACTGTCTTATGTGAGGTATCCATTGCCTATTTTTTTTGTGTAATATATAGTTATTCGTTAATATATCCTACGATTGCTTTCGCGCAGTTGGGGCATATATTTTTGCCGCTGAACTGGAATACTTCTTTCGCGTCGCCGCAGAATATGCAGCACGGCTCGTATTTGCGGAGTATGATGCTGTTTTCGTCGGTATATATCTCCACCGCGTCGCGGATCTCGATTCCAAACTTCCGCCTAAGCTCTACGGGCAGCACGATCCTTCCCAGTTCGTCTACTTTTCGCACAATTCCTACCGATTTCATGACACTACCTCCCAACGCAGTATTGACATTATACCACCAAAAATGGAATTTGTCAACAAAAAAGGAAAAAAAAGTAAATTTTGGAAGTTATGTCGAAATTTATAACGCGAGCCAATATGTGACCGCTTTCGGACTGACGTAACGCGCTGACATCTTCTGTGCCGTGGCGAGCGCGTCGAGCATAGCCACTGTTTTTTTCGGATCATGCGCGGCGCATATACGGCGCAGCGCGCCGCGTTTGTCGACATTTATAATACCGCTTGCCGCGTCCGTCTGCAAAAGCAGCACGTCTCGCAGAAACGACATCCAGAAGCCTAAAATACGCGCAAAATCGTCCTTGTTTTCCTCAACATAGCTCTGCAGCTCAAAAATATCATCGCCGCGGCGAGTAAGCAGCATGGGGAGGCGGTCAAGCGCGCTTTGACGGAGCGTTTCAAAGCTCTCGTCCGAAATAATATCGTCGGCTCTTTTCGGTATTCCGGCGCAGTATTTGGCGAGAAAATCGAGCCTGTCGCTTTCCTGCGGGTACTTTTCACCGATGTATTTCCGCACCTCGTTTTCGCTTACGGCGGGAAAATGCACGATAACGCAGCGCGAGTGTATTGTTTCGAGCAGCAAATCGGCGTTTTCGGTCACGATTATAAACGCGGCGTACTCCGGCGGCTCTTCGAGCGTTTTCAGAAATGCGTTCTGCGCTTCCTCCGTAATAATCGACGCGTCGGTGAAAACGTACACCTTCCGCTTTGCCGCAAACGGCTTTGTACTCACGTCGGCTTCGAGCGCGCGCATATTTTTCGCGCCGATCGTTTTTCGGTCGCGGTCGGGCTTCGGGAAAATTATATCGGGGTTTGTACCCGCCCTCGCCTCAACGCACGACGGACACGAGCCGCACGGCGCTGTTTCGGCATTGACGCACGTCAGCGCCGCGGCGAACAGACGCGCCGCGTTTTCGACGTTAAGTCCTCTGTCGCCCTCAAAAATGTACGCGTGAGCGTTCACGCCGCCGCGTACGGCGTTTATAAGACCGTTCATTAAATCCTCATGAAAAATATCGTATCCGTACATATCCTACTCCATCTTAAAACAGCGTTTCGCATTTTCATACGTTATATTCTCAATTTCCTCCGCGCTCATACCGCGTATTTCCGCGAGCTTTTCAGCCACGTAATGAATGTAGAGCGACGAGTTGCGTTTGCCCCTGTGCGGCACGGGTGTGAGGTAGGGGCAGTCGGTTTCTATGACTATCCTGTCAAGCGGCACATATTTTGCAACCTCGACCGGCCGCACCGAGTTTTTGAACGTAAGCGAGCCGCCGAACGCGATATACATGCCCCAGTCGAGTATCTCCCTTGCCATTTCGACGCTTCCGGCGTAGCAGTGGAACACGCCGCCCGTTTCGCGCACACTGCATGCGCGCAGAATATCCATACAATCCTTGTGCGCGTCGCGGTCGTGGATAATTACGGGCATATTAAGCTCCTTTGCAAGCTCAACCTGACGCGCGAACCATTTTTTCTGAATGTCGCGCGGTGAGAAATCGTAGTAGTAATCGAGACCGATTTCGCCTATCGCCCTGACCTTCGGATTTTTCGCGTATTCCCTGAGCGTTGTTATATCGCCCTCGGTCATGCTTCCGACCTCGTGCGGGTGGACTCCGACCGACGCGTACACGAACGGGTATTTTTCGCATATGCCGAAAATCAGCGGCACTTCGTCAAGAGACGAACACGAGTTCATTATAAGTCCGACGTTGTTTTCGGGCATTGATGCGAGAAGCGCGTCGCGGTCATCGTCAAATTTTTCGTCGTTGTAGTGCGCGTGTGAATCAAACAGCATTGCTATCTCCTTTTTTGCTTTCTCCCAAACCTTTTTTTACAAATTCGACGTTCAGCTTCATCCGCTTTGCAATCTGCTCCGCGTTCATGCCCTCATCCGCGAATCTGCGCATCACCGTTTCAATCGCCTCTCCGACCTCGATTATATGATGGTCGGGATCGTAGAAGCGCACAATCCTCTGTCCCCACCCGCGCATGACGGGCTTGTGTACGTATTTTATGCCGAACGTGTCGAGCCGCAGTATTATATCGTCGAAATTTTCCGTTTCAAAATACATTTCGCTTGCGCGGTTGTCAAACATAACGTACTTGCTGTGTATACTGTCTATCCACGAGTCCATTTTCTGCAGTACGATGCAGCCGTTAAACGTAACGGTCGGCTCGTGGTCGGTCGTTATCGTAAGACCGAGAATGTCACGGTAGAATTTGCGGCTTTTTCCGAGGTCAGTCACCGCTATAAGCGTTCCCATAAATTTCATGATTCGTTCACCAGCTTACCTGTCATATGTTCTGTTTCAAGCTCCAGACACTGCACACGCGCGGCGTTTTTCCTGATGTCGTTTTCTATGTACTCCTCGTCGTCGGTGAATTTGTGACCGAGGCGGCGGCAAATGTCTATCGCGCGGTCGGTGTCGGTGACGAGCCTTATTCTGCCGAATATTATGACGCTTTTTATATTGAGCGCCCACTCGCCCTCGTTTCTGTAGCCCTCGTCGTACACGCAGAACGACGCCTTGTCCGAACGGCGTATAGCGTCGATTTTGTGTCCCTCGCCCGCGCTGTGGAAGCCGATCGTGTTTGTGCTTTCGTCGTATATGAAATCGATCGGCACGGCGTAGGGGTAGCCGTTGTCGCCCGCAAGCGCGAGAACTCCCCTCGGCTGCGACCGCAGTATCTCCCTGCACTCTTCATCGGTCAGCTGCTGCCTGAACCGTCTCATTTTCCGAAACATTTGTCTCTCTCCTTTGTTTGTTGTTTTTGTGTGTTGTCAATATTTTTCTGATCTTATATAACAGCCATTATTGATATTTGACTAATATCAAAAACTCGTATTGTTAAGTCCGCTTGTTCCGTTTTGGAAAAACATAATATAGTAAATCGGAATATAAGCTATTTTCCCCTTAATTGTGATTTCACGTTCGTTTGAAACAACAAATGCCTTTTTTATATGATAGTCTTCATTGCCTATAAAATTATTAAGCGCGCTGTGAACTGTATAATCCTTACCGGACTTTACTTCAATGGGAACGGAGGAAAGGCTGTTATAGTCATCAATCAGATAGTCAACCTCGCCTTTGTTTCTGTTATCGTAATAAAACAGCTTAAATCCGTGTGCAATCAGTTCACTTGCCACAACACTTTCATAAACAGAGCCAAGATTTATACTTCGCTCATCGGAAAGCACGGAACGTATATTGTTACCGTAAAGTATTCCTGTCAAAATGCCAACATCATTCAAATACAATTTCAGCAAATTCTTTCCCGATGATTCAATCAGCGGAAACACAGGGTTTGCAATTGCCTGGACACCTAGTGCAATACCGGCACTTATAAGGTATTCAAATTCATCTTTATAATCATTGAAGGTTTTCCCCTTTTTATTCTCTATATTTTGGGCAATCACTCGCTTTTTCTTATTTTCCATATTTGACGGAATAAGGTCATAAATACGCCGTATTTTCAGTTTTCGCGCATCGTCGTATTTGGAAGCATCGGCAGCATAATAGTCATGTATCTCACTTTGTATTTCTCTGACAGACTGAATATTTTTTTCTGTAATATATGAATTTATTGCATCCGGCAGACCGCCGACAAGCAAATATTTTCTGAATAAATCCATCATTTTGTTGTGCATTGAAACATCAAGCGCTTCAAGTCGTTCAAACTTTTTTTGCATAGCTAAAACAACGGTTTCATTTATACCGTTTGCATATAAAAATTCCTCAAAATCAAGCGGAAACATTCTTACTTTACGTATGCTGCCCATTGGTATCGACGTGGTTTCGGAAAGTGTAACGCCAAGCAGAGAGCCGCTTGCAATATAGTGAAAACGGTCGTCCTGTGATAAAAATTTCAGAAGTGTTAACAAGTGCGGATACACCTGTATTTCATCAATGAAAATCAGTGTATTTTCCTTTTTCCCCATTTTATTCCCGGCAATCATACTTACTTGCAAATAAAAATCCTCAACATTTTTTGTGTCAGCGAATAGTCTGTCGCCAAGACTGTCCTCTACCATATTGATTTCTATAAAGTTTTTGAACAATTTATTTCCAACATAGTTAATAATATACGTTTTACCAACTTGTCTTGCACCGTCTATCAGCAATATTTTTTTTGTTTCCGATTTTAAGTGTTTTTCTATTACAGATTCTATTTTACGGTATAACATAATAACCTCCAATCGACTTTTCAATAATATTATAGCACATAAAATCAAACTTTTCAATATAAAATTAAATAATTTTTTGACACTTTTCAATTTTTCGCACTAAAAAGAATCACCGTCTCAACGTGTTCCGTATGGGGGAACAAATCAACGGCGGAGGCGCGGGATATGGTGTAGCCGTTATCGGCGAGGAAGCGCGCGTCGCGGGCGAGGGTGGACGGGCTGCACGACACGTACACCATGCGTTCCGGCTTCGCCTTTACTATCGCGCCGAGCGTTTTTTCGTCGCTGCCCCTGCGCGGCGGATCGAGTATCACAACGTCGGGCTTTACGCCGTCGCGTATCAGCGCGGGAACGATTTTCTTCGCGCCACCCGCGTAAAATTCCGAGTTCGCGATACCGTTAAGCCGCGCGTTTTCTCTTGCGTCCTCAATCGCTTTTTCGACTATTTCCACGCCTATGACGCGCTTTGCAGTTTTCGCGGCGCACAGCGTTATCGAGCCTATGCCGCAGTACACGTCCAGCACCGTCTGCGTCTTATCCGCGGCGGCGTACTCCAAAGCCTTCTTGTACAGCTTTTCCGTTTGTTCGGGGTTTACCTGAAAAAAGCTTTCGGGCGATATTTTGAATTTAACGCCGCAAAGCGTTTCTGTAACCGTGTCCGAGCCGTATATTTTTTCGCCGTTCAGGAATATTCCCGACACGCTTTTACACGCGGCGGTAAGCGATTTTACAAGCTCCGCCGCGTCCGCATTGTCAGCCGTTACCGACACGGCGATCTCACCGGTCGAGAAGGATTTTCGCGTGAACACGGTTTTCGCGCCGCACCGCGCGGCTGCTTTTGTAATCGCCGCGTTTTCCGCCGCGCCAAGCATGCAGTCGCCGACGGGCGTGACGGTATCGCTGCCGCGCGAATAAAATCCCATACCGTTTTTACCGGCGTGGAACACCGTTTTATTTCTGTACCGCGACGGGTTTTCCGCGCCGATAATTTCCTCAAGCTCGAAATTCTTAAAGCCGCCTATGCGGCGCATCGCGTTCTCGACGATTTCTTTTTTAATCTCAAGCTGTTTTTCGTATTTTATGTGCCGCAGCGCGCAGCCGCCGCACAGCTTATAGTGCGGACAATCCGGCGCGGCGCGGTCGGGCGAGGGCGACAGTATTTCAGTGACCTTGCCCTCCGCGTACCTGTTTTTTACACGCGTTATCCTGATTTTTACCTCATCACCCGGTGCGGTAAACGGCACGAACACCGCCATGCCGTCCACTCTCGCAACGCCGTTTCCGTCGGACGACACCGACAGTATTTTCACATTGTATTCATCGTTTATGCTGACTGCCACTCTGTATCACCAAAATCCTTTTTTCGGTCACTATAATATCCATCGGTGCGTCGTGCGGCTCCGTCGGGATTTCATCGAGAAGCTGAAAATCGTAGCACAGCGCGATCCGAAGCGCGTCCGTTTTTTCAAAAAGTCTGTCGTAGTAACCCTTGCCGAAACCCATTCTGCCGCCGCGAGTGTCAAACGCGAGTCCGGGCGTTACTATAACGTCCATGTCGTTTTCGTCCGCGTGTTTTATAACGGTCGGCTCGTAAATTCCGTATGCGCCGCGCGCAAGCTCCGATGTATTATCGATGTACGACAGCGACAGCGTTACGCTTTCCTCGTCGGCGACGGGTACGGCAACGCGTTTGCCCGATTCAAGAAGCGCGCCGATTATACCGCGCGTGTCGGGTTCCTTGAATGCGGAAATGTAAACGCATACGGTTTTTGCGTCCTTTACCGCCGTTATGTTCAAAAGCGACCGCGCTATAGCCTCGCTTTTTCCCTTCACCTCGTCCGCCGGCAAATTGCGGCGCGTTTCGCGCATTTTCACGCGCAGCTCGTCCTTAATCAATACTGCATTGTCTCCTTTATCTTATCCGCTGTCGCCTTATCTTTAAGCACCGACAGCATCAAAAAGCCGAAGTCGCCTGCGGCGCCCGCGCCCTTGCCGGTGATGAACTTACCGTCGATAACGGCTTTGTCGGGAACGACGTCTGCACCGTAGAGGTACTTTTCGTAACCCGGGAAGCACGTCGCCTTTTTACCCTCAAGCAGCATTTTTTTACCGAGAATTGACGGCGCGGCGCATATCGCCGACACGTAAATGTTGTTCGCTACGGCGTAGCTTATTAGCGCATGTACGGCGTTTGACGCGTCGAGCTTTTCGTGGCCCGCTCCGCCGGGAAGCATGAGAAGCTCCATATCGTCGCAGTCAACCTCTCCGATTTCAATATCGGCGGTGACGGGTATGCCGTGCGCGCCTGTAACCGTTTTGCCGGTCACACCGACAGTTTTAACATTTACTCCGCCGCGTCTTAAAATATCAATGGGTTCTATCGCCTCGACTTCCTCGAAGCCGTCCGCCAAAAGAACGTATACCATAAAAATTACCTCCGTTGTGTTTTTTTCTATTTTACCACAAAAAAAAATAATTCACAATATATTCACACAATTTTAATTGCAACGTTATCTTTTTATGGTACAATAGATATAATCACTCAAAAAAAATTCTGACACGCTCGGAACGGAGGAAAGAAGATGAATAAGAAGATAGTACCCGTGGAGGTCACTCCGGAAATGCTGCATATGCTCGACATATGCAAGAAAAACAAAAGAATAGATTCCGCGCTGTACGAGAAGTACGACGTGAAGCGCGGTTTGAGAGATATAAACGGTAAGGGTGTTCTGGCTGGACTTACCGAAATAAGCGAGATACACGCGTATGACGTTCTGCCCGACGGCACGAACGCACCTTGCGACGGCAAGCTGTATTACCACGGCTACGACGTTGAGGAATTGCTAAAGGGATTTATAGAGGACGACCGTTACGGCTACGAGGAGGTCGTGTACCTGCTCATGTTCGGCGAGCTTCCGAACAGGGCGCAGCTCAAGGTTTTTAATACGACGCTCGCGAAGCTGCGCACAATACCGCCGTCGTTCGTGCGCGACATTATCATGCAGGCGCCGAGCCGCGACATGATGAACGCGTTGTCAAGGAGCGTTCTGACGCTGTACGCGTACGACGACAGAGCCGACGACATTTCGCTGCCGAACGTTTTGAGACAGTGCCTGCAGCTTATCGCGCAGTTCCCGATGCTCGCGGTGTACGGCTATCAGGCGTTCAAGTACTACCACGCTAACGACAGCTTTATCGTGCACGCGCCGCGCGGGGACTTGTCGGCGGCGGAAAACATACTGCATATGCTGCGGAGTAACAGTCAATACACGCCGCTCGAGGCGAAAATTCTCGATTTGTCGCTCATTCTTCACGCGGAACACGGCGGCGGCAACAACTCAACGTTTACAACGCACGTTGTCACCTCGTCGGGAACGGATACATATTCCGCCGTTGCTGCGTCGCTCGGCGCGCTCAAAGGTCCGAAGCACGGCGGCGCGAATATAAAGGTGACGCAGATGTTCGAGAACATGAAAAGCGTCGTGAAAAACTGGCATGACGATAAGGAAATAGAGCAGTATTTGTCGGATATTCTGAACAAAAAGGCGTTTGACCGCAGCGGTCTCATATACGGTATGGGACACGCGGTGTACTCACTCTCCGATCCGCGCGCAAACGCGTTCAAGGTGTTTGTGGAGCGTCTGTCGAAGGAAAAGGGCAGGGAGGAGGAGTTCGACCTCTACTCGCGCGTGGAAAGGCTCGCGCCGCAGGTCATTGCGTCGGAAAGAAGGATTTACAAGGGCGTGAGCGCGAATGTGGACTTTTATTCGGGATTTGTGTACAGTATGCTCGGCATACCGATGGAGCTGTACACGCCGATGTTCGCTATCGCGCGTATCGCCGGCTGGAGCGCGCACAGGATTGAGGAGCTTGTAAACCCCGGTAAAATTATCCGTCCCGCGTATAAGGCTGTGGCGGAACATAAACAGTATAAACCGATTGATGAAAGATAAGGGAAAAAGAAAAACGGCTCGTATGAGCCGTTTTTTGCGGTAAATTATGATTTATGTGCGTAAATGCGGGACGTCGGGGGCGCCGTCCCCTACGGAAGGCTCCCCTTGAGGGGAGCTGTCGCCGGAGGCGACTGAGAGGTGGTTCTAAAAAACACATTGCCACCTCTCCGTCATCGCTTCGCGACGACACCTCTCCTCAAGGAGAGGCTCACGATATGTGCCGCTCGCTGTTAGCCTCCCTTGTTAAAGGGAGGGGGACCGCCGAAGGCGGTGGAGGGATTCATTATTAAATTAAAAAAGGAATCCCCCAGTCGGCTCCGCCGACAGCCCCCTTTGACAAGGGGGCCTCACGTAGTTAAATCCCAATTTACTCCACCAAATACACATCTCTGTACGTCGTGCCGAGGCGCATAGCCGTTTCGTGATCCTCCACGGCGATGTCTATATGGTACGTGCCGATACCGCCGCCGGTATCCTCGGCGCGGCGCAGACCGTAGCCTTCTATATATACCCATGACAGCGGCGCGATAACGTTGGGATTAACGCCTATGGTGCGTCCCGGAGTAATCTCGCCCGCCCACGCGGTGCCGCTGCCCCAGCTTCCGTTGCAGATTTCGCAGGGACAGTAATGCGTTATGCGGAAATTTCCGAGGTATGTTCCGGTATTCTCGTACGCGTATGCCAGCCCGTCGCCGCCGTTCATCAACTCCCGGTAATTATAGCTTGTGTACTCTCTTAAATTTTCTTCGGTGGGGGCAAACTCGCCCTCGCCGTTATTCGGTATAACTCTCAGATTATTCGGCACCGTTACCGTTTCCGGAACGGATACGTACGCGCACATCTCGTCCTGGTTCCAGCCTACGGTAAGACTGAATATTTCCATAGAATCCCTTAGCGGCAGCATAAGCGTGCCGTCGTCTATAAGTATCGTTTTCGATACCATTTCATACTCGCAGCCGACGGCTATATAATCGCCCTCGCTGTCGCGAAAATTGTAGCGTATTACCGCCGTGGAAGAATCAAGCTTGATCGCCGCCGTAATATCCACCGGCACAAGTCCGGGAGTGGGCGGTTCTACCATCGAGATTGCCTTCGCGGCGTACCGTTCTATCGGCTTTTCGGAGTACAATCCTATTTTAAGGAGCAGTATCGCCGTCTGCGTGGGCTGATCCCACACGACCTCCATACCGGCCGCTTCAGCCATTGCCCGTGCCGGAACGAGCGTTCGGCTGTCAAGCTGCACCGGTTTAATGTCCCCGAACTGCACGTACCTTGAATCGTCCGCGGTGATGCCGTCCATCCTTACCGAAATGTCGTAATCCGCATAGGCAGCGGCGGCTGTCATAATAAGGATAAGCGCAGTGCATACCGCCGTTATTATCTTTTTCATCGGATATTCGTCCTTTCTCTTTTGTGTAACCGTTTTCCTCCGTATCAATAATTATAATTGTTAAACGTAACGATGTCCGTAGCCGTACCCTCGACCATTCTCACAAGCGCGTAATTGTAGCTGTATCTGTCGTCGAGAGTGATCCTGTCCCTCAAAAGCGACGAGGGGAGAGTTGTTTCTATGTCGTATATGCCGCCGAGGTAAAAATCGTAGTCCTTGACGCTTGTGTCGCAGGAATAAACGTATGTGTTTTTGTCAAGGTCTATTTCCATTGCCCTGTAACGTCCGCCGCTGTTGTTGAGAAGCGTCAGAACTCTGTCGTTTGCCGTTCCGACGATTCCGAACGCGTAGCTGTACTTCGCGTTTGACGGTTTCGCGCCGTACTTTTCATACTGCCACTTATTCGCCACGAGCGAACCGGAAACGAACAAATCCTCAAAGTTATCGCCGTAGTCGGAATTGCTTGTGACAATATCCTCCCTCGCCGGACGCATGATGAGGTCGAGCGTTTTGATTCTCGTTCCCGCGATATTCGCCGAGGTGCAGATCACATCGCCTTTTTTGAGACTGTCAGCAGTTTGTCCGGCTAAATCCGCGTGAGCCTTCGGCGCGGTGGAAATCTTAACGTCGTCCTCCACGGGCATCACGACCTCCTTGCCCTGATAGTATACCGTAAGAGAGGTGATTTCCTCATCGTCGCTGTTTATGCTTCTTGCCACATTTGTGACGAGCGCGGACGCGAATACTCCGTCGGCAGCCTTTTCGTACGGCGTTTCCGCTTCGGGAGTCGCCGTAGGCTTTGCCGAAGCTGCGGGAGACGGCGACGGCTCGGGCGTTACCGTCGGTTCGGGTGACGGATTTGCCGAGGGCGCAGTCGTTTCCTCGGGCGTTACCTTTTCCGCGTCGTCAAAATCGGCGAATGTGTCCGTGCCGACGTAGTACAGCTTTTTATATGTATTCTTGTACTCGTCGGGAATGTCGACGTTAAACGCGCCGTTTTCCGATTTGAGCAGCGAGCTGTAAACGAGCCTGCCGTTGTCGTAGCAGATAAGCACCGCTCTTTCGTTACCCATGTCCCTGATTGCCGTGTTTTCGGCAAAAACGGTTAAGGGCAGCGCCATTACCGCCGCGAGTATAAGGGATAATAGCTTTTTCTTCATTTTAATCTTCTCCTTTTTCCTTATGACCGGCTATATAAGATGTTACAAACTGTTTCGCGCAGCGCGCGCTTCTTCCTCCGTAGTTCATCGCCCACACGATAGCTTCCTTTTCCGTGTCGGCTGTCATCTTTTTTCCGCGCTTTTTGAGCATTTCGGAAACTATGTTGAGATATTCCTTCTGGCTCGGCAGCGAGAACACAAGGCTTATGCCGAAACGCTCCGAAAGCGACAGCGTTTCCTGCATCTGGTCGTTTTTATGCACCTCGCCGCCCTCGCGGTCAGCCCACGTTTCGCGTATGAGGTGGCGGCGGTTAGACGTCGCGTATATCAGCACGTTCGACGGGTTTGCCTGAAGCTGACCTTCCATCGCGATCTTAAGCGCGCGGTACTCCGTCTCGTGCGACTCAAACGTGAGGTCGTCGAGGAATATTATGTACTTGTTCGGGCTTTGCGAAAGCAGCTTTGACAGCTTCGGAATGTCGCTTATGCGGTGCTTCGGCACTTCAACCACTCTCAGCCCCTTGTCCGCGAACATATTGAGAAGCGCCTTTACCGACGATGATTTACCGCTTCCCCTGTCGCCGAACAGCAGCACGTTGTTCGCGCTCTTGCCGTCGAGGAACGCGCGCGTGTTGTCTATAAGCGTCTTTTTCTGGTACTCTATGCCGATGAGGTCGTCAAACGTTATGCTGTCCGTTTCCGTTACGCCCTCAATCGCGCCGTCGTACTTGAACGCCGCGTATTTCGCGAGCGTGCCGCAGCCGAGCGTCCTGTAATGTGTGATAAGCGCATTGAGAAGCTCCTTCGCGTTCTTCGACTCCGTTATCGCGCGCATGGACTGTATGTAGCCCTCGTAAAAGCCGGTGTCGTTGTCCGACGGCGCGTACTTTATCTGTATCGAAAACAGCTTGTTGTATATCTCCTGTATATCGAGCGACGCGAGCTTATACAAATCATCGCCTATCTTTTTGCCCGACTTCGCGAGGTCGGAAAGCACGTTGTCATCGTTCGCCAGAAGCGACGCGACGTACTCTTTTATCGCGTTCGACGTAACGCCCTCCGTTTCGCAGAATTTTATCACGCCGCGCAGCACTCCCACGTTGTCTTTATTCAAAATCGCCTGTATGCAGCCGTCGTTTTCTATCTTATCAAATATGAGCAGATCCACTCTCTATCACTCTCCGTTTTTCTTGTTCATGTTATTTTACCACATATCAAGCAAAAAAGCAACTTTTTATTGATTTTTCCGCATATTAAAGCCGTTTTTCGGTAAAAATGCCGCCGCTATAGGCAAAATTCACAAAAACGGAATTAAAATTTTGTGAAACATTACTTCCGTAAAAAATATACATTATTTTGTGCAAAATGTTTATAAAAACACTTGAAAAGACCAATATATTGTGGTAAAATACTGGTATACAGCTTTTTTTAAGGTTCGGCTTTGCGAATGTCGGAAAAAATGCAAAAAAACAAACGTAAAGAGTCTTTACAATTAGGCTGGCATAGTGTATAATAAAGACAAAACAAAATAAAACCAAGAAAAACAAAGAAAAGAGGAAAGAAACATGTTCAAATCCGATTACGAAATCAAAAAAGAACTTTGCGAAATCGGCAGAAGGATTTACAACGACGGTTTCGTTGCCGCAAACGACGGTAACTTTTCCGTGCAGATAGATCCCGACACCTATTACGTAACGCCGACCGGCGTATCGAAGGGCTTTATGACGCCCGACATGATTTGTAAGGTTGACGGACAGGGCAACTTAAAGGAGTCGAACGGCCCCTGGAAGCCCTCGTCGGAGTTCAAGATGCACCTCAAGGTGTACCAGGCGAGACCGGATGTTAAGGCTGTTGTTCACGCGCATCCCCCGATTGCGACCTCGTTCGCTATCGCGGGTATTCCGCTGGACAAGCTTATCATGCCGGAGGCTATTATATTCCTCGGCGCTGTTCCTATCGCGCAGTACGGCACACCGTCCACGATGGAAATACCCGAGTCGCTCGAGCCGTATCTCCAGGATTACGACGCGATTCTTCTCGCGAACCACGGCGCTCTGTCGTTCGGCTGCGACCTCAATACCGCGTTCTTCAGAATGGAGTCGACGGAGTTTTACGCGAAGCTCCTCTTCCACGCGAGAATGCTCGGCGGTGAGCAGGAAATCCCCTGCGGCGAGGTTAAGAAGCTCGTTGAACTCAGAAAGCAGTTCGGCGTACCGGGCAAGCACCCGATGGAAAAGCTCTGCCCCGGCTGCTACGCTGGCGACGACACATGCGCTATGTCGCCGACGGAGGCAAATGAGAAGTACGGCGTTGAGTCGTCGGCTGCTTATCACGGCTTCCAGCCGCTCCCCAGTCAGGTATGCCCGACGCCCGCGAACAAGGATATAGAGGGAATAGTCGCGGAGGTTACCAAGAAGGTACTGGAGCAGATGAACAAGTAAAATTCGTAACGGGAGGCTCACGATGAAAACAATAGAAGAACTCGTGGCACAGGTTGCGAAAAACATCGGCGCGGACAAACCGCCCGCACCGAAGCCGAAAACGGCTGAAAAACCCGTTCCCGTAAAGACGGAAAGCGCGAAAAATGTTACATACAAAAACTGTAAAATGACGCTCGAAACTGCCAAAAAGGCTGCCGAAGCGGCGGTGATCGCGGCGGAAAAAATCGGCGTGAAAATAGTGGTCGCCGTATGCGACGAGGGCGCGAACCTTGTGCTTTTGAACGCTATGGACGACAGCTATATAGCGTCGGTGAGGGCGGCGCAGGATAAGGCGTACACGGCTGTGGCGCTGAAAATGCCGACGCACGTGGCTTTAAAGGAGTCGCGCGGCGGCGCGCTGGACGGACTTACAAACGGAAACGGAATACTGCTTTTGGGCGGCGGTTTTCCGCTCGAATGCGGCAATAAAATATACGGCGGTATCGGAGTAAGCGGCGGCACGAAGGAGCAGGACACGCTCATTGCCGCGGTCGCGAAGGAAACGCTCCGCATATTGCTGTAAGAAGGAGGTCTGAAATTCAACATGGTAGATGAAAAGCAGGTAAGCGAAATCGTAAAGAATGTGCTTGCCGGAATGGATCTCTCGGCTTTTGAAGCGCCGAAGCGCAAGCAGCTCGGCGTGTTCGACACAATGGATGAGGCTATCGCGGCTTGTAACAAGGCGTATACGACCTTCAGACATTATAATAAGGAACAGAGAGAAAATATCATAAACGAAATCAGGAAGCTTACCCACGCCGAAGCCGAAACAATGGCGAAGCTCGCCGTTGAGGACACCGGTATGGGAAACGTTTACCACAAGATTTTGAAGCATCATCTCGTTGCCGACAAAACTCTCGGCACGTCCGACCTTGAAACGCGCGCTCTCGCGGGCGACGGCGGTCTGACGCTCATCGAGATGGCGCCGTTCGGAATAATCGGCGCGATAACGCCGTCCACGAACCCGAGCTGCACGATTATCTGTAACAGTATTTGTATGCTCGCGGGCGGCAACGGCGTTCTGTTTAATCCGCACCCGCACGCGAAGAGAATTTCGGCGTACGCGGTCGATCTTGTAAACAGAGCGATTTTGGCTGCGGGCGGCCCAGAAAATATAGTCGCCACCGTAGCGAACCCGACGATGGAAACGTCCAACAAAATGGTAAACGATCCGTCGGTAAGAATGCTTGTTGCGACGGGCGGTCCCGGCGTTGTAAAGATGCTTCTGTCGAGCGGCAAGAAGGCTATCGGCGCGGGCGCGGGCAATCCGCCGGTCGTTGTTGACGACACCGCCGACATCCCGAAGGCGGCGAAGGATATAATCGACGGCTGCACGTTCGACAACAACCTGCCGTGTATCGCGGAAAAAGAGGTGTTCGTTTTAAGGAACGTAGCCGACGAGCTTATACACCACATGCTTAAAAACGGCGCGTACATGATAAACGACGCGCAGGTAAAGCAGCTTGAGGACGTTGTTCTCGTGTGGTCGAAACCGAAGAAGGAGGGCGACAAGCCCAAGCGCGTTATCAACAAGGACTGGGTTGGACGCGACGCGAGAAAGATACTCGCGCAGATAGGCATTAACGCGAAAGAGGACGTTAGATGTATCATATGCGAGACGGAGTTCTCACAGGCGTTCGTTCAGACGGAACTGATGATGCCGATACTCCCGATAGTAAGGGTCGATACGTTCGACGAGGCTGTCGAAATGGCTGTAAAGGCTGAACACGGCAACCGCCACAGCGCGCATCTCCACTCAAAGAACGTGGATCACATGACGCAGTATGCAAAGGCAATCTGCACGACTATATTTGTAAAGAACGCTCCGAGCTACGCCGGTATCGGCTTTAACGCGGAGGGCTGGACGACGTTCACGATAGCCGGCCCGACCGGTGAGGGTATCACCTCGCCGAGGAGCTTTACGCGTATAAGACGCTGCGTATTGTCAGACGCGTTGAATATAATTTAAAAGGAGTGATAATCTTGGCAGTAAACGAACAGGAAATAGCAAAGCTTGTAGCGCAGGTTCTGCAGGAAATGACAGGTAACGCTCCCGCGTCAGGCAGCAGCTATACGGCGTCAAAGCAGGCGTCGGGCGCTATCCCCAAGACGGCGCACGTAGCGATGATGACGAAGCTCAAGCACTTTGAGATTCAGGAATATCCGATTCCCGAACTCGGCGACGACGATATACTCGTAAAGGTAGAGGGCTGCGGCGTATGCGGCACAGACGCTCACGAGTACAAAAACGATCCGTTCTCGCTTATCCCGGTTGTTCTCGGTCACGAGGGTACGGGCGAGATAGTGAAAATGGGTAAGAACGTGTCGAAGGACAGCGCGGGCAAGCCGTTAAAGGTCGGAGATAAGGTCGTTACTTGTATGATATTCAAGGACAACCCCGACATCACGATGTTCGACCTCAACAAGCAGAACGTCGGCGGCGCGGACGTGTACGGACTTCTTCCCGATGACGATGTGCATCTTAACGGCTGGTACAGCGATTACATACTTATAAGAGGCGGCTCGACGGTGTTTAATGTAAGCGACCTCGACCTTGACTCAAGAATACTCATCGAGCCGTGCGCGGTACTTGTTCACGCGGTTGAGAGAGCAAAGACGACAAACATTCTCCGCTTCAATTCGAGAGTTGTAGTACAGGGCTGCGGCCCCATAGGTCTTATCTGTATCGCGGTACTCCGCACAATGGGTATAGAAAACATCGTAGCCGTTGACGGTAACGAGCAGCGCCTTGAGTTTGCGAAGAGAATGGGCGCGGACAACACCGTGAACTTCATGAACCACAAGGGTATCGACGCTCTTACGGAAGCCGTTAAGGACGCGTTCGGCGGATATTTGTGCGACTTCGCGTTCCAGTGTACCGGCTCGCCTGTGGCGCACTCGAACATTTACCACTTCATCAGAAACGGCGGCGGCCTGTGCGAACTGGGATTTTTCATCAACGGCGGCGACGCCACGATAAACCCGCACTTCGACCTCTGCTCGAAGGAGATAACGCTCGTAGGCTCGTGGGTTTACACGCTCCGCGACTACGCGACGACGTTCGACTTCTTAAAGAGAGCGATAGCGATAGGACTTCCGATAAAGGAGCTTATCACTCACCGTTTCGGTCTTAGCGAGATGAACGAGGCGCTTGAAACGAACCTGGCGCAGAAAGGTCTTAAGATAGCGTATATAAACCCCGATTTTTAATAACGGGGAACACCGAAGAAAGGCGTAGGGTGTTACAATGAATGAGGCAATAGGAATAATCGAAATGTTCGGCTTTGTCACGGCGATAACGGCTGCAGACGCGGCTGCGAAGGCGGCTGACGTTAAAATAATCGCGATCGACTCCAACAAGCCCGCGAACGCGGAAAGCGTTGAAGTGCCGCTTATCATGGCGGTCAAGGTGCAGGGCGAGGTCAGCGCGGTCGAGGCGGCTGTTGAAGCCGCTGCGAAAGCGGCGGAGAGCGTTTCGGGACTTATAAACAAGCACGTAATTGCAAGGCCCACAGACGACGCCGTAAAAATGGCAAACCGCATAAGCGTAGGACGCGACAGGGTAGGTCATATACCGAATAACGCGTAAGGAGGGATTCAATGTTACAGTCTTTGGGATTTATAGAAACAAGAAGCCTGACGGCAGCCATTGAAGCCTCCGACGCTATGACGAAGGCGGCGGACGTCAGGTTGATAGGAACGGTGAAAATCGGTTCCGGTCTTGTGAATGTAGTGATTGAAGGCGAGGTCAGCGCGGTCGAAGCCGCCGTTAAGGCGGGCGAAACGGTTGCGCGGGAGCTTGGCGAGGTGTACGCGGTACACGTCATACCGCGTCCGCATCAGGACATCGCCAAAATTCTACCTTCGTTCTATTGATTGAGGGGAGGCAGAGTAAAATGGCGGATTTTTCATTGGGACTTGTCGAGGTATCGGCTCTCGGTAACGCTGTAATAATGCTTGACGATATGCTTAAAGTAGCGGACGTGGAGTTTGTGGCGACGGAAAGAAAGCTCGGCGGCAGGCTCGTAACGATAGTCGTTAAGGGCGAGCTGACGGGAGTTCAGGCATCGGTGGACGCCGGCGTTAAGAGAGCGAAAAAGTGCGACTGCTACAAGGCGTCGCAGGTAATCGCAAGACCGCATGACGAAATATTAAAATTCCTGCATCTCGACGACGAGAAGGCGAAGGAAGCCAACTCGGAGATTGCGGGTACGCACGTGGGCAAGATCCCGTCGGGCGGAAAGAGCGAGCCGAAGGCTGAAAAAAGATCAGCGGCGCGCAAAAGAACAACCCGTTCAAAGAAAACGGAAAAATAACAACGTTCTTCAGGCGTAAGCCTTAAGATATAAAAAACAAAGTAAAATAAGGGCAAAGCCCAAAAACAGGAGGAAATAAAAATGGCAGTAGAAGCATTGGGAATGGTAGAAACAAGAGGTCTTGTTGCGGCGATCGAGGCTGCGGATGCAATGGTAAAGGCAGCTAACGTAACGCTCATCGGCACAGAGAGAATCGGCTCCGGTCTTGTTACCGTTATGGTAAGAGGCGACGTAGGCGCTGTTCAGGCTGCTACAGACGCAGGCGCAGCGGCAGGTTCGAGACTCGGCGAGCTTATCTCGGTACACGTAATTCCGCGTCCGCACAACGACGTAGAGAAGATTCTCCCCGCTAACTGATTCCAAAAGGATTAAACGGGGCGAAAATGTAGTTACAGCTACATAAAAAAACGAAATCATATTTCCTTTCCGCGGGAGGGAAACCTTCCGCGGAATAAGGGATTTGGTTTTTGTACGCATTTTGATGTAAAACAAACCTCATTTTATCGGGAGGAACACGGAATGGACAACAATATACAGGACGTGATTGCAAAAGCCGTTGTGGATATTCTGAAGCAAAAGGAAGCGAACGACGGTATTAAGGTAGGCGTGTCGGCAAGACACGTGCATTTGTCGCAGGAGCATCTCGAAATTCTTTTCGGAAAGGGACATGAGCTGACCGTTAAGAAGATGCTTATGGGCGACCAGTTTGCCGCGGAGGAGTGCGTGACGCTCGTAAGTCCCTCGCTTCGTTCGATCGAGGGCGTGAGAGTACTCGGCCCGGTCAGAAAGCAGTCACAGGTTGAAATTTCAAGAACGGATACCTTTAAGCTGAAGGTATCGCCGCCGGTACGCCCGTCGGGCGAGCTTGACGGCAGCGCGCCCATGGCTCTTGTAG
The DNA here is from genome assembly GCA_947624485.1 of uncultured Clostridia bacterium. Taxonomy (GTDB): domain Bacteria; phylum Bacillota; class Clostridia; order UBA1381; family UBA1381; genus Hominilimicola. The sequence continues at coordinate 18,840 of CANQKM010000016.1, forward strand.
GACCGAAGGGCAGCGTATTTCTTAACGAGGGCTGCATTATAGCCAACAGACATATACATATGACGCCTGAGGACGCGGCGAAGTACGGCATAAAGGACAACGACATTGTGGACGTTGAGATACAGAACTCCAAGCCGACGCGTTTCTTTAACGTGCAGGTAAGAGTCCGCGAGGACTTCAACACTGAAATGCACATCGACACTGACGACGCGAACGCGTGCGCGATCAAAACGGGCGACAGAGTAGTGATTTTAGAGAAATAGACCTACCGCGCCGAAAGATGCGGTAAAAGGATTGATTATAATGATTATAGGCAGAGTATACGGAAGCGTTGTTTCGACGCATAAGCTTGAGGCTCTCGTGGGCTATAAGTTTATGCTCGTTCAGTGTATCGAAAACGGTAGTCTTGTGGATAAGTTCCTTGTCGCGGTGGATATAATCGGCGCGGGTATAGGCGAGGATGTTATTATCACGCGCGGCAGCGGCGCGAGAATGGCGCTCGGTAAGCCCGACGCTCCCGTTGACGCCGCGATTGTCGGTATTCTCGACGAAAAACAGGCATGATAATGATGTAACCCCTCCGACGCCTACTCCCCTAGTAGGGGAGGCTTGCGATATGCGCCGCTCTCCGTGAGGCTCCCCTATTAGGGGAGCTGTCACACACAGTGTGACTGAGGGGTTTATACGGGCTGTCAAGGGCGCCAGCCCCTACGGCGCGCACCACACGCACAACGAACCACAACTATAACGTAAAAGAGGACATAATATGAATTTAGCGGAGCTGCAAAAAATTGTATACGACGCGGGAATAGTCGGCGCGGGAGGCGCGGGCTTTCCCACGCACAGGAAATTTTCCGACAAGGTAAAGCAGATAATAGTAAACGCGGCTGAATGTGAGCCTTTAATGATGGTTGACCACCACATTTTGGAGCATCACCTTCAGGCGCTTATTGACACGCTTAACCTTCTTATCGACACGCTCGGCGCGGACGAGGCGATTATCGGCATAAAGGGCAAGAATATGCACCTGCTCGACGAAAAAATAGTCGCGTCGCTCAAGGGTACGCGCGTGAGCATACACGAGATACCCGACATTTATCCGGCGGGCGATGAGGTTGTGCTTACGTACGAGACGACGGGAAAAATCATTCCCGAAGGCGCGATACCGGTAATGGTCGGCGTAATGGTTATAAACGTCGAAACCGTTTACAACATTCACCGCATGGTAACGAAGGGCGAGCCTGTGACGGACAAGTACATAACGATAGGCGGCGACGTGCCGAAGGATATAACCGTTAAAGCTCCGGTTGGCATAAAGATAAAGGAGCTTCTCGAAACGGCGGGATACGGCAATCTTGACGGCAAGGCTGTCATAAACGGCGGCCCGATGATGGGCAAGCTTGTCGATATTGAGAACGACGTCGTTACAAAGACAACGAAGGGACTTCTGATTTTCCCCGTGACACACTCGATTATACAGCGCAAGAAGATGCCGATGTCGATGACATTGAAGCGCGCGTCGGCTGCCTGCTGCAACTGCACGATGTGTTCCGACCTGTGTCCCAGACAGCTTCTGGGCTACGATCTGCATGTGCATAAGACGCTCCGCGCGGCTTCGCACAGCGAGGTCATGAACACGGAGAGCTTTTTGCAGTCGGCGCTTTGCTGCGGCTGCGGCGTTTGCACGGTCATAGCGTGTCAGCAGATGCTCGATCCGCAGGCGATTTCGATGGAGGTCAAGGGCGAACTCGGTAAGCAGGGACTTCGCAGACAGAACAACAAAGCGCCCGAGAAGGTTCGTCCCGAAAGGACGGGCAGACTTGTTTCCTCGCAGACGCTTATCGACAAGCTCGGCATACGGAAGTACGTCAAGGACACCGTAACGAGGGATTATATGAAGTTTAACCCCAAAACGGTGTACATAGAGCTTAAACAGCATGTCGGCAAACCGGCAAGCGCGACCGTCAAAGCGGGCGACAAGGTAAAGGCCGGCGACGTTGTGGCGGCGACCGCGTACGAGGATTTGGGAACAACGATGCACGCGAGCATCAACGGAACAGTCAAAGCAGTCACCGACCGCTTTGTGATAATAGAGAGATAGGTAGGTGACGGATATGAATTCGATAGGATTGGTAGAAGTAAAGAACGTGTCAAAGGGCGTTGTCGTAACCGATGAAATGCTCAAAAGCGCGGGCGTGACGCTCATAAGCTCCGGCTCGGTATGTCCGGGCAAATTTGTGACGATAGTCGGCGGAGAGCTTAGCGCGATACACGCGGCTGTCGATAAGGCGGTACTCGTCGCGGAGGACGCGCTCATAGACAAGTTTGTGATAGGTAATCTCGGTGACAACGTGTACGAAGCTGTGTGCGGCACTGCGGAAGTGAAAGAAAAGCGCGCGCTCGGCATAGTCGAGACGTTCACCGCCGCAAGCGCGATCGAAGCGGCCGACGCGGCTGTGAAGTCGGGCGACATACAGCTTATCGAGGTGCGCGTGGCGCGCGGTATGGCGGGCAAGTGCTTCGTTTCAATGACCGGCGACGTCGCGGATGTTAAGGCTGGCGTTGAAGCCGGCGCGAGAATCGCCGCAAATCAGGGCGTTCTTATCAACACCGAGGTTATAGCAAACCCGCACCCCGAGCTTTGGGAAGCGGTACTGTAAATAGAAAAAACGCGATTCCTTCGGGAATCGTTTTTTTTGTGAAAAAATTTTTCGGGTTTAAGGTTTATTTAAGGAATCGGTTTTATAATGTAGTTATGTTGAGGCGTGTGAGCCTCCCTTGTTAAAGGGAGGGGGACCGCCGAAGGCGGTGGAGGGATTCATTGTGTAAATTGAAAAGGAATCCCCCAGTCACGCTATGCGTGACAGCCCCCTTTGACAAGGGGGCCTTTCGTAGGGGCGGCGATTCGCCGCCCGCGGGCGACCAATGGTCGCCCCTACGGTACAACTAACATTAAGGAGCGAAAAAACATGGCAATAGAGATATTCAACCGATACGAACACAAATACAAGCTGGACACGGAAACGCTCAAAAAAGCGCTGAGCGTAATCGAGAAACATATGGAGCTTGACGGCTACTGCAAAAACCACTCGCTTTACACCATAGCGAACATATACTACGACACGCCAGACGACGCGCTTATCCGCGCATCGCTGTCGCGACCGGCGTACAAGGAAAAAATGCGCCTGCGCTCGTACGGCGTACCGAATGAAAATTCGGAGGTGTTCCTCGAAATCAAGAAAAAGGTCGAGGGACTTGTAAACAAGCGCCGCACGACGCTGCGTCTCGGTGAGGCGTACGAGTTCATAAAAAGCGGCAAGGCTCCCGAAATCATGAATTACATGAACCCGCAGGTGGTACACGAGCTTGAATACTTCCTTGCCAATTACGATTTAAGCCCGAAGGTATACATCGCGTACGACCGTCTCGCGTACTTTGAAAAGGGCAACGACGACCTGCGCATTTCATTCGACACTAATATCCGCACGCGCCGTTACGACGTGGCGCTCGAAAAGGGCGATTACGGCGAGAAACTGCTCGGCGACGGCATATGGCTCATGGAGATAAAGACAAGCACCGCAAAACCCTTGTGGCTGTGCGACATGCTGTCCGCGCTGGAGCTTAGGAAGGTGCAGTTTTCAAAATACGGCACGGAATACAAGCACGTGCTTCAGGGCGGCGCGCGCCGCTACCACCGCGCGGAGCTTTTAAAGCACGCGGTATAACGGAAGGAGAACGGATAAATGGAATTTATAACAAACTTTTTTCACACGCTTAACGCCGGCGCGGACATCGAAATAAACTCGTTCACGTTCGCCGGCTCAATATGCGCGTCGCTGATTTTCGGCTTACTTATAGGACTTACATACATTTACACGCACAAGGACAGACACACGCAGTCGTTTGTGCTGACGCTGACGATGCTTCCGGCAATTCTGACGGTCATTATACTTTTTGTCGGCTCGAACTGGGCGAGAGCGTTCTCGCTTGCCGGCACGCTTTCAATTATACGCTTCAGGAGCGCGCCGGGAGATCCCGAGGATATAGGGTACGTATTCTTCGCGGTTGCCGCCGGTCTTGCGGGCGGTGTGGGGCTTTTCCTCTACGGCATAATCTTTATAGTTATACTCTGCCTGTTTATGCTGCTGACGTCAAAGTTCAACTTCGCAAGACCTAAGTCAACCGCGAAGCATCTTAAAATCACCATTCCCGAGGATTTGGATTACGAGGGCGTGTTTGACGGTATTTTAAGGAGCTACACCAATTCGTATGAGCTTATAAAGGTGAAAACGGTCGATCTCGGCTCGCTGTTCGAGCTTACATACGAGCTAAAAATGATGAAAAATGCCAATGAGAAGGAATTTATAGACGAGCTTCGCACCAGAAACGGCAATCTGAACATCATTCTTTCGCTCGCGGAGAACGATGTGTACGGTAAATGATTGAAAATTAGCGGAAATTTTCACAAAAAAGTCTTGCAAACCTTTCCCCCTTATGCTATAATAGGATATGTAGAAAAGAATTTCTTAATTTGCAAAGTAAGACATCAAATTCTACCCTTTTATCCTATACATAGCAGAAAAAACGTCCCCGTCGGACGTTTTTTCATTTTGCGCATACTTAAAAAGCGGATAAAATTACTCCTTTCTGCGGATATTAAAGCAAAAAGGAGTTTTTGTTATGGGATTTGTCTGGTCGGCGATAGCGGGCGCAGCTATGAGCGTGCAGGGCGTAATGAACACGCGCCTCGGCGAAAAGATAGGCATATACGAGTCGAACGCGTTTGTGCAGGGTACGGCGTTTATTTTGTCGCTGCTTGCCGTGTGGATTTTGGGCAAGGGCAGCTTCCGCGAGATTGCGGGCGTGAATAAGCTGTACCTGTTCGGCGGCGTGCTGGGGCTGGTGATAACGGTGACGGTGATGCTCGGTATAGGCAAGCTAAGTCCAACCGTCGCGATTTCGACTATTCTGATATCGCAGCTTTTTGTCGCCGCGCTTATAGACGCGTTCGGGTGGCTCGGCAGCGAGCAGGCCGCGTTCGGGTGGAATAAATACGTCGGTCTCGCCGTGATGATCGGCGGCGTGCTGTTGTTTAAGTGGCGGTAGACGCGCGGGCGAACACGGTTCGCCCCTACGAAAAACACCCTCCATAGAGGGTGTCATACATTACAAATATTTATTCTCAAACTTATCCCACGACATAGGCTTATCGAAGTAATATCCCTGAACCTCGTCGCAGCCGATTTCGCGAAGAGCGGTAAGCTCCTGCTCGTTTTCCACGCCCGCGGCGACGATACGGATATTCTCATTGTGGCATATCTGCATAATGGACGTTGACAAAAGCTGTGTTTTCTTATCCGTTTCAATCTTATACACCATATCGCCGTCAAGCTTCAATATATCGAATTTCAGCTCGGCGAACAGGTAAAGGTCGGCGTATTTTGAACCGAAATTGTCTATCGCCAGACGGAAGCCGCTCTTTTTAAGCTCACTCAGGATTTCCGCAATATCGGTAACGCCCCCTCTGTCATGGTTCTCACTTACCTCGATAACGATAAGCTCCTTCGGAACATTGTAGTCGTACCATATTTCCATGATGTTTTCTATTATGTTCGGCTTTTCGAGCGTCGAGTGCGACATGTTGATAGACACAGGCAAAGCCTTCCTGCCCTTTTCGATCCAACCCGCGAGGTACTCGCACACGCGGCGGAACACGTACAGGTCGAGCAGATATATAGTGTCGTTTTCTTCCATTTCGGGAATAAAATCCATCGGCGAAACTATCATGCCGTCCTCACCGAAAAATCGAATAAACGCCTCACTGCCGCACATTTCGTTCGTGACGGCTGAAAATCTCGGCTGGAACCATATAACGAACCTGTTGTCACGCATGAGGTTTTTGATACGCTCGGGCGTCGAAATGGCTATGTAGCTGTCGTTGCGCACCCTGTAACGACCGTACTGTCCCGTGTGACGGTAAAACGCCTTTTTGTCGCGGTACATATTCTCGTCCGCCGCCTTGACGACCTCGTTTATGTCGCCCGCGCATTGAGAATAACGGTAACCGACGGCGATTTTGTGCTTGCTTTTGTCGTTTTGCTTGGCAAACTCGTCAATAAGTAAATTAAACGTTTCCTCGTCCGTGCTGCGGCATATTACGGCGAACTCGTCGCCGCCTATTCTGTAGCAGTCGTACTTGCCGAACACGTTTCGTATGACGGCGGCAATCTCTTTAATCGCGCTGTCACCCTCGCCGTGACCGTTTTTGTCGTTTATTTCCTTAAGACCGTTAAGATCCATGTAAACGACGCCGAAATTTGTTTCACCGTCCTGCGCCAGTATATCGCAGTCCTCGATGAACTTGTTGCGGTTGTATATGCCCGTGAGCGTGTCCACATAGCTTAGTCTGCGCAGCGCGTTTGACGCGCGGTCGCGCACGATAACGGTGGAAATAAACGCGGAAAGCGTGAGGAATATAGACTTTCCGTCGTCCATATTTCTGTCGGGCAGATTGTCCGCGCCTATAACGCCGACAAATTCACCGTCAACATATATCGGCGCGGCAATAAGTTTTTTTATACCCATGTGCTGCAAAAACAGATACCCTTCGGGGTACTCCTTTTTAAGCTCCCTTACATCATTGATAACGGTGCTTGTATGGTTTTTGAACACATCGAGCATTTTAATTTTCTGCACTATTTCCGGAGACGAGCTGTTTTTGCCGCACCAGCTGTGCGTTTTAGCCATAAATCCGTTCTCATACTTAAATAAGTAAACATGCTCCGCTTCGAGAAAGTTTCCGGTAAGCTGAAGAATTTTGTCTATCGTATCGTCGAACGGCTTGTTATCCTGCAGTTCCATTATACAGCTTACAATCAAATGCTCTCTGTTAAGGCGCACCCGATACTCCTTGCGCTCCTCTTCGGCGTCGGTAATATCGACCGCCGTTTCTACAATAATCTCACCGTCGCCGGTGTCCTCGCGCGAAGAGTAAACGGCGTAGGTCATGCCGTTTACGGCGCTGTAAATGCCGACCGTCACGTCGCCGCCCGTGTATATTCTGTAAGGACGCGTATCGTGCCGAAGCGTCAGAATACCGTTCAGGGTTTCGGTGCGTGTTTTGCCGATGCTGTTACCCAAAAGCTCTTTTGCCGAATTATTCATATATACAATTTTATCGCTGTCCGCCTTGTATGCGTAGACAAGACCGGGAAATGCGTTCAGTATTGTGTTTGTATCGAGCATAGCTTTGCCCTCCGTAAGACCGTATTTTTTAAATAACATGGTCAATTTTATCATATTCGCGGGAGAATTTCAATATAAAATACAGTATTATCCGTATTTTTGACGTAATCAAATTCTATAAAAGAATATTTTGTTAAATATTGACAAATTTTCTCTTTTCAGATATTATTTTATTATAAAAATAATATAAGGAGGCAACAACAATGGACTTAAACTCAATTAAAGAATTGGTTGAAAAGCTGGTACAGGACGAGGCTACAAAGGAACAGCTCAAGAAAGATCCTATCCACACCATCGAGCAGACATTCGGCGTTGATTTGCCCGACGAGCAGGTTCACGCTATCATAGGACACCTCAAGGAAAAAATCGGCGAAGGCGACTATCTTGACAAGATCAAGGAAAAGTTCACAAGCGGCGAGATAGTTGAAAAGGTTAAGGACGAAGCCGAGGAAATCATCGAAAAGGTCGAGGAAGGCGGCAGCGGCATCGTTGACAAAATCAAGGGCATCTTCCATAAGGAATAAATAAACATAAAAAACGGTTCGGCTATGTGTCGAACCGTTTTTGTGGGGATGTGAAAACTCGGGAAATATCGCAGACAATATCTCATAACAAAATTTATTTTAGTTGACGTATTTCGATACATCATATGACTGGAATATTTTTTGTTTATTCATCTGTAAATACAACGCTTCTGTTGCAAGCTCCATGCCGTGCATGGAACCCTTACCATAAGAATCCCTTTTTATTTGTTCCCCATAACTTTCTAAATCCATAATCATCTGTTTTGTAGTCATATCAAAGATAATCGTTGTTTCATCTCTGGTAGTACCGCCAAACGAATTTTGACCGGAGCTGTCAATAATTGCTGCCAATGCTTCACCGCTATCATCCTCATTGTAATCCGAGCGCTCATAATATCCGGCGTAAATCGAATATATTTTTGCGCTCGAAGGATTTTTAAAGCTTGCTATGTGTTTATTAACCGCTGTTTGTATAAACTTTTCCAAAAGCTCCTGTTCCTTTTGTTTGATACGTTCGTCATTATATTCGTTATATTTTGTCCTAGCTGAATTATACAAGTCATCAATAATTGCAATATCTGCATCCGATATGGTATGATATGTTTTTGCATTTTCGCATTCCTGCATGGCTTCAAGGTACAATCCGTCGTTAATAAAGCCTTTTATTTGATTTACATTTGCGGAAATGTCCTCATATGAAATGGGGGCAACTTCACCAGCGTCGGACGATGTAATAGTTACCGTTCTTGTATCTCCGTTCCAGTCAACATTTGTATTATATGCTTCAGAAATCGCTCTTACCGGCACAAGCGTCCGACCATCCACAACACACGCGGGACTGTCAAGAGTTACCTCATTGCCGTTTACGTACATTATACTGCTGTCAACAGTCATTTTTATTGACGTGCCGTCTTTTTCAGAAGTAATTGTACGAGTTGCTTCGTCCCAATTAACACTTGCGCCGAGAGCTTCAAATATAGCGCGCAAGGGAACCATTGTTCTTTCGTTGATTATCTGTGGTGGAACGTCAAATTCCAGTGGCTGACCTCCGCTAAACTTAACTGTTATTGCATCATCTGCCATTACCGAAATCTGTGTAAACGACAATAAAATTGATAATACAATAGTAATGCTTAAAAATTTCTTTTTCATTTTGCTGCGTCCTTTCTTTTAATTTCTGTTAATGTATTTGTTTGACTGTCTTGCGGCTCTTTGAACCCGTTCAATGCCTAGGTCGTTTTCTTCTATTATTTTCCTAAACTTTGTTCCCAGAGGACCGCGATAATTCCCCATTCCTGCCCATTGATCAGGCTCAAAAAGATCTTTTAATTCAAATGCTTGATTTGTAGGCATCCCCTTAGCCTTCTCTAAGGCTGAATTTAATAATGAATCATAATTCATACATATTCCCCCAATACTTATTGTAATTAACAATATAATTATAGCATAAACCAATTATAAAGTCAAGAATATCCAATATAATTATTTGTATAAGCAATATTATTGGGAGGATAGCCATGAATAGAATAGCGGAGTTAAGAAAAGAAAAGCACTTAAACCAAATCGGGCTTGCCATGAAATTAAATATATCACAGTATATGGTAAGTTCATACGAAACCGGCAGACATCAGCCGACAATGGATATGCTGATAGAATTGGCTGATTTTTTTAATGTTTCTATTGATTATTTAGTTGGGAAAAGCGAAGTGCGCTATCCTGCCGATATTTTCCTTAATAATAGTTTATCAAAGAAAGAACTGGAATTATTAAATATATTCCGAACATTAACGGAAGAAAAACAAGAGCAGGCAATAGGAGTTTTGTTCACACTGCAGAATCTATAAAAGAAGTATTCCGACATATAAACATGGGGTAAACCACATTTTACCTCATGCAATACACACAAAAAAATCCCGCTTATACAAGCGGGATTTTGTATTCTTTATTATTCCGTCTTTTCCATATCCTTTGTGATTGTGACGGTTCTCGTGTTCTCGTCCCAGTCTACTTGGCTGTGCATACCCTCGGAAACGGCTCTTACGGGAACGACCGTTCTGTCATTTACAAGCCTTGCCGGAACGTCAAGCTCCACCGGTGTTTCGCCGACAAATATTGTCGCGGAGTCTACCTGCATGGTTATGCTTACGTCGCTTATAGGATCGTAGGAAACAACCGTCTTCGTATCCCCGTCCCAGTTTATATACGCGCCGAGCGCTTCAAAAATCGCGCGCATAGGTACAAGCGTGCGTCCCTCCTCAATGTACGGCTGCGTGTCGCCTTCGGGTATGACGAGAGCTTCTCCGTTTATTATAACCGTTACGGGTTCGTCATCCGCAGCGGCGGGCAGCGAAGCCGCGCCGAGTACTGTCATTGCCGCAACTGTCAGCGCTATAATCTTTTTATTCATACGTATTACCTCCATAAACAATTTCACCTACAGTAAGTATACCACACTGTAATGAATTTTTCAACAATATTTTTTCATAAGGGAAAATTAAGTAAAAATACTTGACAACGCGGAAAAAGTGATATATAATATCTGGGTTCGCAAACTGCGGACAATCCTTGCCTGCAAAAGGTTTTGCAGGACTAATGTCCATAAGGAGGTGCAGAAAATGGCTGAAAAAATCATGAACAGCTATGAAACAATCTTTATCATTGACGCAACTCTCGACGAGGAGAACGTAACGGCGCTTAAGGATAAGTTTACATCGCTTATCGAGGCGAACGGCGAGCTTGAATCCGTTGACGAGTGGGGTAAGAGACGACTCGCTTACGAAATCAATGACAGAACAGAGGGTTTCTACTATCTTGTAAATTTCAAGGCTGAGCCGGAATTTCCGAAGGAGCTTGAAAGACAGTACAGGATCACAGACGGAATACTCAGAACGATCATTGTAAGAAAAGACGAGGAATAAGTCAAAGGCGAGAAAGCGGTGTAAGGAATGAACAAAGTAATTTTAATGGGACGTCTTACCCGTGACGTCGAAATGCGTCAGACGCCGAGCGGAGTTTCGCTCGCGAGATTTTCAATCGCCGTAAACAGACGTTTCGCAGGCAAAGACGGTCAGCAGCAGGCTGACTTCATAAACTGCGTGGCGTGGAGACAGACGGGCGAGTTTATCGCGAGATATTTCCGCAAGGGCAGCATGATTGCCGTAGTCGGCAGCCTGCAGTCGAGAAGCTGGGACGGTCAGGACGGTAAGAGACAGTATTCCACCGAGGTACAGGTGGACGAAGCGTACTTTACCGGCTCGAGAGCCGAAACGGGTACAACCGGCGGCAGCTATAACGGCAACCAGGGCGGTTACAATCAGAGCGCGCCGCAGAATAACGCGCCGAGCGCGCCGGATTTCGGCGACGACTTTAACATGGACGGATTTTCCGACCTTGACGGCAGTGAGGACGATCTGCCGTTCTAACCCCGCATAAAATTTGATAAGGAGGAAACACAGATGGCTGAAAGAAGTGAAAGACCTCAGAGAACAAGACGACCGAAGAAAAAGGTCTGCATGTTCTGTGTGGATAAGGTAGAGCATATCGATTACAAGGATACAGCGAAGCTCCGCAGATACGTTACGGAGAGAGGAAAGATTGTTCCCCGCCGTATCAGCGGTAACTGCGCAAAGCATCAGAGACAGCTCACCACAGCTATAAAGAGAGCGAGAATTATCGCGCTTCTCCCGTTCGTAGCTGAATAATTTTGAACTTAATCCCCCGGATATGCAAATCCGAGGGGATTTTTGTATACGCCGCTTCCATGCCCGTGCGGGCGGGAGCGCAGCATTACGGAGGTTTGTTGAATATGATAAGGGTTATGATGATATGCTACGGCAATATATGCCGCAGTCCGATGGCGGAGTTTCTTCTGCGCAGCATGGTACAGAAGCGCGGTATCGGCGATAAATTTTACATAGCGTCCGCCGCCACAAGTACAGAAGAAATCGGTAACGGCGTGCATTACGGCACACGTAAAAAGCTTGCGGAACACGGCATTTCAACGGACGGCAAGACGGCGGTGCAGCTTAAACGTTCCGACGCTGACAGGTACGACTATTTTATCGGTATGGATTTGCAGAACATACGCGCCATAACACGCATACTCGGCGAGGAGCATAGGGACAAAATTTTCCGCCTGCTCGACTTCTCCGACAACCCGCGCGACATAGCCGATCCGTGGTACACGCATAATTTCGACGTTACCTACGACGATATTGCCGAGGGCTGCGAGGCTTTTCTCAAATATATAGATGATTTTTCGTAAAAAACATTGTCAAACGGACGAAAATGGTATATAATGTTTCAGTCTGTAGAATAAAACCGAGGAGGATTTTTAATAAATGGAAAACACGGAAAATACAAAGGAATTATCGGCTCTCCTGCAGGTGCGCCGCGACAAGCTCACCGACCTGCAAAACGAGGGCAGAGATCCGTTCAAGATTACGAAGTTTAACCGCACTCACACGTCGGGCGAGCTTAAGGACGGCGCGCGCGAGGAACAGCGCGAGCTTACAAAGCGCGGCTCGGACGAGGTCGAAATAATCACCGCGAAAATTTCAAAATACGACGGTCAGAATGTGACCGTTGCCGGAAGAATTATGTCCAAGCGCGGTATGGGTAAGGTCGGATTTGTCCACATCGCGGACATTGACGGTCAGATTCAGCTTTTTGTTAAAAAGGATATTCTCGGCGAGGACGAGTACAATCGTTTCAAGAAGCTCGATATAGGCGATATTGTGGGCGCGCACGGCGAGGTGTTCACCACGCAGACGGGCGAAATTTCGATAAGAGTTGACGAAATAACGCTGCTCACAAAGTCGCTTCAGCCGCTGCCGGAGAAGTTCCACGGCATGACCGATACCGATTTGCGCTATCGTCAGCGTTATATCGACCTCATCATGAACGAGGACGTAAAAAAGACGTTTATGAACCGCTCGAAAATTATCGCGTCTATCCGCTCGTACCTGAACGGACTGGGATTTCTTGAGGTCGAAACGCCAATGCTCGTGTCAAACGCGGGCGGCGCGGCGGCAAGACCGTTTGAAACGCACTTTAACGCGCTCGACGAGGATTTCAAGCTGCGTATTTCGCTGGAATTGTACTTAAAGCGCCTTATCGTCGGCGGCTTCGAGAAGGTTTACGAGATTGGCAGAGTGTTCAGAAACGAGGGACTCGACACGCGCCACAATCCCGAGTTCACGCTGATGGAGCTGTACCAGGCGTACACCGATTACCACGGCATGATGGATCTCACCGAAAATATGTACCGTCATGTAGCGCAGGAGGTACTCGGCACGACGAAAATTACGTATAACGGCGTGGAAATGGATCTCGGCAAGCCGTTTGAGCGTATCACAATGGTTGACGCGGTGAAGAAGTATTCGGGCGTTGACTTTAATGAGATACACACGCTCGACGAGGCGCGCGCGGCTGCGGACGAGCATCATGTGGAATACGAAAAGCGCCACAAGAAGGGCGATATTTTGAATTTGTTCTTTGAGCAGTTTGCCGAGGAACACATGATCCAGCCGACGTTCGTAACAGATCACCCGATCGAGATTTCGCCGCTCACGAAGAAGAAGCCGGATAATCCGGAGTACGTGGAGCGTTTCGAGTTTTTCATGAACGGCTGGGAAATGGCGAACGCGTACTCGGAGCTGAACGATCCCGTGGATCAGCGCGAGCGTTTCAAGGCGCAGGAGGAGCAGTTAGCCCAGGGCGACGAGGAAGCGAACACGACAGACGAGGATTTCATGCGCGCGCTTGAGATAGGTATGCCCCCCACCGGCGGCATCGGCTTCGGTATCGACCGCATGTGCATGCTGCTGACAGATTCGCCAGCAATACGCGATGTGCTGCTGTTCCCGACGATGAAACCATTGGGAGAATAAACGGCATAATGGTGCGGTGTATGAGGTTCAGCGCAAGCTTTTGACAGCAATTTGACAGCAAATTTTTGAAGAATGGCGCATCATCATGAAGTGTGACGAAGTTCAAGCGAAGAAAATCAGCTTTCGGGACGAATTTGTTACAGTCAAAAGTCCAAATTCAAATTAGTCAAGTATAAATTACTCATTTATGCTTGACTAATTCTTTTTTGTATGATATAATTTACACAACCTAAGATGGAGGTTGTGTATATGTTTATAGGCAGAGAACGTGAGCTTAAGACGCTTGACAGTCTATACAAATCGAATAGCTTTGAATTTGCGGTTATTTACGGCAGGCGGCGTGTAGGTAAAACTGCGCTTATAAATCAGTTTATTGGGGATAAAAGAGCCATATATTTTATGGGCGTTGAAAGTAACGCAAAGCA
>CANQKM010000017.1 GCA_947624485.1 uncultured Clostridia bacterium
TAATACCGGGCGATTGATTTCAAAAACTCTTCCTGTTCAGTCCTGTCTGCAACCGCCTTATCAAACGCCGTTTCTGTCCTTCCGGAACTTCCACTCGCAAAAGATATGCTTTCATTTCCGGACGATATCGAGGAAATTACCTTGCCTTGCAATCCGTTCTCCGTTTTGTTATAGCCGGATGCTTCTTGTGCTGATTGTTCAGCCTTCTCAAAAGCGTTGAACTTGAATATCAACTCACAGATGCATAGCTTGACGTTTTCGGCATCGTATTCATCTGTCGGGAACGCAACTGCAAGTTTTCTCACGCCATCTATCCCGGTGGTAAGCACATCCACCAAACGGCAGGCTTTCCCGGACAGACGTTTGAAGTCTGTCTCAGGGATTGCGCTGTCACCATATAATTCTTTGTAATATGCGTAATCAACGTATGCCATGCCGTTATCGCTCCTTATTCAGCATCATTCGAATCAATGGTTGCTTCACCGGCTTTAATTGCCTTATATCCGCTGTCAGCTTCTACAACTCTGATATGCTGTCCGGTGGTGGCGGTAATGTCTGCTTTACCGTCCCATGCAGTCCAGTTCTTTACGTTCTGACCGTAAGAAACAGTCGGAGCCGAACCAGCTTCTATCTTGTATTTGTAGACGTGACCCTTTTCCAGTTCCGGGGTAACAGTAATCTTTGTGTCACCCTGCTTTGTTCCATCAGCAGAATTTACGGTCAGCGTGTCCAGCTTCTGCTCCGTGTCAATGTCAATCACGGCGATACCGTCAATGTATTCCGCAAACAGGGTCAGACCCATGATAGCGAACGCCTCGGAAACAGCCGTGTTGTAATTGCCCTGAGTATGGAAGCCGATAAGGTTTGTTTCGCCTGCGCCCGTGGTATATACCAGACCGGCACGGGAGAAATCGCTGTCGCCGGGGTCAACATAGTACATATTGATATTTTCAACCGGTGTAGCAATCACACGCCCCTGCGGTACTTCGTCATCACCCAGCAGGAAAATTGTGCCGTACCCCATGAAATTCTGAATGTACTGGAAACCGAACATATTCTGAACGGTAATATCTGCCGCACCCAGATACATATACACGTCAAGCACATTGACGAAACCGACAACGTTTGTCACATTCCTGTGCATTTGCTTGAATTTGTTCAGCACACGCCCCTTTGCCATAGCAAGAGCCATCTGAAACGTGCTTTCCTCAGACCGCAGTTCGCCGGTGTTCAGATACTTGTAAAATCTGCCGGTTACATCCGTCTGAAGCTGGAACAGAAATTCATCATCTGTCATCTGCACAGCGTTCTCATATCCGTGGTCTTTGATTGCCTCAATGGAAACAGCCTTTGCATACTTCTCAATGGTCATTTCCGCATAGGTCTTTTCTTTGACCTGAAATTTGCTGTAGGGGATATCCTCACCCTCGCCCACGTTACCCGGCTGTAACGCGCCCTCTGCATACTTCGATTTCAGCACCGCCCCCGGCTGTTTGCGGATAGGGCGCATAATGCCGAGAATGTCTCTCAGGTGTTCCCAGTTACGCTCAAACCGAGTAACAAAGTCTACTTCCCTTGCTGTCACCTGAATATCATTTGTCATAATCAAATTGTTTTTTGCCGCCATTTTTAATCTCCTTTTCCGAACAGACCCAGATTTTCGGCGATTGCCGCCTGTCTCTCTGCCGGGTCTTTAATGTCCATAATGTCTTTCTTTGTCATGCTACCGAATTTTGCACCGCTCCACGGCTTTGCAGGCTGGGTAAACCGTGCCCTGTTTGCTTCGTTCTGCTGTTGCGCTTCGTCAACAAATGCAGAGGCATCATCTTTCTTGATCTGCTCAATGAGGTCGGACAGTCCGAGGATTTTGCCGTTCTTCAGTTTCAGTTCAGCCGCCTTGATCTGCGACATCACATCACGCTTTGCCGCTTCGGAAGAAAACTTCACGCTTTCCAGTTCCGCCTTCAGCGCATCGGAGAAGTCACGCTCGTAAATCTGCTTTTTGGCGTTCTCTTCGGCTTTTTCAGCCTTGTCTTTCCAGTCGGCAAGTTCTCTCTGCACCTTATCCAAATCGACGCCCTCAAAGCCTTTCAGCGTGTTCTCAGCGGTTTCGGCTTTCTCTTTCCAAGTGTCCCGGTCGGCTTCCAGCTTGCCGATCTTCTTTTCATGTTCGGCTTTGGTCAGATAGTTTTCCGCCACCTTCTTTGTAAACTCGCTCTGTTTGTCCGCCGGTACATCCAGTCCAAACTCCTTGCAAATCTCGATAATGTTCTGCATATTCATCCTCCTAAACGTAATTGATTAACCGCCCGTCAGCGGTATGGATTCAGCCCGATAAACCACGGGCGGGGTAAGCGGAACGGCCGGACTCGAACCGGCGACACAATTTCCTCTACCATCTGAGTTACGTCCCGCAATCCGTCCAATTCTTTCCTCCGAGGCGTTTCAGCATAGCTTTCATGTTGCGCCCTGCTTTCGCAATTGACCGGATTTAATTTAGCTTCACAAGAAGCAGGAATATTCCTTTGCCCATTTGTGTACCGCAAGGACTGTGCGGATTTAATCATGTTGCACCCCAGCCATCGACCGCCTGCAAGCAGACAGCATAACCGCGAGCGCAAAGCTGTCGGAAGGCTTCGAACCCTCAACCTACTGAGTACAAATCAGCCGCTCTCCCAGTTGAGCTACAACAGCATGTGCGGTTCCCGCTTAGATTGTCACATCGTGGACGCATTATTTTCGCTCATTATCCGCCCGTTTAGGCTAACCACGCAGTTTTCAGCGAGCATTGTCATTCTCTGTGAGGTGTTCCGCTACTCTCACATCAGCAGGGCGCGACCCTGCACAATGCGCGTGCCGGAAATTGCATCCGCTTTTCAACCTCCACCGCAATTGTGATCGGTGTTTCTGCTAAGGACACGCGCTGTAAAAAAGTGAAAGGAGGTATATCGAAAAATAGTCAGTAATCAAAATAAAAAGGAGCCATCAACCCATCGAAAATCTCGACAAGTTCAAATGGCTCCGGCTCTCTGGCTCTGGCTCTAAATTTTTTCTATATTAATTCGCTTCTTTTTAACCCACATTTTTTGCACTCTCTTATTACAATCATGCCACCATATCCGGTATAGAGGTGGCCAATTGATTTAAATTTGTGAGCGCAAAACATTTTCTTGACTGCATCAATCATGTTTATTCTCCTGCCCCCGATAATTTCATCTCCCCGCCCTCCACATCAATCCGGCTTTCCTGCTTGCACTTCGGGCAGAACAGCGGGAAGTTGCGCAGGACGGTGTCTTTGTTTACCTTGGTCTTTGTTTTGCTCTGGCAGATGGGGCAGTGAACCCAACCGTATTTGTCAATCAAGTTCAACACCCTTTTCTTCCATGATGTGTTGTAACGCAAGGCGGTTACAGATATGCGTAAATCCAATAATATCGCAGTTATCGCCCGTAATTTCGCTGTAAAGCACTCGCATAGCGTAAAGCATTGCAGTAAAATCCTCTGTCAGCGTTTCTTCTTTGAGTTCCAACTTTGGCATTGCAAGGGATTCTTTGTCTTCTTCGTCTTTATAAACATCCTGCAACGCAACACAAAAACTCAAAATCTTGTTTTCAAAGTTGTTCATCTCCATACCCCTCTTTCAACCTACTCTCTGCCGCTTCTTCCTTTTTCCGGCTTGCATACTGCCTGTTCCCCTGACACCATTCACAGCTACCATGATTTCGGCAAGTGCGGTCTATCGCCTTTGCGCCGGTGTACGGGCGGCGGTGTTCTTTGCCGTGCTGGATTGCTTTGTCAAGGCTCATTGCTCGTCCCTATCTGTAAACCGAATTTCTGACGGATAATGTTCATGCACTGTTCCGTCCTCATATTCCACAACAGCAACCGTTTGAGACATTTGCCCGGCGGCATATCCACCAATCATGGGTGATTCCCCAATAGTCCAAAATCGGTCAGACCATTTGTGAAAATATCCTTTATGTTCCGTCGCCTCTTTAATAATTTTTGTTTTGCACTCTCCAAGACAATTTCTTGATGTAATAGTTTCTTCGTCCGTTCGTACAATACACGGCCTTAACTCGCTCATGCGCCCCACCGCCTTTCTAAGTACATTCTACAACAGATTGGGGAAAAAGTTGTATACACCTTTGGCTGCATTTATCTTCCAAACCCATATTCATACCATTTCCGTGGATATTTTTTATTTTCCTCATCATAGATTTTATGAAACATATCCATGAGTTTCCCAATCTGTTCATAATCATCTTCATTTTCTGGCGCAGGCTTAATTTCAACTCCAAATTTTTCAAACAAGTCTTTCCCATAGTGTTCTACAAGCCACATATCTATTTTCACAAAGAAATCCATCTGTTCAAGTTCTTTTTCGCTCATCGTAGCTATCAGCACCCCTTTCATACTTTCATTTTACCACCCGTCACCTAATTATTTGTATACACCTTTCAGTGCAAAGAAAAAGGACGGTTTTTACACCGCCCCTTTTCCGTTACATCATTCGTTTCAGCTTGTCGATGAAACGGGTCACTTGCTCGCGTTCTTCTATGCAATCGGAATCCCGAGAAATTTCTCCCACTTCTGCGGTCAGCTTTTCAAGATGTCGCTCTAATGCGTCCAACATTCTCTGCTTACAGTCCGAGCTTTTATCTCCGCTTCTGTAAGACCTCTTGCTGTCCATGTACCGCTGATAGTCCTCGTCACCGCCGTTCATGGAATACCCACGCCCACGCATGGAGTTGTTGCGGTCGTAGTTGTACGAATTACCGCCGTAGGAATTTCCCAGGTCGTATCCGTCCTCTCTCGCGTACCGTCCCATGCTGTCACGGTGGCGGCGCATGGAGTGACCGTCCTCGTCCATAGCCATAGAGTAGTTGTACGAATTGCCGCCCTGCATTTCGCCCAAAACAGCCATGTAATACTCTGCTTTGGTGTCCCAGTACTTCGTATTCTTCATATCCTTGTACATATCAATCAGCTTATAGGCGGTTTCCAGATTGCCAGTATTCAGGCCCTTGTCCGCAATCTTGCCAAGCTCTTCCTCGATGATCTCGCATAATCTTTCCATATCTCTCATCATCCGCACCTCCTTACGCTACGCGCTCAACCGTGATATTGGCGTTCTGCACACTAATATCCTGCGTTGACGTGTTCTTGATTGCGATCTGTGTGCAACACCCGGAAGGAACGGCAATTTCTACGGAGCGATACACGTTGAAAAACGCTTCTGCGGCTGTCGGTGTAACAATCGCGTTGGTAGACTGCAAAGCCTCGCCATTTAAGGATAATGCAAGGGAAATTGCTCCCGGTGCGCCTGCCGCCGGAACCGCGATATTTGCACCGAAGCCGACACGATAAACCGCCGCCGGTCCGCAAGGGTTCTGATTGCCACGGACGGTCAAAAGTCCACTTCCCTCGCGGTAAATGATGTTCTTTCTTGCACAGCACGAATAATTCGCCGCTTCTGTGAGCAATACATTCTGATTGGTCGCCACCGTCTGTAGCGCCGTTGCCGTAAAATCAGCCATAATTATTTCTCCCTTCTGAAATACAAAAGGACAGACTGCCCGCCTGCCCTTTCGCTGTAATACTGCTATTAAGCAGACATCCTAAACCGCTGTAATTCCAGACGGTTAGAAAGTTACTCAATATTCAGTTTTGCGCCCGACACTGATGTCGGTCACAAGTGGTTATTGCAGTTTTTACAACTACCGCTTAGCACCCACAACCGGAATTGAACCCACAGCCGCAACCGTTGTTATAGTTGTAGCCATAAGAGCCGGTAAACGGATTGCATACCTGATAGGACGCAACAGGGAACGGACGCAGAGTGTTGATAATCTGGTTCGTCTGGTTGCCCTGAGAAGCCGCAAGCTGAGCCGTAAACAACTGCTGATTAAGCGCCGCGATCTGCGCGTTTTTCGCTTCAATCTCCTGCTGAGTCAGCTTGCCAAGGATAGCATTAACTCCGGCGTTCTGAGAGTCGATAATATCCCTTCCGACGTTCTGAATTGTCTGTCTGGTATCGCAAGACTGAGTGGCAAGATTGTAGTTGATCTGAGCCTGTCCCTCTCTGTTTTCACAACAGCAGTTTGCAATCTGTGTAGCCAGTGCGTTCTGTCCCTGAAGCAGTGCAACGTTGGTCGCATTGAATCCGCTCTGTACGGTTCCCTGCAGGCCGTTAATCATCTGTGCAGTGTCGTACTGTTGCTGACAAATGGTGCTGTTTAAGTTCGCAAAGCCGAGGTTGGTAGCGTCTACGCCATTCTGCGCGGCACTCTTAAGTTCCGCAAAATTCATATCCATGCAGAGATCGCCACGTGTCAGTGCGCCCTGTCCTGCCGGACTGTTGATTCCGCCGCCGCCATTTCCACCGAATCCGCCGAATCCGTTGCCCCAGCCGCAAAAAACAAAAAGAAATAAGATGATAATGATCCAAGAGCCGTCACCGCCCCAGCCGCCGTTGTTGTTTCCATTCCCGGTAGCAGCCGCGATATCAGACAGGCTATATCCTGATTCCATCATTTTGTTGTTCTCCTTATAAATTTATTTACAAACCGTGCGCGCTACGGTATGTATCAAAGATTGTACTGCTTCCTAAATTTTGCAAATTCTTCATCGAAAGAAACGCCTTTTTCCTTGCACACGTTCCTTGCGAATTGCTCAAGCTGTCTTGTGTTGCCGGACTGTACCATTCCCAAAACGTTTGAAATCATAGGATTGTTCCCACTCATGCCTTGAAGCATATTCAACATAAACTGTTGCGGGTTTCCGGCGTTTCTCAACATTCCAATCATCTGTAATGGGTTCATTCCTCTTTCCCCCTTGTCGTTTTCGGCTTTAACTGCCGCTCTATCTTGTCAAAGCGTTCATTTATTTCGTCAAATCCGCCCAAAATATCTTCCCTAAAGGTTTTCAGCCGCCCGTCCAGAATATCCGTCACGCTCGGCTTGCTTTCCTCTGCCTGCGGCGTTTCTGCGGTGTAGGTTGTGATTCGGCTTGTCCCGTCGCTCTGTAGCTGTTTGGTGTAAATCGTCTTGCCATCGGTAGCCGGGAAGAACATAATCGACCCGTTCATCATAACGTCCGTAGCCTTTACGCTCTCTATGCTGTCAACGTACTTGCCGTTAAGTCCTTGCTGTGCGCCGTACTGCTGTTGCATTGGCTGTTGTACCTGCGCCATCTGCGGCTGTTGTACGGGCGGCATATTCGGTTGAAATTGATAGGGATTCGGATTAAAATATTGCTGATACTGCGGATAAGCTGGATAATTCATAGACACGCCTCCTATGTTTTATAGGAATAACGTACAACGAAAAAAGCGGCTCGGACAGTTCGTCTAAGTCGCTTGAAAGTTCTGATTAAGTTTTGAAAAAGTATCGAAAAAGTTCACGCTATGCAATCACTTTTTCTGCATAATGATTTACCAATTCCATAATCATTCGGTTCATAAGTTCTGCCTGCGTTCCGCTTTCGGATATAAGCTGTGCAAAGTCGTTTTCCGGCATTTCATAGCCAACATCAGCCAAAAACATTTTAGCCATTTCCGCTCGTTCTGTTTCGGATAGTCGTTTAACCTCATGTTTTAGTGTAAATCTTCGCAACAATGCCTTATCAATAATATCTATGCGGTTTGTTGCGCCGATTAAAACAGTGTCGCTTGTCAGCATATCCAAATTCTGCATAAGTCCGATAACAATGCGGGAAAGTTCACCAACCTCTCTGCTTTTTCCCCTCTCCATGCCGATAGCGTCCACTTCATCAAGCATAAGAACACATTTCCACTGTCTGACAAAATCAAATATATTTGACAGATTTTTAGACGTTGCGCCGAGATAGCTGTCAATAACCTTTGTAAAATTCAGATACGCAAAAGGCAATCCAAGCCTATACGCTATGTATTTTCCGAACGTAGTTTTCCCCGTTCCGCTTTCACCGTAAAGCATTGTAGAATTTACATAGTTCACACCGATTTTTGATAGTTCCTGTGATACAACGCTCATTTTTACGATATTGTTTGCAATCTGCTTTTCCCTATCGCTCAAATAATATCTGTTTGCATTAAATGTTTCTTGCGGGTTTTCCACAAACAACAGACCTTTTATGTTTGAGGGAAGTTCCATTTCATCTTCGCTTTGCAGTTTTTTAATCATATTGTCACAAAAATACTGATTTGTTTTTGCCTTATTATTCAGCAAAATACACTTTGCATATTTCTTTGCGCCGTACAGATTGTTTTCGCATACACAGCGGATTAAATCTCTCTCCATTTCATTCATGGTATATACCTCTCTTTCTTACTTCTATTTTATCAAAAGTCAGTCAGGAAGTTGTATACACCTTTATCCATAATTCTCCGCAATCCATTTATCCATATTCACCACGCTTGTCACCGCAATCATCTTTTTGTTGACCTTGCGGCTTAGGCGCTTTATGGAAGATATATCCATGTTGAGCAAATCACAGCAATCCTCCAACGTACAGCCGGACGCTCTAAGGTCAAACAGCTTGTGCTCGTTCTCTGTGAAATTGCAAAATTCCCTGTAATACTGCAACTGTGGCAATAGGTTGTCCGATATTATCAACGCAATACCTCGCAAAAGCCTTGTTAGCTTTCCGCAATCAGGCTGAGTAGTTCCCGCTTGTCCTGCTCCATCTTTTCCGTGTGGTTGCCGTAAATCTGGTGATCCATTATGTCTATCAAAATCCGGCTCATTGATGCCTGCATTTTCTTGATTTCCTCGATGTTGCGGTAGTCCTTCTCTACGTTTCTTTCAAGCTGATCTACCCGGTCTTTCATCTTGACCGCCGGGCGCACCCACTTCCAAATGACCGCCGCCGCACCGCCGATTATGGAAATACCGCCGCAGATGGCTAATAGTGTGTTGATTGCTGATGTGATGTCCATTGGTTAGCCCTCCGTAAGTAATTCGGGATTGTCAAAGATGTTGCCGATAACCTCTGTTCGGTTTCCTCCCCGAACATATTTATACAAATCTTGATTGAGCATATCGCTCCCGTTCCTTCCTTCGGCAACGGCAAAACTCGCTCTAAAATCTTGGAAGAAAACTCGTCCAATACGTTTCTTTGTGTCCTTGTTCGGGAAAGGACAATCATCATTGTCTATCTGATATGAAATTATATCGCCTTCAAATATCTTCTTTCCGTTCTTATCGGTCAATCCCGTGTACTGTCCAACCGTATCAGAATAGACGGGAAATTTTTCTATTTCTGGTTCTTGCTGATAAATAATCGCAAAATCCCCACCGTCATTATTCGGGAATATTCCACCATATACCCAATTACTGCCAACAGGTGTTCCGTCCATGCGGACTTTCTCGCCTTTTCGCCTTGTTTGCCCTCTGAACAATATCTCTCTCACGATTTATACCTCCCTCTCCCAATAATACTGCGGCACTTCTCCGCCGCTATCCCAACTGTCGTAGTAAAGTCCGTCAACCACGCACACCACATGCCCCGGTATTGCCAATACAAACGTACCAACGGGATTGTCACGGCAGAAATCGTCAACGGTATAGATGTCCTGTCCGTGGTCATCAACGATATTCCGCTTAAATCCATTCCGACGTAAGTGCGCACCCCACACGAAATTTGCTGACGGCATATCGCACAGCTCAAAACCAATAGCAGACAGCTCCGCATATACTGTCTCCCAATCCTTGTTTAGCGCTTTGGACAATGCTCTGATAGTGCAGTCGCCGACACGTTTTGACAAAGGATTGGCATTGTATTCTTTCCATCTACTCATTGTTCAACTTCCTCCCACACATAGGACAGTATTCAATGTCTGCATACACATAATCATTTAACTGCTTTATTTCCGGTTTGTAATCGTCCGTAAATCCAACAACAAACTGCT
The DNA here is from genome assembly GCA_947624485.1 of uncultured Clostridia bacterium. Classification (GTDB taxonomy): domain Bacteria; phylum Bacillota; class Clostridia; order UBA1381; family UBA1381; genus Hominilimicola. The sequence goes on from CANQKM010000017.1 coordinate 9,893, forward strand.
GTCGTAAAAACAGCGCCGCCCCGTCGCTTGCAATATGTATAAAACATTCGGTAATATTGCTGTCCGTTTCTTGTCTGTGCAGTTTTATTTCTTTCCCCGGTGCTTTGCAATACTCGCACATACCGTCTACCTCTCTTTCCCCTTTATTTTACCGCACATAAGCTGGAATGTTGTATACACCTTTATGCGCCCTTGCCGTTATGCAGTTCTTCATAGAGTTGCTCACCCAAAGATTTACAAATTATCTTGTAGTATCTTTCGTCCGTAAACATATGATACAGACCGATACCTTCAAGCAATATCTTCTGTTCCTTTTCATCAAAACAGCTAAGTATTGTTTCCCTTACACTCCGAGAGCCATTAAGATATAAACGGCAAATTTCTTCAAACCGTTTTAATGCTTCGGCATTGATGTTCAGTCCGTACACGCTCATTCTCCTTTCGCCGCCTTATATCTCTGTGCCGCTCAAGCTAAAATTCAATAATATCATTTTCACCCTTTCCGTAAAACGGACATTTATAAACGGTTTCTGCTCCGCTATATGCCATACAACCATAAATTGGTTCATATGTATCGCAGTAAAAAAGCGGACAACGGTTGCATATATCATACATATCTTTTCCGTTTATTTCTCCTGTTTCGTTTACCATTTCAGGGAATTTAAAATCATCTGGAAAATTTACTTTAATTATTCTTTGCATTCTCATACCTCCTTGCCGCTCCCCGTGCCGCCGCCGCTTGTTTTCGGTCAAAGCGTGCCACCATTATTCTATCGCTCAACTGCTTTAGATTATTCTGTTCGCAGAAATCATTATACGCTTTATTCTGCTTTGCCAACAGCGCCGCTTTGCGCTGATAGTCCATGTCTAACTCGAATTTCAGCTTTTCGTCCTTGCAGTTGTCAACAGCGGTCTTCCTTGCCATTACATCACGCTTAGTATCTCTTATCCGTCTTTCAAGCGTTCTTTGCCTTTGCTGTATTTCATAGGCTTTTTTGTTTTCCTCACTATCGTAATGTTCAAAAGGGTTTTCCATGCCAATAAAATACGGCGAGAAATTATGCCTGCAATTTATTCCACATAGTCCGGTCGCAGAGCCATAGCCCGTAGACTGTACGAAATCTGGATATTGCTTTGAGCTGCCAGATCGGCTGTAGACCTTGCCCTGCCATGTCTGATGTTCTGGCCTAGCTCCAAGATGTGAGCTTACGAGAACTAAATCAACATCCATTTCGTCCATTCTGGCAATCTGTATCTGCCCTGTCGCCTGCGATATTCCAGTCCGCACGGCTCGAAGCGTGGCTGTCTCTATCGTGTCTGTATGTCCTGTTGGATAACGCACAACAACGCCACTACTCGCCATCTGTTCAACCGCCTCTCTGACCGCCTGTGTGTACGATACAGCGCCAGAAGTGGTTAAGTGGTATGCTTTATCAACTGCATCAACAAAAGCTCTCTGTGCGGCTTCTGCGGTGGTTCTGGTGTAATTGCGCCATTCCCCCATTGTCCGCTCATAATTGGCTTGCATCAGCCGCATAAGATACGGCGATTGTGTCAGCGGCACTGGAGACAGACCGGCGGCTTTATAGATTGCATCATCATAATTGATTGCCGTTATGCCTGCATCTTGGAAAGCTTCAGCAATCTCTGTCTGTTGCAATTTGGTACGCTTCGCAATTTCTCTTTGAATATCTTCCAAAAGAAATCCTGCATCCTGCAAGACACGCAAATTCCATACATCAGTTTGCGTGAGTAAATAATCCTCTCCCCGCCCAAGCCGAATCATGATACGCTCGATAATGCGGTTAAGTATGTCTTGATGGAGGGCAGAGGCTATATCCTCTGCGCCTTCAGATATGTGCAATAAGTAATCAGGCGTGAGCATTTTGTTCCTCTTCGTTTTTCTTTATATCATCAACCGCCTTGTTTACATACGGAATAATATGCGCTATCCAATCTACAAGCGGTTCATTATCGCCATATTCAACACCTGTTTCTTGCGCAAGAGCGTGTACTACCTCATGTCTGATAACATGCTCTTCTCTGCTTATTTTTGCTTTTTCGCTTTTTCCTGATAAATACTGCCGCTTTCTAATCATTATTTCTTTGTCAAAAAGCAGACAGCACCCGTCATTCTCTGCAAGGTCTGGGTTGTTCAAATCATCTCTCGTATATTCATAATCGGTTCCCATGATATTCAGCTTCATACCGCTTATTCCTCCTCCCCAAACAATGTTGGCTCTTTCGGTTCAGCTTCTTTCACAAGCGCTTTCGCATCGTCCTCCGAGTACCCTTCAAATTTTACAAAGTACAGCCACGCCGGAACCTTATTCTGAATGACGTATTTCCACCATGTTTCCTTGTCAACCTCATAGCTATAAGTGATGTCCCCAAAATTATACGTTATTTCGTCCTCTATCGTTTGCCAGTCCTCCGCCGGAAGTGCAGAGTAAAGGTCAGCCATGATATTCATGCCGTAAAAGAGATTATTCAGCGTGTCCCGCAAGCTGTCACGGATATTTTTGATAGTTCTGATCGTCTCCTGATCGTCCGCCTCCACCTGTGTCGCTGTCATCATTCCAGTTTTTTCATCCAGAACAAACATTCCCTGCGAAAAGCCGCACTTCGTAGAAATCAGCGCAAGTATGGAATTGATGTCTGCAATTCGCTGTTCTGTCAGCAGGGTGGCAACGTGTTCGTCCACCTTATCATCGTCCATGCCGCCGCCCATTTGCAAGCCTTTCACAAAGCGGGGGAGTTTCTGTTTATGCTGATCTGCATACATGATTGCGCTTTCCGGCACGAAGGTCATGTGCTTACTGTCCTCAACCTCTGCTTTCTTCCGGCTCCACGCAATGTCAAGCGCTTTCAGTTCGTTCATGGCGTTGTGCCAAATGGGTACGCCAAGCGGAGATGTACGGTCTATGCGGTTCGGCGCAGGGTTCTTAAAATATGCAAAAAGCGGACGGTCAATATTCGCCAGTGCCACGTCCGGCTGAATGTCTGCCCACTCCCGTACCTCTGTCAGCGGACAAGGATCCCCGATACTGGTATTTGCGCCAGTTCCTTTTTTCTTGTAGGCATAGTTCGTAATGCGGTATGTCCTGTTCTCGTCCTCTCCCTCAAACCTGTGCCACTCCAGGCGGGTGTATGTAGTGTCTTTCCGGCTGATCTGTGTTTGGAACACGCACCCGAGGATATTGCCGTTGCTGTCCGTTTCTGTTGGAGCAAAACTTCCCGGCTCAACATAATCAACATTTTTTCCGTTCGGCTTGAACATCAGTCCGCAGTTGCCGAGTGCTTCGGACGTTTTATCATTTATGACTTGCAGAATGTAGTCAGCCTGTTCCTGCAAATACTGCCCTCGTGGCGTGTCTGGCATTTCTATGCCAATATCCAACGTCACCAGTCCGGCGGTCACATCGTCAATAAATCCGGCGAAGTTGATACTCTCAATATCATCCTCCGGGTCTATCCATTCCGGCTTTCCGGCTGTGATATGCTCAAACTTGTCAATCCATGCCGTCATCGTGTCAGACAGTAATAAATCCGTGTCAAACCGTTCCTCAATCTCTCTCTTAAACAACTTATTCCACACCGCCTTTATAAAGTTTATCAGTCCCATGTGTCACCACCCGCATATTTCAAAAGTCATTTTCTGCCCGTGAAAGAAAATCCCGCACACTATCTTTATACATCTCGTCGTATGTTTGGTAGACCATTAAAGGCATTGGGAAAGAGACATTGTAAATCCTTATTTTCCCTCCAGATTCTTTTTCCAAACACATACAGCTTGACGGCATATAAAATCCTTCTAATCTCGCTCTATTGCAAATCTTGACTGTAACTATTGTGTTTCTGAATTTTTCAAGAGCGTTTTCAACGTCCTGTATTCGCCGTTCTTCCGTTTCCTTGTCACAATCCGGCGTATTCCAGAAAAGCCGTTCGCAAACCATTTCTGCCGTTAATATCGGCTCTACTCCACGCAATACAGAAGACATATAAATCAAAATAACTTCATCTGATACTCTCTGTTCAAAGTCGGTCAGTGTTATTCCCGTCATTTTGATTGTTCTTTTTATGCTTTTCTTCTTTTTGCCCCATAGCTTCTCTTGCATATCATCATAGAGTTTGCGTGTCTGTTCTTCGCTCATCTTCCTACCTCCCTATATAACCCACTTATTCAACTGCCGCGCCACCGTATATACAAAATAGCGTATCAAGTCCATGTTAAATCGCTTTCCTTGCCACCCATCTTGCCTTAGCGGCACAGCTTCTACCACAATATTTTGTTTTGATGTATTTACCGACAACGAATGTTTTTCCGCAATATTCACAAGTTCTTTCTTCGTTATCAACGCCAAGCTTCCTGCGAAATGCAGATTTGCAAGCATTGGAACAGAATTTGTTTTCATGTGCAGAATACGAATTAGTTGACTGAAATTCTTTTCCGCAATTATCGCAAATATAAGAAATTGGTTCTTTGTTCTCCCATTGCTTTAAAGCGTGCTTACTGTGCCATTCTCGCCCTTCTTCGCTTTTATGCCATTTGCACGCATAAGGAAGAGCTTTCTTCATATTCTCTTTTTGTTTTCTCTTTTGTTCATCTGTCAGTTCTGCTTGATGTAATTTACTGTGAGCGCTATTCTCCATAATCTGCAAATTGTCAATTTCATTATTTGATTTATCATGGTCTTTGTGATGAATCGAATATCCGTCCGGTATAGCGCCGTTGTAATGCTCCCATATATCACGGTGAAGCCGTGTTCCTGTTCCGGGTGTATCGTGGCATAAATAATATCCGGTTTTATCATCCCTCACATATTTGTGATCGTTAAATATAGCAATTTTACCATCCATCAAATATTCAATACTTCCCATGTAATCGCCCTCTCTCAGACCACCCATCTGTTATATTGCCTTGCGGCAGTCATAACGTAGTACCTTAATTGGTCGCACAAATGGTCATTTTCCTTTATCACAACATCGTCATTGCTTTTATCATCCCACGCATACTGTTGGAACTCTTTCAGCATTTCCTTACAGCTTTCATGGAACTGTAGCAAGCCGTAATTCAAGTATTTCGTGACTTCCTGTATTCCGTTTATCACATCATTGTTTGCGCCCACAACAACGTATTTTGCATATTTTTTTATCGTTTCGATGAATCCGGCGGCTGATGGGTCAACGATGATATATTCAATCTTCAAATCGCCAATCAAATCACAAACCATCTTGTAATACGCTTCATTGTCCACACGATCGTTCTTGCGCCCATCATAGTACAACTCTTTAATCATGGTGGACTTGCGCCCATTCATCTCCCACAGACCAGCGGCAAAGGGGTTCACGGTTCCGTAATCAATCGCCACATAGTACCGACTTCCCCTGTGATACTCAACCTCACCTTTTACAACGTGTTTCTCCCGGCTGAACATCGGATAAACTAAGCCCTCTGCAAGCGCCCATTCGCCCAATATGTATCTCTGATAGTAAACACTGCCCTCGTACTCTTTGCAGAGGTTGTCAACAAAAGCCTTGTCCAAAAACGGATTATCAAAGATTGTGTATTTCTGACAGTAAATATCAAATTCTTCGCTGTCCAGAAATTCTTTCAGCCAATGGTTCGGGCCTTGCGGGTTCAGCGCCCCATCAAAACACGAATACGGCTTGTCCAGACGGGATTTCAGCAGGTCAAATACTTCCTCGTTCCAGTCGGCAACCTCGTCACCGTAGCAGTATTTGATAGAGCTACCACGAAGCTTTGATACCTGACTAACCTTTTCTGCGCCCAGACAATACACCTTTTCGCCGAACAGATAGCAGATATTCCGACTGTTGATTTCGCCCACGAAGTCGGTGCCCCATATTTCGCGCATAGGTTCCAAGATATTTCGCTCTATGGTGGATTTCGTTACCCCAAGTATCACGGACAAGCCGGGTTTTCCGATTCTTGCCCGGATGCGTTTGGGGATAACACAGAGAGTGTCAATATATGTTTTGCCGCTTCGTGTTGCTCCGGTTTTAAAGCACCAACGTTTGTTTGCATTATCAAGGTATTCCCTCTGCATTTTGCTGATTGGCATTTAATCGCTCCATTCAATCGCCTGCCCGCAATTTTCACAATGCGGCGTGAATCTTTCTTCCTGCACGCCATTTAACAGGATAACCCAACCGCAAGCAGGACAACATTTATGCCCGTATTCATCTTCTACCGGCTCTTTTGGTATCTGCTTTTCAAGTACTTCTGTGATATACTCCACCGTTTCCCAATCCTCCGGCATATAACCGTTTTTGCTCAACCAATCAAGCGCGCCTTTTACTTTCTGTGTGTCCATCACACCACCCCTCCTATCTCTTTCAGCACTTCGTCAAGTTTGGAAAGTGCATTTTCGCCCGCAGGCGTTGTCTTTGTGAATTTATCAACCACAATTCCGAGTGCCGTTGCAATCTGCTGTAGCGATGCGCTTTCAAGCTTCTCCGGATCAGCCAAGGCTTCAAGATATGTGTCAATGATTCCCTGCGCTTGCCCCTTCCGGCTGTCCATGTATTCAAGCATATCGAGCGTATTCTCAGCCTTTTTTTGTGTCGCTTTTTGTACGATTCCACCATCTGACTGTACTATCCGCCTCACAGTGTCGGCCACTACACCGTTCTTCCTTGCCGTCGCCCGATAGCTGCCAGACTCAACATAATCCGCTATTATTCTTTTTTTCTGCTCATCTGTCAATCTGGCAGCCACGTTAATCAACTCCCTTTTATCAGCTTCTCCATAAGCACCGGCATACCTTTCTTTCGGATTTCTTCAGCGGCTTTATCCGTCACGCTGTCAATAATTCCCTGTTTAATGTCCGGCTGATAGATTAACTCTTTGATAATTTCTCTGTATTCCCGGCGAAACTCTCTGCCGCTTCCCCATGTATTATTTTCCAGAATCTTTTTAACAACTGCGTCCTTTACGCACTCCCGCAATTCTTCATCCGGGATTTCTATTGTGATTTTCATTCAATACCGCCTTTCTTCCTTCTACCCGCCAGAATCAACATGGGAGGGCGGGGGTAATCAGTTCAGTGTCTTTTATTCCATGCATCTATTGCCGCCTGTTTGCATTCTTCATCGGTCTTTTTTCCAAACTCTCCACCGATATAGAAATCCGGCCCGCAGGTTCCGCAAGTCGGGCAATTCACAAACCATGTATGTGCCAACTGTCCGAACGTTTTTTCTTTCTGGTTATCGCAGTTATAGTGGCAATCAAATTCCACACAGTCCCCTTGATTTAATATCTGCAAATCCTCTGTGTCTCCACAAAACGGGCACGGTTTTAATTTCATTTTCATGCTTATACCTCTCCTTATATCATTTTACAATATACTGTTCAAAAAGTTGTGTACACCTTTAAACTCTGAAAATACCAACATCATTTCGCATCTCTAATCTCTGCCAGCAGCCCGGCAATGTCGATAGTGCGGCCAGTCTTAACAAGGCTTGATTTTAAATATGTTCCCTGTCCCGTGTCTTTAAAAATGGTTTTTACAGTATCCGTATCATCATCCACATGAATCACGACTGCATATCTCCCGATAGGATTTACAAGCACTTCATCATTCACGCGAATCTGGTGCACATCCTCCCATGCCTTTATTTTGTCGATAGCATCTTGCGCAGATATGCTACTTACAATATCTGCAACCGAACACTCATCGAAAATATCTTTTATGGCTTCTATCGGTAGCCCGTTGTGGTTTTCGTCGCAGAAAATTTTATTAGCCGCTTCCCACGCATCATTGAGACCGTCTTCGTAGGTTTTTTCTTTCGCCTTTTCTTCCTCGATTTCGCTTAATCTGCTAGCTGCTATTCGAAGCATTTGCCCTTCGCATTCTAAATCACACAACGCGTGTCCCACCGCTTCAATGCGCGCAGGAACAGTTACAGCATCGCCAACTTTAAATTCTTTCATGTCCTACCTCCATTTCCCCGACATCAGCATAAACATTTATAAATTCACGCCCATTCTTAGCATATCCATGAATATCCATAAACATTTTCTCTGGTATCCATAAAAATCTCCGCGTGAAAGAGGAATGTATTTATTTTTGTTCTGCCTGTCGTATGTTTGATTCTTGTCAATAATCGACAGATATATTTGTTCGCTCAGCTCCGGATATGCCGCTACTGCACACTGCATCAACAGGTCGTGCTTGTCAAATTCCTTTGACCGGCAATATTTTTTTATCTCCTCTCCGTCTCCGTCCCAACACAAATAATGCTTAAACCCTTTTTTTCTAGTTTTCATCCTCTCATACCGCGTTATAAATAATATCCCACCACTGATAACACTGCCTGATTCCCTTTTCGCTTATAAACAATGCATGCCACGGATAGACTTCAACAAGTTTCATGCGCCTTTCATTGGCGATATGCTTCCTCCCAACTCCTTCACTGACAGGTTCCCGGAATGTGTACCACCTTCCGACTTCCAATAATGGCTTTTCAAATCTCTTAAATTTTGGCTCTTCATATCGCGGTGTCCTTCTAACGGTCATCTCGTATATGCTGGAGTATCCAACGCCCGTTCGCGCTGATATTTCTTTTATCGGGACGCCGTTGTTGTGCAACGCGATTATTTCGGCACGTGTAGATTCGCTAATCCTTCTGCCCTTTGGCATTATGCTTCACCGGCTTTCTCGCGTATTGCCTCGATGGCGATGTCGTAATATTTCTGGTCACCGGAATATGTATCGGCTTTCCGTCTTGCCAAATAAGCAACAGCTTCCATCAGCTCGGCGTGGTTCTCCGGCTTTATCTCTAAAATCTCAATCAATCTGTCCTACCTCCATTCTCTCAGTGATCGCGGGCGCTCCGTCCATCCGAAGACCAGCAATCAGACGTCTCACATCCGGCGAAATCTGTGCGTCTGTCCGTTTGCGGTCAAGCGCCGTCCGGTAATTGCGGATAAAGTGACTCTGCTCAACGCTATTTACTGTGTCTATGTCCATCAAAGCCATCTCGCGCAAGTTCGCCGGATTACCTACCGCCTTTTGGCATAGCTCCGGAAGTCTCTCAAACTCAGCCTCTGCGTTATAAGCAGAATTTGCAAGGGCCTTGCGCACAAGAGACCAGGCTTCCAGCTCGGACATATCCTCCTGTACAGGAGCCGTAATCTCAGCCGCTTTTTTTCGCAGTCCGGCAATCGTCGGCGGATATTCGGATTGCATCATGTATTTTTGTGTAGCCGCAGACAAGACCGAATACGGCAAGTCGCACAACAGACCATACCAAACCTCGATCGCGTCGTCATCCGCCAGGAATTTCGGGTCGCTGTAGACGGCTTTCAGTCCTTTGACAATCACCATAAATTCTTTATCCGTCATCGCTTACCTCCTGTCTTTTACGCAACCATTCGTCAACCACATCCATGCGGTTGTTGATCGCGTCTATGTATGCGCTTCCAGTGCTTTTCTTGCTCCCAACAGGCGGTTTCGCTTGATTCTGTGCTCGCGAAAGCCAGTTATTCAAAAACCTTTTTGCCCCCGAACGTGTCTTGCGTCTGCTAGGATTCGCGTCGCACCATCCCGTGATATTCCTCAGTTCCTGCCTGCAATCTATGCCCGGATAGAGCTGCTGGTACATCACCACGTCGTTCTCCGTCACGTTGTACAGGGTTCCGTCATTGAGGGCAAAGGATGCCGCGATTTCGTCCGGAGCGGTTTCCGACTCCGGGCAGAAAGTATTATCATTGGCATTTACATTCGCATTTACATTATCATTATCATTGGCATTAACATTATCATTTACATTAACATTTACATTTACATTGGGTTTTTTATTTTCTTCATTTTTTGAAACCACTGGTTTTTCTTTTTCATAACCATTGGTTTTTTTAGGTCTACCGCCCTTCTGTCCGTCCTTTCTTTTTTGCATATTTGAATCAATTTGTGGTTGCGCCATTTCAAACACACCGACATAAAGTTCGTCCTCGTCTTCGTCAGGCGGTTCGATTCCATCAACAGCATAATTTACAATTGCCCAAAATGCTTTTAATTGTTGCTCCGGCGAAAGCCTCTTGATTCCTTTTGCAAAACTATGATAAAAGATGAAGCTATCATTCATCGGTATTTTCCCCTGCTATTCTTCTAAGATAATCTAAATACGGACGCGCAAATTCAAAAACAGCCATATACAACCCGCTTTCTGTTGGCTCTATTCCCTCGAATAAATATTTAAAAGCTGATTGTAACGCTCTTGCTTTTTCTTCATCCGGCAAACAATCAACCGCAGTGGAAAATCCGCTATAAAAAATATTCATGTAAAACATGTCTATATCATCGAAATATATCATTTATCAAATTCACCCCTTTCCAGTCTTTCTTTCAAATCCCTGTACAAAATTTCTTTTATCAGTCTCCCGGAAGTCTCTTCCTTGCAGAAAATCACGTTCATGTTATACCGGACCATCCACGCAATCTGGGACGCCGCAAAAGCATTTTCGTTGAACAGACTACGGTAGCGACCTGTCAACAGGTTCTCCCAGTTGGCATTTTCGCAGATAAGATATATCCTGCATCCGTTCGCCTGCGCCCGTTCAAATTCGCGTTTGAATCGCTCTCTGCTTCGCGTGAAGCATCCGGCCAACTCGTCCAGATTCATCTTGCGTTCCACGGCACACAGCGGCTTGATTGTCTGCGATACATCGTGTAGGTATTTGCCTCCGGGCAACACCGCATTGTAGGTATAATCACCATAATCCAGTGTCGCCCGTCTGTACGGTACTCCAAACGATTCATAGCGCCGCCGTGATCGCTCTGTTGGTTGCTCGCGCGTGTCTATAAGGATTTCGAAACTCCCGAGGACTTCTCGTTGCTCGAATACATCCATCTTAGTTAAATGGCAAATCACCATCTATGCCGTCCGGGATGCTCATGAATCCGTCTGCGTCTGTCTGCGGCGCGGGATTCATCGGCGGTCGTCCTCCCAACAACTTATCGTCTGGAATCTTGTAATTCCCGCTCCGGATTTTCTCGACCGAACAAAGCTGCGCAAGGTTGGTAGCACGCCGAATTTCTCCGTTGTTCGCTTCGTATTCCCGTTCGTTGAACAGCCCGCCTATCAGCTTGCCTTTGAATTTGTGTTCGTCCCAGTCGAAATGATAGCCGGGATTAGACTCTTCCAGAGCCTCCGTCACGGTCTTGAAGCGCCGCTTTGTCCAGCCGTCCTTTTCCGTTCCATCGTCTTTCGGCGTGTTCAGCAGATAGTTGCAATGCCACTTTTTATCCTCTTTCTGCTGTCCGCAATACTCACTCAAAAAATGGTCTTTGTACTCTCCCTCGGCAATGTCACACATAATTTTTGTGTACTGTCCGGCGCTATTCTCACAAAGCTCCGCGCCCTTAATTACAAGCACATAGCCGCCTCTCGGAAGCCTCTCAAAATACGTATAAGACTTTGTTTTGTCGTAATCACTAAACTGTTTAATTGGCATCTTTGCTCTCCTTTTCTCCTATCTCCCAATATTCCCGGATTGCTGTATCAACCGCTTTGAGGTCGTTCGGAATCTTCAACTCGAACATCTCCATCGGAGACTTCGCAGGATTGCTACCGTCCGAATTTGTGATGAAATAGTGCTCTGAACCCTCTACCTGACAGAGAAGAACGATTGAAAAAAGTCCCTCTACCGTCAACTGGTTGTCCAACATTTTTCCGAGTGTCTTTGCCTTCAGCTTGCCGTTTTCTCCGACCTCTGTGTGATGTAAAAAATATACAATCACGTCCTCCGGCGTGTACCGGATTACAAAATCAATCAGGTTCCGGAAGTTTAGAGCCATATTCGTGAATTTTCCGTATCCGGTCTCTTTTGCATGGTCGAACGATTCGAACGCCATCAAATACTGGCTGTCGTCGATCACATATTTTTTCAATCCGGGTTTCTTCAGAATCTTCATGATTGTGCCATACCCGGCGTTATCTACCTTGTTCATTTTTTTACGAAATGGAAGCGGCTTTCCTGCGACATTGAATATGCCGACCTCTTCCTTGTCAAAATTCCGGAGGGCTGTGCTCTTCCCGCTCCCGGACTCTCCCAAAATCAGAACCGGAATACCCATAAGCGCACCTCCTATCTTATCCGCAGGCTTTCCGTCTGCACTAACTCAGCGTAGTCCTGTGCGCCATTTTCTTTCAGATAGTCCTTCAGCGCCGCCTTATCCAGAACCGGATTCTGCGGCTTCCAGAAATCTCCGGGGATCAGCTTTTCGTCCTTCACCTGCACAGATGCCGGATTCTTTTGGATGCCAAAGCTGAACAGCGATGTCTTAAATTTCCGCTTGTCTGTCGCGATCATTGCGTCTTGCAGGCTTTCCTTGATTCTGCGGATGTTATTCTCCATTGTGCGCTTCTTCGCTGTCAGACGGTCGATTTCGGACTTAACGCTCTGTACATCCCCTTCGAGCGTCCGAATGACCTTCGCGTAGTTGTCCGCCTTGTCCTCGATTTCTCCCTCAATGCCTTCGAGCGTATCAGCAAGCACATCCGGGTCAGCGTCCGCCGCCATTTCTAACAGCTGCAGATATTCCCCTGTCAGTTCGTATAAAGTTGCCATATATACCCATCCTTTCGCTTAAATCATAGTTTCTTTGTTTCTTTCTGAGCGCGCCTATATGGTTGCAGTCGCAGCGCTCACCATCATCCGGGCAAGCGCCGCAGTTTGGGCAGATGTAGGGTTTGTCAGTCCACATCATTTTCTACGCCCTCTCCCATAATCTTCGCTTGCCGCGCTTTGTATGCTCCAAGGTCTAATCCAAGCACAATCGCTACCATATCGATGCTGACAAAGTCAAAGTTATTAAACATATCCTGTACAGCATCAAATCTCCCGGACAGATACGCCGCGTCAACAGCAGTCGCCTCGCTAATAATCATTCCCATACCTATACCTCTCTTTCATACCTCACCATCACAGCCAGTCCGTAGAAAAAACACGCCATCCCAACGACATACTTCCACAGCGGCATATCAATATAACCGCTCAGCCATATGTTCGCTGATACGGACAAGGCTAGTAAAATTTTCCAAATCATTTCCTTTTTCTTTTAACCCCTTTGCTCTTATTTCGCTTCTTTTTCAGCCGCGCTTTTTGGCTCATTAATTACGTCTCCCTGTGTTCCGGTATTGATGGAGTTCACACCGTCGCTTGTCTGGCTGACGTAATCGTAAGACTGGAATACGTAAATCCAGTAGGCGTTTGTGCCAATCAACGCTATCAGAGTTACGAGCCACGCGATAAACCAGTGTTTTGCGTTTGTCCGCGCGCTCTCGATTAACTCAGCAAGCCACGATTCGGCGCTACCCCATTTCTTTTCATCTTCCATAAATTTCCTCCATTCCCGAACATTTGTTCTTGCATCATGCGGAAAATTATGGTATGATAATTCCGCAATCAGCTACCACGTCTAGTTGCTTGCCATGCCTCGGAGTGTGCCAGCACTGCCGGGGCGCCTTAGTCCTCTTTATTCTCCTTGTCGTCTTTACTCTTCAGATATTTGTCTGCCGCGAACGCCATTCCGATGATCGCGGCCATTCCGACAACAACTCCGATGATAAAGCCGACAGTAAACTCACTGATATACACTCGCCACCCTCCTTCCGCCTAAATCTGTCATTACTACTTTACGGTCACATCCCGCGCCTTACCCGGAAAGCACTCCGCAACCTCGTCAGGCGGCACTTTAAGAATCTTGAACATCTCAAACATGTCGTCCCACGTCAGCCGGTTCGGTTTCTGGAGTTTGCTGTAGAGCGTCGAGGTTGATACGCCCAATCGCTCGGCAAACCTCTTGTTTGACATCCCGCTGATTTCCTGATACTTCCGGATGATTCCGAGCAAGACCGCACTTTTTTCGCCCTGTTCGTTTCTCTGCAATTTTGGCATTGCGCCACCTCCGCTCTTTATTGGATTGACTCGACATGATACCGACCGTAACCGCTTGACCGACCGGAGCCGATTCCGATTCCGAATCCCGCAAGATTGATGATATTTACTATCTGTTCAAGCGAATAAATGTTCTCAACAAAAGCTATGTCAAATGTCGCTTTCCATCCGGAAAATCTGTTCAGATGAACAAGCACCGGCGCGCCCTTTTTCGGAGACATCAGCTTTTCGTCAATGAAATGCTCTGCAAACGTAATCGGAACCAACCCGCCCTCTGCAATGATGTTTACTCCTGCTCTGAATTTTGTCGCATATGTATCAATGCCGTTTCTGACTACCGCATCACCAAAGGATTTCAGCAATCCAAAAGCAGTGATACACGGAGCGTTTTCATGCAAAGCTGTAATCAGACCTTCCTCAGAAAAATCTGTCGGTTTCCCTTTATACCAGTGCATCGCCGTTATGATTTCCTCCCACACGTTCGGCTTCTCTATGCTTTTCGCCTTGTTCTTTTGAATATTTGTAAGAGCGCGGACAGTGACATCATTCATCTTGTTCAGAATAAGATTTCCGTCACCGCAAATAGTAATTTTTGTGTACTTAGGTTCGATTTTCTTTAATTCGATTATTCGTTCTTTTCCTTTCATTTTTATACCCCTTTTCTTTTATGTTTTATTTTTGAATACCTGTACTGCATGTTCAACGACATTATGTATTAAACTGTCATATGCTTTAACGTTCTGTAGATTGCTTTCCTGTATTTTTGTTTTTCGATGTATGGTTTAGGATTTTCTTGTTTACTCAGCTGCATAATGCCGCTGAAAATGCAGTACAACTCGCCCGCTGAAATATCTGCACTGTTCTGTCCTGCCTTATATTTTTCTTTGATATAATTTTCTATTCTATAGAATCAAATATTGTTATTCTGCAACAATGCAGACATTTCAACAGGCGATGGTATTCGGCTTTCTTGATTGTGCGCTCTGATGGAAGTATTACCAATCGGCTTTTTATAATTTGTAATGTTATATTCTAAACTTAGCTCTTCTATCTTTACATTTTATTTACTTTTCTGTTCTGATCTAGTAGCCTATCAGCCACTTTGTAAACGACAATAAACTGCGATATGGCGTATTGTGTTTTACTATAGTCTCATTTTATTTTCTTTCGGTTTTTATTTTGTCTTGCGGCTATTGCCGCTTGCAAAATGGCTGATATGTTTTGTTCTGTCTCGTCGTTTTGTATAATATTTTTTGGTATATTTTAGTTATCTTTCCAGTCCTGTTTTGTCCTTTACTATGGCAATACTGCCATCGAAACGCACAATCAAATTCTTTTCTAATCAATCAATGATAAAATTTCATCCAATTCCTTAAGACTGGAATATTTTGTTTTAAACGCCCGGAGTTCCGCATATGCCCTTTCCAAAAGTTCCTCGTAAGCTGTCTGATTTCTCACAATCAACCTTGTCGGCGTGTATGTATTGTCCTTTTTCCCAGTGCTCACGAAATACCGGATGTTCGTCTTTTCCTCTTTTTTATCGTCGTTCTCTCGTGTAATAACAAGAAGCCGAATCATCTTGCCCGCTTGAATCTCTCTGTACTTGTTACCGGCAACGGAATCGTCCCACTCGAAACAACTGTGCATTTCTGAATTTTCATCCCGCGCCATGTCTACTACATCAGACAAAGAGTATTCATTTCCGAGGCTTTCAATTTCCGACGCCACCTTGTAGGCATCGGCTTTATACAGACCGTCAATTTTCCATGCGGCTTTCGTTTAAATCGCCCCCTATTCCTTCACAAATACCTCTTTCGCCTCGCTGTCGTAAACCAGTACGAGGGTCTCTCCGTTCATATCTGTGATTGTTCCCTCGTTGTCGTCTACTTTCAGTTCAAAATACTGCATAACAAAATTGTTGCGCTCCATCCACCTGCGGAAAGCGTACTCCGCGATGGTCTTGCATCCTTTGATTGCCATGTTTACCTCTCTTTCTTTCTGTGATATACTCCCTTTCAAGGGAGATTACTGCTATGGATAAAACCTCTAAACGTGTGTTGAAATATCTTTGCAAACATAATTTGTATAAAAACTATGCCTTTTTCTTTGTTGGAGATTCGTACCGGGAAATTGCCGATGACTTAAACATCCTTGAAATCGAGCTGAAGCAATGTATTTCACAGCTTCGAGCCGATGGATATATTTCTTATGTTTTCACCGGAAACAACGTTACCGGATTCGCTATTACCAACAAAGGATTACACTATAAAGAGATATTTTTCCGAGAATCTGCAAAAGCAGTCATAAAATATATTGCAGTCCCCGTCGTTGTCGCTATTATCAGTGCAATAGTGCTACATGAACTAGGACTGAAATAACGGCGCTAATCAATGCGGAACACAGCAATCCGATTGTGTCGTATTTTGTCCATTTCAAGCTTTCACCTCCCACTATTTAATCTTAAATTTTTAAGATTCTTCAAGCCTTCACCTCCTCGGAATCGAGGAAGTATTCAAT
>CANQKM010000018.1 GCA_947624485.1 uncultured Clostridia bacterium
CTACTTTCCGTCACTGAATCTTTATTATAAGCCAGCCCAATATAACTCTTTCCATCAGGTGTATCGGACATGCCAGTTCCTTTGTTATCATCGGCATACTTCAACCAGGTATAGTAGGTCTTTCCATCAGTTCCTTTTGGTCCTTGAACACCCTGAGGTCCGGTATCTCCTTTTTCTCCTTTATCCCCTTTTGCACCCTGCTTACCCGGCTCTCCTTGTTCTCCCTTCTCCCCCTGTTTCCCTTCATACCCCATCACCAATGCCGTTGCAATCCCCACAAAACTGCTGGCACTGATGCTTT
This sequence comes from uncultured Clostridia bacterium, assembly GCA_947624485.1. GTDB lineage: Bacteria > Bacillota > Clostridia > UBA1381 > UBA1381 > Hominilimicola. The sequence continues at coordinate 302 of CANQKM010000018.1, forward strand.
TTGCTGTCATATACAGCATCACATTGATTGGGTTACCTGTAGAATCCAGAGCATCACTCGCACTCCCAACAAGATACACGTTGTCTCCGACAGCAATGCTGCTATTATCGTACCCAGAAATTGTCCAAGTTGATTCTTTCCCATCGGTTCCATAACTCTCCCACTCGGCTAGCGTATAACTCAGTTTCCCACACTTTAATTGGACCGTCTTTTTTCCAGCGTCTCCCCGATCGATATATCCATACGTATTACAGGACAATACAGAAACGCTGGAAATACCCACTACTTTTCCCTGCACATAGGCAATGCTGTCTTTGTCTTCGTTGTAAACACTAAGTGATACATAATCGCCCACTTTTAAATCAGCCGTTGTATTTTCGCTTACCCCAGTATCCAAGGTAAAGGTTTCCGGCCAATGACTTTCCTCTGGAGAAGCAATCTGATCCAATTGCGTCTGACTAAGGTGCATGGAGGTGACTTTAATCTTGTAGGAGGTTCCATCTGCCCCGTCTTCTCCATCTTTTCCAGTAGCTCCATCCAGTCCACGCTTTACTTTCGCCACATTAAAACGCTTCGTTACCTCAAAGGTATCGTCGTTGTACTTAGCCGTAATATCCACGTAGCCTTTATCCGTGGTAAGTTCCGTGACCGTAACCGTTCTTATTGCAAGATTCCAATTCGCTTTTACCCCAGACGATGGAATGATGACATACTCACAATCCCCGCTGACATCTTTTGTCCCCCAGAAGACCTGCACCTTCGTTTGCGCATTTAGTGTTCCTTCATAGTGTCCGCTTGGGTCCGTTAAGATACCCTCATAGTCATTATCAAGGCTCATCACGAGATACTTGCTTTTTCTGGCTTCATCCAGGGCCTGGTTTGCAATCGTATCGTCTGTATAAATGTTAAGTTTGGACCAATCCTCACGATTGTAAATACCGCCTTTTGCTTTTGCAGTCACGCACGTATAGACTTCCCCAGTATCCGAATCTGTCCACTGATCTCCAATGTCATAAGGCGGATAGGGGGTAATCACAAAGTTTCGACGCTTACCATCGGCCGTATCTTGTGCATGCGCTGCATCTGCAATGGCCTTTGTAATATCCGTATCCTGGATCAGGTTCCAGCCCCAACTGCCAAGCGTGGAATCTTTCATGAAGCGATAGGCGTAAGAGGTTCCGTCTTCTTTTTCCCAATAGAAAATATCCCCTTCGTGTGCCTGCCGCTTTTCGTCCGTATCCCATTCACTGGCTGGTTCGTTCGTCATCTTCGGTTCATACTGCCGAAAGTAAGATTCGATCTGCCCATCCAATTGAGATTGTACATTAGCAAACTGGTTCGTTACAAGATTCGAGTAATTGGCAATCTGCTGATCTGCGTATGCCTGAGCTGCGTCTGCTTTTTCCTGTGCAATTTCTTCAACGGTTTTTCCTTCAATCGATAACCCGGTTGCCTTCATCCTTAGTATCCCACGATCCAGGTCCAAATAGAAGGTTTCTCCGTCTTTGCTCTGTAAGATACCGGTTTTTACCAGCGTTGCAGTAAGCGTTCCCGTATCAATGAAGTCCGCTACGATATGACCATCCTGCGTAATTGCCGTTCGATACTCTCCGTTATACCCGTTTGCACTAAAGCCAAAGCCAGCATTGTTCCATCGCCAAACATTCATGGCTTCATCCAGATTCGGTGTATCTAAGGAGCAGATTTCCATCCAATTGCCTTCTGGGTCTTTGACTGCAACCATATAACCCCGGCCATTGGTAATCCATTTGGTTGCCCTGTCAACGGAACGCTGCAAATCTGACTTTGTCTGTTCTACTCGCTGCTTGAATTCTTCTGCCTGATCAGCAAAGGTAGAAGACATACTGGACTGTGCATTCCCAAGCGTTACGGAATCGTAGCGACCATATTTTACATTGTAATCGGTCTCTATGACCTTTGCATGAGCCGTAATCCCAAGCTTTTGAAACTCGATGTTTACCGTATCATCAATCTCCACTCGCTCGTACATATTGTACTGCTTGTATTCTTCACTCTGTGACAACTGCGCATAGGATACGGTAAGACTAACCTTCGGAACCCAAATCTGATTGTCCTGAATATACTGTTTTGCCCGTTCTCTCATCTGAGCTTCACTTGGTTGCTCCTCAAAATCCGAAGACACATCCAATACCAGAACCCGACGGAAGTTGAACTCCTGGTTTTCTACTGGAACAGTATTTTCTGAAAGTTTCAGTAAAATATCATTTTCCTGATCGTACCAATAAGGCATAACTTCCGTGTAACAGTTTGCAATTTCTTCTTCCTGATTCAGGTCTGTTAAGTTCTTCCCATAGCGAATAGTCACTCCACGATCCGATCCTCGATGCTGAAACAGACGAACTGTAAAGTTATCGAACTTATAGACACCGCCATAGACATCGAGGATACTTCCTTCTGTTCCACCTAATGCAGAACGAATCGACATCGGTGTTTTTACTGCAAAATTAGCCAATGTTTCTTTGTCTGTCCAAAAGGTAAACGGGTGCTTGATGATGGAATGTGTTACAAATCCTTGCAAGGCACCTGCACAATTTTCAGAAGAAAACGGTTCCAGCGGATAGCCATCCAAATCGTAGCTGATATGATTGGCATAAATCGAAATCATTCCATTCATCGGCTTTGTGATCTGATAGATACGAAACGCCTGAGGTGGATCAATAGGATTTGGTTTTGTATAAATAATACAACGAGTCTCAATATCCTTATAATGAGCTCCGGTAATCGGATAGGTCATCTCCAGTTCAAATGCCCCGTTGTACTCCTCTTTTACAATGCAACTCTCAGAATCGGCAAGTGATCCAAGACCATTTGATGTAAAACTTGTTTCGTTAGACGGATATAGAGTAATCAAATTACGTACCATCTAGGTGTCACCTCCAATTTTGTTATATTTCCAGAAGTAGTAATGGTCATCTTTTTATTTGCTTCTAAGATGGGAAATCCGCCATAGACTTCTACCTGACCGTTCATATTTTTCTCTCCACTATACGCGTCCTGGATTTCAGAATCAATGTCCACGTAATCGGTAATCCCCTTTACGTTAATCGTATAGTAGCCGCCAATGGTTACTTTCCCATCCCCATTACAATAGATTCGAATGAGCGGCTCCGAATCATACCTGGTTGGGTTCGTAATGCTTCCGCCGCTTGTGGTATATGTGATACTGTTTTGTCCGTTGTTTAAGAACCGTTGCGGCTTGCATTCAAACTCCAGAGTTGCCTTCCCTCCATGATGAAACAGGTTCGAAAACTCTACTTCTTCTGGAAGGAAGGCAATTCGATAGTAATCAGGCTCATAGGAATCTTCTAATCGGAAATGCACATAGCGGTGAAGCCAATCCATTACGTCTCGCATCAAAGTAGTATAGTCCGTAACATGAGAACCGATTGATACCTCATATGAACGGCGGACATTTTCGTAACATCCATTGTCAAAAACCAGGTCTCCGTTTCTTCCAGGTACATGAACCGTTTCATAACTTCTTTTTGGTGCTACATAATTCGGATAGGTTTCCACTTCCAGTCCAATGGTCTTTGACGATATGCCATTAATCTTTATCTCGCCCATGCGGCTCTCCTCCTTTCCACTCGATGCTGCATGATATGATCAACTTCACTTGCTACTTGCTGTGGATTGCTGCTTTGGATGTAGAAATGGTTCGTATTTTGAATTCTGGAATCGTCTTCGGTTGCCCGGATAAGACGGTCCAGCGTATTATTTAGTTTCTTATTGGTTTCTTCCTCTGAAGACGTTCGTCTTGGACGCATAAAGCTTGCACCCGCAGATTCTGCAAGACCAATGGACGATGTAAGGTCCAGCCCAGTAAACATTGACGAGACTTGTCTTGCCCCATTCGTTGCTTCCGTAAGATCAATGATTGGTGTAATGACTGGCGTGTAATCGGCATCTTCCGAGAACATGTCATTGATACTGTTCATAGCGTCCTTTAACGGATCGACTGCGCCCATCGTCATGTCTTCACTTGCTGCGGCTACGTCTTCCGTTTTGCTTAGCATACCATTAGCAAGGCCTTGCCCTGTCATTTCACCATACCAAGCAAAGAGTTTGGAAGGAGACTGTACGATTAGAATATCCGTGGTGGTTTTCGTTGCAGCACTTACTAAGTTTGTGGTTGCCGTTTTTACGGTTTGCTCTTTTGATGTAATACCTGCGGCAAGACCTTTTCCGATATTTTCGCCAATACTGTAGAAGGCATTATAGGTTAACGTATTTGAAATGGCGTTCTTAATATTGGTTGCAAGCGTATCTGCGACATTGGTCGGATAACTTTGCAGTAACTCTCCTGACTTAATTCCGCTCTTTAAACCAGTCGGAACCCGTTCGCCGTAGGTCTCAAAAGTATTCTGCGGAAGTCCGGTTTTGATCTTATCTTTTATATCATCGGCAAGGGTATCCGCTTTATCCTTTAAGGACTGCTCTTTACTGTTCATTCCGTCGATAATATCTTGTGTCGCTCCAGAGCCGTAGCCTTCAAACGTTGCTTCAGGAAGACCATTGGTGAAAGCGGTATTAATGTTTGTGATAAGGGTCGTAATCTGGGTATTCATTTCACGATCTTTCGAGCCTAATCCGTCAATGAGATAGCCAATAGTATCTGAACCAATTGTTTTGTAGGTATCTTCGGTTAATGCGCCTGTAAATGCAAATCCGATTCCGTTCGTGAATTTGGTAATCGCATCAGTAACCTCAACCGTTTTACTTTCAATTCCGGATTGGATTCCACTTGCCACTTGCTTACCAGAATCGCTTCCGTAATCTTTCATATCCTTGTCTCTGTTTGTAAGGGCAGTTTGGACATATCCAACGACGGCGTTAATTGCGTTTGTAACATCAGTTTCACTATTTTCGAATTCTGCGATAAAGGAATCCATGCCATTTTCAGCCATTAACAAGAGGTCATAACTGAAGTTTCCAAGTCCTGAAGTGTCGATGTTTGCTGTTTTGGTAGCAATATCAACAAGATCGTCAATGTTATCTACAACCGAAGTTAATTTATCTGCATCTATTGTTTTGATCGACTCATAATAATCGGTTAACGATCCTCCAAAGTCAGCTAACTTTTCGCCAAAACTGCTAAGGTCTGTTGATCCGGTAAAGAAATCAACGATTGCATTGTTATCTTCTGGCAATGCTGATTCCAAATTGGCAAGCAATTGAGCAGCAGAAGCAGAAGCGGTAACTGCATCAGAATCAATTCCACTTACACTATCCGAATAAGTTTTTATACTTGGACCAAAGGCTTCTAGTTCTTCACCGAATGTTGATAGTGAATTATCTCCCGTTAACCATCTATTTAATGTTGTTTTTTGTGTTGGTAGATTATTAGCCATTCCTGCTAACGCTTGCGCCGCATAAGCTGAAGCTGTTACTTCCGTTGCGTTGATTCCAGATACTTGAGCTGCGTAGTCAGCCATTGCAGGGCCAAACGCTTCTAGTTCTTCTGCAAAGGAAGATAACGTATTATCTCCAGTAAACCAAGCAACAATGCCTCCTTTGTTTGGCAAGGTATTTGCCATATCAGACAAAGCTTGTGCTGCTCTTGCTGATCCGATAACCGTGTTGGCATCAATATCTTTTATTTCTTCGGAATACGCTTTGAATTTTCTGCCAAAAGTCACTAAATCATTTCCAAAAGAAACCAGACTGCTTTCACCTGTAAAAGCAGATACCAGACCTTGCAGTAAATCTGCCGCAGTAATCTTAAAGATAGCAGACGTTAAATATCCAACACCAGTAAGAACTGATTTATCGATTCCTCCGGCTCCTTCAATGAATGGCTTTGCATTTTCCATGAAATCGCCTAAGTTCTGACCGATCTGCGGGAAGGAATCTGAGATACCTTCAGCAAACCCACCGATGATTCCGCCGATAAACTTACCAATCGCAGAACCAAGATTTAACAGAAATTCGCCGCCTGATTCCATTAAATCAGAAATTCCAGGAATCTTATTTAATGCGCCAATTGCAGCAAGCAGAAGACCAAGTTCACCTATGACAACAGCTACTTGTGCAATAGCTTTTGATGCCTCACCGACGTTTAAGGATATCTTGGACATTGCTAAAATTAATGCTGCAACAAGGGCAACACCAGCAAGTGCTTCTTCCAATGTCTTTGTATCCACGTCTTTTAGTGCTTCGATGACACCGGCAAACACTTTAGATACAGTTTCTACTAGTTTTACAATGATGTCTGGAACATACGTTTCAATAACATCTAATACAGAAAGAATCAGTTTGTAGAAGTTCTCTCCGATACTTGGCATATGTTCTGCCAAAGATTTTAATACTTCATCAATTAAAGTCATTACCGCTTCTACAATGTCAGGAATACACTCTTGAAGAACGTCGCATACTGCTTTTACAAAGTTAATCATCAGTTCAGCAATTGCAGGCATGGCATCTGCAATGATTCCAATACCACCGATAACTAACTGTCTAATATTAGCAAGAACAGCTGCAATCGTTGCAGCACTTGCTGCGGCAAGGGCAGTAAGACCAGTTGCAAAAGCAAGAAGACCAACACCAAGAAGGGCAATGGCTTTGGACATTTCAAGCATCGTCGGGGCCAGTGGTTCTAATATTTTTGCTGCTGTCCCCATAACAACAAACACACCGGCAAGCGTAGCAAGGGCCATGCCCAAAGCAGGAAGGTCCATTGAACTCATAATCTTTAATGCTGGTGCTAATACGAGCATAGCGGCCGCCATAATGAGCATTGCAGTCGACCCATCTTTCGTGTCTTTCATCTCGTTTGCACCATAGGCAAGCATTACTAAAGATGATCCCATTCCAACAAGTCCGACAGCCATTGAAACTGGGTCGATACTGGAAAATGTCTTAAGCGCACCAGCCATTACAACTAAAGCAGCCGACATAATTAACATGCCACCTGCAATACTTGTTGCATTATCCGGTATTTCATTCATGGCAGTCGTTACCATGATTAATACACTAGCCATTCCGCCAAGACCTTTTATCAAGTCTGGAAGACTTAATTGCCCAATCTTTCTCATAGCACTTTCAAAGATCAGCATTGCTGCCGCTATCTCTAGGATCGCAAATCCATTGCTTGCTTTGAGACCTCCATTTTCGGTTGCCAAAGCAATTGTGTCGATCGCTCCAGTTAAGACAACAACTGCTCCAAGACCTTTTGCTAAGTCATCTGGGCTTAATTTAGACATACTCTTAGCTGCTTCTGCCAATATCCATACACCAGCTGCCATGCCAACAAGAGAAAGAGCACTAGTATTAAACTCGTCACCGTATTTGGAGATCAAAATAACAGAACCAGCTAAGGAAGCGACTAGACCTTCTACTGCAAAGAACGTAGCTCCTATTGTTTTTGGGTCCATATCTTGTAAGGCTTTCATCGCCTGTGCAAGAATCCAAACACTTCCGGAAATTGTTAATAGACTAGTTCCAATTCCTTTAACTGACTCTACTTGAAATCCCTTCATCCATTTTTCAAACAGGCCAACCGCACCAAATAATTCTGCAAATAACCCAGCAATTCCGCCAAGAGCATTCGATAACTGGTCAATTGGTATATCAGAAATTTCTTTTAAAGCAAGAGCAAGAATAGCAATAGCAGTTGCAATCGGAACCAATCGCTGTGCTTTTAACTTTGATTGGATCGCTCCGAAAGTACCAATAATGGAATCTTGGATTGCTGTCATTGCTCCGGTAAGACCTTTGCCATCTTTGTTATCTGTGATAAAATCAGTTAATGATTTGATAGATTCTTTTATTGTATCAAAGATACCAGCAATACCTTTTCCCTTTTCTTTTTTCGTTTTTGTAACTGTCTTAATAAAATCAGACAAGTTAAACCCGATCTTTGCAATCGCTCCGCCTTCCAGAATCTCAACTGCCTGCTTTGCCCAGTCAAGTAATATCTCGATTCCGTCTTTTACAGCAGTAACTCCATCACCTAGGAACGAGAACTTTTCTTTTACAGTATCTACAATCGGACCAAACCATTCAAAGCTTAGAAGCTCTTTGATACGATCCATGAAAGAGGTAGCGTCACCTTCCACGCCATCAAAAGAATCCTTTACTCCGTCAAAACTAAAGAACTCTTTGACTTTGTCAACCATTTCTTTCACTTTGTCTTTAATTTTAACGAAAATATCTTTCGCATCTTTCCCTTTGTCTTTTGTATCTTTGAAACCTGCTACAAATGAATCAAAGAGTTCCTTTGCTTTATCCTTTGCTGTAGTAAGAGGGTCTTTTAAGTTCTTTAAAAGCTCGGTTAGTTTCTCGAACGCAGTCTTTGCTGCATCTTTAATCTTATCTATAACCTCTTTAAAAAGTTCACTCTCTTTTGCGCTGTCTCTTATATTGGTAATCCAATCACCAAAGTTTGCTGCGGCATCTAAGACGTATCCAGCTAAAGTCTGAATCAGTCCACCAGCCGGTTTTAATAGATCAAATACAAATTTAAAGGCATCTCCGACTAACCCAACGACCGTAAATAACCCAGAGAATGCACTCTTTAATTTATCTGATGTTTCTTTTGAGATAGAAAGTTTTGCTGTGAAATCTTTAAACTTCTCCGTAATATTAAGCAACTGAAAAGCTGTCGTAGGTGGGAAAATATCACTGAATGCTTCTTTTACTGGGTCAAGAACTTTCTTCAATGCAGTCCAAGCATTCCCAAGACCCTCGATTAGCATATCTCGTCCACCGGCATCTTTCCAGTTTCGAAGAAGATCATTTCTTGCATCAGACGATTTTTGAATAATCCCGTCAAACTCTTGACTTACTCCACTCCAAAGTTCTTTTGCTTCATCGAAATTACCGATTACAATCTCAAAAGTTTCTGCCCAACCAGAGCCTGCCGCTTCTTTTGACGTGTCAATCAACTGCGAGAATGTTTTCACCTGGGAAGCTGCTCTTACTGCGGTATTACCCATATCAATAATACCAGAAATCTGATCATCAGTATAGCCCATTGATTTCAATTGCTCTTTTGTCAGATCACCTGTAAATTTCGATAATGTTTCCAGAAGAATCTCCGATGATAACCAACCTTCTTGTAACGAATCGCGAAATGATCCTTCTTCTGCGATCATATCATCAACAGCAATACCATGAACACGAGCTGTTTCAAGCAAAGAGTTCTGAAATACTTTACCGCCCATTCCGGCATTTGTAACCGAGTTCCAATCCTGTAGTTTTACTGTTCCTGTTGCGATTGCTTGCGACAACTGATACATAGCAGTAGACGCTTGCTGTGAACTGGAACCTGATACGGCTGCAAGGTTTGCAATACCCTTAATTGCAGAAACGGAAGTGTCCAGATCAACACCAGCCGCAGTAAACGTACCAATATTCCTTGTCATGTCTTCGAAATTATAAATGGTTTTATCAGAATATTCATTTAGTTCGTCAAGTGCTTTTGTAACATCGTCCAACGACGGAGCTTTTACGTTGTTTGCTTCTGTACGAAGGTCACTTAATCTTGCTTTCTTTTCTGCTTCTATATTTAAAAGCTCCTGCTGATGACGAATATCCATAGCATCAAGTTCTGCTTGCTGACGTTCTTGCAACGCTTCACTTGCTGCTTCCTGCCGATCAGCTAGAGCTTGCCTTTCATTTTCCTGTCGATCACTTAAGGCTTGTCGCTCGTCTTCTTGCTTATCAGCTAAAGCCTCTTGTTCTTTTTGTATCTGATTCTGTAACGCCTCTTGTTCTTTTTGCTGGCGTTTTTCGACTGCTTTTTGTTCCTGTTTTGCTCGTTTGTCAATGGCTTTTTGCTCTTTCTTGTATTTCTTTTCCAGAGCCGCGTCTTCTAAGTCCTGTTGCTGTTGCAGTTTTTCTTTCTCTGCTTCCAACTGCTCCTGTAAAGCGGCTTTCTGGGTATCGTATTCGTCTTTGATTGCTTCTTTTTGCAAATCTGATTGCTCTTTGATCAGTTCTTTTCGCTCTTCGTACAACTCTTGTGCAGCACTTCGTTGTTCTTCCTGTGCTTCCTTCATTGTCTCAGTTTGCGTAGAATATAAATCGTCTTCCGCAGCTTTACGAGCCTCGTATTCTTCCTCGATCTGTTGTTTCTTCAGCTCATACGCAGAATTAATTGCTGCTTTCTGACTCTCAAGCTGATCAATCTGATTCTGACGCTCCTTTAAGATCTGTTCTCTTGCTAATTCATCCTTATACTCAGCAAGTTCTTTTTCTGCTCTGGCTCGCTCTAAAATATCTTGTGCTGAGATAACCGCCTGCTCCAATTCCTGCAACTTTTGACGCTGGGCTGCGGCTTTTGCTTCCTCTTCCTCTGCTTTTGTAAGACCTTCAATGGAATCAATCTGATCGTCGATTGCTTTGATCTGATTATAACGATCTTCGTCTGCAACTCTAAGCTGTTCCATGTATTCCTCGTGGTACATGTCGAGCTTCGCGTTGTGCTGATCCTTTAAGGTCTTTAATTCCCTTTCCTGTGCTTTCTTTAACGCCTTATACTCATCGTCGTAGGCATCCTCTAAAGCCTTTAATTCTGCTTTTGTGTTTGCTTCCAGTGCTTTTAACTGATCATCGTAAGCATCTTCTAACGCATCGAGCTGTTCATCAGCCGCCTTTTCAAAGGCTTTCATTTCCGCTTCATGTTTTGCATCCAGTGCAGCCAGTTCTTTTTGCTGTTCTTTTTGCAGCGCCTTGTATTCCTGATTGTACTTCTTTTCGACTGCCTTTACTTCTTTTGATGCTTGCTTTTCAAACTTCTCCAAACGCTTTTCTTCAGATTTTTCCAGTGCTTCAGCTTCTGCCTGAGCACTTTCTTCGAAGGCTTTTTGCTCTGCCTGCAAGCGTTTGGTTAAGGCTTTCGTCTGTTCCTGAGCAGATTTTGCTAAGGCCTTTGTTTCCGCACTATGCCGCTTTTGTAAGTTCTGAATCGCCTGTTGATTTAACTGTTCACTTTCCTGTGCAGCTGCTTCGGCTGCGGCATTTACTTCTGCAATTGCAGAAGAACTTACTTCTGCTGTTTGCTGAGATGTATTTGCAAGAATTGTCTGAATAGACCCCATCTTGTTTTCATACTCGCTAAAGCCAGACATGATCGGGTCTAAAGTAAAGGACTTTGCAAAGTTCAGTCCGGCATTGGTAGCACGATTAACCACATTGTTAATTGCTGCAATCGCTGCTACTTCCCAGGCTTTAAACTTTACTCGTACTGTTTCAATGCCGTTCCCCATCGAATTAAAGTTAATAGCTTTGACCGATGAGTTGACATTGTCTAACCCTTTCTCCGCGCCACTAAAATCCAAAGCCTGTTTTAACTTGGCAATGGTATTTAAACTCGTGGCTGCGTTCTTTTCAAAGTCTTTGTTGTTAAATGACATCTGAACAATACGTTCATCAATTGTTGCACTCATTTGCTAACCACCACCTCCCATGCTTTGTTTGCCATATCGGTAAATACTGATTTTAAGGCCGGATTAATATAATCAATCCCCTCTACAAATCCTCCGTTTTTAGTTGCGTGACCATACTGGAGGATAATCGCAATGTTAATTCCTCGTTGGACATTGGTATTGGTCCAAATTATCCTTACTTGATTCGTGGATTCTTCAATCTGATAGGACCAAGAAGAGGCTGTCTTACCGGTCCTGACCGGAGTTGCAGCACTAAGGGCCTGTACTCCGACTTGTCCGTAATGGTTTAAGACACTCATGTAATTTCTTTTTGCCATGGGTACAGATTTTAAGAATTTTTCTGTCTTTGAAAAGTCCCCTTTGTGCTTCAACTCGATCATTATGAAAGTTGACCTCCTTGTTTTAAGCTGGTGTTGTGTAGTCCAGCGAAATCCAGCCGTTTCGATCTGATTGATAAGCCTTTAACAAGCCCCAACCGGAATCTGATCCTTCCCCATCAGCAACTTCAACAATGGTAAAGATGCCAATGCCAGTCTCTCCAGTTACTTCGTAATTCGTGCCAGGTCCTTTGCGAATATTCAGGTTCGGAATGTTTACTTTCACCATTTCCTTATACTCCTGAACCTTGCAATTTGCGGAATCACCAAGGAACACCCAGCCGTTTCTCTTTTCCTTATATGCCTTTAAGAGACCGTAGCCATTCACGACATCCACGATGGTAAAGAGGCCCTTTCCAGTGGTTCCTTTCACTTTTGACTGGTTGTTTGTTTTCTTGTAAATGGCAATCCCATAGTTGTAGGTTAGAAGCATGAACGGCGTCTTTGGGAAGTTCGTTGTATCGCCCGGCGTTTTTTCTGGCTGTGATGCGTTCTCTTCGTCGACATAATCATACTTTGTCAGATTCCATCGCTTGATGATATCGACAAGTTTCCCAACGTAATTCGGGTCTGTTGCATAACCTCCAGACTTAATAATCCGAATTGCTGCTTCTGGAGTCTTTGCCTCTTTTAATCCTTTGTAACGAAGTTCCGAGCCGTTCATTGCACCAAGCAAATACGCGGTATGATCGGCAATTGAATCGTTGATGCTGTCGTATGCTCTGAAATCTGCGTAGATCGTAATCCACTTGCCGTTCTCGTATTCCTTTGTCGGAACCTTTACAATGTCTCCCTTCCAAGTGGAATTTGCCCAGGTGTTATTGGATAGGACCTTCTTCATTCCGAAGCAGTTATTCGACTTTTTCACCAGCTCGGTCGTCTTTCCATAACCGGATTCCAGAATAAACTGTGCCATAATAACTGATGCAAAGACACCGGACTTCTTATGCTCTTTTCGGCAAACTGGACCAACCAGCTTGATCACTTCTTCATCAGTAAGAGGAAGCAGGTCTTTTACCGTAATCTTCTTTTGCTTCTTGGTTTCTGTCTCCTCTTTCTTCTTTCCGGACTGTTTCTTATTTTTAAGGATCACTGCCACTTCTTTTCGAAGATCATCCATTGATTTTCCATGCTTTGCAAACCAATGAGAAATATCTGCATGGTTCGTTCCGTATCCAGCCTGATAAGATTCCGCATGATCATGGATCGCATCCGCCCCATAGCCATAAGCATTCGCCACATACACGTTCCAGGCGACCAGCATCTTCCACATCCGATCAAAGTAGGCCTGATTCTTCTTTACATCATACCCAATCATGGTTCCGCCGTTGTACGTATGACCGGCAGGCTCGCAAACTTCCCACTGTACATGGTCATTGTTCCAGCTCCCTTTCCTTCCGGAGCCGCATCCCCATGGCCGGGTATTTAATTTCATCGTCATAAGAATTTTTCCTTCGCCATTATGAAAGTTGCCAAGCATTGCATTGACCGCCCAATTGGCTCCGGACTGGTTCATGTTCCTATAGAGCACCTCAACATCTGGCTGCGCTACTCCAAAGCTGTGGTTTACACATCCGACAGGCTCAATCATACGATTCATCTGATAACACGGGTTTGCCGTTGCATAACGCACTTCCAAGTGCTTGTTAACATAGTCGATACATTCCTCAAAAGTCATTATTCTACCTCCTTACCCTACGGTATGGTACTTCATTTTATTTGCTTCATTGATAAGACGATGCTCATTCAATACTTCACGGCCCTTCTTTTTCTTTGGCGGGGTACGTTTGATGTTGATCACTCGGATTAAAGTCATCAACTGATTGAGATGCCATTTTCGATACTCAGTCGGAATACCTGCTTCGATCATCCAATAGTAGATAATCTCTGCCGTGATGACGGTTCGCTTATTGATTGCACCTGGTGCACTTTTCGGTTCTCGAATTGTTGTGGCAGTCATCGGATTGTTGATGTAAGCTGAAATTTCATCCATACTGCAAGGAGGAATACAGTAAAAGACATCGGGCTTTACGTTTTGTGTCAGGCACATACAGCGAACATAGTCGATTGTCTGAGCAGTCGTCTTATCTGCGGTAGAAAGAAACGGGACATGCCATTTGGCTTCCCATTTTTGTAAGGAGATTAAAGAATGCTCTAACTGTATGGTCGTATCTCGGTCTGTATGGTAAAACATTTGTGTTTCTGTATCGAAGACTTCCCGTTTTGGGATTGTAATCTCAAGCATTGCTTAATCTCCTTTTCGATATGTTAGCGGCTGGCTGCCTGCATGGAATCTGCAATTTCAGCAACCGTTTTACCGGGGTTTTCTGCTTTTATCTTATTCACACGATTCGTCAAATCCGCCGGGAAGATTCCATTGATGAAATCCGCTGCTGCTTTGGCATCTGTACAAAGCTCCATAAACAAGACAGAATAAGCATTCGATGCCAGCAGGTTCTGCCTGGTCTGATCGTTCTTAATAAACAGCCTGCCATCCAGGGACTTTTCGCCATATGAGCGGATAATCAAATCTTTTGCCGCCTCCATAATTTCAGCGGCCTTGCCTTTCTTTCGCATTACTTCAAGTGCATCCCGAATTGAGTAGTCCTCGCCGGTAGACGCCATCCATTCCAGGACTTCTGTCTCTGTCAGGTTAAAGAGGAATTCTTCTTCTCTTTCATTTCCATTGAAATCGATATACTTAATCTTCTTTAAATACATATTATGTCTCCTTTCCATCAATAGTGTAAAAGGGGCCATCAGAATTTGACAGCCCCTCTGCGGATTTTTAGCTCATTATGAAAATTGGATCAGACTGCTTCTGATGGTGTCAGAGCCGTGATAACTTCTGCCGGAAGCGGAAGGGTCGGTTTCGTCTCAGAGCCATCGCCGTACAGGGTTTTAAGGAACTCTGCAAGCTTATCTGCATCGCACTTCGTTGAATCAATCGTGATACAGGACGTTGACCTCAGATTGCCCTTTCCTGTGATTGCAACCGGGACTGTTGAAACCTCGTAGCTTAAGGTCTTCGCCTCCGGGCTCTCGTTGATCGTAGCATTCGATTCCTCAGACGGAGAAGCCGTGCAGCCATACACCAGATGAAGCTTATAGCCGTAGCTGTCACCCTTCTCATCGTTTCCGATCAGAGTCCTAAAGGAAAGTCCAAATGTTCCTCTTGCCTGCTGGCCTGCGGTCACACCCTTTACCAGCACCGCCGTACCATTGTACTGCTCAAAGAGCTCCGGATACGTATAGCACTCGATTGTAACGCCATACTCCTCCAGGGAAGTCATGTTGAGGTACTTCAGGTTATCGGCATAAAGAGCCGTCTGCTCTGCACCACTCTTGTTTTCTGTAATACCGGTGACACCGTTCCAGGCCACACCGCCTTCGTACTTTCCGTCTTTGTACGGATACAGCACCACATGGTCCACACCAGTCTCATAGAGACGCTCGCCAAGTCCGTCCCATGTAATAGGTCCAAATTCACTTGCCATAATCTATTTCTCCTTTCTAATAATATAATGTGTAAATGAAATGACGAAGATAGTCGCTGGAATACTCCCTATCTTTTGTGCAATACATTGGAAACTCCTCTAAGAGGTTGTTTGGTATTAGACTGTCCGGGTTTTGATCAATAATTGTGATCCGCCACATTGGTGCAACTCGATACCTGGTATTGTCTGCGTAATCAACAGACTGCATTTCCGCTTCGTATCGGATACAGGGGTATTTCATTTGACTAGGAGGTTCAAAGTAACAATGTTTATCCGGGTCTTTAACTCCGCTTTTGCGAAGGACCGAAATTAACCGCTCATGGAGTTGTAGGCGAGTCTTCTCCATTGTAGACACCTCCTATCGTCAAGTTCAAACGTGGGTAATTCATCTGGACGGCAGTTACTTTTAGCTTCTGTCCGTTCCAGATGACGTATTTAATGGAGGCGAAATGCTGCTGGGCAAACAGATCGGAGAGGATCGAAATCTGGTTGGACACCTTCATCGTCGCATTCTCCTGGTCCGCCTCCTGCCAACGCTGGTAATAGTTCTTTACGTTCCCGTAATAGTGCTTCGTTACCATATGCGATTGGTATATACCCGGACTGGTTTCTTCATCTTCAATCCAAAACCCTACTTCACCGGCAAATTTCACTTCCTCACCTCCATTATGAAAGTTGAAGCACTCAGTTTTTCTTCGGCTCCAGCTTCAGGCCGCTCATGCTGTAAATGCTGGTTGTCTTACGGCCTTCCTTCTCAGAGGTAATCTTCAGCTTCTGAGAGGTATTTCTAATCCGGCATACGATCTGGTGATCGTCAGGTTCAAGGGTCTTCTCACCGGCAGTTCCACCAAGAAGTTCGAACTTCGTTTCCGCTTCCTCTTCCGGTACGACGCTAACAACCAGGTAATTTCCTTCCTGCTCTTCCGGTTTATTCGAGAACTGCGTGTACTGCTCGACATGCTTTAACTTACCAAAGAACGTATAGTTCTTAAGCGTTACGTTCTCCATCAGATCAGAAATGGGCTTGCCATATGCCGGTTCACTGCTGGTATCTACGCCGACATTAAGGCTCACTCCGTTTTTTTTAGGAGAAGTGTAATCGCGGAGAACGGCTTCGTCAAAGCACCAGAACACCTGGTCTCAATCAGGTACTTGTACTGGTTGTAGTCAATGTCGAAGTCATCGAACATACTGACCGCGCCGCCCTTATCTGCGCCAACTGTGTAGTCCCTGAGGTTGACAATCGTACCAATCAGCGGATATTCAACCTCTTTGTACTTCACCTTATGGCCTTCCATCGGCTCCACTGTCTGAATCCTGGAGACACGCAGCGTCGTCGCAAGTTCTGCATCAGACTTATACAGCTTGTGGCCGATCTTGTCCTCCAGCATCAGCATCTCAGTAGTCGTATCCTCGGTCGTATAGAATACCGGATTGCCGGAACCCTTGTATTCCTTACGAGAACGAATAACAGCATCAATCGTCGCCTTCGCAATCTGATCCGGTGTCGCATCTGCTGCAACCTCTACCAGGATCGTCGTATTGTACAGCGGCACATCCGTTACAACCGGACGGATATGGTCCTCACTAATGTGATCTTCGGAGACCGGATTACGGCCATCGCCAATCAGGATTGCACGAGCGATTTCCTCGTTCAGCATGACACGCATCTCGGCACGAATCCAAGCGACGATGTCAAAGTCCGTGATGTCGATAATATCGTCACGATCCAGCTTCTGAAGCTTGTAGATCGTCTGCGGAGTCGTGGTTCTCTTAAGCAGCGTGAAGACTTCTTCCTTCTTCTGCTTACCCTTGATGTAACCTCTCGCCCTCGCATCGTCCTCTGTAATGTTTGCATAATGGGACTTAATCCGAGAGAACGGAGTCCTGTGCACCGAGCTCATAACGCCAGCTACCCAGTCCATATTCCTGGAGAGCCACTCCGGTGTTACAGAGGTAGCCTTGAACTCCGGGAACAGCATATCCGGGTCATTAAAGCCGTACTTCTGCTGACCAGTTGCCTTATCCATTCCTTCCAGGTCCAGCGCATGCACCAGCTCGCCGTCACCAATATTCTGCTGTACTGCTTCCCTTAAAGAGCCGATTCTCTTTGCATCGGCGAAAATCTTTTCCATGTCGGAATGGCTCAGGACTTTCGTCTGATCTTCCTGGCCATCGCTGAAGATGTTGTGTTTCACTGTGTCATCGTCTCCCTTCTTTGTGTTATCGTCTGATTCAGTCTTTCCAGACTTGTTTTTCTGGGCCTGCTCAGCAAGAAGTGCATAAAGGACATTTCTCTGTTCCTCAGTCATGGAGTCGATAATCTCTTTGATCGTCTTACCCTTCTTTGGTTCAGAGTCCTCTTTCTTTTCTTCTGGCTTCGGCTCCTCCTTTGCAGGCGGGGTCTCCGGTTCTGCATGAGAAAGAATTGGAGCTTCCTCAAATTTGATTGGCTCATTTGTATAGAAGATGCCCTCCGGATCATAGTCTTCCATCGGATACCCGTGCGATGCAACGGACTCAATGAAAGCACCTGGATTCGCACCTGCTGCAACCAAACTCACCTCACGAATGACTCCTTTTAAGACATTCGATCCGGACTGCTGAAGATTGTTTGCCCAAATACTCATATGGGTAATGTCTCCATGCTTGACAATCTGCTTTGCAAGCTGTCCGTTGGGTGTATCATTCAGGTAACCATAGGCATACACGCCTTCTTCTCGGTTCTCCAGAAGAGCATGCCCTAATACCTGATCCATTGAGTTGTGGTCGTGATTCCAGAAGATCGGGACTTCTTCACCGTCATTGACAGCAAAAGCTCCTGAACGGATAATTCTTCCGTCCCCGCATAAAAGATCATTCATGGAAGCCCAACCACTGAAATCATAGCCAGGTTTTACAACCATAAAATCCTCCTTTCAAGGTAAAGTAGATTTGTAACCTCCCATCCTGTAATCCGAATTCACGTCTGTTTTGTTCGAAGTCGTCCATTTTGAAAGTTTACGTATCTTCTTTCTCCTCTTTTTGTTGGGTAGTTTCTTGTGCTGGTGACACTTGGTTTTGTTGCTGATTTGGGTCTTCATTTGCAGTTGGCTGCACCTGTTGATCCGGATGATTCAGATTGCTATTGACCAATTGGTCGGATTTCTTATCATTCGACGGCTTGAGCATAAGAATCGCTCGAAACTCGTTCGAAGTCATGATTTCATTTCTGGTCATCTTATCCGCCAGCTCGGCAAGTGTTGATACAGGTACCAGTTTGAATGGGTCTCTAAAGAACCGAATGGCCTGTCCTTGTGAACGCGCAGTCTTTGATAACCATTTGCGTTCCATCTCAATGGTGATCGCAGATAGAATCGGCTCAATCGTACGATTGTAATAGTTCAACATGGTTGCTTCATCGGCAGTCCCATCAAAGATTGAAGCGGTAAGACCAAGCTCATTGTAAAGCTGTGCTTCCAGCTCTTTTGACTGCTCCCAAAGATTGTTTTCCACAGCTCGATTGAGCTGAATCACACGTTCTGTGCTATCGATATAAGCAATCCCGTGTGCAGAACCAATCAACTGCTTTTCGATCTCGTTTCTTCGCTCATTTGCTTCATCTCGCTTTAGCTGAGATTTAATCGTATAAGGAAGCTGAATCAAAAGGTCGATCTTTCCTGAACTATTGGTATCATTTGTACGATCCAGTTGAGAAAGAACACGCATTAATCTTCGAAGAATCGCGTTCGGTTCATTCATGATTGCATAGAACGGATTCTCGATAATCAGAGTCGTTGCCTTCGGTGCAACAATCTCTTCTTTTTTACCGGTAAGGTCATTGTAAACTTCTACTTTCACACTAATCGGATACCATTCCAGAATTTTGCCTACCCGGATAGATTCGATTTTGTATGTTTCACTGCTTAACGGATTGATGTCTGAGTCTACAATTACACCAGCGACACAACCTTCGTCGAACATACTCATAACGAGGTCCTGAACAAACGCACGGCCAGTCTGATCGATGTTCGCATAAAGATAAAAGCGTTCATTGATGCTGGAATCAATCAGCTCTTTGTAAGTTCCATATTTCTCCGTCAGACGAACGTGCCGAATGTCGATTTGAGCACAGTCTAACGCTATTCGATTGTGGATTGTTGAAATAATGGACTTCGCGCTATTGTTCATAGCTCGATACCGGTCAGGTCTGTAGTTTGACCCAAAGGAATAATCCTCATATCGTGGTGTAGGGTCCCTACCAATAAAAGCATTCCATGTTCGCTTTAAGCGACTACCAATACTCGGCATTGGTGTGCACCTCCATTTTGAAAGTTAAGTCTTCTTTTTTCTCTCTCCCCAAGACATTCCAAGTTTGTTTTCTTTCTTGTATTGTTCGCTGTTGGTCTTAATCACTGAATCAGATGGATTGATTACAACCATTGGATATTGCAAGAAACCTGGCATATAATCATTATAGTCGACAAAGGCATCGTATCCTTGATCTTTTAACGACTTATAGAATACTTTACTTTTCCAGTCTTCGTCCATGATAACCATGTCTGCTGCATCTCTCACAATCTTTTGTCCAGCATCGAGATATTTTCTTAGCCATTTATCTCTTGGATTAATTTTCTGCCCGATCTTTCCTATATATCTTACAGAAGGGTCCATAGCATCAGCCGTTAATCGATCCATAAGAAAATCTTCTAATCGCATATCTCCGTACTTTTTTACAAACTTATCGGCTAGACTCTTTCCGTAATCAGTGGTTAAGATATCATCGTATTCTTTTACTTTTCGATGACCGATTGCTTTGTCAATTTCTTCTTTTACTTTCTCGGCTGTAGCGACTTTCAATTCTTTCTTCGTCTGATAAGTAAGAATGTAGTCGTCTTCGTCAGCCATATCCTTATAGATTCCTTTATCTTCAGAAAGAAAAGAGACATATTTTCTACGATCAGTTGTTTCTTCATCGTTCGTCGAAAGTCTTTGCATAGACATGCCAGCAGGAATCGTATCGGTATATTTATCGATATGTTTTACTCCCAATTTCTCTAATTCCTGTTTAGTAGATTCTATTTCTTCTTCTCGTCGCTCTGTAAGGTCAGACTCTGCTAGTCCTTTATTCTTCAAATATCGTTGTCGGCCCAAAGCAGTTAAGCTGCCATCTTTATTCTGATAACGTCGGATACCCCACTTTTGACCGAGTGTTCCAAAATGGCATAAGTAATTAGTTTGAGATGAAACTACTGCATAAATAGTCCCCACCTCCCTTATTACTTCCGAATCTCATGAATTGCAGCAAGAATTGCAGCAACACTTGCACCGACAGCTGCTACATCACCGACGGTAGCAAGAATCTCTGTTGCACGACGATGCCCGTAGTCAATATCTTCGGTTGTAATCTGTTTGTACTGCTTTTCCATATTGGCACGATTCAAAAGATTCCGAAGTTCAGTATCTGACATCTCAGATAAGTCGATGGAACGCATATCTTCTGCTCTTGCTTTTGCTTCTTTTCGATTCTGAATATTTGCAGCGGCCTGCGCAGCCTGTCTTACTGCATTTGCTTCGTTTGCTCGCTGACGATCATCTGCCGCAGCTCTCGCATGATCTTTTTCTTTCCCTTTACCATATCGTTCTCTACCTTCTGGAGTTAGACTACCATCTTTATTCTGATATCGCCTCCGATACCATTTTTGTCCGTGAGTTCCGTAATGCGCTAAATATCCATACTCGTCACCCTCCATTTTCCTTGCTCACCTCCTTATTCAAACGCGTCTCGATAACGTTTGTAAACGATGTAAGCGTCCATCAATGCAGAAACGTTATCGATCTTTTCTTCGCGTCGTTTCTTGTATAACTTTCGATTGCCATTTGTATCCTCCAGAACAATGCAATTACCCATGGTAAAACTCATTAATTCTTCGTCGAACAGGAATTTCCGATCCTCTGCAAGGTCCTTGATTTCGCCAAGTGGAACAGACTCGGTTTTGAATCCTTGGATTACTTTCTCTACGCCATAAGCGCCATTCTCAGTTTCCCATCGTTGTACAAACTCTTTTGCATTGTATGGGTCATATCCAAACGCACATACGTCGTAAGAACAGTCCAAAATGAATTGATCAAGGTCATCGTAAACCTGATCCAAATCGATAACTGTTCCAGGAAGGACAATCAAGGTTCCTTCTTTGATGAAATGATTGTATTTTTGCCGCATTGCACCTGGAAGACGAAACAGCGTACGCTCCGTAATGTAAGAACGAACTTTGACACCAAAACACCCATTGTTTAAAGGAAACAGAAAGGTAAACGCACAGAAGTCGTCGCCTTGTGATAAGTCTGCACCAACTGCACAGCGCATCTTCCAATAGCTTCGCTTCTTTTTCTGCGGGATTGTTTCCTCGTAAGTAAAGAAGTACGTATATCCTTCCATTGGAATCCCGAAACGTTTTGCTAAGGTATCATTCCTTGTCGCAGGTGCATTCTCCGCTCGTTCCACCTCTGCTTGAAGTGTTTCGTACGTAACTGTTCGATCAATGTTCGGATTCGCTTTGATCCACATCTCTGGGTTTGCAACTTCTTGAATGTCGTCGAGTTTGTACCACCAGATGGAGACGTTCGGAGCTCGATAATCGCCTTTTAGAATACTCATAAGTTCCATCTTAATCGTATCACCAGCTCCGTTTCGAACGGTTCCTTCTGAACTGGATGCAATAATCAGATAGTCATCCAATTTTGTGGCACCCTGTTCCAAAGCGCCAATAACATCCTCTCGAATGTCGGTTGACAGCCACTCGTCGACCGTCGAATACTTGTTCTGAAGACCCTGAAGTTTTGGAATGCTCATTGGTCTTACTTCAAGTAAGGAACTGGTAAGAAAGTTCTCAACGCCCTTTTTGGTGACACACAATTTAGCTCGATTCATGCGGGACCCTTTGGTGCTTCGGATACTTCCATCGGTTAGGAACTGAAAGAGTGGACCCCTGGATTTAACAACCGCTGTTTTTAATGGCAGGATTACTTCTTCTGCCTGTTTCATCGTTGGTGCACAGGTCACTTGATGGGTCGTTTCTTTATCCATCACAAGACCGTATGCCTGATGGCATTCATCGTATAACGTCTTTGCGTTACCTCTTGATACAATCAGATATTGCTTTGTTGTAAGCCGCTTCTTAACCCTCTTTCGTACATAATGACCGCCGTGTCCATCTGGATTTGTCTGGTAGACACTCTTTTGGATGAAGTAGTACCAACCGTAAACCTGCTCTGCCCAAATTTTGAAGGTGTCGAGCAGATGGAGAGGGCTTCCATCGGTCAAGGTTAGTTCTGCTTCGCAAAAGCGTATCCAGCCTTCCACTGGTACAGGGTCATAGTAGATAGATGGGTCTTTGATCAACTGATCAATTCGGGCCATCTCTAAAGAGATTGTTTCACAAACTGGAAAGTCGCCTCGTATGACAGCGTCTCTGAAACGTCCATAATACTTTGGTACGGCGGTATTCGATAACATCTTACACCTCCGGATTCTCGACGTTCACGTTCAATCTCCATTCGAACTCAGCAATACGTTCTTTGATCATACTGATGACATAAGAGCTCAAGTTCTCTGCGTCAAAAATTAGACGACAGCGATCGAACACATAAGTCTTTGCCATGTAAAGCTTTTTGGAATCACCGAGGAAGTCTTCCCATGTTTCTTCTGTGCCATGGATGACGAAGCCTTCTACTGGACCGACTCCAACCTGTGTCAGTACGTTCAAAGCAGAATTGATTGCGTCAATCAGGTCAGCATCGAACTCGTCCATTACTTCTGGGTCCATGCCGCATTTCTTTTTCGTGGATTGAAGGATACTGTGTAGTTCTTCTCCCAAAATATCATCCTCCCTTCGGTTAATTCTTCCACGGGCAGGTATCGTTCTTTGTTCTCTCTTTGGGTACAGTTAGAATTGTGTCAGAAGAACCATAGTGTATAGCATTGTGGGTAAGAAAAGATGTGCAAACTAGATTGTCCAAGTCTAGGACCTTAGGATTTCGTCTTAAAATATCTTCAATTGTGATTGGATTGATGTGATGTATGACTAGTTTTTCGTAGATTGGTCGATCAGGGTCAGCAAGATCACAGCCATTGTCTCGAATGATGACATCACGGCGAACATTCTTCCACTCCCGGCATCGATATAGAGCCTGGTTTAATTGCCTGCGACCTCCGAAGGTCAGATCAGCAATTGTAGAACCTAGTTTTAAATATTCAAAGCGTTCTTCGTATGTCGGGAGCAGTATCATTTCGGAATAAGACCTAATCGTCGTCCTCTATTTCGTCATCCGAGGAGCTAGCTCCGCCATAATCTTTGAAAGCGATGAGAGCTTTCTCGTAAAGTTCGTCAGATCGTTGCTGCATGCTGATCATATCAGATTTGGCTTCTGTGAATTTAATGTCAGACTTTAACTTTCGATTGGAAAGTTGAGATTCTTCGGTCGCAAGCCTAAGAAAATGCATCACGATCTGAGCAGGAGCATGTCCTTCCTCCAACATTTTCTCAGCTTGGGCCATTGCAAGGTTAATCATTCGCTGTTCTTGCGCCTTTGGAGTCCTAGGATGATAACCTTTGCGTGACTTTTGTTCAGCATCAGAGCTGTTTTGTATTTGCTTTGCCAGAATATCACATCCTTTCTGGGCACTTCTCATGGTTTTTCTGAGAGTATGGACCGAGTTTTTAGGAGATACCATATATGGAAGAAAACAACCGCATCACTACTGACAATGAAAGGAGTTACTAAGCAACAGAAGAATGAGTTATGCCGGTCCATACCCTGAGAAAAACCATGAGAAAATATCTAAATTTTTACCCCCGGATTTTTTTCAACGAGCGCGCCGTGCGGAGTTTTGTGCCGCCGCGCTGCACGATGTCCGAAACGCTGCGCATTTCCATGGGCATCATCGC
>CANQKM010000019.1 GCA_947624485.1 uncultured Clostridia bacterium
CAATGACCGACCTCGTAAGTGCCTCGGCTGGAAATCCCCTAAAGAAATTTATGTTGCACTTGCTTGACTTTCTGCCGGGGACCGCCGTAGGCGGTGGAGGGATTCATTGTAAAAATTTTAGAAGGAATCCCCCAGTCAGCTTTGCTGACAGCCCCCTTTGACAAGGGGGCCTTACGTAAAGGGGAGCCTCACGCACTGCCCGCCACCGTAGGGGCGACCCTTGCGGTCGCCCGTATAACACCCAAATCCACTCCCTATATTATACAAAATTTTCTCCGATATGTAAAGTATAATTGAAAAAACAGGCAAGATGTGGTAAAATAGCATAAGATTTATATTTTTGAAAGGAATGATACGCATGACGGTAAAGGAAGCGATTTTCGCAAGACGCACGATACGCAAATTCACGCAGGAGAAAATCCCGCGCGAAACACTCACGGAGCTTGTGGACTGCGCGCGCGTGGCGGCGTACCCCGCGAACATGCAGCCGCTTAAATTCGCGATAGCAGACGACAAGGAAACACTCGGCGCGCTGTTCCCGTTCACGAAATGGGCGGGCGCGCTCGAAAACGGCGCGCCGAAGGAGGACGAGCGCCCGACGGCATACATCGCGGTACTCGGCGACAAGACAATAAAGCCCGACACGAACGGCTACGAGGTCGAGGCGGGCGCGGCTGTGACGAATATGATGCTCGCGGCGCAGGAAAAAGGCATTGCCACATGCTGGCTCGGCGCGATACAACGCGATAAAATACACGAGCGCTTAAACCTGCCCGAAAATCTGTGTGTCGTGTACCTGCTCGCTCTGGGCTATCCGAACCAGAAAAGCCGCATGGTCGAAATGACCGACTTCAAGTACTACGAAAGTGAGGACGGCACCATAAACGTGCCGAAACGCTCACTCGATGAGGTGCTTGTAAAGCTTAAATAACGGAGGAAATTAAAATGCTCGGAGTAATATTGTATCTGTATTTTTTGGCGGTCGGCTTTTTGTACGCCGATATGGTTTTTCGTGACAAGGGAATATTTTTCCGCTCATGGATGGGCGGTATTTTCGGAAATATGCTGCCGATGACGGGAATTGCAATACTGTCATTTGTATTCGGCTTTACGTATATAGGCCACATTGTGTTCGTCCTGCTTGCACCGCTGCCGTACTTTTTGATAAAGTACCGCAGAAAGGAAAGCTTTTTTAAGGATTTGACGCGCAAAGGCGGCGAGGACTGCATGAATGTCAAAATGTTCTGCGCGCTCGTGCTGCCGCTGACGGTGCTGATTTGTCTGCTGATGGCAAACCATATATACGCGCCGGTGGAAGGCGGCGTCGCGTCGGGACAGAGTACCTACGGAGACCTTGCGATGCACTCCGGCATAATCACAAGTCTTGCGGAGCAGAGTACATTCCCGCCGGACTATTGTATTCTTGCGGGAGTAAAGCTCGGTTATCCGTTCTTTATAGACATGCTTTCATCATCGCTGTACCTGTTCGGACTGCCGCTGCGCTACGCGATACTTTTGCCGAGCTTTGTGTTTGCGCTGCTTCTTGTAATGGGATTCTATTACATGTCATACAAGCTCACCGGCAGAAAAAGCGTTTCGGTACTTGCGACGCTGATGTTTTTCTTAAACGGCGGCTTCGGTTTCGCATATTTCTTCGAGGGAGCGAAAGCCGATCCGACGGTTTTCACGAACCTGTTTACCGACTACTACCGCACTCCGACTAATTACAACGACATGAATATACGCTGGGCAAACACTATCTGCGACATGATAATTCCGCAGCGTACGACCATGGCGGGCTGGTGCATGTTTATGCCCGCTTTGTGGATGCTCTCGGACGCGATAAGCTCAAAGAAGCGCCGGGCGTTTATCCTGATAGGTGTTTTTGCGGGCTGTATGCCGATGATTCACACTCACACTTTTATGGCGTTCGGCATTATATGCGCGGTGCTGTTCTTCCTGTATCTCATTGATGAAAAAAGCGCGAAAGACAAGAAGCAATATGTGATAAACTGGGTAATATTCGGCGCGATAACTATAGCTATGGCGCTGCCGCAGCTTATTATCTGGACTTTCCGGCAGGCAAGCGAAGGAAGCTTTTTGAAATTTCACTGCGACTGGGTAAACTCGAACGATCCGTCGTTATGGTTCTGGATCAAGAACTGGGGAATAGTATTGCTTGCGCTTATACCGGCGTTTATGAACGCGGACAGAAAAATGAAAAGACTGATGATAGCGGGACTCGTCGTGTTTGCTGCGGCGGATTTATTTCAATTTCAGCCGCTTGATTATGACAACAACAAAATATTCTTTGTGGCGTACATTATAGCGATAGTGGCTGTCGCGGAATTTTTCGTCCGCGCGTACGAGCGTATGAAAGAGATAAAGGGCAGGGAAGTAATTGCGGCAGTAGTGTGCGTGTGTCTGTTCCTGTCGGGAATACTCACAATAGGACGCGAATTTAAGTCCGGCGCGCAGTATCAGACCTTCAGCAACGCCGACCTGGAATTTGCCGAATTTGTGAAAGACAACACCGACGCGCATGCCGTATTTGCCACGCATACAGGACATCTCAACAGCGTATACGTGCTTGCAGGAAGAACGGTATTTGTTGGACCGTCCAACTTTATATGGACGCACGGCTTCAGTGATGAATACAACCGGCGCAGCGGTATTTTAAATTCACTCTATTCGAGCGCCAATACGACGGAACTCAGAAGAATCGCGGAAGAAAATAACATTAAATACATCTTGTGCAGCGGCAGTGAACGGGGACAGTATAACGTGAATGACAGCGCGTTCGGCGGACTTAATAAAATATACGATAAGAATGGCATAAAGCTGTATGAGGTTGAATAGATAAATACACTAAAACCTCCGCAATTTAACCAAAATATTTATTGATATTACCTTAAATTTGTGTTACAATTATATAATAAAATGTTAATGCAAAGGAGAGATGATTATGAATATTAAAAAGATAATTGCCGTAATATCGGCTGCGGCGCTGACTTTAAGCCTTGCCGCGCCGTGCGTGACGGCTGCCGATGCTCCGGAGGTCGGCGAAAGCCTTAAGGTCGGCGATTACGCGGAAAGCGCGGCGGAGACGCAGAAGCTCATCGACGCACGTCCCGACATTCAAAGACCTATGGAGAAAATCGACAGAGGTCTTGTCGCGGTCAAGACGGACGGCGGCGTTTTCGTTTCGTGGCGCTGGCTCGGCACGGAAAGCGCGGACACAAAGTACAACCTGTACAGAAACGACACGCTTATCAACTCGGAGCCGATGAACATTACGAATTACACCGACATAAACCCTGAAGACGGCGCAAAGTACAGCGTCGCTCCCGTGATTGACGGCGCGGAGGGCGAGAAGTGCGGGGCGGTAACGGTATGGAACGAGAATTATATCGACGTGCCGATAGAAGTTCCTCCCGCGAACAAGGTGAACGGCGAGGACTATACGTATTCGGCTAACGAAGCGTCGGCTGCAGACCTCGACGGCGACGGTCAGTATGAAATCGTCCTCAAATGGGATCCGTCAAACTCGAAGGATGCGGCGCAGTTCGGCTTTACCGGCGAATGTATCATAGACGCGTACGAAATGGACGGAACGCGTATGTGGCGCGTGAATATGGGCCCGAATATCCGTTCGGGACAGCATGACACGCAGTTCATGGTATACGATTTCGATATGGACGGCAAGGCTGAAATGGCTTGCCGCACTGCTGACGGAACGATTGCCGGAGACGGAACCGTTATCGGCAAGGCGGATCAAAACTGGGCTGTTCTGAGCGACGGTAAAAACCTGATGGGACCTCTGTACCTTACCGTATTTAACGGCGAGGACGGTACTGTTATAGACACTGTTGACTACGATCCGCAGATTACCGGCATGACAGCCGACGGTACGAAATGGGATATAAGCGCGTGGGGAGACACGGGCGGCAACCGCTCGGAGCGTTACCTCGCGGGCGTGGGCTACCTCGACGGCACAAGACCGAGCATGGTATTCTGCCGCGGCTACTACACAGGCCCCGAAGGCCCGACGGGCGGCAGAACGGTTATGGCTGCGTATGACCTCATTGACGGAAAGCTCACGGAAAAGTGGCGTTTCGACACAATGGATTACAACAACAAATATATCGGTCAGGGCAACCACTCGATGTCGCTTGCCGATGTTGACTACGACGGCTGCGACGAGATTATTTACGGCTCGCTCGCTGTTGACCACGACGGTACGCCGATGTATTCGACAGGTCTCGGTCACGGCGACGCGCAGCACGTGGGCGACCTCGATCCGTCAAGACCGGGACTTGAGGTATACTCGTGTCACGAGGACACCGGTTCGGCTTACGGCTACGAGATGCGTGACGCGCGCACAGGCGAGATCCTTTACGGCGCAAAAACCGGTACGGATAACGGACGCGGAGCTTCCGACGATATAGATCCGAACTATCCGGGCGCGGAGGGCTGGTCGGCTGCGGGCGTACTCACCACGTCCAAGGGCGAGGTCATATCGAATAAGTACACTATGGCTGCGAACTTCTTCGCGTGGTGGGACGGCGATCTCGGACGTGAGGTTCAGGACGGCATTTATATCAGCAAGTGGAATCACGACACGCAGAAAACCGACACGATATTCACGGCGGGCGGTACGTTCGCGGTAAACGGCACGAAGGCGAATCCGTCTCTGACGGCCGATCTGTTCGGCGACTGGAGAGAAGAAACGATCTATCCCTTAAAGGACAGCAGCGCGCTCAGAGTCTACACGACGACCATTCCGACGGGTTACAAGCTGCCGACGCTGATGCATGATATTCAGTACAGGAACCACGTTGCGCTGCAGAACACCTGCTACAATCAGCCGACGCACACGAGCTATTACCTCGGCTACGAGACGGAGACGATCCCCGTTCCGCAGATAACGGTTGACGGCGTGAAGAACCCCGACCTTGCGAAGAAGTCGTGGAATATCGCAGATCTCTATTCGGGCGAGAGCGTGACGCTCGTTGTCGATACCCCGACCGCGCTCGTAAAAGGTCAGCCGATAAGAATAGACAATGACAACACCGACGTTGTGCCGATACTTGACGAAAACAACCGCACGCTTGTGCCGCTGCGCTTTATTTCGGAGGCGTTCGGCGACGAGGTTGAATGGAAGCCCGAGACGCAGGAAATTAAGGTCAACGGCGATGAAATTGTGATGAAGATAGGCAGCGCCGATTACAAGGTATCGGGAAGCGCGAAAACAATGGATACCGCTCCGGTGATACGCGACGACAGAACGCTTGTGCCTTTAAGAGCGCTTGTTGAATCTCTCGGCAAGAAGGTTTACTGGAACGACGGACTTATAGTAATTTCCGATATCGACGTTACCATGGACGACGCGGCGGCGAAGGCGCAGAAGGAAAATATACAGAAAGCTCCCGTTCCCGGAAAGGTTGAGAAAATCGCGATCAACGGCGTGGGCGAAAAGTATTACGACAATCAGCTCGACGTTTACGGCGTAACCGCGAGCGACAACGACGGCAACCTTGAATCGGGCGCGGTTGACCTCGATATGACGACGCGCTGGTCGGCATGGGGCAAGAATACGCTTGTCGTAGACCTCGGCTCGGTACAGAAGGTTACGGGCGTTTCGATAGCGATGTGGAAGGGCAGCGAGAGAATTTATCCGT
Organism: uncultured Clostridia bacterium; assembly: GCA_947624485.1. Classification (GTDB taxonomy): domain Bacteria; phylum Bacillota; class Clostridia; order UBA1381; family UBA1381; genus Hominilimicola. Next base: position 5,682 of record CANQKM010000019.1, read on the forward strand.
TCACGATAGAGGTTTCGACCGACGGCGAGAATTGGACGGAGGCTCTGGCGAAAACGCAGAACACCGGTACTACCGAGGAATTTGAAAAGTATATGTTCAAATCAACCGTTGAGGCGCAGTACGTGCGCTATACCGGCGACGGCGCGACCGATCCCGATAAGAATTACTGCCATATCAGCGAAATAGCGATTTTGGGTGAGTAAGACACGATGAAAATCAAAACAGGCTGCCGTTAACGGCAGCCTGTTTTTCGTGCAGGGGGGATAAATTATGATTTAGCTGCGCATCGCAATGCGGCGCACAAACCCCTCCGACGCCTTCGGCGCCACCTCCCCTAGTAGGGGAGGCTCACGATATGCGGCGCTCGCCATATGGCTCCCCTACTAGGGGAGCTGTCAGCGAAGCTGACTGAGGGGTTTATCACGTTAAATCACAATTTACCCTTAAAATCATCCCGCAAAAAACACCGCCCGAAGGCGGCGTTTTCAAAATTGTTATGTTAAATTAAACAATACCCTGAGCCATCATAGCGTCGGCAACCTTCATGAAGCCGGCGATGTTCGCGCCAGCAACGAGGTTTGTCTTGCCGCCGACCGTGAGGCCGTACTCCTTAGCGGCAGCAACGCTGTTCTTGTAGATAGTTACCATGATGTCATGGAGCTTCGCGTCAACCTCTTCAAATGTCCATGAAAGTCTCTGCGAGTTCTGGCTCATTTCGAGAGCCGATGTAGCAACGCCGCCCGCGTTTGAAGCCTTGCCCGGAGCAAAGTATACGCCGTTCTCCTGGAGGTACTCTGTAGCTTCGAGAGTTGTCGGCATGTTAGCGCCCTCGGCAACTACCAGGCAGCCGTTCGCAACGAGCGCCTTAGCGTCGTCTATGAGAAGCTCGTTCTGCGTAGCGCACGGAAGAGCAACGTCGCACTTAACCGCCTGCCAGAGACCCGCGCCCTCAACATACTTAGCGTTCGGTCTGTACTTGAGATATTCCTTGATTCTGCCTCTATTAACTTCCTTGATCTCCTTAACAGCCGCGAGGTCGATACCCTCCTCGTCGATAACGTAGCCGTTTGAATCCGAAACGGTTATAACCTTACCGCCGAGCTGCTGTACCTTTTGGCAAGCGTAGATAGCAACGTTACCCGCGCCCGAGATAGCGACTGTCTTGCCGTTGAAGTCTGTGCCGAGATCCTTGAGCATCTCAGCCGCGTAATATACCAGACCATAGCCTGTAGCCTCTGTTCTTGTGAGCGAGCCGCCCCATGTGAGGCCCTTGCCTGTGAGAACGCCTTCGTAAACGTCCTTGATCTTTTTATACTGACCGAACATATAACCGATCTCTCTCGCGCCCGTGCCGATGTCGCCCGCGGGAACGTCCGTGTCCGCGCCGATGTGTCTGTAAAGCTCCGTCATGAAACTCTGGCAGAAACGCATAACCTCGTTGTCCGACTTGCCCTTGGGGTCGAAGTCCGAGCCGCCCTTGCCGCCGCCGATAGGCAGAGTTGTAAGGGAGTTTTTGAAAATCTGCTCGAAACCGAGGAACTTGATAATTCCGAGGTTAACCGACGGGTGAAGTCTCAAACCGCCCTTGTAGGGGCCTATCGCGCTGTTGAACTGTACTCTGAAGCCTCTGTTTACGTGTACCTTGCCGTTGTCGTCAACCCAGGGTACTCTGAACATGATCTGTCTTTCCGGCTCTACTATTCTTTCAAGAAGAGCAGCCTTTTCATATTCGGGGTGCTTCTCGAAAACCGGTTCAAGTGAAGTTAATACTTCTGTCGCCGCCTGGATAAATTCAGGCTCGCTTGCGTTTTTTTCTTTTAACTGTGCTAATACGTCCTGTGCGTATGACATTGTTAAAAACCTCCTCTAAAATTTTTAATGGGTTGCTTTAGGAATTTAGCGTCCTAAAGCACATCTGATATTTTATCACTGTTTGCGCCATAATGCAAGCAAAATTTTCAAAAAATATCGCATATTATCGGGACGTACGGGCTAATCGGCATATGTTAGCCGTTGTTAGTCCGAGATAACTTTTTTTGTTTTTTATCAGTCGTTTTTCTTCACGAAAAATCTCGAAAAAGGCTTTATTATTGCCGGTACTCCGGCCACGAAGTAGAACACGCGCACAAATTCCGCAAGCGCCTTTGTTATGCCGGAGCTCCAGCCCGCCGCGATAAGCGCATTCGCGCCCACTCCTGCGAAGTGGTCGAGCGCGGTGTATGTAAGTACGCCGAATATGAGCCTTACAATGTTTTCGGTATTGTTGTCGTTGGAGAAGTTTATGAACCGTCTCTCAATAAACCAGCCGATAAAGAAGCCGATACCCATGCCCGCGTTTTTGAAGGAATCGACAGCCATTTTCGAGCCTTCGACTATTACGGAGCCGTCAGCGGCGTAATCAGTCGGGTACGACTTTACAGCCGCGTAGAGGATAAGCAGCGCGCAGAGCGCGATACCGCCGAGCATTACCCATACGTCCATATTCGGATGCTCGTCGATAATCGGCATGAGCTTTGTCATCAAAAACAACACAGCCGCGCCTATGACGAGAGCGACAACAACGTCCTGCGGTGTGTGAACGCCGAGATAGTTTCTCGAAAACGCTATGAGCAGAACGAGTATAATCATTACGACGGAAAACCATTTCGGCAATGATATGCCTTTCCGCTTAATCGCAAGTCCGCCCCAGACGCTTGTCGCGTTCGCGGTGTGGCCGCTCGGGAACGAGTAGCCCGTCGCGTCGGCTTGAGCCTCGGGTACGGGCATGATGCGCGCGTCGCGTATCCACGGACGGTACACGCACGCCGTTATTTTGATAAAGCCGTTTATTATTCTGTTTGTGTAGAGCGAGAACATGAGAAAAATGCCCTCTTTTTTGTTGACGCCCCAGTACACCAAGCCGATGAAGAACACGACTATCGATGTTTCGCCGAGCTTTGTGATGAACTCCATAAACCCGTTGAGAACTCCGCCCGTCGCGTCGCGCAGGTTCTGCAGCGCGAGTAAGTAGTTGATATCCATAAGATTATATCCCCTTTCATTTTTGTTTCCAACTTAAATAATATCACAAGATTTTTCATATGTCCATAACATTTCGTGCCGCTGAAAGCGTAATTCACGCCAAGGCATCAGGAACAAAATCGGCATATAATACGCGGGACGTGTTGTTTACCTCGGCAGCCTGTGAGCCTCTCCTTGAGGAGAGGTGGCATCGCGAAGCGATGACGGAGAGGTGGCAACAAATTAAAAAAAACCACCTCTCAGTCGCCTTCGGCGACAGCTCCCCTCAAGGGGAGCCATACGGGCGGCCGATGACCGCCCCTACGCATAATAGGCGTACTACTGCGCATCGCGCTTCGCGCGACATAAAAAAGAACCCTTTGTAAAAAGGGTTCGTAAAACTGTCGCGTACTGCGACGTGGTCGGGATGACAGGATTTGAACCTGCGGCCCCTACGTCCCGAACGTAGTGCTCTACCAAACTGAGCCACATCCCGATGCCTCTCCGCCTCGCGGAGGGGACTATCTTAATGGTCGGAGTGACAGGACTTGAACCTGCGGCCCCTTGACCCCCAGTCAAGTGCGCTACCACCTGCGCTACACCCCGATGCTCCTTTAAGACAGCTATGCTATTATAGCACAAATTTTTTCTAAAGTCAATAAGGGAAATGCAAAAAATACAAATTAAAATTTTTTTGCCGTTTCGCCGGCGGACGCCGGTTATTCCGCATAAGAACGGGGTATATATATTTATTGACATTTCGGTCATTTTAAATAAAAATACTTGAAAAATTTACAGAAATATGGTATAATAATCTTATTGTAATAAATATGTTTACGGACGCTCCGCGAATGTGCGCGGGACGCCGAAGCATAAAAAGGGGTTGGTAAATTGCGTTGCGTAAAGTGCGGGAACGAGATAGCCGACGGCAGCAGAGAATGTGAATACTGCGGCGCGCCCGTAAGACCGAGAGGGACGGCGCGCGGTAAAAAAAGAAGGAACCTGAACATGGTTGCCGCGGCGTCGGTGCTTATAATGCTCGGTATGCTCTCGCTGATGTGCTCGGGCATATCGGCTAAGGGTAATTTTATGGGAACATCGCTGGGACTTTCCATACCTGTAATATCCGCCTCATCAGTGATAGGACTTGTGGCGTCGGGAGGATTTGTTAAAATTTTACTTGTCGCATATATTGTTCTGACCTCAATAACGGTCGTGCTGTCGCTTGCGGCTGTATTTATGATTGTATCGCGCCGCAGCGCCGGAGTGACGGCGGGACTTATATCGTCCCTGCTGGCGGGCGTGATGGGGATAATTATGATTATAACGATATTTGTCGTGAACGGAAAGTACGGCAATTCCACTATATCGGTGGCACCGTCGGTGTGGATGTGGATTTCCGTGCCGATAAATATATTGAGCGCGGTATTTCTTTTTATAGAAAAGGACGATATCGTATAAAATTCAATCACACTCATGAAAGAAAGGATGACTGAAATGATTTGCGGAAATTGCGGAAATCAACTGCCCGACGGCGTGAAGTTCTGTAACCGCTGCGGTGCGGCGCAGGAAACGGCTCAATCGTTCTCGCAGAGCGCCGAAAAGCCAAACACTGCGAATAACTACGGCGGCGCTCCGTACGCGGCGGTATTTAACGTAAGAAATAAGCAGTTATGGCTCGCGGTTATGGCGGTTATCGCGCTTTTGGGAATAATGTCTGTGGTATGCTCATCGCTCGCGGTAAAGAGCGGCAGAAATGGCGTATCAATCCCGTTTATGTCCGTTACTGCTCTGCTGGGTAATTTTTCGAGTGCGGCGGGCAATGCGGCGGGAATGGTAGGCATGCTGGGACTTGATTTGAGTGATTTGGGTGAAAGCCTTGCGGGACCGCTGGCGGGAATGATTATATATACGGTTTTTGCGGTGATTTGTATTGCACTGTATGCGCTTTCAGCCATACTGATTTTAAGGAAAAATTATATGGGAACAGTTATGGGAATGGCGGCGGGTGCGCTGACGATTTTGCTCAGCGTCGTTATGATAATCGCTTCGTTCGTGCTGAACGTGAAGCTCAACAATCCAAGTATTTCGCTCGCGCCGGCGGTGTGGACGTGGCTGGCAATTCCTATCGGCGTGCTGTACGCGCTGCTGTGCGCCACAAAGAGCAGAGAATTGCTTTCGTGATAATAGCGGGATTTTACCTGTAATTGTGAAGGGGTGATTATAATGTTTTGCAAAAAATGCGGAAACGCGCTGGACGACGGGATGAAGTTCTGTCCTCAATGCGGCGAACCCGTAGTGAATACTGCAGCGCAGGAAGCGCCGCCGGCGACCGATGAAGCGGAGCCTGATATTGTATACCAAACGCCCGAACCGGAAGCGTATGAGCAGACAGCGGCGGCGGAAACGGGCGGCGAATACGGTCAGCAGTCCGAAACCGGCGGGGAAGCATATCAACCGCCCGACGCAGGAGAATATCAGCCGCCAGTATATCAGACGCCTCCGGCGCAGGGAGTGCAAAGAAGCATAAACATAAATATAAAAACTCCCGCGTTTTTGAGCGGCGGAGACAGACGGATGTGGCTCGGGATAACGTTTCTGCTCGCGGCGTGTACGATGATATGTATGATCTTGAGCGGCGTTGCCGTGTCGGCTATGGGATTCGGTCTGTCGCTTCCGAACACTTCAATCGGATCAATCATGGGAAAGGACGCGGGCGCGTTCGGCGTATATACGGTATTCCTTGTGATTTACATTATAATCAATTTATGCGCCGTGTTTATGATTTTCTGCAGGATTAAGTACGGAACGCTTGCGGGACTTGCGGCGAATTTGATAGCCGTTATATTCAGTATAGTCGTTATCGCGGCATCGTTCTTACTGTCAACGGACATGGGCGGGTTCATAAAGATAACGACAAAACCGACAATATGGGCATGGCTCGCGCTTGTGCTGGGACTTGCGGACGGAGCGTTCCTTGTGCTGAAGGGCGCAGACTTGACACAATAAAGCCATGAATATGATTTTTAAGTATGGGATAAGAGGTTAATCGGGTTATTTTAGGAAAGAGGTAAAGCGATATGTTTTGTCCGAATTGCGGAAATAATGTTGGAAACGAGGAATTTTGTAAAAAGTGCGGCGCATCGCTTACCGAGCCGTCGACGAGACGTTTTTGCACGGAATGCGGTTCACCGCTCGAATACGGGAGCGAAAGGTGTTCGCAGTGCGGCGCGGAGGTCGACAGCATCTATAAGCAGGACGACGCGAACGTCAGAAGCCGCGGCATAGAGCAGCAGTCCAAGCAGCCGCAGCAGCAGGTGAAGAAAAAGAACGGCAAGTGGTTTGTGATAGGCGCTGCGGCGGCGGTTGTAATAGTTGCGGCTGCAATTATCGCGACGCGTATAGCCGGCAATAAAAATCCCGCGGTGCAGTTTGCCGAAGCGCCGCCCGAAAACGTGTACCAGGCGGGCGGCCCGATTAAAATTATGACAAAGGCGTTTAACGCTTCGCAGGCGGGCGAGGACAGCCCGGTGCTTAAGGAGCTTGAGGAATACGTGGGCGCGGATTTGGAAATAGACTGGATATCCGACATGAACTACGACAGCTCCGTAACGGGCGTTATCGGTTCGGGAGATTATCCGCACGTAATGCTTGTGGGAAGCAAAGGCTCGGCGTTTGTTCAGGCTGCGAGAAGCGATATGTTCTGGGATATATCCGAGGTGTTCGACAACCCCGAAAAGTATCCCAATCTCGCGCAGGCGATACCGGACGTAAACCACAACATTTCGGTTGACGGCAAAATTTACGGCATTTACCGTTCGAGGGAGCTTGGACGCGCGGGTATTTCAATAAGAAAGGACTGGCTCGACAGGCTCGGTCTCGATATACCCAAAACGATAGACGAGTTTTCCGATGTTCTCAAGGCGTTCACCGAGCAGGATCCCGACGGCAACGGAGTGAATGACACTTACGGCATGGTGATAACGAACTACCTGTCCGGCCCGCTCGACAATCTCGCGGTATGGATGGGCGCGCCCAACGGCTGGGGCGTTGACGAGGCGACGGGCGAATTAAAGCCGTCGTTCATGTTTGACGAATACAAGGACACGCTGAAGCTGATGCGCGACTGGTACAATAAGGGTTACATAAATTCCGATATGAGGACGATGACGTCCGACAAGTGGAACGAACCGTTCCTTGCTCAGAAGGCGGGCGTTATTATCGATGTTGCTGACAGGTCGAGAAGGCTTGCGCAGGACATCGCGTCCGTAAATCCGAGCGCTGTTGTCGACGTTTTCGGATATGTGACGAAGGACGAGGACTCAGAGCCGAGAACACTCCCGACGAGCGGCTACAACGGCTTTTACGTGTTCCCGAAATCCACGATAAAGACGCATGAGGATTTGGAGCGTATACTGACAGTCATGGATAAGCTCAACGACGAAACGGCTGTCAATCTTATGAATTTCGGCATAGAGGGCGTGCAGTACACCGTTGACGCGGATAACTATGTGACATTGACGAGTGACAGCGCGCTGCTTGAGGAAATGAGCGACCTTAACCAGATTTCTATGGGAATTGTAAACTTCCCCGACGCGTTAAAGACGAAATACGCCGTGCCGGTCGCGGAGAAGGTTGATAAGGTTTACGAGGAAAACAGGCAGTATGCCGTGAATAACCACGCGGAGCCGTACATTTCCGAGACCTATACAAAGAGCGGCCCGGTGCTTGACGATATTATAAACAGCGCAAAGGGCAACTTCATAATCGGAAAAATTTCCGAGGAGGAATACGACAAGGAGGTCGAACGCTGGAAGCATGAGGGCGGCGACAATTACATAAAGGACATTAACGAGGATTACCGCAAGGATACGTCGGTGAATCAATAGGCTTCTTACACGGCGGAATCGAATAAAAAAATAAAGCGCACGAAATTTGCTTCGTGCGCTTGACTTTTTAAAATGTATGTGGTACAATACCATAAGTGTCACGGACAGGTATCGAAGTGGTCATAACGGCCCTGACTCGAAATCAGGTAGTCCTCACGGGCTCGTGGGTTCGAATCCCACCCTGTCCGCCATAAACTCAAACAGACCGCGGTTATGCGGTCTGTTTTTCTGTATCTGTGAATTTTACGTGTTATCAGTCGTTCTCGGCTTCCCATTTGACAATCGAGCCGTCAGCCGCGTTTATTTCGGCGCTGTACTCTTTTCTGCCCTGCCTGAACTCGACCTCGTACCGCTTAGCGCCATGCTCCATATCGGTTTCAACCTTCATGCCTGTGACGTCCGCTTCACTTAGTCCAGCCTTCTGCAGCGCGATTGCTTTCGCTTGGTCCGCCGTTATCTCGCCCGACGCCGCGTTAGCAGTGCCGCCGCTTCCGCCGCCGACCATGTACTTCTCGTCAATATCCCAGTCGATAAGCACACCGTCGCTCGCTCTGATTTCCGCGCTGTATTCGACGCTTTTGCTGTCCATTCTCAAATCGACAAATTCAATATCATACTTGCGTATGCCGTCATCCATTTCCAGACGAGCCTTTGTCAGAGTGACGTCGGCTTCCGTAACGCCCGCCTTTTCAAACGCGATAGACTTCGCTTTATCGAGCGTTATCTCGTCGGCTGTCGGAGTAAGACCTGCGTTAAGCTGTCCGCTGCCGTTACCGTTGTTTCCATTATTGCCGTTGTTCCCGTTGTTTCCGTTATTGCCGTTGTTGTTCTTATCCGGCACAATAACGTCTGCGTCGGTAACGGTCGAACCCTCGTCCTTAAGCTCAACCAGCTTGTCGGCTTCGTACCAGTAAACCGTTTTGCCCATAATATTGCCTATCGCGCGCAGCGGCAGATACGTCGTACCCTCGTACAGAATGGGGTAGAACGTTTTACCGTCGGCGCTCTTAAAGGTTTTTACCTCGCCGTCGATCTTAACGGTAAAATCGGGACGCACCTCGGCTTGGATTTTCTCGACCACCTCGTCCGCGCACGCGCCTATGGCAATGCCCGCGGCGCACAGTATGCAGGCGGTAAGCAGAGTAACACTTTTTTTCATTATCGAATTTCTCCCTTCATAATAAAATCGCTCCGGATAAGCTCATCACTGCAACAAATCCGGAGCGCCAATGTCGTTTTTATTTATTCAATGGATTCGATTACGGCGAATTTGCCGTCGTTTCTCGCATAAACGATATTCATTTCGTCCGTCTCCTGATTTTTGAATACGAAGAAGCTGTGTCCGAGAAGCTTCATCTGTAAAATCGCTTCCTCAACGCTCATCGGCTTAACGATAAAGCGTTTTGTCTTGACGATCTCGAACTCGCCCGTTTCCTCGCCGTCAACATACGTGCCGCCGGCGATAAGGTGGTTGTCCGTAACAGCCTCTCTCTTGATCTTCTTTTCAAGACGCGTCTTGTTCTTTCTGATTTGCCGTTCGATAACGTCAACGATGCCGTCGATTGCGGCAAGTATCTCCTTGTCGGACTTTTCAGCCCTGTAAATCATGCCGCCCGCGTAAATCGTGGCTTCAATGTAATCGTTTTCTTTGATCGTGCCGATTACAACTCTCGCCTTCGTCTCATCCTTAAAAAATTTGTCGAGCTTTGAAAGCTTTTTCTCGACGTAATCCTTGATTTTGTCCGTGACATCGTAGCGTCTGCCGATAATTTCAAATTTCATGACTGTTCACTCCTTATGTGTCTTTGCGGAGATTTTCCCCGCTACTTTATACTTACCCGCAGTTTCACGAGCTTAAACAATTTTTTGTAAATTTTTATCAAAAAAGCTTCGGCACAAAGCATTTTTTGTGTGAAATATAATTGCGCTGACGGGGAATATGTGGTATTATATTGTTGAATAAAGTCTTTTTGTAAGGAGCTTGCGTATGAAAACTGTAAAGGAACAGATATTGGATTACGCGGAACGGACGTACAAGACGATTCCCGACGCGGAAAATATTTATCCGCTGCTCGATATGAGCTTTGATTTGACGCTTAAAAAAACCAAGAGAGCGAAGTAAAAACCGATATAACGATAAATTTTGTATAAAAATTTAACAAAAAATGAATATTTGACATTTCACTTGATTTTCCGCTCTCGCTGTGGTAATATAAAGGACGAATCTTAAATGAAAGGATGATTACGATGAAAACGAAGAAGATAATCGCATCGGCTCTTGCCATGCTTATGACGGCTGTTATGCTTGCCGGCTGCGGCGGTTCGGCCGGCTCGGACAATAAGGATACGGTAAGCCTTGCAAAGGCGGACGGCACAGTTCTCAATTCCGACACTGCCGCGGAGGACGCTCACGCGGTAATAGGCGATGTGGAGGTTTCCATAGGCGACGCCAAGATGATAGAGCAGGACGGCGTGAACGTTGCGATTGTGGAATTTACCTTTAAGAACAACGGCGACTCGGATATAAACTTTACGGGCGTTCTGCGTGCCGAGGCTTATCAGGACGGCGCGCAGCTTGTGCCGACGGTTGTGAACAATGTTGAAGGCGTTGATATGATGACGCTTTCGCAGAACATCGGAAAGGGACATCAAATTTCCGTGCATAAGGCTTACCGGCTGATAAACACAGACGACATCATCGAGCTTCAGGTGACGGAGATCACAAACGGTCAAAAAACGCCGGAGGCAATTACAAAATACTACTCAATTCCAGAATAAGGAAATCGCTCCGGCAGCTTTTGCCGGAGCTTTTTTGTACCGGCAAAATTAACTATTGAAATCTTGCGTCATATATTATATAATCATTATATGTATACAAATGTATAAAGGAGTAAAGACAATGAAACTGAAAAAATTATTATCCGTTATCGTTGCCGCGTCGATTGCGGGAGCGTTCGCAGTACCGTGCGTGTCGGCTGACGAAACAAAGCTTTACAGCGAGACCTTCGATATGACGAAGGTCAAAGCAGATAAGAATGACGGCGTTGTGAAAGAGGTCGAAGTGCCGGACGGTGATTACAAGGTTACCGTAAAAACGGGCGGCAGCAAGGAAACGAAGGCGAATATTTACATAAACGGCGGCGAACGCGTCCGGGCGTACACGCTTGAGGCGGGCAAGACGCAGGAGGACGAGCAGCCCGTTGTGCCGAAGGACGGTAAAATAACTGTTCAGGTAATCGGTGACGCGCCGAATGTGACGGAAATAAAAATAGAGCAGCTCGAGGCGCGAGAGGAACCCGGTGAAAAGCCTACCATATATTTGGCGGGCGACTCGACGGCTCAAACGTACGACTATACAAAGAATTATCCCCAGACCGGATGGGGACAGATGTTCGCGGACTGCTTCACCGACGAGGTTCAAATAGAGAACCGCTCGATGGCGGGCAGAAGCGCGAAGAGCTACAATAACGACGGCAGGCTCGATAAAATCCTGACCGAAATGCACCCCGGCGACTACGTGTTCATTCAGTTCGGAATCAACGACGGCGACGTGAACAAGCCGGAGCGTTACATAAGCGTCGAGGACTATAAAAAACTCATAACCGAAAAGTATATCGGCGAGGTTGAGAAGCGCGGCGGCACGCCTGTGCTTATGACCGCGTCTGCAGCGTCGTGGTGGGACGACGAAAAGGGTAACTTCATGGAGTCGCGTCAGGACTACGCCGATCCGACGAGAGATTTGGCGAAGGAACTCGGCTGCAAATTTATCGACATAAACAGAGTTATGACAGATCTTTGGAACGATATGGAGAAGGACGACGTGCTTTCGGGTTACTTTATATGTGAGCCGCTCGAGAGTAAGGCGTACCCGACGGGAACGGACGACCATACGCATTTGAAGGCTAAGGGAGCGAAGATAGTGGCGCGCCTTGCCGCGAATATGATTTATGAATGTGTGCCCGAGCTTGCGGAGTATCTGAAAGCGGACGAGACATTCACCGATATTTCGGGACACTGGGCGGAGGAGTACGTGACGGCGGCGTATAACGACGGACTTGTCGAGGGTGACGGCACTGGTAAGTTCAATCCCGACGCTTCCGTTACGCGCGCGGAATTTTTGAAGATGGCTATGGACGCGTGCGGCATAGTCGGTCACGCGTACCGCGAGGGCGAATGCCTCGACGCGAAGCAGGAGGACTGGTTCTGCTATTATGTTCAGGGCGCGGCTGATAAAGGAATTATACCCGCGCAAATGACGGGACTGACGGATGTTGAGACTGTCACAAAGACGCTCGCCGAGGCGACGGACGATAAGGAAGCCGTTACTGCGGACGTATACGATTACACGGGCGGTAAGTTTGAGGGCAATAAACCCATAACCCGTGAGGAAATGGCTGTCATAGCGATGAATTGTCTGTCGTACGTGTCAAAGAACGCCGCGAGAACGATCGTGCTTGAAACGGCGGGCGGTGAAACGGTAAGCTTTACCGACAGCGATATACTCGACGAATACGCGAATACGATCGAGGCGGCTGTAGAGTACGGACTTGTAAAGGGTATGGGCGACGGTACGTTCAGGCCGAAGGACACGCTCACACGCGCGCAGGCTGTAACGGTCGCGGCAAGACTTGCGGAAATTTTGAAGTAGGAGAAGTAATATGAATATAAGAAGAATAATAGCCGCGGCACTGCTCGCGGCGGCGGTAAGCGTTACGCCCGTAATGGCTGCAGGCTTTACCGACACGCACGGTCACTGGGCGGAAAGCATCATAGACGAGCTTGCGGATAAGGGTATTGTCAGCGGCGTTTCCGCGGACAAATTCAACCCCGACGGCACGGTTACGCGCGCCGAGTTTTACAGGATGGCGTTCGGCGCGGCGGGTATAGAGACGATACCGTGCCGCGACGGCGAGTGCCTTAACGTTAAAAAAACGGCATGGTACGCCGACACGGTGCAGAGCGCGCTTGACAGAGGGCTTATACCGGAAGCGATGATTGAAGATTATTCGGTCGAGGTCGTTACGGACGAGAACGGCTCAAAGGCGGTGTACGGCGGTAATTTTGACGCGGAAAAGGCGATAACGCGCGAGGAAATGGCGTATGTTGCGCAGGCTGCGTATCAGTACAGTCTCGGCGAGGACGGACTTGAACAGCTTTCTCTTCCGATGGATCTTGACTTTGCCGATACGCCGCTGATTTCGGCGTGGGCGATGAACGCGGTTAAACACGCTTATGTGAACGGATTGGTCGCGGGTATGGGCGACGGCACGTTCGGTCCGCATAATACCGCGACGCGCGCGCAGGCGGCGACGATTATTAAAAATATGATTGATTAAGTGAGGCGGTGCGGAAATGTTCAGTAAAAAAACAGTGAGAATAATATGTCTTGTGACGGCGATAGCTATGTTTGTCCCGATTTGCATAGGCGTAATATATATGATTGCGGGAATAAATTAAGGAAATTTCATTAGGTTTTGTGCGGCGCGGGATATATTTAATCAATATATGTTTATGCTGCTTATAGTACCGATAATCTGTTTTTCTTTTCTGCGCACGACGATGAAGCCGCATATAGGCTTCATCGCGTCGCTTTTGCCGTTTGTGCCGACGCTTTTTGAAATGCCGCGTACGATAACCGTCATTGATAGAGATATGGCGCTGTGTTAAACTATGAAAAGAGGTTTTTTGGGATTGGTCACAGAAAATTAAAAGACAAATCAAAATAGGAGGCGGCGTTAATGGAAAAGAAAAAGGATTTGCTTATGCGGATATTTTACGCATTATTCGCGGTTATTTTCACATTTGTTATCATAAATGTTTTTCGTGTAAACGCATATCATAAGACATCATTGCTCATAGCTGCGACAATACCGTGTATTGCCGCAATCACGGGTATTTATCTTTTTATGAGGAAGTATGAGAATACTCTTGAAAAAAACTACGATAAAATACTTATAATTTTTTCGATTGTCATGTTTCTGGTTCAGATGACGCTGGGGCTTATTCTGCGTCATGATTCGGCATGGGACATCGGAGCGGTGAATAAGGGCGCGGTTGAATGGGTTGAAACGGGTACGTTTGAGGGGTATTATGAATATTTCTGCGGATGCTCAAACAATTTGGGCCCGACGGCGTTTTATTTTATATTTTTCAAGATGGCATCTCTCATAGGGATAACCGATTATTACGCTGTTGCCGTTTTTGTTGACAGTGTTATGCTTACGCTCTTAATGACGCTGGCGTCTTTGATATGCAGGAAGCTTACATCTTCTGCGCGGTGCGGAGTGTTTGCGTTGGTGCTGTTTGCAGTAAGCGTACAGTACTGGTTTATGGCTGCCGCAAATTACACGGATGTAATGTCTATGCTTTTTCCGATATTGACATATTGGCTTTATCTCAAATCAAAGGAAGCCGAAGGCAAACGCAGAATTATTTTGTATTTATTCGCCGGACTGTCCGCTGCGGTTGGCTCGCTGATAAAATTTACGGTAATTATAGCGGTTGTCGCGATTATAATTTATATGCTCTTTAATGAGAAACCAAGACATATTGCAGAATTTACAGTAAGCACAATAGTAATTACAGCTATAGCGCTTGTAAGCTTTAACAGCTATATTTTTTCAAATCATTTAAGCAGGGATATGGCTGAGGAAAAGCATAGACCTCTTGTACATTGGGTAATGATGGGACTGAAAGGCGATGGAAGGTATAATCCGGCAGATTTTGAGTTTACAGACAATTTGCCGCCTGAAGAAAGAGAAGAAAAAATCAGTGAGGAAATAAGAAACAGAGTACACGATTTGGGCTTTTCCGGCATGCTCGGCTTAACGGCAAAAAAGTCGGCAATTGATTTTGGCGACGGAACATATGGGATAGCAGATATGCTGAATTTTGAGCTTGCGCATGAAACAGAACTGAAGGATTGGATAATATACGGAGGGGATCATTACAGCATATACAGTCATTATGCCACCGCCGTGCATATTTCAATAATGATTTTAATGCTGATCGCAGCGTATATCTTAGCGCTTGCGAAAAAAGAACAAGAGCAAAGAAAATCTGTACTTATTTTATATCTGGCAATTTTCGGAGTATGGCTGTTCCTTATGTGCTGGGAAACAAACAGGAGATATTTTTCAAATTTTGCTCCCATTATAATTATTTGCGGCGTGATGGGAATGGAAATGCTTACTCGCATACTTTCGGAGTTAATCACAGACGCAAAAAGTCGGCGGTTCAAAAAAACAGTATAAAATAAACAAAAAAATTCAATTTTTTTTGAACTTTAGGGAAAAACAAAAAAATGAAAAAACTTTAAAAAAATGCTTGACAACAGGGAGAGAGTGTGGTAATATATTAAAGCTGTCGCGAGAGCGGAGCA
>CANQKM010000020.1 GCA_947624485.1 uncultured Clostridia bacterium
TATAGCTCAGTTGGCAGAGCGCATGACTGTTAATCATGATGTCGCTGGTTCGAGCCCAGCTGGAGGAGCCATAAAACCGCTTGAACATTCCGTTTGAGCGGTTTTTTTGTAGCTCTTTGTCAATATTATCGTAAGAAAAAAGCATTTGTTTTACTGAGGCAGTAAAACAAATGCCGGTCTGTTTTATCGAATTCATTTCTATTCTTTTCCGCTATAAGTTCCGTTACACAGTTTTTCAATATTATCCATAGACCACATCGCATTGGGTTTGAATTTGATTTTTCCATATTGCAGGCTAAGAATCATTTCCGGTTCACCGACATCTCTTTCGTATGAATTATCATATACATATAACTCATCACAAAGATCAAGCAGTCTTGGGAACAATTTCATTGCGCGATAATATCTCTCACGGATTTTTTCCGGTTTAACGCTGTGTCCGCCTTTTTTCACGCGAGATGCAACACGCTTTATGTTTATTTCCGGATTGGTTGTCAGCACATATATACAAATTATATTGTAGTTGTTTTTCTTGGCTCTCTCCATAAGCTCATAATTACGCGGAGTAGACAGCACGGATTCAAATGTGAAATCCAAGACGTTATCCACCATATATTCGCGTGTAGCGGTTGCCAACTGTGCAGCTTCCAAATCACTACAGACTTTTTCCTTTTTTATATCATCTGCATTGATATAATATCCTATTACCGGTATCTCTGAGGTAATTGTACTCTTTCCGGAACCGTTTGGACCTGCCATAACCATAAGTTTTGAGTTTGTCATCTATAATTACTTCTTTCTTGTAACGATAATTGGTTTGCCTGTATTTTGATCTAAATAGGTGAATTGATGCGATAAACCTATATTATTTGGATCGGCAATTGCACGTTTTACCGACGCATCTAACATATTAACATCTATTATTGGTACTTGTTCTGTGTTATTGGTTGAAACAACACTAAACGGGAATCCGCGGTTTGCTATGAAACGCTTTAAAAACACATTGATTGCCGTGCTGATCGGTATCCCAATTTCATCAGCGATTTTTTCGGCATCTGATTTCATTTGATCATCTACTCGTGTCGATATGGTTGCCATAATTACCTCCTTGTCTATCAACTTCACCTAATTAGCCATTATACAGACACAACCTCCTTTCTTATAGTACAATGGCAATTCTATTATATGTCATCTCTGACAATATTACTATACCATAAATTTTTAATTTCGTCAACAAAAAAATGCAAATGTAATATAATTTTATATAAATGTAATACAAAATCATAGTGTTGTGATACATTTGCACTTTTTATTTTCGTCCGATTGACAATATATACCGTTTGTGGTACAATAAGACCAATCAATACAGAAAGGAACTGAAGAAAATGAATATTACAAACGACATTAAATATATAGGAGTAAACGACCACGAGGTTGATCTGTTCGAGGGGCAGTACGACGTTCCGAACGGCATGGCGTACAACTCGTATGTGATTATCGACGAGAAAATCGCGGTAATGGACAGCGTTGACAAAAATTTCGGCGATGAGTGGCTCGGCAATCTGAAGGACGCGCTCGGCGGCGCGAAGCCCGACTACCTTATCGTGCAGCACATGGAACCCGACCACAGCGCAAACATCACCGCCTTCGCCGAAGCGTACCCCGACGCGGTAATCGTTTCGTCGGCTAAGTCGTTCGACATGATGAAAAACTTTTTCGGCACGGATTTTGCCGACAGGAGAATGATTGTCAAGGAGGGTGACACGCTCAGTCTCGGCAGGCACAGTCTCTCATTTGTCGCCGCGCCGATGGTTCACTGGCCCGAGGTAATTTTCACCTACGACAGCACCGATAAGGTACTGTTCAGCGCGGACGCGTTCGGCAAATTCGGCGCGCTCGACGTTGATGAGGAATGGGCGTGCGAGGCGAGACGGTATTATATCGGCATCGTCGGCAAGTACGGCGCACAGGTGCAGTCCGTGCTTAAAAAGGCGGCGAACCTCGATATTGAGATTATCTGCCCGCTCCACGGTCCAATTCTTACGGAAAATCTCGGCTATTATATCGACCTGTACAACACATGGTCGTCATACGGCGTTGAGAGCGAGGGCGTGAATATTGCGTACACATCGGTGTACGGTCACACAAAGGAAGCCGTTGAGGCGCTTGCCGCGAAGCTCACCGAAAAGGGCTGCGTAAAGGTCGCGGTAAACGACCTTGCGCGCGAGGATATGGCGGAGTGCGTCGAGGACGCGTTCCGTTACGGTAAAATCGTGCTCGCGACAACAACGTATAATAATGATGTTTTTCCGTTTATGAAGGAGTTTATAAACCATCTCACCGAGCGCAATTTCCAAAACAAGACGGTGGGTATAATCGAGAACGGCTCGTGGGCGCCGACTGCGGCAAAGACGATTAAGTCGATGCTCGGGGGCTGTAAGAACCTCACGTTCACCGACACGACCGTAAGCATAAAATCGGCGTTGAACGACGCGAATATGGCGCAGATCGACGCGCTCGCGGATGAAATTTGGAAATAAAACATGTGAAAAACAGCTTCCGAACGGGAGCCGTTTTTTGTGTTGATTAAATTGTCGCTTTTATATCGTTTCCGCAACGCCGTTGTCCCAAAGCTCGGTACATTCCAAATCAATAAAATCATTCCATGAAATGCCGTAACCGCCCATATCGGTTTTTACACCCTTAAACAGGATTTTGTTTTCAAGCGGCTTAAAATCATCAATACGCTCCATGAGCGGCTTTACGTCATACCGTTTTATCACTCCGTTTTCAAAGGTTACACGAAGCGTTAAATCCTGCATAGGCTCTACATGTTTTACTTTTATAAACATGACAATCAGCTCCTTAAAGTTATGATGCTCGCCGCGTTATTCAAGAGGCGGAAGCTTTGTAAATTCCTGTGTTTCCCAGATTTTCAGCAAGTCTTTTTCATGCAGCTTTACCCATTCCGCGAGGATTTTTTCCGCGCGCGGCGGCAGGTCGCCTTCTATCAGCTTCTGCGTTTTTATATCCATGACACCAATATATTCGTTTTCATATATCGCGTGTATATGCGGAGGATTGTGTTCACGCTGCAGAAAATACATTTTTATAATCATTCCGTAAAATCTCGACAATACCGGCATAGTTTTCAACTCCTCTATTTATATTATCACATAATTTCTCACTTGACAATACGGTTAAACTGTGATATAGTTTAGATAACAAAGGAGCGGTTTTCAGCCGTTCCGCCAAATGCGATTTGTTAGGTTATTAACCTAACTGCCGCCCTTTAGTGGAATGAGGGGCGGCTAATTTTTTATGTTTCTTATAATCTCAAGAATTATAATCAATTCGATTATCCTTATCAGACTATCCAAATCCATAAGTATAACCCCCTTATCTGTTTAGTACCGAGGTTCACCTCCCTAAACCGGTATAAGGGCGGACCAGTCGCCCAGGTTGCATGGACGAGCAGGACGCTCTGCGTCCGACCAGTCGCCGCTCCTGTTATCAAGGTCGCACGGATTTCTCCGTCACCTTAGATTATTGTACCACAAAATTATCAATATGTACATATAAAAATTCATCGGCTTAAGAAAAAAGCACTTCGGCAAGGGTGGTTTCCCAAGTCGGAGTGCAATTTGCAGCAAGCGTTGGTGGACGCTTAATGGAGCTAACGAGCGGAGTCGAACCGCCGACCTCTTCATTACCAATGAAGTGCTCTGCCTACTGAGCTACGTCAGCGTCTTAAATTTTGACTATGATAGTATACTACATCGGTCTTTATTTGTCAAGACCAAAAATCAAGTATTTATGCTGAATTTTATAAGAAAACTCTTGACAAAGCTGTATTTTTACTATATAATCTGATAGACTGACGATTTATGCGGTAAAATACGTCGGACAAGGATTTTTTTGATATACGGAGTGTGAAAAAACAATGATTTCCGAAGTCGAAAAGTCAAGACTTCATACGGGTTTTAAGCAGGCTGTAAGAGCATTGAGCGACAAAAACGCCGAAAAGTTGATTATCGCCGAGGACTGCGAGGATAGAATAAAGGACGAACTGTCATCGCTCGCGCAAAACGGCGGCGTTTCCGTTACATACGTTCCCACGATGAAGGAGCTGGGTGCTATGTGCGGCATAGAGGTCGGCGCAAGCTGCGCGGTAGTCCTCAGATAAATTCGTTTATTCCGCGTCATACGCGAAATAATATATACAAATTATAAAAGAAAGGAAGTGTAACACGATATGCCTACATTCAACCAGTTGGTAAGAACGGGCAGAAAGACGTCTGTAAAGAAGTCGACCGCCCCCGCTCTCCAGAAGAGCCTGAACTCTTTGAAGAAGAAGACGACCGATAAGAGCTCGCCTCAAAAGAGAGGTGTCTGCACCGCTGTAAGAACCGCTACGCCGAAGAAGCCTAACTCGGCTCTCCGTAAGATTGCCAGAGTACGTCTTACAAACGGCTACGAGGTTACGGCTTATATCCCCGGTATAGGTCACAACCTTCAGGAACACAGCGTTGTGCTGATAAGAGGCGGAAGAGTCCGTGACCTGCCGGGTACGAGATACCACATCATCCGCGGTACGCTCGACGCGCAGGGCGTTAACGGCCGTCTCCAGGCGAGAAGCAAGTACGGCGCCAAGAGACCGAAGGAAAAGAAGTAATTTATAAGTAAGTAAATTATTTCAGACAAGTGCATATCGGGTTATATTAGACATATATTCGGATAGCGCTTGACGGGGCATGAAGATGCCCGGAGTACCTATGAGACTCATTTATGTTAGCTCCCTTATCGGAGCTTAGCAAAAAATATGAAGGAGGGAAGCAAAGTGCCAAGAAAAGGTTTTATAGCAAAAAGAGAAGTTTTGCCCGATCCTATTTACAAGGACGTTGTCGTAACGAAGCTGATAAACAACATCATGCTCGACGGTAAGAAGGGCGTGGCTCAGAAGATCGTATACGACGCTTTTGAGATAGTTCACGACAAGACGGGCAAGGACGCTTTGGACGCGTTCAAGGAAGCAATGGATAACATCATGCCGGTTCTCGAGGTTAAGGCGAGACGTGTCGGCGGTGCTACCTATCAGGTTCCTATGGAGGTTCGTCCCGAAAGACGTCAGACTCTCGGACTTCGCTGGCTTACGCTTTATTCGAGAAGCAGAAGCGAAAAGACAATGAAGGAAAGACTTGCCAACGAAATTATGGACGCCATTAACGGTACCGGCGGCGCGGTTAAGAAGCGCGAGGATACGCACAAGATGGCGGAAGCGAACAAGGCGTTTGCCCATTATCGCTGGTAATTTCGTTAAAGGCTCCCCTGTCAGGGGAGCTGCCGCGGGACGCGGCTGAGGGGTTTTGTAAAATAAATCCCTGTCGTTAAGCCGTATAATTCCCGCACTGGCTTTAATCTTAAAGCCGGCATAAAATAGAAATCATTTCAAAATTTATACAGAAAGGAAAGGAGGACAATCCTTATTATGGGTAGACAATATTCGCTTGCGAACACAAGAAATATCGGTATCATGGCACACATCGACGCCGGTAAGACTACCACAACAGAGAGAATTTTGTATTACACGGGTATTAACCACAAGATAGGCGAAACCCATGACGGCGCCGCGACGATGGACTGGATGGCGCAGGAGCAGGAGCGCGGTATCACGATAACATCCGCGGCCACGACATGCTTCTGGGCGCCTAAGGAAGGACCGTACGCGGG
This sequence comes from uncultured Clostridia bacterium, assembly GCA_947624485.1. GTDB lineage: Bacteria > Bacillota > Clostridia > UBA1381 > UBA1381 > Hominilimicola. The sequence continues at coordinate 5,731 of CANQKM010000020.1, forward strand.
CATAAAGAACAGAATAAATATTATAGATACCCCGGGACACGTTGACTTTACGGTTGAGGTTCAGAGATCGCTCAGAGTTCTCGACGGCTCCGTAACGGTTATGTGCGCTAAGGGCGGCGTTGAGCCGCAGTCCGAAACCGTTTGGAGACAGGCTGACGACTACAGCGTACCGCGTATGATTTTCGTAAACAAGATGGACATTATGGGCGCTGACTTCTATAATGTTGTCGACATGGTTCACGAAAGACTTAACGCGAACGGCGTTCCCATTCAGCTTCCGATAGGCGCGGAGGACACCTTTACGGGTATCATCGACCTTATGAACATGGATGCCGAGATCTACGATCCGAGCGATCCGACAGGTTCAAAGTACGAAAAGACGGATATTCCCGCCGACATGCTTGAAAAGGCTGAGGAGTACCGTCAGCAGATGGTTGAAGCCATTTGCGAGACGGACGAGGATCTTCTCGAAAAGTTCCTCTCGGACGAGGAAATCTCCGTAAACGAGCTTAAAAAGGCTTTGAGAAAAGCTACAATAAATAATGAGATCGTTCCGATGCTTTGCGGAACGGCTTACAGAAACAAGGGTGTTCAGATGCTTCTGGACGCGATCATAGAGTACATGCCCTCACCGATAGACATTCCGCCTATCAAGGGTGTAAACCCCGACACGGACGAGGAGGACGAAAGACCTTCATCCGACGACGCTCCGTTCGCTGCTCTCGCGTTCAAGATTGCAACGGATCCGTTTGTAGGTAAGATATGCTTCTTCAGAGTTTATTCCGGTACACTCGAAAAGGGTTCTTACGTACTGAACTCCGTAAAGGACAAGAAGGAGAGAATGGGCAGAATCCTGCAGATGCACGCCAACCACAGAGAGGATCTCGACATCGTTTATTCCGGCGATATAGCCGCGGCTGTCGGACTTCAGAACACGACGACGGGCGAAACGCTCTGCGACGAAAAGCATCCTATTATCCTCGAGTCAATGAACTTCCCCGATCCGGTTATCCGCGTAGCGATAGAGCCTAAGACAAAGGCAGGTCAGGAAAAGATGAGCCTTGCTCTCGCGAAGCTTGCGGAGGAAGATCCGACATTCAAGACCTATACAGATGAGGAAACCGGTCAGACGATTATCGCCGGCATGGGCGAGCTTCACCTTGAAATCATCGTTGACAGACTTCTGCGCGAATTTAAGGTTGAGGCAAACGTCGGCGAGCCTCAGGTTTCGTACAGAGAGGCTATCAGAAAAGAAGTCAACATCGAGCATAAATATGCCCGTCAGTCGGGCGGTAAAGGTCAGTACGGACACGTACTCCTTAAGCTCGAACCGCTGGAGGAAGGCGGCGGCTACGAATTCGTCAACGCGATCGTCGGCGGCGCTATTCCGAAGGAATATATACCGGCTGTTGACGCGGGTATCCAGGGCGCTATGCAGTCCGGCGTACTCGCGGGCTACAACGTTGTTGACGTAAAGGCTACGCTTTACGACGGTTCTTACCACGAGGTCGACTCTTCGGAAATGGCGTTTAAGATCGCCGCATCTATGGCGTTCAAGGAAGGTATGAAGAAGGCTGATCCGGTAATCAAGGAGCCTATAATGCTCGTAAACGTAATCGTTCCCGACGACTACCTCGGCTTCGTAATCGGCGACCTTTCGTCGAGAAGAGGTATGGTTAAGCAGCAGGAATCACGTTCGGGCGGCGTTACGCAGGTAACGGCTGACGTGCCGCTGGCTGAAATGTTCGGCTACGCGACGGTACTCCGTTCCGGTACGCAGGGACGCGGTCAGTACACCATGGAACCCTCGCATTACAGCGAAGTTCCGAGAAATATCCAGGAAAAGATTATGAACGACAGAGCTAAGAACTAAATATTATTAAATATTTGAAAAAATAGCTTGATTTTTCAGGAAAAAAATTGTACAATGATATTACTATTGTAATAGATTAAATTAAAGGAGGAAATTTTACAATGGCAAAGGCTAAATATGATAACACAAAACCGCACGTAAACATTGGTACCATCGGTCACGTTGACCATGGTAAGACAACTCTTACGGCGGCTATCACAAAGGTACTCGCGTTAAAAGGTCAGGCGCAGTACGAAGCATACGACATGATCGACAAGGCTCCCGAGGAGAGAGAAAGAGGTATCACGATTTCAACGGCTCACGTTGAGTATGAGACAGACAACCGTCACTATGCTCACGTTGACTGCCCGGGACACGCTGACTACGTAAAGAACATGATTACCGGTGCCGCGCAGATGGACGGCGCTATCCTCGTTGTATCGGCTGCTGACGGCCCGATGCCCCAGACGAGAGAGCATATCCTTCTTTCGAGACAGGTTGGCGTTCCTTATATCGTAGTATTCCTTAACAAGAGCGACCAGGTAGACGATCCCGAGCTTCTCGAGCTTGTTGAAATGGAAGTAAGAGAGCTTCTTAACGAGTACGAGTTCCCCGGCGACGACACACCGATCATCACAGGTACGGCTCTGGGCGTACTCGAGTCTTCTTCGACAGATCCGAACGCTCCCGAGTACAAGTGCATCATCGACCTTATGGACGCTGTTGACAGCTACATTCCGACACCGGAAAGAGCTTCCGATCTTCCGTTCCTTATGCCTATCGAGGACATCTTCTCGATCTCGGGCCGCGGTACAGTTGCTACGGGCAGAGTTGAGAGAGGTCAGATCAAGGTTAACGAGGAAGTTGAAATCATCGGTCTTACCGAGGAGAGACGTAAGGTTGTTGTAACAGGTCTCGAAATGTTCAGAAAGAGCCTTGACGTTGCCGAGGCAGGCTTCAACGTAGGCGCGCTTCTCCGCGGCGTTGCGAGAGATGAGATCGAAAGAGGTCAGGTTCTTGCAAAGCCCGGTACTGTAAACCCGCACACAAAGTTCAGCGCTGAGGTTTATGTACTGACAAAGGAAGAAGGCGGCCGTCACACACCGTTCTTCAACAACTACAGACCGCAGTTCTATTTCAGAACAACTGACGTTACCGGCGTTATCACGCTTCCCGAGGGTACAGAGATGTGCATGCCCGGCGATAACGTAAAGATGAAGGTTGAGCTTATCACACCTATCGCTATCGAAAAGGGTCTCCGTTTCGCTATCCGTGAGGGCGGCAGAACGGTTGGTTCGGGCGTCGTTTCCGAAATCGAAGGCTAATTTGATTTGATTAAAAAAGAGAAGGCGTCGCCTTCTCTTTTTTGTATGCGTAAGATAAACCGATAATCGTAGGGGCGACCCTCGCGGTCGCCCGCCGTGCGGAAATTAAAACGGGCGACCGCAAGGGTCGCCCCTACAGTGTGAATATGCGCGGCATATTGTGAGCCTCCCCTTGAGGGGAGGTGGCATCGCGAAGAGATGACGGAGAGGTGGCAATACGTATTAAAAAAAACCACCTCTCAGTCGCCTACGGCGACAGCTCCCCTCAAGGGGAGCCTTATAAAAAAATTCCCGTAAAAAAAATATGGACAAAATGCGCGGCGAATGATATACTATACATATATGCGTTTTGGGGGCGATAAGGTGGAGGAAATGTACGTGACCGTCACAGGTTATGCGAATTACTACGGTAAAAAGCCGTTTTCCATAGGCAACGTACTCATATGCGAAAAAGATCCGTCGAACAAATTCGATTCCGAGGCGATTACGGTACGGCTGCCGATTATCGGCACGGTAGGATTTGTCGCGAACAGCACCCACAACACCGCCGGAGGCACGATGAGCGCGGGACGCATTTACGACAAGGTTGGCGACAAATTTTACATAAGAGTTCTTTTCACTACGCAGAGCAAAATAATATGCAGAGTCGAAAAGGGCGAGGACGAGGTTTTTGAAAAGGAAATACACGCGCAGATGACCGCGGGCGGCGACTGGGCGTAATTTTTGTGTGTATGGGAGGCAGAGCCGTTGAGCAAGGAACAGCGCGCCGGCAAAAAGGCGAAAAAAAGCATATTCAAGACGGCAGCCGCCTGCATAAAGCGTAACCGCGCAAATGCCACGGCAATCGCTCTCGTCGCGGTAACGGCGGGCATCATCATTGTGCCGCCGCTCATAAACTGCGCCGTAAACAACGGCGAAATGAACTGCCGCACGCATATATACGAAATAAAAACCGCGCTTGCGGACGCGCTACGGAACGAGGCGGAAACGGGCGGCGACTACCTGCAGAGAACGATTGAGGAAGGCGGCGGCGAGCTGTCGGAGCTTCTTAACGGCATGACGCCCGACAGCGGCGAATATGACGCGTCGGACTACTACTTTATCCGCAGCGGCGACAGGCTTGAGATACGCTGCGAAAAGCACAGGCAGATAACGGGCATCGAGATTATTCTGTCCTCTATCCCCAACCTTAAAACCGACTTCGCCGAACCCGATACTTACGGCAAAATCGCGCTGCTCACGGTAAAGGGGCCGAACAAATACAGAGTCGGCGACGTTTTGGACGCGTCCGACAGAACGAAAACGGTTTTTGAGGGTGACGAGATAAACAGCCTTATAAACAACCTCACCGTTACCGCGTACTATACCGGCGGCGGAGAGAAAAAGCTCGGACGCGGCGACTACACGCTGACGTGTGAGAAAATAGACATGAACAAAGCGGGCAAATACGTGCTGACCGTGCGGGCAAAGTCAAAATCCCTGTGGAACAGCGCGGCGTACGCACGGTTCATGCTTGAAGTCCTGGACGAAAACGACGCGCCGCCGCTGATAGTCGAGGAGCGCGGCGAGGGCAAATACGAGCTTGCGGCATGGGACTGGAAGGATTTTGTGGCGGAAGCGGAGGAAAGCGGCAGCAGCGAAACCTTCGGCGCGTCGATCGTGCGTGCCGACGGAAAATATTACTACTACCCCGACGGCTTCACCATAGACACGCAGAAACCCAACACAGACATGTTCACGTACGCGCTCGACACCGACAACAAGAGCAAAGCCGCGTACAGCATAGAATTTGACACAAGCTCGATAATCGAGGACGGGGACGATACTCCGCATAACGGAAGCGTGCGCGTAAGCAGCGATAAAATATACATCTGGCAGGAAAAACCGTCGAAGGAGCTTTCCGCGGGCTGGATAAGAGTTTATTGCGACGTGATGAAATATTAAATATACCCAAAAACGCCGAAAAGCTTCGGCGTTTTTTCATATTAAAGAAAATAACAAGGCTCAAAAGCGAAAAAATTTCAAAAAAAGCGGAACAATTTCAAATTGCGCGTCGTCTAATAAAATGTAAAACGTAACAGCTAAAAGTCAGCAATGGAAAAATTAACCAAAAATTAAGCTAAAATTTCATGTAAATTGTCAATTTACATAAAATTTAAAATACGACTTTTCTGGCAAAAAAAAGTTGTTGACATAGCGGTTATGAAATAGTACAATATTCAGTGGCAGTTTTCGATAATTGGGTAGAAGCATTGATTGAAAATTGTTACAGCAATATTCGCTGCGGATTCGCGAAGCAGGTAATTTCGCGGATTTGTAACAGATTTACAGTTTTTTTACAACTGTGAAATAGCATTGACGAAAATGCGCGAAGCGTGTTATAATCAATGCGTAACCATGTTTGTCCGCCCATGAAGGGCGAGCGGGCAAATGAGAAAAACGGTCCCTTCAGGAAAAATAAAAGGGAGGATTTGAGAGTATGAATAAGAATCTCAAAAAGGTAATTTCAGCAGTAGCTGCTCTTGCTATGTCCGCATCAACCTTTACGGCTCTTGCTGCGACTTTCCCCGACGTGCCTGAGGATGCATCTTATGCACAGGCTGTTCAGGAGCTTAGCGCACTTGACGTTATAAGCGGTTATGATGACGGCACATTCAAGCCGGACGAGCTTGTTACAAGAGCACAGATCACAAAGATGATCGTTGACGCGCTGGGTGAAAGAGAGCTTGCGGAGGCTTCAAAGGCTAACTCGCAGTTCGCTGATGTAAACAGCGCAGGTGAAAACGGTCACTGGGCAAAGGGCTACATCAATCAGGGTGTTACCGATAAGTTCATCGCCGGTTATGACAGCACGACATTCGGTCCTGATGATAACGTTACATACGTTCAGGCTCAGAAGATGCTCGTTTCCGCTATAGGTTACGAGACATATGCTCAGGAAGCGGGCGGCTGGCCCAACGGCTATAAGGTATGGGCTTCTTCGCAGGGTATCACAGACGGTATCTCGGGTATCGCTGATGATACACAGCTTACAAGAGCACAGGTTGCCAAGCTCGTTGACAATGCTATGGGCGCTCCGACATGTACTGTAACATGGAAGACTTCCATTCTCGGTAACACACCGGAGCTCACAATCAACAACGGCGAAGGCAAGGAGTACAAGACACTCTTCACAATGAAGCATGACGCTTACAAGGTATACGGCCGTGTAATGGATACAAGCAGAGCAGGCGGCAGTCTCCCTGTAGACAAGGTAAGCTTCAGAGTTGAGAAGGCAGACAACTTTAATGATCAGTGGATCGGTTCGGCAAGAAATGCTGACGAAGTAGATGTAACGGAAGAAATGTACTTCGGCGATACAAACGCTGTAGATATGCTTCTTACATATTCGGAGGCTCTTATCCAGAAGGATAACGACGACGAATATCACATCCTTTCAATCGTTCCGGCGGCGGCTTCAAAGTCGGTAACACTTGCGGCTGAGGACTTCGATAAGGAGAAGACTGACAGCGAGAACAGCGGCAACAGCATCACAAAGCTGTACTTCTTCCCCGCAGGCTCGAACAGAAACTCGACAAAGTATGCTGTTGCAAGTGACGCTGTTATCTATATCAACGGCGTTCCGAGCGATTATTCAATGAGCGATCTCGTTGCTTACATCGACAAGAACGATACGGCTGCGGTAACTCTTGAAAAGCAGACAAACAAGGGTTCGACAAGCACAACAACAGACTACAACCTTATCAGTGTAACATCTTATGACACGGCGGTTGTTAAGTCGGTAGTTGCGAGAAACGACCAGGTAACGGTTAACTTTGAGGATCAGTCGTTCTCGAAGTCAAGAATAATATTCTATCTTGACGACGAGGATAAGTCATACAGCGTTAAGTATGACGGCGAGGAAATCGATCCCGCAGACCTCCAGGAGAACGATGTTCTTTCAATCGCTTGGGATAACAACGATGACGGTAAGGGCGATCCTTCGGATTCAAGCTTCCTCGATGTAATCGTATCGAGAGATGTTGTATCTGATGCAAGATGCACCAGCGAAAACAAGAACGACGGAGAATACAGCTTCGGCAGCGATGTTTACAAGTTATCAAACGTACGCAAGGTAAGTCTTGAAATGTCGGCTACATACGTACTTTACCTCGACCACTTCGGCAGAATTGCCAAGGCTGAAGAGGACAGCGTATCGAAGAAGATAGGTATTCTTAAGAACGTATACAAGAAGGCGGGCGGAGACTACTACGCTCAGATCATCACCAAGGAAGGTACCGAGGAAGAATATAAGGTAGACACAGATAACGTTACAGCTTATCAGGCTATACTTAAAAATGTGGTTGGCGGCGAAGCGGTTTATGATGATACTCATAAGAAGTCCGATCTTTATCCGCAGCAGGTTGTTGAGTACAGCGTAAGTTCGTCTTCAAATAAGCTTACAATTAAGAGCACAAAGAAAGATGCAAGCGGCAATGAAGTTCCCGCAGCGCTGACATTTACAGGCGGCGATCCCGATTCCACTTACAGAGCTTCGAGCGAGAAGATCGGTACGGTTAAGCTTGCGGACGCTTCGGTAATCATGGACCTCTCCGACGTAGATACTAAGGATAATTACAGTCTGGTTTCTCCGTCAACTCTTTCGGACGGTACAGAGTACACGGCATACGGCTATGACGAGACCAAGTCGGGTTCGACATACCACAGATTTGTTCTTATCACAAGCGGCACAACTTCATACAACTATGATACACAGCTCGCTGTTATCAAGAAGGTAAATGAAGTATCCGATGATGATTCGACAAAGGTAGGATATGACCTCGTTGTAAACGGTGAGGACGCTTCCTATGTAGTTGACGAAGATTTCGGCGGTGCTGACAACTACGCAGCCGGTGACGTAATCCTCTTTACAACGAATGCGGCAGGCTATATCAACGATGTTCAGCTCGTATTCGCTAAGAATAACATGCTTGGTCAGTATAAGTATGATGACTTCAGAAATGATTTTCTCAAGGCTAACGCGAAGCTTATAGCTGATAATCCGGATAAGGCCGGCGAGGAAAGCTGGAAGGGATTCTTCAACGGTAAGGATTCAGATGATGTAGACATCATTTGGGGTGTCGTTGCAGGCTCGAAGGGCAACAACGTAGTCATCGGCAAGCCGAAGACAATCCCTGTTCCTATAACGGACAGCGAGGGCAATCAATATGCTGCTGATAAGCGTATAGGTATCGACCTTGACGAGCCTGACGATGAGTTCAACTATGCTAACGCTATAATCTACACCTACAACTTCGGCGCAAGCACATCGAGAGGCAACTCAAGAGTATCTCTTGACGACGGCTTCATCGAGACACTGTCGAACTCGGCTGTAGAGCATGACGCTGACAATGGTCATACATGGATGGATCTTCAGGACGAGCAGGTTACTGACGACATCGTATTCGCAGTAGCGAGAATTGACGGCAGCGACGTTCTTGAACTCTACCTCATCTACAATGATTGATTTTGAACCTCACGGTTTGAATAATCATTCTAAATGAAATTAAAGAACCGACCTTTTAGGTCGGTTCTTTTTTGCTGTGCGGGGGCGAGTGTTGTATGCCTCCCTTGTCAAAGGGAGGCAAACGTAGGGGCGAACCGTGTTCGCCCGTACGAAAACGGGACGTCGGGGCGCCGTCCCCTACGACGTGCGTGAGCCTCTCCTTGAGGAGAGGTGGCATCGCGAAGCGATGACGGAGAGGTGGCAATGAAAAATTTTAAAACCACCTCTCAGTCGCCTACGGCGACAGCTCCCCTCAAGGGGAGCCTCACGTAGGGGCGACCCTTGCGGTCGCCCGCCATGTAAAATTTCAAAAATGTATTGCAATATTCCCTTATCCATGCTATACTTCTCTTAACAGGCAAGCGAAAATACTGAATATGCTCCGCAAAATTCGGCAACGCAAGAATGCGGCTGAAGAAGCATAGAAACATGGAGGTAGAAAGTTGAGCAAAAACATTATCAGTCTTGAAAATATTGCCGTGTCGTATGACGGCGAAAAGGTCTTAAACGACATCAGCCTTGACATAAAGGACAAGGAATTTGTAACGTTCCTCGGCCCGTCGGGCTGCGGCAAAACAACGACGCTCCGCGTGATAGGCGGCTTTCTCACGCCCGAAAGCGGCAGCGTAAAATTTGACGGTAAGGATATAACAAGCCTTCCGCCGTACAAACGTAATGTCAATACGGTGTTTCAGCGTTACGCGCTCTTTCCGCACCTGAACGTGTATGAAAATATAGCGTTCGGACTTAGAGTGAAAAAGGTGCCGGATAACAAAATCCGCGACCGCGTGCGCAAAATGCTTGAGCTTGTGAATTTGCAGGGCTTTGAGAAGCGTTCGATAGACCGCTTATCCGGCGGTCAGCAGCAGCGCGTCGCCATTGCCCGCGCGCTTATAAATGAGCCGAAGGTGCTTTTGCTGGACGAGCCTTTGGGCGCGCTCGACTTAAAGCTGCGCAAGGAAATGCAGATAGAGCTTAAGCGTATGCAGCAGCGTCTTGAGATTACGTTTATTTATGTGACGCATGACCAGGAGGAGGCGCTTACCATGAGCGATACCGTCGTCGTTATGAAGGACGGCAATATATTGCAGGTAGGCTCTCCCGTTGATATATATAACGAACCGAAAAACGCGTTTGTTGCTGATTTTATCGGTGAAAGCAATATCCTGGACGGACGCATGATAAAGGATTTGCTTGTGGAAATAAGCGGACTGCGGTTTGAGTGCGTTGACACGGGCTTCGGCGAGAATACGCCGGTCGACGTTGTTATTCGTCCCGAGGATATAAAGCTCATCGAGCCGGACGATACGCATATTACGGGCGTGGTTAAAGCCGTAATATTCAAGGGCGTGCATTATGAGATGCAGATAGAGTCGTACGACCATACGTGGCTCGTCCACTCCACAAAGGCTGCCGAACCGGACAGCACCGTCGGTTTGACGTTCGATCCTTACGATATACATATTATGAACAAGATGGAGGGCTGACTATGAAAAAGGTACTTGCAGCCCCTTATCTTGTGTGGATGGTTGTATTTATATTAGTGCCGCTTATCATGGTGGCGTATTTCGCCGTCACGACAGCGGACGGTGCGTTTACGTTCGACAATCTTGCGGCTGTTTCGCAGTATGCAAATATCTTTATCCGCTCGATTTGGCTTGCGGCGATTTCGACCGTTATCTGCCTTGTTATCGCATACCCGCTCGTGGTTATCCTCGCGCGCATAAACGTCAGCTATCAGAGTACGGTGCTGATGATTGTGATGCTGCCGATGTGGATGAATTTTCTTTTGAGAACGTACGCGTGGATGACGCTGCTCGGCAACAACGGTCTTATAAATATGTTTTTCGGTTTGTTCGGTCTCGGCCCGTTCAGACTGCTGAACACGCAGGGCGCGGTCGTACTCGGTATGGTGTATAACTATCTGCCGTTTATGATACTGCCGCTTTACAATGTTATCGTGAAGATCAATAAAAGCGTTATTGACGCGGCACATGATTTGGGATGCAGTAATTTCCAGACGTTCATCAAGGTGTTGCTCCCGCTAAGTATACCGGGCGTTATGTCGGGTATTACGATGGTGTTCGTGCCGGCGATAAGTACGTTTATAATTTCGCGTATGCTCGGCGGCGGCTCCAATCTGCTTATCGGCGACCTTATCGAAATGCAGTTTCTCGGCAATTCCTATAACCCGAACCTCGGCGCGGCGATTTCGCTTGTGCTGATGGTGATTATTCTGTTCATTATGGTCATTCTGAATCAGTTTGACGATGATGAGGACAGAGTTCTTATGTAGGAGGTGCGGTGATGAAAAAGAATTTGTCAAAATTGTACCTCGCGCTTGTGATGCTGTTTCTGTACGCGCCGATTTTCGTGCTTATCGTGTTTTCGTTCAACACGACAAAGAGCCGTTCGGTGCTGAGCGGCTTCACGTTTGACTGGTATATTAAGCTGTTCCATAACGAGCTTATATTAAGCTCGCTGTGGAATACGATAATCGTCGCGGTTATCGCGTCGATCGGCGCGACAATACTCGGCGCGGTCGCGGCTGTGGGTATAAACGGTATGAAACGGCTGCCCAAGACAATAGTTATGCAGGGTACGAATATCCCGATCATGAACCCCGAAATTGTGACGGGTGTGTCGCTGATGCTGCTGTTTGTGTTTTTTATGGTGCGTATGAACCTCGAAATGGGCTTTGTGACGCTTATTATAGCGCATATTACGTTTGATGTGCCGTACGTGATACTGAACGTCATGCCGCGTTTTAGGCAGATGGATCCGAATTTGTACGAGGCGGCGCAGGATCTGGGCTGTAACGGTGCGTCGGCGTTCTTTAAGGTCGTGCTGCCGGAGATTATGCCCGGTATTATATCGGGATTTCTGATGTCGTTCACGTTCTCGCTCGACGATTTTGTTGTCAGCTACTTCACGAGCGGTACGACGCAGACGCTCCCGATAACGATTTACTCCATGACGCGCCGAAAGGTAAGTCCCGAAATCAACGCGCTTTCGACTATTATTTTCCTTGTCGTGGTGGCGGTGCTTGTAATCAATAACATAATCGAGCGCCGCAATTTGAGGAAGCGGGGTGTTATAAAGTGAAAAAGCTTTTAGCGCTTATTGCCGCGCTTGCCGTTTTCTTTACGTGCGCCTGCTCGCATATAGAGGATGAAACAGATGAAGCCGCGGAGGGTGAGGAGGTCGTTTTTGAAAAGGACGAGGAGTATTATTCCGCTCTTAAGGACGATAATGTGACGATAAATGTCTATAACTGGGGCGAGTACATTCCCGACGGCAGTGACGGTGAAACGATCAACCTCAACGCCGAGTTTACGGAGCTTACGGGCATAAAGGTAAATTACACCACCTACGCGACGAACGAAGAACTGTACGCCAAGCTGAAAAGCGGCGGCGCGTCGTATGATATAATCATACCGTCCGACTACATGATTTCGCGCATGATCAAGGAGGATATGCTCGAGCCGCTCGATATGGACAATATCCCGAATTTTAAGAATATAATGGATAGATTCACCGATCCCGAATACGATCCCGGCTCTGTTTACTCCGTGCCGTACACGTGGGGAACGGTCGGTATACTGTACGACAACACGGCGTTTACCGAGGAGGAAGCGGAAAATATCGGCTGGGAAACGCTGTGGGACGAACGGTACGCGGGTAATATACTGATGTTCGACAATCCGCGCGATGCGTTCGCGATTGCGGAGGAAATGCTCGGTTATGACCTTAACACCGAGGACAGTGAAAAGCTGCACGACGCGGCGGAGCTTTTGACGGAGCAGAAAAAGCTTGTGCAGGCGTATGTCATGGACGAGATTTTTGATAAGATGGGCGCGGGTGAGGCGCTTTTGGCTCCGTATTACGCCGGCGACGCGGTGACGCTTATGGAGGAGTACGACCATTTGAGCTTCGTGATACCCGAAAGCGGCACGAATCTGTTCGTTGACGCGATGTGTATACCGAAGGGCGCGCGTAATAAGGAAGCGGCGGAGATGTACATAAACTTTATGTGCGAGCCGGATATTGCGTACGCGGTGGCTGATTACATAGATTATTCCACGCCGAATCTCGCGGCGTACGAGCTGATTGACGACGATGTGAAAAACGACGGCATATCGTATCCGGACGACGAATATCTGGCGGAAAAGACTGAGGTTTTTGAAAACCTCTCGGATGAGGCGAACAATAAAATACAGAACCTTTGGACGGATTTGAAGTCCGCCGAGGAGTACACGCCGAACATATGGATAGTGCCGGTATTCATGGCGCTGTGTGTGATAGCGTCGATTGTGATTTTGATACGGCGGCATGTAAAAAAGAAGAAGGAGATTTTTTAATGATACTTGCAATAGACGTAGGAAATACGAACATTGTCGCGGGCTGCTGCGACGGTGACAAAATTCTGCTCATGGAGCGGTTCAACACCGACCATGACGCGACCTCGCTCGAATACGCTATATATATAAAAGCGGTGCTCGAGCTTTCGGATATTAAAAAGGAAAGCATTACCGGCGCTGTTATTTCGTCCGTCGTGCCGTCCGTGACCGACACTATCAGGGCGGCGGTAAAGAAGCTTACCGGTATCGACGCGCTTGTGGTAGGACCGGGAATAAAGACGGGACTTGCGATAAAAACCGACAACCCCGCGCAGCTTGGCAGCGATCTTGTCGTCGGCGCTGTTGCGGGAATTGCAAGGTACGGCGCGCCGCTTGTGATATTCGACCTCGGCACGGCGACGACCGTTTCCGTGATTAACGGCAGGAAGGAATATCTGGGCGGTATGATTATGCCGGGCGTAATGATTTCGCTCAACGCTATGGTAAGCGGTGCGGCGCAGCTTCCGAAAATCAGTCTCGATCCGCCGAAAAAGCTTATCGGCACGAACACGGTCGACTGTATGCAGAGCGGTATACTCTACGGTACGGCGGCGAGTATGGACGGCGTTATCGACCGTATACGCGATGAAATGGGCGATATGACCATTGTCGCGACGGGCGGTCTTGCCGGCAGGATAGTGCCGTTGTGCCGAAACAAAATCATACTCGACGACGAGCTTCTTATAAAGGGACTTATATTGCTTTATGAAAAAAATATGTAAATAAAAAAATAGGCTTTTGAGCCGTTCACATAAAACAGTAAGATTTGTTTTTGCGGGATAGAGTCGCATTATGCGACCCTATCCTGTTTTTCATT
>CANQKM010000021.1 GCA_947624485.1 uncultured Clostridia bacterium
TTTGTGGTAAATTCATTTTACACAAAAGTTGCTATGTTGTCTACTTTTTTCTGTTGCACTTGAGATGATAACATATCCACCTCCCCTAGTAGGGGAGGCTAACGGGCGGTCAATGACCGCCCCTACGGTGTCGCCGCAAGATTACGCACAACCACGCAGGAAAGGAGGCAGCGCCATGTCAGCGCCGCTGTACGAGCATTTAAAAAATTACGCAGCACAAAACAGAATATCGTTCGCGATGCCCGGTCACAAAAACGGCAGAGGGTTACGGAGCGGCTTGGTGTCGCTCGACGTTACGGAGCTGCCCACTACGGAAAACCTCTATCACGGCGCGGAGCATATGCAGAGGGCGAACGCGCTTTTGTCCTCGCTTTACGGCAGCGACGAGAGCTTTATCCTCACAGGCGGCTCGACAGCTGCGATTCAGGCTATGATCTGCGGAGCGGTGAAAAAGGGCGGCGTTCTTTTGGCGAGCGGTGACTGCCATGTGAGCGTCATAAACGCGTGCGCGCTTTTGGGCGTTAAAATTCGGTTCTTCCCGAAAGACCTCGACGCGGAGTTCGGCGTTCCCATTGCGACGGAGACGGTTAAGGATTTTCTCACGCCCGACGTTGACGCGGTTATCGTAACGTCGCCGAATTACTACGGCGTTTGCTCGGATATTAAAAAGATAGCGGACGAATGCCATGACGCGTCGCTGCCGCTGCTCGCGGACGAGGCGCACGGCGCACACTTTGCCGCGTACGACATATTCCCCGAAACGGCTGTCAAGTACGCCGACGCGGTGTGCCACAGTGCGCACAAGACGCTTAACGCGATGAACGGCGCGGCGTATCTGCACCTTAACGGCTCGCTTATCGACCGCGCGCGCGTCAAAAGGGCGCTCACGGTATTTCAGTCCACAAGCCCGTCGTACGTCATTGCCGCGACAGCCGACACCGCGAGGGACGAGGTAAAAAGCGTCGGCTGGGACAGAACGTACAGAATGTGCATGAATTTCCGTGACGCCGCCGCGAAAGCCGGTATACGCGTGCTTGACAACGACGACAAGACGCGGCTCGTCATAAATTTTTCGGACTACTATATAACGGGATTCGAGGTGCGCGATATTCTGTCCGAGAACGGAATAGACATAGAGATGGCTGATTTGTTTAATATTGTGGCGATCGTTACGCCGTCAAACACTTTGGAGGAAATGCGGCTTCTGTGGTGGAACATACTCGAAATAGCGGAAAAGGCGGAGAAAAAGGACGTAAATATCGGCACGCTGCCGCCACCGGCGTGTGAGGAAACGCTTGATCCTTCACGCGTGTTCGCGCATGAGTGGGAGGAAGTCGGGCTTGAAAGAGCGGCTGGCAGAACTGCGTGCGACACGGTAGTCCCCTACCCTCCGGGCGTACCCGTCATTTTCACGGGCGAGAGGATACGTCGCGAACAGATAGAATACGTGAGCCGCATAGCGGAAGCCGGCGGCGAGGTAAACGGTATTGAGGACGGAAAGATTTTGGTTGTAAAATGAGCGATATGATAACGGTTACGGGAACGGTTGAGGAAATTATATATACAAACCCGGCGAACGGCTACACCGTCTGCGTTATTGACAGCGCGGAGGAAAGTATTTTCACGGCTACGGGCTGCATGCCGTTCATAAGCGAGGGCGAGAGCGTCGCGCTGTCGGGCGAATGGACGCGCCACCCCGATTACGGCGAGCAGTTTAAGGCCGAATACTGCGAAACGGTGCTGCCGACCGACGAGGAGGCTATTGTAAAGTACCTCGCGTCGGGCATTGTCGCCGGTGTGCGCGAGGCTACGGCGAAAAAGCTTGTCGAGCATTTCGGTAAGGAAACGCTCGACATTATGCTGCAAAATCCCGAACGTATGGCTGAAATAAAGGGCATAAGCAAGGAAAAGGCGAAAAGTATCGGAAGATCGTTCGCGGAGACGCGCTCGGTGAGAAACGTCGTTATGTTCCTGCAGCAGTATTCCGTGAACGCGAATACGGCTGTAAAAATACATAACGCGCTCGGCGCGGGCGCGGTCGATATGATAAAAAAGAACCCTTACGTGCTGTCGGACGCGGTGGAGGGTATTTCGTTCAAGATTGCCGACACGATTGCGTTTAACATGGGTTTTCCGAAAAACGGCATGGAGCGCATCAAGGCGGGCGTTACGCATATACTGCGCGAGGCGGCGTTCACGTCCGGTCACGTGTATCTGCCGAAGGACGTTTTGATCGAGCATGCCGTGTACGTTTTGAAGGTCGAGGAAAACGAGGTCGAAGGCGCGATAGCGGAGCTTGTCGGTAAAAGGCACATCTACCCCGACAGGATCGACGGTGTTGACGCGTACTACCTCTACGAATATTACGAGGCGGAGTTTTACATTTCGCGCCGACTTGTCGCGCTCGCGAACGGTAAG
This sequence comes from uncultured Clostridia bacterium, assembly GCA_947624485.1. Taxonomy (GTDB): domain Bacteria; phylum Bacillota; class Clostridia; order UBA1381; family UBA1381; genus Hominilimicola. The sequence goes on from CANQKM010000021.1 coordinate 2,419, forward strand.
CAGAAGTTTACTATGACGGAGAGCGAAGCCGAAAGTGCTATTGACACGCTTGAAAGTGAGAGCGGCACAAGTCTCGCGACGGAGCAGCGGAACGCGGTCGTCACGGCGCTCGTGTCGGGGTGCATGGTGCTTACTGGCGGCCCCGGTACGGGTAAAACGACGACGATCAACACGATCATACGGCTTTTTGACGATATGAAGCTGTCGGTCGCGCTCGCCGCGCCGACGGGCAGAGCCGCGAAGCGTATGAGCCAGGTTACGGGGTGCGAGGCTAAGACGATACACCGTCTGCTCGGCGTGTCGCGCTCGTCGGAGGGGTACAATGTGTTCACGCACAACGAGGAAAATCCGCTTTCGGCGGACGTTGTGATACTCGACGAGGTGAGCATGATTGACGTCACGCTCATGGCGTCGTTTTTGAAGGCGGTAAAGAGCGGCGCGAGGGTGATTTTTTCGGGTGACGCGGATCAGCTTCCGTCGGTCGGGCCGGGCAACATTATACAGGATATGATCGAGAGCGGCGCAATGCCGGTGATAAAGCTGACAAAAATATTCCGTCAGGCGGAGGAAAGCCTTATCATCACGAACGCGCACAGGATAAACCGCGGCGAAGTGCCGGAGCTTTCGTCGCGTACGGGCGACTTCTTCTTCCTGCGCCGGCGCACGCCCGAAGAAAGCGCCGCGACAGTGGCGGATCTGTTTGTGTCGCGGCTGCCGAAAAGCTACGACGTTGATCCGCTCGCTTCGATACAGGTGATATCGCCCACTAAGAAGGGCCCTGCCGGCACGGTCGCGCTCAACAAGCTGCTGCAGTCGCGCATAAACCCGTACGACGAGCTGCGTCCGCAGCACACGTACGGCAGCACGGTTTTCCGCGTCGGCGACAAGGTCATGCAGACGAAAAACAATTACGATATTCCGTTTAAGCGCATAGACGGCGAGGGCGGCACGGGCATATTCAACGGCGACATGGGCATTATCGAAAGGATTTACGACCGCGACAGGTACATGGTCGTTGTGTTCGACGAGGATAAGCGCGTGGAATACCCGTTCACGAACCTTGACGAGCTTGACCTCGCGTACGCGGTGACGGTTCACAAGTCGCAGGGCAGCGAGTTCCCGATAGTCGTAATGCCGGTCTGCTCGTTCGCGCCGATGCTGATGAACCGCAACCTTTTCTACACAGCCGTAACGCGCGCGCGCGATATGGTGGTGCTTGTGGGAAGCGAGAAAACCGTTATAAACATGACGATGAACAGCCGTTACCGCGAGAGGTTCACCGGTCTTTGCGAAAAGCTCGCGTCGGTTAAGAAATTTACCGAGACGAAGGAATAGCGGTTTTCGTGACAGTGTACAAAAATACGCGCGAACGTTCGTTAAAAAGACGTATGGATTTTTCGCGCGGAATATAGTAAAATTATGTGTAGGGATAAAATTTTAAAGGAGGCAACGCATATGGACGCAACGCAAAAATGGGCTTACGAAAGAAGGATAGCCGACCTTGTGAAGGTGCTGGAGGAAAATAAGTTCGGCACGGCGGTGGCTAAGGATAAGGAGGACGCAAAAAGGATCGTAATGGATATGATTCCCGAGGGCAGCACTATTGCCGTCGGCGGCAGTGTCACGCTTAACGAAACGGGCATACTCGACGAGATCCGCTCCGACAAGTACAAGTTTATCGACCGTTACAACACGCCGAATTTTGAGGCGATGCTTGAAAAGTACCGCGAGGGTTACCACGCTGACGTGTTTGTGTCAAGCACAAACGCGATTACCATGACTGGCGAGCTTGTGAACATCGACTGCACCGGTAACCGCACGAGTCAGATCGTGTTCGGGCCGAAGAAGGTTATAATCGTCGCCGGCGCTAACAAGATATGCGACACGCTCGACGAAGGTCTTAAGAGAGCGAAGTCGATCGCGCCGATGAACGCGAGACGTATCACGCACAAGACGCCGTGCGCGACGGACGATAATATTCAGTGTTCAAACTGCCACAGCGCGGCGAGAGTGTGCAACGTGACAAGCATCGTGACCGGCTGCCACTACTTCCCCGGCAGAATTACAATCGTGCTTGTCCCCGAACCTCTGGGATATTGATACATAACAAAAAAACGTATCGTACGATGGCATGAGATAAAACAGTAAAGTATGTTTTTGCGGGATAGAGTCGCGTTATGCGACCCTATCCTGCTTTTCGTTTTGAAACAGTGACATTGGCAGAAATCCCACCAAGTCATAATAAATGTCAATTTGCTGTGTCCGTTTGCCGTTTATCTTTTCCGGCGCATGGACGTAAACACGCTGAACCATATCGTTTAGTATGGTTGGCGTTAATTCCTGCAAGTCGAAATATTTGTGAACCTTTCCGATGAACCGTTCTATGTTATCGGACTGCTCCTGTTGACGGTCAACTTCGGCGGAGAGAACAGTTATCCTTTCGGATAATTCTTGTTGCTCCCGCCCGTAATCGTCGGCAAGCATTTTGAAACGGCTTTCGTTGAGCGTACCGTTCGCCTTGTCCTCGTAGATTGATTTGAATAATCGGTCTAACTCGCCAATTCGCTTTTCCACTTTTCCTATCGCTCTGCGCTTAGCGGCAAGTTCTCTCTTGACTTCGGCTTTGTGCTTTGCGCCCATAATCTCACGAAACCTATCCTCGAAACTTGACACGAAGTTTATCACATAACGCAGATGTTGTAACACGCCTTGTTCGAGAACGACTGCTCTGATGAAATGTGTATCGCACACGTCAGTGCCCTGCTTGCGTGAGGTCGAACATACGAAGTGGTCTTGTCTGCTTTCAAGATACCGACTTGTGCAGTAGTACAGTTTTTGTCCGCAGTCCGCGCAGTAAACTACTCCTGAAAACATATTCGTCTTGCCCGTTCTCGTCGGTCTGCGCTTGTTTTTCCGAAGCTCCTGCACCTTTTCCCAAGTATCGATGTCGATAATCGGCTCGTGAGTGTTTTCAAATATCATTTGATTTTCCTCTGGATTGTCAAGCTTTTTCTTCGACTTATACGACTTTTTGTACGTTTTGAAGTTCACCGTGTGCCCCAAGTATTCTTTTTTTGAGAGAATACGCGATATGGTGTTCGGGTGCCACTTATACGGTCTTTCAGGCATATCGTAATTGTAAAATCCGTTCTTTACCCAATACGCCCGCGGACACAGGAATTGCTCTTTTTCGAGCAATTTGCAGATTTGCGATGTTCCGTAACCTGCCATACACAGGCTGTAAATTCGTTTCACAACTTCAGCAGCTTCCTCGTCGATTACCCATTCGTTTGGATTGTTCGGTGATTTCTTGTACCCATACGGCGGTGTGGTTGTAAGCGGCTTGCCTGCTTCACCCTTTGCCTTGAATACTGCCCGTACCTTCTTTGAAGAATCCCTCGCATACCACTCGTTCATGATATTCAGGAACGGTGTGAAATCGCTGTCAGTTTGGTTCGCACTGTCAATGCCGTTGTTGATAGCGATAAATCTCACATCTTTTTCTGTAAACAGAATTTCAGTATAGTTAAATTAAGGAACAGGGTTTCACAGCTCACGGGTACATTGTTTGATAAATCATGGATATTACTCATAGAAAGGTGATGTTAATTATGCGAGAACAACGAATACATCTTAGAGTTTCACAGGACGAACACGACCTTATCCGACAAAAGATGGCACAGAGCAGCTGTGTCAATATGAGCGCATATCTGCGTAAAATGGCAATCGACGGCTTAATCGTAAAGCTTGATATGTCGGAGATGAAAGAAATATTGCGCTTGCTTCGGTATAACGGTAATAATATAAATCAGATTGCGAAACGACTGAACGAGGGTAAGAGCATTTATGCCTCGGATATATCAGACATCAAGGACAAGCAGGCGGAGATTTTAAGGCTAATCAGAGAGGTTTATTTGAAACTGTTGAAGCTGTAAAAGGATGCCCAAAATCAAGACGGATATTTGAAATGACGAATACCGCACAATAACGGCAAGGATTGTCAATATGCGTACCGAAACAGTATGCTGTCAACTCAGTGTACCGTTTTAGCGGACGTGGTTTGGTATGAGGTGGTAAAACGAATCCCATAATTAAAGGTGCTTCTAAAACGGCTACATCTTGCAGAAATACAACAGGAGTCGAAATGGCAACATTTAACGTCGCGAGAAAGCTGTTGATAGAGGCACAAAACGCGTATTTGCAGCAATGAGGATATATTGAAAACAAGAAGTGTGCAGATTATAGCACACTTCTTGTTTCATCTGTTATTTATTTGTCGATATGTCGTTAGCGCACTTTTACATATATTTACCAACAGGGTATATTCTTCTTCTGAACAATCATCAAAAATATCTACCAATTCTTTCTTAAACTGTATCAATGAATTATCTACTACGTCCATAAGGAAGCAATCTACTGTTACATTAAGGGCATTGGCAATAGCAACAATGCTGGGCAAACTAAATTTTGTATTACCACATTCAATATGCGAGATGCTGTTTATGCTCAAATTGGAAAGTTCTGCAAGACGCATTTGTGACATATTTTTCTTTTCACGTTCATTTCTCACTCTTTTACCGATTGCAGCATAATCAATTTTCATAATGCCCTCCACTAAAAATATATTATATTACTATTGTACATCCAATAAGTTTGTGTTAAAATACATTATACATACTTTTAGTATGTATAATGTTAATAATATATGAGAGGAATTATGGAATATACAGTTTGTTTTACCGGACACCGACCAAAGAGTCTGCCCTGCGGATACAACGAGGAGCATCCGGCGTGTAAGCTGATAAAATATCGGCTATGGCAGCTTATTGAGGGTATAATACGCAAGAAGTCAGTGACTCATTTCCTGTCGGGGTTGGCAGAGGGCGTTGACACATGGGCGTCGGAAATCGTACTTGACATCAAAGACGAGCATCCGAATATTACGTTAGAAGCGGCTATCCCATGTGAAAATCAAACCGCAAGTTGGAACGTCAAGAGCAAGGAACGGCGGGATAAAATTATGGCGATGTGCGACAAGGTGACGGTTTTGCAGAAAAATTATACCTATGATTGTATGATGAGACGAAACAGATATATGGTAGACCACAGCGACTTTGTAATTGCGGTATGGAACGGACAGCCGAGCGGAACGGCGAATACGATACGGTATGCGGTAAGCAGGAATAAGCCTGTGTATTATGTGGATTTGCGTGATTTTAAGATGAAAGCGCTATAAAAGCCGCCGATTCCTATAGGCGAAACGGCGGCTTAATGCCTAAAATTCTCGCAAAACTATAGTGTTTTACGAAAACCGAGATTCTCACAATTATATAATATTTTATCACATTTCAACAAAACAGGCAAGTATTTTTTGGCGATTTTGCCTGTGAAAAATGTAAAATTTTAGTGAGATATTTTATGCAAAATGCAATAAAAACCATATTTTGTTGATATAATCAACGTATTCGCCGTCAAAATTATGGTATTAAGGAGGAGAACATTATGCCAAGAAAAGGAGAAAATATTTATAAACGTAAGGATAATCGTTGGGAAGGACGCTATATCACGTCGTACAATGCCGCAGGCAGGGCGGTCTACAAATCCGTATACGGAAAAAGCTATACGGAAGTCAAACTAAAGATGAAAAGTCATGTTGAACCCGACAAGGTTAAGCCTGTCGGAATATCGCTTGTGTCGTGGGCGGAGGAATATTTGAAATCTCAGGAAGATAGGCTGAAAATAGGCACATACAAGATATATGAGAGATACATCAAGAAGTACATCAAACCATATTTCGGCAGCATGGCTCTGCGAAAACTGAACAGGGAAATTTTACAGTCTTTTGTGTGTTCGCTGTCAACATTAGCACCGTCTACGGTCAAAGGAATATTCTCTTTTATGCGTAAGGCTCTGAAACAGGCGAACAGAGAGCAACACGTCGCTCTCATATGGATTGACATTGAGTTGCCAAAGGTCAAGCGTAATGAAGTGGAAGTATTTACTCGCGAGGAACAGAAATGTATTGAAAACGCGCTCAATATTGAGGAAAATCCGAACGACATAGGGATTTTGATTTGTCTGTACGCAGGCTTGCGTATCGGCGAAGTCTGCGGCTTAAAATGGAAAGATATTGATTTCAAAAGTGGCGATATGTATATAAATAGGACGGTTCAGCGGGTGACGATTGACGGCAAATCGGTTTTACGGGAATTGCCGCCGAAAAGCGAAACATCTCGCAGAAAAATCCCGATACCGCCTTGTTTGCTTGCGAAACTGCAAACTGTTCGTAAACTGCGGCAATCATCATATGTGCTTCACACCGACTGCCACCTAATGGACACACGAACCTTTCAATATCATTACAAGAACATACTGGAGCGCGCCGGAGTGAGATATGCTAATGCTCACACTCTGCGGCATACGTTCAGCGTTCGTGCGCTGGAGCTTGGATTTGATGTCAAAACGCTGAGTGAAATTCTTGGACATGCAGATGCTACGATTACACTAAGAACATACGCTCATTCTCTCGATGAGCATAAGCGTAACAGCATGGCAAAATTTACACAGATAGAGCAATAGCCGTATTTTTTCTGGTCAAAATTTAGAAAAACCACATTTACGCGTGTTTTTCAAAGTTATTTTCGTAAAACACTATAGTTTTGCGAAAGGCAAAAACTTATAAGTATTATTTTATATATTACTCTGTATATATAAAAAAATTATTCAAAAGGAGGACTTTTATAATGAAGGAAAGATTACAAGGATTGGTGGCAGGTATAGCCATTGGTGCAATGTGCACAACTGGAGCCGTATTTGCTAAAACAGCAATTGAAACTATAGAAGTTTCGTATGACGACATTAAAGTATACAAGGATAATGTGCTATGCGAACTTAGAGACGCAAATGGCAGTATTATTGAGCCGTTTATTTATAACGGGACTACTTATATGCCGGTAAGAGGAACAGCAAACCTCGCTGATATGCAGGTTACATGGAACGGTGCAAGCAAGAGCGTGTATCTGTGGGATACTATGGTGCCAGATGGAACTTATCTGATGGAGGTATGTCCACCGTATGATTATGATGCTTGTGAAACTTTCTTACAATCTGAAGGTCAAAGTTTCTCAATGGGCGGTCAAAAGTACAGTAACGGCTTTCAAATGTTCGATCCATCTAGCAATCCGATGATATATTTTAACCTTAATAGTAAATACTCAAATATTGATTTTACGATAGGTCATGTTGATTCGGAGGGCGATCAGGATGCTGATGTTAATTTCTTTGTTGACGGTCGTTTAGTTCAAACATACCATGTAACAGGTGGCGAATTACCTAAAACCGTTTCTGTTCCGGTAAGCTATGGGTTGCAATTGAAAATTGTTGTCGAAAATGCCGATGATGATTGGAATTCGTCTGATATCGGTTTTGGAAATGTAACTGTAAGATAACCCTTAATAGCAAGCAAAATAACTATAGGCAATAGGATAAAGCGTAAAGAAATAATAGCGATTTTGTTGAAATATAAACGAGATTATGGAGGTGTAAACACTATGAGAAGGAAAATAATTTCTCTCATATTATGTTTGTCAGTGCTATCAAGCCTATTCATCGCACTACCCATAACAGTGGAGGCATTCGACTACAGTGTTTATAATAGTCTGTGTCCTATAACTATATATCCATGCACATCGGACAGCACATTTCCTGCGTATTCTTCCGTAGAATGCACGTCCAAAAAAGGTACAATATATAAATCAGACCGGTGCACGATTACAAAATTTTATAAAAATAGTGACGGTCTTGACGTGTGCAAAGTAACGTATCCGATATCAGGTGGTACAAAAACTGCTTATGCAAAAACAGTCAGATTCATTCATGACAAGTCATTTAGTCCGCAAAAAATGACGGCAACAGCAAAGACAAATGTTTCAGCATATGCTGGTTCTGCAACTCTTTCTGGTTGGTATGTAGAAGCTAATCAAAAAATATATTTATTAGGTAGAAGTGGCAATAATTCTCAGATTGCTTACCCTATAAGCGGTGGTTATAAAATAGCATGGATTAAGAATTACGATTTAAAGTATAATGCAAACGGAGGCAGCAGCGCGCCCAGCGCTCAAAAAAAGGAGCAAAATGTAAACCTGACTATAACGAACAGTAAGCCTTCAAAGACGGGTTATACATTTCAAAATTGGAATACTGAAAAGGACGGTTCAGGCACAAAATATTCAGCAGGAGGAACCTATAAAAAAAATAGTGGCGATACACTTTACGCTCAGTGGAAGATAAACACTTATAAATTAACAGTTTCCAGTGCCAATGCTACAATGGGTACAGTATCAGGTGGCGGCACATATGACTATAATAAAAAAGTAACTATAAAAGCAACACCTAATACTGGTTATAGTTTTGTAAGCTGGAATGACGGTAATACTTCCGCATCAAGGAGCGTAACAGTCACAAAGGCTGCAACTTATACAGCTAATTTTAAGGCAAATACCTATACATTAACGGTAAAAAGCTCTGATTCTAAAATGGGCTCGGTAAGCGGAGGCGGAAGCGCAAATTATGGTACTTTTATTGTATTAACTGCTAAAGCAAACAGCGGATATCATTTTGTAAAATGGGATGATAATAACACTTCAGCAACCAGAAACGTGACTGTATCGGGTAATAAGACGTATACTGCCGTGTTTGCTAAAAACGAATATACGATTGATGTACAATCTGACAATGCAACAATGGGATCTGTTTCAGGAGGAGGAAAGTGTCTATATTTGGATACCGTAACGATTGTCGCAAAGCCAAATAGTGGATATAAATTCACAAGGTGGAATGATAATAATACTTCGGCTTCAAGGCAAGTATCTGTAACGGGCAACGCTACTTATACGGCATACTTTGAACCTGATCAAAGTAGCTGTACACACATCTATAATGGGTGGATAACAGATGATAAGCCTACCTGTACCTCTCAAGGTTCAAAGCATAGAGTATGCTCAAAATGCGGATATGTTGACTATGATAGCATTCCGATTTTGCCGCATCAGTATGATGGAAATTGGGTGATTGATGAACAATCCACCTGTGACACTAACGGCTCAAAGCATAGAGTATGCACATTATGTCATGAAGCCATCGAGACCATTGAAATTCCGGCTTCTGGGCACGATTATTCAAATACTGTAATTACTGTTGCTCCAACCTGCACGGATATTGGACTACAAGAAGTATTTTGTACACAATGTGGTGGAAAGGATGAGTCGTCATCGAAAGAAATACCGGCGCTTGGGCACTCCTATCCTAACGAATGGATAATTGAACAAGAGGCTACTTGTCAAGCTGAAGGCTCAAGATATAGATTGTGCACGGTTTGCAATGATAAAGAAACCGATTCCATCGAAACATTAGAACATGAATTCAGGGAAACAGTGTATAAGCCTACAGATACCGAGCAAGGAAAAATAGTGAGGATTTGTGAAAAATGCGGTTATACCGAAACAGAATTGTTTTATGATGAAATACAAGCCGGAACAGTTACGGTTGGCAGCCAATATGCCAATGCTGGAGATATAGTGACAGTGCCATTCTCTATAACAGATAACCCCGGATTAACAGCTTTTACTTTAACTATGAAGTATGATAATTCTGTAATAACGCCTGTGCCAATAAATAACAGTGATGCAGCAAAAAAATACCTGATTAAAGATAACAGTATATTAACAAGCGGCGCCTTAAACACTAACCTTGAGGATGTCAATCATAATGCTGAGGATATGAATGAGGCCATTATCCATTGGGAAAATACGACAAGTATAGATTCAGACGGTATACTTTTCAGCATCAGGTTCAAGGTTAATGATTATGCCAGCACCGGTGGCACCAAAATCGAATTGTCTTATAAAAAAGAAAACATGATAGGCAGTGACGGATTAAATGTTATCCCGTTAATAAATAACGGAACGATTACTGTTATGAATGGTTCAATAGCTAATATTATAAAAGGTGATGTCAACTTAGACAGTGATGTAAATTCGCGCGATGGAATATTGCTTTCAAAATATCTGGCAGGTTGGAATCAGGACGGCATCGGTTGGACGAAGAATCAAAAGCTCCGCGAAGAAGCGGCTGATATATTTACGGACGGAAAAATAAATACCAAAGACGGCGTGAGTTTAGCTATGAAGCTATCAGGTTATTCTGTTAATACACAAGAAATAGCTTTATTATCTACCGATGAAAGGCAAGCGACAAAAATAGAGGTTGGAAAGAGCATTGGCACCGTAGGTGGATACGTTGATGTTCCCGTCAGTCTCATAAATAATACGGGTATAGCAGGATTTAAGTTTGTTTTAAATTATAATAAAAACTATCTTACACCGGTAGAGCTTTTTGAGGGTGATATTCCGGGATTGGAGATAACTAACGAATCAAATTACGGTCAACCGCAGTTAGGCATGACATCGAACATGAATGAAAGCAACATCGATAAAGCGAAATTGGATTATATCACTGCACAATGGTGTGATAATAGTAATATGACTGTGAATGGCGTGTTATTTACTGTAAGATTTAAGGTTAATGCCACATCCGAAATCGGACAAAATATACCTGTAGAGTTAAATTATGAACTGGATAATCCAGTGTGTGGCGTAACGGATGATAACATAATATATGATGTTGCTATCGATGTCAATCAGGGATCAGTCACGGTTGTAGAAGATAACAAATCAGAACGTGAAATGCAATACGAAATAAGCGATGTAAAATTGACTTCAGAGGATGGAATTGAAATATCTCAAATCCCCGCAGGTACAAATTTTAACGCTAAAATCACATTTCATCGATTAAATGATGAGTTAGTACCAGGCGAAATAATATTAGCAGCGTATGATTATAGAAACCGTTTCATCAAAATATATTCAAAGCCTATTGATATAAAAATGCTCACGAATGGTCAGTGTGAATTTAATATTATTTCTGACGATGAGTATATTTCAGGCATAAAAATATTTATATGGAATGAGCTTAACGGTATGATACCGTTGGCGGAACCGTACTGTGTGAATTAAGAGGTGGAAAAAATGAAAAAAATAACAAGTGTTTTCGTAACAATATTTATGATTATCTCTTTTATACCCACTTTGGGATATGCAGAGAAAGGTGATATATTGGATGTACCCATAGTCATTGACGGTGAACCCTATATTGACAATGATTTGTCTGATATTAATCAGGGAAATTGTCATGAGATGAGTGAAGCATGGTTTGGCGAAAGTCCTAACGCAGACTCTGATTATCCGTTTGAACATATAATTTCGTGTTATTTTGAAATAAGGAAAAATGATTTTATTGAGGATGAATCCACTATTGATGAAAACCTTTTTTCGGAAAACCTACTAATGGATATACAAAAAAGGCATTCCTTAGTGAGGGAAATGCAGTACAACTATAATTTTTCTTTTATTGACGCTGATGTTACCTATACAATAAAGAATGCTGTATATAATGACGACAAAATTATACTCACCGTTAGTGAATGGACATTTTATGATTATGATGACCTGTCAAATGCTGAATATAGTGTTGACACTTCCGGATTTGGCACAGAGCATGAAATGATAATTGTACACGAAAATAACAATTACATATTGCACACGGATAAATATGACGAGAGTGATATCTCAGGTATGATATCTGGACGTGACGAGAGTGATACAGATGATCCTTCCGTTCTCGAAAACCAAACAAGTCCTATTGACGGTGCAAACTTTGATGAAGGAATCAGTTTAATGGCAATATCAGGATATTCAGCAGATAAAGCCGTCAGTTATGCTGATAAATATTATAAAAACTATAATACTAACTACAGCAATTATAATTCTATAGGTGGAGATTGCGCAAACTTTGTTTCTCAATGTCTCCATGCGGGTGGTGTTGCGATGAATTCATCATGGTATTGGAAATCATATGGTAGCCGCTCATCGTCATGGTCATATTGCCCAGATCAACGGACATATTTTGCAAAAAAGGGAACGCTCATTGACAACGCAACCGCCAAAAATATTTCTAAAGGCAATCCGGTGTGGTATTATAGTTCAAAAAAAGGTAGATATAGTCATGCTGCAATATGTGTAGGGAAAAACTCAGCAGGAACTCCAATTGTAGATGCACATAATAATGACAGATATCATGTCGCGTGGACTTTAGGGGGTTCAGCGTATGGTTGGAGCAAATACAGCACGGTACTTTTGTCGTCAAGTGAACCCAAACCTTCTAAACCTTCTAAGCCTACCATATCATCGGCAGTCGCCAACAGCACATCCAGCATAACTGTTAGCTGGAAAGCGCCAAGTGGCGGCGCTACAAGCTATAAGGTAGGCATAAAAAAATCTGGAGAGGATGAATATAAAGATTACACTACCTCTAATACATCATATACGTTCAAAAACCTAACTACAGCAAAAAAATACTATTTCAGGCTGTATGCTGTAAACTCTGCTGGCACTTCCCCGCGTTCGGATACATATAGTTGCTATACGCTTCCGAAAACACCCGGAAAACCAACCGCGACAGCATTAGGGACAAATGAAATCGAAATTAAGTGGTCAAAAGTTAGTGGGGCAACAAAATACATAGTTTATCAGTCTGTGCCGGGCGGCTCATACACTAAGATAAAGGAAACTGATAAACTTTCATATAAGACCACAAAGGGCATTAACCAAGCGTCAAAATATTACTATAAAATATCTGCTGTCATCGCTAAAGGAAATAATGGCAAAGGCGACATTGAAACCGCTAAATCAGAAAATGATTACGCATATACTCCGTTTGCAAGACCAAAAGTAAATCCGGGAGAGTCGACAATAAAAATACCACTTCCAAAAGCCTCCGTTCCCATAAATACAACCGACACTTATCATTATGTAGTCGAGCGAAAAGCAAAGGGGGATTCGGCATACAAAACCATATTCACAGGAAAGAACACGTCTGCTCAAACAGTAACTGATTCAGCGGTTTCAAAGGATAATGTATATAGCTATATTATTCGGATTATCCGAAGTGATAATCACAAAATCTTAAGCAGTGATGCTTTTGAGGTTGGTCCAGCGATGAATGCCCCTACACTCAAATCAACAGATTCAAACAAAATTACCGTAAGCTGGAAAATGTCAACTCCAACTACTCTGAAGTATGATGTGTATAGACAGGAAGGAAATGCCAAAGCTAAACTATTAAAGACTGTAACTACAACCTCTTACGTTGACGCCACAGCACAAGCGGGAAAAACATATAGTTATTACATTGAAGCAAAGGATTCAAAAGGCAATTTGGTAACCAAATCCGCGTCGAGTAGCACAACACACCAGATTTTGCCTACAAGTATCAAAATAAACGAAGTAGAACCGAAGGTGCTAACAGGCGGTAATATAAAATTAACAGCTAATATTGAACCGAGTAATAGCACGAACAAAAACGTAACATGGAATTCAGAGAACACATCTATCGCGACTGTAGCGGCTGATGGAACTGTCACAGGTGTTATGGCTGGAACAGTTAAGATAACAGCATCTACATCAAACGGAATTACTACTTCAATCGACGTTGCAGTAGAACAGAATCAAGAAACGTGCAATCACCAGTATGAGGACGATTGGAATATTAAATTACCCGCAACGTGTACTTCGAATGGAACTCAGACGAGAGAATGCACAATATGCCATCATATAGATGAAGAGACTATCCCTATGACAGGGCATCAGTACGGTGACGAATTCGAAATTGAAACAGAACCAACTTGCACAAGTGAGGGTATAATGCACTTGAAGTGTACAGTATGCGGAGCGCTTGGCGAAGCAGAATCCATATCAGCGTTAGGTCATGTTTATGAAGATGAATGGACAGTGACAAGACCTGCCACCTGTCAGGATGAAGGTGAACAGTCGAGATCATGTACTGTCTGTGGCGCTACTGAAACACAAGCGATAGGCTTAGGAGAGCACGAGTATGAAGTGACAGATGAAACCGAGACAACTCCGGACGGTCCTGGACATAGAACATATACTTGTAAAGTTTGTCAGGATAGCTATATTGAGGAATTTGTGCCTGAGATAGTAGAAGGAATTGTTGAGGTTGGCAGCAGTTCGCAAAGAGCGGGCGGCGAAGTAACGATTCCGGTGAGCATAAAAGAAAATCCTGGAATTGCGGGATTTACATTTTCTGTAAATTACGATAAAAATGTCCTTACCCCGACTGAAATAACTGCGGGAGACATTATAAAGAGCGGAACATTCACATCAAATCTTGAGCAGGGAATTCCTGCGGAGCAACTGGAACAAATAGCTGTACACTGGAACGATGTAAACAATATGAATGATAACGGTGTATTGTTTAATATTACATTCGATGTAAATAGTAATGCAGCCGAGGGTAATTATCCGGTGTGGCTCGATTATGAGAGAGGCGATGTAACTGATGAAGCATTTGATGATGTAATGCCTAATCTTCATGATAATGTTGTCATCGTATCCGATGTTCTACGCGGTGATGTTAATCAGGACAGAGTGGTTGATTCACGAGACGGGATATTGCTGTCACAATATTTAGCAAAATGGAATATAACCTTCAGCGAAAATCAATTGAAAGCGGCCAACGTATTTAATGACTCAAAAGTTAATTCAAAAGATGGAGTGCGGCTTGCTCAATTACTGGCGGGTTACGAGGATGAAAGCGAACCCGCAACAGTTCAATTGCTTTCGGCTAATGATACTGCAAATATTAAGATAAATAGCGTTAACGGCAGTGTAGGAGATGTTGTATATGTGCCAGTAACTATCGAGGATAATCCAGGAATAGCTGGTTTCAATTTTACAATAAATTATGACGGCGAAAAACTGAATCCTATCGGCGTTGATGCAGGAGATGTATTAGATGGAATACCCCTCGTGTCCAGCATTGATGAAGCTGCTGATAATAAGTCAAATAATTATATTTCTGTGAGCCTTAATAGTTCTGAAAATCTTACAGAAAACGGTGAATTGTTTGTAATAGGATTTGAAATTAAACCCACTGTAGCATTAGGTGAAAATATCAATTTGAACATGAGTTATGAACCAGATGACTTATGTAATCAAAACCTTATTGGTATAGACGCCATTATTACACAAGGAAGCGTTTCGGTCGAAGGAGCAATCGAAGACAAATCAGAAATATATCAGTACAATGTTAGCTCCATGCATATGCAGATGGCAGATGGATCTGAGTGTGAGGAGCTCCCTATAAACGGAGACTTTGATGTGCTATTGGATATCGAGAACGAAACAAGCACCTATCCAGAAGCCACTATTATGGCAGCAACATATGATATAAATGGAAAGTTGATAGCTTTGACAAAACAGAATTTAACTCAAGGGAGCCTAAATTATAAAATTCATATAGATCATTCTGAAACAGAGATTGATTTGTTAAAAATATTTATATGGAATTCCTTGAATGACATGAAGCCAATGGCGGAACCTATTGTTGCCATAAACCAAATTGGATAAACAATAATATGAGCTTAACGGTATGATACCATTAGCGGAACCATATATTACACCTATCAGCGTAAAATCTGAAAAAGAGTTATAATAAAAGACTTCATCCCATTTGAATACGGGATGAAGTCTTTTATGTTGTTATTATACTATCAAAAATTTTTTGATTTTGGGTGATTGAAACAGGCTCCAAATCTCCGTATTATGAAGGAGGCTTGTAGTTATGGACAATACACAAAAACAAAAAGCAGCGGAACTAAGGCGGTGGGGCTTGAGATTTTCAGAAATTGTCCGGAAACTTAATTTATCAAGGAATACGGTTAAATCTTTTTGCAATCGAAATAAAATCACTGCGGGATTTTCCAAAAACGCAAACATATGTAGAGAGCGCAGCAAACCGCTCATTCAAATTAACAGAAGGAAAAAGAGAGTATTCTGCTATGATGAGTGCCGAGCGAAGTGATGGCAAATGTATTAACCTTTGTTGTACCCTATACGGTTGCGAGCAACTTGCTAATTTTGTAACGGGATGCATAGGTTATGATTGTTAATCTAAACAATTAGGTTGAGAGCTAATCTTTTTTGTTCTTTTCATTCTTTGGCAAGCACTGCACTTGTGCTACAAATGCTTCAAAATAAAAAATCCCGCTTGACGCGAGATTTTCATTTTTGCTTGTTGGGGATAATTCCCCAAACCCCAAGAACAAAGGTTTTCACCTTTGAGCCACGCCCCGAAATGGGGCTTTTTTTATTTTCAATCCAAGTTGGCAGAAATATTTTTCAACTTTTTTCATCAAATACCCCTTCAAAACCGCTGATTTTTTCCATATAAGTGAGAGGACAATTCAAAAAAGTCAAACAAACCTTAAAACAGACGTGTACAAACAGCGCTTTTCAACGCCTACATATTAGGGGAATGTTTTCAAGGCATCCAAAAAGTTTATAAAACAGGGTTCACAAAACCCCGATTTCATTCCATATAGTAGAGGGTATTTAATACTCACGTTCCTCTGAATAACCAAAAGGAGGCGCAGCATAAATGCAATCCAATTCTGCTGTATGTGGGGAGTTAAACGGCGCGGAACATTTGCCGAACACTTCCGACAAAAATACTTACCGGCGCAAAATCGGCAATAACATTATCATTCTGAAAGAGCATTTTGAAAACAGAGCAACAACGGAGCATTTAATAGAAAATGTTATTCGCTATGAACGAAACAATGGCGGTATTTAAGAAGTTTTTTGAAAATCTTGAAAATCGGTTCGCGGTATGGTACAATAATTTTATCAAACAATGTATTGTACCGTGAGCTGTTTCAAGAAAAAGGAGGTAAACGAATTTGAAACAGTTACAGAATTACAATACAGCTCTGTATCTTCGTCTTTCAAGAGACGATGAATTGCAGGGCGAAAGCTCAAGCATAACATCGCAGCGACAGCTTTTGACGCAGTATGTAAAAGAGCGAGGCTGGTCGATTGTCGGCGAGTATATCGACGACGGATATTCCGGCACGAACTATGACCGCCCAAACTTTCAGCGTATGATTGACGATATTGAGGACGGAAAGATAAATTGCGTTATTACAAAAGA
>CANQKM010000022.1 GCA_947624485.1 uncultured Clostridia bacterium
CTAAACATCATGAATGAATTTTATGCAAAAGATACGTCGAAAAAAATCAAAGCTGTTGCAAAAGCCAAAGGCGAATCCGGCAGACATCTGACAACGATACCACCTTATGGATATATGAAGAATCCAAATAATACTGATGAATGGCTTGTTGATGAAGACGCTGCCGAAATGGTAAAAAGAATTTTCAAAATGTGTCTTGACGGTTACGGTCCAACACAGATTGCGAAACAACTTAAAGCAGAAAGGGTTTTAAAGCCAACTGCCTATTGGTATGAGAAAGGCAATATCAATTTCAGTGTACCGCCGAACGACCAATACGGTTGGAGTGCACGCACTATCGGTGATATACTGATGAAAAAAGAATATCTCGGTCATACGGTAAACTTTAAGACTTATAAAAAATCGTATAAGTCAAAGAAGATATTGCATAACTCCGAAGAAAATCAAATGGTTTTTGCAAACACTCACGAAGCTATTGTTGACCTTGACACTTGGGAACGAGTACAGGAATTGCGCAAGAACAAGCGCAGGCCGACGAGGACGGGTAAAACGAATATGTTTTCTGGAATTGTCTACTGTGCCGACTGCGGACAAAAGCTGTACTATTGTACGAGCAAATACTTTGAGAGCCGCCAAGACCACTTCGTATGCTCGACCTCACGCAAGCAGGGCACCGACGTATGTGATACCCACTTCATCAGAGCGGTTGTGCTCGAACAAGGCGTATTACAACATCTGCGTTATGTAATCAATTTTGTATCAAGCTTTGAGGACAAATTTCGTGAAATAATGGGCGCGAAACATAAAGCAGAAGTCAAGAAAGAGCTTGCAGCAAAACGCAGAGCTATAACCAAAGCCGAGAAGCGAATTGCCGAGTTAGACCGATTATTCAAATCGATCTACGAGGATAAGGCTAATGGTACGCTCAACGAAAGCCGCTTCAAAATGCTTGCCGACGATTACGAGCGAGAGCAGGAGGATTTGAAAAAATCCATTGACATGCTGACCGTTGAAGTTGCACAACAAGAGGAGCAATCCGAAAATGTGGAACGTTTCATCGAAAAAATCCACAAATACTTTGATTTGCAGGAGCTAACGCCGACAATCTTAAACGATATGGTTCAACGGATTTACGTCCACGCGCCGGAAAAGATTAACGGCAAACGGACGCAGCAAATCGACATCTACTACGACTTGGTAGGATTTCTGCCAATGTCATTGTTTCAAAATGAAAAACAGGATAGGGTCGCATAATGCGACTCTATCCCGCAAAAACAAATCTTACTGTTTTATGTGAACGGCTCTAAATACTCGCTCTTTTTTATAATAACAACTCCTGCGCCTATTGTTGAGCCCACTCCCACTGTACCTGTTCAGTCTGCGGAACAAACTGAACAGCTAATTTCGGAATTGACTGTGCATTTTATAGATGTCAGTCAAAAGGAAATTCAATAATCTCGAAATTGCGTATACTTGTAACCTTACCACGAATATCGCGCTTGTTGTGCAGGAGGGGTATGGGTATGCTGTTGTGATAGAAGGCTTACTGCCGCTTTGGGATAAAAGCAAAGTGGTCGCCAAACCTCTATCCCCGGTGCTGTCCGCTACAACTGTACTTGCGTGGAAGCGCAATCAGCCGTTCAGTCATGTTGTAAAAAATTCATAGAACATTCACAATGCCTTTTGGGCATTGGTGAGGCATACAAACTAAGTATTTGATATATTCAAAAATAATTGATATAATGTAAGTGTAAAAGCGGGATAGCTGTTACACTTACTTTTTTGTGTGAGGAATAATTTAAGATGAAACCAAGACAGTTGTCGCATATTTCTCATGAACGAACCACACAGAGTAAATAGCAAATTATATTACGGAAATAACCGACGCTGATAAGTATGAGATTATTCCGAAAGAACCATACGGACCGGAAAACAACAATTATTATGATTCAAGCACGCGCGCCTATCAGGAGCTTGTCATTTGACATTTATAGTGATATAATATTTGTAAAAGGAAATAGGAGGAAAATGGCATGAAAAAGATAAATCAGGAATTTCTAACGGGTGAGCGCGCTTTGTTTCAGGGAAACGATCTTGAAATTCACGATACCACATTCGCCGACGGCGAATCGCCGCTGAAGGAAAGCAGAAATATAAAGCTGTACGGGAGTATGTTCAAATGGAAGTATCCGCTGTGGTACAGCAAGGACATATACATGAAGGACTGCGTGCTGTTCGAGACGGCGCGCGCCGGAATATGGTATACCGATAATATTACAGTTGAAGATACTACGATTGAGGCTCCCAAAATCTTCAGACGGGGAAATAATATAAAGCTGAAAAACGTAACATTTCCGAACGCTGCGGAAACATTGTGGAACTGCGGCGGCATTACAATGGAAAATGTCTGCGCAAAAGGAGATTACTTCGCGATGAACTGCTCCGATGTGGATATAGACGGTTTTCAGCTTGTCGGGAACTACTCGTTTGACGGCGCGAAAAATGTCACTGTCAGAAACGCAAAAATGCTTTCAAAGGACGCGTTTTGGAACAGCGAAAACGTAACGGTATACGATTCATTCATATCGGGCGAATATCTCGGATGGAACGCGAAAAATCTGACGCTTATCAACTGTACGATCGAAAGTTTGCAGGGTATGTGCTACATTGAAAATCTTGTGCTGAAAAACTGCAAGCTGCTAAATACCACGCTCGCGTTTGAATATTCTACGGTTGGCGCGGACATCTGTTCAAAGATAGACAGCGTACTGAATCCGTCGGGAGGCTTTATCCGCGCGGAGCATATAGATGAGCTTATAATCGAAAAGGATAAGGTTGACGCGGGAAAGACGAAAATCATTGTCATGGGCGCGGAAAAAAACGCTTGCAGTAAAAGGGATATATACAGATGCGGTTTGAAGGCTGCCATATAGCTTATGCGAGGCGATATATATGGACTTATATGTTGGAAGAATCGAGGTAAAAAAGATTGCAATATAATTTTGATGAGCTGACGGACAGACGGAACACTCATTCCCTTAAATGGGATGTAAAAGAAAACGAGCTTCCCATGTGGGTAGCCGATATGGATTTCAAGACAGCGCCTCAGATCACGGAGACGATCATAAAGCGCGCGGAGCATGGCGTGTTCGGGTACAACATTGTTCCCGATGAGTGGTACGACGCGTATATAAACTGGTGGCGGACAAGACACGGTTTCAAAATCGAAAAGGAATGGCTTATATTCTGCACCGGAGTTGTACCGGCTATCTCAAGCATCGTGAGAAAGCTGACAACGCCCGCCGAAAACGTGCTTATACTTACTCCGGTTTATAATATTTTTTTTAATTCTGTTATAAACAACGGCAGAAACGTATTGGAATGTCCGCTGAAATATGACGGGGAAATGTACAGTATTGACTTTGAGGATTTGGAAAGCAAGCTCTCAAATCCGCAGACCACGATGATGATATTCTGTAATCCGCATAACCCCGTCGGGAAGATATGGGACAGAGAAACTCTGAAAAAAGTAGGTTCGTTATGCCGCAAGCATAATGTGATAGTCGTAAGCGACGAGATCCACTGCGACCTTACGGAAACGGGAAAAGGCTATATTCCATTGGCGTCGGTGTCCGAGGAATGCCAAAATAACAGCATAACCTGTGTTTCTCCAACCAAATCGTTCAATTTGGCGGGCTTGCAGACTGCGGCGGTTATCATTCCCGACGAATATTTGAGGAACAAGGTAAACCGCGGACTAAACACGGACGAAGTTGCCGAGCCTAACAGCTTCGCGGTATGGGCTGCTGTCGCGGCGTATGACCGCGGAGCGGAGTGGCTTGACGAGCTGAGAAAATATATTGATGAAAACAGACGGATCGTATCGGAGTTTATACAAAATAAAATACCGAAAATCAAACTTGTCAAATCCGAAGCGACATACCTCCTGTGGATAGACTGCGGGGAAATCGGGCTGAAATCGGACGTAACAGCGCGGTTTATCAGGGAAAAAACAGGTTTATACGTTTCCGACGGCGTACAGTACGGCAAAGGCGGAGAGCGGTTTTTAAGACTTAATATCGCCTGCCCGAAGGAAAGGCTGCTTGACGGTCTTGAGCGTCTGAAAACCGGTATTTCGGAATACGATAAGTGGCTCAATTCAATATGTTAGCCAACAGCTTTATTTCGTAATATACATAATATTTGCAAAGAGTATAAGGAGAACACTATGGAAATTCGCGTACTTAAATATTTTTTGACCGTAGCGCGGGAGGAAAGCATAACAAAAGCGGCGGAAGTGCTGCATATTACGCAGCCGACGCTCAGCCGTCAGCTTTCGCAGCTTGAGAAAGATACGGGAGTACAACTGTTTAAGCGTGGCGTAAGAAAGATAACCTTGACAAACGAGGGATTTTTGCTGCGCCGCCGCGCGGAGGAAATAATAGAACTGGTCGATAAAACCTCACAGGAGCTTCTGGAGCAGGATGAGCTTGTGGAAGGAACAATAACAATCGGATCGGGAGAGCTTGGCGCGATGGAAACCGTCGCTCGGTTATGCGGTACATTCCGAGAAAAATATCCGCGCGTCAGATTTGATATTTATACGGCTACTGCCGACGTCGTTAAGGAGCGCATAGAACGCGGGGCGACAGACATAGGACTTTTGCTCGAACCGATCGATATGGAAAAATTTGAGTTTATCCGTATGCCGGAAAAGGAACGATGGGTCGTTCTGATGCGTGCCGACGACAAATTGGCCGGGTGCGACGGTATTACCGCAAAGCAGCTTGAAAAGCTGCCGCTGATTATTCCCAGACGCTTGAGCGTTCAGGGCGAGCTTGCAAATTGGTTCGGAAGGAAATTCAATAATCTCGAAATTGCGTATACTTGTAACCTTACCACGAACATCGCGCTTGTTGTGCAGGAGGGGTATGGGTATGCTGTTGTGATAGAAGGTTCATTGCCGTTCTGGGATAAAAGCAAAGTGGTCGCCAAGCCTCTATCCCCGGCGCTGTCTGCTACAACCGTGCTTGCGTGGAAGCGCAATCAGCCGTCCAGTCATGTTATAAAAAAATTCATAGAACATTCACAATGCCTTTTAGGCATTGGTGAGGCATACAAACTAAGTATTTGATATATTCAAAAATAATTGATATAATGTAAGTGTAAAAGCGGGATAGCTGTTACACTTACTTTTTTTGGGAGGAATAATTTAAGATGAAAACAAGACAGTTAAGAGATTTGACTGTTTCCGAAATTGGTATGGGCTGTATGGGGTTTTCCCACGGCTACGGCAAGGTTCCCGATGAGGATTACAGTATTGAAGCAATACGAAAAGCATACGATTACGGCTGCACATTTTTTGACACTGCCGAAGTATATGGAATGCAGCAGTTTGAGAAGGGACATAACGAGCGGCTTGTCGGAAAAGCGATAGAGCCGTTCAGAAAGGAAATAATCCTTGCAACGAAGCTGCACATTGACACGGATGAGGTAAAAACGGACGGTTCGCTTTATAACACGATACGCCGTCATTTTGAAGCGTCAATGCAAAAGCTCCGTACAGATTATGCAGACCTTTACTATCTGCACAGAATAAATCCGGATATTCCTGTCGAGGATGTTGCGGACGTTATGGGAAGATTTATCAAGGACGGACTTATCCGCGGCTGGGGATTGTCGATGGTGAATAAGGAGTTGCTTGAAAGAGCGAATAAAGTCACGCCCGTTTCGGCGGTTCAGAATATCTATTCAATGCTTGACCGCGATTATGAAAAGAAGGTGATCCCGTACTGTGCGGAGAACAATATCGGATTTGTCGCTTTTTCGCCGATCGCGAGCGGTTTTCTTTCGGGTAAGGTAACAACGGAAACAAAATTCGGCTTTGACGACGTTCGCACATGGGTGCCGCAGATGAAAAAAGAAAACATTATCGCAAATCAGCCGGTGCTCGATTTAATTTCATCTTACGCAAATCAAAAGAACGCGACAAACGCTCAGATAGCTTTGGCATGGATGCTGAAAAAGTATCCGCATATCGTTCCGATTCCCGGCTCTAAAAATCAGGAACGGATCTTGGAAAATCTCGGCGCGTGGAAAACAGAGCTTACGGATGATGAATTTGAAGCGCTTGACGCGGCGCTTTCAAAAATCGCGGTGCATGGCAGCCGCAAAGACGTAGGATTTGCCACTGAATATATTGATTAAAAATTTGAAGGAGGAAAAACAATGTTAGGAAATTTTGCTTACTGCAACCCCACAAAATTGTACTTTGGAGATGAGTCTCTGCAATATTTGAACACAGAGTTGCCGAAATACGGAGCAAACGTCGTGTTAATCTACGGCGGCGGTTCAATTAAGAAAAACGGAATATATGACGAGGTAGTAAAAATCCTAAATGAAAACGGTAAAAACATCGCGGAAATAGCGGGAGTTATGCCTAATCCGACACTTAAAAAGCTCTATGAGGGCGTTGAAATCGCGAGAGCGCACAAGGCGGATTTACTGCTCGCGGTCGGCGGCGGCTCGGTGTGCGATTACACGAAGGCGGTATCGGTATCGGTAAACTGTAATGAAGATCCGTGGGAAAAATATTATTTGAAATTTGAGGAACCCGACTGTGAAATTGTCCCTGTCGGCTGTGTGCTGACAATGGTAGGAACAGGCTCGGAAATGAACGCGGGAGCGGTTATCACGAACCGCGAAACAAAAATGAAAATCGGTCATGTGTTTGCGGATGAAAGCGTTATGCCGAGATTTTCTATCCTTAATCCGAAATATACGCTGACATTGCCGCATTATCAGATGGTTTCCGGCATTTATGATATTTTTAATCATATATGCGAGCAGTATTTTTCCGGCGAGGACGATAACACGAGCGATTATATCAGCGAGGGCTTAATGCGAAGCGTCGTCAATTCGAGCCGTATCGCGAATAAAGACCCGCAGAATTACGAGGCGAGAAGCAATATTATGTGGACGGCTACATGGGCGCTTAACACGCTTGTTGCGAAAGGCAAGTCCACCGACTGGATGGTTCATATGCTCGGTCAGGCAGTCGGCGCACACACAGACGCAACACACGGCATGACGCTCGCGGCGGTATCGCTGCCGTATTACCGTCATATAATGCCATACGGACTTGCGAAATTTGTAAGGTTCGCGAAAAATGTCTGGAATGTTGATACGTCAGGCAAAACGGACGAACAGATTGCAAATGAAGGTCTTGCGGCAATGGAGGACTGGATGAGGGAGCTTGGTCTTGTTATGAACATCACGGAGCTTGGTGCAAACGAAGGAATGCTTGAGGCGCTTGCGGATAGCACCATTGTTATGACGGGAGGATATAAAACGCTCGAACACGATGAAATCGTGGATATTTTCAGAAGCAGTTTGTGATATAGCGTGTATGTACAGGGCGATAACAATTAGATGAAAGGAGCAACCGTAATGGAATACACAAAATTAGGCAAATCGGATCTAACCGTATCGCGGATATGCATGGGCTGTATGGGCTTCGGCAACGCCGCTACGGGGCAGCACAGCTGGACGGTGGACGAGGATCGGACGCGGGAAATCGTAAAGCGCGGGCTGGAGCTTGGCATTAACTTTTACGATACCGCTATCGTTTATCAGAACGGCACGAGCGAGCAGTATGTCGGACGGGCGCTAAAGGATTTCGCTAAGCGCGACGAATATGTGATAGCAACAAAGTTTACTCCGCGCACTCAGGAGGAGATCGATTCGGGCGTGAGCGGTCAGAAGCATATCGAAAACTATCTTGATCAAAGCCTTAACAACCTCGGTATGGACTATGTTGACCTCTACATTTATCATATGTGGGATTACCACACGCCGATGGAGGAAATCATGGAAGGGCTCGATAACGTCGTTAAGGCGGGCAAGGCGAGGTACATCGGTATTTCCAACTGCTTCGCGTGGCAGCTTGCAAAGGCGAATTACTACGCGAGAGCAAACGGACTTACGGAATTTGTGTCAATTCAAGGTCATTACAACCTTATCGCGCGCGAGGAGGAACGGGAAATGATACCGTTCTGCAAATCGGAAAACATAGCCGTAACGCCGTACAGCGCGCTCGCAAGCGGCAGACTGTCGCGCAGAGCGGGTGAAAGCACAAAGCGGCTCCAGGAGGATTCATACGCCAAATTCAAATATGATTCGACCGCCGAAGCGGACGGTAAAATCATAAAACGCGTAGAGGAATTGGCAGACAAACGCGGCGTTTCAATGACCGAGATCGCGCTCGCGTGGCTGCTTACAAAATCGACCTCGCCGATAGTCGGCGCGACAAAGCTGTCGCATGTCGAGGGCGCGGCTAAAGCGGTTGAATTAAAGCTGACGGATGAGGAAATAACGTATCTGGAAGAAATATATGTGCCTCACGCGCTCGCGGGAGTTATGGCGCAGAACGGAAAGCAAAAAGCGGGAAATGTAATCTAAGGCAAGCTCACACAATTAACAAGCAAGCCCTTTGCTTCCGCAATAATTATGTGAGATTGATTTAATTTTAAGGAGGAAACTAAAATGAAAAAAATATTATCTGTAATTTTATCTGTAATTTTAAGTTTGGCGGGCATTACTGCCTGCGCGGCTGACGGAGATTTGACCATAAAGCTACAAATCGGAAATCCGAACATGACTGTAAACGATACGGAAAAACCCATTGATGAGAACGGCACAGTGCCCGTTATAATAAATGACAGAACACTTCTGCCCGTCCGCGCGGTAGTCGAGGAGATCGGCGGCGATGTTGAATGGGACGGCGAAACGCAGACTGTTGTACTGGCATACGGCGAGGATATCGTTGTGCTTGAAATCGACAACACCACAGCGTATCATAACGAAGAACCAAGTACGCTCGAAGCCGCTCCGACCATAATAAACGACCGTACAATGCTCCCGATACGCTTTATCGCGGAGAGCTTCAAGTTTGACGTGGAATGGGACGGTGAAACGCAGACCGTTACTATTACAAAAGCGGCTGAAGCAACTGAACCGACAGAAACACCCGCTCCGACAGCGACACCGGCGGCAACGGCAGAGCCGACCGCGGCTTCGGCGGATAACGAGCAACAGGAGAGCAAAACGCTTGTAGCGTATTTCTCGGCGACGAACAATACCGAAGGCGTGGCGAAGCATATCGCGGAGGGGATCGGCGCGGATATTTATGAAATTACGCCGGAAGAACCGTACACCGACGCCGACTTAGACTATAACTCGGACTGCCGCGCAAACCGCGAACAGAACGACGACTCCGCGCGTCCCGCGATTTCGGGAACAGTTGAAAATATGGAGCAATATGATACGATATTCCTCGGCTATCCCATCTGGTGGGGCAATGCGCCGAAGATAATATTCACTTTCCTTGAAAGCTACGATTTTTCGGGAAAGACGATTATCCCGTTCTGCACGTCCGGCAGCAGTCCGATAGGCTCTACAACTGCAATGCAGAGCGTAACGCAGGGCGCAAACTGGCTTGACGGACATCGCTTTGGCGGCGGCGCGTCGAGCGATACGGTTATGGACTGGGTAAACGGGCTTGATTTGGAATAAAAGAAAGGATTAAATTATTATGAAAAAAATATTTATATTTGTACTTACGGCAATAGCTCTATGCCTGTTTTCTTCGTCGGTATATGCGGCAAACTATTACACTGACGGGAATACAATCACCATTTCGGGCGTGCCGAATAACGGCAGATTGATTATAGCGTCGTATGACGGAAACGGCAGACTTTCGGACTGTAATATTTACGAGCCGGAAAATGGAATGATTGATGATGTAACTGATACCGTTACCGGTAGCGGCGGTAAGATCAAGGCATTTCTGTGGGATATGACAGATTTATCTCCGATTGAGATGAATAAGGTTGATACACGTCCAACACCGCCCGAACCGGCGGGGAGCAAAACGCTTGTCGCGTATTTCTCATGGACGAACCACACAGAGGAAATCGCAAATTATATTACGGAAATAACCGGCGCGGATAAGTATGAGATTGTTCCGAAAGAGCCATATGGACCGGAAAACAGCAAATATTATGATTCAAGCACACGCGCCTATCAGGAGCAGAATGACGACACCGCGCGTCCCGAAATTGACGGAACCGTCAGCAATATGGAACAGTATGATATTGTGTTCGTCGGCTACCCGATATGGTATGGCACAGCGCCGAAAATCATATATACCTTCCTCGAAAAATATGACTTTGCCGGCAAAACTGTTATTCCGTTCTGCACTTCCGCAAGTAACGGCATCGGTTCAACATCGGAGCTGCAGAGATTGACGCAGAACGCGAACTGGCTGAACGGCAAACGGTTTAATATCGGCGAGTCAAAGGACATCGTTAAAGAATGGGTAGACGGTCTCGAACTTGATTTTGGAAATAGTGAGGAGGTTGAAAACATGGCGCTGATAAACGGCGGCACGTTCAAAATGGGAAGTCCCGCAGGCGAGGCGGAGCGTGACGCGGACGAGATTATGCACAGCGTCACCGTTGACAGTTTCTATATGGACGAAAAGGAATTAACGCAAAGCGAGTATCAATCGGTTATGGGAAACAATCCGAGCGAGAATGTCGGCGACGATATGCCCGTGGAAAATGTCACATGGTACGACGCGATAGAATACTGCAACAAGCGCAGTCAGGCGGAGGGCTTAACTCCGTGCTACACTGTTTCCGGCGATACAGTCACATGGGACAAGAGCGCGAACGGCTATCGTCTGCCTACGGAAGCCGAATGGGAGTATGCCGCGAGAGCGAATACCGATACTCCGTTTAATTTCGGCAGTTATGTTGAGGATACGCAAGCGAATTGCTACAACGCATACGGCTATAACAATGACGCGAGCGGCAGTTGGGTAAACGGCTATCTCAGTCATACCGTGGCGGTTGACAGCTACGATGCGAACAGTTACGGACTTTACAATATGCACGGCAATGTCGGCGAGTGGGTATGGGATTGGTACGGCGCATACTCCGGCGACGCGGCAAATCCGACAGGAGCGGAAGGAGGACATTACAAGGTTGTGCGCGGAGGCGGCTGGAACGATTTTCCCAAGCATATCAGAAGTGCGTACAGAAGCGCATATCCGGCTGACGCGCCGCTTTACAGCATAGGCATCCGTGTTGCGAGAAACGCGTCGGCGGGAAACGGCAGCGTAAAGAGCGTTAATATTGCTAAGACCAACGAGAAAGCGAACAAAACGCTTATCGCGTACTTCTCACAGACCGGCAACACCGACGGTTTAGCTAAAATAATAGAGGAAATCTGTGGCGCGGATATATTCCGCATTGAACGCGCAACGCCATATTCGGCAACGAGCAATTCACAATCGCTGTATGCCGAAGCGCTGAACGAGCAGCGAGAAAACGCTATCCCCGATTTAAAAGCATATCTTGAGGACGCGGGACTTAATATTGACGACTATGATACCATTTTACTCGGCTACTGCAACTGGTGGGCATCCATTCCCGCGCCTGTACGCAGTTTCCTGACGCATTATGATATGAGCGGCAAAACGATAATTCCGTTCTGCTCGATGGGCGGCGGACGCTTCGGTCAGACGATAAGCGCGGTCGCAAAGCTCTGCCCCGACAGCGCGATAAAAGAGGGACTTGACGTGACGTATTCATCATACGACAGAGATGAAATAACCGCATGGCTCAAAGCGAGCGGAGTTATGGAATAAGAATCAAAACAGCGCGGTTCGATTTGAAGTGAACCGCGCTGTTTAATACCTGATCTAACTATTACTCAATACTGTCAAGCAGCCACTTTACGGCAGCCGTATGTTATATATCAATGGCGCGAAAAATGACAGTTTCAGAGTAAATAACAAAAAAGCGTAATATTATGTGAATTTATAACAAATACGTCTGCTTTCATTTTTTGTTTGTTACTTAATTAAGCAATGTCGTTCTTAAATACTGCCAAACAATCAATTATCATTTGGGCGCCCATAGCAAAACCAATTTTAAATTCTGCTGCACCCGTTTCTCCGATAACTTCGTTGTAATTTTCTGTTAAGCGCTCCAACAAGGTACGCTCCGGTTCGGAAAGCGTTTCGCATAACTGTGTCATTATTCTTGTAATGTTATTTGCCGCTTGTTTATAGTTTTCCGTCGAGATATGTTCCTTTTCATTCAATCGAATGTTCCCATAGTATAATTCTTCTAGGAATACTACATACGTTTCAAAGTCCTGCGTAAAGCCGGACTATAAAGATACTATCCTCACAAAGATAGGTAAACTGATAAAAAGCGACTTAGCGAAAAATTATCAATAATTTAAAAAAGGCAGACAAAACAAGAAAAGCGCGCTATAATATAATTATAGCATTGTTTGGCTGTCGGAACAGGAGGAACTTACTATGTTAGAACAGTCAAACAAAATAACAGCTTTATACGCGCGTCTTTCATCAGACGACGGGCAAGAGGGTGATAGTAACAGTATCGTCAACCAGAAAAAAATTCTGAAAAAGTATGCAGCCGAACACGGCTATACTCCGACTTCGTATTATATCGACGACGGATTTTCAGGAACGAGTTTCCAGCGTCCGAGCTTTCAGCGAATGATAGCGGATATTGACGCAGGCAAGGTTGAGCGTGTTATTATTAAAGATATGTCACGTTTCGGTCGCGATTATTTGCAGGTTGGAATGTACACGGATGTATGCTTTACTTAAGGAACACAATTATCATTTTTTGTTCATCACTCAATCTTTCCAATAAACCGATAATAAATCTCAATTTCCTGTATTCTGTTGCCGTCTGTGTCCTTGTAAGCCTCGTGAACGACGATTTTATCAATCAATTCGTTCAGCAGTGGGGTGGTCAACTCTGTAAGTTCCGTGTACTTTGCAATTAAGTCAATCCATTTTTGAGCATCGCCCGCAGATTGCTCGAATCTGTCAAGCTCGGCTTGCAGATTTTCATATTTCTCATTTAGTTCCGTCTGCTCCGACTGATATTTCTGTGACAGCATTGTGAAATTATACTCTGTAATTCTCTCGTTTACCCTGTCTTCATATAATTTAGCAAACAGGTTATTGAG
>CANQKM010000023.1 GCA_947624485.1 uncultured Clostridia bacterium
ACATGTTACTCCTCCTCTCTGTCTACTATTTTAACATGTTTCCATTTTTCTGTCTACTTTTTTAGTATATATCCAATCTGTCCCAACGGCAGGAAATTCATCCATCTTTATGATAAACCTGTAAAGGGAAATAAATACGGACGTACGGAAGAATATTATCAATGCGAAGATTGCAGTGAATGTCCGTACAGCGAAAAATGCCGCAAGGGAACAAGCAATCGAACGATTAGAATAAACGAAGAATTAACGGCGATACATCAGGAAGTAATAGAAAATCTCGAATCGACACATGGCGCGCTGTTAAGGATGAATCGAAGCATTCAAGCCGAGGGAGCATATGGTGTAATAAAATGGAACAGAGCCTACAAACGAGTGCGGAGAAGAGGGTTAAAAGCGGTAATTTTTGAGTTTATGGCAATATGCTGCGGTTTTAATATGCATAAATACCATTTAAAGAAGCAGGCGGCTTTGCTTGCAGCTAGATAAAATGAGATGGTAAATCACGAAAAGCGCTCAAATATAAGGGCTTCTTTTGTGATGTGCAAAAACAGAAGGATATATATAAATTACCCCCAAAACAGGAAAAGGACCTCATTCCTTGAGATCCTTTTCACGTTTGGAGACTTTTTTTACAGCCCCTTTCTTGCACCCTGTCCGACAGCCTGTCATAAAATTATTGATTATACTGTCTTATGTGAGGTATCCATTCGCCCTGCTTTTTTGAATTGTTATTGATTATTCGCCGGCTGCTGCTGCATCAATGAGCTTTGCAACTTCATCTGTGATATACTTCGCAAATACCTCGCCAAGATATGCTTTATAGTGGTTGTGATCCGCGTACCAGCTCTGTACAAGCGGCAGCGCCTCCGTAAAGCTTGTGCTGTTTGCTTCATTGTATGCACTGATGAATGCTGCATCAATATCGTTGAAATACTTGTCTCCGTACTGACCAAGCTCAATAACGTGCAGATTCTTCTTCGCCGCAATATCTCTCAAATCGCCGTTATGTGCGTCGTTGCCGCGGTTACAATTAAACGTACCGTTCGAGTAGTTGCCCTCGTGTCCGTTAACCGGTCCCTGCGGCGTAGCCGTTACGATTACAGGAATTGCACCTCTTTGGATAATACCCTCAACATAATACTCGCTAAGCAGCGTGTAGAATGCCGCAGGCTCGCCTGCCTCCTTAGAGTTAATACCCATGTTAACCGTTACATAGTCGCCCGGACGTACATTGAGCAATACTGTTTCAACTCTGCCCTGGTTATAGAAGTTAACCGAATCACGTCCTGCCATACCGTTATTTGAGAATCCCGCAAACTGCGTCGGTAACTCTGACAAATGACCTGCCATCCAGTTACCCCATGAAAGACCGGGATTGTCACTGTTGGTAGTTGAATCGCCTATTGCGTACAGTGTCGGCTTAGCTCCCTTAGTCTTTGCCTCTGCCTGCGTAACAGATACCGAAGTCAATGTTGATTCGTTTGCAAATGTAAGGTCGAGAACACCGTCAACAACCGCTACATTGAAGCTGGGACCTGTCTTTGCTATACCTGTTACAGCCGTTACACTCTCTACCACTTCGGATGTAATCGATGCACTTGTTGTTGACACTTGTACAGCATAGTTACCGTTCGGAACGGCAATCTTAAATCTGTAATCCTTAGTACCCTTAACGTCGGATGCCTCGGCAGTTACAGCGCTCGGATCAAGGAAGCCGTAACCGAGCTTATCCGTATATGCTTCGTTTGTTACCTGCGTATAGCTGTCATCTGTGGGAGCGTTGGTTCCGAACGCGAAGCTCAGACCGTGGATATTTACCTTAACCGTTCTTGAAAGCGGCGTCGCGTCATTATTCTTCGCTCTTACGTAGATCGTCGTCGGTTTTGCCTGTGAGGTTACGGTAACAACTCCCGTTCCGGCATCAAACTTTACGCCCGTCGGCATTGTTTCAGCCGTAAGCGCTGTTCCGTTCTTATCAAGAATATCATAAGTTATGGTTGCCTCATCCGTAAGCTCGTTTCCGTCGTCATCTACGGCATGAGTCGTCTTGTTGCCGTCCCTGTCTACCGTGTATGCAAGATATGTCGCCGCAGCATCCTGCTGACCGCTGAACGGAATCGTTAAGCTTGCGGTCTGCTTCTCAAATGTAATCGAGTTGCCTGTTGTTGTAAGATTTATAATTTTTTCCGCGTACGCCGCGCCGCTTGTCGCAGTTACGGTTACCGCTCCGGCAGGAGCGCCCTTCTTAACCACGAGCTGCGCTCCCTGCGCGCCGTTCTCTTTTAATTCTATAGTGTTGTCCTCGGTGTCAATGCTCCATTTTACAGCGGACGACATACCAAAGCCTTCAATACTCGTAAGAATTGCTGTCAGGTCGGCTATAGCCTCCTCTACCGGTTCATCAACATCATACGTCGGAGCAGAAGCAAGCGGCTCCATTTCCTCCAGTGAATTCCATACGAGAATCTTAGAGCCTTTCGGAGCGGTAAAGCCCTCAACCGTTGCCTTGCCTTCCGTAAAGGTTAAGTCTGTAGGCGTCACCTTCTTAAGCTCGTTGTTCGTTCCGTACTCGGCTACCAAAAGCTTAGCCGCGGAAACATCCGCCTTTGTTACAACAAGCTCCTTTGTTAAAACATCATACTCCAAAACGCCTTCTTCGTCCAGCTTAACCTTTGAATTGGTTATTTCTGTGGGGACAGAGATCGTATCGGCTGTAGAGTTAATGTTCATGGTTGAAACCGTCGGACGATATATCTTACAGCTCTTTATATGTCTTTCTGTATTGGCAGCGCTGCCCATTCCTGACGCAAAGTATTTTAATGTTGCGGGCTTCGTACCGTCGTCACAGGTAATCGGAATATCTTCAATCCTTCCCTTTTCCGCGCCGTTTTCATCCAGTACTATAACGGAAGTTTTTTTCACTGCTCTGTTGCAGTCGACAACTATTCTGT
Source organism: uncultured Clostridia bacterium (assembly GCA_947624485.1). Taxonomy (GTDB): domain Bacteria; phylum Bacillota; class Clostridia; order UBA1381; family UBA1381; genus Hominilimicola. Next base: position 2,952 of record CANQKM010000023.1, read on the forward strand.
ACCATGTGTTATCAGAAAGTCCGGAAACGCTTCCCGTTCCCGATGTGAGCGTTCCGCCGGAATAATCAAACGTGAACGCCGACGATATACCGCTGTTGTTCGGCGTATTGCTGTAATAGCCCCAGCTTGTGGCACCGGTAAATCTCGTAACCATATCAACCACAAACTCATCGGTGATATCACCTATATTAACTTCGGCATTAGTCGAGCCTCCGCCCGCGCCGGTGGTAAATTTGAAATATTTATCTTCCGTTTCGGCGTCTTTGCCGAGCGTTATGTATCCGTTGCCGTTGCCGCCGTATATAGACCATCCGAAAATGTTGTCCCTGGAATCTATAGCTGTCATGCCCGACTTATACTCTGTCAGGTCGTCAATATAAGCGGACGCGTCCGAAGGATAACCTGTCGCGGGGAAAATCTGAGTCGGGTTTTCCTGAGCCGCAAGGACAACGAACGTTCTTGATGTGGACATTGTCTGCTCTTTTCCGTCGGCATCCGTAAAGTGTACGGTAGCCTGTATCTGGGCAAACCAGTTTGAAACACCGTCTCTTATATTTACCTTCGCGCCCGTAGCTTTTGATCCTTCTACCGTATCACCTTCCTCAAGGGTAAGATTTGTAGTATCGTCATCGTCAAGAGTTATATTGATATATCCGTCCTCGGAGCTCAGTCCTATGACTTTCCAGTCAACGGTATACTTATCGGAATATCTAGCAAATACATCATGTCCGAGAGTACCCACAGCGTTTAAATCAATATAGTAGTCATCATCTCCGTTGTCTTCTGCCGGAGGATCAACCTTCGCGGGAAGAACCGTTCCTTCGTCCGACTCTGTTGCGAATGTCAGAGAGTAGATTTTCTCTGCCGGAATCTCACCAAATGTATCCGTTGTATCATCCGCGTCGCGTACAACTATATTGTCTATGTTTGTAATAGAAGCTTTACGTCCCGCGCGTACATAAAAACCTTTTATATCTCTTGCCGCGCCGTTAACGCCCATAATAGCCTTATCGAGCACCGGCGTTCCTCCGTCTAAAATGCTTAAAGATACGTAACCTTGCGTTGTGTCAACTATAGCCTTATACTTATACCATTTTCCCGGTTCAAGCTTCGCTGTAGCATCGGAACCGGCAATACTCCATGTGTCGCTTTTCGTTGTTGACATTTTAAAAATATAGCCGGAAGCAATACCATCATTTTGCGTGTTGCTGTAAAACGCCCTATTACTTGTTGACAGCGCAAATTCTGTGGTTTGGTCGTTGCCCGCTGTCAGAGCCGCGTCAAACTCAACCACATATTTACTCTTGTCGGCAGTATTTGCAGTGAAGTCTACGGTCATTGATCGCGAATTTGCATCACTGCCGGTAAAATCATACGACAGATAGCTGCCGTGATCCGTATCCGTAGCCATTTTCAACGCGCCTGCGTCCGTCGCTGTTGCAACTGTCGTCGGATTCGTCACGCCGGTGAAATCCTGTTTATAAATTTCAGCCGCGCTTGCCGGAAGCACAAACGCAAACTGCGCCGCCATTGCGAGTACCGCCGCGCCCGCAATCAGCTTTTTGAATTTTCCTTTCATTTAATTCTCTCCTCTCTGTTTGATTTTAATAAATCAGTTGTATAAATTATACTATAAAACCGTCCGTTTGTACAGTGGTTTTTGTGGGTTTGGTTCAACAAAAAACCGACCTCTTTTTTGTGTAAAACGGCGAAAATCATTCGCACATGAAAAAAGAACCCTTTGTAAAGGGTTCGTAAAATATGTGCGGCTTCGCACGACATGGTGCACCTGAAAGGACTTGAACCTTCACGTCGGGGACACCAGATCCTAAGTCTGGCGCGTCTGCCAATTCCGCCACAGGTGCATATGTGCTTATTGTAGCATAAATGCATGCTGTTGTCAAGAAAATTTGACTTTGTGACAAATTTTTGCGGAGCGTAAAAACACACAAAAAAGGCGGAGCAGAAGCTCCGCCTTTTACATGCGCGAATTACTTTATAATATTTTCGCAAAATCTCATAAGGATAGATGCTATTTGAGCGCGTGTCGCCGTACCTGTCGGTGCAAGCTCCGTATCGCTCATACCCGTAATCAATCCTTCCGCGTTCGCCCAGCTAAGCGATGTGTTAGCCCAATCGCTTACCGAAGCCGCGTCGGAATATCCGCTGAGATCAGCCTGCGCCGATACGTCAATGCCCTTATACTGAGCATATCTGTACAGGATCGCAGCCATCTGCTCACGGGTGATAGAATCATCCGGTCCGAATGTTTCCGCATCGTAACCGCTTACAACGCCGTTAGCCTCACCCCACGCTACCGCATCGGCGTACCAAGCGCCTTCGGGAACATCCGTGAAGTTCGCCTTTGCAACCGCGGGCGAACCGTCAAGTCTGTACAGAACGGCTACTATCATCGCGCGCGTCGTATTTGAATTCGGCTCGAACGTTGTGTCGCTCATACCGCTCATAAGTCCGTTCGTCAGCGCGTAATCGATGCCGTCATGGTACCACTGGCTCTGATCAACGTCCGTGAACTTATCCGACGGGCAATTTTCCTCCGCGTCGGGAGACGGTGTTGCTTCGGGAGCCGGTGTTGCCTCGGGAGCCGGAGTTGCCGTACCCTCGGGAACGAACTCTGCCGCGATGGATACCTTCGAGTCGGGCATTACAAATGAATATGTGCCGTCGCCGTTATCCGTAACCTCAATCTCATTACCGCTTGCGTCCTTAACCGTTACCTTACCTGTCATATATCCCTTGTCAGGCTTAACGGTGATCGTTACCTTTGAACCCTTAGCCGCGTTCTTGGGACTTACGCTTACAGTACCGTTATCCGTCTTTGACGGAGTGCTTACGCTGTAGGTTGAAGTTCCGCCGCTGCCGCCGCGTCCGCTTCCGCTTCCGCGTCCGCTGCTGGTGCTTGTGGCTTTAAAGGTCGCCGTAACCGTTACATTTGACGCGGGCATTGTGAATGTATACTTGCCGTCTGCCGCCGTTGTTTCAACTGCCTTGCCGTCGGCGTCCTTTACGCTCAGGCTGTCAAAGCTGTAACCGCTGTTAGCTGTCACTGTCAGCGTTACCATCTCGCCTTCGGCAACCGTCGTATTATCGGCAGTTACCTTACCGCCTGTAGCCGTCTCACATGTTACGCTGTACTTTGTAGCCGGCTTTTCTGCGAGCTCAAGAGGCGTACCCTTAACAAGGTTGTAGCAGTAAACCGTTTCTGTACCTGCTGCGTTCTTAATCTTTACGAAGAAGTACGGCTTTTCAATATCCTGTGAAGCGTCTACGTAGTAGCCCGAAAGCTGTGCCGAATCGCCGCCCTCAGGCGCCTTAAAGTCGGCAGCATCAGGAAGCTTATTCTCTTTCGAGGTTGCTAAGCCTGTTATCTCGTCGCCTGCGGACGGTGCAACTGTGATACCTATCCAGTTACCTTCTGTTCCCGCGCCGTTTGCGTTCCAGGGAACTATCTGTTCGCCTGTGGTCGTAAACGTTACCGTTGCAAGCTTATAGCCGCCCTCTGCATCTGTGTAGTCGCCGACTGTTGCTGTGTAATCTGTTGATTTCTCACCTTCAGTTGTGTTACCTTCTTTTACTGTCGGATCCGCAACCGGTATCTCAGCAAATGTTGCCGTAACGGTTACATCCGATGCGGGCATTGTGAATGTATACTTGCCGTCTGTTGCTGTTGTCTGTACTTCTGTACCTGCAGCATTCTTTACAACTAAAGTACCAAGCTTGTAACCCGTTTCGGGAGCTACCGTCAGAGTTACCGTTTCGCCCTCGTCGTAGCCGGTAGTCTTATCAGCCGTAACCGCACCGTTTTCAGCCGCTGCGCATGTTACCTGATACTTATAGAGCTCTACCTTTGTCAGGTCAATAACGTATGTATACTCTGTGATGTCGTCCCACTTAATGGTGATTTCGTACTTCTTGTCATCGGTACCGGTGCCCTCATGTCCTACATTGAAGTAGATTAAAGCACCCTTCTTATCGCCTTCAAGCGTGTCATATTCCTGATCCGGAGCGTTCTTATCGCCTGTAACCGTGTACTTCGCACCGGCAGCCGTAGTATCAACACCTGCAGGAGCCTGAATTTCAACGCCGAACCAATAACCCTCTGCCGGTGTAGATGCGCCGTTCTTGTGCTTCTTAAGGTTCGCAGCCGTACCTTTGATCTTGTACTTCGCACCGTCTTTACCGTCATTTTCGGCTTTGTAACCGTCATCGACTACCTTTGCTGCAGCATCTGTGCCGTCAGCAATCTTCGCCGCTCTGACAACAGGCTCGTACGCAACTGCGGAAACCGTTACGGTAAATGCGTAATCATCTCCCGCAACCGCCGCAGCTTCTGCCTTTAATGTATCTCCCTTGTTTGCAGCCGTGAACATTGACGTATCTGCCTTAGCCGCGTCAAGTCCTGCCTTGTCAACGTAAACAACCTTGCTGTCACCGGTTACGCCTGAAGCAGCCTTATTATATGTAACCTTGTAAACCTCGATTTCGCCGGTGGCTGACGCTGCAGCTGCGCCGTCCTTGGTTACGGTTACTGTATACTTACCCTGATAATCGGTTGTCGGAATAGTATTCTCCGGCTTGAGGTCCTGCCATGCGGGTGAGAAGTATGCGATAGCGCCCTTGACTGCGTTTTCGATATTCGCAGTGTAAGACTGCTTGGGATCGGCGCCGTCCTTGGTGAACTTCACCGTGTAGCTTGCCGCCGGACTATTATCAGGAGTTATCTTGAATGCCGCATAGAATGTATTGTCCGCGCAGTCTTTAATACCGTCGGCACCCCATGTTGCGCCTGCACCCTTTGCTTTCTCCGCAAGACTGTTCAGATAAGCGTTGTCAGCCGTCGTAAGGAATCCAACGCCGCCCTCAACGAACGTCGGATCGCCTACATAATGCTTTACGCCTGTGAGGTCGATAATGTATGTAACCTCGTCATGAGTGCTGTCCCACTTAATCTTAACTGTGTGCGTCTCTTCGCCGTCACCTGTTGTATTGAAGAAGATGCTTGCACCCTTTGCGTTGGGCTTGCCGGTAATATTCTGGAATGTTGAAACGGGTACCTCGGGATTCTTCGGTTGATCATCAATAGTGAGCTCATACGTATCACCAGTAGCATCATCCGGAGCAACAATTTCAACGCCGAACCAGTAGCCTTCCGTACCCTTGCCGTTCGTGTGCGACTTAAGGTCAGCGGCAGTACCTGTGATTACGTAGTTGCTGCCAGCGTCTGTTCCCGTACATTCAACGCTGTATTTACCGACTACATCTTGAACATCACCGTCGCTGTCGGCAATTGTTGCCGCCGCTACTACAGGAGCGCCTGCCGCTATAGCCGGGAGCATATCCTCAACCTTAGCAGTTTCAGCGTCTGCAGCAGGCTTTACATCGGTCGTACCAACCTTACCGCCGATTGTGTAATCACCGGTCGTGAAGCCATTCGTTTGAACCTCGTCACCGAGCTGATCATTATTCAGGAACGATGCCGCAAAGCGCACATTACCCACGCCCGTGCATGTGTCGGTATATGTCTTTCCGTTGGGAGCTGTGAGCGTAATGTTAACCGTTTCGCCATACTTAAGCTCTCTGTTGAAGCACCAATAGAATGTCGCGTCAGTCCATTGCGCGGCAGCAGCGTTGTACTTGATGCCTTTTGGGGATGTGAATATGCCATCCTCACCAACACCCGCATCTTCATATTTCTCAACATAACCGAAGTCGATAATCGCCAAAGGTACTTCATTTTCTGCCTTAACTTCACCGGTTTCGGGATTAACGGCATGCTCGCTTCCGACATACTGATAAACGGAAACGTCAGGCGTTTCATCTGCGCCCTTTGTGAATGTACCGCCTTCTACAGTAACGGGCTTTTCGTCTCCTTTGTCCTCTGCGGTTGCCGCCGCTTCATAGTTGATCGTCGGAACCTTTTCACTCTTTGTTGCGAACGTACCGCCCTGAACATCAAGCTTAGGCGCGCCGTAAGCGCTTTTGTCAGCGTCCTTATCGTTGACAACGACCGCGCCCGGCTTTACTGTCCTGTTCTCATCTGCGCCGTCGCCGACCTTAAGCAGATTACCATCTTCAGATGTCGATGTGATTGTGCCGCCTTTAACGGTCAAATCACCGCCGCGTACTACGATACCTGCAAGACCGGAGATTGTGGTACCTTCACCGCTTACGGTCATTTTACCTGCAGGCAAAAATACGCCTGTTACTCCGCCGCTGATTGTACCGCCGCTGACGATAACTTCTGCATTCGTGGAACTTGCACCGTTCGTAGCAAGACCGTAGTTTTTACCTGTAATCTCGCCGCCGGAAATGGTCAGTCTGCTGTTACCAAATACGTTGACGCCCGAGATAGCGCCGCTAATCTTAGAATCCCCTTTAATTTCAGCCGTCGCAAGTGACTCTGCACTTGTGGATTGCAGCTGGATAATGCCCTGCGGTCTTTTGATTTCTTCGTCTACTTCTTTATGTGTAACCGTTACTCCGTCAATGGTCAGATTGCCGCCATCCTTTACGCGGATAATAGGTTTATTTGGCGCAGTGGAGTTAACCTTTCCTGCCTTGTTATCACTGCTGTCCTGAATGATTAAGTCGCCGCCTTCGACATTAAACGCGGCTTCGTCACTCGCGGTGATTGCATTACCGGCGAGGTCGATTGTGATGTTCTTGCCATCACCAATCCCAATAGGTGTAGTTTCAACAGCAACATCACCAAGCAGCTTAATTGTAGAACCGTTAACTGCAGCTTCAAGTGCCTTTTTCAGAGTTTTATACTTCACGCCGTCTAATGTGACCTCAGGATCAGTTATTTCCTCTTTTATGCTGCCGTCTGGTTGAACATTATAATCTTCAGCCAGGAATTGGTTGACATTTGTCGTGTCCGCAGTATTACCGGAGCCGGTCGTAAATGTACCGCCGGCTACGCCAAACGGATTTTCTTCAGGCTTAACCTTGTTGCCTTCACTGGGCGTTACCGTTTCCTTGCCTTTGCACGCAGCCAAAGTCTTGCCGCCTTCTGCTGTTGCCTTTACGGTTGCGCCTTCGCCGATTGTAACGCGCTGCTGACCGTCTACCTGCGCGGGATAACCCGCACCAACGTCAACGGTAATACCGGCTGCGGGAACACTATATCTATTGTTAGTGCTGCCGTCTAAGGCGTCACCTATTGTTACGTTGTCCTTGCCGGTTGCTTCTATCGTTCCGCCCTGTACGTCCAACTTACCGCCGCGGACTACGATACCCGCTTTACCGGAAATTGTACCTGCGGTAACGTTCATTGTACCTGCGGGCAGATATACGCCTGCTGTGTCACCGCTGATGTTACCGCCGCTGATTGTGATTGTTGTATCTTTAGACGGATCATCCGAACCGTTAGTGCCGATTCCGGCCGTCTTGCCGGTTACCGTGCCGCCCGAAACGGTAAGCTTACCGCCGCCGAACGCACCGGCAGCATAGCGGCCTTGAACAGTCGCGCTTTCCTTGATTTCCGCAGAAGCTCCGTCGTAAGCACATACACCGGATTCCGTTCCATCGTCCAGTCCGCCGACTGTTCCGTCGGAAATATTAACCGCAGCTTTTTCTCCATAGGCTAAAACAGCGTATTCGCCGGTAACTTTAGTGTCTGTGCCCGAGATGTTTACGGTTGATGTTTCTGTGCCTTCATAACCGTCTGTCGCGGCAACAAGAATACCGTTACCGCTGTATGCCTTGTCACCGTTTGTTCCCTCAGCGGAAATCGTTCCTCCCTGAACGTCCACGGTGCTGCCATCCCATACCGCAACGCCTGTGGGTTTTCCCTTGATAGCGCCGCCATTTATTGTTAAATGCGATACTGCCGGTAGTCCATCTGCCGCCGGCTCTCCTCTGCGCACAACAATCGGGCAATAATCATCAGTGCCACTGCCTGTGAAAGTGCCGCCGTTGATTGTCACATCGGTGCCGTTTGCAATATCCAGCGCACGAACGCCTTTGACGGTTACGTCGTTGCCTTCAATTGTTATTTTGTTATTTCCGCCGGCGTTTACGGTCGCTCCAATTGCTACGCCGGCAACCTTAGTCACACCATCATCAGTTACAGTACTTTGATCGTACGTGTTCTCGATGGTAATATTACCGCTCACGTTCAGAGAAGTACTCCCATACTGCATATCAATAGCAGGGTATTGACCATTTTTTGTAATCTGGCCGCCACTACCTATAATTTTCAACGTTTTGTCTTTTGTCGACGGAGCGATGAACAGATCTGCGCCTAAAGTCAGAGTGTGTGTTCCGACATCCAGCGTAATTTCATCGCCTGACCAACACATAACATTAATCCACGGTTGACCGGTCGCACTGTTAGCGGTAACCTCAAGGTTATTTGTCAGCTTTACGGTATTGCCCTCAACTGTAACATTATTGCCTTTTTGGGTTTCCGATGAATAGGTTGGGTCAAGCTGACTGGCAAGATACGTAGCGGGTGAGGTGGCATCCATCGCCGCCATTGCCGGAATTATCGGCAAAAGCGTCACTGCCATTGCCAGCGTTACCATAAAGCTGACAAATCGTTTTGTAAGTTTTTTTGTCATTTTTTAATCTCCCTTCTTTTTTTTGACTTACCTTAAAATGTAATTTTTTTTTTAGGGTACCATCACATTCCTTTCTTTCTGTTTTGACTTTTACAACATAATGGAAATTATGTTGC
>CANQKM010000024.1 GCA_947624485.1 uncultured Clostridia bacterium
GATGCTTGTCACGCTGTTGGGTATCGTTATATTCTCTAACGATCTACAGTTGAAAAACGCCGCATCGCCAATGGAAGTAACGCTGTCGGGAATCGTGACATTTTTGAGGCTTTCGCAATTACAAAACATTGTGTTGCTGATACCTGTAACACCGTCAAGTATTGTTACTGTTGTCAGTGAGTGGCAAGCACGAAATGCGTCATTGTCAATTTCTTTTACACTGCCGGGTATCGTGATGCTTTCTAAGCCGCAACCTTGAAATGCCATTTTGCCAATGCTTGTTATACTGTCAGGGATGTTTACGGTTTTAAGGTCGTCGCAACCGTTAAATGTCTCATTGCCAATGGAAGTAACGCTGTCAGGGATGATTAGGTTTGTTACGCCATTGTTGCCCCACCGAAACGCAAAATTACCGATGCTTGTTACAGGCAAACCTTCAATTTCAGCGGGAATTTCGATGTCGCTGTTGTTGTTATTGTACGCTGTGATTGTAACACCTGAGCCGTTGCGTTCGTACTCAAAATCGCCGTAGGTTTCTGCGCTTGCAATGCACGGCATGAACATTGCGAGCATGCTGAATGTGAGCATAATGCTTAAAATCTTTTTCTTCATTGTGTAAATCTTCCTTTCTGTTTTGTTTTTTTGAGGATTTGCTGCACAAAAAAATGCGCGGCCTCACTTAACGCAAAGCCACGCAATAAAAAACGCAGTCTTTGACATTAAATGTTGTCACACATTTACCCTCAAAAAATATAAATTTACCAATAACGGAATATAGTCAAAGTAACCTACGCTTTTTTTTAGCGCAAGCCATTATTGGTAAAATATTAAAATTTAAGTAAATATGTGACATATTACATTATAGCACTTTTTGGGAAAATTGTAAAGGGTAAAATAAAAAGGCGGCAGCTGCCGCCGGAGGGCGACCGCAAGGATCGCCCGTAAAATTTAATATTTACATTCTTCTCTTTCTTGTCGCCAATGCAACCACGGCGAGGAAAATCACGCCGATAAGCACTATTGTGCCGCCGGGGCTTAGGTCGGCGTAGTACGACACGAACAGTCCGCCTATCGTGAACGCTTCCGCAAGCAGGATCGAAATTAAAATCGTCTGTTTATAGCTTTTCGCGAGCATCATCGCCGCCGCGACCGGTATCACAAGCAGCGACGAAATCATCAGCGCACCGACTATGCGCGACGCGACCGAGACCGTTACGGCGGTGAGCGCCATAATGACGAGGTTGACCGCGCCTGTCGGAACTCCGGCGAGCTTTGCCGCTTCCTCGTCGAACGTTACAAAAAACAGTTCCTTCCTCAAAATCAGTGAAACCGCAGCCACTGCCACTCCGAGCGCGGCGGTGAGCCACAAATCGAAGTCGGAAATCGCAATCACCGAGCCGAACATAAAGCTGTCAAGACTCGACGCGCTGCCGGTAAAGCGCGACAGTACGGCGGCAAGTCCTATGCCTGCCGACATCACGACGACCGTCGCAATCTCGCCGTAGCCCTTGAATGCGCGGCGCAGCGTTTCTATGCCGAGTACGGCGAATATTGAAAAAAGTATCGCGCCGAGTATCGGGTTTATTCCTATCATCAGCCCGAACGCTATGCCGGCGAGCGCGGAGTGCGAGGTCGCGTCGCCTATCGCGCTCAAGCGTTTTAGTACGAGCGTCGTGCCTATGCACGGCGACACGAGCGCGATTATCCCGGCAGCCAGAAACGCGCGGAGCATGAAGCCCTGTGAAAATATGTCAGGCATGGTGGTGCTTCCTCCTTCCCGCGAAGATGTCGTTGACCTCGTCAAGCGTCAGGTCGGTTTTTTTCACAAACTCACCGTTGCCGTGTTCGCAGAAAATCAGCAGCACGCTCGAAATTTTGAAAAGTGCGGGCGTGTCGTGGTTCGTCATTATTATCGTCATGCCGCGGCTGTTGAGGTCGGTTATTATGTCGGTTATCGCGGCGGCGTTCGCCGCGTCAACGCCGCTCGTCGGCTCGTCCATTAAAAGCAGCTCCGGCTCTGCGACGAGTGCGCGCGCGATAAACACGCGCTGCTGCTGTCCGCCGGAAAGCTTGCCTATCGGCTTGTCGAGATATCCGTCCATTCCGACGCGGCTCAAAACCTCGCGTACACGTTCGCGGTCGGCGCGCGTGTAGCGGCTGAATAATTTTTTCTGCGAATACAAATTCGCGGCGACGACCTCCTCGACCGTCGCGGGGAAATTCTTCGCGAACGCGTTTGACTTCTGCGACACGTAGCCTATCTTGTGAACGTCCTTGAACGAGCTTATGTCCTCGCCGAAAAGCGTAACCGCGCCCTTCGGGCATGGGAGCAGATTTAAGATGAGCTTTATAAGCGTGCTTTTGCCCGCGCCGTTCGCGCCGATTATGCCGAGAAAATCGCCCTTGTTAAGCGTGAATGACACATCGCGCAGCACCGGCGCGTCGGGGTATTCAAAATTGAGGTTTTCAACGCGTAATATCTCGTCCATGGCTCGTCCTTTCAGTCCCGCTGACAGCGGTAACGGATTTTTCCTTTATTTTACACTGATAAAGGGGTTTTGTCAATATGGTTTGCCCCTGGCTGCACCACATCCACCGCTACGCTGTCCCCCCTTCCCTTCAGGGGAAAGGCTTCATATATATAAATGTTGACTCTCCTACCTCCTCACTGCACATTCCATACCGCGCAGAATGATCCGTGCGTTAGGCTCGTAAACAGAGCCGAGCATACTTGTGGGCAGCGGATTTACACCCCTGCCCATCTCAATCGTGAACCCCTCGCGTCCGAACTCGTTTATGAACCAGTCCTTACACCCGCCGAAGCACGCGCTGCCTTCGGGAACACCGACCTTGTATCCGCTCTCCCGCGCCATCTCGTCCGCAATTTCCCGTGAACGGGGCGCCGTTTTTCCGTTAAAGTCATAGTAAATCTCCTCTCCCTGACTGTGAAAGCACAAAAGCATATCGAACCTCTCGCGCCTTATAAATCCGCACAGAGCCTTTGTTTCCGGCTCGCTTACCGGCTTTTCGCCGCCGTAGAGCGACGGAGACGGCGCGTCCTTCACGCTTTGCCAGTCAGCGTCAAAATTGTGATTTATGTCCACGCCTCTCGCGTTCGCCTGCCACACAGGTTTAGTGTCCCCGCCGCGCAGGACGATCTCCACGCCGTCGGGGTTTACCATGGGGACAATAAAAAGCGACGCGTTTTTACTTAAAAGCCGCGCGTCACGCCCGAAAAACATTTCGCCTCGCTCTGCCGCGCGCGCGTACTCGTCGGCAAATTTTGCAAGGAACGCGGCGGTGATGTACTCAAGCGCGTGGAACGCTCCGGCGGCGAGTATTTTTTTGTGTCCCCCGCCTATCTTAACGCACAGTATCTCTCTCCCCATAACGCTTTCGCCTATCTTAAACACGGCGGCGTTTTCGTATTTTTCCGAGATAACTTTAGTGTCCCCCAAAAGACGCGAATAATCATATTCCATTTTAGTGTCCCCCTATTTTAGTGTCCCCATGATGCCTTATTTTATTTTATGCCGCATTTTTCCGAGCTATACGCAAATAAATTTATATCGCTATGGAAATTTTCCGAAAAGTATGATAGAATGTAAATATAAGGAGAGGATCACATGAAAAAATTCATTTGCATAATTTTATCCGCCGTGTTCATGACGCTTACGTGTGCCTGTGCGGGCGCGGCGGGCTTTTCGGACGTAAACGAGGGCGACTGGTTTTACGATAACGTGACCGACATGACAAATCAAGGCTACCTGTCGGGCTACGAGGACGGTACGTTCCGCCCGTCGGGTATTATAACGAAGGCTGAGCTTGTGAGCGTGACGGGCAGAATTGCGAACCTTACCGCGTCAGCGTCCGCGCAGTCGAGCCACTGGGCGGCGCCGATGATGCAGGCGGCGCTCGACAAGGGCTTTTACGACTGGGACGAGATACCGCCCGCCGGCGAAACGTATGACGACGCGATAACGCGTCAGCTCGCGGTAAAAATCATCATGAAGGCGTTTATGCCCGACGCGAAGGGCGACTACAACGACGCGGCGAAAGCTCCCGACTTTTCCGCGCTTGACGGAAGATACTACGACGCGGTGATCGCGGCGGTGTCAAACGGTATCGTCTACGGCGACGACAAGGGCAACCTGAACCCGAAATCACCGATTACGCGCGCCGAGGCTTGCGCCATAATAATGCGCGCCGCGAATAAAAAGGGCAACCTTAAGCCTTACACTCCCGAACCCACCGCCGCGCCGACCGCGCCCGTGACCGCGCGAAGCGGCGGAGTGAGTGAGAATGGCGCGCTGCACGTTGACGGCACGCGCCTTGTGAACGAGCGCGGCGAAGCTGTCGTGCTGCACGGCATGTCGTCGCACGGCTTGCAGTGGTTCCCGAATTTTGTTACCGAGGACGCGATAAAGGCGACAGCCGACTACGGCGCGAATCTGTTCCGCTGTGCGATGTACACCGGCGAGGGCGGCTACCTTTCGGACAAATCGGTCAAAAACACGCTCATAAACGCGGTTGACGCGGCGATACGGCAGGATATGTACGTCATAATCGACTGGCACATTCTGTCCGACGGCGATCCGCTCGCGAACGCGGACGCGGCAGCCGAATTTTTCGCCGAAATGTCGGCGCGCTACGCGGACAGTCCCAACGTGCTTTACGAAATCTGCAACGAGCCGAACGGCGGCGTGACGTGGAGCGGAAATGTGAAGCCTTACGCGGAAAAAATAATTCCCGTGATACGTCAAAACACGAACGGAATTATACTTGTCGGCAGCCCGACGTGGAGTCAGGATCTGCACGAGGCGGCGAAGGATCCGCTCGCGGGCGAAAATATAATGTACACGTGCCACTTCTACGCAGGAACGCACACCGACTGGCTCAGACAGCGCATATCGGACTGCGGACTTCCCGTGTTCGTGACGGAGTGGGGAACAAGCGCGGCTGACGGCAACGGCGGCGTGTTCCTTGACGAGGCGCAGAGGTGGATCGACTTCATGAACGAGCGCGGCATAAGCTGGGCGAACTGGTCGCTCTGCGACAAAAGCGAAACGAGCGCGGCTCTAAGGGGCGGCGCAAACGTATCCGACGGCATAAGCGCGGACGAGCTTACGGAGAGCGGCGCGTTCGTGTTTGGCAATTTTTAATGTTTGAAGCGGCGTAAAAGGTGGTATATATAATTTATATCAGCAACGAAGGGATGTGGTTTACATGAAAAAAACAGTTGTGACGATCGCGCGAAGCTACGGCAGCGGCGGTAAGGAAATCGGCAAGGAGCTTGCGAAATCTCTCGGCGTGAAGTATTACGGCAGGGAAATACTCGAAATGCTGCGCGGCGACGAGACGTACGAGGTGGACGACGAGAGCATACAGGACACATCTCTTGAGGAGTCGGCGAAGCTGTTTGAGGAGCAGTCGAAGCTCATCCGCGAAATAGCGGAAAAAGAAAGCTGCGTGATAGTCGGAAGATGCGCCGATTACGTGCTTAAGGATATGGACGGCGTGGTGCGCGTGTACCTCCACGCGCCGATAAAAAACTGCATGAAACGCGTGTCGCGCCTGTACGAGCTTAACCCCGGCGACGCGAAGGAGCTTATCCGCTCGATGAACAAAACGCGCGGCAACTACTACGAGCATAACACGGGTCACAGGTGGTCGGAGCTCACAAACTATGATGTGTGCCTCAACACCGCCGGCATGAGCGCGGAGCAGTGCATAGAAATTATAAAGAAATATATCGAAATGAAAAACGATTAAACGGGGACACTAAAACAATGCATAGGGACACTAAAATGGGGACACTAAAACTTTAGTGTCCCCATTTACATGTCTTAAAATATTACAGCTTACCGCCGCACTTCGAGCAGAACTTTTCACCGCCCGCGTTAACCGTGCCGCAGGAAGGGCAGGTAACGGGAGGGAGGTGCGACGCGGCGCTGTCCGTCTTTTTTGCCGCGGGCTTTTTGCCGTACTCGTAAAATCCGGCTTCAACAAGTCCGAAAAACAGCGGCGCGAACAGCGAGAATATAATCGTCAGAAGCACCGTGATAACCGCGAACGGTACGGTCAGCACTCTTACGAGCGCGCCCACAGCCGCGAAAATCAGAATCACAACGACGCACGCTATCGCCGGAAGCGTTCTTCCCGCGAATATGCCGAGCTTCAGACCTTTTGTGTCCTCCCTGGACTTTTTGAGCGCGTCGAGCGCGCCGACCTCCGGCTCTTCGAGCAGAATATACGGAGTGAACGCGTACTGTACCGCCTTGTATACCGCCAGCACAACTCCCGCTACGGGGATAAGTCCCCATATAAATATCCACAGATACATCCAGCACATACCGCCCGCAACGTGCTTGAACGTCCCGAAATCCTTAAACGCCGCGAACATCGGCTTTGAATCCGGCACATCGCCCGTCGAGTACGTCATGTAGTAAATCAGTATCATACCCGCTTCGAGCGCCGCGCTTATCGGCAGCGTCACCAGCGGTAGATTTACACTGAAAAAAGACAGCAGCGAAACAAGCAGTCCGTTAAGGAGCGACAGCCCCCACAGCTTTACGGGTATTCTCTTTAATATCATCAATGTTCTTGAATATACAGCTTTAATCATTTTTTTATGTCCTTTCCTTTACTTTCCCTGACCGTAGTACGCGTTCGCGCCGTGCTTGCGGTAGTAATGCTTATCCTGCAGCACCTGCGGCGCGGGCTTTACGTCGGGGTTTATCGCCTCGGTATGCACAGCCATTTTCGCGACTTCTTCAAGCACGACGGCGTTATGCACCGCCTCGTGACCATCCCTGCCCCACGTAAACGGGCCGTGGTTCTTGCACAGCACCGCCGGAACAGCCTCGTAATCCTTATCCCTGAAATAATCGACGATCAGCACGCCCGTGTTTTTCTCGTAGCCTGCGTCGATCTCCTCTTTCGTAAGATTGCGCACGCACGGCACTGAGCCGTAAATGTAATCGGCGTGCGTCGTGCCGTAGCAGGGAATGTCGCGCCCCGCCTGCGCCCAGCTTGTCGCCCACGGCGAGTGGGTGTGGACGATGCCGCCTATGTTCTTAAACGCCTTGTAAAGCTCGATATGCGTCGCCGTGTCGGAGGACGGGTTGTACCGTCCCTCTATTTTGTTGCCGTCAAGATCCATTATAACCATGTCGTCCGGCGTGAGCTTGTCGTACTCAACGCCCGACGGCTTTATCGCGAAATATCCCGTTTCGCGG
This sequence comes from uncultured Clostridia bacterium, assembly GCA_947624485.1. Taxonomy (GTDB): domain Bacteria; phylum Bacillota; class Clostridia; order UBA1381; family UBA1381; genus Hominilimicola. The sequence continues at coordinate 7,239 of CANQKM010000024.1, forward strand.
TCAATTTCGCTGACGTTGCCCCACGTAAACGTCACAAGTCCGTATTTCGGGAGCAGCATATTCGCCTCGTAAACGCGCTTTTTAAGTTCCTCCAGCATAATAAAATCTCCTTACTTTAAATTTTCAACGGCTGCTTTTTCGATAGCCAGACCGTTTCTGTATCTTTCCGCGTACGCGTCAAAGCCCTTAACGTCGTCCGCGTTAGGTTCGAGGGTGTAAACGTTTCCGTCCGCGAACACGTTATCGTTCAAAAAGTCCGTGAGCGTCTTGCCGCCGCCGTTTATCATGTACGACGCGAGCAGCGCGATACCCCAAGCGCCGCCCTCTCCGGCTGTCTCCATAAGCGATACGGGACAGTTCATTGCCGCAGCCATAAAGCTCTGACCTACGTCCTTCGTCTTAAACAGACCGCCGTGACCGAACATTTTATCTATCTTCACATTCTCCTTTGCGAGAATATCCATGCCGAGCTTCAGCGTCGCCATGGACGCGTACAAATGCGTCCTCATCATGTTGGCGAGGTTGAACTTCGCGTCGGGCAGCCTTACGAAAAGCGGTCTGCCCTCGGGAATATCGGTGATATTCTCGCCAGAAAAATAGTTGTACGCGAGCAGTCCGCCGCAGTCTTTATCGCCTTCGAGCGCCTTTGTGTACAGCTTGTCGTACAATTCGCCCATGCTTATATCCGTACCGGTCAGCGCTGCGAACTCGCGGAAAATATTCACCCACGCGTTAAGGTCGGACGTGCAGGTGTTGACATGCACCATCGCCACATCGTCGCCCGACGGCGTTGTTACAACGTCGATTTCGGGGTACGCGTTTTTGAGCGGCTCGTCGAGTACCACCATCGCGAACACCGACGTGCCTGCAGACACATTGCCGGTGCGCTTTGTTATGCTGTTCGTCGCGACCATGCCCGTACCTGCGTCGCCCTCGGGCGGACACATCGGTATACCGCTTTCGAGATCGCCCGACGGATCTAAAAGCTTCGCGCCCTCGGCGGTAAGTGTTCCTGCATTTTCACCTGCCGAAAGCACCTTCGGGAATATGCTTCTCACGGAAATACCCGCCGATTTGACCTTCGCGAGATTATCGAATTTTTCGAGCATGACCTCGCTGTAATCCCTCGTCTTGCTGTCGATCGGGAACATACCCGACGCTTCTCCCACGCCGAGTACAAACTCGCCCGTAAGCAGCCAGTGAACGTAGCCGGCGAGCGTCGTCTGGTACTTTATCTGTCCGACGTGTTCCTCGCCGTTCAAAATCGCTTGGTACAAATGCGCTATGCTCCACCGCTGCGGAATGTTGAAACCGAACAGCGCGCTCAACTCCGCCGCCGCATCCGCCGTCATGGAGTTGCGCCATGTGCGGAACGGAACGAGCAGATTTTTGTCCACGTCAAACGCCATGTAGCCGTGCATCATCGCGCTTACGCCTATCGCGCCCACTCTTGTGAGCGTCACGCCGTAACGCAATTTTACATCCTCTTTGAGGCTCGAATAGCAGTCCTGTAAGCCCGTAAGTATATCGTCGAGCGTGTACGTCCACACGCCGTTTTCGAGACGGTTTTCCCACTCGTGGTCGCCCTGCGCGACAGGCGCGTTTGCGCTGTCAACGAGTACGGCTTTTATACGCGTCGAGCCGAACTCGATACCGAGCGCAGTTTTACCGTTTAATATCTCACCCTTTATCCTTTCCATGACTTCCTCCTTGTATTCGATTGTTTTTCTATATTATAACATTTACGGCTTGTTTTGTAAATAGCGGGGAAAAACATTTCTTCACAAACACTTGAAAAATGCTTGGCGATATGATAAAATAACCATGTATGAACAAAATTTAAAGGAGAATTAAACATGTCAGGACATTCAAAATGGAGTACGATAAAGCGTAAAAAGGGCGCGAACGACGCGCAGAGAGCAAAGATATTCACGAAAATAGCGCGCGAGATCATCGTTGCGGTAAAGGCCGGCGGCCCAGATCCGGACAACAACTCGAGCCTTAAGGACGCGATTGCGAAGGCGCGCTCGAACAACATGCCGAACGACAACATCAACCGCACGATAAAGAAAGCCGCCGGCGACAACGACACCGCAAATTACGAGAGCATCACCTACGAGGGTTACGGTCCGGCAGGCGTGGCGGTAATCGTCAACGCGCTTACCGATAACCGCAACAGAACCGCCGCCGATGTGCGCCACGCGTTCGACAAAAACGGCGGCAACATGGGACAGACCGGCTGCGTGAGCTTTATGTTCGACCGCAAGGGCGTCATAGTCATTGAGGACGAGGATCTGGACGAGGAAGCCGTAACGATGGACGCGCTCGAAGCCGGCGCGGAGGATCTGGAGGTTGACGGCGAGATAGCAGAAATCACCACAGATCCGAACGAAATGGGCGCTGTTCGCGACGCGCTCGCGGAAAAGTACACGATCTCGTCAGCCGAGGTAAGCATGGTTCCGCAGACGATGACGCAGCTTACAGACGAGGGACAGATCGCGTCTATGACGAAGCTGCTCGATATGCTTGAGGATAACGACGACGTTCAGGACGTTTATCATAACTGGGAGATGCCTGATGAAGAATAAAGTAATCGGACTTTTGAAAAATACATGGGGGCTTTTGATATTCGCCCTTATTGCCGGCTGCGCGTACTACGCGGTAGTGCTTAAATTTATTCTGTCGCACACGAACGCAGGCGGCGGACTGCTCGGCTTCTTCTTCGCTCCGCTTATAATATGCGGCGCGGCGCTCGTGCTTGTGAAGATAATCAAGCAGTGCTTTGAAAACGAAACCGAAAACAAGGCGGTCGTTATATTCTGGGCGCACGTGCTGTTTATCGCCGTCGCCGCAGTCCTGACCGCCGCAATTTTTGCGTAAATAAATATCCACCCGCGTAGCGGGTGGTTTTTCCTTTTCGGGCATAGCCCTAGCTCTACTGGCTTGCGCACAAGT
>CANQKM010000025.1 GCA_947624485.1 uncultured Clostridia bacterium
CTTTTGAAATCAATATCTTTCCATTTCAGACCGCAGGCTTCTCCAATCCGCAAGCCTGCGTACAGACAAATCAAAATCCCTATATCGTTCGGATTTTCTTCTATATTAAGCGCGTTTTCAATACGTTTCTGTTCCTCGCGAGTAAACACTTCCACTTCATTACGCTTGACCTTTGGCAATTCAATATCGAGCCATACAGGTTCAACATACCTTTTACGGCTTGCCTGTTTCAGAGTTTCACGAACAAATGAAAAAATCCCCTTTACAGTGGACGGCGCTAAATCCGATAATGAATTTACGAACGACTGTACCATATCATGGTTCATTTTCCGCAGCAGCGTGTTGCCGAAAAAAGGCTTTATATGGTTCCTGATATATCTCTCATAAACGCGATATGTGCCTATTTTCAGCTTGCATTCCTGCGATTTCAGGTAGCTTTCCGTCCAAGCAGCAAACGATATTCCGACCGGAGTTATCTTGTCCGGCTCAATATGGCTTTTCATTTTCAGCTTGACTTCTGTATAGCTTTTCCCATACACGGACTTGTAGACCGCTCTCCCTGCGGCGTTGTATGACGTGATATAGCGCCCTTCCCATCGCTTGTCCTTACGTTTATAAATATTTTCACCTTTTCTCGGCATAACTGTTTCCTCCCTTGATACCATAATTTTGACGGTTAATATGTCGATTATATCAATAAAATCAAGTATTTTACCGCAATTTGTATAAAAAATTCATTGTAGATTTTATATTTTTAACAGGCAAAATTGCTGAAAGGTATTGCTTTTTTTGTATAAATGTGATAATATTTTTATAATTATAAGAATTTTCAACTCTCGCAAAACATTGTAGTTTTGCGAGAATTTTAGATATTAAGCTGCTCATTTCATCTATCGTAAATCGGCGGAGCGTCGCTTATCACGACGAAAAAGGGCGCGCTTAGGGTGATGCCGGAAAAGGCGGAAATCGAGGCATTGATAAATTGTAATAAAAAATATCGCTGAATACAGACCGGAATCATGCGGACACTCGTTCGCATGATTTTTTTGCCCGAATGCTTGTTTTCGGCAAATTTATTGACAGCGTGGCGGTCATTATCTGAATTTGACAGTAATTTAAATGAATGGTATAATTCTGATATATAGGTATGATAAAATTACGGCAGTTAAAACCGTTCACATTTCACCGTCTGTGACGGTATGGGAATCGATCGTCGGAGGAAATATAAAATGATGATAAAAGATGATGAGAAGAAAATCAAGGAAACAAGCGAATATGGAATCGGGGAATTATATAAGTGTAATTCATCAAATGGAGAAATAGAAATAATAAAGGATAAGATGAGTAGTTTTGATACCCGTTCTTGCAATTTTCATCTGTGTCCAAAGTGTGCGTGCCAAGATATAAAAGCATACATAACAGATAAACGAAGCATAATAATAGATTATTTAATAAGTAATCGATCAATAAAAATGGTTTTGGCAAAAGATATAGAAAATGCAAATGAAAAAGATACAATTTATGTTAGTGAAGGACATGGAAAAATTGGGGGACGAAACGAATTTAAGGGGTTATTTAAATATATTTTAGCCAAGAAAAATGGTATAAAATATGAATTAAATTTCATGCGCTTCTTTATAGATAAGGATAAAAAGGTAAACTGTATTCTGAAAGCAATACAATTTGACCGATGCGTGGGAAAAGCTGTCAACGCGGACGGAATATGTTATCCGGAAAGTACAATCGATGCAGAAACAGAAATATTAGACAAGCATCAGAAAAGGGAGTTTAACGTCGAAGAATTTAAAGAAAAATTTGAGAACGGTAAAAGCTTCTGCTTCAATCCCGGCGTGAATTTTTATGATTCGGAAGAAGACATTGCGACCGCATTTATCGACTTTATCAACAAATGCGATAAACAGATTAAAGAAAATGAAGTAAAGCTCTGAGAATAAGGAGAAATTTATATGGGCGTCCACATAACCGGTGACACGCACCGATATTTTGATAAGGTTTACTATACCTGCGTGGAATATGCGACAACGCCCGACGATATAATGATAATCCTCGGCGACGCGGGGATAAACTACTACCTCGGCGAGTCGGACGCGGCGCTCAAGGAGGAGCTTAGCGGCTATCCGATAACGCTGTTTATGATCCACGGCAACCACGAGGAACGCCCGTCGGAGATTGACACGTATGAGATAAAGCGCTGGCACAAAAAACTTATATGTCAGCCGAAAAAAGGGAAGGGAATTACGCGGTATGGAAACGATCGAAATACGATACTTGAACAACGATGACAAAAAGTTTTGGTACAGCCTTGACCGCCATTTGCCGGAAACGGAGTTTAAGGGCAAAGTTCTTACCAAAACGGGTTATGTTCTGCTTAAGAACGGCAAGCCGGTCGGACTTATGCGTTACAATCTTTTCTGGGACAACACGCCGTTCTGCACAATGCTTTTTGTGGATGAGGAACACCGCGGGCAGGGCTTTGGCACAAGGCTTATGCGGAATTGGGAAAACGATATGAAATCGCGCGGATACAGGCTGCTGCTTACGTCAACGCAGTCCGACGAAACGGCGCAGCATTTTTACCGTAAGCTCGGTTATACCGACTGCGGCTGCCTTCTGCTGGAGCAGCAGGCGGCGGAAATATTTTTAAGTAAGGCGATTTAACTATAAGTGTTAATTGAAAAAAGCCGCGGCAATGCCGCGGCTTTAAACATGTCATCAATAATTTTCGGCGTGAACCTCGAAGAAGCTCTGCGGATGATTGCACACGGGGCAAACCTCCGGCGCTTTTGTGCCGACGCAGATGTGACCGCAGTTGCGGCACTCCCAAACCTTAACCTCGCTCTTTTCAAATACCTGAGCCGTCTCGATATTTTTGAGCAGCGCGCGGTAACGCTCCTCGTGATGCTTCTCGATTTCGGCGACGGCGCGGAATTTAGCCGCAAGCTCGGGGAAGCCCTCCTTCTCGGCAGTGTCCGCAAAGCCGGCGTACATATCCGTCCACTCGTAGTTTTCGCCGTCAGCCGCCTCCTTCAGATTTTCGGGCGTGCTGCCGATACCGTTAAGCTCCTTGAACCACATTTTCGCGTGTTCCTTCTCGTTGTCGGCGGTTTTCAGAAACAGTGCCGACATCTGCTCGTAACCCTCTTTTTTCGCGACCGACGCGAAATAGGTGTATTTGTTCCTCGCCTGAGACTCGCCCGCGAAAGCCGCCTCAAGATTCTTTTCCGTCTGTGTTCCCGCGTACTTGTTTGTTTTCATTTCCTTTACCTCCTCTAATTTATCTCCCGTTGACTTGCAGAGCGGACATACCGCCGTTTCGCCTTCGGGTACTTCAAACACTTCACCGCATACCTTGCACCTGTACTTTTTCATGCCTTTACTCTCCTTTTTAATATTAACTGCCGCGTCGCCCGCGTGTTTTATACCTGTGTATTTCGCTATATCCGCATCGGTCGTCACGAGGTCGCCCGGGGACAGCCCGTGAACCGACGTATGCCCGGTCACTCTTGCGAACGTTTTTAATTCCGCGAGCGATACGTTTAGATAATTCGCAGTTCTCTGCGCCGCCGCGTCCACGTTCAGCCGTTTGCGCAGTTCGGGATCCTGCGTCGCGACGCCGACGGGACATTTACCGCTTCCGCATATTCTGTACTGCTGACACGCCGCCGCAATCAGCGCGCCGCTTGCCACAGCCACCGCGTCCGCGCCCATTGCGAGCGCCTTCGCGAAATCGGCGCTGACGCGCAGTCCGCCTGTTATGACGAGCGAAATATCAGAATTTACGCTGTCAAGATATTTTCTTGCCCGCGCAAGCGCGTAAATCGTCGGAACGGTTGTAGCCTCCCGCAGAAAATACGGACTTGAACCCGTCGCGCCGCCGCGCCCGTCAATCGTGATAAAGTCAGGCTCGGCGTAAACGCAGTGTTCCAAATCGTCCTCAATATGCCCTGCCGCGATTTTAATTCCTATCGGTCTGCCCTCCGACCGCTCGCGCAGCATCGAGACCATAGCTTTCAGATCCTCTTTGGAGTTTATTTCCGCGAATTTGCTCGGACTTTGAATATCCTCGCCCGGATTCCTTCCGCGTATCGCGGCAACCTCGGGCGTTACCTTTTCACCGGGCAGATGACCGCCCATGCCGGGCTTTGTGCCTTGTCCGATTTTGATTTCAACAGCGTCGGACGTTTTGAGGTTTTCGTCGGTAACGCTGTACTTATTCGGAATATACTCGAATATATACTTGTACGCCGCCGCCTTTTCCTCGGGCAGTATGCCGCCCTCGCCGCTGCACACAGCCGTTTTCGCCATAGCCGAACCCTTCGCGAGAGCCGTCTTGACCTCCTTTGAAAGCGCTCCGAACGACATGTGCGATATGTACACCGGACTTTCCAGAATCATCGGCTTTTTCGCGTGTTTTCCTATCACCGTGCGCGTGTCAACGCTGTCATCGTCATTCAGCGGCGGCGGATTAAGCTGCGCGCCGAGAATAAGAATATCCTCCCACTTCGGCAGCGGAAGCTGCGTACCCATAGCCGCGCTGATGTAATGCCCGGTCACAGCCATTTCGTGAATTTCAGACATGTACCGAGCCGACGGATCGCTTCGCGCAAACTGCGCGTCATACGCAAGCTCCCCGTCATACGTCTCAGCGTCCGACGCAGATTTAGGCTCGTCTACGGGAACAAACTTCGACGGCGGCTGTCCGCACACGGGACACGCTTTAAGCTCCGAAAACGGCTTGCCTTCCTTTTCCTCATCGTAAATTGCTCCGCACACGCTGCATCTGTAAACTGCCATACACACTCCTCCTTTACGTTAAATTTTTTCCTTTTTCTGACATTCGGGACAGAGTCCCTCGAATATCGTTCTGTGACGCTCTATCTTAAATCCCGTCTCACACTCCGCCGCCGCGTCAAAGCTCTCCTCATAGCTTACGGGCGCGTCAATAACAGTGCCGCAGCCCACGCAGAACATGTGATAATGCCTGTCGAGCCGCACATCGTACCTGTCAGCTGCCGGAACCTTGACATGGAGTATTTCGCCGCTTTCCGCGAGAATATTCAGATTTCGGTACACCGTGCCGCGGCTGATTTTATCGTCCCTTTCGCGGACGTCCATATAAATCTCGTCCGCGCTGGGGTGGTCTAAGCGGCTCCGCACCGCTTCAAGCACCAGCCGCCGCTGTTTTGTGTCGCGCGTCTGCTTCATCGTTAAAATCCTCTCATTATCGCTATTAAGACTTAATCCCATTATACTGCGTTTTATACCGTTTGTCAAGATATGGGAGATCATATTTTGAGGTTATTTTTGCATTTGCATGATAAATTTACATATTTTTGTGTTGCAGTCTTACCAAATCTATGATATAATTATCACAAACAGCGGATTCCGCAAACGACGAAAGGAGTACATAGTATGAAATATTCAAGTGAAGTAGAGAATATGTGTCCCTTGGCTAAGGGCGCGTATCACGGTCCGGCTCCTATCCCGCAGGAAGGAAAATGGACACAGGCTAAGGAAATAACAGACATTTCCGGTCTTACGCACGGCATAGGCTGGTGCGCTCCGCAGCAGGGCGGCTGCAAGCTGACGCTCAACGTCAAGGAGGGCGTTATCCAGGAGGCTCTCGTTGAAACTATCGGCTGCTCTGGCATGACACACTCGGCTGCTATGGCGGCTGAAATTCTTATCGGCAAGACGATCCTCGAGGCGCTTAACACCGACCTCGTATGCGACGCGATCAACACCGCTATGCGCGAGTTATTCCTCCAGATCGTATACGGACGTACACAGACGGCGTTCTCCGAGGACGGACTTCCCATCGGCGCGGGACTTGAGGACCTCGGTAAGGGACTTCGCTCGCAGGTAGGCACGACGTACGCTACGAGCAAGAAAGGTCCGCGTTATCTCGAGCTTGCGGAGGGCTACATAACAAAGATAGCTATCGACGAAAACGACGAGATAATCGGCTACAAGTTCGTTCATCTCGGCAAGATGATGGAAATGATCGCCAAAGGCACGGACGCGAACGAGGCGCTCGAAAAGGCGAGCGGTCAGTACGGCAGAGTTGACGACGCTGTTAAGCTCATCGATCCGAGACATGAATAATTGAGAGGGAGGTAAAATATAATGGCTTTATTTGAGAGTTATGAAAGAAGAATAGATCAGATTAACGCCGAGCTTGCAAAGCACGGTATTTCCTCGATAGAAGAAGCAAAGCAGATCTGCGACGAAAAGGGCGTTGACGCTTACGGCATCACAAAGAGCATCCAGCCGATTTGCTTCGAGAACGCGGCTTGGGCGTACACCGTAGGCGCGGCTATCGCGATAAAGGACGGCTGCACGAAGGCTGCGGACGCGGCTGAGAAAATCGGTTTGGGCTTGCAGTCATTCTGTATCCCCGGTTCTGTTGCGGACGACAGAAAGGTTGGTATCGGTCACGGCAACTTAGGCGCGATGCTGTTAAGAGAAGAAACAAAGTGCTTCGCATTCCTCGCCGGCCACGAGTCATTCGCTGCCGCGGAGGGCGCGATAGGTCTTGCGAGAAGCGCGAACAAGGCTCGTAAAGAGGATTTGAGAGTAATCCTGAACGGTCTCGGCAAGGACGCGGCGCAAATTATTTCGAGAATCAACGGCTTTACATATGTTCAGACGAAGTTCGACTACTACACCGGCGAGGTTACGGTCGTTAAGGAAACGGCGTACTCAAAGGGCGAGAGAGCGAAGGTTCGCTGCTACGGCGCGGACGACGTTCGCGAGGGCGTAGCTATCATGCACCTCGAGGGCGTTGACGTTTCGATTACGGGCAACTCCACAAACCCGACGCGTTTCCAGCACCCCGTTGCGGGTACGTACAAGAAGGAATGCATCGAGCAGGGCAAGAAGTATTTCTCCGTTGCGTCCGGCGGCGGCACAGGCAGAACGCTTCACCCCGACAACATGGCTGCAGGCCCCGCGTCATACGGCATGACCGACACCATGGGCAGAATGCACTCCGACGCGCAGTTCGCGGGCTCGTCGTCTGTACCGGCGCATGTTGAGATGATGGGACTTATCGGCATGGGCAATAACCCGATGGTCGGCGCTACCGTTGCGGTGGCGGTGGCTGTTGAGGAAGCGATGAAGTAATTTAACATTACATACACAAAAACAGCGTTCCTTTTGGAGCGCTGTTTTTGTATTCTTAAATATGTTCATTTATATACAAAAATCATTGATATAACATTTTTAACAATTTCTAAAATAAAAATTTCGTGGTAGAATAAACGAATAAGGAGTTGTTGAAAATGAGAATAATTACGAGCAAGCACATTGATGAATTTGGGATGTATCTGCAAAATGAGGAGCGCGCGGCGGCGACCGTGGAGAAATATATACGCGACATACGCGCGTTCAGCGCGTGGCTCGGCGAGGAAGAAATCGGCAAAAACGCCGTACTCGCCTACAAGGATCATCTGATAGAAAACTACGCACCCGCGAGCGTCAATTCCGTTCTGTCCTCGCTGAACAGCTTTTTTCGTTTTACGGGCTGGCACGACTGCCACGTGAAAACGCTTAAAATACAGCGGCAAATATTCGCGAAAAGCGACAGGGAGCTAACCAAAGCGGAATACGAGCGGCTTTTGAGCGCCGCGCAGAAAAAGGGCAACCGACGGCTGTATTACCTCATGCAGACGCTGTGCAACACGGGAATACGAATATCGGAGCTGCGCTTTATCGACGCCGACGCAATCAAAAACGGGAAAGCCGTCATTCGCTGCAAGGGCAAAATGCGTGTCGTAATACTGACCGCGCCGCTCTGCAGAATGCTCAAAGGATATATGAGGGAGCAGGGCGTTACGTCGGGCAGCGTTTTCCAGACCAAAAGCGGCAAGCCGTTAAACCGCAGCAACGTATGGCGAATGTTAAAGGATTTATGCGAAAGCGCGGGAGTGTCGAAGGACAAGGTGTTTCCGCACAATTTCCGCCACCTGTTCGCAAGAACCTTTTATTCTCTGCAAAAGGATGTGGTACGGCTCGCGGATATTCTCGGTCATTCGAGCATCAACACAACGCGTGTTTACACGATGGAAAGCGGCGCGGAACACCGCAGACAAATGCAGAAGCTCGGGCTTTTGAGGTACTAAAAAAACAACATAATGGAAATTATGTTG
>CANQKM010000026.1 GCA_947624485.1 uncultured Clostridia bacterium
CAGTTACGTCAGACGCGGTAACGGTAGAGGCGAAAAAGGCGAAGGTAACGGTTACTGTTGACGACGCAACGCACGTTACAAAGATTGAACTGAAGCAGGGCGACGTGATGAAGTACGAAATTACTTCCGGTATTGCGGCTACTAACACAATCCCTGACGTTGTATACGGCGATTATGACGTTGTTGCAACGCCTGCGGACGGCTATACTGCTACAGCTAATCCGGCAAAGCTTACAGTTAATGCGGCAACGGCTTCTGCTAAGATTATAACGGCAGAGACAAAGACATTTACTTTGACGCCGTCGTTAGATACATATATCAAGTCAGATGCTGCCGACGCTACTCATGCAAGTGATACGGTTCTTCTTGTGAACCAGTCCAACCCCAGCAGCGGTGCTACCGGCGGTGCGGCGCTTATGCAGTTTGATATATCCGATATCGCAGACGAGGGATATAACTTAATTACAAAGGCTGATTTAGAGCTTAATGCTGTTACGGCAAGCTGGAAAGAAACTGACTCTAATACTCATGCAGGCCAGTGGTGGAACGCAAACGTTGCCATTGTACCGACTGCCGATGATGCATGGAGTGCTGAAACTACTTGGACAAATTACACCAAGAAGATTAACACAAACAAGGCAACGCCAAAGTTCAGTACTGATAAAGGCGGCACTGACAAGGAACAGGAACCGGCAGCAGCAAATTATAAAAAATATACAGCCGATATGTTAACAGAAGTTAAGGCTGAAACAGACGGAAAGCTTTCGCTCCAGATTTCCACAACAGATGCACGTGAGACGAAGATAGCTTCCATGGAAGACACGGCGAATGCTCCTAAGCTCGTTGTTGTGGCTGAAAAGAGAACTCTTGTAGATGTTCCGGTTGAGTATAAGTACGGCGACGGTCAGACATATACTCCGTCAGGTTCTGACCAGAGACCGACATCTGTTAAGGCAATCGAGGGCATGGCGACAGACGCGACAGATGCGATGAAAGCGGCGTTTACAGTTAACGGTACAAAGTACGTTTTGGACGAGGATAACGAAGACAACGTATTTACTGTAACTCCTACTACTGAAGTTCCGGGCAAGTATGTTCTTAACTTCAGAGTGGCTAAGAAGTACACGCTGAAGACAACAGCTATTGTTAAGGATTCGAGTCCGGAAACTGTAATCAAGAATTATCCTGATGTTACAAATGTGAATGAGGGCGATTCAACGAATATGCCTTACAGCCGCTACATTATAAAGGATAATAAGCTTTATACGGTTGCGCAAAAGGCTATCGGAAACAACTACTACACATATGACATAGCACCGACAGGCGACAATCTTACAATAGAGACGAAGATTCCTTATACCGAAGTTTCAGGCGTAACGCCCGTATACTTTGCGGAAGCCGAGGATATTGCAAGCTTGAGTCCGAAAGCAGTAAATAATGACAAGGCGCGTGCATCGTACGGCAGTACAGCGAGCGTTCTGACAACGGACACAACGATCCTTACGCTTGGCGCAGGAACATATACGTTCGAGGCAGCTGCATGGGGCAGCACAGGCAGGACTTATACATTCACCATTGGAGAGAAGACTCTTACAATGTCCACCAACGGTTCGTTTGTCGATACTGCATCAAACAACGACTGGAAGGCAGAAGTTACGCTTAGCGAACCTACCGATGTTAAGGTTAAGGTATCAAATGATAGCGGAGTAGGTCTTGACTACTTCCTCGTAAAAGGCACCGGTACGGCTACAGCAGTACCGGATGTACCGACGCTTAAGCCCGCGGTACTTGCAGGCGGAACCGACGATGATCCGGCAGGTGACAGCGCTACAAAGTACGAGCTTACAAAGGCGGCGGACGTAGCAGGTTTTGACGCTGTATACACATTCTCGATTGAAGGTCTTAAGAAGACAACTGCGGAGGAAGACGACGCGGGAACCAATTACTTTGCGGGTGTTACGGCTGTTGCTCCGGAAGGCTCGACAATAACGGGCTTTGACTGGTCTGATACAGATACACATGACAACAATAATTATGGTCATGAGCCCGGCAAGACCAGCGAATCGGTATACTTCGACGCAAGTCAGTGCACGGAGAGCAAAGATAAGTATTTGTTCGTTGAGCTTGATGACAAATATAATTACAAGTTTAAGTATACCGTTACCGCAACTATTGTAGAAGATACCACACCTGTGAATCTGTTAAAGAACCCCGGCTTTGAGGGTAGTGAATGGGCTGCGGCTGACACTGACTGGAAATATTCAGATTCTACCGGAAAGTGGCAAGGTCACGGTACGGTAACAAGAGAAAATGTTACTTCATCGGCCGCTAAAGAAGGCGATTACGTTGCTAAGCTCGACACCAATGAGGTTGCTCTCGGTCAGAAAGTTGCACTCGAATCCGGCAAGACATACAAGCTCACAGCTTGGGTAAAAGGCTCGAATGCTACTGATACGATAGATGTGACCGTACGTGAGAAAGACACCAATGGATTTCCCGCTTCCGGTACCGTGGTTTTAGATAACACGAAAACAACGTTAACCGAAGAATGGAAAGAGGTTTCGGGAACATTTACAGCGTCAGCCTCCGATACGTACTTTGTATACTTCTATAGTAAGGGTACAGCTGACGAATCATGTGGAGTTCACACCGCACCGATATACATTGATAATGTTTCTCTTGTTGAGACAGACGCAGAATAATCATCTTGTAATTGCATAACTTAAAAAGGAACGGCATAGCCGTTCCTTTTTTGTGCGTGCGGGCGAACACGGTTCGCACCTGCTTATTCACCTATCTGTTTGCGCAAATCCTCGTGCGACACCGCAGGCGCGAACGCGGTCGGGTTGGCGTTATATTTTTTGATTATTTCCATTTCCTCCGCGTCCGGCTCAACTTCTTCAATATCCGACCACGTCTTTGTTTTCACAACATAACCGTCGCGTATAAACGCCCAAACGGACTCCGCATCCGTATCACTCATAATAGACAGCGCGCCTACAATGCGTTCTTTTATTTCGGACATATAAAACCCTCCCTTATTTGTCAATCTGTCATTTATATATCTGACCGCGGCTGTCAATCTCGATAACCGTGATAACAACGCCGTTCCGATCAAAAATCACTCTGTATTTTCCTACGCGCAGACGGTAGAAATCCGAATTTTTAAGCTTCTTAACGTCGCCGAAAGGCAGTCTTTCTATCGCGTCCAAAATGCGGTTTGCAACATCGCGCGGGCAGCGTTTGAGAAATTTCTGCGCGTCTTTAGTATATGTAATTTGGCTCATTTTATACCACCCCGTGTATTCATTTTACCACATCCCCCGTCCCAATGTCAAGTGAACGACGCAAAAAGCGTCGTAGGCGTGTTGCGAAGCAACAAACGCCGCAGCAAAGTGAACGACGCAAAAGGGTGTGGTATTTTTATGCCCGTTACGATTGCGTTACGGTTTCGCGTCACGTATCGACAAATTCCGCGCGATATGGTATAATGCTTGCAGCGGAGAAATCCGTTACATGGGTAACCATGCGGAAAAGGCAAGAAATTCTTAACGGTGTAATCACCGGCGGTTATGCCCGCCTTACTTAATACAGACGCAAGCGTCGAGTAATTGAGAAAGGGGGGAGTGCTTATGAAAGTAGGCACGATTGCGCATAATGGAAGATTGGCATTGGCTAATCACCAAGACGATCATCGAAATCCTTATCATTTTGATAGATTTCACCATGAATGCAAAATAGCCGCCCCGACCAAGGATACGGCTATTTTGTAGTCAACTTTGGGCATAACCGTTGAAGGTCTTGCCTTTTCTGTATCTTTATTATACCACACTCTTTATCTTATGTCAAGTGAACGACGCAAAAGGGTATGGTATTTTTATGCCCGTTACGATTGCGTTACGGTTTCGCGTCACGTATCGACAAATTCCGCGCAATATGGTATAATAACCGCAGGCTATGGAAACGCGTCTGTTTCGACGAACTCCGAAAGGAGGGATCAACATGAATACATACGACGCGTTAATCGCTCTGGTAACACTGTTAATAATAGTGGTACTGGTATTCATAGCTATGATAGGGATAAAAAAATAAGTATCTGTTAGGTCAATAACAGATACTTATGGTAGAAGATGTCTTTCTTCTAAAAAAACTCCCGCGAAACAGATACTGTTTCCATATGCCTATTATACCACACCCTTTATCTTATGTCAAGTGGGGTGTGGTATTTTTATGCGTACATCAGCTTACCGCGCGGAGCGGGTATTGTCCTGCCCTCGGCACGCGCCGTATCGATCCACTCCTCGATAACGGTCTCGGCGTTTTGAATTGCTTCCGCGCGCGTCTTGCCGTCAGCCATGCAGCCCGCAAGCTCCGGCACTTCGGCTATAAACGCGTTGTCGTCCTTGCTCCAATAAAGGATGATTTCATAATTACGCATCTAAATCCCCTCCCAAACCATATTTAACTATAATCCTTCTTATTTGTTTAACCTGATACGGTTTTGCGCTGTCGCCGTTAGGCTGTAAATTCAAAATTTCGTCAACGCCCCGTTTGGTGTATATGAAGTGGTCGCCGCGTATTCATTTTACCACACCCCGTACACGGTGTCAAGGCGCGTTAGCCTCCCTTGTTAAAGGGAGGGGGACCGCCGAAGGCGGTGGAGGGATTCATCACAAGAATTAAAAAAGGAATCCCCCAGTCGGCTTTGCCGACAGCCCCCTTTGACAAGGGGGCCTCACGCGCGGGCGAACGCGGTTCGCCCCTACGGCGCCGCGGCGGTCGTACACGCACAAAAAAAGGAACGGCATAGCCGTTCCTTTTTAAGTTATGCAATTACAAGATGATTATTATGCGTCTGTCTCAACAAGAGAAACATTATCAATGTATATCGGTGCGGTGTGAGATCCGCAATCTTGGCCAGCTGTATCCTTACTATAGAAGTATACAAAGCATTCCTTGGTTTCAGTCGGGGTAACCGTTCCCGTAACCTCAGTCCAGTTTGTAGTTAACGCTGTTTTAACCTTTTCTAGATATTTTGTACCCGAAGCAGGAAATTCACCATTTGTCTTGCAATATACGTATATATCTAAGGTATCAGTGGCATTATCACCTTTTACCCAAGCTGAGAAATTGTATGTCTTACCCCCTTCAAGAGTAACTTTCTGACCGAGAGCAGCCTCACCGGTGTCGAGCTTAGCAACGTAATCGCCTTCTTTAGCGGACGATGAAGTAACATTTGCTTTTGTTACCGTACCGTGACCTTGCCACTTTCCGGTAGAATCTGAATATTTCCAGTCACTGTCAGCTGCCGCAGCCCATTCACTACCCTCAAAGCCGGGGTTCTTTAACAGATTTTCAGGGGGAGCAGCGTTAACTCCCGATACATCAATCTCGATTACCTTCGGTGAGTAAACCGTGCCGTCGCCGTCAAGGTCAAGCTTGAAGTAGAGCTTATTTGACGGGGGCAGTGTATCACAAGCGATAAGAATATCTGCCGCCCAAGCCTTTTCAAATTCACCCGTTGCCTGGAACTGAGCGGACATATCCGTAACCGTGTCCGCCGTCCAGTTAGCCGGTGTGTCGGCAGCCGCCTGATAAAGGAGTACCTTTGAATCAGCCTTCGGAGCTTCTGTTGCATAAGCATCTGCCTTCGGAATTGTTATACGAACCGGAATATAATAGTGCTTGCCTCTGTTACTGCCGAGGTCAACTTTCTTCGCGTCACTGGATGTAACCTTCAAAACGCCTGCTTCATCTGTGGCACTGAATGAACCCATAGCGCTTGCAGATACGTTATTGAACTTAGCACCGAAGTTATGAGTACCTACTACAAGTCCGTATGTCGGCGCAGTCTGAACAGCGTCGTCAGCCGCAGCAGGAGTTGTCAGTGCTGTAGCTGTCGTGTCAGCTACAACCGTAGCTGTCTTTTCGAGCGAGCCAACCTTGCCTGTCTCTTTTACAACAACCTTTACAATCGAGCCGGGCTTTGTTTCGGCGGGAACTGTAAATGTTCCTGTCGTTTCTTGCTGCTTAGCGTCGCCGATATACCACTCATATGTGGGTGACGAAACGCCTGTAACTGTAGCCTTTACCTGCTCGGTTGCCTTAACGGTAGTCTTGTCAATTGAAAGAGTACCTGTGATACCGGGTACTACCTCACCGCCGGCAGGATCCTTTGTGCCCGTAACGAGGATATAGTCGATACGTCTGTCGCTTCGCTCGCTGTCAAATCCCTTAATTACGAGATCCGCAGCAGCCTCAAGAGTGAATTCATCCGATACTTGATTTGCCTGTGAACCGCCAATTGTCCACTCAGCAACCTGTTTCTCGCCTGCCATAATCTTGAACTTTATATCACTTCCGCCTGTTCTTCTCGTACCGACAGTAACCTTATATTTACCCTTCGGTAAGTTAGCAACGATCGTGTCAGCCTTTATCGAAGCGCCTTTACCTTTTGACATACGCGCGGTGTCATCACCGGGTACAACGCCTGCGCCGCCGAGATTCTCGGCTTCTATGTAGTATACGGGAGTATCGGTCTGTTCGGTGTACTCAACTGTATCCGTTACAGCTGTCTTTCCTGCCGTAACACTCTTGCTGTAGCTTGCGTTTGTAGCAACATCGTTCAAGTAGAGCTTGTTGTTATTTACAATGTATCTCGGGAAGTATACCGTTACGGAATCACCCGCGTAAACCTGGTCTTGCTCATAAATCTTCTCAAGAACAGTAGCAGTCTCTCCCTTTTTAACCGCATTAACCGTTACCTTACTCTTTGCGGATTCATCGAACTTAAGGGTAAGCGTTTCTGTACCCGTTGTCGGTGTTATCGTCTTGGGCGAGTCAGCCTTAAGCGTGTACTTTTTACCGTCCGCTATCTTAAAGTCTTTTGTCATTGCATCGGTAGCCGTAAACTCCTCGTTTCTCTTAACCCATACATGTGTAGGTCTGCCGTCAGTCGGTGTAAGGTCTGTGCTGTCGCCTGTCTGATACTTAATCGTGAGATCGCACATTGTATTCTTATTAACTACCATCAGCGTAAGTACGGGAGCCTTGTCTGAGGGCTTACCGTAAAGGTATGCGCCGCCTGCGTTTGCTGTAAGCATTAACGTAAGAGTCTTTCCTGCCTCTATGAAATCGGACGAAATGGCAATGCTCTTATCAGCCGTAAACGCATTATCTGCATCGCTGCCTGCTGTTGTCTTAGCACCCGCTACCTTTGTTCTCGCATTTGAGAAGACAGCTGATCCGTCAGTCTTAAGTGTCTTAAGGTCAAGAGTATCATTATTTACCTTGTAAATATCGAAGTCTCTGCCGCCGTTGCCGCCCTGTTGAACCGTGAAGGAGAGCTTCGCGCCCGTAATCAACAAGGTATCATCAATCTCGGGGATATAGAACTGCATAAATGCAGTCGCTCCATATGTTTTGCTGTCTGTCTTGTTGCTATCAACATTGAAGCGTTCCTTGACGCAGTTTACGTCTGTTTCCGCTTTGTTGGCGCCCCACTGTGAGTGAGCCGTGTAAGCGAGCGTAGTAGCTACGTTGTCGCCTGTCGTTGTAACCTTAGCCGGCTTTGTGGGGATTGCCGTAGCGGCAATATTAACGCCTGCCACGTCAACGTCGTCTAATACAATCGGAGCGTCCTTTGAAACAGCCGCTGTGCCGTTTGTAATCTTTACAAGCTCAAAGCCTGACTTTGCGTCTGCCGTAAAGTAGTATGAGCCTGCCTTGAGATTTTCAACCTTGAAGGTTCCGTCCTCCGCGCTAACCGTTACGTTAGCAGGAACAGCTGCCGCTTCTGTGCTTACTATCTTAACATTCTCTACATTTGTAGCAGTACCCGAAACCGAGAACTTCTTCTCCTCTGTCTTGATTGCCAGAGTTGCCGTCGCAGCGTTAACAACGAGCTGAGCCGGTGTGTCCGCCGTGGTCTTGAAGCCCTTCGCCGTCGTTACAACAACATCATATGTGCCGTATACAACGTCAGCGATTTCATTAGAAGTCTTAATATCAGTCTCAATCGTATGCTTAACTGTGTCGCCCTGCTTCAGTTCAATCTTTGTAACGTGCGTTACGTCGTCAACAGTAACCGTTACCTTCGCCTTTTTCGGCTCCTCTACCGTTACCGCGTCTGACGTAACTG
>CANQKM010000027.1 GCA_947624485.1 uncultured Clostridia bacterium
CCAACATTAATCTCCGTATCCAGTTCTTCTCTGATCTCACGTTCAAGCGCCTGCTTTGGCGTTTCTTCCGCCTCTATTTTGCCGCCCGGAAATTCCCAGCCATCCTTAAAGTCTCCGTAACCACGCTGAGTGGCAAAAATCTTATTATGATCGATGATGATAGCGGCAACGACTTCTATCCTTTTTCTTGAAGTTTGCATATGTGTGGAATCCTTTCTATATTTCTTATCCATTCTATTTCCTTGTATATTATTGTGTAAAATATTCATAAATGTCACTACGTACAGGATGCTGCAATTTCATTTGAAAATTCATAATTGGAAGCTGCTCTCCTTTATCATTAGCAATTGTCGTTTCGTGCCATTCTATAGGCGTCACACGTCCCATATAATAAAAATCGCTTCCTTCTCCGTCACTTTTCTTAATAAATAAATATATTTTGAGCCCATTTTCCGCATAATTCATCAGTGTTTTTGCTTCGGGACTATTTACACTGACTTTACTGCGAGTCATCCAGCTAAATATTTGATTATTAATAAATTGATCTTCATATTTCGTACTGCTGGCAATATCATCTTTCTTTTCATATGTGACAAAAATCGGACAAGTCTGATACTTAATTCGATAGCCGTATATAGTTGAACTATCATCCTTTTCCCAGTTCAAAATTCTACATATATCTTTTCGGGAATATTTTTCATATAATACCAAATTATCTTCATCCTGATTTGAATAGCAATCTTTATATTTCTTTAATCCGTACTGGATTAAATTTTGCAGTTCAAGTTTAAAAGGCATCTGCCTTAATCTTTCATATAAGAATTCAGCCCTCTTTAAAATGTGTCGTTCTCTTCCTTCCTCTAATTTCAGAAACTCGACTAACGAATATTTATTTTTTTCTGACTGCGTATTCAAAAAATCTTTTGTCAAAACTCTGACTGCAGATACATAATCTGCCTCTCGGTATTCTTTTCCTTCTTCTTCTAATTTTTTTGAGAAAGATTCCGAATCAATATTCTGGCACTCCAAAAGCATTTGCAAGATAATAAGTTCGTGTGGTCTTTTACCATTTAAAATAATCGAAGAAACAAACTCCAGAACAGCTTCTTCTTTTTCCGAAAATTCTACTGTATAGTCTTTATCAACCATTCTGACAAATCTATCGTAAGTTCGCGCATAATCTATAAAAAGCTGCGGATCTATTTCTCCAAATTCATAAAAATCAAGTATAGTCGGAATACGCCCCACCTTAAATTTCATTGCCTGATATTTCTCAGTCAACATCTTTTTCGTCGTGGTTGCCTTATCAATAGACTGGAAGATTCTCTTTTTGGATATTTCATCGAAATGTACGCTTGAAGCGCCCGGAATAATTCTTGCACTTTCCATTACATATCTGCGAATGGTATCCTTGTTATAACTTCTATCACCAGAAAGAGCAATTGGGATCATAAAATTATTCATATAATTCCCAATAAAATCCAATACTACAACATACTCTTTACCTTCTGCTTTGCGAAGTCCGCGTCCAAGCTGCTGGATAAAAACAATTGGACTCTCAGTAGGCCGCAGCATGATTACCTGATTAATTTCCGGAATATCCACACCCTCATTAAAAATATCTACCGTAAAAATATAGTCTAACGCATCTTCCTTTTCCTCGCCCGTTAAACGTTCCACACACTCTTCTCTTTTTGCCAGTGAAGTATCTCCACTCAAAAAAATTGTACGATACCCTCTTGCATTAAATTTATCAGAAAGTTCCTGCGCTTCATCTTTTCTGCTGCAAAAGATTAAGCCCTTTACTCTTTCACCGCTAAAGCCATAATACTCCGCTTGTTTAATAATATACTCTACTCGCGCATCACATACTAAATTTACAAAATTACGAACACCGGAATTATCATCAAAAACCTCACCGTCAATCTCCAAATCCGTTATGCCAAAATAGTGAAAAGGACAAAGAAAATTTTCTTCCAGCGCCTGCTGTAATCGAATTTCGTATGCGATATTGTGATCAAACAATTTGTAAATATCAAAATTATCCGTTCTATCAGGACTCGCCGTCATTCCCAACCAAAACTTCGGTTGAAAATAATTCATAATTTTTTGATAGCTTTCTGCCCCCGCACGATGTACCTCGTCAATAATAATGGTATCAAACTCATCTCTTCTGAACCTCTCTAGTGTTTCCGTTTTCGCCATCATCTGCATTGTCGCAAAGACATAATCTGCTTCATAATCCTTGGAATTACCCGAAAGAAGTCCGAAAGAACGCGTATTACCAAAGACCTTCCGATAACTTTTAATTGCTTGTTTTGCTATTTGTTCTCTGTGAATCAGAAATAAGACTCTCTTCGTATTTTCTTCCCTCAATGCAAACGCCGAGGCAAATGTTTTACCTGTTCCGGTTGCAGAAATCAATAATGCACGACTTGCATCTTGCATTTTTAATTTCTTGAGACTGTTTATAAACTCAATCTGCATCTTGTTTGGTTGTAAACGATATTGTTCAATAGACGGAACACTGTTCTGACGTGCGATCGAACGTTGATTTTTTATAATTTTATAACGAGTCCGATAATACTCGATAAACTCTTCATAATCAATTGAATTGCGCGCATTCCACAGAGTCTCATATTCAGATATAATTTGCTGCGTATATTCACCATGCTCTGTAGACACCAAGCGAGTATTCCACTCCCTATTTCGTGTAAGCGCATTCAGTGTCATATTGGAACTTCCCACAATAATTCTATATATTTCCTTATCTCGAAAAATATATCCTTTCGTATGGAATCCTTCACCAGATTCACCTGTCTGGTACATTTTTAACTGAATATTTTTCAGCTGCGCGAGTTTATCCAACGCCTTAGGCTCACTAAACATCAAATAGTCCGTGGTTAATATGCGCCCCGGAATTCCTCTTTGCTCCAGCTCTTTTAATGTCTGTAAAATAGGAGTAATACCACTCATTGTAATAAATGCAACACTTATCGCAAACTCATCACAAGAATTAAGTTCTTCTTCAATAGAAGCTAAAACTTTATGTCCATTTTTATAATCATTTGATACAAATTGAGGTTTATAAGCGAGATTTGATATTGTCCCTGCATCAATAAATGCAGTTTTCATTCCCTGCTGCAGTTGTGTGATGAGATCATGGTTCATGAAAATATCCTCTTTCCTTGGATCACGTTATGAGTGGTACGTGGGCAACATATTTTTGTTCTAGTGCTTGCAGTTAAAATAACAATGTACCCAAAGAAAATTTTATCAAAAGTTGTGATATGGCGCAACTTTTTTTAACAATCATATAATTGCAATTGGCTATAGGATTACAATACATGTGTTACAACTAATAATTAAAAAGCACCCTATAAAGGATGCTTTTCGCATTATTTCCCAAAAGATACATTCTTTTTTCTTATTCTCTATTCTATCAGTGAGAAAGTTCAATTCCTCAAGCGTCAGGCTTCTAAAAGGACTATCGCCATTATCGTCCTCTGTAGTGGATTCAGGGACTTCATATGTATCCACATCAAAACCAAGCTTTTCGCAAATAGATTCATATGTAACTTTTTCCATTTAAACACCCCCAAATCTAAACCATTTTGGATAGGATGTAAATTATCTTTTTCAATTCATACAAATCTCCACTATAAAATTTCATTGATTTTTTGCAAAATAAATATCCGCATTCGCACCAGCTCCCCTGCCAATAATAGTATACTTAAAACTGTTCCATTATGAAATATTTTCTTTGTCATACCTTGCAAAAATTAAAATCAATTTCCATTGATGAAATGCAATTCATACCAAGGAGAGCAAAGAAACTGCCCAAACGAAAGCCCTGCACGTGGCTACAAAACTGCAGGATGACATAAAGGAAAGCCTCACATACATGGATTTCCCTACCCGAAACTGGAAGTGGAGCCGAACAAACAATATCATTTAACGATTGAACCGAGAGAGTTAGTAGAGTTATTAAAAAATCATCAGTCCCTCCTACAGTCATCTCAACTGCATATCGAGCAAATTCAATCGTAAACTATAAAGGAAATAAAACCAATAGATTTGTTCAATAATTTTTCATTTGTATAACTTAATTACAAATCTATTCATATATTAAAAACTTCTTGTATTACTCTTTTCCTTATAGCTCACTCTATGTATTAAAAAATCCCTCAGAGTAATATGGATAATATCTATAAATTTTCTGAAATTTACATATTTCCTCATACTCTATCCCATAAAACTTTTGTTCATGTTCCAAAAAGTCTTCTTCTGTTACAGGAAGATTCTTTAATATCAACTGAATTTCCTTATTTGTTAATTTAGGAATATCTATTGCAAAAATATGATCATCACATGACATGAACAAATATTTATCAAACAAATTACTGTTCCTAATTTTTTCTTTTAATACTCCATCTACCAAAATCCCTCCAATAGTCATCATAGGTGCCCCATCCTTATATGTCAAAAACAGTAATTGCAAATATTCAATATGCCCTTGATCCAGTCTATTTCTCATATCAATAGTCTTATTTATTTGATTATCTATCAGTTTTTTAATAACAATCGGCATTTTTTTTGATGTATAATTGTTTTTCTCAATCTTCTCGTCAAAAAAATCTCCTACATTATTTTTAAAAGATTCCATTTTTTCCGATGGTTTTTCACCTCTAAAGGAATAATTACATGATACAAAAAACATACTTCCAACATTTAGATTTCTACATATAGTTTCAATATCAAAGAGCATAGTATCTTCAAATGAATTATCATAATCTAACCAAATCAAATTCATTTTTTCGTCAAATCCATCAATCTGAGGAAGCACTTCATTAGTTGTACCATACCACATTTGTATACATTTTAGTGGCTTATTAAATTCATACCTAATTTGTCTCTCTTTTTCTGCCTCAATACTAATCATATCTGTAATACCGAACTCATTATGAAGCAAAAGAAAATCCGTAAAATATTTGGCTCCCAGTCCTATATATCTCATAGCTCCATCTGCTCTTATCAACTGTATTTCTCGAATCAAGTCACACAGCATTTTTCTTTCTATTGATTTTGCTGGGCGAACTTGATAATTTATTTTTTGATCACTTCCTGGCATATACTAACACTCCGCATCTTTATAGTATTCAAATGTTTTTTCTCCAACCTCTCTATAGGATTTTACTCCTAACACTTTTTTCAATTCTTCAGCTTCTTCTTTCGGCTTCTTGTAATTAATGGTTACATTTGGAACAGTAATTACTGATACATTTTTAATACTTACTACCCTGTTTTCTTTTACCTTGTTGACATTTTCTATCGTCATTTCAGTTCCTTGCATTATCGCAATTGTTTCTTCTATTCCATCGTCTTTGTCTTCAGTATTCTTCCTTATATCATCTAATATATTTTTGACAATTTTAAAAATCTCAAGCATCTTTTCTCTTGCTCGTAAATATACTAATGATGTCTCATCCAGTCCCGTTTTCGTAGTGTTCCATGGCAATTTTTCAGGGTGCTTAGAATTGAAATAGACAATTCCTCTAAAACCTGCATAATTATTATGAAATACAATACCACTACTTTTATTTTCCATATCCTTCCATGTAGTCAACGACGTTTTGTCCGCAGCCACCACAAGTCTACCATTACAATAAATATACCATCCGGCTTTTTCTGGTGGATAAGTTTTGCCCTCACGAGGTGCTATCCCACTCAATATCTTTACTTTAATTTCCCCATCTTGATATTCTTCCTTAACTGGTTTTATTTCTTCATTATCAATTAAAGAAATATTATTTCCAACTAAAGTTTTATCGTTAATAATAATTGCTATGCCATATGCAATATCCAATCCGACCCGACGCTGAATGTGTTCTATTACCTCTTTTTCAAATTCTTCACTACTTAGTTCTGATGCAATTTCCAAATTCAAATCTGTAACCTCTATTTTTGTTCCTAAAAGTTCTTCTGAATTATTCATGTTCTCGTTATATGATGAAAAGCTAAAATCCCAATCACCATCATCTTTACTTAACCATTCTTTGACGTTAAGATTTAGTTGAAACTCCGTCGTTTTTGTAGTAGAATGTATTGAAAAATTATTACCAATTTTAAATAAAGCTCTCTTCATCCCGATTCCAAATATACCAGTTGTTTCTGTATCACTACTTTCAACCGTTTTCGGTCGTCCAAATCTAAAAGCATAATTTGCAGCGACATCCAATGGAATCCCTCCGCAATTATCTTCTATCACAAACTTACTATTGTCGAACTTAACAATGATTTTAAGACCAGAATATTGATTATTTTCTCTGATACTTCTTGCACCATCAATACTATTATCAATCAATTCAATAATTGCCTGTTTTAATAGAATATCGCGAACTAGCATATTAACAAAAAATTCTTTAGTAGGACTAGCTTTTACAATATTATCCATAATTATTTATCTCCTTTGTTATTATTATTTCTCATTTTCTGCACAAAATTCTTATAATTTCTCGTATATGCATACGAATCAGCAAAAACACTATTAACCGCTATATATAATTGTGGTTCATATTGTTGCATAACTATTAATTCATCTTCAAAATTTTTTGAATATGGACACCCCGCACATCCGGTTCTCTTCAATCCATATTCACTATAACATCTGCTATTTTGGATATTATAATGCGTTTCATAAACTTTTTTCGTATCCGCTAAATACCAAAAAATAGGTCTATATTCATCACATCCCGCATCATTAGAAGAAAAACATGTTTTATAAGCACTTCTTCTTGCTCCTCCTTCTGCTTTTCTTACGCCATAAATATTTAAATCAAACTTTTTCTGCTCTTTAAAACGTTTAGCAACCAGCTTTTTTGCATAATAACAACATTTATTGGAAATCCTAAATTTAGGTGGATTAGCCACCATAAACTCTTTTAAATACTGGTTATATCCAATATTAAAACTACTTTCACTACCTTCCGACTTACGGTCAAAATCATTACACCACCATCTCAATGCAGCTCTACATTTAGGATATCGACGTATTAGTATATCAAAAGGTTCATCTTCCCATTGAAAATTATGTCGTTGTAATCTTTCAATCCACTCACTTACTTGCTTAGACATAAACGGTTGGCCATACGTTTTACAGCAAAATGGAACAGGTTTTATAGCCCTTACTCTTTCAATCTGTATTCCGTATCTCTGTTCCAAATATATCAAATGTTCTTTTGTTGCTCTAAACTCTAATCCAGTATCAAAGAAAACATATGTAATTTTATTGGCATTATCATATTTTTGACATAGGTCAATTAAAATATCACTATCACTTCCTCCACTAACAGAACATAGTATTTTTTCATATCGCTGCAACTTTGCATGTGTAATTATTATAGAATCACCTATTAGATTATTTTTAGGTGCCTGATCCAATATTTCATCTAAATTCATAATTTTTCTTTTTTAAATAACCTCTCAACTTCTCACAATATGTAGCGAAATTAATTCATGAAATCTTATAAATAATCTCCTTTTTCTATTTTTACAGAAATACATTATACTATATTTTTGCCTCTTACTCAATAAATTCTCCATTTTCTCTCAATATAAAATTGTAGGATTACAATACATGTGTTACAGCTAAATAATTTAAAAGCAGAGATACTGCCTTTGTGTTATAGTTTAATCACCACAAAAAAACAAAACGTAAAGGAGCTCTCTGCTATGA
>CANQKM010000028.1 GCA_947624485.1 uncultured Clostridia bacterium
CCTGCGCGTCTACGAAATCCTGCATTTCTTCGAGTGCCAAATACTTGTCACTGGCAAGCCCGATCGTATCGAGATAATCTAGGCCCGCGCAGGCTATCACATCCCCGCTATCATATTGCGCTTTATCTGGGTTATCAAGATGGCATAAGTAACGCGCATAGCCCCGGGTGCTTGCTACTTTTTCGCACCCCACGCCACCGATCATCTGAACAATATCCACCACCTGATCCCGCTCCTTTACGCTATCGAAAAGAAAAAGAATATGATAATGCGGCTTTTTTGGTTCGCCGGTTGCGTTCACATCCCGATCATGTAGCGGCGAAATGAAACAGGGTACGCACTTTTCCGCCAAAATATTAACCCATCCCTCCGCGACGGATTCAGGATAAACAACGGTAGCCCAAGACCGGGTACGGCCCCGACCTAACGTTGACTTTTCACTCTTTGACATGATATAATCTCCTTAGTAATTGAATCTGGGGCGGCTGGCAACCGCTCCTTTTTTTTGATTGTTAAAAATTTAATGAACATTGAACATTGAACACAAGGGGGAGTGTCGTAGTGCTCCCCCTTGTTGGCCCAAGCGTTAGGTTAAATTTTGAATCCGCTCGCCGGGCCCCCCAGCGTTGCCCCCGGCTCCCGACCATCGCAACGACAAAACGTAAGCGGGCCGGAGGGAGGGCGAACAAGGAAAGGGATTGCCTAAGCTTCGTCAAAGCACTATTTAACATTGATATATATAGACATACGATCAATAGATAAAAAATCATCTACACGATCTATCCGAACACGATTAACAATATAATCTCCAAAATACTGAACAGCTTCGGAAACAGAACAAACCTCATTAAGAACAATAAAACATTCACCGCTACCAAAAAATTCGACAACTGTAGTATCAGACAAAGGCCCAACCAAAGATAAAAAATCTTTTACTGTAATCATCATAAACCTCCTATTTTTGACCGTACAATTTGTAAACAGTAGAAACATCGAACTTATCGAGCATACAACGGACCGCATCTGTGAAAGTCCAATCGTAAAAAGGCATAGTCTCAGACAAAGCCTTTCTTACCTCCTCTACACGTTCCACGCTCTCATCAGATAAGCGAATAGAAACAAGATTTTTTTTGCTCATAAGATCGCACCTCCTTTCTATTTACATTGTACTACACTATATCTCACTTGTCAACACTAATTATACAAAATATTACATTTCCGTCTCGCAGCCACACTCACGTTATCCCCGCAGTAGGAATCTTCCTCAAAATCCACATAACAAACTTATAGCCTAGAACAACAACCTCTACCGCGATCGCAAGGGTCATCAGGGCGACGGTGAGCGTTCTGGGAACAAAAAGCCATACAATATCCATAGCCTGTCCAAGATAAAAGACAAGCGCATCAACAGCCGATCCAACAGCCGGTATGAGCTCGGGAAACGTTATAGCCACGATATAGGCAACAACAAGAGCGATGATAGCCGCAATTATAATAAACTGGACCATTAACCAAACACCTCCTCATACTTTGATCTTAAAAATCCCACAAACCACAAAACCTCTAAAATCGACACAATAACGTATAAGCTATCAAACACAACCGGAAATTTGTCTTTAAGGCCTGCCAAATCAAATGTATACGCATCCCACACCTTAACACCCATAATCTCAAAAGACGGAAATGTAAGGCCAGTACCAGAAGGCACATCGACTGCATCTATCGTAGCCACAGGACTCTTATATACAGGTTTCAGCAGACCAGAGCTATCATCATATGTAAAGCCGGAAACATTGCTATATATAGAACGGTAAGAAGCTCCTGATGTGCCATCAGTAAACACTCCCATTACAGTATTAGTAAACTCTATCGGATACCAGAGGATCGCCCAAGTACCTTTTAAATTTTCAAGCTGAGTGGCAAAGCCGCCCATATCTGATCCGGCTTGTACAGCTGATGATTTATCTTCATCATGAAACTGCTGAGACTGTTCAATTTGTACTTCCTGACCTTTTACCAACTCATTTAGAGCTTCGTTATCAGAAAGTGGAGTGTTATCATCAATAACAATATTTCTAAACCAAATATTACAACCACCCCAAAAATACTTAGTACCAGCAACAGAAACAGGACATGCAACATAAGCTAAAACATTAAAAGATAATTTAACATTACCAGAAGACGAAAGATTAAAAGTCATACTATTATGCCCAACTTTAAGAGGATAGCTATATTGACCATCAGGAGTGGTCATAGAATTTTCTCCACTAAAAGAAAATTCAGAACCAGTACAAGGAATCGAAGCACTCGTACTGCTATTTATTTTATAAACACAAGAAACAGGCTCAATTTCAATATCAAATTCTAAGATATACTGATGTCCAACCTGCATATTCTGGAACATATAACTAGTACTAGGAACATTAACAGTTGCAGAACCTAATTTTCGATAATAATAATTTGACGTTTCCTGTCTAATTATAATATCCCATTGACCATACTTAAAATCAGGACATGTAAAAGACTCAGCATTAACAGTCATTTTTGACGAAAAAAAGAAAATAAAACCTAAGCACACCGCGCCGATCCAGAAATGAGTAACACGAAAAAAACGATATATCATAAACGCCGCCTCCTTGAATGAGATTTAACAGCTTTACGAACAAAGAAACAACCGACAGTATATGAAACAATAGCAATGCCCAAAACAAAAACAATCTGACGTAAAGAAAAATCAGAAGATGTAGCCAAAGAAGGATAAATACCGCTAAGATCAGAGTAGACCATATAAGAACCAGGAGAGAGCGAAAAAGAAGATTGAACAGATGAAGAATAAGAACCATTATTGTAAGTATTAAAAGTTATCACAGTTATATCGGAACCAGAAAAAGAACCATTATAAACAAGATTATCACCATAAGCAAAGATATAATCATACTGAGACACACGAGCCGCAACATAATGATCCTTAAACCCTAATTTCGAAAGAAAACCACGCATATACTCAAGATATGTAGAACTGATAGAACCATAATAAGTATTATAGTTTTGTAAAGGCATAATAACAGAATCATCTAAGACAACATCTTCAGAATTTGATTCAACAACTGATTCAGATTCTGATTCTGTAAATGATTCTGATTCAACAATATCATTACCAGAAACAGAAGAATTATTATTATCAGAAATAGCTTCAGGTGATTCAGGAAGAAAAGACTCTTCCTGAGAGCTCTCTTCAATCTGTACAAAAGTTTCACTCTCTACCTCCAAATCGTTCCCAGAAAGAGAAGCCGCGCGGGCCGCCGTGGCTGGCGCTACTACGGCGGCCCCCAGCGCGAACAATAAATATTTATATGCGGTCACTTGACCCAGTTACCCAATCCAAAAGCGTATTAACAACCCACATGCCCACGCGCCATGTTATAGCATACGGGATCCCGGCTTTTACAACCTCAGCAAACAAATTAAGTGCTGTTAAATCCATGAGAACGTACCCTCCTAACCACCTGTGAAGTATCGTATTTTTTGTACATATCAGGGGATGCGAAATAAAAGCGGACACCATCAGCTGAGAGCTCTGTTTTTATATCGTCCTCATAGGGAACATTACAGGCTCTAAAAATCTGCTGTCGAAAAAGACTTCCAACCATTTTTTTGCACAGAACAACATATTTAAACTGCTCCCGGAACGGTTTAGCAAGTCTCCCAAAAACCTGAGAAGTACCTATAATGTGTTTTCTCATTTTACGCTGCTGCGAAACAAGCTCAAAAGTGTGAACATCCATACCCTTTGATTCGAGACTATTGAATTCTAAATGCATCTCGTCGATAAATAGCAGCGTGCCATATTCGCCATTATCATGTGACAGCATCTGCTCTACGCCTTCATAAGGTATAATACGACTTTTCTTAACATCAATATTTAAGTCTATATTCGATATGATGTGAGAGCGCGGGAAACGTTGCGCTACGTTTTCAAGATAATTGACCGCCGACAACGTTTTCCCGCTACCCTGTTCCCCGCAGAAGCAGATTATTCCGTTTAAAGTCAGCCAATTTGGATGGCGTTTAAGCTCATCACGCGACATAAGCCACGAATCAATAAAAGCTGGCAACGCAA
Source organism: uncultured Clostridia bacterium (assembly GCA_947624485.1). GTDB lineage: Bacteria > Bacillota > Clostridia > UBA1381 > UBA1381 > Hominilimicola. The sequence continues at coordinate 4,121 of CANQKM010000028.1, forward strand.
AGTTGCTTTCCAGAAAATCCACTTCCGACATGTGATCTACCTCCTGCGCCTTCTGGCATTGATGGAAAGAGTACCGTTTTTGACTGCACCCATAATAGAATTGAACGCTTTGCGAACACCCCACCATAGGAACACGAAGCCGATACCAGCGGCAACAACAGCCGAGATCGTGCCAACAATATTTGCTACAGAAAACTGCCCCGTAACACCTGAAATAACATTAGCCCAATCAGTAGGCTTGACAACCGAAGGTTCTGGAGAAGCTTCAGACGCCAAAGCAAAAAGCTTTGCACCGAGTACAGGATCAACCATCACGATTCACCCCCTTTCTGCACAAGACGTACACCTTCAAGCGCAAGTTGATTACGATAGTTTACGCCCAAAGATAAATCAAACTGAGCATTTACGGTCAGAGGATACTGCACAGCCGTAAAATAATCAGCAGATTTCATGCCGACGGCACCACGCGCCCCGGAGGGAAACTGCACAGCCCAATAGCTATGCTGACAAGGAACACCATTTTTGCTTGTAAAGTTTTCGAAGCCCAAACACACACCTATCATATAAAAAACCTCCTTAATAAAAATTTTATACTTTAATTATCGCAAAAAAAAAAAAAAAGTCAACGATTTTATGATCGTTGACTTTTGTACACTTTATTGATTTAACGCCTGATCGATCTCCCACTTAACAGACTTTATGTACTCCTTCATTTGTAAGCTGCCACAGTCGCATAAAATCCGCCACCAGTCGCGCCGCTCTGCGCGTGCGTATCTACATAAAGCCGCGAATGATATGATACCCTGCGCGTCTACGAAATCCTGCATTTCTTCGAGTGCCAAATACTTGTCACTGGCAAGCCCGATCGTATCGAGATAA
>CANQKM010000029.1 GCA_947624485.1 uncultured Clostridia bacterium
AAAGCATAAAAATCTCTCCCATCCGAATAATTAGTTATGAAATGTAATGGATAATTTCTAGTTATCCTTTATTTATAAAAAAGACATAAATAAGGCGAAAACAATTATTAACTAAGTTTATTTAATTTAAAAACTATGAGGTTAATATTGAAATTTTTATCTGTACATGGTATAATATATTTACTTGAAAAAGTGAGCAATTAATAATCAATAAAGGAAAATTATAATTTATTGTGTCAGTAATAAGGAATTATTTGTGGTAAAATTTGTTGAAAAATAAGTCATATATTAATTATACGAAAGGTGTATAAAATGGAAAGAGTCTACGCGTTTACAGATGAATCAGGAGCATTCGGGTGGGATTTCGAGAATGACCACGTTTCAAAATATTTTGTTGTTGCATCTATAATAGTCAAAGAGCAAGATTTAGGCGACTTGAGACTGGCAGTAGAAACAGTAAGAAAGAAATATTTTCAAACTGGAGAGATGAAATCGTCAAAAATAGGCAAAAAAAGTGACAGACGAAAGCATATATTAGGGCAGTTGCTTCCGTTACCATTTACAATATTTGCAATAGTGTTTGATAAAAGCCAAATGACAGGATACCCAGGATTACGTTATAAACAATCGTTTTATAAATTTTTAAATAACATTGTACATAAAGAATTACGTCGAGCTTTTAAGGTTCTAACTATATGTGCTGATGAAATTGGTGGGAGTGAATATATGCAAAGTTTTTCACAATATGTGAGAAACAAATCCGATATTCCTAATTTATTTGGAGAAGCAGAATTCTATTTTGAAAATAGTCATAATGATATACTTATTCAATTAGCGGACTTAATATGTGGTTCCATAGCGAGAAAATATAATAATCCTGATGAAGATTACGATTTTTGTAAAATGCTTAGTCGAAAAATCTCAGGATTTGATTTATATCCAAAAACATTTGAAACTTATCAACTGGATACTAGTGCACTTGCAGAGGACTATGATAAATATGTTGCAGAAATTTGTTTAAAACAAGTAGTAGAATTTATAAATAGGTATACTGACTCTGATGATGAGCAGCGATCAGCACAAATAATAGTATTAAAATATATGCTGTTTAGATTTATGAATAATGATTTGAGAAAATACATTCCAACACGTGAATTAATGAATCAGTTAATGGCAACCGATTATTATATATCATCAGTGCAGATGTTTAGAAATAAAATTATAGGAAATTTACGTGATAATGGTGTAATTATAGCCAGTTCGCCTAAAGGATATAAAATACCATCCAAAGAAGCGGAAATATATGATTTTATAAATCACGGAATATCTATTATTATACCAATGTTGGAAAGATTAAAAAAATGTAGAGATTTGATAAAACTCGGTTCTACAAATGAATTGGATGTCTTTGACCATTCTGAATACAGAACATTAAAAAAATATTTTGATGAATAGATAATATAAAATTTTGTGGAGGAAAAATCACAACAATCCCGTCCTCTATAGGTCTTTTAATGCCATGAAAATGGGTAAAAGTTGTGATAAATTACAAACCTAATTCGTTAAATATAGCATTACAAAGCTGATTTTAAGGAAATTGATAAAACACGCAAAAATCTAATTCTACAATTTGAAGATCCAATAAGCGGTCTGGTGGAAGGCACAAACACGCCTGTGATATATGTGAACGACACATCGCGTACGGTTGTAATAGATAGTTGTTATGACATATAAAACAATTTTTATTGTAAAAATGATTGAAAATAATACCTTTATGGTGTATAATAGTATTAAAATAGGATATTATCAGATGATTTTAACTTGTGGAGTATCATAGCAGAAAAACATATGAGGGGTTTAACATAAATGGGAGACATTGTGGAAAACAAATCAAAAAGCACAGGAGATGCATTATTAAAATATTGTTTTTATAAATATTTTTCAGATGCTGAGACCGATAAAATTGTTAAAGGTATTAACAAAATCATTGAAGATAATATGACTGATATACAGCCTTTTGGCTTAGGTATTTTACATAAGATTTTATATTCTGATTTATATAATGATTTTGATAAAAATACGACTAAAATAGTTTTTGATAAGTTGGAAGTAATATATTCCACATATAAAGATAAAATAATTTTAGATGATGAAATTATTGAGTCATATATGTTGGGATATAATGCGTATATTCATATACCAGAAATGATAAATGATCTTGCGAATATTAATGTAAGCAAGGAATTAAAAACGGCATCACTTAGAATCCCTGCATATACTAATATAATAGAAGGCTGCCTATCCAATTTATTTAGGACTCTCTTATTAATTATTAATAAATATTCAGAAAAAGATTATTCAAGTCAGTTTTCTTTGAAATGTTTATCTGACGTTATAGAAAAAAATGGATTTGAATGTATCACTTCAAAAATAGATATTAATATAAGAAATTCAATTAGTCATGGTAAATATCATAGTGAAAAATCAGGCAATGATATTAAGTTTATATATATGGACAAACAGGGGAGAAAAGAAAAAATCATGTCTATATATGAATTTGATAATATTATTAATGAAATGTATGCACTTTGCGGTGGAATAATATTTGCTATTACATTATTTATAAATAAGCACGAAAATATTATTTATATAACCCGGCAAGAAATACAGTTTGATTTTATCAGAATGGAATTAAGCATTCCTAAGCTTAGATGTATTGCAATATGGGCAATAGACAATAATAAGCAATTAAATATAGAATTTTATGTAACAGAAACAAATAAAGGATACCTATGCCAAGTAGCGTTATTATTAGCTGTTTTAATATATAATAAGTACAATTATTATGAACAGTATATGTTTACATTTAGCAGCGAAAGATTGGCTAAAAGTTGGGTTAGATTTACAAATGACGAAATACTTTCACTATATAACGGTACGCATGATTTCAATACGTTAATCACAAAAGTAATTAAAAGAGGCGACGTAGTAATATGGGATGCCCCAACCGATAATATTGATTTAAATGAAGTTAAATATTTTAGGTTTCCCGATTATCAATGTGATAAATATATAATAAATAATATTGTCGATGCTAGCATTGAAAACAGAAAGAGATTAAGGGCTAATTTATATGTGGGTAACACCTCAGATAAATATGAATTAATGAAGATAATATTTGAAAGTATAGACTGGATAAAGCAACTTAAAAATATAAATAGTCCTACTATTTCTCATAAATATGGAACTATGGAAGCTGACTCTGTATATATGAATGTCTATAGAGAAAATGTCAAAAATAAGCAAGATATGTTTCCAAGCAATCAAAATTTTATATGTTTTGTCGATTATAATATAGACAGTATAACGACATTAAAAAATGGTGGCATCTTTGAAAGCATATGGAAACAATATTATCATGAAACAATAGGAAGATTACAGATTGCATGGAATGATAAAAAATTTGTAAAAAGATTAGAGAGAAACTGCCAATGCCCTTGTGGAAGCGGAAAGAAATATAAAAAGTGTTGTGGCATATGAATTACGAGTATTTTAACATTAAGAGGATATACAACCGTGGCTTTTAAAAGATAAAAAGTAGTATTATAATATTTAAAGGTTCATAGCAAAACATATATAAGGATGGTGACGGCAATGCCTGAGAGTCAAAACATTGAATGGAAAAGCAAATGGAAAGACGAATATTTGGAATGGGTTTGCGGTTATGCCAATGCTCAAGGCGGCAAAATTTATATTGGATGTGATGATAACGGCAATGTGATTGGTCTGTCTAACGCCCGTAAGCTCCTTGAGGATATACCCAACAAAATCAGAGATACTATGGGAATTATTGTTGGCGTAAATCTTTGCGAAAAAAATGAAAAAGAGTATATTGAGATTGATGTCCCTGCATATACGATAGGTATTTCCTGTAAAGGCGTCTATTATTAACGAAGCGGCAGTACGCGACAGATTTTGACCGGTCCCGCTTTGGAAGCTTTTTTAATGCGTAAACGCGGCGCAACATGGGATAACCTTCTTCTGACGGCATTTTCATTGAATGAAATTGATGATTCTGTTGTGGAACGATTTAAACAGTGGGCGGCTAAAAAGGGACGCATTGATAAGAGCATTTTAGACGAGCCAAAGGATGTGCTCATGGAAAAGCTACATCTGATGAACGGTTCATACCTTACTAATGCGGCAATGCTCCTGTTTTCAAAAGACCCGGAGAAATGGCAGCTTGGTGCATATGTTAAGATTGGTTTCTTTGAAACCGATGCTGATTTGCTGTATCAAGATGAGATACACGGTTCTATCTTAGAGCAGATTGATAAAATTGTGAAGCTATTATATTTGAAATATATGAAAGCAAAAATCACCTACGAGGGTATGCAGCGCATTGAACGATACTTTGTGCCTGAAGAGGCTTTGCGTGAAGCTTTGTTAAATGCTCTATGTCATAAGCAGTATCAATCCGGCGTGCCAATCCAAATAAATGTATATGAGGATAAGCTGTATATTGCCAACAGTGGCTGCCTACCGGAAAACTGGACATTAGAGAATCTTATGCATAAACACGCTTCCAGCCCGTATAATCCAAATATTGCCCATGTGTTTTATTTGGCGGGATTTATTGAGAGCTGGGGACGTGGAATTGAGAAAATATGCTCTGCTTGTAAGAAAGACGGCGTTCCTCAGCCTGTATATACAATCAATCCCGGCGATATCATGATTGAGTTTACCGCGCCGAATGATAGAGCGTGTGATGTGTTTATTGCGGTGGAATAGGAAAATTAAGATATAAAACAGCAATTCAAGATATAGAAAACGCTTATAGATAATTTTTTGAATATCCATAAGCGTTTTATTTTGATATATCCATTTGTTTTATATGTTGTCACTATAAAATAAAGGATAACTATGAATTATC
>CANQKM010000030.1 GCA_947624485.1 uncultured Clostridia bacterium
TTCGCGTCGCTAAGAGGATTCGAACCTCCGACCTACCGCTTAGGAGAAGCCCCCGAGGGGCATTTTTGACTCCCTACAAATCCCCGAAAATCCTTGATTTTACTGGCTTTTCTGGGATTTCACTGTTAGTAAATTCTCGTCCAAAACCTGCTAATTTTTCGTGGTTTTTTGCCTTCCTTTTAGCAGGGTATTAGCAAATGCAAAGAAATATGGGAAACATCATTGAGTTAATCTGTAGCCCATAAATCACAGGAAACGCATTTGAAGTTTACGCATTCTCTTATGCAAATCAATAATCTGTGTTCAAATATTATAATGGTTTTTCTTCTTGATTTCAAGATTTTTCAGGAATTACAAAAGGCAACCCTGACGGATTGCCTTTTTTGTATGACTAAATTGTTTTCGCTAAAGCCTTTAATAATGCTGCTGTTTCCGGATTTGATAACAGTTTTGTGAGCAAGGCGGCGTTTTCATCTGTACTGTTCTCAGCAGGCTTTTCTTTTTCAACTTCGCTCTCTTTTTGAACCTCTGCCATTGGGTCAAGGAGTTCAACCGAAGTTTCAAACTTGGGCATTGGAGCAGTTTTACCTTCTTCCGCATTTTTGAGACCTTTAGCGTTGTAGAACTGTTCCTCAAACTTCTGTGCGTTATATCGCCTGTCCTCGTCGATTATATGGCTGTAAACATCGGCAACCATATCCATTCGGGCGTGTCCTGAGTCGCCTTGAACCGATTTCATATCGCCGCCGTTCCATTTCAGCTTGTAGGTTATACTTGCGTGACGGAAGCTGTGAAATACCACATCGGGTAAGTCGTTGTCCTGTATCAGCTTTTTCAAAGCACGGTTGATTACCTGACCTTCCATCGGTCTGCCTGACGAATGGCAGAATACCAAGTCATAATCCAAATACTCATCACCGAAAAGCTCTTTCATTTCGTCAATCTGCTTTTTTCTCTCTAACAGCATTTGAGCTACGGTTGACGGCAAGAAGATTTTTCTCACACTTGTTTTAGTTTTTGGCGTTTTCAAAACAAGGGAGGTATTTGTATTTGACAGAGTTCTCGGAAAGACACGGATAATGTCCTTATTATCAAGCACCTCCATTACATCTCTGTTTACTCGCTGAAGCTCTTTATCTACAAAAATGGAAGCGTTGTTTTCTTTCAGGCTTTCCTCCGAAATATCAATGCAATCCCAAGTAAGACCGAGCATTTCACCCATACGGAGTGAACAGGCAAAGGATAAATTGATGGCTAATGCGAGAATATCATCATCGCACACTTCAAGAGCGTGCATAAGAGTTTCTGCTGTCCATATTTCTCGTTTCTGATGTTCCTCTTTCGGGAGCGTTGCATTGAGAACCGGGTTTCTTGTCATCAACTCCCATTTTACCGCCTGATTAAAGGCACTCCTTAAAAACTTATGGATTTCTCTTACGGTATGTACGGTCAGATACTCATTTTTAGGCTTTTTATTCTGTACCACTTTGGTCTTAACTTTCAGAAGGCTTTGATAGAATTTATCCATAAGTCTCGGAGTCAGTTCATCAAGTTTCACATCGCCGATAAGCGGAATGATGTAATTATACATAAGCCCTTTCTTTGAACGGTAGGTTGACATTGCCCAGTTATTTACTCCGTACACGGAGCAGTATTCTTCAAGCAAATCCGCAACTGTCGTAGCATTAGGAATGATGAATGTACCGCTTTGCTGTTCAAACTCAATTTGAGTTTTTCTCTTTTTAGCGTCTGCGTTTGTATCAAAGGTTTCCCATTTTTGATGTTGGTTTCCGTCATCGTCTTTGTAGGTATAAACGACGGAATATCGATTCTTTCTCTTTACAATAGAAGCCATAGTCGTTCCTCCTTATTCATTATCCAGCCATTTATCAAAGCTGGTCTTTATTATGCGGTATCCGGTTTCGAGCATTACTGCCTGAAAACACCCCTGTTTGATGAGCTTATATACGGTCTGTCGGGTAATACCCAAGATTGACTGAACTTCCTCTACGGAATAGCTCTTTTTTGTATATGTACCGCCGTTTAATTCACGAACTCTATCCTCAATCGACATATCCCTCCACCTCCTCGATTTCCTTAACTTTAGTGTATTTACTTTGCGAAGCGTACCACTTATCAAAGCTTTCTCTTTTTATTCGGCGTTTACCGTCAACCCATATAAACTCAACAATGCCATCGTTCATAAGGTCATTTGCGGTGCTTCTCGGAATGCCGAGTACCTTTGCAACAGTAAGAGGAGAGAGCGTTTTGCCGTATTTCTTACCGGGTCTTTCGCCGTTTACTTTCTCATAATGGAATTGTCCTGCATACCAATCTTCAAAGCTATCCACATCAACTCTCATTTTGCCCAGTACCAAATAGGTCTTAAATCGGCACTGATTGATGAGTCGGTATGTAGCCGTCTTTCCAAGACCGAGTATTCTCATTACGTCGGGTACAGACATTGTCTTTTTGTCCTGATATGTAAGAACTGCCTTGACGATTTTCTTATTTTCTTCAACGCTTTTCTTTGAAGCTCTGTATTCGTTGCCGACTCGGTATGTTTTGAATAAGCCGCAATTCATCAGTTTCAGTGCTTCTTCTTCGGAAATGGAAAACAACCGAGATATTTCCTTGACAGAATAGGCTTGCCACTGTGCTTCCTCCTGAAGCTTTTCATCGCTGAACAATTCTGCCAAGCGTTCATTTTCCTCTCTGAGATTAAACTGCTCCACTCGGTCATTGAACATATTAACAAATGCCATCTTCAGAACCTCCTTTCTCGCCATTGAGCCAATTTTCAAAGCTCTTTTTAGATATTCGATATTGACCTCCGACACGAACGCTATGGAATTTCTTGCTTTTAAGCAGCTCATAGACGGTAGTTCTGCTCACTTTCAAGATGTGCTGTATATCATCTACCGTGTATGCTCGTATATCAGGTTCAGTCTGCCTGAATGTATTAGGAAGTCGAGTATCGCTCTTTTCAATTTTCTTTCGCATTACCGTTTACCCCCGATTTCTTATTTGCCACTCTGACTACCATATAGCCAAGTGACTTGGCTATATGGTACTGAAAATCGGAGTTTTTGTTAATTATGCGATTGGTTTAATCGCATAATTGACAACCGGAGCTTTCGCTGTCCATATTATCAAGCCATCGGTCAAAGCTCTTCTTGGAAATTCTGTAATGTCCGCCGACCTTTACAAAATGGAAAACGCCTGAGTTGACGAGAGCATAAGCAGTGTTCTTTCCAATGCTGAGAATATCCATTATTTCTTCTACCGTATAAACTCTTTTCTCAAAGCCGGAACTATCATCAACAGCGTTGGGTAGTTTGTTCATTGCTTCAATCTTATCTTCAAACATTGTCAACACCTCCCTTAGCGTGATGATGGTTCTTTTTGAAAATCATATAGTCATAGCCGTATCCTACCTGACATTTATCGCACATCTCTTTATCTGCCTGAAAGGGGTCAAGTCTTTTTACAATGTTTTCAGGGATAGACTGAAACTCGCTTCTGCAACGAGGGCAAAGACTTAGTACAATGCCTTTACGCTCTGTCTTGGGTTTAACGGGAATACCGACTGCAAATTTCAATCCTCGCTTGATTTCGCTGATTTTATCTGCGTCGGTAATTCTTCCGACAAAATTATCAAGCTCTGTGGCTTTATCCACGGTGCGTAGCTGCTCAAGCATTACCATCGACGGCTCTTTTAAGCCACAATCCGTGTTTAGCTCAATATGAGTATTCATTGCCGTTTTCTTTTTAACAGCCGTTATAGCGGCTACAACGACCGTAGGACTGCTTTCATTTAAGCGATTTGTCTGAACCACAAGAACCGGTCTCATTCCCGATTGCACACTACCGTTTGTAACCCCCAAGTCGCAGTAATAAATATCGCCCCATCTGACATTCTTAAATTCTTTTTCTTTCATATGTAAATCCTCGCTTTCGATTATTCTGAGGTAATTCATATCCGGATTAGAATTAACCCCTTCACTTGTTTGAAATGGGAGAGCGTTTTTGGGGGGTGTTTTAGAAAAATTTCCTCAACTTTTTTATTGCACTGTTTACCGATTCCCTTACAGAAGTAAAATCGACTCCTTCTTCATCTGCGATTTTTTCAAGTGTTTTGTTGTAGAAGAAATACTTAAAAACTCTGCGTTTCTGTGTTTCGCTTAAGTAACACAAAACCTCCCGAAGTCGCTTAATATTGTCTTTCAGCATTATTTCTTCGATTGGGTCTGTATCGACTGCCAATTCCGGATGATGCACTTCAAATTCTCCGTCATTGATGTCAAATGCGTGTCCGAAAAGAAGCCTTCTCATTCTCTCTCTTGCTTCGTAGTTCTGATACTCCGTTATCACTTCGCCCTGAGCCATAGAAAGCAGAATGAACGGAGTGTACCGACGGATAACATCAGGGTATTTAACCCACAA
>CANQKM010000031.1 GCA_947624485.1 uncultured Clostridia bacterium
AATTTGAATTGCTTGACATTAAAAAATGCCTCCTTTCTTGTAAACTCAAAATAAGTTTACTTGAAAGAAGGCAAAAACACATTGAATGAAAATTGAGCGGTTTTTGACTAAATCCCCGATAGTAAGTTTTGCGTATTCAGTCCGTAAACGGCGGACAGATTTTTCAATTCTTCTATTCGCGCGTTCATCAGTTCAGGCTCATTAACCCATAGTTCCGCATAGATTTTCAGAGCCTTTTTCAGCCTTGCGGCGGCTTTCTCTCTATTGCCGGTCTGCAAATAGATACAGCCCGTATTCCACAGCAAATTCGCATAATCGCTGCTCTCGTCGGAATTGTATTCTCTCACAATTTTCGCGCATACTTCCAGCGCTTGAATCGCTCTGTCCGTCTCTCCAACGTCCGCAAGAAGATTGGCGTAATTGCTAACCATTATCACGCTGTCGTTTACATATTGCAGATTGTGTTCCGACAAAATCCCATACGCCTGTTCCATATAATATCTTGCTTTATCCGTCTGACCTATGGAATGGTACAGCCCGCCCATATTGTCAAAAATATTTGCCGCCAAATGCGGATTGGTATTCAAAAGCTCATCGCAGTATTTCACGGCTTGGTTCTCGTATTGCAGCGCCTTGCTAAGATTTTTATTGCAGATATGTTCAAAGGCGGCTTTGTAATCAAGAAGCATTGCTTTTTCGGCTGTGCCGGAATCAAATTGCTTTAGTTCATTGATGATACGCTCCATGCCGGGACGGTAGCCGTATTTCTCCATGTACGGAAATGCGTCTTTTATGAAAAGCAGATACTTTTCCCGGTCGTCCTTTTCCGCAAGCGAAATGATGTTGCCGATAATCTCAAACATCAGTTCGTGGTACGGCAAGTCAAGTCCGTGGAGCAGACAAAGCCCGTGCAGACTGTCAATCAGTTTTTCGCAATTCGCAATGCCCGGCGCCGTATCGTCAACGGATATTTCCTGTATCAGCGGGTGGAGCGATATTTTCCGATATTCGTTTGTTTGAATAAATCCGTATTCGATCAGTTCGTTTACCTCATTCAAGGTTTTCAGCCCCAGCCACTTGGCAAACAGTCTCGGCAAAATTCCCTTGCGGGGTATCAGCGTCATACTGCGCATGATGTCCGTTGCGGGCGTTGACAGGCCGAACAGGGAAACCAATTTATGAATATGCTCGTAATACGTCGCCTTGGAGCTTGTCCCGTCCTTTACAAGATTGATTTTATCCTCTGTTCGGAGTACACTCTTTGTACTTTGAAGCTCATTCAATAATTTATCGGGTTCTGCTATGCCGGAAGCCAACAGCCTTGCCGCCAGTTCGACCGACAGCGTATGGCTGTGAACCTCGTCTATGATGTTCTTTACCGTTTCTTCGTTTTCCGATACGTCCTTGTAAAAGTAACCCACTATCCGCAGCTTTGTTTCGGTATCTTCAATTTCTTTCAGTTCAAAATTTGTATAATCGCTAAAGCTGCTCCGTGTGGTAAAGAGGATTTTGCAACGGTATTTCATCATCACATCGAAAAGCGCATCATCAGAAGCGATCACATTGAAATTGTCGATTATGAGCAGCGTGTCCTCTTTCAGACTTCGCAGAAATCGGTTGTGCCGCTTGAAGCGTATATCCTCGTTTTCGTCAATCCCGTCGTCCGCAAAGTCACAGCCGCTTATCATCTGTTTTAAGCTGCCGCCGTAATTGAAATACAGAATATTTGTGTAATCGCTTTTATGACGCGCGGCGTACATTTTCGCAAATTCGCTCTTGCCGATTCCCGCAACGCCTTGAATAAAAATCTTGCTGCTGCTTTCCAACATGGAATGAAGCCGCTCTAATTCTTGTTCACGTCCGTAAAAATGCTTGCACGGCTTCGGCACAAGCCCGTCATAGATGTAGTCCCGCACAGCGGGCGATAACGCTCCCGAAGCGATCAGCAGATTTGTTTGTGTATCTCTCTTGACAAAGGTTCGCTCCATACCGAACAGCAGCACCCGGCTCAGAAAGTCCGCCTGTTCCACGTCGGTCGTGTATGGATAGGTTTCATCAATAAGGGTTTTCTTCTTCGCTTCGGAAACAGTGCTGTCGCTTATGAGAAGATGATACACTTCCGTAACCGCCATATCCTTATCGTACAGCAACGGTAAAATGTTTTCCTCAATATCGACCGCCAACGCTTCTATGTTTCCTTTTTCCGCATAGTAGGCTGTAATTTTCGGGCTTACTTTAACCGTGCCTTTCAGCCAACGGCAGACAAGCCCGTTATCAAAATCAAAGTCATAGCCGGCGTCGCTCTCGATAAAATCTTTGAATAATTCATACATAAAATCCAACTGATTGACGTTGTTGCTCTCGCTGATGAAGTCCATCATAATTTTCACAACGGAGCAGAAATCGCATAGTTTCAATATAGGTACACCTCCCGTTCATAAAATCCGATCCGTCTTTCATTTATTTTATTGTATCACAATTTAGAAATTCGGGCAATAGCCTGCTTCGCCGCTTTATCAATTTTCGGTCAATTTCCGTTCAATGTGTTTTTGCTAACTTCCCGATATACTGGTGATACAAAAAAGCAAAAACAGCAATTTTCGATTTGTGTATTGATTTTCCGAAAGCAGCGCGGTATAATAGGCTTATACAAAAAATCTTGAATTGCTGTTTGGAAAGGAAGGAATATGAATACAAAACAGCAATTTGACAAAATAACCGCTCTATATTGCAGGCTCAGCCGTGACGACGAATACAACGGGGACAGCATGAGCATACAGACGCAAAAGGCTATGTTAAGGCATTACGCCGACGAGAACGGACATACCAACTGCCGCTACTTTGTGGATGACGGAGTGAGTGGAACGACGTTTGAGCGCGAGGGGTTTCAGTCCATGATTGCCGAGATAGAAAACGGCAAAATCGGAACGGTCATAGTAAAAGACCTTTCAAGACTTGGACGTGAATATCTCCAGACGGGCTACTACACAGAAATCTTTTTCCCAAAATATGACGTTCGTTTTATCGCTGTCAATGATAATGTTGACAGCGCGGGCGGCGACAATGAATTTGCTCCGTTCAAGAACATCATCAATGAATGGTATGCTCGTGATATTTCTCGCAAAATCCGTTCCGCTTACAAAACAAAGGCGCTAAAAGGCGAATTTACAGGCGTCCGCGCTCCGTATGGGTATATGAAATCGCCGGAGGACAAGCACAAGCTGATTCCCGACGAATACGCCCCGATGGTTCAGCGTATCTTTCGTATGGCGTTAGAGGGAAATTCCTGCGGCGCTATTGCGGCGGTACTAAGGAAGGAAAAGATACCGACGCCCGGCGTTCATATTCGCGGCAAAGATGGCGTATTGCGGATAAATCCCAACGTCAAATATCCGTATAGTTGGTTTCAGACTACCGTGAAAGAGGTTTTAATGAATGAGGCTTATATCGGCAACACCGTAAGCCAAAAATTCACTTCAAAATCCTTTAAGGACAAGCGGCTTGTAGAACGCCCGGAAGATGAATGGATAAGAGTGGAAAACACACACGAACCGTTGATTGATAAGGACACGTTTTACACCGTTCAGAAGCGGATCAAGGTAAAGAAACCTCGGCGGCAGCCCAATCCCGATAACATCTTCCGGGGACTCCTGTTTTGCGGCGAGTGCGGCAAAAGCATTGTCTACAAAAAGGAAAATTCTCTGGACAAAACGCCAAAGTATCAATGCAATTTCTATCTAAAGCGGGGCAAGCAGTATTGTACGTCGCATACAATCAAGGCGGACGATTTGAAAACCGTTGTGTTAGGGGATATAAACCGACACATCACGCTGTCAAACAGAGATAAGGAGCAGTATATATCTTACCTGATAAAGCAGTCCGACAGCGAATGGAACGGCGAAAAATCCGCAGTTCAAAAGGAATTGCAAAACATCAAACAACGGCTTGGTGAAATCGGCACCATTCTTCAAAGTATGTATGAGGACAAGGTTTTCAAACGGATCTCTGACGAGCGATACGCGGCAATTTCCGCAAACCTCGAAAAAGAAGAAGCGAAGCTAAAAGAGCGGCACAACGAAATTCAGACAAATTTATCAAGGTTCACACAACAAAGCAAAGCCGCACAGGATTTTGCGGATTTGATTGAGCAGTATTCACCCGTTACCGAGCTTGACGCAGTTTTGCTCAACACGCTTATTGAGAAAATTGTCATTCACGAGCAAACGGACAAGAACGGAAACAAAGTAATGCCGATTGAGATTTATTATCGGTTTATCGGAAAAGTAGGCGAATAAGCAGACGGGCGGCTCTCACAGCCGCCCGCCCAAAGAAGCCACCACCGCCATAGACGTGTTACTTG
>CANQKM010000032.1 GCA_947624485.1 uncultured Clostridia bacterium
AATGACCGACCTCGTAAGTGCCTCGGCTGGAAATCCCCTAAAGAAATTTATGTTGCACTTGCTTGACTTTCTGCCGCGCCGTAGGCGTCGGAGGGGTTTCTTCACCCCCTCTATTCCTTCTCCTCCAGCCATTTCAGCTTCTGCGCACAGGCGCGGCGCATAATATTTTCAAGCTCGTCCCTATCCTCGTTCTCGGTTGCGGCCGCCATTTTTTCAAGGCTCGCCTCCATTTCGCGGATACGCTTCACAAGCTCCGTCTTATTCTCGATAAACAGCTCGCTCCACATTACCTCGTTTATCTTCGCGACTCTCGTACAGTCGCGCAGACTGCCCGCGCTGAAAAACGTCGAGCGCTCGATCATCGGGTTGTCGCACAGCGCGACCGCGACGACGTGCATAAGCTGCGACGTGTACGCTATAATCGCGTCATGCTCGTCGGCGGTCGTCGTTACGACGTGCTTACAGCCGATGTACTCCGCAAGCTCACGCACGAGCGCGACGCTTTCGGGCTTATTGTTCTTCGTTGGCGTGACGAGGAACGACGCTTTCTCAAACAGCGTGTCGGTCGAGGACTTGTAGCCGCCGACCTCGCGTCCCGCCATCGGGTGCGCGCCGACAAAATCAACCGTGTCGGGCAGAATTTTTGCGAGATTTTCTATCATGAACCGCTTAACGCCCGAAACGTCAGTTATGACCGCGCCCGCCTTAATGCGGCTCAGATTATCGCGCACCATGTCGATGTTAAGCTGCGGATACAGGCAGAGAATTATTAGATCCGCCCCGTCCATCGCGTCTCCGGCGTTTTGGTACGCCTCGTCGATAACACCGTCGCGCATCGCGAGATTAAGCGATTCCTCGCTGCGGTTGTACGCCGCGACGGTGCAGCCGCCGTGAAATCCGCGCAGACGGCGCGCTATCGAACCGCCGATTAGTCCCAAACCTATTATTGCAACCTTCATTTTTTCCACTCCGTTTCAATATATTTTTACAGCCACCTGTCCATGAGTTCCGTGAACCACGGCGCGCCCGTTTCGTAATCCATGTGCGTCGCGTCGTAGAAGTATTCGGGTGCGACCATGTCCTCAAGGTCGTAAAATTCAATGTTATTTTCGTTTAACAGCGTCTCCGCCTCGCTCCGCGCCGCCTGCATGTAATCGGGCTTCGCGTACTTACCGTTCCACGGAAGGAACACCGTCCTGAGACGTATTTTGTTTTCGTCGCAGTAGTCGATTATATCTTTGAGCGCGGCGAGATTGGTTTCGAGACGCTCCGCGTCCCTTTCGGCGCTTACCTTTACGTCGTCCGTGCTGCCGTGATACAGCGTTTTTTCTTGGTTTTCATTTTTGTTTTTACCGGAAATACACTCTATAATGCGCGCGCGGTCGTAGTACACATACGGCACGACCGGACTTTTGCGCCACGCGTAACGGTGGTTCGCGCCGCCGCCCGTCAGCACGGAATAGTTAAGACCAATCACAAGCTCTTTGCCTATCCTTATGTACCGTCCGTCAATGAGCTTTTGAAGATCCGTAATGCCGCAGTCCTCAAGACCGAGGTTTATATACATCGCCGTCGAAATTTCCTCAACGTACCCCGCCGCGACCGCGCCGTCGCCGAAATACACCCTGTCCCAGACCGTTTCGGGGTGCTTGAGCCGCGTTATTTCAAAATCGTTGCGCGCGAAGCCGTCCTTGCTTCTTATTATATAGTCGTTCCGCCACAGCGCGAGGTCGCACACGACAAGCGCCAGTATGACCGCCAGCACGGCGGCAAGCTTTTTCATAGTTAATCACCGACCTTTGATTATAGTATACCACAATACGACAATTTTGTAAAACCGTATTTTTTATCTTTGCTTTATTAAAAAAATGTGATAGAATATATATGAAATAATTTGTATGAAAAGTAAAGGAAGCGGTAATATGCTTAAAGGAAAAACGATACTGCTCGGCGTTACGGGTTCGATTGCGGCGTACAAGATACCGAACCTCGCGCGTATGCTCGTAAAGCTCGGCGCGGACGTTCATGTGCTGATGACGAAAAACGCGCTGAATTTTATAAGCCCTGTCACGTTTGAAACGCTCACGCAGCACAAATGTCTTGTTGACACGTTCGACAGGAATTTTGAGTACAGCGTCGAGCATGTCGCGCTGGCAAAGGCTGCCGACGCGGTAATGATCGCGCCCGCGAGCGCGGACGTTATCGGTAAGATAGCGAACGGTATCGCGGACGATATGCTTACGACGACGGTTATGGCGTGTCCGTGCGCGAAGATAATCGCGCCCGCGATGAACCACAACATGTACCATAACCCGATCGTGCAGGATAATATAAGGAAGCTTTCGGAATACGGGTATGAGATCGCCGAGCCGGAGAACGGTATGCTCGCGAACGGCGATATCGGCGACGGCAGAATGGTCGAGGAAAGTCTTTTGCTCGAATATATATTGAAGGAAGCCGCGTTCGTGAAGGATTTGGCAGGCAAGAGGGTGCTTGTCACCGCCGGCGCGACAGCCGAGGCTATAGATCCCGTGCGGTACATCACAAACCATTCGACCGGTAAGATGGGCTTCGCTCTTGCGAAGAACGCTATGCGGCGCGGCGCGGACGTGACGCTCGTAATGGGCATGTGCAGCGGAGAGCCGCCCGCGTTCATGAACGCCGTAAAAGCGGAGACGGCGGCGGAAATGTATTACGCGTGCATGAAGCTTGCGCCCGATATGGATATAATCGTTAAAGCCGCCGCGATCGCCGATTACAGACCGAAGGTGGTCGGCGAAGAAAAGATGAAAAAATCCGACGGCGACGCGGTGATAGAGCTTGAGCGCACGAAGGACGTTATGAAGGCTATCGGCGAAATGAAAAGAAAGGGACAGTTTTTGTGCGGATTTTCTATGGAGACGGAGAACCTCATTAAAAATTCGCGTAAAAAGCTGACTGATAAAAACGCCGATATGATCGCCGCGAACAGCCTGAAAGAAAAAGGCGCGGGCTTCGGCGTGGACACGAACGTTATAACGCTCATAACGCGCGGCGGTGAAAAGGAGCTTCCGCTTATGAGCAAGGACGACGCGGCGAACGCGATTTTTGACGAAATATTAAAAATCTTACCGTAGGGGCGACCCTTGCGGTCGCCCGCAATAAAACATACCGAAAATTACAGACGGGCGACCGCAAGGGTCGCCCCTACACCATAAAAAACACGAACCCAAATTTTTCCTCTTATAAAAATCGGTAAAAGCATAATAATAAGTATGTATTAAATTTTTATCGGAGGAATTAAATATGAAAAACATAAAACTTATTACAGCGGCGGCGCTTGCCGTACTTGCTCTCGCGTCGTGCGGCGCGAAAAACGTCGACGACCGTGCGAATGTGAAAGCGTCATCCGCTCCGACCGCAACGCCGGGCATGATGGATAAAGCCGAAAACGCGGCGGATAAGGCTGCGGACAGAACGGGTAACGCTGCCGACGATATAGGCAAAGCCGCGGGCGATGTTGCGCGTGACGCGGGCGACGCGGTGGGCGACGCGGCGGAAGGCGTGGGCGACGCTGCCGACGATATAATGCGCGGCGCGGGCGACGCTGCCGATATGAACAACGCGGACAACAATAACAACCAATAATTCATAAGCCGCCTTCGGGCGGTTTTTTCGTTGGGAAACAGTGCGGAAATTGTGGTTATAATATAGCAGAAACACACCATATTGCGGTCCGAAAATTTTTTTGAAAAAAGGTGAAAAAACTTTAAAAAAATGCTTGACAACAGGGAGAGAGTGTGGTAATATATTAAAGCTGTCGCGAGAGCGGAGCA
>CANQKM010000033.1 GCA_947624485.1 uncultured Clostridia bacterium
CGCATTATCAAATTCGTCATGTCGAGCGACGGAATGTCGATCCAGCCGATTATATTTTCCGGCGCGCCCGCCTTTACCGCCGCTTCAAGTACAATTTTTGCCGCCTCGATTGTGCATTTTTTTGCTCTCGGATGCGGACTTATTACAATGCCGTTGCGCGTTTTTAAAGCGATAAGTGTCTTGAAAATCGCAGTTGAGGTCGGGTTTGTCGTCGGTATCACAGCCGCGAGAACGCCGATAGGCTCCGCGATTTTCTTTATGCCGAACGACGCGTCCTCCTCGATAACGCCGCAGGTTTTCGTGTCCTTATACTTGTTGTAAATGTATTCGGCGGCGTAGTTGTTCTTTATGACCTTATCTTCAACAACGCCCATGCCCGTTTCCTCGACAGCCATTTTCGCGAGCGGTATTCTCGCTTGGTTCGCCGCAATCGCGGCAGCCTTGAAAATCTTGTCAACCTGCTCCTGCGAGTAGGAGGCAAATTCCTTCTGCGCCGCCCTCACCTCGGCAAGCCGTTTTTCAAGCGTTTCCACGCTGTCAACAACATACTTCTCCATATCACCATTTCCTTTCCTTGTGCGATTGATAAATTTTTAACAATCTTTGTTAATATTTTACCACATTCGCCCGTAAGATACAATATTAAACTTTAACCAATCTTATGCGAAATGACGCGGTGTTTTTGTGAATTATTTCACCGCAGTAATTCAAAAATAAAGAAACAAATCTTATCAAAATACAATTATGGCTTGATTATTCAAATTTACTTAATAAACCTTAAAATCTGTTCGTCCGAAACATTCGGCAGCAAGTTTTGGAGATGCTCGGCAATTCGCAATTTTGATTCTGTCGGCTTGCGGTCATACGCTGACAACACGTAATCCGTGCCGAATATCGCTTCCGGCGTGGTGTACTTCGCCACACCCCAGCCGTATTCGCGTCCGTACTTGTCGCGCATATACTCAAAGTCCGCGACGCACACAAACGTCTGCATCTGTAAGCGCGTAATTACTGTGTCGAAGCCCTTGTTGCCGCCCTTGCGGTAATCGAGCCGACGCTTCAGCTCCTTTGACAGAACCGTGCCGCGCTTTTCAATCTCGTCGTACACGTCCTTGTCCTTGTAATTTGCGTACCCGTCCTCGTAAAAGCCCTCGAAGTCGTAACCGTCGCGGCGGTAGTTGGCAAGGTCGGGCAGCCACTCGCGGCTTACAAATCCGGCTTTGCCGCGGAACAGCTTGCCGTACACGCATTTGCCGCTTTTCGCAAGCCGGCCCTTCCACTCCCACGCTCCGTCCGTATCGCCGGAGAACCAATATTTCGGAGCAATATTTTCCTCGATTGAAAAGCCGGGTATGTCGTTCGCGAAAAACGGCAGAAAGCCGATTTTTGAAACGATTTCAAGAATATCGTCCGGACTTTTGATTGTTTTCAGCATCATTTGTATCACTCCTCATACCGATTTATAGTTTAAATTATACCACAGGTATTAAAGGATTTCAACAATCCAATTCACCGCCAACCCGCTCACGGGGACGCGGAACATCATGAACGCGGTTCGCTTCCCATGCAAACACTTCCATAATCGTGCTTAGTGCTTACGAATAAGGATTGCACACAAATATCATTCGACCATGCCGCGCATTAAAACGAAGCCTTGCCCCTCTTCAATATTTCTATAGCAAGAGCTGATGTCAGCGCGGAGGCAATACCCTGTCGGCGACACTCAGGTAAAACGTCTATGCCTATCCACCGCATACTATCGCAATCCGCGCTGCACGCGGCGATTTCTATCAGCTTTCCGCCGCCATCTGCATATTATAGTAAATTCCGCGCTTATCCATAAGCTCGGCGTGCGTGCCTGTTTCCTCGATTCCATTTGGCGTAAGCACCATGATTTTATCCGCGTTTTGAATTGTCGTGAGCCTGTGCGCGATCGTTATAACCGTTCTTCCCTTTGAAAGCTGTTCAAGCGACTCCTGTATCAGCCGCTCGCTTTCGTTGTCGAGCGCGGAGGTCGCCTCGTCGAGTATCAGTATCGGCGGATTTTTCAGAAATACGCGCGCTATGCTTATACGCTGCTTCTGACCGCCCGACAGCTTGACGCCGTGCTCGCCGATATATGAATCGTAGCCGTTATCGAGCGCGGAAATAAACTCATGCGCGCCGGCTTTTTTCGCGGCTTCGATTACCTCCTCACGCGTCGCGTCAAGTCTGCCGTAGATAATATTCTCGTAAACCGTTCCCGAAAACAGATACACGTCCTGCTGAACAATACCGATATTTTTCCGCACCGCGCTTATTTTGAGGTCGCGTATATCGCAGCCGTTAACCAGAACCGCGCCGCCCGTAACGTCATAAAATCGCGGTATAAGGTTAATAAGCGTGGTTTTGCCACCGCCCGACGGTCCGACAAACGCGACGTTTTCGCCTTTGTTTATTTTGAAGCTGATATTCTTAAGCACATTGGTATTCCCGTCCTTGTACCTAAAGGAAACATTCTTAAACTCGATACTGCTCTCGCTGCCCGTAAGCGTTTTGGCATTGGGTTTGTCTGTGATTTCAGGTTCTATGTCCATAAGCTCCACAAAACGCTCTATTCCGGTCATGCCGCGCTGAAATTGCTCGGTAAAATTCACAAGAGTTCCAACGCACTGCCAAAGCGTAGTGATGGACAGCAGATATGCGGCGTAATCTCCGGCAAGAATTTTCCCGTTCAGCATAAATATTGCTCCGAGAACTACGACCGAAAGATACACGATTCCGCCGACAGTGCTTGTTGTTGTACGGAACCCCGCAAGCTGCAAAAACGTTTTTGATTTTATTTTAAGATATAAATTATTTCTTTCGGCAAATTTGTCCGTTTCCGCCTGCTCGTTCGTAAATGATTTTACAACGCGTATTCCCGAAAGCGTATCCTCTGCCTGTGAATTTATTTCGCCCACCTGCACGCGCTGCTGCTTCATTGTAACTCTCATGCGGTGATTGAAATATTTTGTAACGAAAAACACTATCGGAAGAAACCCGAATACTACCAGCGTCAGTGTAACGTTGATTTTAAACAATATTATAAATGCAATTATAATCGTACCGCACGCGACAAGAAGCTGCTCCGGCACAATATGAACGAATGAGGCGCTGTCGGTCAAATCGTTTGTAAGACGCGACATTATCTGCCCGATCGAGTTTTCGGAATAGAACGAATACGACAGCTTTTGTAAATGCTTGAACAAATCGAACCTCATATCCGTTTCGACGCGCGCGCCAAACACATTCCCCATATGCGTCATATAGAATTTTGCAAGAGATGTTCCCGCTATGCCCGCGACATAAAGCGCTGCCGCGGATATGATCAGCTCCATTGTAAGATTTTCCGCGTTGGTTATGTGTCTTACTATCAGCGGAGCAAACATATTCGATACCGCCATAAACAATGCGCAAAGAATATCGAGTATTATGATTTTTTTGTGCTTTGTAATGTAGGGCAGCAGGCGTTTTATTATGTATGACGTTTTCATTTGAAATCATCTCCTTATTTGTGTTGACGGAATGTGTACGGATTGGTCGGACTGTACAAACGAGTAAGTTTTATTTTACGCGATTTTGCGGGAAAAGTCAACAGTGCGGTATAATAAATATCCACCCGCGTAGCGGGTGGTTTTTCCTTTTCGGGCATAGCCCTAGCTCTACTGGCTTGCGCACAAGT
>CANQKM010000034.1 GCA_947624485.1 uncultured Clostridia bacterium
TTTGGAGTGATAAAGAGGTTTGCCATGCCTCGCAAAACTGCATAAATTCTGAATGTGTAGAGTTTTGCTCATGGCTACTAAATTATAAAAAGGAGGGTGTGACGGATGGACAAGCTGGAACAGAAAATAAACGAGCTTAGAGCATATCCTGCCGAAGAAGAATGGTTTGAATTTAAAGATAACTGGTACAATGAAACAGGGATTGCCGAGTATATTTCTGCACTGTCTAATGCAGCTGCAATGCACGGTGAAGAAAATGCATATCTGGTGTGGGGCGTTCAAAACGATACGCATGAGCTTACCGGGACATCATTTACTTTTCATAGAGATGTAAAAGGTGAGCCATTGGAACACTATTTAGCGCGGCAGATCACACCGGATATTGGATTTTCATTCCGAGAATTGATGATTAACGAAAAAAGAGTTGTTGTACTTATTATTCCGGCAGCAAAGAATATACCAACAGCATTTAACAATATAAGATATTTAAGGATAGGTTCAAGTAAAGTAAATCTCAATAAATACCCGGAACGTGAGTCACAGCTGTTTGACATATTGCGCAACGGCCTACCTACCATAGAAAGCGCAGAAACCTTTGAGCAGGAATTAACATTTAAAAAATTAATGATGTATTGTGAAGATAAAGGAATTGTACTAAACTAAAAGCAATTAAAAATAGTTGTGAGGTGGCTATTGAAATAAAACTTAATTTGTAGTATAGTATAAGCATAAAAATTATTTAGTACTTTTGAAGAGAGCATAATGAAAATGCAAGTGAAAAAAGACACTAAAAGACACTATTTTTTAAAAGAAAAATATGCTTATTTTATTTGGAGAATAGACAATATAACTCATGAAGTTGTAGAATCTACTTTCAATCAATATCGTGAATATAATAAAGAGTCGTATCAAAATTATCTGGCAAGAAATTTATTGCCAAGCATCAATTTCAGTTTTGAGGAAACAGAGTTTCAGTGATGGCATGGCTTATCGTTAGCTATTTATAATGATTACTGCTAGTCTTTGTAATAAAATATGGAATCTAGTATAATGTATTTAAGTAGTTGAAGAAACTATTGGGAATATGATTGGGGTATAAGGGAAAATTGATTGCTTTATGAGGAGAATAATTACTATGTCTGGAAGTGATAACAGCCAAACTTTATATTCGTATTATGAACTTGGAGTATATACAATACAATTAATATTTCAAAAAAGTATGAAAGATTCAAATAATGAGCATTATCAAAAAATGTCTTTTGATGATTCAATGGATTTATTTATGGATAAAATTAACAGTATGATGTCGTCTATGCATATAGAGTTTATTTTGAATTGTGACAATATATGTTTAGAAATAATGGATAAAATATCAAATGAATTTTCCGAACCCCAAAAAGAACTTAAATCTGCAGCATATCATCTGGGAAAAGAGGTGCTTTTTTTACATACACTTAGTATTTTATCTTACGATCAGGAAGATATAAATGGAATAGATCTTGCTAAGAAAGCAATTCGTATATATTTAAAAGAATTAGGTATTAATGATAGCGATGTATTGAATTGCGTGAATTTTAAGCGAAAAGATAATAAATCATTTGATGATTACAAAATTTATCTTGAACAACAAGTGCAATTTTTTCATATGTTGGTTAAAATGTATTTAAATAGAATAAAAATTTTGCCTAATTCTTATAGAATAAAAATTAGGCAAAATTCTTTAGGAGAAAATTCGGATATAAAATTTGAGTATGATATAGTATTATCTTTTGCAGGAGAAGATAGAGAATATGTTGATTTAATAGCAAATGAATTAAAGGTTAAAGGCGTTAGGGTTTTTTATGATAAATTTGAAACTGCTAAATTGTGGGGAAAGGATTTATATCAGTATCTTGCTTATATATATAAAGTAGATGCTAGATATTGTGTATCATTTATATCAAATTTCTATAAGAATAATGTGTGGACAAGGCATGAACTTAGGAATGCGCAAAATAGAGCTTTACATGAAAACAAAGAATATTTATTGCCTATCTATTTAGAAGATGTCGAATTAGATGGGTTAAATGATTCGATTGGTCATATAAAAGCATCTGAATACACACAGAGTCAGATTATAGATTTAATATTGGAAAAACTTCGATAAAATTATGGTATTAAAAAAGAAAAGGTATGTCCCATTATATAATTGATTTTAGAAG
This sequence comes from uncultured Clostridia bacterium, assembly GCA_947624485.1. Lineage (GTDB taxonomy): Bacteria > Bacillota > Clostridia > UBA1381 > UBA1381 > Hominilimicola. The sequence continues at coordinate 2,202 of CANQKM010000034.1, forward strand.
AAATCATGGTTTTGGCGGGGATTTATCTTCGCTATGGCGATTCCGTAAAAATGGGGAATATCTAATATTGATATCTAATTTCGGCAGGTTTGGTTAAGTACTGGTTAGAATGCTTATAAATATTGATTTTTCAAGGAAATATGAGGACTCTGGATTATATTTGATTGCTGCTGTATGAGTAAAAATGCTCATTTTAAGGTTGTTCGGTAAAAATCGTTATAAGATCATTACACAGTGCTAAAAATGTTCATTTTAAAGGATTTTGACTATTATTAACAAGGAGTGGACATATTAAAACTGGATAAAACACTAATTAGATGACATATTGGATTTTTATTCGGTTTATATCATACTTATTCGGCGGGAATAATATTGGATACAACGCTTTTCAAGGATTCTTTAGATTAAAGGGTAAATTTAATAAGAAATGCGATGGAGAGTTTGAGAAGTGCCTGTTTTACTTGGCTTTTAGGACTTCTGCTGGTTAAGACCATTATTTTTTAATTCATGTTCGACATTTTAACATAATTGTAGTTATGTTGAAATGTAATAATAAATCTCATATTAAGCTGTGAAACATAAACTTGGCAATCGGGAATTCGAATACTGTAAAACTTGGAAGATCTATTAAAGAGTTGAAAAGGATTTATGGAATTGAACGTGGCAATAATCAGTATCCCTTTTCACAAAAGTGTTCCGATTGGCTACAACAATCCTTAAATACCGTGAAAATATTACATTTAGTACGCTTTTCTTAATTTTAGCCACTGAAAGCACTTAAAATCTTAAATTAAATCAACCATGCCTATCGGGGCGCATACTAAATCGGGGTAGGATTTCGACCAGACCCCATAATTTCGAAAAGTCTGCAAATAAAAAGTCAAGCAGAAATTTGTGAACTTTGAAAATTTTATACAGGTTGAATAAAAAGT
>CANQKM010000035.1 GCA_947624485.1 uncultured Clostridia bacterium
GAATGGGGCATATCGGAGGGACTTATTTATGAAAACTGGAAAGAAGAACCGTTCGACATTGACAATATCCGCGCTATGCCGAATATCCGCAGCGCGTTCGGCCTGGATTTCGGGTATACTAACGACCCGACCGCGCTGTTTTGTGCTTTAGTCGATAAAGCGGCTAAAACAATGTGGGTATTTGACGAGATATACGGGTATGGGATGAGCAACGAGGCGTTAGCGCAGGCGATAAAAGCCGCAGGCTACGCCAAAGAAAACATAATAGCCGACAGTGCCGAGCCTAAGTCGATAGATAGACTTAGAACGCTCGGCATTACTCATGTCACGGCTGCCCGTAAAGGCAAAGACAGCATTAACAACGGAATAGACTATATCCGGGATTACAGGATATATATCCACCCGCGCTGTGTAAATTTTCTTACCGAAATAGGTAATTATACATGGGCTGAGGACAGCAAGACCGGCAGAAAAATAAACCGGCCGATAGATGATTTTAACCATCTGATGGACGCTATGCGGTACGGTATGGAAAGGTTCATACAAGACCGCAAGGTGAAAATAGGCTCAAAGGAAGGGATATACTGATGATAACAGCACCGATATTTACCACCGAGAAAAGCGGGGACGAGATACAGATATCAGACATATGCAAGTACATAAAGCGTCACTCGACCGACGAGCTGCCGAGGCTTAAACGGCTCGACCGTATTTATGACGGCGATCAGGCTATACTGCGCCGGACCAAAAAGGACGACGGGCTTAGCAATAACAAGCTGCTTACTAATCATGCGGCGTATATCGCCAATTTTACGTCCGGCTATCTGCTGGGAAACCCTGTAGCCTACAACGCGGAGAAAGAAGCGGAGCGCGGCGTTATCGACGCATTAAAAGCAGCTGAAAGCTCGGTGCAGGATATAGACCTTGCGCTTGACGCCGCGGTGTTCGGCAGAGCCTACGAGCTTGATTATATAGGCGAGGACGATAACGGAAACGCTGCGGTAAAGTTAGCCAGGCTTTCGCCGCTGTCGACGTTTGTAGTGTATGATGACACCGTAGAGCAAAAGCCGGTTTTCGGCGTATATTACTTTCCCGTGTTCGACGAGAACGGCAAATTAAAAAAATACAAATGCAGCGCTTACACCGATAAACTCGTTTATTCTTTTGAGCTGAGTGACGGATTTATGCCGATTTTGCCGGAAGCGGATATACAGCCGCATTGTTTCGGCATGGTGCCGCTGTTTGAGATCTACAATAACGGACGCAGAAAAAGCGATTTTGAGCAGGTAGACAGCTTGATGGACGCTTATAACCTTTTACAATCCGACCGCGTGAACGACAAGGAGCAGTTCGTAGACGCCTTTTTAGTACTCAAAGGCTCGACGTTTGGCGACGATAACGACGAAAAGATAAAGAATTTTAACGCGCTTAAAGAACAAAGAGTACTTGAGCTTCCCGCCGAGGGCGCGGACGCAAGCTATCTGATACGGCAGTTTGACGAAAATTCGATAGAAGTGCTTAAAAACGCGATAGCGACCGACATTCACAAGATAACCGGCGTGCCGGATATGTCTGATGAGAATTTCGCATCAAATGCGTCGGGCGTGGCGATAAAATATAAACTGCTCGGTTTGGAGCAGATAACCAAAACAAAAGAGAGATATTTTGCCGAGGGCGTAAAGTACCGCCTGCGGCTTTTTGCGGCGGCGCTTGCCGTTATGGGAAAGCCGAAAGCGGATATTTCGGCCGTTGCGGTGACTTTTTCCCGCTCTCTGCCGGTAAACGAATTAGAGCGCGCACAAATAGTTCAAATGCTTAGCGGTTATGTGCCGACCGTGCTGCTGTATTCTTTGCTGCCGTTTATTGACGATCCCGAAAAGGCAGCCGAGCTTATGCGTGCGGAAAAGGAAGATAATATGAAAGCACAGCAGACAGCATTTGCAAATGCACCGTATTCCGAGGATACCGAAGATGTCGATGCCGAGTAAGGAATACTGGGCGCGCCGCAGCGCCGAGCGCATGATAGACTACACCGCAGAAGCGGAAAAAACCGCCAACAAAATAGGCAAAGCCTATTACAATGCCGGTAAATATCTGTCCGATGAGGCGGGAAAGGTCGTAAAAAGTTTCGGCAAGACGTTTGACCTGAGCGAGGCGGAGGCGCTGCGGCTAATGAAAAATCCGCCGGGTAAAACTATGATGCAGCAGCTTAAAGCGGCGGTATCCGGCATATCCGACCCCGAAAAGCGCAAAGAGCTTGAGGCGGTCATTTCCTCACCGGCATATGCCTATCGAATAAGCAGGCTTGAGCAGGTCGAGAAGAATATACGCGAAAACTGCGCTAAGCTGTATAATACCGAGCTCAAAGCGGATAAAAGTTTTTTTCGTTCTTTGCCGATAACCGCATATGAGCGGACGATATTTGACCTTCAAAAGGCTATGGGAATATCCTCGTCATTTGCGCAATTTCCCGAAAGCCGTGTAAACCGCATACTTTCCACCAAATGGAGCGGCGAGCATTTTTCCGAGCGTGTCTGGGCTAACACGAACACGCTTGCAAACGGCTTGCAGCATGATATGCTTGTCGGGATTATGGCGGGAAAATCCGAGATACACATGGCGGACGATATTATGG